>NZ_PDJH01000001.1:0-1443343 GCF_002564025.1 Flavimobilis soli
GGCGCCGCCGTCGTCGGTGAGAGCGTCGCGTGTCAGGCGTAGTCCTTGAGCCGCTTCTGCAGGTCCTCGCGGACGTCCGAGACCTTCACGCCCATCGACCCGCGGTCGTACAGCATCACCAGGTGCGGGGAACCGCTGATCTGCTGGACCTCGAAGAGCTCGGCGCGACGCGGGTGGCGCCCCACGCCGAGCATCGGCTCGTTCTCCTGGTCGATGTAGATGTACGCACCGCCCGGCGTCACACCCGCGTCCGTGAGGTCCTGCCAGCGCTGCGCGTACTCCTTGGAGTTCGCGTCGCCGAACAGCCTCTGGTGGCGGGGCTTGTCGAGCTTGTGCGTGCGACCGATCGTGTGCGGCACCCAGGTGCCGTCCTCGAGCACGCACAACCGCGGTCCGATCATCCAGCCGCGCAGCTCCGTCGCCCGCCACGAGACGTCGGGGACGCCAGGCTTCGGGTTCGGTACCGGAACCGCGACCAGGATCGGTGCGGGCGCGTGCTTGCTGCGCGCGAGGGCCTTCGCCGTGTGGCGCAGCTCGAGCTCGAACTCGTAGAGAAGATCGGCGCGGATCTGCTCCGGCTGCGTGCCGGAGGGAACGACCGGCTGCGGGCCGGTCGTGGGGCGGGCATACGGCGAGGTCGCCGCGGGTGCTGCATGTCCCGACGTCATGGCCGGGGAGACGTCATCGGCTCTCATGCGCACACCATAGTCCGTGCCCTCAAGATGCGGAAACCCATCCCGTGAGGGAGAATCGCGCGCCGACCGGCGGCAGGCGGCCGACTACGATGGTCGGATGCTCGACGACCCCGCCATGACGCAGTCCACCAGCCCGCGCGCGAGCACCACGGTCGTCGAGATGTGGACCGACGGTGCGTGCAAGGGGAACCCCGGTTCCGGCGGCTGGGGAGCCTGGATGCGGGCCGGCAGCCACGAGCGCGAGCTCTGGGGCGGCGAGGCGCACACGACCAACAACCGCATGGAGCTCATGGCGGTGATCCAGGGTCTGCGAGCGCTCAACCGGCCGTGCCAGGTCACGCTGCACGTCGACTCGTCCTACGTCATGAACGGCATGACGAAGTGGCTCGCGGGCTGGAAGCGCAACGGCTGGCGCACGGGCGACAAGAAGCCGGTGAAGAACAAGGAGCTCTGGCAGGAGCTCGAGGCCGAGGTCGCGCGGCACGACGTCCGATGGATCTGGGTCAAGGGCCACGCCGGTGATCCGGGAACGAGCGGGCCGACCAGCTCGCGAACCGCGGCGTCGACGAGGTGCGCGGGGCCTGACCGGGCGCCGCCGGGCCGGTTCCTGACGCCGCGCCCCTGCGCAGGCCCTGAGCGGGCGCGCCGCGGCCCCGGTCCTGAAGCCGCGCGTCGTGCCGGACCGGCGACGGGACCGTGAGCGAGAACCGGGCCAAAGTCTCTGTCTTTCCCGGGCGGCCCCGAGACATCGTGGACGTACATCTCGATGGGGAGGCGCGCGATGAGGATCGCTGTAGCGGTGGCGAGCAAGCACGGAGCCACGAAGGAGATCGGCCACGCGGTCGTGGAGCGGCTGCGCGAGCTCGGGCACGACGTGTCCGAGCACGACATGGCCTCGACGAGCGCAGAGGACCTCGACGACGCTCAGGCGCTCGTGCTCGGTGGGGCGGTCTACTTCGGCCGGTGGCCCAACGAGGCGAACGACCTCGTCGACGGCCTGGCAGACCGTGTCGACGGCCGGCCGGTGTGGCTGTTCTCGAGCGGCCCGGTGGCACGTGAGGACGAGCCGCCGAGCGTCGAGGAGCCGACGATCGCGATCGACGGGACGATGCAGGCGCTCGACGCGCGCGAGCACGTCATGTTCGGCGGTCGCCTCGACAAGAACACGCTGTCGTTCGTGGAACGTGCCGTCGCGCGGGCGCTGCGGGCACCCGACGCCGACACGCGCGACTGGACCGTCATCCGCGAGTGGGCGGACAAGATCGACTCGGCCCTCAAGGCCTCGTAGCGGTCAGCCCCGCGTACCGGTCAGGCACGCACCGCGCGAACGGTAGGCCCGCACGCGGGGACGCTCAGGCGCCCGGCTCCGCGGCGACCTCGAACGACTCGAGCGCGTCGCGCTCCTCAGGCGTGTCCCACGAACCGGCGTGGCTCGACGGCGCGATCGCGGCGATGGTCGGCGCCCAGCGCAGGCTGTCCTCGGGGAAGCAGCGCTGGAGCAGGTCGATCATCGCGCTCGTCGCGGTCGACGCGCCCGGCGAGGCACCGAGCAGACCGGCGATCGTGCCGTCGGCCGACGTCACGACGTCGGTGCCGAACTCGAGGCGACCACCCTTGGCCTTGTCGCGCTTCATCACCTGGACGCGCTGGCCCGCGGTGATGAGCTCCCAGTCCTTCGGGTGCGCCGTCGGCATGAAGGAGCGCAGCGTGCGGAACTTCGCCTCGGGGGTCTTCGCGACCTCCTTGACGAGGTACGCCGTGAGGTCGATGTTGTCGAGGCCCGCGCCGACCATCGTGACGATGTTGCCGGGGCGGATCGACGTGAACAGGTCGAGCAGCGAGCCGCGCTTGAGGTACTTGGTCGAGAAGCCGGCGTACGGGCCGAACATGACCGAGGCCTGGCCGTCGACGACGCGCGTGTCGAGGTGCGGGACGGACATCGGGGGAGCGCCGACGTCGGCCTTGCCGTAGACCTTCGCGTGGTGCTTCGCGACGATCTCGGGGTTGGTCGTGCGAAGGAACTGTCCCGAGATCGGGAAGCCGCCGTAGCCGCGGATCTCCTTGATGCCGGACTTCTGCAGGAGCGGCAGCGCGCCGCCGCCCGCGCCGACGAAGACGAAGCGCGCGTTGACCGTGCGACGCGCGGGGGAGGCGTTCCACGAGAGGTCGCGGACCTTGACGTCCCAGCTGCCGTCGCGGCGCTTGCGCAGGTCGCGGACCTCGTGCTGCAGGTTGAGGTGGTGGCCCTGCGAGGTCAGGTGGTCGAAGAGGGAGCGCGTGAGCTTGCCGAAGTCGACGTCGGTGCCCGACGCCGCACGCGTCGCAGCGACGGGCTCGTCGCCGTGGCGGTCCTCCATGAGGAGCGGGGCCCACTGCGCGATGACCTCGGGGTCGTCGGAGAACTCGAGGTCCGAGAAGAGGGGGTGCGCGACGAGGGTCGCGTGGCGGCGGCGGAGGAAGTCGACGTTCTTCTCGCCGCGCACGAACGTCATGTGCGGGGTCGAGGTGAGGAACGTGCTCTGGTCGCCGATCAGGCCGGCGGTCACGAGGTGGTTCCAGAACTCCCGCGAGACCTGGAACTGCTCGTTGATCGTCACAGCCTTGGAGATGTCGATCGAGCCGTCCGGGAGCTCACGCGTGTAGTTGAGCTCGCAGTGGGCGGCGTGACCGGTGCCCGCGTTGTTCCAGGGGTTGGAGCTCTCGAGCGCGACGTCGTCGAGCCGCTCGAAGATCTCGATCTTCCACGTCGGCTCGAGGAGGGAGATCAGGGAGCCCAGCGTGGCGCTCATGATTCCGCCGCCGATGAGGACGACATCCACCGTGTTGTTCGCCTTGGCCATTCTTCGATATTAGGTGGGACGATTGGGACCTTGGGCCTTGATCTCACGACTGCATGCGTGAGAAATCCCACCCTGACCAAGATGTCACAACGGCTTGACCACGGGCCTCGCGCGCTCGTATGAGCCGATCGCGAGCCTAGGCTCGGACCATGAGCACACGCGCGGACGAGCAGCCGGCAGACGCATTCCTGTACCCGGACATCGAGCCCTACGACCAGGGGCGTCTCGACGTCGGTGACGGTCAGCAAGTCTATTACGAGCAGTGCGGCAACCCCGCCGGAAAGCCCGCGGTCTTCCTGCACGGCGGGCCGGGAGGCGGCGCCTCGCCGCGCCACCGGCGCGTCTTCGACCCGGCGCGCTACCGGATCGTCGTCCTCGACCAGCGCGGCTGCGGGCGCAGCCTGCCGCACGCGAGCACGCCCGACGCCGACCTGTCGACGAACACGACGTGGCACCTCGTCGGCGATCTCGAGAAGCTGCGCACCCACCTCGGGATCGATCGCTGGCAGGTGTTCGGCGGCTCGTGGGGCAGCGCGCTCGCCCTCGCGTACGCGCAGACCTACCCCGAGCGCGTGACCGAGCTCGTCCTGCGGGGCATCTTCACGCTGCGTCGCGCCGAGCTCGAGTGGTTCTACCAGCACGGCACCTCGATGATGTTCCCCGAGCTGTGGGAGAAGTACCTCGCGCCCGTCCCCGAGGAGGAGCGCGGAGACCTCATGGCGGCGTACCACCGTCTGCTGAGCGACCCCGACCCTGAGGTGCACGTCCCGGCCGGGGTCGCGTGGACCACGTGGGAGGCGTCGACCGTCCGCCTGGTCCCCGACGCGGAGTCGATCGCGAAGGCCGCCGACCCGAAGCACGCGACGGCGTTCGCCCGCATCGAGAACCACTACTTCGTGCACGGCGGCTGGTTCGAGGAGGGGCAGCTCATCGCCGACGCCCCGACGCTCGCGGGTATCCCGGGCGTGATCGTGCAGGGGCGCTACGACGTCGTCTGCCCCGCAGTCTCGGCATGGGAGCTGCACCAGGCGTGGCCCGGCTCGGAGCTCGTCATGGTGCCGGACGCCGGTCACTCGCTCGAGGAGCCGGGGATCCTCGCGGAGCTCGTCGCCGCGACCGACAGGTTCGCGGACCGCTGAGCACTTCGCGGTGCCGACGGCCCCGCGCACGTCAGGGGGGCGCCGCTCAGCCCGAGCGGCGCCGGGCCTCCTCGACGCTGCGCTTGAGGGCGTCCATGAGGGAGACGACGGTCCCGCCGCCTTCCTCGTCGCCGTCCTCGGTCGCGCCGAACGTCGCCTCGGTGTCGAGCGCCTCGCCCTTCTCGAGCTTCGCGTCGATGAGCTTGCGCAGCTCCGCCTGGTAGTCGTCCGTGTACTGCTCGGGGTGGAAGTCGCCAGCGTAGGACTCCACGAGCGACGCCGACATCTTCAGCTCTTGCGGCGTCACCTTCGCGCCCGAGCCGCCCTCGAGCTCGTCCGGGCTGCGCACCTCGTCCGCCCACAGGAGCGTCTGCAGCGTGAGGATGTCACCGCGCGCCCGCAGCGCCGCGAGCCGGGTCTTCTGCCGCATCGCGAACCGCGTGATCGCCGTGAGCTCGGACTGCTGGAGCGTCTTGAGCAGGAGCGCATACGGCTTGCGCGTCTTCGGGTCGGCCTCAAGGTAGTAGGTCCGGTCGAGCAGGATCGGGTCGATCTGATCCGACGGCACGAACTCGACGACCTCGATCTCGCGGCTGTGCTCGGAGGGGAGCGACGCGAGCTCCTCCTTCGTCACGACGACCGTCTTCTCGCCGTCGTCGTACGCCTTGTCGATGTGCTGGAACTCGACCACCTCGCCGCACACCTCGCAGCGGCGCTGGTAACGGATGCGCCCGCCGTCGGCGTCGTGCACCTGGTGCAGGGGCACGTCGTGCTCCTCGAGCGCGCTGAAGAGCCGGACCGGCACGTTGACCAGCCCGAACGAGATCGCGCCCTTCCACACAGACCGCACGGTCTCAGTGTGCGACGTTTCTGCCGAGGTCGCAGGATGGAGCAATGGCGCGCACCACCACGGTCGAGGTCGACGGGCGGTCCCTGCGTGTCACGAACCTCGACAAGGTCATCTACCCGGTCACGGGCACGACCAAGGGCGAGGTCATCGACTACTACCTGGCGATCGCGCCCGTGATGATCCCGCACGTCGCCGGCCGTCCGGTGACGCGCAAGCGGTGGGTGAACGGCGTCGGCACGGCCGACGAGCCGGGGCAGGTCTTCTTCGAGAAGAACCTCGCCGCGTCAGCGCCACGCTGGGTGCACCGCCACGACCTCGCGCACAGCGACCACACGAACACCTACCCTCTCGTCGAGGAGCAGGACGGCGCCGCGACCCTCGCGTGGTTCGCGCAGCTCGCCGCGCTCGAGGTGCACGTGCCGCAGTGGCGCTTCGCGGACGACACGACGTCGCGCGGCAAGGTCGTGCACCATCCCGACCGGATGGTCCTCGACCTCGACCCTGGCCCGGGCGCGGGACTGCCCGAGTGCGTCGCGGTCGCGCGGCTGTGCCGCGAGATCGTCTCCGGCATGGGCCTCGACCTCGTCCCCGTGACGAGCGGCTCGAAGGGCATCCACCTCTACGCGCGGCTCGACGGGACGCTCGCGAGCGACGACGTGTCCGCCGTCGCGCACGAGCTCGCGCGGTCGCTCGAGGCGGACCACCCCGACCTCGTCGTGAGCGACATGAAGAAGTCCCTGCGCAAGGGGCGCGTCCTCGTCGACTGGAGCCAGAACAGCGGCAACAAGACGACCGTCGCGCCGTACTCGCTGCGCGGCCGCGAACGCCCCGCGGTCGCGGCGCCTCGCACGTGGGACGAGCTCGACGACGACCTCACACAGCTCGGGCCGCACGAGGTTCTCGACCGTGTCGCCCGCCTCGGCGACCCGATGGCCGTCGCGGGGACGGGGGAGGGCGCCGAGGACCGGCTCGCGCAGTACCGCGCCAAGCGCGACGAGGCGCGCACGCCCGAGCCGTTCACGTCGTCGCGTCGCGATGGCGACGGCCGCCCGACGTTCGTCATCCAGGACCACCACGCGAGCCGCCACCATCACGACTTCCGCCTCGAGCACGACGGCGTGCTGCTCAGCTGGGCGCTGCCGCGCCTGACGCCGTCGAGCACCGGTCGCAACAACCTCGCGGTCCAGACCGAGGACCACCCCCTCGACTACGGCTCGTTCGAGGGCACCATCCCCAAGGGCGAGTACGGGGCGGGCACCGTGACGATCTGGGACGCCGGGACGTACGAGGCCGAGAAGATGCGCGACGACGAGATCATCGTCGAGCTCGCAGGGCGCCCAGACGGAGGGCTCGCGAACGACGGCGGCCCGCAGCCGCCGATGTTCGTGCTCATCCGCACGGACGCGGAGAAGCGGCAGTGGCTCATCCACCGCATGGACAAGCGCAAGCACCTCGAGTCGCTGCGTCGCCGGGGGCTGAAGCCGGGGCGGAGCGAGGACGACGCGGCCGACGGCGCGGCGAAGGACGGCGAGGCGAGGGAAGGCGCCGCGCAGGAAGGCGCGGCGAAGGAAGGCGAGGCGAAGGACGGCGTCGCGAAGGGCGCGACGACCGGCCGCACCTCGGGCAAGGCAGCGACGCGCGCCGCGAAGGGCGGTGCGCACGGAGGTGACGAAGTCGCCGTCGCGGGCGGCGACGAGCGCGGCAGCACTGCACACGTCGCCGCCGCCGCGCCGTCTGACCTGCCGCAGGACGTCTCGCCGATGCTCGCGTCGTCGACCGACGCCGTCGCGCGCCGGGACCTCGCCCGCGCGGGCACGGACGACAGCCCGTGGGTGCTCGAGATGAAGTGGGACGGCATCCGCGCGATCCTCTCGGTCGACCCGGCCGCGAGGACGTGGTCCGTGCGCACCCGCGGCGGGCACGACGTGACGGCGGGCTACCCCGAGCTCGCCGAGATCCTCGACCGCGTGCACGTCCCTGCCGTCCTCGACGGCGAGATCATCGCCCCCGGCCCGGACGGCACGCCCGAGTTCGGACGCCTCCAGACCCGCCTGGGGCTGACCGCCCCCGCGACGTCGAGCGCGCCCGCCGCGCCGCGCCCGTCGAGCTCGTGCTGTTCGACGTCCTGCACGCGGGAGGGCAAGACCTGACCTCGCTGCCGTACTCGCAGCGGCGCGAGGCGCTCGAGATGGTGGTCGACGCGGGCGGGACGATCCAGGTGCCCGACGCCGTCGCGCTCCCGCTCGACGAGGCGCTCGCGGTCTCGGAGAAGCTCGGGCTCGAGGGCGTCGTCGCAAAGCGTCGCGACTCCGCGTACCGGCCCGGGGTTCGGTCGACGGACTGGCGCAAGATCAAGCACGCGCAGCACACGGACGTCGTCGTCGTGGGATGGCGGCCGGGGCGCGGCGAGCGCGCAGGGTCGATCGGCTCGCTCCTCGTCGTGACGCGCACGCCCGACGGCCTGCGGTACGCAGGCCGCGTCGGCGCGGGACTGTCCGACCGTGACCTCGCGAGGCTCGAGAAGAAGATCGCGGCGCTCGCTGCGGACGAGCCGATCGTCGACGACGTCCCCGCGGCCGAGTCGCGCGACGCCCGCTGGTTGTCGCGGGGACTCGCCGCCGAGGTCGAGCACGGTGGCTGGACGGGCAGCAAGCGGCTGCGCCACCCCGTGTGGCGAGGCCTGCGCCCCGACCTGGCGTCGTCGCCCGACGGGACCGTCGACGCCTGAGCCCGCTCAGCCGATCGCGGGCGGAGCCTCCTCGCGGCGCACGGGCGGCGGCGCGGTGCCGTCGCCGAACGGACGCCCGCCGAGCGACTCACGCCCGTGCTCCGTGAGCCAGCCCGAGAGGTCCGGGCCGGCCGGGACGACGCCCGACGGGTTCACGTCGCGGTGGACCTTGTAGTAGTGGTCCTTGATCTGGCCGAAGTCGATCGTGTCGCCGAAGCCCGGCGTCTGGAACAGGTCGCGCGCGTACGCCCACAGCACCGGCATCTCGGTGAGCTTGGTCCGGTTGCACTTGAAGTGCCCGTGGTAGACGGCGTCGAACCGCACGAGCGTCGGGAACAGACGGACGTCCGCCTCGGTGATCGTGTCGCCGACGAGGTAGCGCTGCACCGCGAGCCGGTCGCTCAACCGGTCGAGCTGGGTGAACAACCGGTCGTACGCCCGCTCGTACGACTCCTGCGACGTCGAGAAGCCGCACCGGTACACGCCGTTGTTCACGTCGCGGTAGATGTCCTCGACGAGCGCGTCGATCTCGTCGCGGCGGTCCTCCGGGTAGAGGTCGGGCGCGCCCTCGCGGTGCAGGGCCGTCCACTCGGTGCTCATGTCGAGCGTGATCTGCGCGAAGTCGTTCGTGACGACGGCGCCGTCGCGCGTGTCCACGATCGCCGGCACCGTGATGCCGCGCTCGTAGCCGGGCACCCGCTTGAAGTACGCCTCCTGCAGGCGCTCGATGCCCAGGACGGGGTCCACACCGCCCGGGTCGAGGTCGAAGGTCCATGACCGCTCGTCGTGCGTCGGGCCGCACAGGCCGAGCGAGATCGCGTCCTCGAGGCCGAGGAGCCGGCGCACGATCAGCGTCCGGTTCGCCCACGGGCAGGCGCGAGCGGCGACGAGGCGGTAGCGACCTGCCTCGACGGGGTAGCCGTCCCTGCCATCCGCGGTGATCCGCGTGGCGATGTACCGGGCGTCACGGGTGTACTCGGGAGAGGCGTAGGTCATCTCAGCAGGCTAGACGCCGGACACCGCCCGCGCCGCCCGGGACGGGCGGTTACGCTCGTGGCTGCAGCACGAAAGAGGTGGACCGATGGACGAGAGCGGGCCGACGCGTACCAAGCGGTGGCGCCCGGGCCACCGGGTCCCGCCCCGATGGTTCCGGTGGTCGTCCGTCGCGCTCGCGGTCGTCCTCGTGTGCGCGCTCGTCGCGCTCGTGACCGCACGCACCGACCTGAGCCTGGGGCCGCACGAGGCCCGCTACGAGGTGACGATCGACGGTCAGGTCACGGTCGACCTAGGGCCGCTCGGCACGGTCGAGCTCGACTCGCCCGCGCCAGCAGGGATCGGCGTGCTCGTGACGGTCAAGGAGATCCCGTCCGACCTGTCGGCGCTCGAGCAGAGCCCCACGCTCGAGGCTCTGACGCAGGACCTCCAGGCCTACCTGCAGTTCTTCGGCGGGCCGTCCGCGACGATCCAGGACGCGATCGACGGTCTTGCCCGCGACGCGCTCACGAGGTTCTTCCTGCTGCTCGTGGGAGCCGCGGCCGTGCTCGGGCTCGCGCTCCTGCTCGCCGGCTCGCCCCGCAGCCACGAGCTCGCGCACGCGTTCGCCCCGCACTCCGCGACCGTCTCGTGGGCCGTCGTCCTGCTCGTCGTGACGCTCGTCGTGACGAACCCGTCGACGGTCGAGCGCAACACGGCGGGCAAGCGGGAGACGACCGTGTTCGCCGGCACGGCGCTCGAGGGCGCGCGCATCACCGGGCGCCTCGCCGGCGTGGTCGAGACGTACGGCGGCCAGCTCGTGAAGGTCTACGAGGACAACGAGACCTACTACGAGAGGCTCACCGCGGCAGCCGAGGCTGCGTGGGTCGAGCGTTCCGAGGCAGAGTTCGCCGCCGCCGCGCTGCGCCTGCCGCGTCCGACGGCGGACGCGGGCGACGGGGACGACGACGGCACGAGCGTGGACGACCTGGCGGGCACGGACGGCGAGACGTCGCCCGACCCGTCGACCACAGGCGACGGGGCCGTGCCGACCGACGCGACGCCGTCGGCCGAGGAGACGGCCGAGGAGCCTGCCGAGACCCCGACGGAGGAGGCCGGCGACGTCGTCACGCTCCTGCACGTCTCCGACCTGCACTGCAACGTCGGCATGGCTCCCGTCATCCGGAAGGTCGCCGAGCTCTCGGGAGCGTCGGCGATCCTCGACACGGGGGACCTCACGATGAACGGCACCGCCGTCGAGCGGTTCTGCGTGACGACGTTCGCGAACGCCGCGCCCGACGGCGCACCGTACGTCCTGGTGACCGGCAACCACGACTCGGCCGAGACGGCCAGCCAGGCGCGTGCGGCGGGCATGACCGTCCTCGACGGCGGGGTCGTCGACGTCGAGGGCGTGCGGATCCTCGGTGACAGCGACCCGAACGAGACGCGGCCCGGCATCGGGACGGCGCAGGTCAGCGAGGAGGACGTCGAGGCCTTCGCCGACCGGATGATGCAGGTCGCGTGCGGCGAGGACGAGCGGGTCGACCTGCTCATGGTCCACACCCCGCGCGCCGGCACCTCGGCGCTCAGCAGCGGCTGCGTCGCGACGCAGCTCTCCGGGCACGTGCACCGGCGCATCGGCCCCGCGCGCGTCGGGCTGGGCGTGCGGTACGTCAGCTCGACGACGGCCGGCGCGGCCGAGGGGCAGCTCACGGTCGGTCCGCTGCGCGGCGAGTCGCAGATGACGGTGCTGCGCTTCGACCGGGAGACGCGCCGGATGCTCGACATGCGCGTCGTCGTCGCCCGCCCGGACGGCAGCGTGTCCGTAGGCGGCGCGGTCGCGTTCCCGGCGCCGCTCCCGCAGGCCGAGGCCGAAGGCGGCGCGGAGAGCGCGCCGTCACCCGACAGCGAGCAGCAGGAGCAGGACGTGCCTGAGTGACCGGTCGCGCCAACGCCGGCCGAGCTAGCCGCCGGGCGGGTCGCAGCGCCCAGGCGGCATCGGTCGAGAGGCGCTCGCGGGGCGAGACGGTACGAGGGAGGGGTCGGCAGCGTGCCCCGCGCGGTGCGACCATGGCGACATGAGCCGCCGCACCGTCATCATCCTCGTGTCCGTCGTCGTGGCAGTGCTGGTCGCGGTGCTCGCGGGCCCCCCGCTCTACTCGCGCTGGCAGGAGAGCCGCAACCCGGAGCCGATCGCGCTCACGAGCGCTCCCGTCGAGCCGCCCGCCGCCGGGCCGTTCGAGCCTGACGGGACGTGGACCGTGACGCAGGGTTCGGAAGCCGGGTACCGCGTCGAGGAGGTGCTGCGCGGCGAGGACGTGACCGTCGTCGGGCGCAGCAAGGACGTCACGGGCGAGGTCGTGATCACCGAGGGCGAGCTGACGGCGGCGACGGTGACGGTCCAGGCGGCGACGATCGAGACAGGCGTCGGCCCCCGCGACAGCTTCCTGCGCGACACCCTCCAGACCGAGACGTTCCCGACCGCGACCTTCGAGCTCGGCGCGCCGGTCGCGCTGCCCGAGCTCACCGGGGAGCCGGTCGACCTCGAGGTCGTCGGCACGCTCACGATCCGCGACGTCGCGCGCGAGGTGACGGTCAGCATGCAGGCGCAGCGCTCGGGCGACGGCGTGCGCGTGGGCGGGTCCATCCCGGTGACCTTCACCGACTTCGAGATCGAGGCGCCGAACCTCGGGTTCGTGCAGGTTGAGGACGCCGGGACGATCGAGATGTTGCTGGTGCTCGCCCGGGCCTGACCCGGGGCACGGCCCCGCGACGACGGGACGGCTGCGCGGCGCTCGGCGGGACTCATGGCGCGCGTCCCGGTGCGCCTCCTGGCCGACCCCGCGCGGATTGCGGACCGTCCGCCGCCGTGCAAAAGTTCGGTATGTCGAACTTTTGGATTCGAACGTTCGAACGGGCGGCAGCCGCCGCGCTCGTGAGCGCCTCGCTCACGGCATGCAGCGGTGGCCCGGCCGCCGCGCCGCCCGCCGCCGACGACCGGCTCCACGTCGTCACGACCTTCACCGTCCTCGCCGACATGGTCGCCGAGGTGGGCGGAGCGAGGGTCCGCGTCGAGTCGATCACCAAGCCCGGCGCCGAGATCCACGGGTACGAACCGACACCCGCCGACCTCGTCCGCGCGCAGGGGGCCGACCTCGTGGTCGACAACGGGCTCGGCCTCGAGGCATGGTTCGCGCAGCTCCTCGCCGACGTCGACGCCCCGCACGTGACGGTCAGCGACGGCGTCGACCCGCAGCCGATCACCTCCGGGGAGGCCGCAGGCCACCCGAACCCCCACGCCTGGATGTCGCCGACCGCAGGCCAGACCTACGTCGCGAACATCGCCGACGCGCTCGCGAGCGCCGACCCCGAGGGCGAGGCGCTCTACTGGGCCAACGCGGCCGCGTACCGCGCGCAGCTCGAGCAGATCGCGGACGACCTCGCCGACGCCGTGGCCGCGGTCCCCGAGCCTGCGCGGCTCCTCGTGACGTGCGAGGGCGCGTTCTCCTACCTCGCGCGCGACGCGGGCCTGCGCGAGGCCTACCTCTGGCCCGTCAACGCCGAGCAGCAGGCGACACCACGCTCGACGATCGCCGTCGTCGAGGCCGTCCGCCGCGACCGTCCGCGGGCAGTGTTCTGCGAGTCGACCGTGCCCGACGTCGCGCAGCGGCAGGTCGCCCGCGAGACAGGCACGCCGCTCGCCGGTCCGCTCTACGTCGACTCCCTGTCGGGCCCCGACGGTCCCGTGCCGAGCTACCTCGACCTGCTCCGCCACACGACGACCACGATCGTCGCCGGACTGACCGCGGAGGACCGATGAGCCCCACCCAGGCACCGCCGCCCGCCGCACCGCGAGCGCAGACGCCCGCGCTCGACGTGCGTGACCTCTCCGTCCGCTACGGCGACGTGCACGCCCTCGACTCCGCGAGCCTCACGCTGCCGCGCGGCTCCGTCACGGGGCTCGTCGGCGTCAACGGCTCCGGCAAGTCCACGCTCATGCGAGCCGTCGTCGGCGCCGTCCGCCCCACGAGCGGGACGGTCACGATCCTCGGGCGCCCCGCTGACGTCGCGCGCCGCGAGGGCGCGCTCGCACACCTGCCGCAGAGCCAGGACGTCGACTGGACGTTCCCCGTCGTCGTGCGCGACGTCGTCGAGACCGGCAGGTACCCGCACCTCGGCCCGCTGCGGCGCCTGCGCGCGCACGACCGCGCGGTCGTCGCCGACGCCCTCGAGCGCGTCGGGCTCGCCGACCTCGCCGACCGGCAGGTCGGTCGGCTCTCGGGCGGGCAGCGCCAGCGCGTGTTCCTCGCCCGCGCGATCGCGCAGGAGGCCGACGTCCTGCTGCTCGACGAGCCGTTCTCCGGCGTCGACAAGACGCAGGAGGCCGGGATGCTCACGCTCCTGCGCGAGCTCGCCGCCGAGGGCACGTCCGTCCTCGTCTCGACGCACGACCTGCCGACCCTGCCCGGCCTCGTCGACCAGGTCGTCCTCCTGCAGCGCCGCGTCCTGTTCGCGGGCCCGCCCGACGAGGCGTTCGCGCCCGAACGCCTCGTCGAGGCCTTCACCGGGCTCGACCTCGGCCGGATCGGGCGCCTCGGTACGCAGGCGGGGACGGGCGCGGCCGACGAGGCTGCGCCAGCGGTGGCCAGCCCGGCAGGGACCAGCGCGGCGGTGGCCAGCCCGACGAGCACCAGCCCGACGACGCGGGGGAGCGCCCGATGACCGACCTCCTCGCGACCCTCGTCGAGCCCTTCCAGTACGGCTTCCTCCAGCGGGCGTTCGCCGTCACCCTCGTCGCGTCGATCGTGTGCGCGCTGCTCTCGTGCTGGCTCGTGCTCGTCGGCTGGTCCCTCATGGGCGACGCCGTCTCGCACGCCGTCCTGCCCGGCGTCGTGCTGTCCTACCTCGCCGGCGTGCCCTTCGCCGTCGGCGCCCTCGTCTTCGGCATCGGCTCGGTCGCGCTCATCGGCACGGTCCGCGACACGTCGAAGCTCAAGGAGGACACCGCGATCGGCGTCGTCTTCACGAGCCTCTTCGCGCTCGGCC
This sequence comes from Flavimobilis soli, assembly GCF_002564025.1. Lineage (NCBI taxonomy): Bacteria > Bacillati > Actinomycetota > Actinomycetes > Micrococcales > Jonesiaceae > Flavimobilis > Flavimobilis soli. Next base: position 14,271 of record NZ_PDJH01000001.1, read on the forward strand.
TCGTGCTCGTCTCCGTGACGCCGAGCCAGGTCGACCTCAGCCACATCCTGTTCGGCAACGTCCTCGGCGTCGCGCCCGCCGACCTCGCCCAGGTCGCCGCGCTCGGCGCGGTCGTCGTCGTCGTGCTCCTCGCCAAGCGGCGCGACCTCACGTTGTACGCGTTCGACCCTGCGCACGCCCACGCGATCGGCCTCTCGCCGCGGCGGCTCGGAGCGCTGCTGCTCGGCCTGCTCGCCGTGACCGTCGTCGTCGCGCTCCAGGCGGTCGGTGTCATCCTCGTCGTCGCGATGCTGATCATCCCCGGCGCGACCGCCTACCTCCTGAGCGACCGCATCGACCGGATGCTCGTCGTCGCACCCCTCGTCGCGGCCGTGTGCGCCGTCGTCGGCTTCGCCGCGTCGTACGCGCTCGACGCGTCGCCCGCCGGCATGGTCGTCCTCGCGCAGGGCGTCGTGTTCACGTGCGTGCACCTCGGCACGTGGTTCACGCGCCGACGGTTATCGTGAGCCTGTGCGCCGCGACATCGACATCACCCCCGTCGTCGAGGACTACCTCAAGGTCGTGTGGTCGGCCCAGGAGTGGTCCGACACCCCCGTGACGACCAAGCTGCTCGCCGAGCGCCTGGGGGTCGGCGCGTCCACCGTCTCCGAGACCGTCCGCCGCATGTGCGGCATGGGCCTCCTCGAGCACGAGCGCTACGGCGCGATCTCGTTGACCGACGAGGGACGCGACCTCGCCGTCGCCATGGTCCGCAGGCACCGCCTGCTCGAGACCTATCTCGTCGAACGCCTCGGCTACCAGTGGGACGAGGTCCACGAGGAGGCCGAGGTGCTCGAGCATGCCGTCTCCGACCTGCTCATCGACCGCATGGACGCAGCGCTGGGCCACCCCCGCCGCGACCCGCACGGCGACCCCATCCCGACCGCGCAGGGCGAGCTCGAGCCGAGCTCTGCCCGCACGATCGACGAGCTGCCGCAGGGGGGCGCTGGCGTCGTCACCCGCATCTCCGATGCCGACGGCGACATGCTGCGCTGGTTCGCCGACCTCGGCCTCGGCCTCGACGCCCGCGTCGAGGTCCGCGCCCGCCGCGAGTTCGCCGGAGTCGTCACCGTCGCCTGGACGGCAGACGACGGAGGACCCGAGCGGCAGGCCGACCTGGGCCTGCCTGCGGCACGCGCCGTGTGGGTCGACGTCGAGGACGCCGAGGCGGGGGAGTGACCGCCGCGACGGACGGCCAGACGGCCGGGCTGCGGGCAGCGATGCCCGCGCTCCTCGCGCTCGCGGTCGGCGGGTTCACGATCGGCACGACCGAGTTCGCCTCCATGGGGCTCGTCCCGCTCATCGCCGACGACCTCGCCGTCTCCGTCCCGACGGCCGGGCACGCGGTCACCGCGTACGCCGTCGGCGTCGTCGCGGGCGCGCCGACCCTCACCGTCCTCGCCGCGCGCGTCGAACGCACCCGGCTGCTGCTGATCCTCATGGGGATGTTCGTCGTCGGTCACGTGCTGTCCGCGCTCGCGGGCTCGATGGGGCTGCTGATCGTGGCCCGCTTCCTCGCCGGGCTGCCGCACGGCGCGTTCTTCGGGGTCGGTGCGGTCGTGGGCGCGGCCGTCGCAGGGCCGCGCAACCGTGGCAAGGCGATCGGCATGATGATGGCCGGCCTGACGATCGCGAACATGATCGGGGTGCCGCTCACGACGCGCGTCGGGCAGGTCTGGGGGTGGCGCGCGACCTTCTGGATCGTCGCGGTCCTCGCGCTGCTCACGATGCTCTCGCTGTGGCGCCTCGTGCCGCGAGGCGCGGGCGGCGAGGGCTCGTCCGTGCGTGACGAGGTGCGCGCCCTGCGCAACGGCCCGCTCTGGATCGCCTTCGCCGCGGGAGCGATCGGCTTCGGCGGTCTGTTCGCGGTGTACACGTACGTCGGACCGCTCGTCACCGAGGTCGGCCGCATGTCGACGGAGAGCATCCCGCTCGTCATGGGCCTGTTCGGCCTCGCGATGACCGTCGGGGTGCTCGTCGGCGGGCGGCTCGTCGACCGTGGCGTGCTCCGCACCGTCGTGCTCGGCTTCGTCACGACCCTCCTCGCGCTCGTCCTCCTCGGCGCAACCGGATCCGCGCCGGTGATGCTCGTCGTCGGGCTCGTCGCGCTCGGCGTGACCTCGCAGGTGCTCGGCCTCGCGATGCAGGCCCGCCTCATGGACCTGTCGCCGCTCGCGCCCTCGCTCGGGGCGGCCCTGTGCCACTCGGCGCTCAACGCGGGCAACGCGGAGGGCGCGTTCGTCGGCGGTCTCGTGATCGACGCCGGCTGGGGCTACCTCGCGACCGCGTGGGTCGGTGCGGCTCTGACCGCCGTCGGGCTGCTCGTCGTGCTCGCCGTCGGGCGGCAGCGCACCGGCCTCCCGGTCGCGGAGCGGGTGCGTCGCAGCCTCGAGGACACGCCCGCCGACGAGGTGTGACGCCTCCAGCGGGCGTCCAGAAACGCGTGGGACCATGGTCCCGGCCGCAGCCGGGCGGCCGCCGACCGAGGAGCGTCCCGTGACCGACCCGACAGCCGACCACGTGCCCGACGGCGCGTCGCAGCTCGACGAGATCGACGACGGCGTCATCGCGCCGCGCCCGCTCGCGGACCGCACCCTCGGCCGGATCCTCGTGATCCTCGGGCTCGTCGGCCTCGCGGGCTCGCTCGCCCTCGCGATCGAGCGCTATCTGTCGCTCGTCGACCCGGACCACCAGCCGACGTGCTCGATCAACGCGCTGCTCACGTGCAGCCCGGCGATGGCGTCCGACGCGGGCAGCCTGCTGGGCTTCCCCAACCCGTACATCGGCCTCGGCGCGTTCCCGGTCGTCGTGACGATCGGCGTCGTGCTCCTCGCCGTTCCCGGTATCGCGTTCCCGCGCTGGTTCTGGCGCACTTTCCTCGTCGTGGCGACGGCTGCCACGGGCCTTATCGCCTACCTCGTGTACACGAGCCTCGAGGTCCTCGTCGCGCTGTGCCCCTACTGCATGGTCGTGTGGTTCGCGACGCTCCCGATCTTCTGGTTCCTGCTCGTGCGCAACGTCCAGGACGGCCTGTTCGGCGGCAGCGCGTCGTCGGGCATCGTGCGTCAGCGCGGCCTGCTGCTCGCGGCGATGTTCGTCGCGCTGCTCGCGTGGATCGTCGTCGGCCTCGGCCCGAGCATCGCGGGCGCGTTCGCCTGAGCGGCTGCTCCGCGGCAGGCTGCCTGCGCCACCCGGGCGTGCGCTCGGAGGTCCCTGCGGCCCGGTAAACTCGCGAGAGTGACTGACAAGCCCAACGTCCCGAACCAGCCTGCTCCCGCGCGCTCCGGCGCCCCGTCCCCGGAGGAGCCGCGACTGCGCTACACGCCGCAGCTCGCCGAGGAGATCGAGCTCCGCTGGCAGGACCGCTGGGCCGAGCGCGGGACGTTCTGGGCGGCCAACCCGAGCGGGCCGCTCACCGACGGCAAGGGCCGCCACGCGGACCCCGGCTCGCCGAGCTTCTTCGTCATGGACATGTTCCCCTACCCCTCGGGTGCGGGCCTGCACGTCGGCCACCCGCTCGGCTACATCGCGACCGACGTCGTCGGCCGCTTCCGCCGCATGTGTGGCGACAACGTGCTGCACGCGCTCGCGTTCGACGCGTTCGGCCTGCCCGCCGAGCAGTACGCGGTCCAGACCGGTCAGCACCCGCGCATCACGACCGAGCAGAACATCGCGAACATGCAGCGCCAGCTCCGCCGCCTGGGCCTCGCCCACGACGAGCGCCGCTCCTTCGCGACGACGGACAGCGAGTACGTGCGCTGGACGCAGTGGATCTTCCTTCAGATCTTCAACTCCTGGTACGACGAGACGGCCGTGCGGCCCGACGGCGGCACCGGCAAGGCCCGCCCGATCGCCGAGCTCGAGGCCGAGCTCGCCGACGGCACGCGTCCCACCCCGGACGGCACGCCGTGGGCCGAGATGGACGCCGTCGCACGCCGCCGCGTCATCGACTCCTACCGCCTCGCCTACGTCTCCGAGTCGCCCGTGAACTGGTGCCCCGGGCTGGGCACCGTCCTCGCGAACGAGGAGGTCACCGCCGACGGCCGGTCCGAGCGCGGCAACTTCCCCGTCTTCCAGCGCAGCCTGCGCCAGTGGAACATGCGCATCACCGCGTACGCCGACCGCCTCGCGGACGACCTCGAGCTCATCGACTGGCCCGACAAGGTCAAGGCGATGCAGCGCAACTGGATCGGCCGCTCGCAGGGCGCCAAGGTCCGGTTCGACGTCCAGGGCGGCAGCGAGGTCGAGGTCTTCACGACCCGCCCCGACACCCTGTTCGGCGCGACCTTCATGGTCGTCGCCCCCGAGCACCCCCTGCTCGACGAGGTGCCCGCCGAGTGGCCCGACGGCACGCGTGACGCGTGGACCGGCGGCCACGAGAACCCGGCCGCGGCGGTCGCCGCGTACCGCGCCGAGGCCGCCGCGAAGACCGCCGTCGAGCGCCAGGCCGACGCCGGCCGCAAGACCGGCGTCTTCACGGGCCACCTCGCGACCAACCCCGTCAACGGCGCGCTGCTGCCCGTCTTCACCGCCGACTACGTGCTCATGGGCTACGGCACCGGCGCGATCATGGCCGTCCCCGGCGGGGACGAGCGCGACTACGCGTTCGCCGAGGCCTTCGACGTCCCCGTCATCTACACGGTCGACGCGCCCGAGGGCACGCCGGACGGCGCCCGCACGGGCGACGGCGCGATCATCAACTCGTCGAACGACTCGATCTCGCTCGACGGCCTGTCCGTCCCCGAGGCGAAGGCCGCGATGATCGCGTGGCTCGAGGAGCGCGGAATCGGCGAGGGCACGATCACGTACCGCCTGCGCGACTGGCTGTTCAGCCGCCAGCGCTACTGGGGCGAGCCCTTCCCGATCGTCTACGACGAGAACGACCTGCCGATCGCCGTCCCCGACTCGGCCCTGCCGGTTGACCTGCCCGACGTACCCGACTACTCGCCGCGCACGTACGACCCGCAGGACGCCGACTCGTCGCCCGAGCCGCCGCTCGGCCGCAACGAGGACTGGGTGAACGTGACCCTCGACCTCGGTGACGGCCCGCGCCAGTACCGCCGCGACACCAACACGATGCCCAACTGGGCCGGGTCGTGCTGGTACTACCTGCGCTACCTCGACCCGACCAACGCGGACGCCGTCGTGGCCGCCGAGCTCGAGAAGTACTGGCTCGGCCCGGACCACAACGCGACCGCCGGCGCCGCGGGCGGCGTCGACCTGTACGTCGGCGGCGTCGAGCACGCCGTGCTGCACCTGCTGTACGCGCGCTTCTGGCACAAGGTCCTCTTCGACCTCGGCCACGTCTCGGGCTCGGAGCCCTTCCACAAGCTCTTCAACCAGGGCTACATCCAGGCCTACGCGTACACCGACGAGCGCGGCGCGTACGTGCCGGCCGCCGAGGTCACCGAGACCACCGGCGCCGACGGCCAGACCGAGTACCGATACCAGGGCGAGCTCGTCAACCGTGAGTACGGGAAGATGGGCAAGTCCCTCAAGAACATCGTGACGCCCGACGAGATGTACGACGCCTTCGGCGCCGACACCTTCCGTGTCTACGAGATGTCGATGGGACCGCTCGACCTGTCGCGCCCGTGGGAGACGCGTGCCGTCGTCGGCTCGCAGCGCTTCCTGCAGCGCCTGTGGCGCAACGTCGTCGACGAGACGACCGGCGCCGTCACCGTGACGGACGAAGAGCCCGACGTCGCGACGCTGCGCGTGCTGCACCGCGCGATCGCCGACGTGCGCACCGAGATGGAGGCGATGCGCCCCAACACGGCGATCGCCAAGCTCATCACGCTCAACAACCACCTCACGAGCCTGCCCGCGGTCCCGCGGGTGGCTGCCGAGGCGATCGTGCTCATGACCGCGCCCGTCGCGCCGCACATCGCAGAGGAGCTGTGGGAGCGTCTCGGCCACACCGAGTCGCTCGCGTACGAGCCGTTCCCGGTCGCCGACGAGGCCTACCTCGTCGAGGACACCGTCACGTGCGTCGTCCAGGTCCAGGGCAAGGTCCGTGCGCGCCTCGAGGTGTCGCCGTCGATCAGCGACGCCGACCTCGAGGCCGCCGCCCTCGCCGAGCCCGCGCTCGTGCGCTTCCTCGACGGCCGTCCCGTGCGGAAGGTCATCGTCAAGGCGCCGAAGCTCGTCAACGTCGTCATCTGACGGGTGGAGATCCCGCACACCGCGATCGGCGGTGCGCTCGCCGGTGCGCAGCGCGCCTTCGAGCGGCCGACGCTCACGCTCCTGCACAAGCAGAGCGCGCCGCTCGTCGTCGCCGTCTTCGCGTCGGCGTTCCAGGGCCGGCAGTCGATCGGCGTCGAGCAGCTTCACCTCGAGGTCTCCGACCTGCTCGCGCAGCTCAAGGCCGCCGGCACGCCCGACGTGCCGGACGACCCGGCGCGCGTCCTGTGCGCGCGCTGGGTGCGTGAGCGGTGGCTCATCAAGAACGTCAACGACGCCGACGAGGAGGAGTACCAGCTCACCTCGCACGCGCAGGAGGCGCTCGACTTCGTCGCGCGCGCCGGCGGCGCTCGCTCGCTCGTCTCCGAGTCGCGCATCCGCGCGCTGCTCGACGCCGTCGACCACTTCGCGCAGGACGCCAACCCCGACCGGGAGGCGCGGATCGCGTCGCTCGACGAGCAGATCGCCCGGCTGACCGCGGAGCGCGACCGCCTCGCCCGGGGTGGCGAGATCGAGCCCGTGCCCGACGCCCGCATGGAGGAGCAGCACGACCACCTGCTGCTGCTCATGCGCGAGCTGCCGACCGACTTCACGCGCGTCGCGGAGTCGATCAAGGAGCTGCAGCGCACGATCATCCAGCAGCTGCGCGAGGACGACCGCCCCACGGGCGAGATCCTCGAGGAGTACCTGACAGCGTCCGAGAACCTCATGGAGAACACTCCCGAGGGACGCGCGTTCCTCGGGGCGCTCGAGCTGCTCGGTGACCCTGGCCTGCTCGCGCGTCTCGACGCCGACCTCGCCGCGGTGCTGCAGCACCCGTTCGCCGAGCGGCTCACGCGCGCCCAGCGCACGGCGCTGCGTGGTATCCGCCACCAGATCGTCTCGTCGATCGAGGTCGTGCTCGCCGAGCAGGCGCGCGCCTCGCGCACGCTCACCGCGCAGATCCGCTCGCACAACCCCTTGCGAGACCGCGAGCTCGACCACGCGATCCGCGACGTGGTCTCCGCGCTGTCCGAGTGGTTCCCGCGCACGTCTCGTGGCGCCCGCGTCGAACCGCTCACCTGGCTCGGCCGCGCGAACCTCGGCCGCCTGCGCGACTCGCTCCACGACCTGCGGCCCGAGTCGCCGCCCCCCGTGCTCGACGACTGGGCCGACGACGAGCCCGGCCTCGACGAGGCGGAGCTCGCGCAGATCCGCTCGATGGGAGGGCCCCGGCACGCGGACATCGACGCGCACGTGCGCACGCTGCTCGCCTCCGGCGCGGACGTGTCTGTCGCCGAGGCGTTCGCGGCGGCCTCGGACGAGCTGCGCCGCCCGGTCGACCTGCTCGGCTACCTCGAGCTCGCCGACGCCGCCGCGACCCCGACGAGCGCGGACGCCGCGGTGCCCGTCGAGAGCGTCGTGGCTCGTCGGCCCGACGGTACTCAGCGCACGTTCGTCGTGCCGCGCGTCCCGCTGCGCCCCACCCGCAGCGACGAGAACCTGACCCCCGCCAGCCCTGACCCCGGAGGACGATCATGACCGAGGACCTGACCACGGTGCCCGTCGCGCACGACCCCGGTGCCTTCGTCGACCAGGTCGCGATGGAGGAGGACACAGCCGTCCTGTTCGACGGCGACAAGGGCCAGCTCCCGTACGAGGCGCGGCGCGCCTTCGCGCTCCTGCTGCGTTCGCGCTACCTCTCCGCGGCGGACAACCCGGGGGAGTGGCGCGCGCTGCTCGCGCACCAGGATGTGCTCGAGAGCCGCTGCCACGACCTGTTCCTGCAGCTCGTCGTCGACCGCGACTACGAGCTCGCGTACAAGACGCAGGTCCGCGAGGACGGCCTCGCCGTCCCGATCCTGCTCAAGGACGAGCCGTACAAGCGCGTCGAGACGCTCATGATGGTGCACCTGCGCAACGCCTTCCGTCAGCAGCAGGGTGCGGGTGAGCGCGTCGCGTTCATCGACGCCGAGGAGCTCGTCGAGTACGCGCTGAGCTACCTCGCGCAGGACGAGACGAACCTCGCCGCGCGCCGCCGCGAGGCGGACAACGCGATCGCGACGCTCGTGCGCGAGCACGTGCTCGACGAGGTCGGGGAGGGCCGCTACCGCATCCTGCCCGTGATCGAGGTGCTCCTCCCGGTCGACCGCCTGCACGAGCTCGCACGGTGGCTGCGCAACCCTGCGGGCGACGACGATGCTGCGGACCCGGGTGGGGACGCCGCCCTCGACGAGGGCGACGTCGAGGAGGACGCCGACGACGCGCCCGAGGACGACGCAGCCGGCGAGGCCGCGCCGAGCGGCGCAGACGCCCCGGCCGACGCCCCCGACGCCCTGCACGACGACGCCGAGGAGGCGCTGCTGTGACGACCATGAGCCAGTCCCTCTTCGGGCTGATCCCGACCGCGTCGACAGGGCAGCAGTGGGTCGCCCGCTCGATGCAGCTCATCAACTGGGGCGGTTACCACGGCTTCCACGAGGTCGCGTTCGCGTCGACCGCGACGCTCGTCTCGGGTGGCTCCGGCACGGGCAAGTCGACGCTCCTCGACGCCTACATCGCGCTGACCATGAGTCACACGACGCCGTTCAACGGCGCGTCGAACGGTGCGGCGTCGGGCCGAGCGCGTGGGCGCGAGCAGCGCAACGTGCTCTCGTACGCGCGCGGCAAGCTCGACGAGGCGCGCGTCGCGGGCACGAGCTCGTCGCGCGACGCCGTCCTGCGCGGTGACGGCACCGACACGTGGTCCGCGATCGCGATGACGTGGGCCGACCAGGTCGGCCAGACCTTCACCGCGATCCGCGCCTACTACGTGCCCGCTGCGGCGACCCGCAACGACGAGTGCTCGTTCGTCCGCGCGACGACGGACTCGGCGTTCGACCTGCGCTCGCTCGAGCCCTTCGCGCCCGGGCGGTTCCCGAGGGGCCCGCTCCAGGAGCGCCTCGGCCTCGTCCTGCACGACACGGACATCGCTTTCACGACGCGGCTGCACGCGACCCTCGGCATCGGCGCCGCCGGCGACGGCGCGAAGGCCATGGGCCTGCTCGCCCGCATCCAGGCCGGCCAGCAGATCACGACCGTCGACGCGCTCTACAAGTCGATGGTGCTCGAGGAGCCCGAGACCCTCGCGAAGGCCCAGGAGGCGATCGACCACTTCGACGAGCTGAGCGAGGTGCGCGAGGAGATGCTGACCGCGCAGCGGCAGCTCGAGGTCCTCGCCCCGATCGTCGGGCTGCGCCAGCGCGTCGAGGCCGCCCGAGAGCAGCTCGAGGTCGTCTCGACCCTCGGCGTCGAGCGGGCGTCCGAGCGCACGACGCCGTTCGCGCACTGGCACGACTCGCGTCGCCTCGAGCTCGCTCGCGCCCAGGAGGTCGCCAACCGGCGTGCCTACGCGCAGGCCGAGGAGCGCAAGGTCGGCCTCGACGCGCAGATCCTCGTGACCGAGCGCGAGCACGAGGAGATCAAGGACAACCAGCGTCGCAACGGCGGCGACGAGATCGCCCGCCTCGAGCGCGAGATCGCCGCCCTCGAGGACGCGCTCGGTGACACCGAGGTGCGCCACGCGCGCTTCGAGCAGCACCGCGCCGTCGTCGGCGTGCCCGTCTCCTCGAAGAGCGAGTTCGAGGCGCTGCGCCGCGCCGCGGGCGAGTTCGTCGACTCGCGCGACGAGCGCGAGCGCGAGCTTGCCGACGCCGTCTACGAGGCGCGTGCCGCGCACGCGGAGGCCGTCCGTGCGCTCGAGACGCTCGAGCGTGAGAAGGCGTCGCTCGCCGTGCGCCGCGGCAACGTCGCGGCCGAGGACCACCAGGCGCGCTGCCTGCTCGCCCAGGCTGCGGGCCTGACGCCCGAGGAGCTCCCGTTCGTCGCCGAGCTGCTCGACGTGCGCGCCGAGCACGAGCCGTGGCGCGAGGCGATCGGTCTTGCCCTCGGTGGCTTCGCGACGACGCTCCTCGTCGACGCCGACCACCTCACCGCGTTCCGCCGTGCGATCAACGACGTCGACCTGCGCCGTCGCCTGCGGTTCGAGGGCGTGCGGACGGGCCTGCCCGTCGTCGAGCAGACCGACCGGTCCCGTCTCGACGGGCGTCTTGACGTCAAGCGCGGCCCGTTCACGGGCTGGCTGACCGACCGCCTCGCGCGTCAGTTCTCGTACGTGTGCGTCGACGATCCGGCCGACCTCGGCAAGCACGCCAAGGCGCTCACGCGCACCGGCCAGACGAACGACGGCAGCAGGGGAGCGCACGGCGGCCGCGGCCGACCGAGCGTCCTCGGCTACTCGAACGAGCGCCGTCTCGCGCAGATCGACGAGGAGCGCCGGGAGGCGACCGTCGCGGTCGCCGAGCGCCGTCGCGCCGTCGAGGACGCCGAGGCTGCCGCGCGCGCGTTCACCGACCAGTTCGCCGCGTACCAGGCGATCGGCGGGTTCTCGTGGGACGAGATCGACGTGCGCGGCGCGTCGCGGCGCGTCGCCGAGCGGCGCGAGCGGTTCGAGGAGCTGGCTGCGGGCAGCGACGTCCTGCGCGCCCTGCGCGAGGACGAGCAGCGCCTCTCCGCGCGGCTCAAGGACCTGCGCACGCAGTCCTCGCGCGCGGCGGTCGAGATGGAGCGGCTCGAGGCCGCGTGGGGCATGCTCACCGACGAGGTCGACGAGCTGACCGACGGGCTCGCCGAGCTCGAGGACGCGGGCGTCGCGGCGTCCGACGTCCAGGTCACGCTCCTCGACGACCGGCTCGCGGCGTCGGGCTGGGACGGCGGCGACCTGCGCGCGTTCACGACCGCTGTCGCGGCCATGCGCGCCGAGCTCGTGCACGCGCACGAGCTCGCGGAGCACGACCTGCAGTCCGCTCTCGACACGCTCGCGCGGACCTTCGAGCGCTTCGTCGAGCTGTGGCCCAACCCGAACCTCGGCACCGACCCGGACGCGTCCTACGACGACTTCCGCCGGATCCTCGGCGAGATCGAGCACCAGCGCATGTTTTCCCTGCGCGAGCGGTGGAGCCGCGCGATCTCGCGCCTGTCGGGCCGCGACCTCACGATGCTCGACACCGCGATCGAGCAGGCCGTCGCGGACATCCGTGCCCGCATGGAGCCGGTCAACGAGATCCTCTCGGTGCTGCCGTTCCACGACGACGCGCACCGGCTCCGCATCACCGCGACCGTCACGGAGGCGCACGACATCACGACGTTCCGGCGCGAGCTGCGCGCCCTCGCGAAGGACGTGCCCGACGACGCGACACCGGCCGAGCGCGAGCGTCGGTACGCGCGCATGGCCAAGCTGCTCGCGCGCATCCGGCCGGACAGCCCCGAGCGTCGCCGTCTCGTCGACGTGCGCGAGCACGTGCGCATCAGCGCCGAGTGCGTCGACCTCGACGGCAACCACGTGAGCGTCTACGACCACATCGCCGGGAAGTCCGGCGGTGAGTCGCAAGAGCTCATCGCGTTCATCGTCGGCGCGGCGCTGCGCTACCAGCTCGGCGACGCAGACGCTGAGCGGCCGCGCTACGCGCCCGTGTTCCTCGACGAGGCGTTCATCAAGGCGGACTCCCGGTTCGCCGGGCGCGCCGTCGGCGCGTGGCGCGGGCTCGGGTTCCAGCTCATCATCGGTGCGCCGCTCGACAAGGTGTCCGCTCTCGAGCCGCACGTCGACCTCGTGCTCCAGGCGGTCAAGGACGAGGTCGGGCGCTCTCGCATCCAGTGGGTCGCGGCGTCCTGACGGTCCGGGCTTCCAGGCGACGCCGGGAGCCGGCGGCACCCGCGCTCACGCGAGCACGGGAGATGCGCTTCAGCGCTTGCGCGTGCCGAAGATCGTGCGCGTGATCTCACGCCCGAGCTGCGTCCCTGCCGAACGCAGGAGCGAGTCGAGCCCGCCGCTCACGCCGCCGCTGCGTGAGCGGCTCTGCGCGCGCGGCGCAGGCCTTGCGGCCTCACGCTCGAGCTTCGCGCGCATCCGCTCGAGCTCGGCGGCCTGCTTCTTCGCCTCCTTCTCCGCGGCGGCGCGCGCCGCAGCGTCGGCCTTGGCCTGCTCCTCGGCGAGACGCTGGGCTTCGGCGGCAGCGGCCTGGGCGGCGACACGCTGCGTGAGGAGCTCGTACGCCGACTCGTTGTCGACCGGCGTCGCGTAGCGCGGCGACAGCGGCGACGACGCGACGAGCCCCTCGAGCGTCGCGACCGGCGCGGGGTCCATGGAGCCCTGGGGAGCGCGCAGGCGCGTCCACGCGACGGGCGTCGGCGCCCCCTTCTCGCTCAGCACGGTCACGACCGCCTCGCCCGTGCCGAGCTCCTGCAGCAGCCGTTCGAGGTCGTGGTCGCTCGTCGGGTAGGTGCGCGCGGCCGCGCGCAGGGCTGCGGCGTCGTCGGGCGTGAACGCACGCAGGGCGTGCTGCACGCGGTTGCCGAGCTGCGCGAGGACGTCGCCGGGGACGTCCTTGGGGCTCTGCGTCACGAAGAACACGCCGACGCCCTTCGAGCGGATCAGCCGGACGGTCTGCACGACCTGCGTGAGGAAGTCCTTCGAGGCGCCCGTGAACAGCAGGTGCGCCTCGTCGAAGAAGAACACGAGGCGCGGCTTGTCGACGTCGCCGACCTCGGGGAGCTCGCCGAACAGGTCCGCGAGCAGCCACATGAGGAACGTCGAGAACAGCTGTGGGCGGTCCTGCACCGCAGGGAGCTGGAGCGCGGAGACGACGCCCCGCCCGTCCGGTGCGGTGCGCAGCAGGTCGGCCGTGTCGAACGCGGGCTCGCCGAAGAATGCGTCCGCGCCTTGCGCCTGGAGCGCGACGATCTCGCGGAGGATCACGCCCGCCGTCGCGGCGGAGACGCCTCCGAGCGACTTGAGCTCCGCCTTGCCGTCGGGTGACGTCAGGTAGGAGATCGTCGCCTGCAGGTCCTTGAGGTCGAGCAGCGCGAGGCCCTGCGTGTCGGCCCAGTGGAAGATCAGCCCGAGGCAGGACTCCTGCGTGTCGTTGAGGCCGAGCACCTTGGCGAGCAGCAGCGGCCCGAAGTCCGTCACGGTCGTCCGGATCGGCGTGCCGGTGCCCATGCCGCCGAGCGAGAAGGGCTCGACCGGGAAGCTCGTCGCCGCCCAGTCCTGGCCGAGGCTCGCCGTGCGCACGAGCAGCTTCTCGCCGCCCGCGCCGGGGACGGCCATGCCGGACAGGTCGCCCTTGATGTCGGCGACGAACACGGGGACGCCGTGCGTCGAGAGCTCCTCGGCCATGAGCTGGAGGGTGCGCGTCTTGCCGGTTCCCGTCGCGCCCGCGACGAGCCCGTGCCGGTTGAGCATGGCAAGGGGGAGGCCGACCTGGACGTCGGGGTGCGGGGCTGGCTCGGTGTCGTCGTCCTGGGAGAGGAGCGCGCCGAGGCGGAGCATCGGCCCGGCGAACGTGTAGCCGTCCGCGACACGTTGGGCGTGCTCGCTGCGGCTGGGTGACGCGGCAGCGTCCGTGGCGGGGTGTCCGGCTGCTGCTGCCTCGGCGGCCGCGAGCGCCGCCTGCGCGGCCGCGGCTCGGGCCTCGGCGGCCTCTGCGGCAGCGTGGGCGGCTGCGGCGCGCAGCGCCGCGAGGTCGGCAGGGCCGTGGGCGTCGTCGCTCATGCGGGCATCCTATGACCCGGGTGCGGGGGAAGTCCGATGGCGTAGTCTGCGACCGATGTCCCAGCCTGCGCCTGCCGTCCGCGTCGTCACCGACTCGACCGCCTCTCTGCCTCCCTCGACGCTCGAGCGCCTGCGGATGACGATCGTGCCGCTCCACGTCCACGTGGGCAGTGCGACCTACCTCGAGGGGGTGGACCTCGCCCCGGACCAGGTCGCGGCGCTCGTCGCGGGCCCTGACCGCGTGACGACGTCGCAGCCCACCCCGGCGATGTTCGCCGAGGCGTACGCACGGCTCGCGGACGAAGGTGCGCAGGAGATCGTGTCGGTGCACCTGTCGGGGGAGCTGTCGGGGACGGTGGGTGCCGCCGAGCTCGGGGCCCGCGAGGTCGGAGTCCGCGTGCACGTCGTCGACTCGCGGACGGCGGCCGGCGCGCTCGGCGCCGCCGCCGAGGTCGCCGCCAGGGCCGCGATGAACGGTGCGACGGGCGAGCAGGCGGCAGCGCTCGCGCGCCGGACGGCGGGGGCGTCGCACGCGACGTTCCTCGTCGACTCGCTCGACTACCTGCGCCGCGGCGGCAGGCTGAGCCGGACGGCGAGCGCGATCGGGGGCATGCTCGCGATGAAGCCGCTCCTGACTGTCGAGGACGGGCGCGTCGAGGTGCTCGCGAAGGTGCGCACGCGCGCTGCCGCGACCGACCGGCTCGCCGAGATCGCGCGCGCCCAGGTCCGTGGGTGCACGTCCCCCGTCGTCACGGTGCACCACCTGGACTCCGCGCACGACGCCGGCGAGCTGGCCGTCGAGCTCACGGGCGCGACCGGTGTCGCGGCACGCGTGACGCCGGTCGGGGCGGTGCTCGGCGCCCACGTGGGCCCGGGCCTCCTCGCGGTCGTGGTCGCAGACACCGACGCAGGCTGAGCCTGACTCGCCTCAGGGTCGCCCACAGGTCGCCGGCCTGACGACCGCGCCCAAGCCGGGGCCCCCGGCCGAGCAGGTCGGGCCGGGTGCGGTCCACCGTGTCGGGCATGTCCCTGCCTCTGCCCGAGACCGACGACGTCACCGCACTCCGCGCCCGCCTGCGCGGGCACCTCGATCCGCCCGTCCTACGCCGACCCGCCGAGCCCGACGACGAGCCATGGGACGCGGGCCCTGTCCGCTGGGAGGTCTCCGGCCGTGCCGCGGCCGCCGTCGCGGTCGCCCTGATCCTCGTGATCGCGGTGCTCGGGGTGCTGCTGTGGCGGGGAGGGCCGGGCGACGTCGTCGTGCTTCCGGAGGCCGAGCCGGCGATCGGTGCGGGGCTCGCGACGGGCGCGAGCGCGCCCGCAGGCGCGGCAAGCGGAACGGCCGCGTCGACGCCGGGCGCTTCGGCGACCGCAGACGCGACGGACGCTGCAGCGGCGCCGGGAGCTGCGACCCTCCTCGTCCACGTCGTCGGGCAGGTGCGGGAGCCGGGAGTCGTGCAGCTGCCGCCCGGCTCTCGCGTCGGCGACGCGATCCAGGCCGCCGGCGGCGCCAAGGGCAAGGCAGACCTGTCGGCGCTCAACCTCGCCGCGCCCGTCACCGACGGGGAGCAGGTGCGTGTCCCGAAGCTGGGGGAGACGGTTGTCGGCGGCAGCGCTCCTGCGTCGGGAGCGCCGGCGAGCGGACCCTCGGCCGGTGGGACCGGGGGAGCCGCGGCTGGCGCTACCAGCACGGTCGACCTCAACACCGCTGACGCCGCGACTCTCGAGACGCTTCCCGGCGTCGGACCTGTGCTCGCGGGGCGGATCGTCAGCCACCGTGAGCAGCACGGCCCGTTCGCCTCCGTCGATGCCCTCCAGGACGTCAGTGGGATCGGGCCTGCGACGTTCGCCCGGTTGCGCGACCTGGTGCGGGCGGGGTGAGGAAGCCGCTCGACGTCCGGCTCGTGCCCGCGGCCCTCGTCGCGTGGGGCAGCGCCGCCGTCCTCGCGCCCGCGGGGACGCGCACCTCGGTGACGGCGGCGGTCGTCGCGGCATGCGCAGCGGCGGTCGTCGCGGTGCTCCACGTCGCGGGGCCGGGAAGGACCTCCGACGGCATCGCCGTCCTGACGCTCGCGGTCGCCGCGACGGTCGCGGCGTCCGCCGCCGTCACGGCCGCACGAGCGTCCTCGACCCTCGCCGACGACGCCGCAGCGTCGGGCGCGACCGTGCGGCTCACGGCGACCGTGACCTCGGACCCGCGGCCGATACGTGCACCGTGGGAGGACGGCCCGCCCTCACGCAGCTCGGTGACGCTGCGCGTCACGCGGATCGAGACCGGCCCCGAGCTGTCACGACGCGCCGCGCAGGACGTGCGGCTCCCCGTCTCCGTCGTCGGGGGAGGCGCGTGGACGGACGTCGCCTACGGGACGAGCATCACGACGTCGGGCACCTTGCGTCCTGCCGACAGCTCGCGGCCCGAGCGCTACGAGCTCGTCCGCCCCACCCGACCCGAGCTCGTCGCCCCCGAGAACGCGCCGCTGCGCGTCGCGGCGCGCGTCCGAGCCGGTCTCGCCGCGACCGTCGCCGACCGCGACGCCGACGTCGCCGGGCTCGTGCGCGGCATGACCGTCGGCGACCGCGCCGCCCTCGCCCCCGAGCTCGACGAGGCGATGCGCACCACCGGCCTCACCCACCTGACCGCCGTGTCTGGCGCGCACGTCGTCATCGTCGTCGGGACGCTCCTCGCCCTGCTCGTCCTCCTCAAGGTGCCGCCGGCCGGCAGAGTCGCGGTGCTCGTCGTCGCGCTCGCGGCCTTCGTCCTTCTCGTGCGTCCCGACGCGTCCGTGCTCCGCGCCGCCGCGATGGGCAGCGTCGCGCTCCTGGGCATCGCGGCCGGTCGACCGGCGAGCGCACTGCCCGCGCTCGGCACCTCGGTCGTCGTGCTCCTCGTCGTGGACCCGTGGCTCGCACGGTCCTTCGGCTTCGTGCTCTCGGTCGTCGCGACCGGCGCGCTCGTCCTCGGGGCGTCGCCCCTCGCCGCCGCCCTCGAGCGCCGCCGGGTGCCGTCATGGCTCGCGCTCCTCGTCGCCGTGCCGACGGTCGCGCAGCTCGCGTGCGGCCCGGTCGTCGTGCTGCTGTCACCCACGCTGCCGACGTACGCCGTGCTCGCGAACGTCCTGGTCACACCCGTCGTCGCCCCCGCGACCGTCAGCGGGGTCCTGGCCGCCCTCCTGAGCACCGCGTCGCCTGGGCTCGCGGAGGTCGTCGTGCTGCCTGCGTGCTGGGCGGCCGACTGGATCGCCCGGGTGTCGACGACGCTCGCCGGGTGGCCCGGTGCGGCACTGCCGTGGCCGGAGGGCGTCCCGGGAGCCGTGCTGCTCGCGGCCGCCACCCTGACCGCCTGGGCGGCCGTCGCCGCGATCCCGGCGGTGCGCTGGTCCTGGCAGGACGCCCGGGTACGCCACCGGCGCGCCCGGTCGGTCGCGCGCTCACGTCGTCCGGCGTCGGGCGTCCGTGCGTGTCGGTGATCCGTGGGATTCTTGGAGCATGGTCACGCGCGCTCGTCCGTCCTCCCGCCCTGCCGCCGGAGCGGCGACCTGGGACACCGTGAGCCTCGCGCCCGTCGTGCTCGTCCACGGCGCGGAGGACCTTCTCGTCGAGCGCGCCGTCCAGCGCCTCACCGGCCTCGCCCGCGAGGCGATGCCCGACGTCGAGGTGGTCGACGTCGAGGCGAGCACCTACCAGAGCGGCATGCTCGCGGTCGAGACGAGCCCGTCGCTGTTCGCCGAGGAGCGGCTCGTCGTCGTGCGCGGCGCTGAGTCGATGAGCGACGCCCTCACGCCGGACGTCGTCGAGTACCTCGCCGCGCCCGCGTCGGACGTCTTCCTCGTGATCGAGCACCGTGGCGGCCAGCGCGGCAAGAAGCTGCTCGACGCGGTCAAGGCGTCAGGGGCTCCCGTCGCCGCGTGCGAGCCGATCAAGAAGGACGCGGACAAGGTCGCGTTCGCCGCAGCCGAGTTCCGCGCGGCAGGGCGCCGCGCCGACGCGGGCGCGGTGCGAGCGCTCGTCGAGGCGCTCGGCTCCGACCTGCGCGAGCTCGCGTCCGCGTGCTCCCAGCTGTGCTCCGACACGACCGGCACCATCTCCGAGGCCGTCGTCGCCCGCTACTACGGCGGTCGCGTCGAGGCGACCGGCTTCCGCGTCGCCGACGCCGCAGTCGCCGGGAACCGCGCCGAGGCCGTCGCGCTGCTGCGGCACGCCCTGTCGACCGGCGTGGACCCGGTGCCGATCGTCGCCGTCCTCGCGATGAAGCTGCGTGCTCTCGCCAAGGTCGCCGCGATGCGCGGCCGCGGGGGAGCGACTGCGGGCCAGCTCGGCATGGCGCCCTGGCAGATCGACAAGGCCCGCAAGGACCTGCAGCGCTGGACGCCCGAGGGGCTCGCGCAGGCGATCACCGCGGTCGCCGAGGCCGACGCCGAGGTCAAGGGTGCGGGCCGCGACCCGGTCTATGCGGTCGAGCGCGCCGTCCTGCGCATCTGCGCGGCCACCCAGGACTGACCCGGGCTCTGCGACGCGCGGACGCGTAAACGGGTGTTCGTCGCCCTGACATGCCAAAGGCGCCGACCCCCTCAGGGGCGGCGCCTTCAGCAACTCACGTTCCCGGCGTGGAGGCCGGGAGGCACATCACAGGCCGTTGACGGCCTTCGCCAGGGCGGACTTGCGGTTCGCAGCCTGGTTGGCGTGGATGACGCCCTTCGACACGGCCTTGTCCAGCTTCCTGGACGTGACCTGGAGCGCGGCAGTCGCAGCGTCCTTGTCGCCGGCGGCCACGGCCTCGCGGACCTTGCGGACGTTGCTCTTGAGCTCCGTCTTCACGGCCTTGTTACGCAGGCGCGCCTTCTCGTTGGTGCGGATGCGCTTGATCTGAGACTTGATGTTCGCCACGTGTGGACTTTCTGGTGTGTTCGCCCGAAGGCGAGCTGACAGGTCGTAGAGGACTGCTCCAACGCCGGGACTTGGGGTGGGGAACCCGTGGAGAGGCGCTGGACCTGTGCCCGCCGACCTGGGCGGACACGCAAACACACATGCTACCAGCCGGGCCCCACGGGGTCGACCCTCCGGGACGCGACGGGCGTCACGCCGTCAGGCACCGCGCCGACGCCTTCCGGAGGTCAACCGATCTGGGCTGTGACCAGGTCGAACGTCGCGCGGTCCATGATCGCGCCCTCGCGGCGCACCCGCTCCGGGTCGATCCGCAGCACGCGGTCGAGCCGCACCTCGGAGTCGCGACCGCGCGAGTCCCAGGGGCCCGAGCCGATGTCGAGCCAGCGCCGCCCGCGTCGCGCCTCGGCCGCGACGTCCCGCGAGTGGTCCTTGCTCGTGAGCATGAGGGCCAGGAGCCACGGGCCGTCGTGCCCGACGACGAGCACGGGCCGGTCCTTCCCCTGCGAGTGGTCCTCCTCGTACGGCACCCACGTCCACACGATCTCGCCCGGGTCGGCGTCGCCGTCGAGGGCGGGCGCGTAGACCGGGTCGATCGCGCCGGTGTAGTCGCCCGGGTATGCGTCCCGGGCGCCCTGCGGTGGCGCCGTGGGTCGCGGCGACGTCGGGCGCGGCGCGGGCCGCGGGGTGGCGCGGTCCTTGCGCGCAGGGGGCGGCGCCGGGGTCGGGCTCGGTGCCCCAGCCGGTCCCGGCGTCGTGCGCTCTCCTCGGCGCGGGGACGCGAGGAGGGCAGCGGCGGTACGGGCCGCGCCGGCGAGGAGGTCGGACCAGGAGCGAGTCGGCATGCGCGCCAGGATACGGCGCTCGGGGCCGGCGCGGACGGTGGGCGCGGGGGAGCAGGCGGCGAGTTCGTCGGCCGCGCCGGTCATGGGACAATGGCACCCGTGACCCCGATTCCCACAGCAGCCCAGACGGCCCGCATCCAGCCCGCCGCCACAGCGCCCGAGCTGCTGCGCAACTTCTGCATCATCGCCCACATCGACCACGGCAAGTCGACCCTCGCCGACCGCATGCTCCAGCTCACGGGCGTCGTCGAGCAGCGCGCGATGCGCGCGCAGTACCTCGACCGCATGGACATCGAGCGCGAGCGCGGCATCACGATCAAGTCGCAGGCCGTGCGCATGCCCTGGGCGCTCACGGACGAGGACGGCGTCTCGACGCCGTACGCGCTCAACATGATCGACACCCCGGGCCACGTCGACTTCACGTACGAGGTCTCCCGCTCGCTCGCCGCGTGCGAGGGTGCGGTGCTCCTGGTCGACGCCGCGCAGGGCATCGAGGCGCAGACGCTCGCCAACCTCTATCTCGCGATGGAGAACGAGCTCGCGATCATCCCCGTGCTCAACAAGATCGACCTCCCGGCTGCGCAGCCCGAGAAGTACGCGGAGGAGATCGCCGGCCTCGTCGGCGTCGACCCCGAGACCGTCCTCAAGGTGTCCGGCAAGACGGGCGAGGGCGTCACCGAGCTCCTCGACCGCATCGTCGAGGCCGTGCCGGCGCCCGTGGGGGACCCCGACGGTCCCGCCCGCGCGATGATCTTCGACTCGGTCTACGACACGTACCGGGGCGTCGTCACGTACGTCCGCGTCGTCGACGGCAAGCTCAACCCGCGCGAGCGCATCGCGATGATGTCGACCAAGGCGACCCACGACCTCCTCGAGATCGGCGTGTCCTCCCCGGAGCCGGTGCCGACCGACGGTCTCGGCGTCGGCGAGGTGGGCTACCTCATCACGGGCGTGAAGGACGTGCGCCAGTCGAAGGTCGGTGACACGGTCACCAACGCGGCGAAGCCCGCACCCGAGGCGCTCGGCGGCTACTCCGACCCCAAGCCGATGGTCTTCTCGGGCCTCTACCCGATCGACGGCTCGGACTACCCGGTGCTGCGCGACGCGCTCGACAAGCTCAAGCTCAACGACGCCGCGCTCGTCTACGAGCCCGAGACGTCCGTCGCGCTCGGCTTCGGCTTCCGTGTCGGCTACCTCGGTCTGCTCCACCTCGAGATCGTGCGCGAGCGCCTCGAGCGCGAGTTCGACCTCGACCTCATCTCGACGGCCCCCAACGTCATCTACGAGGTGACGATGGAGGACAAGTCCGTCGTCACGGTGACGAACCCGAGCGAGTTCCCCGGCGGCAAGATCGGCGAGGTCCGTGAGCCCGTCGTCAAGGCGACGATCCTCGCACCGAGCGAGTTCATCGGCGCGATCATGGAGCTCTGCCAGACGAAGCGCGGCGACCTCCAGGGCATGGACTACCTCTCGGCGGACCGCGTCGAGCTGCGCTACTTCCTGCCGCTCGCGGAGATCGTGTTCGACTTCTTCGACCAGCTCAAGTCGAAGACGCGCGGCTACGCGTCGCTCGACTACGACGTCATCGGCGAGCAGGCGGCCGACCTGGTCAAGGTCGACATCCTGCTGCAGGGCGAGCAGGTCGACGCGTTCAGCGCGATCGTGCACAAGGACAAGGCGTACGCGTACGGCGTGATGATGACGGGCAAGCTCAAGGAGCTCATCCCGAGGCAGCAGTTCGAGGTGCCGATCCAGGCAGCCGTCGGCGCGCGCGTCATCGCCCGCGAGACGATCCGCGCGATCCGCAAGGACGTCCTCGCGAAGTGCTACGGCGGTGACATCTCCCGCAAGCGCAAGCTCCTCGAGAAGCAGAAGGAGGGCAAGAAGCGCATGAAGACGATCGGTCGCGTGGACGTCCCCCAGGAGGCGTTCATCGCCGCGCTGTCGTCCGACGCTGCCGACCCGAAGGACAAGGGCAAGAAGTGACGCCTGCCCTGCCGGACGGGGAGCCCGCGCCGCTCGACGGCGCCCTGCCCCGCTGGGCGGGGGGAACGACGCCGGACCGCAGGTTCGGCGTGTACGTGCACGTGCCGTTCTGCACGGTCCGCTGCGGCTACTGCGACTTCAACACGTACACGGCGACCGAGCTGGGCGGCGGTGCGAGCCAGGACTCGTACGCGGACACGGCGCTGCGCGAGATCGCGCTCGGGCGCGGCGTGCTCGAGCGTGCGGGCTTCCCGCGGCGTCCCGTCTCGACGGTGTTCTTCGGCGGGGGCACCCCGACGATCCTCCCGGCGAGCGACCTCGCGCGGATCCTCGACGGGATCCGGGACGCGTGGGGTCTCGAGGAGGGAGCCGAGGTCACGACCGAGGCGAACCCGGACTCGGTCTCGCCGCAGTACCTGCAGACCCTCGCGGATGCCGGCTTCACGCGCGTCTCGTTCGGCATGCAGTCCGCCGTCCCGCACGTGCTCGCGACGCTCGAGCGCACGCACGACCCGGCGCGCATCCCCGACGTCGTCGCGTGGGCGCGCGCTGCGGGCCTCGACGTGTCGCTCGACCTCATCTATGGCACCCCGGGGGAGTCGCTCGACGACTGGCGCACGAGCGTCGAGAGCGCGCTCTCGACGGGGGTCGACCACGTCTCGGCGTACGCGCTCGTCGTCGAGCCGGGGACGAAGATGGCGGTGCAGGTCCGCCGCGGCGAGCTGACGCTGCCTGACGAGGACGACCAGGCGGCGAAGTACGAGCTTGCCGACGACCTGCTGGCTGCCGCTGGCCTGCACTGGTACGAGGTGTCGAACTGGGCGCGCACGCGCGCCGACGGGTCGGTCGCGGCGTGCCGCCACAACCTCGCCTACTGGCGCGGCGACGACTGGTGGGGCGTAGGGCCGGGCGCGCACTCGTACGTCGGCGGCCCTCTCATGGCCGAAGACGGCGCTCGCGTCGACGGGGTGCGCTGGTGGAACGTCAAGCACCCGCGGCGGTACGCCGCGTCGCTCGAGCGGGGCGAGAGCCCTGCCGCGGGGCGCGAGGCGATCGACGCGTCGACCGCGGCGCTCGAGAGGGTCATGCTCGGGGTCCGCCTCGCGGAGGGCCTCGACCTGTCCGTACTGTCCGACGCCGGACGGCGCGCCGTCGCCGGTCACGTCGCCTCGGGTCTGCTCGACGGTCGCGCTGCGGTGCAGGGCCGGGCCCTGCTGACGCGGCAGGGACGGCTCCTCGCGGATGCCGTCGTGCGGGACCTGACCGACTGACAGCGGGTCCTGGTGCGTCGTGCAGCGCACCGCGCCGCGTGCGCTGCTACGGTCCTCCGGACGTACAGCACCGATCAGCGGAGACACGATGAGCGACGGCCTTCCCCCGAACCCGAACGGCAGCGAGGGGGCGCCCGGACCCGGGGAGCCCCAGCAGCCCTACGGCCAGCAGCCGCCCTACGGCCAGCCCTCCGGCGGGCAGGGGCCGTACGGTCAGCAGCCTCCCTACGGCCAGCCCTATGGCCAGCAGCCGCCGTTCGGTCAGCAGCCCTACGGGCAGTTCCCGAGCACGAGCGGGAGCAGCCTCGGCGTCCCGGCCATCGGACCGTTCTCGTTCGGTGAGGGCTTCACCGTGGCGTGGAAGGCGTTCGGGGCGCGAGCGGGGATGTGGCTCGGCCTGATGGCCGTCTGCATCGGCGTCGGCCTGGTCATCTCGACCTTCCTCGGCGGGCCGGTCGACTGGAACGCGAACGTGAACGGCGAGTCGTTCAACGCCGCGAACCTGTTCCCGACCCCCACGTGGGCGGCCACGGCGCTCCTTCGCGACCTGGCCTCGGAGGTCATCGTCGCGATCCTGACGATCAAGCTGACCCAGCACGCCGTCCGGCAGGTCCGCGGCGAGACGGTCACGTTCAGCTCGTTCTTCACGACCGTCAACGCGAACGCGACCCTCATCTCTGCGTTCGTCATCCGGCGGCGACCGTCCTGATCGACCGCACGCCGTTCGTCGCGCCGCTCGCGGGGATCGCGCTGAGCGCCCTGACGTTGTTCGTCGGCGCGTTCGCTGCAGAGCCTGGAGCCGCGGGGATCAGCCCGATCGTGAGTAGCATCCAGCTCTTCGCGCAGCGCCCGGGCGCGGCCCTCGCCACGTTTGCCGGCGGGCTCATCTTCATCATCGGTGGCTTCTTGGCCTGCTGCATCGGTCTCGTCGTCGCGATCCCGCTCGCCGCGCTCTACAGCGCCTACGGGTTCCAGCGGATCCTGGGGCAGCCGATCGCCTAGTTCTGACGGCGGCGCGGACGGGCGGCGGCACCTGGTGCCGCCGCCCGTCGGCGTCCCTGCACGGGTGAACCTCCGCGAAAGGGGCATGTCCCATGGGCATCTGGGCCTTTCGTCACTACGCTGTGGGGCGATGACGTGCGGCATCGCACGATGTCCCGGCGACAGCCGGTAAGTCCTGCCCCGATCTGAGGAGCGAACGAATGTCTGACAGCAACGTCCCGCCGTACCCGGGCGAGGTGCCCGGCCCGGACGGCCAGCCGCCGTACGGCGCTCCGACGCCGCCGCCGGGGCAGCCCGCTCCTGGCCAGCAGCCTTACGGTCAGCAGCCGCCCGCCGGTCAGCCCTACGGCCAGCAGGCGTTCCAGCCAGGTCCTGGTCAGAGCCCGATCGACGTCGGCGCGGCCTTCTCCTACGGCTGGGAGAAGTTCACCAAGAACGTCGGCCCGATCATCCTCGGCGCCCTCGTGTGGGGCGTCGGCATCGGCGTCCTCATCGGCATCTTCTACGCGATGATCATCGGTGGCGCCGCTGCGGCGTCGTCGCTCGACTCGAGCGGGGGCTTCCTCGCGGTCGGCTTCGGCAGCATGGTGCTCTTCTTCGGCGTCTCGCTCGTGCTCGGCATGTTCTTCCAGGCGGCGGCGACGAACGTCGGGCTCGTCGCCACGACGGGCCGACAGATCACCGTCGGTGACTTCTTCTCCGTCCCGAACTTCTCGAAGGCGCTCCTGACGGCGCTCCTGGTCGGCCTCGCCTCCGCGGTGTCGACGGTCGTCGTGGTGGGCCCGCTCGTGGTCGGCTTCTTCGGCATCTTCGCGCTCCACTTCGCGATCGACAAGGGCCTCGGCGCCGTCGACGCGATCAAGGCGAGCGTCGACGTCGCGCTGAAGAACGCTGGTCAGGTGGCGCTCCTCATGCTTCTCGTCTACGTCGCGAACGCCGTGGGCAGCGCGATCTGTGGTGTCGGCCTCATCGTGTCGATGCCCGTCGCGATGATCGCCACCGCGTACTGCTACCGCCGCGTCGTCGGCGAGCAGCCGGTCTGACGCTCAGCGCAAGAGGCCCGGCACCCGTGGGGGTGCCGGGCCTCTCGCGTACCACGGGCTGGGTCAGACGGGCTCGGTCACGAAGTCGATGAGCTCCTCGACTCGACCGAGCAGGGCGGGCTCGAGGTCGGCGTACGAGCGCACCGTGCCGAGGATCCGCTTCCACCCTTGCGCGACGTCGGCCTGGTCGGCGTGCGGCCAGCCGAGCTCCCGCAGGATCCCGGTCTTCCATTCGGTGCCGCGTTCGATGACGGGCCACCGCTCGAGGCCCAGACGCGCCGGGCGGACCGCCTGCCAGACGTCGACGAACGGGTGGCCCAGCACCTTGACGGTGCCGTCGGGCACGAGGCGCAGCGCCTCGTCGGCGAGGCGGCGCTCCTTCGAGCCGGGCACGAGGTGGTCGACGAGCACGCCGACCCGACGCTCGCGGCTGGGCCGGAACTCGCGCAGGGCGTCCGCCAGGTTGTCGACCCCGTCGAGCAGCTCGACGACGACGCCCTCGACGCGCAGGTCGTCGCCCCAGACACGCTCGACGAGCTCGGCGTCGTGCTTGCCCTCGACCCAGATGCGCGAGCCGCGCGCCACACGTGCGCGGGCGTCGCGGACGACCGTCGAGCCCGACGCCGTGCGCGTCGGGGCGGCGGGCGCGCTCTTGACGGGTGGCGTGAGCACGACCGGCTCGCCGTCGATCCAGAAGCCCGGGCCGAGGGGGAACGTGCGCGTGCGGCCCGCACGGTCCTCGAGCTCGACGACGTGCTGGCCGCCGGACTTCTCGACGCGGACGACCGCGCCGACCCAGCCGGTCATGACCTCTTCGACGACCGTCCCGCGCTCGGCGGGGACGGGACGGGAGACGGGGCGGCGGCGGTGGTGGTCCGCGCCGCCGGACAGGACGTCGGAGCCGTATCGATCGTGCACGCGGTCACCTTACCCGCGGGTGCTGGCCGGTTCCGGGCCGGTGCGGCGGTGTCCGAGACTTCGCGGACAGCGTGACGCAGACCGCGGCCCTGCAGCCCGCCGGACCGTTAGGATTGGCACTCGAAGGCCGGGAGTGCGAACAGCGGGCACGCCCGGCGACGGACGGGCACGACGGAGGAGGCGGCGCAGGTATGAGCACAGAGCGCAGGCTCGACGTGCTGCGTGCGATCGTCGAGGACTACGTGACGACGCGCGAGCCCGTGGGCTCGAAGCTTCTCGCCGAGCGGCACCACCTCGGGGTGTCGCCCGCGACCATCCGCAACGACATGGCCGCGCTCGAGGAGGAGGGGCTGATCGCCCAGCCCCACACGTCCGCGGGCCGCGTGCCGACCGACCGCGGCTACCGGCTCTTCGTCGACAAGCTCGCCGAGGTCAAGCCGCTCTCGCGACCCGAGCGCCGTGCGATCTCGACGTTCCTCGACCAGGCCGTCGACCTCGACGACGTGATCTTCCGGGCGTCGCGCCTCCTCGCGCACCTCACCCAGCAGGTCGCCGTCGTGCAGTACCCGTCGCTGCGGCGGTCGGGGCTGCGCCACCTCGAGCTCGTGCCCGTCCCCGGGGACCGGCTCCTCGTCGTCATCATCACGGACACCGGCCGCGTCGAGCAGCGCACGCTCGCCCTGAGCGCGGGCGTCGACGAGGCGCTCATCGCCATCGTCCGGGGTCGCCTCAACGCGGCCGTGCTCGGACGCCGCCTTCCCGAGATCCGGGAGGCGCTGCCGGGTCTCCTCGACGAGTTCGAGGAGTCGCAGCGCCCGCTCGTCCAGGAGATCTTCGACCTCCTGGCGGACACCCTCGCGGAGGAGACCGAGGAGCGCATCGTGCTCTCGGGCACCGCGAACCTCGCGCGCAGCGACGCCGGCCTCGAGCACTCGTTGCGCCCCGTCCTCGAGGCGCTCGAGGAGGAGGTCGTCCTGCTCGGCCTGCTCACCGACATGGCCGAGGACTCGCACGGCGTCGCCGTGCGCATCGGGCACGAGACCCAGCACGCGGGCCTCTCCGTCACCTCTGTCGTCAGTACCGGTTACGGTACTGAGGGTGACTCGGTCGCGCTGCTCGGCTCGATCGGCCCGACCCGGATGGACTACCCGGGGACGATCGCCTCGGTGCGCGCGGTCGCCCGCTATCTCACACGCATCCTCGCCACCTGAGCGGACGCGCCCGCCCTGCGGGCCCGCGCCACCCTCGACCCACCACCAGGAAGCAGCTTCGTGACGGACTACTACGAGATCCTCGGCGTCCCGCGTGACGCGACCCAGGACCAGATCAAGAAGGCATACCGCAAGCTCGCACGCGAGCTGCACCCGGACGTCGCCGGGGCGGACGCCGAGGAGCGGTTCAAGGACGTCACGCGCGCCTACGAGGTCCTCGGCAGCCCCGACAAGCGCCAGTCGTACGACATGGGCACCGACCCGTCGGCACCTGGTGGTGGCCAGGGCGGCGCCTTCGGCTTCCAGGACATCTTCGAGACGTTCTTCGGCGGCGGACAGGCCCAGCGCGGTCCCGTGCCGCGCTCGCGTCGCGGCCAGGACGCGCTCGTCCGCCTCGACATCGACCTCGCGGAGGCGACCTTCGGCACGCGCCGCGAGCTGCCGATCGACACGGCCGTCGTCTGCTCCACCTGTGGCGGCTCCTGCTGCCGCCCCGGCACGTCCGTGCGCACCTGCGAGGTGTGCGGCGGCCGCGGCTCGGTGCAGCGCGTCGCGCGGTCCTTCCTCGGCCAGGTCATGACGACCGCGCCGTGCTCGGCCTGCCAGGGCCACGGCACGACCGTGCCCGAGCCCTGCCCCGACTGCGCCGGCGAGGGCCGCGTGCGCAGCCGCCGCACGCTCGTCGTCGAGGTGCCCGCCGGCGTCGACACGGGCACCCGCATCAAGATGACCGGCCAGGGCGAGGCCGGCCCCGCCGGTGGCCCGGCCGGCGACATCTACGTCGAGATCCGCGAGAAGCGCCACGAGCGCTTCATCCGCCGGGGCGACGACCTGCACTGCACGCTCGAGATCCCGATGACTGCGGCCGCCCTCGGCACCACGATCGAGCTCGAGACCCTCGACGGCGTCCAGGAGGTCGTGTGCCCGCCCGGCACGCAGCCCGGTGACACCGTCACGCTGCGCAACCTCGGCGTCGGCCACCTCCACGTCGGCGGGCGCGGCGACCTCGAGGTCCACGTCGACGTCGTCGTCCCGACCGGTCTCGACGAGGAGCAGGCCGAGCTGCTGCGTCGTCTCGCCGCCCTGCGCGGCGAGGAGAAGCCGGAGGCCAAGGTCTCCGCTGCGCACCCCGGTGTCTTCCAGCGGCTGCGCGAGAAGATCGCAGGCCGCTGACCGCACGCGACGTGAGAGGGTGCGCAGATGAGCGCTCCGGTGTTCCTGGCTGAGTCCGCCAGGCTCGAGAAGTACCCCGTCGGTTCGGTCTACGTCCTCGACGGCCCCGAGGGCCGGCACGCGGGCGTCGTCCAGCGTCGCCGCCCCGGCGAGCAGATCGACGTGGTCGACGGCGAGGGCCTGCGCCTGCGCTGCACGATCCGCGACGTTCACGACTCGCAGGTGACGCTCGAGGTCGACGAGGTGTGCCGCGACCGCGACCCTGTCCCGCACCTCGTGCTCGTCCAGGCGCTCGCCAAGGGCGACCGGGACGAGCTCGCGATCGAGGCCGCGACCGAGGTGGGCGTCGACGGCGTCATCCCGTGGCAGGCCTCGCGGTCGATCGTCGTGTGGCGCGGCGACCGCGCGGCGCGCTCGCGCGCCCGCTGGGTCGCGACCGTCCGCACCGCGACGAAGCAGGCGCGCCGCGCGCGCATCCCCGAGGTCGAGGAGGCGCTGACGACGTCGCGCCTCGCCGCGCGCACGGCCGAGGTCGTCGCGGGCGGGGGAGCGGTGCTCGTCCTCCACGAGGAGGCGACGACGCCGATCTCGGCGGCCGCGCTCCCGGGACCTGGCGCGGACGCCCAGGTTCTCGTCGTCGTCGGGCCTGAGGGCGGTATCTCCGCCGAGGAGCTCGCGGAGCTCACGGACGCGGGCGCACAGCCCGTGCTCCTCGGTCCGCACGTCCTGCGCACCTCGACCGCGGGTCCCGTCGCGCTCGCGCTCCTCGCGGACCGGCTGGGCTTCTGGGGCGGTCGCTGAACCGCGTCAGCCGAGGTTGACCACGGCGACGACCGTGCCGACGAGGAGACCGACCACGGCGACGACGCCGAGGACGATGCCGACGAACGCCAGCGGCGTCATCCCTCCGGTCGGGACGAGCGTCGCGTCACGGACGTCGGCCACGTTGACGTAGACGGGCACGGGCGTGCCCTCGCGCCAGCGGATCGTGGCAAGCCCTCCCGCGCTGATCGGGCCGCGGGCGCGCCCCAGAGCCCACGTACCGTCCGGCAGCGGGTACTGGAACTCCCACACCGGCGTGCGTGAGTACGACGCCTGGCGGACGATGACGCCGGTGACCTGGACCCGCTGTGGCTTGCCCATCAGACGTGCCCTGCTCCGAGACGCGGCGCCAACCCCGAGATCGTCCGCATCACTTGACGTCGATCGTCGCGGAGACGAGGTTGAGCGGCTCGCCGTCCATCGCGGACGCCTCGAAGACCGCGATCGTCCAGCTGCCGGTCTCGAGGTCGACCGTGGTCTCGAACGGGCCGACCTCACCGTTCGCACCGGTCATCGTGCTGCCTTGCTGCGCGGGCTCCTCGAAGGAGCCGTCCGCGGGGTACACGACCCAGCTGAGGTTCCCCTCGAACGCCGTCGCCTCGCCCGCGATCGTGACGGTGGGTCCGGTGACGACGGCGCCGTCGAGCGGGCTTGTCAGGACGGTCGTGCCGTTGGTCGCGGGCTCCGCAGCGGTGGGCTCGGGCGTGGCCTCCTCGGGAGCGCGAGTGGTGGTCGCGGGCGCCGAGCTCGCGGCAGCAGACGTCGTCGGAGCGGTCGCCGCGGGCGTCCCCTCGTCGGCGCACGCCGCGAGCGAGCCGGCGAGCAGCGCGAGGACGAGCGCGGACCGGGCGGTCGAGCGGGACATGGTGCCTCCTGAGGTTGGACCGACGTGACGGTGGACCCACTCTGCCAGCAGCGCGTCGTCCCCGGGCGGTCGACACGGCAGGGCGTCGGTAGACTGCTCGTGACCAGGACGTACCAGCGCGGAGGACGACGGCTCAGGCCGGCCCATGCCAGAGACCACAGCACCAGCAGGACCGGGACGCCCCGACGACGCAGCGCCCGCCCGCACGCGCCAGCGCGCCGGCGCCCGGCTCGAGCACCGGATCGTCGTCCCGCCCCAGGTCGACATGGTCGCCCTCCTCGGCCCGCAGGACGGCGTCCTCAAGGCGATCGAGGACGGCTTCGAACGCGTCGACGTGCACGCGCGCGGCAACCAGATCACCGTGAGCGGCCCGGCGGGCGACGTGGCGCTCGCTGTCCGCCTCGTCGACGAGCTCCTCGAGCTCGCGGAGGCCGGGACCCCCCTCAGCCCGGAGGTCGTGTCGCGGTCCGTCGCGATGCTCGCCTCGCAGGGCGCGCCGCGTCCAGCCGAGGTGCTCAGCCAGGACATCGTGTCGAACCGTGGCCGGACGATCCGACCCAAGACGCTCGGTCAGAAGCGCTACGTCGACGCGATCGGGTCGTCGACCATCACGTTCGGCATCGGCCCTGCAGGCACGGGCAAGACCTACCTCGCGATGGCGACCGCCGTGCAGGCGCTGCAGGCGAAGAAGGTCAGCAGGCTCGTGCTGACCCGGCCCGCGGTCGAGGCGGGGGAGCGGCTCGGGTTCCTGCCCGGCACGCTCACCGACAAGATCGACCCGTACCTGCGCCCGCTGTACGACGCGCTGCACGACATGATCGACCCCGAGTCGATCCCGCGGCTCATGGAGTCCGGCACGATCGAGGTCGCGCCACTCGCCTACATGCGCGGTCGCACGCTCAACGACGCGTTCATCATCCTCGACGAGGCGCAGAACACGACGCCCGACCAGATGAAGATGTTCCTCACGCGCCTCGGCTTCGGCTCGACGATGGTCGTCACGGGCGACATCACGCAGGTCGACCTGCCCGGCGGTGTGCGCTCGGGCCTGCGCGTCGTCGAGGACGTGCTCAGCGGCGTCGACGACGTGGAGTTCTGCCACCTCACGAGCGAGGACGTCGTCCGCCACCGGCTCGTCGGCGAGATCATCGAGGCGTACGCCCGGTGGGACGTCGAGAAGCAGGCCACGCAGTCCACCTCTCGGCCGTCCGGCCGACCAGCACGCACCCGCCCGGAGAGCCAGGAGAGGCACGCATGACGATCGAGGTCAACAACGAGTCGGGCTTCGAGGTCGACGAGGCGGAGTTCGCCGCGCTCGCACGCTATGTCCTCGACGCGATGCACCTGCACCCGCAGACGGAGCTGTCGATCCTCATGGTCGGCACCGACGTCATGACGGAGCTGCACGTGCAGTGGATGGACGAGCCCGGCCCGACCGACGTCCTGTCGTTCCCGATGGACGAGCTGCGGCCCGGCCGCGAGGACGACGTGACGCCCGCGGGTCTCCTCGGCGACGTCGTGCTGTGCCCCGAGGTCGCCGCGCAGCAGGCCAAGGCGGCGGGCCACTCGACGGTCGAGGAGATGCTCCTGCTGACGACGCACGGCATCCTGCACCTCCTCGGGTACGACCACGCGGAGCCGGAGGATGAGAAGGAGATGTTCGCCCTCCAGCGCAAGCTGCTGCTGACGTTCCTCGCGAGTCGATGAGCGAGGTCCCGGTCCCCGCACTCCTCGTCGGCGCGACGCTCGGCATCGTGCTCGCCGCGCTGCTGAGCTCCGGCGAGGTCGCGGTACAACGCGTCACCCGCTCGTCGATGGCCGACGTCGCCGAGAGCGGCACCAAGTCCGCCCGCCGCGCCGCAGCGCTCGTCACTGACCCTCGACGCACGGCGTCCGCCGCCGCGTTCTGGCGCATCGTCGCCGAGATGACCGCGACCGCGTGCATCACCCTGAGCCTCGAGCACGCGCTCGACGTCTGGTGGCACGTGCTCGGCCTCGCGGTCGTCGTGTCCTCGCTCGTCGCGCTCGTGCTCGTGCGCCTCAGCCCTCGTTCCTTCGGGCGGAGGCACCCCGCGAGCGTGCTCGTCGCGCTCAGCCCCCTCCTCCTGGCCGCCCTGAGGCTGGCCGGTTGGACCGCGGGAACGGCGCTCTCGTCGTCCGAGGAGGTCGGAGAGCACGAGCTCCAGGAGATGGTCGACCGGGTCAACGAGTCCGAGGTCATCGAGGAGGAGGAGCGCGAGCTGATCCGCTCCGTCTTCGGGCTCGGCAGCACCCTCACGCGCGAGGTCATGGTCCCGCGCACCGACATGGTGACGACACCCACGACGACGCTCCTGCCGAGCGCCCTGCGGCTCTTCCAGCGCTCGGGCTTCTCGCGCGTCCCCGTCGTCGGGGACTCCGAGGACGACGTGCGCGGCGTGGTGTACTTCAAGGACGTCGTCGACCGGCTGCACGGCGATCCTGTCTCCGGCTCAGGTGCCCCCGGCGACGCCGCGAGCACGACGGTCGAGGACGTCATGCGTCCCGCGCACTTCGTCCCCGAGTCGAAGCCCGTCGACGACCTGCTGCGCGACCTCCAGGAGTCGCGCTCGCACATGGCGCTCGTCGTCGACGAGTACGGCGGTACCGCCGGCCTCGTGACGATGGAGGACGCGATCGAGGAGATCGTCGGCGAGGTGACCGACGAGCACGACCCGGACGCGGCCGAGATCGTCGAGACCGGCCCGGGGGAGTACCGCGTGCCCGCCCGCACCAACCTCTGGGAGCTCGGCGAGCTGCTCGGCCTCGAGCTCGAGGACGACGACGTCGACACCGTCGCCGGTCTCCTCGCCAAGGCGCTCGGACGCGTCCCGCTCCTCGGCTCGCACGCCGAGGTCGCGGGCGTCCACCTCGTCGCCGAGCGCGTCGAGGGGCGGCGCAAGCGCGTCTCGACGATCCTCGCCCGCCGGCTGGACCCGCCCGAGAACGACCACAGCGACAGCGACCAGCGCGATCAGCGCACGTCGCGGCACGACCGTGCCGACCGCAACGACCGCAGGAGTGACTCATGACCCGCAAGCCCTCGAACGACGCCGGGGAGTTCCGTTCCGGCTTCGCCTGCCTCGTGGGGCGCCCGAACGCGGGCAAGTCCACCCTGACGAACGCGCTCGTCGGCGAGAAGGTCGCGATCACCTCGGGTCGTCCGCAGACGACGCGTCACACGATCCGCGGCATCGTGCACCGCGACGACGCACAGCTCGTGCTCGTCGACACCCCCGGCCTGCACCGTCCGCGCACGCTGCTCGGCGAGCGGCTCAACACCCTCGTGCGGGACACGCTGACCGAGGTCGACGTGATCGTGTTCTGCCTGCCCGCCGACCAGAAGGTCGGCCCCGGCGACCGGTTCATCGCGGGCGAGCTCGCGTCCGTCATGCGCGGACGCCGCCCGACCCCCGTCGTCGCCGCCGTCACGAAGGCCGACAAGGTGTCGCGCCAGGAGCTCGCCGACCAGCTCCTGGCGGTGTCCGCGCTCGGCGACTGGGCCGACATCGTCCCCGTGTCCGCCGTCGGCGGCTACCAGGTCGACGAGCTCGCGGACGTCCTCGTCACCCACCTGCCCGTCGGTCCCGTGCTGTACCCGGACGGCGAGCTCACCGACGAGCCCGAGGCCGTCATGGTCGCCGAGCTCGTGCGCGAGGCCGCGCTCGAGGGCGTGCGCGACGAGCTTCCGCACTCGCTCGCCGTCGTCGTCGACGAGATCGTGCCGCGCGAGGGCAGCCGCAAGGACGACCCGCTCGTGGACGTGCGCGTCAACCTGTTCGTCGAGCGGGACTCGCAGAAGGCGATCATCATCGGCAAGGGCGGCTCGCGCCTGCGTGACGTGGGCAGCCGCGCGCGCCAGGGCATCGAGCGGCTCCTCGGGAGCCGGGTCTACCTCGACCTGCACGTCAAGGTTGCCAAGGACTGGCAGCGCGACCCGAAGCAGCTCGGTCGTCTCGGCTTCTGACCACACCCCGCTCCGGGGCGTCCACGCTGTGCCCCGTGGGGCGTCTCGCCGCGCGATCCGGGCCGATCCTCGCTAGATTCGGGGCGGTCCGTCGTCGTCGTACGTGGTCGACGGGCTCCAGGTTCGAGAGAAAGAAGCGCCATGAGCGAGCAGCACGCCACTCCGACACCGGACCAGCACGGCTATCCGCCGCCCGCGGCGGCCACCGACCAGATCGACCTGACCGACGCCCCCGCCCCGGCGAAGCCGTTCGAGGGCGTCCCTGACTCGGACTACGTCCGCGACGTCATCAGCGCCCTGCTGCTCCTCGTCTCGCTCCAGCTCGTCTGGAACGGCGAGGGCAACACGGCGTCGGGCATCGCCTGGGTGCTCGCACCGACGCTCCTGTCGGTCGTGTCGCTCGCGCTGCCGTACCTCGCGCGCTTCGGCGCGTTCCCCACATCGTGGACGGTCCACACGACGCGCCGAGCGCGCGTCCTGCTCAACCTGCCGTACGTCCTCGCGGTCGTCGCGCAGGTCGTGATCGATGCTTCCGTGCGTTCGCGCCTCGAGGCGGTCGGCGCCGCTGCCGCGCTCGGTCTCGCGGGTGCGCTGCTCGCGGCGACGCCGCGGGCGAGCGAGCTCGGCCCGGTCGAGCAGGACCGCGCCGTGACGTCGACGTGGTCGCGCGTCGCTGCGCTCCTCGCGGCGCTGTCGGGCGTCGGGCTCCTCGCCTGGCTCGTGCTGTACGTCGTCGAGATGACCTCCCGCACGACGTCGGGCAGCCGCACGGACGTCATCCTCGCCCTCGTCGCGACGGTGCTCGTCGCTCTCGCCCTGCTGATCCCGGTCCTCGCGGCTGCGCTCGGCCGCACGGTCGCGTGGTCGCGCGCGCTCGTCGCGCTCGCCGTGGCGCACCTCCTCGTCCTGTTCGTGACGGACGGTGACCAGGTGAGGTCCGTCGTCGAGACCGTCCACCCGATCCGCGACGTCGCCTTCCTGCCGAGCGGCTTCGGACTCTTCCTGCTGCCCGCGGTCGCGGTGATCGCCGCGAGCCCTGCGGTCCGCCGTCGCACGTCCCAGAACCCTGCCGTCGCCTGGTTCGACTCCGTGCGGGTGACGCTCCTGCTGCAGGCGCTGCTCGCCGTCGTCCTCGCGGTCGCGAGCGTCCTGCAGATCTGGGTCGGCAACGGTCGCGTCGCCGACCTCGTCCCGGCTGCGGTCGTGCTCCTGCTGATCGCTGGCCTCGCCCTCGGGGCCCTGTCGACCGTCGGCCGCAAGAGCCCCGCCGACGCGCGCGGCACGGTGCTCGTGCTCATGGGCGCCTCCCTCGTCACGGGCTGCGTCCTGCTGGGCATGGACGGCGGCCCGCTCAGCGCGTTCCTGCCGTTCCTCGTGATCCGTCTTGCGGTCGCGCTCGTCCTGCCGGCCGCAGTGTTCCTCGCCCTCACCGTCCCGGACCCTGTCCGCGAGTACCTCGCGGCGAACCCGCGCACGCCCCGGCCCGGGGACGGCGCGGCCGCGTACCGCTGGTCCCCGCGCCCGGAGAGGGTGCACGCCTCGCGCCCTGCCCCTGCGCCCGCGCAGCAGTCGTACCCGACGGCCGTGAGCGGCCACGAGGCCGCCTACCCGCCGGCTCCGCAGGCCGCGCAGCCGCCCGCTCAGAGCTCGCCGACGGCACCGGGACTCGCGCCGGACGCGAGCGGCTACGGCATGGTGCCGACCGACGGCGCCTCCCCGGTCCAGCCTGCCGGGGTCGCCTCGGAGCAGGAGACGACGGTCATCCCTGCCGCGACGGACACGGACATCGGGGCCCCCGAGGCGCACGAGATCGTCTCTCCCACCGAGAAGGTCGCGCTGAGCGACCCGATCGACCAGCTGGGCCGCGAGGAGGGTGGCTTCACGTGGGCTCAGGCGGCCGACCCGACGACGCCCGCCGCGACGCTCGCTCAGATCGTCCAGGACGCCCCGAGCCTCAGGGCGGCCGTTGCGTCCAACCCAACGACCTACCCGGCCCTGCTCGAGTGGCTCGCACAGCTGGGCGACCCGGAGGTCGACGCGGCGCTCGCCGCACGGGTGAACTGATCCAAGACCCGACACAGGGGGCGCCTTCCGGGCGCCCCCTGTGGCAGCATGGGCACGCCTGACGAGACGTCGAGCCGGACGCGCGTGTCCGTACGACAGGGGAGAGCACGACATGACCGACCAGATCCAGCAGCAGGCCGCGGACCCGCGGACCCCGGGCGAGACGCTCGCCCGCATCGCCTACGAGCGGCCTGACCTCCGCGCCACGATCGCCGCGAACCCCGCGGCCTACCCGGAGCTGCTGACGTGGCTCGGTGCCTTCAACGACCCGCAGGTGAACGCCGCGATCGCGGCCCGCACGTCCGCTCCCGCGGCCGGTGCGGCGCCGGTGCAGCCCGGCGGCGGGCAGGGCTGGGACCCGAACGCTCAGCAGCCTGCCGCGCAGGCGTGGTCTGCGCCCCAGCCCCAGCCCCAGCCCGGCGCAACAGCCTGGCAGGGACAGCCTGGCGCCTTCGCCGGTGCGGGGGAACCGGGTGTCGTCAGCTACGACTCCGGCGTGCCCGAGCGTCGTTCGCGCCGTGGGCTCGTCGTGGGCGGCGCTGTCGCTGCGGGCGTCCTCGTCCTGGGCGGTGGCGCCTGGGCCGCCAAGACCTTGATCTTCGACAAGATCGGCGGCTCCGAGTCGCCCGAGGCGGCTGTCACCAAGCTTGTCGAGAGCGCCACCGAGAAGGACATCCTCTCGATGTACGGCTCGCTGTCGCCCGCCGAGGTGAGCCACCTCAAGGCGCAGTACGACACGTTCGTCGCGAACGCCGAGGGCAACGACGAGTACCAGTCCGCCCTCGACAGCTACCAGGCGATCCTCGACGCCGTCACGCTCGACGTGACCGGCCTCGAGGTGCGGTCCGAGTCGATCGCGGAGGGCGTCTCGAAGGTCTACCTCGACGCCGGCACGTTCTCCCTCGACGGTGATACCGACAAGATCGCGACCGAGGTCGCGGACCTCTTCCACGAGTTCTCGTCGAGCGCCTTCAGCAGCATGTCCGGAAGCCTCCCGCTCGACATCCCCGACAAGGAGGAGATGAAGGCGGAGGTCAAGGAGGAGCTCGACCAGTCGCTGCCTGCGAAGGGCGACGTCGCGGACATCGAGGGTCAGAAGGCTTACGTCGTCGCGGTCGAGGAGGAGGGCGCCTGGTACGTCAGCCCGTACCTCACGGTCGCCGAGTACGCGCTCGAGAGCTCTGGCGGCACGCGCGGCACCCTCCCGGCGGCCTCGGCCGTCAAGGGCTTCGACTCTCCCGCGGCCGCTGCGTCTGGCCTCGTGGACGCGACGCTCGCGTACGTGAAGGGCGGCAACCCGCAGGACCTCGCGGTCGCGCTCCCGCTCGCCGAGCGTCGTCTCGCGGCGCTGTACCTGCCCAAGCACGACGGCACGGACGTCGCCGGCCTGACGATCGAGAACGGCTTCTCCGAGCGTTCGAAGGACGGCTCGGTCGCCAAGGTCGTGTTCGACGGCTTCAAGCTCACCTACACCGATCAGGGCCAGTCCGCGAACGTCACGCTCAACCCGACCTGCGTCATCCTCGACGTCACGGGCACGGGCAAGGGCGAGGTCTGCGTCGACAAGGCTCCGCTCCTCAAGGAGATGGGCATGCAGGACGCAAGCCTGATCGCCCTCTCCGAGGGTGGCTCGTGGTTCCTCAGCCCCGTCTCGTCGCTCATCGACGCGTCGACCGCCATGGGTAACGCCATGATCAAGCTCCAGAAGGAGGGCAAGCTCGACGACCAGGCCTGGATCGAGGAGCAGAGCGCCGCTCTCATGACCTACCTCCAGGAGCAGCCCGGTTTCGCGATGCTCGGCGCCCTCGGCGGTCTCCCGGGCACGAGCGAGTACCCCTACGAGGATGGCACGGACCTCGGCGACTGGAGCGAGGGCAACGACCTCGACGGCTGGGGCGAGGACTCGACCCTGGGCGACCTCCCGCAGGGTGACGGCACCGACGACATTTTCGGTGAGCTCTCCGACGAGGAGCTGGCCGACCTGTTCGGCGAGAACCTGAGCGAGGAAGAGATCGCCGACATGTTCCAGGGGGCCGGCCAGTAGGGCGGTCTCACGACCTGGCAGTCATCCGTCTCGTGAACGAGACGACGCAGGCGCTGCGCAGAGGGGTACAGTGACACACATGTGCTCGGCTGCGCAGCGCCTGCTGCTCCTTCCCTGCCGCGACGAGGCCTGAAACGGTCGGAACCTCGTCGCGGTGGTCGCGGTGCCGACCGGACGTCTCAGACGCATCGAGCAGCACCAGTACGAAGGACTCAGAGAGATGACCAAGCAGATCTTCCCGGGCGGGCCGCAGACCACCTCGGGGATGCCCGTCCACAAGTACGTCCCGTTCCAGCAGCAGATCACGGTCGCCGTCCCGGACCGCACCTGGCCGGACCGCGTGATCACCCAGGCGCCCCGGTGGTGCGCGGTCGACCTGCGCGACGGCAACCAGGCCCTCATCGAGCCCATGAACCCCGAGCGCAAGCTCAAGATGTTCCAGCTGCTCGTCGCGATGGGCTACAAGGAGATCGAGGTCGGCTTCCCCTCCGCGTCTCAGACGGACTACGACTTCGTCCGGATGCTCATCGAGGAAGACCTGATCCCTGACGACGTGGTCATCCAGGTGCTCACGCAGGCGCGCGAGCACCTCATCGCTCGCACCTACGAAGCGATCGCGGGCGCCAAGCAGGCGATCGTGCACCTGTACAACTCGACGTCGATCCTCCAGCGCGAGGTCGTGTTCCGCCTCGACGAGGACGGCATCATCGATGTCGCCGTCGACGGCGCGAAGCTCTGCAAGAAGTACGAGGACACCGTCCCTGGGACGACCGTCTTCTACGAGTACTCGCCCGAGTCCTACACCGGCACCGAGCTCGAGTTCGCCGCGCGCATCTGCAACGCGGTCATCGAGGTCTTCGAGCCGACGCCCGAGCGCAAGGTGATCATCAACCTCCCCGCGACCGTCGAGATGGCGACGCCCAACGTGTACGCCGACTCGATCGAGTGGATGAACCGCAACCTCGCCCAGCGTGAGAACGTCATCCTGTCGCTGCACCCGCACAACGACCGGGGCACGGCCGTCGCCGCTGCGGAGCTCGGCTACCAGGCCGGTGCCGACCGCATCGAGGGCTGCCTCTTCGGCAACGGCGAGCGCACCGGCAACGTCGACCTCGTCACCCTCGGCATGAACCTGTTCTCGCAGGGCATCGACCCCGAGATCGACTTCTCCGACATCGACGAGATCCGCCGCACCGTCGAGTACTGCAACCAGATCGACGTCCATGAGCGTCACCCCTACGCGGGCGACCTCGTCTTCACCGCGTTCTCGGGCTCGCACCAGGACGCGATCAAGAAGGGCCTCGAGGCTCTCGAGGCGCGCGCCGCAGCCGAGGGACGCACGATCGACGACCTCGTCTGGGCCGTGCCGTACCTGCCGATCGACCCCAAGGACGTCGGCCGCTCCTACGAGGCGGTCATCCGCGTCAACTCGCAGTCGGGCAAGGGCGGCATCGCATACCTGCTCAAGTCCGAGCGCCACCTCGACCTGCCGCGCCGCCTGCAGATCGAGTTCTCCCGCGTCGTCCAGGGTGTGACCGACGGTGAGGGCCGCGAGGTCAGCGGTGACGACATCTGGCAGATCTTCGCCGACGAGTACCTGCCCGCCGAGCCGGGCGGCCCGCTCGAGCCGTGGGGCCGCTTCTCGCTGCGCGGCACCCGTGCCGCGAGCGTCGAGGGCGGCGCCGACACGATCGAGGTCGACCTCGTCGACCGGGGCCGCGAGGTCACCCTCGAGGGGACCGGCAACGGGCCCATCGCGGCGTTCGTCGACGCGCTCACCAAGGTCGATGTCAACGTCAAGGTCCTCGACTACGCCGAGCACGCGCTCTCCGAGGGCGGCGACGCGACGGCCGCCGCCTACGTCGAGTGCGAGGTCGACGACGAGGTCCTCTGGGGCGTCGGCATCGACCCGTCCATCACGACGGCGTCGCTCAAGGCGATCATCTCGGCGATCAACCGCAAGGGTCGCGCCTGACACCAGCACTCGACACCGGCCGGTCCCCGTACGGGGGCCGGCCGGTGTCGTCTGCGCGGAGGGACTGCGAAGGTGCGCGGCGCGCACCGGCTCCTGACCGCGCATGACACAGGGATGGCGGACAATGGTGGGGTGCCCCTGTACCGAGACGAAGCGATCGTCCTGCGCGCCCAGAAGCTGGGCGAGGCGGACCGCATCGTCACGCTCCTGACGCGCGAGCACGGCAAGGTGCGCGCGGTCGGCAAGGGCGTCCGCAGGACGTCGTCGCGCTTCGGTGCGCGCCTCGAGCCGTTCATGTACGTGGATCTCCAGCTCCACGTCGGGCGTTCCCTCGACGTCGTGACGCAGGCTGACACGCTCGGCGCCTTCGCGCGGCCCGTGTGCGAGGACTACGCGCTGTACACCGCGGGCGCCGTCATGCTCGAGACCGCGGACAGGCTCGTGGCCGACGAGCGCGAGCCGTCGCTCCAGCAGTTCTGGCTGCTCGTCGGCGCCGTCCGGTCCCTCGCCGAGCGCCGCCAGGACCCGGGCCTGATCCTCGACTCCTAC
The DNA here is from genome assembly GCF_002564025.1 of Flavimobilis soli. Taxonomy (NCBI): domain Bacteria; kingdom Bacillati; phylum Actinomycetota; class Actinomycetes; order Micrococcales; family Jonesiaceae; genus Flavimobilis; species Flavimobilis soli. The sequence goes on from NZ_PDJH01000001.1 coordinate 54,697, forward strand.
CTCCTGCGCGCCCTCGCAGTCGGTGGCTGGGCCCCAAGCTTCACCGAGTGCGCGCTGTGCGGCACGCCGGGGCCGCACCACGCGTTCTCGGTCGCGTCGGGCGGGGCCGTGTGCAGCCGCTGCCGCCCGCCCGGCTCGACCGCCCCAGCACCCGAGACGTTCGCGCTGCTCGCTGCGCTCCTCGCGGGCGACTGGGCGAACGCCGTGCGTGCGGAGGAGCGGCACCGCCGTGAGGCGAGCGGCCTCGTCGCCGCCTACAGCCAGTTCCACCTCGAGCGCACGCTCCGGTCCCTGCGCATGGTCGACCGCGACGACCGCGGCCGCCCGACCTCACCGAACGTCCCCGTACACCGACCCGTGGAGGCCCGCTAGATGGCCAGGTCCTCGTCCGCCGGCCCCGCAGGCACGCGCCAGCCGGTCGCGCCGCCCCCGCACCCCTCGGGAGAGGTCGCCCCGTCGATCCCGCCCGAGTTCGTGCCGCAGCACGTCGCCGTCGTCATGGACGGCAACGGCCGGTGGGCCAACGCGCGCGGGCTGCCGCGCACGGCCGGCCACGCAGCGGGCGAGGCCGCGCTCCTCGACGTCGTCGCGGGCGCGATCGACATCGGCGTCAAGCACGTGTCGGCGTACGCGTTCTCGACCGAGAACTGGAAGCGCTCGCCCGAGGAGGTGCGCTTCCTCATGGGCTTCTCGCGCGACGTCCTGCGCCGTCAGCGCGACACGCTCGACGAGTGGGGCGTCCGGGTGCGCTGGGCGGGCCGCCGGCCGCGGCTCTGGCGCTCGGTCATCGCGGAGCTGGAGGAGGCGGAGCGCCGCACCCGCGGCAACGGCGTCTGCACGCTGACGATGTGCGTCAACTACGGCGGACGGGCGGAGATCGCGGACGCGGCGAGGGCGATCGGCCGCGAGGTCGCGGCCGGGAGGCTGGACCCCGAGCGCATCACGGAGCGCACCGTGCAGCGGTTCCTCGACGAGCCCGACCTTCCCGACGTCGACCTGTTCCTGCGCAGCTCTGGTGAGCAGCGCACGTCGAACTTCATGCTGTGGCAGTCGGCGTACGCCGAGCTCGTGTTCTTCCCCGAGCCGTGGCCCGACTTCGACCGACGCACGCTCTGGCGCGCCGTCGAGGAGTATGCGCGTCGCGACCGGCGCTACGGCGGCGCGGTCGACGCGCCCGTCGCCCCGGCCTGAGCAGCGCGTCGCCGCGCACGCCGCCTGACGACGTGCACGGCGATCGCCGTGACGAGGGCGACCAGTGCGGCGAGTCCCCAGAGCGAGCCCGCGAACGCTGCGAGCAGCGAGGTCCACGCGGCCCACCCGATCGTCGCGTAGACGACGCCATGGGCCATGGAGCCGACGAGCATCGCCGGCAGGTAGCGGGCGAAGGGCATGCGGGTCACGCCGGCCGCAGTGTTCACGACGGTCTTGGTGCCGGGGAGCAGGTAGCTCGCGGGGACGATCGCGACGCCCCACCGGTGGATCGCCGCGATGCCACGCTCGGTGCCCCCGCCCTCGATCCACGAACGCAAGCGCGGGAAGCGGGTGGGGCGGACGTCGGCCGTCTGCGTGAGCGCGCGGGTCGCGATGCTGCGCGCGATCCAGTAGAACGCCTGGTTGCGGACGAACGCGATGCCGCCGAACGTCACGAACAGCACCCAGAAGGGGCTCGTGTGCGCGTCTGGCAGGAGCCCGGTCGTGACGTCGGCGGGGAGGATCATGCCTGGACGCAGGTCTCGCAGGTCCCGAACAGCTCGATCGTGTGCTCGATGTCGCGGAAGCCGTGGTTCTCGCCCACGAGCGCGGCCCATGCCTCGACGGTCGGGCCGTCGATCTCGACCGTGCGGCCGCACGAGCGGCACACGAGGTGGTGGTGGTGCTCGCGCCGCGCGCAGCGGCGGAAGAGGTTCTCGCCGTCGGCCGTGCGCAGGACGTCGACGTCCTCGCTCTCGGCGAGCGCCTGCAGGGCCCGGTAGACGGTCGCGAGGCCGATGCTCTCGCCGCGCGCGCCGAGCGCGTCGTGGAGCTGTTGGGCCGAGCGGAACTCGTCGGTCTGGCCGAGGGTGTCCCAGATGGCGGCGCGCTGCCGCGTCATACGTCTCACGGTGCCTCCAGGATGACGTCGGACGTGACGTCCGGGTGCGGGTCGTGGTGCCCGCGCGTGCGCGCGAGCAGCGGGGTGACGACGGCGACGACGGCGTACACGGCGATCGCGAGGACGACGATCATCGCGCCGGGCGACACGGCGACCCAGTAGGTCAGCGACAGCCCGACGACGCAGATGACGACGCCCGTCATGATCGCGAGCCGCATCGTCCAGACGAACGACTTCGTCACGAGCTGCGCGATCGCGACGGGCACGATCATGAGCGCGGAGACGAGCAGGAGCCCGACGACCCGCATCGCGACGGTCACGGTCAGCGCGGACATCACGGCGATCGCGATGTTGAGGAAGCGCACCGGCAGGCCGGACGCCCGCGCGAACTCCTCGTCCTGCGAGACGGCGAACAGCGCGGTGCGCAGCCCGATGCCCAGGCCGAGGACGACGAGGGCGAGGACGGCGGTCAGGACGAGGTCCGTCGTCGTGACGACGGAGATCGAGCCGAACAGATAGGCCATGAGGTTCGAGCTCTGGCCGCCCGCCAGCTCGATGATGAGCACGCCACCCGCGATGCCGCCGTAGAACAGCAGGGCGAGCGCGACGTCGCCGCTCGTGCGACCGCGCTCCCGCACGACCTCGATGCCGACCGCGCCGAGGACCGCGGTGACGACGGCACCGGGGATCGCGAGGGCGTCCTGCGGGACGAGCCCCATCGCGGCGCCGACGAGCCACCCGAGGGCGACGCCCGTCAGGGCGACGTGACCGATCCCGTCGCCGAGGAGCGACAGCTTGCGCTGGACGAGGTACGTCCCCATGACGGGGGCCACGATGCCGACGAGCAGCGCCGCGAGGAGCGCGCGCTGCATGAGCGGCGTCTGGAGCATCTCGACGATCCCCACGTCAGGCTCCTTCGCTGAAGAGGTGCTCGGGCAGGACGGGCGGCAGGGAGCGGGGCTCCGGGTCGCCGTGCACGTGCACGTGGTCGTGGTCCGCGGCGTCGTGGCCGTGCGCGGCACGCGGTGGTGCGCCGTCGTGCACCACGCGACCGTGCCGCAGCACGACGGCGCGGGAGATCAGGTCGGCGAGCTCGCCGAGCTCGTGGAGCACGACGACGATCGTGCGGCCGCTCGCGACGAGGCGCCGCAGCGTCGCGGCGAGCGCCTCCTGCGACGGGTGGTCGACGCCCGCGACGGGCTCGTCGAGGATGAGCAGATCGGGGTCGCGCACGAGCGCGCGGGCGATCAGCACGCGCTGCTGCTGGCCGCCGGAGAGCTCTGTGACTGCCTGGTCGCGCCGGTGGGAGAGCCGCACCTCGGTGAGGGCCGCGTCGACGCGCGCGCGCCAGTCGCGCGGCTTGCGCAAGGAGCGGGACGTCAGGAGGCCCGACGCGACGATCTCGGCGACGGTCGCGGGGACGCCCGCGGACGCGCCGACCCGCTGGGGGACGTAGCCGATGCGGTCCCACGGCACGGCCGGCCCGAGCGGTGCGCCGAGGATCTCGACGCTGCCCTCCGTGACGGGCACGGCGCGCACGAGGGAGCGCACGAGCGTCGACTTGCCCGAGCCGTTGGTGCCGAGCACCGCGACGACCTTGCCACGTTCCACGCGCAGGTCGATTCCGTGCAGGATCTGGGATCCCTCGAGCCGTACGCCGAGGCCGCGGACGTCGAGCGCGGGGGTGGTGGTCTCAGTCGTGTCAGGCACAGCCGAGCGCCTCCTTCAGGGCAGCGAGGTTCGCCGTCATCGCGGCGAGGTAGTCGGCGTCGGCGGCGAGCTGGGCGTCGGTGCGGGACTCGAGCGGGTCGAGCACCGCGGTCTCGATGCCCAGGTCGTCGGCGAGGACCTTCGCGACTTTGGCGGTCGTGGCGGACTCGGAGAACACGGTGCGCACGCCAGCCTCCTCGATGACCTTGGAGACCTCGCGCAGGCGGGCGGGGGAGGGCTCGGTCTCGGGGTCGAGCCCGGAGATGCCGATCTGCTCGAGGTCGTACCGGTGAGCGAGGTAGCCGAACGCCTCGTGCGTCGTGACGAAGGTGCGGCTGTCGCAGCTCGCGAGGCCGGTCGTGAACGCGTCGTCGAGCTCCGCGAGGGTGGCGACGAGCGCCGCGGCTCGCTCGCGGTAGCCCGCGGCGTCGTCGGGATCGGCGGTCGCGAACGTCTCGCCGACCTCGGTCGCGAGCCCGGCGAGGAGGGTCGGGTCGAGCCAGAAGTGCGGATCGAGGCCGCCGTGGTCGTGACCGTCGTGCGACTCGTCCGCGTGGTCGTCGTGCTCCTCGCCCTCGTGCTCCGCGTGGGCGTCGAGGTCCGCGAAGCGTGCGGCGTCGAGCGTGGCCTTCGGCGAGCCGTCGGCGACGGCCTGGTCGACGGCGGCCTGGAAGCCGGACTGGTAGATGACGACGTCGGCCTTGGCGACCGTGCGCAGGGTCGCGGGCGAGAGCTCGAGGTTGTGCGGTTCGCCGCCGGGAGGCGTCAGGTTGGCGACGCTGACCGCGGGACCTCCGACCTGCTCGGCGACGAACTGCAGCGGGTAGAACGAGGCGAGCACGTCGAGAGCGGCGTCCGGTTCGCTCGAGCCTGTCGAGCAGGCTGCCGTCCCGAGCGCGAGGGCGGTGGCTGCGGCGGCGGTCAGGAGGGTGCGGGCGCGGGAGGTCACGTCCCACATTCTCGACGGTAATGAGAACCATTGTCAAAATGGTGGGGGTCTGTGCAGGTAGCCTGGGACCTTGCAACCGCCCCGCAAGCCATGCGCGGGCGTCGACCATGTCAACGGAGTGATTTCAGTGGCCGCACCGTCCAAGCGTCTCGACGCAGTCGTCTCCCTCGCCAAGCGCAGGGGCTTCGTCTTCCAGTCTGGTGAGATCTACGGCGGCTCCCGCTCCGCCTGGGACTACGGGCCCCTCGGAGCCGAGCTCAAGGAGAACATCAAGCGCCAGTGGTGGCAGTCGATGGTCCGCGGACGCGACGACGTCGTCGGCATCGACTCCTCCGTCATCCTCCCCAAGAAGGTCTGGGAGGCCTCGGGCCACGTCGCCGTCTTCACCGACCCGCTCGTCGAGTGCACGAGCTGCCACAAGCGCTACCGCGCGGACCACCTCCTCGAGGAGTTCGAGGAGAAGAAGGGCCGCGCCCCCGAGAACGGCCTCGCCGACGTCGTCTGCGCCGCCTGTGGCACCAAGGGCGCCTGGACCGAGCCCCAGAACTTCTCGGGCCTCCTGAAGACCTACCTGGGCCCCGTCGACAACGAGGAGGGGCTGCACTACCTGCGCCCCGAGACTGCCCAGGGCATCTTCGTGAACTTCGCCAACGTCCAGGGCGCCTCGCGCAAGAAGCCCCCGTTCGGCATCGGCCAGATCGGCAAGTCCTTCCGCAACGAGATCACGCCGGGGAACTTTATCTTCCGCACGCGCGAGTTCGAGCAGATGGAGATGGAGTTCTTCGTCGAGCCCGGCACGGACGAGGAGTGGCACCAGACGTGGATCGACACGCGCATGGCGTGGTACGTCGACCTCGGCATCTCGCCCGAGAACCTGCGTCTGTACGAGCACCCGAAGGAGAAGCTCTCCCACTACTCCAAGCGAACGGTCGACATCGAGTACCGCTTCGGCTTCACCGGCAGCGAGTGGGGCGAGCTCGAGGGCATCGCGAACCGCACCGACTTCGACCTCAAGACCCACTCGGAGATCTCGGGCAAGGACCTGTCGTACTTCGACCAGGCCAAGAACGAGCGCTACTACCCGTACGTGATCGAGCCCGCCGCGGGCCTGACGCGCTCGCTCATGGCGTTCCTCGTCGAGGCGTACGCCGAGGACGAGGCCCCGAACGCGAAGGGCGGCGTGGACGTCCGCACGGTCCTTCGCCTCGACCCGCGCCTCGCGCCGGTCAAGGCCGCCGTCCTGCCGCTGTCGCGCAACGAGCAGCTCTCGCCGAAGGCTCGTGACCTCGCCGCGCAGCTGCGCAAGACGTGGAACATCGACTTCGACGACGCCGGCGCGATCGGTCGTCGTTACCGTCGCCAGGACGAGATCGGCACGCCCTTCTGCATCACCGTCGACTTCGACACGCTCGAGGACCACGCTGTGACGATCCGTCACCGCGACACGATGGAGCAGGAGCGCGTCGCGCTCGACCAGGTCGAGGGCTACCTCGCGGCTCGCCTGATCGGCGCCTGACGCCGTCCAGCAGCGCTCTCACCGGAGGCCGGCAGCGACGCTGCCGGCCTCCGGCGTCGTCTCCGGGCGAGACCGCAACGCTACGCTGCGCCCATGAACCTGGACGACGCCCACCGGCCCCCGCTCGGCTCCGGTAGCGCGACGCGGAGCGAGCACGGGCAGGCTCGCGTGCCCCGGCGGGTGTTCCCGGTCGCCGTCCTGGGGGGTCTCGTCACGACCGCCCTGCCGCTCGGGATCGTCATCAGGCCCGTGACGCGCGTCAACGCGCCCGACGACGCACGCCCTGTGGACGCTGGGTTCTTCGAGCTGCTCGCGCTCCCGAGCATCGGCATCCTCGTGCCCGCGCTGGTTCTCGGCGCGCTGTGCTTCGGTCTCCTGGTGCGGTCGGGTCTGCGTCGCGCCGCACGGGCCGACGCGAGTCCGTCCGTGTGGCGGGTCGGCACTGTGGCGAGCCTCGGGTGGCTCGCGGTCTTCCCGTTCCTCGGAGGCGGCTTCTCGCTCGTGATCACGGTGTTCAGCGCCGGGATCCTCGGGCTGCTCGTCGGCGCCGCGATCGTGCTCTTCTGCCTCCCCGGGTCGCTGCTCGCGACGGCGATCGTCATCGAGCTCGTCAAGCGCAAGAAGTCACGCCTCGCCCCGCGCGCAGCGTGACAGGCCTCGGGTAGATGCGGTCCGCCCGCCGTCGTCTACCGTGGGTCCATGAGCCGCGCGCAGGGGCACGACGACGTCACGCAGGTTCCCGGGGTGCACGTCCCTGTCCTCGGGGCTCCCACGGGCCCGCCGCCCGGTCCGCGCCCGCTGCGCTGGCGCCTGCCCCTGGTGCTCGTCGCCCCGGCGTCCTTCCTCGCGACGTACGCGGCGCTCTTCCTCACGGTGCTCGGCTGGGCCGCTGTCCAGCACGTCTTCGAGGGGCCGCCCGCGGTAACCGTGACGGGGCCAGCGGACGGCGAAGGGTCTGTCGTCGACCTGCTCGGGCCGCTCTTCTCCACTCCTGCGCTGCTCATGGTGGGTGGCGCTGCGGCAATCATGCGCGCGGGAGCGGTGTGGTGCGCCCGGCGCCCCGCACCGGCGCGGACGGGGGCAGTGGTGGGCGCGGCGATCTCCGTGCCCCTGGTGGTCGCGGCTGTCGTGGTGCCGCTGCTCAGCGGCGAAGGCTACAGCGCGGTCGAGATGGGCGTCGTCGTGATCATGCTCGTCCTGCTCATGCTCGGGCTGCCCGTCGCCGTAGCCCTGGTTCTCGTGCTGCGCCAGGCGGGGGTCACCGTTCGGGGCGGTGGCGCGTACCCGGTGGCGGCTGCCGCCTGAGAGGCAGCCGCTGCGCGATGGGATGATGGAACCCATGAGCACCACCGCCCTCGACCCGACGACCGCCCGCCGCCCCGGCGATCGGCTCCTCCCGCCGCTGCAGATCGGCCCGCACTCGATCGACACGCCCGTCGTCCTCGCTCCCATGGCGGGAGTCACGAACGGCGCCTTCCGACGGCTGTGCCGTGAGCACGGAGCGGGCCTGTACGTCGCGGAGATGGTCACGTCGCGCGCGCTCGTCGCCCGCAACGAGGAGTCCCTGCGGATCGTCACGTTCGACGAGGACGAGGAGGTGCGCTCGGCCCAGGTCTACGGCGTCGACCCGGCGACCGTGGGCGCCGCGGTGAAGATCATCGCGGGGGAGGACCGTGCGGACCACGTCGACCTCAACTTCGGCTGCCCCGTCCCGAAGGTGACGCGCAAGGGTGGCGGTGCCGCACTCCCGTGGAAGCGAGAGCTGTTCACGCGCATCGTCGAGGCCGCGGTCGAGGCGGCCGCGCCGTACGGCGTCCCCGTGACGGTGAAGATGCGCAAGGGGATCGACGCCGAGCACCACACGTACCTCGAGGCGGGCCTGATCGCCGAGAGCCTCGGCGTCGCTGCGGTCGCGCTGCACGCGCGCACGGCCGCCGAGTACTACTCCGGACACGCCGACTGGTCGGCGATCGCCGAGCTCAAGCGCACCGTGACGTCGATCCCGGTGCTCGGCAACGGCGACATCTGGAGCGCCGAGGACGCGGTCGCGATGGTCGAGCAGACGGGCTGCGACGGCGTCGTCGTCGGGCGCGGCTGCCAGGGCCGGCCGTGGCTGTTCGCGGACCTCGCCGCGGCCTTCGACGGGCGGCCCGACCGCGTGCGACCAGGCCTGCGCATGGTCGCCGAGACGATCTACCGGCACGGCGAGCTCATGGTCGAGGAGTTCGGCGACGAGGACAAGGGCATGCGCGACCTGCGCAAGCACATGGCGTGGTATCTCAAGGGATACCCGGTCGGCGGCGACAGCCGCCGCGGCCTCGCGATGGTGTCGACCCTCGCTGAGCTGCGCGAGCTGCTCGACGCGCTCGACCTCGACCAGCCGTACCCGGGCGAGGCCGCCGAGGGGACGCGCGGTCGGCAGGGCACGCCGAAGCGGCCGCACCTCCCGGAGGGGTGGCTCGACTCGCGCGAGCTCGACGACGAGTTCCGCGCGAGGCTCGCGGAGGCGGAGCTCTCGGTCTCCGGCGGCTAGGCCCGCGCAGCGCCCGGCCGCGGACCGCGCTCAGCGCGCGAGGACCTTGGCCGCTCTCTCGACCATCTCGTCGGCGAGGCGGACAGCCCCCGACTCGTGGGCGTCGAGGAGAGCGCGCGCAGCGTCCGGCGTCTGGTTCGCGAACCACGACGCGACCGTCACCCCGTGGTCGGGCCGTGAGAGCGTCTCGATCGGGTCACCCGAACGGACCGTCCCGGGCTGGACGACGCGGAGGTAGGCGCCGAGGAGGCCCGCCTCGGCGAAGCGACGCACCCAGCGGGGCTCGCCCATCCGTTCGGCAAACTTCGTGCACGGGGTGCGGGGCATGGTCGCCTCGACGACGACCTCCTCGCCGATGCGCCACGTCTGCCCGATCGTCGCGGCCGACGTCTCCATGCCCGCGACGCGGAGGTTCTCGCCGAAGAGGCCCGGCGGGACGGGTCGCCCGAGGCGGCGCGCCCACTCCTCGGCCTCGTGCTGGGCGTAGGCGTACAGGGCCTTGTCGGGTCCGCCGTGGTGCTTCCTGTCGGCCTGGGTGTCGCCCTCGAGGCCGAGCGGACCGACGGCGACCGCCTCGGTCGTCGGGAGCTTGTCGATCGCTGTCTCCTTCCCGAGAGCGGGCAGGTAGACGGTGCGGGGTGCGCGGCAGACGGCGACGAGCGTGGCGGTGGTCACTCGTCGATCCTAGGTGGGCGTCCGCGGGCCCGCCCGGTCCAGGCGGGCCCGCGGCGTGGCGCTCAGACGCTGGCGGGAACGGCCCAGACGGTCGTGTCGGTGGGCACGCCGTCGCCGAGCGGTCCGCTCGCTACGAGGACCTCGTAGCCGGCGGGCACCTGGACGGGCGCGTCGCCGAGGTTGGTCAGGACGAGCAGGTCGCCGTTGCGGAAAGCGACGACGGCTGGGTCGTCCGCGTACGCGTCGACCCACGCGAGGTCGCCTGCACCGAGCCCGAGGCGGCGTCGCTCGGCGAGAGCGGTGCGGTAGAGCTCGTAGGTCGAGCCGGCGACGCCGCGCTGACGGTCCGCGGCGAGCTCGCGGTAGCTGTCGGGCTGGGGGAGCCACGTCGCTCCGGTCGGGCCGAAGCCCAGGCCCGGGGCGTCGCCCTCCCACGGCATGGGGACGCGGCAGCCGTCGCGACCCGCCTCCGTGTGGCCGGTCCGGAACCATGCCGGGTCCTGGCGGAGCGAGTCGTCGAGAGTCGTGTGCTCGGGCAGACCGAGCTCCTCGCCCTGGTACAGGTACGCGGAGCCGGGCAGGGCGAGCATCTGCAGCGTCGCCGCGCGGGCGCGCCGCAGGCCGACGACGGCGTCCGGCTGCGGCTCGTGCGCGCGGATGCCGTTCGGGCGTGCGCCGCCCGGGATGCCGAGCCGGGAGGCGTGCCGCACGACGTCGTGGTTCGACAGGACCCACGTCGTCGGCGCCCCGACCTCGTCGTACGCCCCGAGCGACGTCGTCACGACGTCGCGCAGCGCCTTCGCGTCCCACGGCGTCGTGAGGTACGCGAAGTTGAAGGCCTGCTGCATCTCGTCGGGGCGGACGTAGCGGGCGAGAGCCGAGAGCGGCTCGACCCAGGCCTCGGCGCACAGCGCACGGTCGCCGTCGTACTCCGCGAGGACCTTGTTCCACTCGCGGTAGATCTCGTGGACGCCCGGCTGGTCGAACATCGGGGTGAGCGCGGTGACGTTCGCGGCCTCGCCCGTCGAGCCGTCGACCATCGACGTGTTGCCGTCCCAGTCGGGCAGGCCGTCCTTCTTGACCATGCCGTGCGCGACGTCGACGCGGAAGCCGTCGACGCCCTTGTCGAGCCAGAACCGCAGGACGTCGATCATCTCCGCGCGGACCTCGGGGTTGGTCCACTCGAGGTCCGGCTGCGACGAGTCGAACATGTGCAGGTACCACTGCGTGTCCGTGACGCCCAGGCGCTCGGCGTCGGGGTGCCGGTCGACGCGCGTCCAGGCCGGGCCGCCGAAGACGGAGCCCCAGTTGTTCGGCGGCTCCTCGCCGTCGGCCTTGCCGTCGCGGAACATGTAGCGCGCGCGCTCGGGGCTGCCGGGCCCGGCGGCCAGGGCCTCCTGGAACCACCTGTGCTGGTCCGACGTGTGGTTCGGGACGAGGTCGATCACGACGCGCAGCCCGAGCGCGTGCGCGCGTCCGAGGAGCGCGTCGAAGTCCTCGAGCGTGCCGAACAGCGGGTCGACGTCGCGGTAGTCGGCGACGTCGTAGCCGCCGTCGGCCTGCGGCGAGCGGTAGAAGGGGGAGAGCCAGAGCGCGTCGACGCCGAGCGCGGCGAGGTGGTCGAGGCGCGACGTGATGCCGGCGAGGTCGCCCATGCCGTCACCGTCGGCGTCCGCGAAGGAGCGCGGGTACACCTGGTAGATCACGGCGTCGCGCCACCACTCGGCGGGCTCGGGATGGGCGGGGTGGATCGTGGTCGCGGTGACGGCGGTGTTCGTCACGGGGGCCTCGTTTCGTCGTCGGTGTGCGCGCCGCACGGCGCTGTCGAATCGATTTGATCAACACTACGCGCAAGGCCCCGGCGGCAACCACCGGGGCCTTGCGCGTCGAGCGTCAGTCGGCGGTCGGAGCCACACCCGTGGACTCGCGCACGACGAGCTCCGGGTGGAAGAGGATCTCCGAGCGGGGGATCGGGTCGCCCGCGATCTGCGACATGAGCGACGTGACCGCCGCGGTCGCCATCGCCGTGACAGGCTGCCGGATCGTCGTGAGCGGCGGGTCCGTGAACGCGATGAGCGGCGAGTCGTCGTACCCGACGATCGAGACGTCGCGGGGGACCTTGAGGCCGCGGCTGCGTGCGGCACGCGTGGCGCCGAGAGCCATGAGGTCGGAGCCGCAGATGATGCCGGTGTGGCCACTGTCGATCAGCTCGCCTGCGGCGGCCTGGCCGCCCTCGACCGAGAAGAGCGACGTGGCGACGTGCGGCGTGACGTCCTGCTCCCCGAGGTGGCGCGCGATCGACGTCGTGAAGCCCTCGACCTTGCGACGCACCGTGACGTACCGGTCCTGACCGATCGCGAGGCCGATCTTGCGGTGGCCGAGCGACACGAGGTGGCGGACCGACAGCTCCATCGAGTTGTAGTCGTCGTTCGAGATGAACGGCGCGTCGATGCCCTCGGCGTAACCGTTGATCATCACGAGGTGCACGCCGCGGTCACGGAGGCGGTGATAACGCTCGTGGGAGGCGGTCACGTCGGCGTGGAGGCCCGAGACGAAGATGATGCCGGCGACCCCGTGGTCGAGGAGCATCTCGATGTACTCGTCCTCGGTCGTGCCGCCGGGGGACTGGGTGCACAGGAGCGGGGTGTAGCCGTGCTCGGACAGGCGCGACTCGATCACCTGGGCGAAGGCCGGGAAGACCGGGTTGGTCAGCTCGGGGACCACGAGGCCGATGAGGCCTGCAGAGTGGCTCTTCAGCTTCTCCGGCCGCTCGTAGCCGAGCAGGTCGAGGGCGGCAAGGACCGCCTGGCGCGTCTCTCCGGACACGCCCGCCTTGCCGTTCAGCACCCGGGACACGGTCGCGGTGCTGACACCAGCCTGCGCTGCTAGATCGGAAAGACGGGTGCGCACGGGTTGCAATGTACGGGACAACAGGCCTCCTTGCCATGATCCGACGCCCGCGACAGATGCGTGTCGTCGCTGACGCGCGGGCCCTCGTGTCGCCTGGTGAGCCGTTTGTCCCACCTCGGGCGACGCTCGAGTCTAGCCCCTCTGCAATGTTGCGTGAAAGTTACCGTAACGGCTTGCATCCGGTCGTCGTCGGGAACTACGGTCGCCCTATCAGCGCTCGCTACGGATGTCGTGGTGGGCATGGATCAACAATTTGGGAGACATGCGATGCGACGGAGCATCCCCTTCGTGGCCGCGGTCGTCGGGCTCGGCCTGACGCTCACCGCGTGCGGCGGGAACAGCGGCACCGAGACGACCACCACCAAGGCGCCCGAGGCCACGACGACGTCGGAGGCCCCGAAGTTCTCCGGCGAGCTGACCTTCTGGGTCGACGAGGAGCGCATCAAGGACTTCCCCGGCGTCGCTTCCGACTTCGAGGCCGAGTTCGGCGTCAAGGTCAACCTGGTGCAGAAGGCCAACGCCGACATGAAGACCGACTTCCTGGCGCAGGCCCCGACCGGCAAGGGTCCGGACCTGATCGTCGGCGCGCACGACTGGGTCGGCGAGCTCGTCGCCAACGGTGCTGCTGCGCCCGTCCAGCTCGAGGACACCTCCGGCCTCTCCGCCGGCGCCCTGACCGCCTTCTCGTCCGAGGGCCAGCTCTACGGCGTGCCCTACGCGGTCGAGAACATCGCGCTCATCCGCAACAACGAGCTCGTCAAGGAGACCCCCGAGACGCTCGACGAGGTCATCGCGCAGAACGACGAGACCAAGGCCAAGTACCCGCTCGTCGTCCAGCAGGGCAAGGACGGCGACGCCTACCACCTCAACCCGCTGATGACGTCCTTCGGCATCTCGATCCTCGCGACGGACGCCGACGGCGGCTACATCGGCGAGGAGGGCATCTCGGGCACGGGCGGCGACGCCTGGGCCACGTGGCTCGCCGAGCAGGGCAAGAAGGGCTGGCTCTCGCCGGACATCGACGGCCAGGTCGCGACCGACGCCTTCAAGAACGGTGAGACCCCGTACATCATCACGGGTCCGTGGAACGTCGTGGGTGGCGAGGGCCGCTTCGCCGAGTCGGGCATGGACGTCTCCGTCCTCCCGATCCCGTCCGCGGGTGGCGAGACCGCTCGTCCCTTCGCCGGTTACCAGGGCATCTACGTGAGCGCCGAGTCGGCCAACAAGGTCGCGGCCAACGCGTTCGTCTCCTACATCGCTCGCGGTGACGTCCAGACGAAGCTCTACAAGGAGGGTGGCCGTATCCCCGTCGCCTCCGAGGCTGCCGCCGCCGTCGACGACGAGCTCCTCAAGGGCTTCGCGATCGCTGGCCAGGACGCGGTCGCCGCTCCGGGTCTCGCCGAGATGGACTCTATCTGGGGCAACTGGGGCAAGACCCAGGTCGCGATCATCTCGGGCAAGGCCGCTAACCCGACCGACGCCTGGGCCGAGCTCGGCACCCAGATCAACGACCTCTTCAAGAAGTGATGACCTGCGCGGCCCGCGCTGACGAGGCCGGTGACCGCGCAGCCAGCACGAACTGATGTGGAGCCCTCGCCGACCTGGCGAGGGCTCCACATCGTGAGCAGACTGAAGTGACACAACGGTGGGCGCGGTGAGGCGACACCCGACGGAGGCACCCCTAATGAGTGAGCGAAGCGCCCTGTCCGAGACAGGGTCCACGGTCGCGCCAGCGCCCGACCTGACACCGGGTCGGGGCACCACGTCCCACGCCCGTGACATCGGTAAGGGCTTCCTCGTGAAGCTCATCCTCGTGATGCTCGTCGACGCCCTCGGCGTCTACGGGATCATCACCGCGTTCGGCATCGGCCACTGGCCGATCGTCATCTCCCTCGTCGTCGGCCTCGTCGTCGTCAACTGGGTCTACTTCTCGCGCCGGATGGTGCCGCTCAAGTACCTGCTCGGCGGGCTGATCTTCCTGCTCGTGTACCAGGTCTTCGTCATGGCCTACACGGGCTACGTGGCCTTCACGAACTACGGCACCGGCCACATGCTCACCAAGGAGCAGGCGATCGAGCGCCTGCAGGAGTACAACCAGGTGCGGGTCCCCGACTCGCCCACCTACCCGCTCACGGTCCTCCAGCGTGACGGAGAGATCTACTTCGGCATCGTCGACGAGGGCAAGGCCCTCGTCGGTAGCGCGGAGCAGCCCCTCGAGGAGGTCTCGGGCGCCGAGGTCGTCCAGGCCGGCGAGACGACGCAGCGCATCGCGTCCGCGCCGGGCTTCGAGACGATCGACTTCGCGGGCCTCCTCAACCTCGATCAGGACATCAGCACGATCCGCGTGCCGTGGAGCTCCGACCCGACGAGCGGCTCCCTGAGCACCGACTTCGGCGCGAACGGCTTCCGCAACCAGCCAGCGCTCACGTACGACGCCGACGAGGACACGATGACCCACGTCGAGACGGGCGTCATCTACTACGCGGACGACAACGGCTCGTTCACCGCCGCTGACGGCACGACGCTGACACCGGGCTGGCGCGTCTCGGTCGGCTTCGACAACTTCAAGCGCATGATCACCGAGGAGCGCCTCTCCGGGCCGTTCTTCACGGCAGCCACGTGGACCTTCGCGTTCGCGTTCCTCTCGGTCGCGACGACGTTCGCGCTCGGTCTCTTCATCGCCATCACCTTCAACGACGAGCGCGTCCGCGGTCGCAAGATCTACCGGTCGCTGCTGATCCTCCCGTACGCGTTCCCGGGCTTCCTGTCCGCCCTCATCTGGGCCGGCATGCTCAACCGCTCGTACGGGTTCATCAACCAGACGCTCCTGGGCGGTGCCTACATCGACTGGCTCGGCGACCCGTGGCTGGCCAAGATCGCCATCATCGGCGTGAACCTCTGGCTCGGCTTCCCGTACATGTTCCTCATCACGACGGGCGCGTTGCAGTCCATCCCGAGCGACATCAACGAGGCCGCACGCATCGACGGCGCCGGACCGTTCCGTGTTTTCCGCAGCCTGACGCTGCCGCTGCTGCTCGTCTCGGTGACGCCTCTGCTGATCGCGAGCTTCGCGTTCAACTTCAACAACTTCTCGCTGATCTACATGCTCACCAAGGGTGGCCCGGTCTACGTCGGCAACGAGTACGGCCTCGGCTCGACGGACATCCTGATCTCGACCGTGTACAAGATCGCGATCGAGGGTGGCGGTGCGAAGGACTACGGCCTTGCGAGCGCCATGTCCATCATCATCTTCCTGGTCGTGGGACTCGTCTCCTACATCGGGTTCCGCCGGACGCGCTCGCTCGAGGAGATCAACTGACATGGCCTTCCAGACTTCAGCTCCCGACACCGTGCAGTACCGCGACACCCGACCCAAGGGTCAGCTCTGGTGGCGGCAGATCGGCTGGCGTCACGTCGTCGCCGTCGCGCTGATCATCTACGCGGTTTTCCCGCTCATCTTCGCGCTGTCGACGTCGCTCAACCCGGGCGGCTCGATCAGTGGTTCGAGCAAGCTCTTCCAGAACGTCGACCTGGCGAACTTCAAGAAGCTCTTCGCCGAGACGGACTTCCCGTCCTGGGCGATGAACTCGATCATCATCTGCACGGTCACCGCGCTCGGAACGCTCCTCATGGGTGCGTCGGCCGCATACGCGTTCTCGCGGTTCCGCTTCCGTGGACGCCACGGCGCGCTGACGTCGCTGCTGATCATCCAGATGTTCCCGCAGATGCTCGCGTTCGTCGCGATCTTCCTCCTGCTGCTGTCGCTCGGTGACGTCTTCCCGATCATCGGCCTCAACCAGATCCTCGGTCTGATCGCGATCTACCTCGGTGGTTCGCTCGGCAGCAACACGTTCCTCATGTACGGGTTCTTCAACACGATCCCGCGTGAGCTCGACGAGGCCGCAAAGCTCGACGGCTGCACGCACGCGCAGATCTTCTGGCAGATCATCCTGCGCCTCGTGCTCCCGATCCTCACCGTGGTCGGCCTGCTGTCCTTCGTGGCGACGTACGGCGACTTCATCATCGCCAAGGTCGTCATGCAGGCGAACGACAAGTTCACGATCGCCGTCGGCCTGTACCAGTGGGCGTCCAACCCGCGTGCCGTGCCGTGGTCGCTCTTCGCAGCGGGCGCGATCATCGCCGCCATCCCGGTCGTGATCCTGTTCCTCTTCCTGCAGAAGTACATCGTCTCCGGCCTCACTGCGGGGTCCGTCAAGGGATGACCTACTGCACCACCCGTGGTGCGGGAGCGCTCGCCGCGCTCCCGCACCACGACGGCTCCGAGATCTATGTCCAGCAAGGCCCGTACCAGCTCGGATCCGTCATCACGGTCCGCGTGCGCGTCCCACGCGGGTACGGCGAGACCGCGGTGCTCCTGCGCTTCGTCCAGGACGCCGAACCCCGCACCGTGCGCACCGCGCTCGCGCGCGACGACGAGCACGACCGCTGGTACGAGGCGGAGCTCCCGCTCCACAACCCCGTCACGAGCTACCGCTTCGCGCTCGTCCTGCCGGACGACGTGCACTGGCTCAACGCGCGCGGAGTCCACGACCGTGGCGTGACCGACGAGAACGACTTCCGCATCACGACGGCCGCCCCGGCGCCCGAGTGGCTGCACCACTCGGTCGTCTACCAGGTCTTCCCCGACCGCTTCGCGCGGTCCGCCGCCGCGGACGACCGCCCGACCCCGGAGTGGGCCGAGCCCGCCGCGTGGGACGACGAGCCCGTCGCCCACGGTGCCCGGACGGGCAAGCAGCTCTACGGCGGCGACCTGGACGGCGTCGTCGAGCATCTCGACCACATCGCCGACCTCGGCGTGACGACCGTCTACCTCACGCCGATCTTCCCGGGGCGCTCCGCGCACCGCTACGACGCGTCGACGTTCGACGAGGTCGACCCGCTGCTCGGCGGCGACGAGGCGCTCGTCCGGCTGTCCGATGCGCTCCACGCCCGCGGCATGCGGATCATGGGTGACATCACGACGAACCACACGGGCGAGGGACACGAGTGGTTCCACCGCGCCCGCACCGACGAGAGCTGCGCCGAGCGCGACTTCTACTACTGGATCGACGGGGGACCGGGCTACGCGAGCTGGCTCGGCCACAGCAGCCTCCCGAAGCTCAACTTCGCGTCGCCCGAGCTCGGCCCGCGCCTGATCGACGGTCCTGGGTCCGTCATCGGCAAGTGGCTCCAGGCACCCTGGTCGCTCGACGGATGGCGGGTCGACGTCGCCAACATGACCGGGCGCTACGCCGACAACGACCACAACGAGGACGTCGGCCGCCGCCTGCGCGCGACCCTCGCCGCGGTGAACCCGGACGCCGCGCTCATCAGCGAGCACTTCCACGACGCTCGCGGCGACCTGTCCGGCGAGACGTGGCACGGCAACATGAACTACACGGCGTTCTCCAACCCCGTGTGGACGTGGCTCGCCGCGCCCGGCAACGGCATCCGCTACATGGGCGTCGAGGGCCTCGCCATGCCGCGCCGCACCGGCGCGCAGATGGTCGCCGAGATGCGGGACTTCGACGCGGCCGTGCCGTGGCAGGTCCTGCTGAACCAGTGGAACATGCTCGGCTCGCACGACACCCCGCGCATCCGCACGGTCGTCGGCTCCCGCGAGATGCAGGAGGTCGCCGCCGGACTGCTGTTCACGTACCTCGGCGTCCCCGCGATGTTCGCGGGCGACGAGCTCGGCCTCACCGGCACGACGGGCGAGCACGCGCGCGTCCCCATGCCGTGGGACCGTCCCGAGCGGCGTGACGAGGTCATCCACGAGCGCTATCGAACGCTCGCACGGCTGCGCGCCGAGCACCGTGCGCTGCGCGAGGGCTCGCTGCGCTGGGTCCTCACGGAGGACGACGCCGTGGGGTACGTCCGCGAGACCGCCGACGAGGCTCTGCTCGTCGTCGTCGCGCGCGCCGCATGGCCGGGTGCCGAGCTGCGGCTCGCCGTGCCGAGCGGCATGGCGGAGACGCTCTACGGCACCGCCGACCTCACGGTCACGGAGCACGACGGCGCGACGGGCGTCGTCGTCCCGGGCGACGGCCCGACGGTCGGGGTGTGGAAGCTGCGATGAGCAGCGCCAGGCTGCGCGGGCGGCTGGACTAGGCTTGCGCCGTGTCTGAACCCGCCCCGCAGCCTGGATACGCGCCTGCCGACATGGAGCGCTGGGTACCCGAGCCGCCCAAGAGCAAGGCACGTACCCCGTTCGAGCGCGACCGCGCACGGCTCGTCCACTCCGCCGCGCTGAGGCGCCTCGGTGCCAAGACGCAGGTGCTCGGCCCGTCGAGCGACGACTTCATCCGCACGCGCCTGACGCACACCCTCGAGGTCGCGCAGGTCGGACGCGAGCTCGGCAAACAGCTCGGCTGCGACCCCGACGTCGTCGACACCGCGTGTCTCGCCCACGACCTCGGGCACCCGCCGTTCGGCCACAACGGCGAGCGCGCGCTCGCCGCCGTCGCGAAGGACATCGGCGGCTTCGAGGGCAACGCCCAGACGCTGCGGCTGCTCACGCGCCTCGAGCCGAAGGTGTTCACGGACGACGGCGAGGCGGTCGGCCTCAACCTCACGCGAGCGAGCCTCGACGCGTCGGTCAAGTACCCGTGGCGCCTCTGGGAGGGCCCGCAGGGGAAGCTGAGCCACAAGTTCGGCGTCTACCCCGACGACCTGCCCGTGTTCGAGTGGCTGCGCGAGGGCGCGCCCGAGGGGACGAAGTGCCTCGAGGCGCAGGTCATGGACCTCGCGGACGACATCTCGTACTCGGTGCACGACGTCGAGGACGCGATCGTCGGCGGCAAGGTCGACCTGTCGCTCACGCGCGACGACGACGAGCGTTCCCGCGTCATCGAGGCGCTCACCACCTGGTACGGCACGAAGTTCACCGAGGACGAGCTCGACGCTGCGATCTCCCGACTCGACGCCGCGGACCTGTGGCTGCACGACTTCGACGGCTCGCGCCGCTCCCTCGCTCAGCTCAAGGACGCGACGAGCCAGCTCATCGGCCGCTTCTGCGAGGCCGCCCACAGCGCGACGCGAGACAAGTACGGCGACGGCCCGCTCACCCGTTACGGCGCGAGCCTCGTCGTCCCGGACGAGACGGTCGCCGAGATCCTCGTCCTCAAGGGCGTCGCCGTCGCCTACGTCATGGCGCCGCGCGAGTCCGAGCCGCTCTACCAGGCGCAGCGTCAGCTCCTCACCTCGCTCGTCGAGGTGCTGCTCGAGCGAGCGCCGACGGCGCTCGAGCCCGCGTTCGCCGCCGACTGGCGCGAGGCAGCCGACGACGCAGCGCGGTTGCGCGTCGTCGTCGACCAGGTCGCCTCGCTCACCGACGTGAGCGCGAGCAAGTGGTACGCGCGCCTCGTGGGCCCCGCGTTCTGACCGCGGTCCGTCGAGGGCCGCTCGCACGGCCCGGACGGTCGCGCTGACGTCCTAGACTCAGGGCGTGGCAGGTCTCATCAAGCGCGAGGACGTGGACGCGGTCCGCGAGCGGGCACGCATCGACGAGATCGTGGGCTCCTACGTCACGCTCAAGACGGCGGGCGTCGGCTCGATGAAGGGCCTGTGCCCCTTCCACGACGAACGCACTCCCTCCTTCCACGTGCGCCCCCAGGTCGGGCGCTGGCACTGCTTCGGCTGCAACGAGGGTGGCGACGTCATCTCGTTCGTCCAGAAGATCGACGGCCTCGGCTTCACGGAGGCGGTGGAGCACCTCGCGCAACGCGTCGGCATCCAGCTGCGCTACGAGGAGGGTGGCGGGCCGCGCCGCTCCGAGGAACCGGGCAAGCGCCAGCGCATCATCGAGGCCAACCGCAGCGCGGCGCAGTTCTACGCCGAGCAGCTCTTCTCACCGGGCGCGACGGTCGCCCGCGAGTTCCTGGCCCAGCGCAGCTTCGACCGGGCCGCGGCCGAGACGTTCGGCGTCGGCTACGCGCCGCAGGGCTGGAGCTCGTTGCTCACCTACCTGCGCTCCAAGGGGTTCTCGGAAGCGGAGCTGCTCGCGGCCGGCCTCGTCTCGCAGGGGAACCGCGGCGTCTACGACCGCTTCCGCGGCCGGCTGATCTGGCCGATCCGCGACGTGACGGGCGAGGTCATCGGCTTCGGCGCGCGGCGACTGTTCGACGACGACCAGGGCCCCAAGTACCTCAACACCCCCGAGACGGCCGTCTACAAGAAGTCGCAGGTGCTCTACGGCCTCGACCTCGCCAAGCGGGAGATCGCGAAGACGAAGCGCGTCGTCGTCGTCGAGGGATACACCGACGTCATGGCGGCGCACCTGTCCGGGGTCGGCACCGCCGTCGCGACGTGCGGCACCGCGTTCGGCAGCGACCACGTCCGCGTCGTGCGGCGCCTCGTCGGCGACACCTCGGCCGGGTCCGGCGTCCAGCTCGCGGGCGGCGGCTCGACCGGCGGCGAGATCATCTTCACGTTCGACGGCGACGCCGCCGGCCAGAAGGCCGCGATGCGCGCGTTCGCGGAGGACCAGCGCTTCTACGCCCAGACCTTCGTCGCGGTAGAGAAGAGCGGCATGGACCCGTGCGAGCTGCGCCTCGCGCGCGGCCCCGAGGCCGTGCGCGCGCTCGTCGACTCCCGGCAACCGCTGTTCGAGTTCGTCATCCGCACGACGCTCGCGTCGTTCGACCTCGGCACCGCCGAGGGCCGTGTCGGGGCGCTCCGCGCCGCGGCACCCGCGGTCGCGAGCATCCGCGACTCCGCGCTCAAGCCCGAGTACACGCGCATGCTCGCCGGCTGGCTCGGCATGGACGGCGAGACCGTGCGCCGCGCCGTCGCGTCGGCGCAGCACGCCGGCCAGCGAGCCGCGCACAGCGCAGGGGAGCGGCCCGGACGGCCCGACGCCGAGCAGGCGCGCCACGCGGCCCCCTCGCGCGAGCCGTACCCCGCCGAGCGTGCCCCCGGCGCGTTCTCACGGCCCGACCGCACCGACCCGGTCGCGCGCCTCGAGCGCGAGGTGCTCGAGGCTGTGCTGCAGCACCCCGGTTCCGTCCCGCCCGAGTTCGACGAGCTCGGCGCGGACGCGTTCTCCGTGCCCGCCTGGCGTGCCGTGCACGAGGCGATCCGTGCCGCGGGCGGCGTCGGGACGACGTCGGACCCTGCACAGTGGGTCGCGCGTGTCCTCGAGGAGGCCTCGGCACCCGTCGCGGGGATCGTCAACGAGCTCGCGGTCGCGCCGCTGCCGGAAGATCGCGAGTCGGCGGTCGAGGACTACGTGCGCGGCGTCGTCCGCTCGCTCGTCGAGATGCAGTACACGCGCCGTATCGCCAACCTGCGCTCTGCGCTGCAGCGCACCGACATGGAGTCGGACCCGGAGGGCTACCAGGCGCTCTTCGCCGAGCTGCTCGGTCTCGAGGCCCAGCGGCGCGAGCTGCGCGCCCTCGACCAGGGCGACTGACGCTGAGGCCACTGGGGCGTCGCGAGGGCGCCGGTGGGGGACAGGGCTGCGTCACCCGGTAGATTGTCCCGCGGACCCGCAGGGTCCCGGGGCGTTAGCTCAGTCGGTCAGAGCAGCGGACTCATAATCCGTCGGTCCTGGGTTCAAGCCCCAGACGCCCCACCACGTGCCCCAGCGTGGCGCGCTAGCGTGGGGCCATGGGACTTCTTCGTCGCGGCCACCGGGCCGAGCACGACCGGCTCGCACACCAGCACGCCCAGGAGCGCGCCCTCGCCGGCGCGCAGGTCTCCCGCCACGGCGCGCAGGAGGGCTGGGCCGTCGCGACGGCGCACCGCCTCGTCCTCGCCTTCGGTGACGACGTCGTCGTGCGTCGCTGGTGCGACGTCGACCACGGCGCGCTCGACGCGCAGAGCGCGGAGCTGACGATCCGCTGGGTCGACGGCGCGCCCGAGACGGTCATCACGCTCACGGACGCGAAGCCCCAGGCGTTCGCGCGGACCTTCCGGGAGCGGGTGCAGTCGTCGGTCGTCCACTCGGAGACCGTGAAGCTGCCCCAGGGCGGCGTGGTGCGCGTCGTCGTCCGGCGCGACGAGGCCGACGGGCTCTTCTCCGAGGTGCTCGGTGACGGCTATGTCCGGCTCGAGGACCCGGAGACTGCCGCCCTGGTCGCAGCCGCGGAGACGCGTGTCCGTGAAGCTGTCGGCCTGCCGCTCTGAGTGGTTCGGAGCACCCTTCCGACCCTGGTAGAGTTCTTCTCGTTCGTTACGGCGAACCGCGCGATCCCGCGTAGCTCAGTTGGCAGAGCATCCGACTGTTAATCGGACGGTCACTGGTTCGAGTCCAGTCGCGGGAGCGTCAGAAGGCCCGGAATCCCAAGGATTCCGGGCCTTCTTCGTACCCCTGGCTCCGAGCCGGGCGCGCTACGCGGCGAGGGCGAGCGCCTTGAGCTCCTTGCGGAGCAGGTCGGCGTACGCGCCGACACCGGTCATGTTCGGGTGGGTGCGGTCGGTCGCCGGGCTGCGGCGACGCGACGTCCCCAGGACCTAGGTGCTTATATCTAGCCACTCATAAGCGATCCGCTTATAGTTGCAGGGTGATAAGCGATCGATACGCCCTGATCGTGGACATCGTCCGGTCCCGCGACCTCCTCGACCGCGCCGCCGCACAGCGCGACATCGAGGACACCTTCGCGCGCGCCGCGCGGTACGTGCCGCTCGAGGTGCCGCTGTGGGCGACCGTCGGCGACGAGTTCCAGGCAGTCGCCGCCCGCCTTGCCGACGCCCTCTGGACCGCCGGCGTCGTCCGCCTCCTGCTGCCCGAAGGCCTCGACGTCCGCATCGGGATCGGGCGGGGCGAGATCCGCGACGTCGCCCCCGGCGCGAGGGGCGTACCGATCCAGGACGGCTCCGCCTGGTGGGCAGCCCGCACGGCGATCGACGAGGCCCACGAACGAGCCGACGGCGACGCTCCCTACACCCGCACCTGGTACGTCGCGTCCGAGCCAGAACCTGAGACCGACGCGCTCCTCACCTCGCAGCTCGTGCTCAGAGACCGCATGATCGACGCCATGACCTCGACCCAACGCGCGTACGCGGGCGAGAGCGCGCTCGGCCAGACCCAGGCGGAGATCGCCGCAGCGCACGGCGTCACGCAGCCCGCGGTCTCGCAGTCCCTCCGCCGCTCGGGCGGCGCCGCCGTCGCGACCTCGCTCCGGCTCCTGCAGGAGGTGGCCCGATGATCGCCGTGACCGTGCTGCTCCTCGTCGCCGTCGCGGACCTCGTCCGCAAGGTCCCCGCGGTGCAGGCTGGCCGCCGCAGCGCGTGGTGGGTCGGCGCCGCCGTCCTCGCCGCCGGCGCCGTGCTCGTCCTCGGCGCGGGTGTCCCGGTCCTCGTGACCCTCGGGTCCGCCGCCGTCG
The DNA here is from genome assembly GCF_002564025.1 of Flavimobilis soli. NCBI lineage: Bacteria > Bacillati > Actinomycetota > Actinomycetes > Micrococcales > Jonesiaceae > Flavimobilis > Flavimobilis soli. Next base: position 78,409 of record NZ_PDJH01000001.1, read on the forward strand.
CCGGGGCGTGGACCCTCACGATGCCCGTGAGCGGGCCGGGGGAGTCGCGCCGGCTGTGGCCCGTGCTGGTCCTCGCCGCCGTCGTCGTGCTCGGAGCCCTCGCGCCTGTCCGTGATCTCACGGGACCGCTCGTGGACGCCTGGGAGCGCACCGCGCTCGGCGCGCCCGGCCCCGACGCCGTCCCTGCGGCGGTCGCGCTCGGCGTGCTCGCCGTCGTCCTCGCGCTCACCCGGACCGCGAACGTCGTGACGAGAGCCGCGCTCGCTCGCGCTCGCCGCGAGGACCCCGCGCCCGCCCGGGCCGCCGCAGGCCCCGAGCCAGGCCCCGCCGGGTGGCGGCTCAAGGTCCGTGGGCGGGACGTCGCGACGGTCGTGCCCGCGCCGTCGCGCGACGCCGTCGCTGGCCCCCTGCTGCGCGGCGGCCGCCTGATCGGCCCCCTCGAGCGCCTGCTCGTCCTCACGCTCGGACTCGCGGGCGTCTACCCCGTCATCGCGGCGGTGCTCGCCGCGAAGGGCATCGTGAGGTTCCCCGAGATCTCGGCCGACCGTGCGCACGGCACCAAGGCAGAGGAGTTCCTCATCGGCTCCCTCGCGAGCTGGACGACGGCGGGAGCGGGCGTCCTGCTCGTGCGTCTCCTGCTGCACGGCTGACCTGACCTGCGTCTCGCGCATCACTCCCGGCCCGCGTCTTCGCAAACCACGGGTCGATTCGTGAAAGAATCGCCCTCATGGCCATGAGAGAGATCCGCATCCTTCCCGACCCCGTGCTCCGTACGCCGTGCGACCCGATCACGACGATCGACGACCGTGTGCGGAGCCTGGTCGAGGACCTCGTGGAGACCGTCGACGACGAGGGGCGCGCCGGCCTGGCCGCGAACCAGATCGGCGTCAGCCTGCGGGCGTTCTCGTGGAACATCGACGACGAGATCGGCTACATCCTCAACCCGGTCATCGTCGACCTCTCCGAGGACGAGTATCAGGACGGCGACGAGGGCTGCCTCTCCGTGCCGGGCCTCTGGTACCCGACGAAGCGCGCCTGGTACGCGAAGGTCGAGGGCATCGACCTCGACGGCAACCCGGTCGTCGTCGAGGGCACCGAGCTCATGGCCCGCTGCCTCCAGCACGAGGTCGACCACCTCGACGGTCACCTCTACATCGACCGCCTCGAGCGCTCGGTGCGGAAGAAGGCGATGCGCGCCCTGCGCGAGCAGCTCTGACATCACGCATCCGAGGCCCGGCGCACCGCTCTCGCGGGTGCCGGGCCTCGCCTTTGCCGCCGTGATGCGGCATGATGGGAGACGCACGCCGCGCGAACACGCGTTCCTGCTGGTCAGAGGCCGTTGGGGAAGACGAACCTCGACTCTGGGAGGAACAACATGGCTGGTTCGATCACCCGCGGTGTACTTTTCGTGCACTCAGCGCCCCGCGCGCTGGTGCCGCACATGGAGTGGGCAGCGTCCAACGTCCTCGGCACACGCGTGTCGATGGACTGGACCGAGCAGCCCGCTGCCCCTGGCATGCTCCGCGCCGAGCACTCCTGGCAGGCGCCGTCGGGCACCGGCGCGAAGCTTGCCTCCGCGCTGCGCGGCTGGACGCACCTGCGCTACGAGGTGACCGAGGAGGCGAGCCGCGGCGTCGACGGCTCCCGCTGGAGCCACACCCCCGAGCTGGGCATCTTCCACGCGGCGACTGACGTGCACGGCAACATCGTCGTCCCCGAGGACCGCGTCCGTGCCGCCCTCGCCCACGCGGGCGACGCCGAGCGCATGAAGCAGGAGCTCGACCTCGCGCTCGGGCAGGCGTGGGACGACGAGCTCGAGCCGTTCCGCTTCGCCGGTGCTGGCGCGCCCGTGCGCTGGCTCCACCGCGTCGGCTGAGCCGGACGCACCACCGCTTCCCAGAGCACGACGAAGGGCGCCTCCCGAACGGGAGGCGCCCTTCGTCGTCCCTGACGGATCAGGCCGACGTCACGACCAGCGCGACGTTGTGGCCACCGAAGCCGAACGAGTTGTTGATCGCCGCGACGTCGCCCTTCGGCAGCTCGCGCGGGGTGTCCCGCACGAGGTCGAGGACGAGCTCCGGGTCCGGGTCCGACACGTTGATCGTCGGGGGAGCGGTGCGCTCGTGGACGGCGAGCAGGGTGAACACCGTCTCGAGCGCGCCAGCCCCGCCGAGGAGGTGCCCGGTCATGGACTTCGTCGCGGACAGCGCCACGTGGTCGGCGTCTCCTCCGAGGACGCCGCGCACGGAGCGTGCCTCGATGAGGTCGCCGACGACGGTCGACGTCGCGTGTGCGTTGACGTGCACGACGTCCGCCGGGGCGACGCCCGAGTCCTCGAGCGCAGCCTTCATCGCGCGGATCTGCCCCGCGCCCGAGGGTTCGGGGGACGTGATGTGGTAGCCGTCGGCCGTGAGGCCGAGGCCGGCGATGCGTCCGTAGACCCGCGCGCCGCGGGCAGCGGCGTGCTCCGCCGACTCGAGCACGACGACCGCCGCGCCCTCGCCGATGACGAAACCGTCACGCGCGACGTCGTACGGGCGCGACGCGCCTGCAGGGTCGTCGTTGCGCAGCGACAGCGTGCGCGACGCGGCGAAGGCGGAGATCGGCATGGGGTGGATCGTCGCCTCGGTACCGCCCGCGACAACGACGTCCGCGCGGCCCGAGCGGATCATCTCGACGCCGTAGGCGATCGCCTCGGCACCCGATGCGCACGCCGACACGAGGGCGTGGGCACCTGCGCGGGCGCCGAGCTCGAGCGAGACGAAGGCCGTCGGGGAGTTGGGCATGAGCATGGGGACGGTCATCGGCAGGACGCGGCGTGCGCCCTTCTCGCGGAGCGTGTCCCACGCGTCGAGCGTGGTCCAGATGCCGCCGATGCCCGAGGACACGACGGACCCGAGGCGGTCGTGGTCGACGTCGGTGATGCCGGCGTCGGCCCACGCCTCGCGGGCCGCGATGATCGCGTACTGCGTGGACGGGTCCATGCGCTTGAGCTCGGGCCGCGCGAGGACCTCCTCGGGCGCGACCTTGATCGTCGCGGCGAAGCTCACGGGGATGCCGTACTTCTCGGCCCAGTCGTTCTCGAGGGTCCGTGCGCCGGACTGGCCGGCCAGGGCGGCCTGCCACGTGGAGGCCACGTCACCGCCGAGAGGCGTGGTGGCACCGAGGCCGGTGACGACGACGTCGGGAACGGTGGTCATGGTGACTCCTGTCGGGTGGGGAGGGGCCGCGGGGCGGCGGCGCCGGTCGGCGGGCGCGAGCGCACGCGCCGACCGGCACGGGTGTCCGGTGGGACCGGGAGGCTCAGGCCTGCGCGTTAGTGATGAACGAGACGGCGTCGCCCACGGTCGTGAGGTTCTTGACCTCGTCGTCGGGGATGGTGACGCCGAACTTGTCCTCGGCGTGCGTGACGATCGTCATCATCGACAGCGAGTCGATGTCGAGGTCGTCGGTGAAGGACTTCTCCGCGGTGACCGTGTCGGCGGGCAGACCCGTCTCCTCGGCGACGATCTCGGCGAGCCCGGCGAGGACCTCGTTCTCGGTGTGAGCCATGGGTGTTCTCCTTGGTTGTGTGGGTGAAGCTGGGTGGACTGAGGGTCAGGGGACGATGACGACCTGGGCCGCGTAGACCAGGCCGGCGCCGAAGCCGATCTGGAGCAGGACGTGGCCGGTCTTGGCAGCGCCCTCCCGGATGAGCCGTTCGGTCGCGAGCGGGATCGAGGCGGCGGACGTGTTGCCCGTGTCCTCGATGTCCCGGCCGACGACGACGTCCTCGCGGAGGCCGAGCTGCTTGATCATCTGGTCGATGATCCGCATGTTGGCCTGGTGCGGGACGAACACGTCGATGTCTGCGGGGGTGAGCCCGGCCGCCTCGATCGCGCGGAGCGCGACGGGCGCCATCTGGAACGCGGCCCACTTGAAGACGGACGGGCCGTCCTGGCGGAGCGTCGGCCATGCGGCGCCCTCGGTCGCGGCGAACTCCTGCCAGCTGAGCGTCTGGCCGATCGTCGCGGCCTTCGAGCCGTCGGAGCCCCACACCGTCGGGCCGATGCCGGGGAAGTCGGACGGGCCGACGATCGCTGCGCCTGCGCCGTCGCCGAGCAGGAACGAGATGGAACGGTCGGTCGGGTCGATGAAGTCGCTCATCTTCTCCGCGCCGATCACGAGCACATGACGAGCGGCGCCGGAGCGGACGAGCGCGTCGGCCTGACCGATCCCGTACGAGTATCCGGCGCACGCAGCCGAGATGTCGTAGGCGGCGGCCGGGGTGGCGCCGATGCGGTCGGCGACGATCGCGGCGCCCGCGGGGGTCTGCGCGAAGTAGGTGACGGTCGACAGGATGACCGCGTCGATGTCGGCACCGGTCAGGCCGGCCTGCGCGAGTGCTTCCTCGGCGGCGGCGGTCGCGAGGTCGAGGACGTCGGTGTCGCCGGTCGCGCGACGGCGGGTGACGATGCCGGTGCGCTGGCGGATCCACTCGTCGGACGAGTCGATCGGGCCGGCGATGTCGTCGTTCGTGACGACGGCGTCGCCGCGCACCCCGCCGATCGCGAGGATGCGGGAGAACTGCGGTCCGGTCGCCTGCTTGAGCTGAGTCACGCCGTGGTCTCCTCGGTGATGGTGGCGGTGGCGGCGGAGTGGCGCGCGACGAGGTCGCGTGCCGCGTCGAGGTCGTCGGGCGACTTGATCGCGACCTGCTCGACGCCCTTGAGAGTGCGCTTCGCGAGGCCGGTCAGGACACCGCCGGGAGCGAGCTCGAGCACCGCGGTGACGCCGAGCTCTCCCAGCGTCTCCTGGCACAGGTCCCAGCGCACGGGGGCGACGATCTGTGCGACGAGGTGCTCGATGACGTCCGCACCGGTGCCGTGGCCGTGCGCGCCGGCGCCGCGGGAGCTGTAGGTCGTGCCGTCTGCGTTCGTGAGCAGCGGCAGCCGGGGGTCCTGGGCGGGCCAGCCGGCCGCGACGGGCTCGAACGCGTCGAGCGCGGACTGCATGAAGGTCGTGTGGAACGCCCCGGCGACCTGCAGGGGGATGACCCGGGCGCGGGTCGGCGGGTTCTCGGCGAGCCGAGCGAGGCCGTCCGGGCACCCGGCGGCGACGACCTGGCCGCCACCGTTGACGTTGGCGGGGTAGAGGCCCGCGTCGGCGATCGCGGGGAGCACCTCGTCCGGGTCTCCGCCGACGACGGCGCTCATCCCCGTCTCGACCGCGGCGGCCGCGCTGGCCATGGCGCGAGCTCGGTGGGCGACGAGGCCGACGGCGCCGGCGTCGGTCAGGACCCCCGCGACGGCTGCGGCCGTCAGCTCGCCCACGGAGTGCCCCGCGGTCGCGTCGACGACGTCGGAGGCGACGCGGCCGGCGAGGACCTCACGGAACGCGAGCAGCGAGGTGGCGACGATGAGGGGCTGGGCGACGGCCGTGTCTCGGATCGTGTCGGCGTCGCTCACGGTGCCGTGGGCGACGAGGTCGACCTGGGCGGCCTCGGAGAGCTCGGCGAGACGGTCACCGACGCCGGGCAGCTCGAGCCACGGGGCGAGCATGCCGGGGGTCTGGGAGCCCTGTCCTGGGCACAGTACTGCGATCACTCGTCAACCTTGCCTTCCGGTGGCGACCCCGGGGCGTCACGACGCGCACGAAGCTGGGGAAACGAACTTGTGGTGAACCTACAAGGTGTCACGCGTGGGTGGCGTCGACCCTGACGAGCTCGCCGAGGGCGAGCGCGACCTGCAGGACGAACGACTCGCGTGCGTCGAGCGGGTCCCAGCCGGTCAGCTCCGCGACCTTGCGCAGCCGGTACCGCACCGTGTTCGGGTGGACGTAGAGGCTGCGTGCGGCCGCCTCGAGCGAGCGGCCGGTGCCGAGGTACGCCGAGAGGGTCTCGAGCGTCGCACCGGTGCTCGCGGCGAGCGGCGTGTACGCCTGGTCGACGAGCGTGCGCCGAGCGCTCAGGTCGCCGATGAGGACACGCTCGGGGAGCAGGTCGTCAGCCTGGACCGGACGCGGAGCCTGCGGCCACGCGGCCGCGGCCGCGAGTCCGGCGAGAGCCGCCGTCGCCGAGCGGCCGGCCTCGCCGATCCCGCCGACGACCGGGCCGAGGACGACGGGTCCGGGGCCGAAGCGCGGGACGAGCGACCGCGCCGACTCGACGAGGTCGGGCCCGCCGCCGAGGACGAGGACGATGCGGTTGGCCTGGATGCCGACGAGCGAGTCGTCGACGACGCGTCGCGTCGCCCGGCGCAGCTCTGCTGCGCGCACCTCGTCGAGCTGCTCCGTCGTGGTCCCGACCATGACCAGGACGTGCGCCGACCCCGACCAGCCGAGCGCTGCGACGCGGGAGCGCACCGCGTCGTCGGACTCGCCGCGCATGAGCGCGTCGACGACGAGCGCCTCGAGGCGCGCGTCCCACGCACCGCGCATCTCGGCGGCGCGCGCGTATACCTCGGCTGCGGAGAAGGCCACCTCGCGCGAGTACCGCAGGACGGCCTCGCGCAGGTCGCGCTCGGCGCCCGGCACCGCGAGCTCGTCGGAGTACGCCTCGACGACGTCGACGATCACGCGCACGAGCTGGAGCGTGTGCTGCAGGGAGATGGACTGCGTGAGCTCCGGCGGCGCCGCGGAGAAGATCTCGGAGACGCCGCTCGGGACACCGGTGGGCTCCTCGTACCAGGCGACGAACGAGGCGATCGCCGACTGCACGACGAGCACGATCCACGACTTGTCCTCGGCCGGGAGGTCGCGGTACCAGGACAGCTCGGCGTCGAGCTGCTTGAGCGCGGCCTTCGTCAGCAGACCGGTCCCCGCGCGGACACGGCGAAGGTGCTCGTCCTCCTCGACGCCCGCGGCGGGCGAGGTCGCGGCCGTCGCGGGATCGGCGTGGTCCTTCGCGGGGGTGGCACGGCTCATGGGGAGAGCATACGGCCCCAGATTGTGGGGAACGCACAAATCGCTGAAGATCTAGGAGGTATCAGGATCCGGCCCGCCGGGTGATGGATCGTCAAGAAAAGCCTAAGGTGGATTCATGAGTCTCTTGCCCAAGCTCCGCCAGCTCATGAGGAAGACGACGTCCGCGTCCACCGTGGGGACCCGTCGCCCGACGAAGGCTGCGCGCCCGGGCGACCGTCCGCACGAGGACGCTCTGCGCGCGATGCTGACCGACGACCCGAACAACGAGCGCGCGTTCCGGGCGCTCGTCGAGATCGTCCGGCAGCGCGCCGCGTCGACCGGGCACCACGAGGACCCGCTGGCGGCCGAGCAGGCCGACCAGTCCTACCAGGAGGAGCGGCGCCGGCAGGGGGACCTCGCGGTGTGGGCCCTGGCCGAGGAGCTCGCTGGCAACGCCCGGGCCTGGTACCCGCTCATCGAGCTGGCCCGCTTGTCGATCGACGAGGACTTCGAGGGTGCGATGCGCCGCCTCGCCACCGCTGCGGAGCGCGACTCGTCCGGGGAGGGCCTCGCGGCTGCGATCGTCATGCTCCGCGAGACCGGCCACGCGACGGAGGCGAGCGGCCTGGGCGTGGGGCACTGGCGTCCGCGTGAGCACAGCGTCGAGGCGGGGCGCCAGCTCATCCTCGCCGCGCTCGACGCGGGCCGTGTGGGAGAGGCCAAGCACCACCTCGAGTCCCTGATGCTCGCCGAGGACCAGGAGGCGGTCGACCGCGTGTCCGAGGAGCTGCGCACGAAGATCGCGATGAGCGAGTCGGGCGTGGGCGGGGGAGCCTGACCTTCCTGCGCTCCACCTTCTGGCGAGCGCCACGAGCCTGAGACGACGAGACCCCGTCACCCGGAACCGGGTGACGGGGTCTCGTCGTCAGTGGGGGTGACCCGTCAGGAGTCGCCACCTGCCGTGCCGGACGTACCGGCGCGCACGTCGTGCAGGTTGTACCGCTCGATGGCCTGGGCGGGGGCGTCGGCCGCGACCTCGCCGCGAGCGGCGAGCGACTGGAGCACGCGCACCGCCGTCGACGGACCGTCGATCTTGAAGTGGCGGCGGGCTGCGGCGCGGGTGTCGGAGAACCCGAAGCCGTCCGCGCCCAGCACCTCGTAGTCGCCCGGGACCCACTTGCGGATCTGGTCGGTCACGAGCTTGTCGTAGTCGCTCGTCGCGATGAACGGACCCTCCGCACCCTGGAGCTTGGACGTCAGGTACGCGACCTTCTTCTCCGCTCCCGGGTTGAGGAAGTTGTGCTCGTCGGCGGCGAGGCCGTCGCGGCGCAGCTCGAGCCAGCTCGTCACGGACCAGACGTCCGCCTGGACGCCCCAGTCCTCGGCGAGGATCTTGGCGGCCTCGAGCGCCCACAGCACGCCCACGCCGGACGCGAGGATCTGGGCACGCGGCCCCTCGCCCTGCGCCTGGTGGATCCGGTGGATCCCTCGCAGGATGCCCTCGACGTCCACGTCCTCCGGCTCTGCCGGCTGAGCCATCGGCTCGTTGTAGACGGTCAGGTAGTAGATGACGTTCGGGTCGCGGTCGCCCTCGCCGTACATGCGCTCGATGCCGTCGCGCACGATGTGGCGGATCTCGTACCCGTAGGCCGGGTCGTAGTGGACGACGTGCGACATGGTCCCGGCGAGCAGCGGCGAGTGGCCGTCAGCGTGCTGGAGGCCTTCGCCCGTGAGGGTCGTGCGGCCGGCCGTGGCTCCGATGAGGAAGCCTCGCGTGAGCTGGTCGCCCGCGGCCCAGAACTGGTCGCCGGTCCGCTGGAACCCGAACATCGAGTAGTAGAAGTAGAACGGGATGAGCGGCTGGCCGTGCGTCGCGTACGACGTGCCGACCGCCTGGAACGCGGCGGCGGAACCGGCCTCGTTGATGCCGGTGTGCATGATCTGGCCGGCCTCGGACTCCTTGTAGGAGAGCATGAGGTCGGAGTCGACCGCGCGGTAGTTCTGCCCGAGCGTGTTGAAGATCTTCGCCGTCGGGAAGATCGAGTCGAGGCCGAACGTGCGGGCCTCGTCGGGGATGATCGGCACGATGCGCTTGCCGATCTCCTTGTCCCTGACGAGGTCCTTGAACAGCCGGACGAGCGCCATCGTCGTGGCGACCTCCTGCTGGCCGGAGCCCTTCGCGAGGAGCTCGTACGTCTTGTCGCCCGGGAGGTTGAGCGGCTCGTACTTCTCGCGACGCTCGGGGACGAACCCGCCGAGCGCGCGACGGCGCTCGAGCATGTACTGGATCGTCGGGTCCTCGGGTCCCGGGTTGTAGTACGGCGGCAGGTACGGCTCGGCGTCGATCTCCTCGTCGGTGATCGGGATGTGCAGCGAGTCGCGGAGAGCCTTGAGCTCCTCGTTCTTGAGCTTCTTCATCTGGTGGGTCGCGTTGCGACCGGCGAAGCCCGAGCCGAGGCCGTAGCCCTTGATCGTGTGCGCGAGGATGACCGTCGGTTGGCCCGTGTGGGCGCGCGCCGCGGAGTACGCCGCGTAGATCTTGCGGTAGTCGTGGCCGCCGCGCTTGAGCTCCCAGATCTCGTCGTCCGTCATGTTCTCGACGAGCGCCTTGGTGCGCGGGTCGCGACCGAAGAAGTGCTCGCGGACGTACGCGCCGTCGTTGGCCTTGAACGTCTGGTAGTCGCCGTCGAGCGTCTGGTTCATGAGGTTGACGAGCGCGCGGTCCTTGTCGGCGTTGAGCAGGACGTCCCACTCACGGCCCCAGATGACCTTGATGACGTTCCAGCCGGCGCCGCGGAACTGGGCCTCGAGCTCCTGGATGATCTTGCCGTTGCCGCGGACCGGGCCGTCGAGGCGCTGCAGGTTGCAGTTGACGACGAACGTGAGGTTGTCGAGCTGCTGCTGGGCAGCGAGCTGCAGCATGCCGCGGCTCTCGGGCTCGTCCATCTCGCCGTCGCCGAGGAACGCCCACACGTCCTGCTGCGACGTGTCCTTGATGCCGCGCTCGTGCAGGTAGCGGTTGGTCCACGCCTGGTAGATCGCCGACGCGGGGCCGAGGCCCATCGAGACCGTCGGGAACTCCCACAGCTCGGGCGCGAGGCGCGGGTGCGGGTAGGACGGCAGGCCGCCGCCCGGGTGCGACATCTCCTGGCGGAAGCCGTCCAGCTGGTGCTCGTTCAGGCGGCCCTCGAGGAGCGCGCGAGCGTAGACGCCGGGGGAGGCGTGGCCCTGGAAGTAGACCTGGTCGCCGCCGCCCGGGTGGTCCTTGCCGCGGAAGAAGTGGTTGAGGCCGACCTCGTAGAGGGTCGCGACGGACGCGTACGAGGAGATGTGGCCGCCGACCGCGACCGAGGGGCGCTGCGCGCGCGTCACCATGACGGCGGCGTTCCAGCGGATCCAGGAGCGGTAGCGGCGCTCCATGACCTCGTCGCCCGGGAAGTAGGGCTCCTCGTGGACGCCGATGGTGTTGACGTAGGGGGTGTTGAGCGACGTCGGGATGGCGACGTTGCGCTCACGTGCTCGCTTGAGCAGGTTGAGAAGGACGTACCGGGCGCGGGGTCCGCCGCGCTCGTCGATCAGGCCGTCCAGCGCCTCGACCCACTCACCCGTCTCGGCGGGGTCGATGTCCGGGACCTGGCTGAGCAGACCGTTGATGAGCGGTCGGGTCTCGTCGTGCGAAGCCACCAGCAACCTCTTTATCTCGTCGTGAGCACTTTCGAGGGGGCTGGCGCCCCGGTGCTCCCAGTCCGGACCCACGGCTCGCGGCGCGGTAGCGCCGACGGGGTCCTGATGACCATTGTGTTCTCAAAGTCGCGGCAAAGTCACACCGTGTCCACCGTTCCCGGCCGTGATCCTCGTGACACCACGTGTGGGTGTCCGCGGCTGTGGTGCACTACCTTTGCCAGTGGGCGCCTCGTTGTGCAGGTGCCGGTACTGCGGGCGGCGTTGTGACACAGGTGACAACGCGGGCGGTGCCCGCTGGAGTCTTTCGGAAGGAACGGGAACCACAGGTGGCCACGAGCACGGACCCCCAGGACGCGACGAGCGCCGCGGGGGCGGAGAAGCTGGGATTCGACCGGGAGATGGTCGTCCAGGAGTTCGGGTACGACGACGACGTCGACCACGACCTGCGCTCGGCGATCGAGGACATCACGGGGACGGACCTGGTCGACGAGGACTACGACGACGTCACCGACGGTGTCATCGTCTGGTACCGCGACGGCGAGGACGACCTGACGGACCTTCTCGTCGACGTCCAGACGGTCCTCGACGACGGTGGCGCGATCTGGGTGCTGACGCCGAAGCCCGGTCGCGACGGTCACGTGGGCCACAACGACATCCAGGAGGCCGCGAGCACCGCGGGCCTGCACGTGACGAGCACCTTCTCGATCGCGCGCGACTGGTCGGCGACGAAGCTCGGCACGCGCGGCCGCGGCCGCTGATGGAGACGGTGCCGCTCGTCGTCGGCGACGTCGCTCCCGACTTCACCCTGCAGGACACGCACGGCACTCCCGTGACTCTCTCGGAGCTGCGCGGCGGCCCCGTCCTGGTGGTGTTCTTCCCGTTCGCCTTCTCAGGGATCTGCACGGGTGAGCTGTGTGAGCTGCGCGACAACCTGGCGCAGTTCGAGGACGCCCGCGTCACCCTGCTCGCGATCTCGTGCGACCCGGTCTTCACGCTCAAGGCGTGGGCCGAGCAGGAGGGCTTCGGATTCGACCTGCTGTCGGACTTCTGGCCGCACGGCGAGGCCGCGCAGGCGTTCGGTGTGTTCGACGACGAGCACGGCCTCGCGCTGCGTGGCAGCTTCCTGATCGACGCCGAGGGCGTCGTGAGGTGGGCGGTCGTCAACCCGCGCGGGCAGCGCCGGGACCTCGACGGCTACCGTGAGGCGCTCGCGCTCCTGTGACGGGCGACAAGGTAGTCTGACGGCTGCCTGTTCACCAGGGCCTGTAGCTCAGCTGGTTAGAGCGCCACGCTTACACCGTGGATGTCGGGGGTTCGAGTCCCTCCGGGCCCACCGTCGGCGCCTCGGTCGTCCGGGGCGCCGTTCTTCGTCTCACAGTTCGACAGGACAGAGCGAGGGATGCTCGGTACGGTCGGCAAGACGTCGTCGCCAACCTCTGGAGCCCTCCGTGACTCGTGTGTCTCGCCGCCTGTCGGCGCTCGCCATCGCTGCTTCTCTCGGTATCCCGGGCTCCGCCGCTCTCGCGACGAGCGCTGCTGCGGTCCCGGTCCCGGCCGCTCCAGTCGCCGCGAGCGCGACGACCATCGACTGCAGCCGTGGCGGCGTGAAGCTGTCCCGGTCCTTCGGCACGTACCGGCTGAAGGGCGCGTGCGGCAAGGTCACGATCACGGGCACCGGGGTGACAGTCTCGCTGAAGTCCGTGAAGACGCTCAGCGTGAGGGGCAGCAACGCGAAGGTACGTGTCGCCAAGAACGTCGGCAAGGCGTCGGTCACCGGCACCGGCGTGAACCTCAAGGTCGGAGGTTCGCTCGGGACGCTCAAGATGGACGCGAGCAACGCGAGCGTCACCGTGAAGAACAACCTCAAGACGGCCCGCCTCGAAGGTGCGGGCACCAAGCTCCGTGCAGGCAAGACCTCGACGCTGGTCGTGCGCGGCAGCGGCAACCACGTGAAGGTGACCAGCCTGCGCAGCCTCCGAGTCGTCGGGGCGAACAACTACGTCAAGGCTGCCAAGGGCAAGGCGAAGACCGTGAAGGTCAGCGGGACCGGGAACGTCATCAAGGTGCGCACGTCGCGCTGACGATCGTCCGGACGTGGACGAGGGCCTCGCGACTCTGTCGCGAGGCCCTCGTCCGTCACTCCTGCTGTCGCGCGCCTGGTCGCGGTCCTGCGCTCGTCAGGCGCAGTTGTCGCAGATCCCCGTCGCCGGGAGCGTCATGAAGCACGTGGGGCACATGGCCGTGGGGCGCTCGGGCTGGGCGGGTCTACGCGTCGAGGCGGGCTTCGCGGCGGGGGTGCGCTTGGGTGCGGGCGCGCGACGCGGCGCCCGTGCGGCACCGGGCTCGACGACGTCGAAGCCGCGGTTGCGCACGACCTTGATCGCTCCATCGTCGAACTCCTCGGCGAGAGCCGTCCGGCCGGTCGCATAGCGGTGCGCGACGCCGATGACCGCGGCGCAGTCGTAGCTCGCGCCGTCGTGGACGATCGTCGGCCCTCCTGAGGCCTCGAAACCGTAGACGCCGAGGAAGTTCTCGCTCCCACGGGAGTCGTGCTCGGCGATCGCCTGGAGGATGTGCTGACGGGTCACGGAGGAGAAGGTAGCCACCCCGCCAGGGTAGTCGGCGCGCACGACGACCCTCGCCGCCCAGAGGGCCCGTGTGACGAAGACGGCCCTGCTCTCGGCACCCGCCGTACGCGCGTGGCAAGGTAAGGACCAGCCCCGACCAGCAAGGAGACCCATCGTGGATCAGCAGACCCCGCACCGCGTCCTGAACAACGGCGTCACGATCCCGCAGCTCGGCTTCGGCACCTACAAGGTCGAGCCTGCGGACGCGGTCAGGGTCGTCAGCGAGGCCCTCGAGATCGGCTACCGGCACGTGGACACGGCCCAGATGTACGGCAACGAGCGCGAGGTCGGGCAGGCGGTCCGCGAGAGCGGTCTGCCGCGCGAGGACGTCTTCGTCACGACGAAGCTCAACAACAACCAGCTCACGTACGACGACGCGCTCGCGTCGTTCGACCGGTCGCTCGACGATCTCGGGCTCGACTTCGTCGACCTGTTCCTCATCCACTGGCCGCTGCCGACCGTGAGCGACTTCGTGCCCCGGTGGAAGGCGCTCGAGGAGATCTACCGCTCCGGCCGCGCGCGTGCGATCGGCGTCTCGAACTTCCAGGAGAACCACCTCGTGCGGCTCATGGAGGAGACGCAGATCGTGCCCGCCGTCAACCAGGTCGAGATCCATCCCTACCTGGTGCAGGACGAGCTGCGTGGGTTCGACGCGAAGCACGGCATCGTCACGCAGGCGTGGTCGCCGCTCGGCCGAGGAGCGGTCCTCGGCGACCCGACGATCGCGGCGATCGCGCGCCGCCACGGCGCATCACCTGCGCAGGTCATCATCCGCTGGCACGTGCAGCGCGGTGACGTCGTCTTCCCGAAGGCCTCGAGCCGCGCGCGGATCGAGGAGAACTTCCGCGCGCTGGAGCTGCACCTGGCGGACGAGGACATGACGGCGATCACGGCGCTCGACCGCGGCGAGCGCACGGGCTCGCACCCCGACACGATGGCGTGGATCCCGTGACCGGCACGACGACGAGGAGGACGTGCGCATGAGCTTCCGCATGCAGGGTGCCCGGGTGCTGATCACGGGCGGTGCTGGCGGCATGGGCCGCATCTATGCCGAGCGCGCGTTGCGCGAGGGTGCAGCGCACGTCGCGCTGTGGGACCGCGACGGTGCGGCGCTCGCCGCGACCGTCGCCGAGCTCTCGACGGCGCACCCGCGCGCCACGGTGGCCGGGACGGAGGTCGACCTCGGCGACACCCGGTCGATCGTCGACCGTGCGCAGGACTACCTCGCCGACGGCGGTGCCCCTCAGGTGCTCGTCAACAACGCGGGCATCGTGCGCGGCGCGCTGTTCTGGGACCACGAGGTCCGTGACATCGAGGGCACGATGCAGGTCAACGCGGTCGCGCCCATGGTCCTCACGCGCGAGCTGCTGCCCGCGATGATCGCGAGCCGCCGGCCAGCGCGCATCCTCAACATCGCCTCGGCCGCCGGAACGATCGCCAACCCGCGGATGAGCGTCTACGCCGCCTCGAAGTGGGCCATGATCGGCTGGTCGGACTCGGTGCGGCTCGAGCTCGAGCGCACCGGCAACGACCACGTGCGGGTCACGACGTTCTGCCCGAGCTACGTCTCGACCGGCATGTTCGACGGCGCCCGGGGTCCGCTGCTCACGCCGATCCTCACGCCGAAGACCGCGACGGACCGCGCCTGGCAGGCGATGCTCGCCGGGCGGCCGGTGCGCGCGACCCCGTGGACCGTCCCGCTCGGACGGGCGCTCCGCGGAGTGCTGCCCTCGCGCGTGTGGGACGTCGTCGCCGACAAGGGCTTCCGTGTCTACAACACGATGGACGAGTTCCGGGGGCGGTCCGGCGCGGGCCCGAGCCCGCGCTCCTGACCGCCCCCGGTCTCGCCGCCTACCGGTCGCGCGGGGCCGTCACACGGCCTCGCGCGAGCTCGACGCGAGTGCGTCGCGCACGCTCACCCGCGGGCCGGTCCGCAGGAGCGAGCCCGAGTAGATCCGGGCCGCGACGGCCGTGACCGCGTAAGCCGTCGCGAGCAGGATCACGATCGCGACGAGAGGCTCCCACCACTGCGCCTCGCCGAAGAACAGACGCACCGGCATGCCGACCGGGGCGGAGAACGGGACGTAGGACAGGATGGTCATGACGACCTCGTTCTCGTTGAGGAACACCACGAGGAAGTACGGGATCATCGTGAGCATCATGGCGGGCATGATCACCGACCCCGTGTCCTCCACCCGGGAGACGAGCGACGCACCAGCCGCGTAGATCGCAGCGAGCAGCAGGAAGCCGACCACGAGGAACGCGACGAACCACAGGATCGGCGCGCCGAGCATGCCGAGCAGCTCGTCCTGGCCCGTGATGACGAGACCGAGAACTGCCGTGGCCGCGATCGCGGCGGCCTGCCCCAGGGCCAGGACCGTGTTGCCGAGGATCTTGCCGGCGAGCAGGCTGCGCGCCGACACGGTCGCGAGCAGGATCTCGACGACGCGCGTCTGCTTCTCAGACACGGTGGACTGCGCGATCATGCCGCCCGAGCCCGCCCCGATCATCATGAAGACGATCCCGAAGGCGAGCGAGACGAGGTATCGCACCCCCTCTGTCGTCGCCGCGGGCTCGAGCTCCTCGGTCGCAGGCACGACCGCGAGCGTCCTCATGATCTCGTCGTTGGTCCCCGTGAGGGTGACGACGAGGAGGCCCGACGGCTCGGGACCGGGCAGGACGGCCGCCTCGACGCTCTCGTCGGCGACGAGGGCGCGTGCTTCGTCCTCGGACGCGGCGACGACCGGCGCGAGCGTCGGCACGTCGCCGACCGTCTGGGAGGTCGCGGCGACGACCGCGACCTTCGTCTTGTCGGACGGGTCGACGGGGCCGAGGGCGTCAGCCGCGTCGTCGGCGAAGAAGCTCGACGCGATGATGGATCCGAGCACCAGCACGAGCGTGACGATCGTCGAGACGATGAACGACTTGCTCGTCACCTGGCTGACGATCTCGCGCTCGGCGACGATCACCGCGGCGTTCGCGGAGCTGGGCGGGTTGGGGTGCACGGTGCTCATCGGACGGTCTCCTCGATGCTCTGGGCGGACGTCTGCTCGGCGTGGGCGGCCTCGCTCGTGATCTCTCGGAAGATCTCGCCGAGGGTGGGGCGCAGCCTGCCGAACCGGGTGACGGACGAACGGGCGACGGCGTCGGTCAGGACGGCCTGGGCGGTCTCGGGCGTCGCATCGAAGACGGCGTCGCCGCCGGTGAACTCGACGACCTCGACGCCGGGGACGCCGCGCAGCCAGCCGATGTCCCCGCCCGTCGCGATCTCGAAGCGGCTGCCCCCGAACTCGTCGCGCAGCCCGTCGCGCGAGCCCTCGGCCTGGATCTTGCCGCCCGCGATGATGACGACGTCGTCGCACAGCCGCTCGACGACGTCGAGCTGGTGCGACGAGAAGAGCACGGGCACGCCCTGGGCAGCGCGCTCGGCGAGCGCGCGGACGACGACGTCGACGGCGATGGGGTCGAGCCCGGAGAACGGCTCGTCGAGGACGAGGATCGTCGGATCGTGCACGAGCGCGGCGGCGATCTGGACGCGCTGCTGGTTGCCGAGCGACAGCTTCTCGAGCGGCTCGTCCGCGCGCTCGGCGAGGCCGAGGCTCTCGATGAGGTCGGTCGCGTTGCGACGCGCGGCGGTGCGGTCGTAGCCGTGCAGGCGCGCGAGGTGCACGAGCTGGTCGACGACCTTCATCTTCGGGTAGAGGCCGCGCTCCTCGGGCATGTAGCCGATCGTCTGGCGCTCGGCGGGCGTCAGGGGTGCGCCGTCGAGCGTGACGGTACCGGAGTCCGCGGCGAGGACGCCGAGGATGATACGCATGGTGGTGGTCTTGCCGGCGCCGTTGGCACCGATGAACCCGGTCAGTCGTCCCGGGGCGACGCCGAACGACACGTCGTCCAGCGCGCGCAGGTCCCCGAAGCTTCGGTTGATGTGGTCGAGCCTCAGCACGTTCTCTCCCTCGTCGGTGGCGGGTCGCTTCGTCGGCGGTTCGCCTGCTTCGAGCCTAGGGAGGGGGCGGTGGCCGGGGCTTCCCCCGGGAGGCGGAACGGGCTACGCCGCAGGGATGAACGGCGCTCCGCCCCGTGCCGCGTGCCTGGTCAGGTGGGACGGCGACCGCGCGAGGATGCGGGTCAGCGACGGACGAGGCCGTGCTCGTGCGCGAAGACGACGGCCTGCACGCGGTCGCGCAGCCCCAGCTTCGCGAGGACGTTGGAGACGTGCGTCTTGATGGTCGCGCGCCCGAGGAAGAGCTGGGCGGCGATCTCGTCGTTGGACAGGCCCTGCGCCATGAGGTCGAGCACCTCGAGCTCGCGCTCGGTGAGCGATGCGACCTCACGGGGGCGACCAGGCGCGGCGGCGGCCGGCTGGGCCGGGGGAGCCGTGCCGAGCACGGCGCGCTCGAGGACGGCGCGGGTCATCTCGGGGGCGAGGAGAGCATCGCCCGCGGCGACAGACCGCACGGCCTCGGCGAGCTGCGCCGGGCGTGCGTTCTTGAGGAGGAAGCCCGCGGCTCCCGCGCGCAGCGCCGCGAGGAGGTAGTCCTCGCGCTGGAAGGTCGTGAGGATGAGGACGCCGGCACGGACGGTCGGGTCGGCGACGATGAGCCGCGTCGCCTCGAGGCCGTCCATGTCCGGCATCTGCACGTCCATGCAGACGACGTCGGGGTCCAGGCGACGGGCCTCCGCCACGCCCGCCGCGCCGTCGGCGGCCTGCCCGACCACCGTGACCCCGGGCTGCGCGTCGAGGATCGTGGCGATGCCCTCGCGGACGAGCGCCTGGTCGTCGACGATCAGGACGCGAACCTCACTCATCGGAGCCTCCCGCGCTCACGCTCGCGCGCACCGCGTCGGCGGTCGAGCACTTGCGGGGCAGGAGGGCGCGGACGACGAACCCGCGCGGAAGAGCCGCGCCGACGTGGAGCGTGCCGCCCTCGGCGGCCACGCGCTCGCGCATCCCGACGATCCCGAGACCGCCCCGACCAGGGCGACGCACCACGGGTGCGCCCGCGCCGTCGTCGGACACCTCGATCTCGAGCGCGTCGTCGAGGTAGCGGAGGCGCACGTCCGCCCGCGCGGTGGCGCCCGCGTGCCGGCGCACGTTCGTCAGGGCCTCCTGGACGATCCGGTAGACGTTGAGGGACGTCACGGGCGTCAGGGGAAAGGGCGTCCCGATCACCTGGAGGTCGACCTCCGTGCCGGTGCCGCGCGTCTCCTCGACGAGCTGGGGCACGCTCCCGACGCCGAGCGACGCGAGCGCCTCGCCCGGCTCGTCCGCTGCCGCCGGATTGGTCGCCTCGTCGCGGAGGGTGCCGATGAGGGTGTGCAGCTCGTCGATCGCCTGGCGAGCCGAGTCCTCGACGTGCTCGAGCGCCGCGGTGACCTTCTCTCGGTCGGCGTCGGCCTCGAGCAGCGCGCGGGCGGCGGAGGTCTGCAGGCCCATGACGGACACGTGGTGCGCGACGGCGTCGTGCAGCTCGCGGGCGAGCTGGAGGCGCGAGATCGTCATCGCCTGCGCCTCCGAGCGGATGCGTTCGGCCTGGAGCTGGTGGTCGCGCCAGCGGTTGCGCGCCCGGTCGCGCGCGGAGCTCCACGCACGCTCGCCGAAGCTCCACGCCGCCCCGAAGTACAGGACGTTCGTGAGGATCTGGATGAGCAGGTACGCGACGAGCGGCGAGAACATGCCGCCTGCGATGCCGCCGTCCTCCTCGAACTTCTTGATCGTCTCCGGGTCGGTCGCGGCCTGGACCAGGCCGATCGCGAGCCACACGAGCATGACGACGACGACGGACCCGCGCGCCCACGTCGCGAGCCTGCGCCGCGGCTCCCACGCCCCGACCGAGTAGAAGCCGGTGAAGAGCGCGATGTTGAGGATGAGCGTCTCGGAGACCTCGAGGCTGACCGTCGCGATGAACGCGACCGACACGGCGGCGAGCACGGGGACCGGGTAGCGGCGGCGCAGCGCGAGGGGAAGCGTCGATGCCGCGAGCAGGGCAGCCGCGCCGGGGCCGGTGAGCGGGTCGTCGTACAGCCCCGCGATGGTCCACAGGACCATCGAGAGCAGGGAGCCCGCGAAGAGCGCGACGGCCGCGAAGGCGTCGCGGCGCACGTCGGCGTCGGTGACCGGGGTGCGAGCCCAGCCCGGGGCGTCAGGGTCGACCGGAGGCAGCGTTCTCACGTGGGCATCTTGTCACGGACGCCGTCCCCGCAGCCGGGGCCGCGGGAGGTCGATAGCCTGCTCGCATGAGCTCCCAGACGCCCACGCTGTCCGACGTCGTCGCGCACCTCGAGCGCCGGTACCCGCCCGCGACCGCAGAGTCGTGGGACGCCGTCGGCCTCGTCACGGGCGACCCAGCGCAGCCGGTGCGGAAGGTCCTGTTCGCGGTCGACGCGGTCGCGGCGGTCGCCGAGGAAGCGGTCGAGTGGGGAGCAGACCTCGTCGTCGTGCACCACCCGCTGCTGCTGCGCGGTGTGCACTCGATCGCCGCGGACGAGCCCAAGGGGGCGCTCCTGCACCGGCTCGTGCGGGCGGGTTGCGCGCTCTACGCGGCGCACACGAACGCCGACTCGGCGACGCGCGGCGTCGCGGACGCCCTCGCGGACGTGCTCGGCGTCGTCGACACGCGTCCGCTCGTCCCCGCGCCTGCGGGCGGCGACCTCGACAAGCACGTCGTCCTCGTCCCGGAGGAGGACGCGGACCGGATCATCGACGCGCTCTCCCGCGCGGGAGCGGGGGCCATCGGCGACTACGAGCGGTGCGCGTGGACGACGACGGGCACGGGCACGTTCGTGCCGCTCGACGGCGCGGACCCGGCGATCGGGACCGTCGGCGAGGTTGCGCAGGTGCGTGAGACGCGCGTCGAGATGGTCGCGCCGCGTCACCTGCGCTCCGCCGTCGTCGCGGCGATGCGCGCGGCGCACCCGTACGAGGAGCCGGCGTTCGACGTCCTCGAGCTCGCACCGCCCGCGACGAGCACGGGCCTCGGCCGGCTCGGACGGCTCGAGGCGCCGACCACGCTGCGGGCCTTCGCCGAGCGCGTCGCCCAGGTGCTGCCCGCGACACCGCAGGGCGTGCGCGTCGCGGGCGACCTCGACGCCGAGGTCGAGACCGTCGCGGTGCTCGGCGGTTCGGGCGACTCGGAGATCGCGTCCGCCCGCGCCGCGGGCGCCGACGTCTACGTGACGAGCGACCTCAAGCACCACCCGGTCTCCGACGCACGCGAGCTCGACACGCTGCGCGGCGACGGCCGGCCGTTCCTGGTCGACACCGCGCACTTCGCGAGCGAGTGGCCCTGGTTGCGGTACGCGGCCGAGGACCTCGCGTCCGACGTCGCGGGTGCGGGGGGCGAGATCGAGGTGCGTGTCAGCACCCTGCGCACCGACCCGTGGACCGCTCGCTTCGCGAGCCCCGACCGCGACTGAACCGCTCCCTGGGCGCCGGGTCGGGGGGCCTGAGCGAGGCCCGGACCGGATACCGTGGTACCCGGGCGCGCTCCCGGGCCGCCGACAACAGCACACGATCGAGAGGCACCACCCCATGGCGACTGCACCGGCTCACGACCAGCGACGTCTGCTCGACCTGCAGGCGCTGGACACCCGCCTCGACCAGATCGCGCACCAGCGTGCGAAGCACCCCACCCTCGAGCGCCTCACGGAGCTCGACAGCCAGCTCGCCGACCTGACGACGACCCTCGTCGCGTCGCGCACCGCCGCGAGCGACCTGCGCCGCGAGCTCACCAAGGCCGAGACCGACGTCGAGCAGGTGCGCGCCCGCGCCGAGCGTGACCAGTCCCGCCTCGACTCCGGTGCCGTGGGAGCGAAGGACGCGCAGGCGCTCGTCTCCGAGCTCGAGTCCCTCGCCAGGCGCCAGGCCGACCTCGAGGAGGTCGAGCTCGATGTCATGGAGCGCCTCGAGGCGCACGAGACGGCGCTCGCCGAGGTCGAGTCCGCGCACGAGAAGCTCGTCGCGGCCAAGGCCGAGGTCGAGGCGGAGCGGGACGCGGCGTTCGCCGAGCTCGACCGCTTGCGCGACGCCGTCGCGGAGGAGCGCGCGAAGACCGCCGTGGGGATCGACGAGGGGCTCATGGCGATCTACGAGCGCCTGCGCGCCCGTCTCGGCGGCGTGGCCGTCGCGGCGCTGCGCCACGGCCGCTCTGAGGCGTCGGGCATGCCGATCAGCCCGGCCGAGCTCTCGCGGATCAAGACCCTCGGCGCCGACGAGATCGTCTACTGCGAGGACACGGGCCGCATCCTGGTCCGCGGCGACGACGCGTTCTGATCTCGTCAGGCGCGCGGTCGGTCAGCACCGGCGGCGCGCCTGGGTCAGCTCTCGCGGGACGGACGCTTGAGCTCGCTCAGTCGGTGACCACGAGCTCGAGCGTCGAGTGCTTCTTGCCCGGCACGAGCGCGGCGTCGTACAGCTGGGAACCGACCATCTCGTCCGCGGCGTCGAGCAGCTCGGCCGCCGTGCGCGGAGGCTCCGCGGCCCTGCGCAGCAGGTGCCCGGTGAGCAGGCCGCGCGTGTGCTTCGCGTGGTGCGAGACGACCGAGCGCTTCCCGTCGAGCTCCCGCAGCACCTTGACCTGCACGTGCTCGGCCCCGGCGGGCACGCGCCACGCCGCGGCGTAGCTCGAGGACCGGCAGTCGACGACGACGTCACCCGCAGCGCGCTCGTCGAGCACGGTGAGCTCGGGGCGCCAGAACTTCGCGAGCGGGCCGATGCCCGGCAGGTCGACCGACATCGACAGCCGGTAGGCCGGCACGCGGTCGGTCGGACGCACGAGCCCCCACAGCGCCGAGAACGTGAGGACGTCCGCGAGCCGGCCGCGTGCGACGTCGTCGTCCCCGTCGAGGACTGACGCGAGGTCAGCCGCCGCGTACAGGACACCCGTGTAGACGCGCGCGCCCGGCGCTGCGGGCGCCGTCGTCAGCGCCGTGTTGCGCGCGACCTCCTCCATGAGGCTCGCGCCGACGCCGAGCACCTCGAGCGCATCGTCGTGAGCGGAGGCCTCGGCGAGCGCCTCGAGCGCCTTGCGCCGTGCCGGCGCGAGCTCCGCGTGCACGAGCGTGTCCAGGTCGACGGGCGCGCCAGAGGTCGGGGCGGTCTTGCCCTCGGACGGGGGAAGCAGGATCAGCACGCGCCAACCCTAGTCGCCGCCCGCGCCGCATCCGGGCGTCGCACGCCCGTCGTGACCGACGTCGCACCCGTGTCCGGGTCGGGCTCCCGCGACGGTACGATTGCCGAGCGGATGAGTCGGTCGGGCGGCCGCGTTGCACCTCCGGGTGCACCGAGGAACGTCCGGGCTCCGTAGAGCAAGGTGGTGGGTAACGCCCACCCGGGGTGACCCGCGGGAAAGTGCCACAGAGAGCAGACCGCCCGTCCTCGGACGGGTAAGGGTGAAACGGTGGTGTAAGAGACCACCAGCGCGGCGGGCGACCGTCGCGGCTAGGTAAACCCCACCTGGAGCAAGACCAGACAGGGTGCGTTCGAGGGCTGCTCGCCCGAGCACCCGGGTAGGTCGCTGGAGGCGTGCGGCAACGTACGTCGTAGATGGATGGCCGCCCATCGGAGCGAGGCAACTCGCCCGTGGACAGAACCCGGCGTACAGACCGACTCATCCGCCCTCTCGGTTACGCCGAACTCCCGCAACACGGTCGAACGGTGCTGCGGGAGTCCGGTCGTAGGAGTTAGAGCTCGCGCGGATAGGACGGCGTATGGATCAGGGGCACCGGGCAGGACGAGAGTCCCACCGGTAGCGCTTCCAGGACTGCCGGACCAGGCGGCGGATGATGATGATCGCGCTGGCCAGCGCCACCCAGGCGTTCTGCACGCACCCTTGCCGGTCGGTCACCCTCGCCAGCGCCGAGAACCCTCTGTTGTGCCATGAGTTGGTCCGCTCGACGACCCATCGACGAGTGTGGTTGATAGGCAGGAATACCCCCTTGGGAGTGATGTTCGGGGTGCAGCCCAGCTCGGAGAGAAGATCCCGGGTCCGAGCCGAGTCATAGCCCGCATCCAGGTGAACCGTGATGACCTCAGGAAGCCTGAATCCGACCACGGCGAGGGTCTCTAGCGTCGGACGCAGGAGCGGAGAGTCGTTCCTGTTGGCCCCGGCCAGCACCCATCCGATCGGTATCCCGCCGCCGTCCACGAGCACCGATCTCTTGAGACCCAATTTGCCGCGGTCGACAGGGCTGCGGCCGGTGTTCTCTCCTCCGCACGGTGCCTTGACGATGCATCCGTCGACCACGAGGTTGTCCAGGTCGAGGCCGACAGCCTGGTCGTAGGCTTCCAGCGCCAGGTGGTGGAGCCGCTCGAACACGCCGGCACGGATCCACTCGTCCCGGCGGGCTCGCATCGTGGTCGCCGAGCAGGTCTCATCGGCGTGCTGCTGGTAGGTACCTCCCAGGACGAGGCGGGCCAGAAGCTTGTCAAAGACGACCCGGTCTGGGATGCGCGGGCGGTGACACCCCAAAGGGTGGTTGATGTTGCGTTCGGGCAGCAGGGCTCGGAACTGTTCCCACAGAGGGTCGGCGATGAAGCCGGGCAGGACGGGCACGTGGTCTTGTGATCGTCGTCGTCGAGAAGAAGGGCGGGGCCGCCGCGCCGTACCCGTCCGGGCGCGGTGCGGCGGCCCCGGTCCTGCTACCCGACCTGCGGCTGCCCCGCCGCGGTGGACGGCGAGCGGGAGATGACCACGGCACCGAAGACCAGCCCGATAACGGCGAGCACCGCAGCGACCACGAACGGGTCCCCGGAGTGCAGGGCCGGTGCGAACCCGAGGCCGACGTAGACGGCCACCCCGGCTGCTCCGCCGAGCTGGTCAGATGCTCGCTGGACGCCGGAGGCGATCCCGGCGTCCTCCTCGGTGGTGCCGCTGACTGCGATGTACTGCAGACCCACGAGCCCGAAGCCCATGCCCGCTGCGATCAGTAGCATCGCCGGGAGCAGCCACACCGCTCCACCATCCAGGACGGCCACGAGCGCGACCACGCCCATCGCGCCGGCAGCCGCTGCCAGGCCGACCAGCACGCAGGCGCGTGCGCCCCAGTGTCCCAGCAGCCGAGGCACGAGCACCGAGGCCACGATCAGCGCCACGGCCAGGGGCAGCATCGTCAGGCCTGCCCCCAGAGGCCCGATACCGAGCCTGTCCTGCAGGTAGAACGTGAACAGCAGGAACGAGGTCGACAACGCACCGCTGAGCAGCATCGTCGTCAGGTTCGCCCGCAGCCGGGCCCGATCGGCGAAGAAGGTCAGCGGGACCAGCGGGTTCGGCGACCTCGACTCGACCCGCACGAACCCGGCAGCAGCCAGCACCGCGCACACCAGCGCGACCCCGCTGACCCACAGGCCGGTGGCAGGCTCGCCCGCCTCGACCGCGGCGTAGACGAACAGCAGCGGGCACGCGGTCAGCAGGAGCGAACCGGGAAGGTCCAAGCGGCACCGTCCCCCGGACGCGGGCCGGTCGGCCGGTACCAGGAGCAGCGCGGCCACGATCACGACCAGGATGAAGGGCACCGAGACCAGGAAGACCCAGCGCCAGCCCAGGTGGGCGGTGATGATCCCTGACAGGGCGAACCCGAGAACCAGGCCGCAGCTGGCCACGGCCGCCCACACGCTCAGGGCCCGTGAGCGGCGCGGCCCCTCGGGGAAGAGCAGCACGATGGTCGCCATCGCCGCGGGCAGCGCGACAGCCTCGCCCGCGCCCTGGAGCAGGCGGGCCGCGACCAGGACCGGAAAGGACGGGGCCAGGCCAGCCAGCAGGGAGGCCGCGCCGAAGACGCTCGTGCCGACCAGGAGGGTGCGGCGGCGGCCGAGAAGGTCACCGAGCCGACCGCCGAGCATCAGCAGCCCTCCGCCGGTGATGGTGTAGCCGACCACGACCCAGGTCAGGGAGTGTCCCCCGACGCCGAGGTCCGCGCCGATCGAGGGCAGCGCGATGTTGACCACGGTCACGTCGACCGCGATGAAGAACTGCAGCATCGACATCGCGCACAGCACGAGCCATGCGCGCACAGGGGCGGGACCGATCCCGCATGAAGTGGTGGAAGTGCCTGAAAGCATCAATTGCTCCGTCGCTCTGAAGAGTTTCCGAGCAGCACGAAGGGCCGCTCCGGTCTGATCACGAAGCGGCTGGACGTTCCAGGTGAGGTGTTGCTGTGTGCCGGACGTCCCGCCGCTAGCGGGACGTCCTGGTCACTGCCGCGCAAGCGGCCGAGCTCGAAGCGCCTGACATGGTACAGATGCTAGCAGCGGGGAATATTCGCCCCCGGACCTGTCCCTCCTATCCGCGCGAGCTCTTAGTCGGTGGGCTTGCCCGCACGAGCCCGCAGCGTGGCGCCGGCGAGCTTCATGGCGAGCGGCCAGCAGACCATGGTCAGGCAGAAGGCGATGGGCCAGGCGATGACGAGCTGGAGCGGCCAGCTGCGGAGCCACTCCATCGTCGGGCCGGCGTGGAAGAGGCTCATGAGGCCGGACATCGAGGCGGCCATCATGAAGGTCATGAAGATCTGAGCGAGCAGGGCGAATCGCTTGTTCACGGAGTGTTCCTTGTCTGCGACGACGGCACCGTCTCCCGGCGCCGCCACCGCTCATCGAGGGGGAGGGGCGCCATGGGTTCGCAACAGGACACGACTTCATCTCGGCTGGTGCGCCGAGTGCCGGAATAACCACACCGGCCAGGATCTTCTTGGCGCTCAGAGGGTAGCAAGAACGAAGCGGGGCTGCCGTGGCCCGTGCTGAGCCCGGAGCCGTACGAGAAGCGCTGTGCGCGGGACAATCAGCCCTTCGCGGACGCCTTGGCGGCGCGCTTGTATTCGCGGACCTTGGTGAGGCTCTCGGGCGAGACGATGTCCGCGACGCTGCGGTATGAGCCCTCCTCGCCGTACGGGGCGCTCGCCTCGCGCCAGCCCTCGCCGTCGAAGCCGCACTGCTTGCCGAGCAACGCCAGGAAGATCTTCGCCTTCTGCTCCCGAAGCCCGGAAGCGCCTTGAGGCGCTTGAGCACGTCCTTGCCGCTCGGCGAGCCTGCTGTCCAGATCGCTGCGGCGTCGCCGCCGTGGTCGCGGACGATCGCCGCGCAGAGCTGCTGCACCCGTCCAGCCATCGAGCCCGGGAAGCGGTGCACCGCTGGAGGCGTCCTGAAGACGTCGGCGAACGCCTCGGGGTCGTACTCCGCGATCGTTCTCGCCTCGATCGACCCGATGCGCTGCACGATCTTGAGCGGGCCCGCGAACGCCGTCTCCATGGCGACCTGCTGGTCGAGCAGCATGCCGATGAGGAGCGCGAGCGGGTCGCGGGAGAGAAGGTCGTCCGCTGCCGCGTCGGCAGTGATGTTCAGTGCCATGCCCCCATCGTGGACGCGCCTGCGCCCGACCGCTAGCGTCCCCGTCGCTCCTCTTTGGTGTGCCCGACATCGCGCGTGCTCCGGCCGTGCCGGTTGAAGCAACCTGGCGCACAGGTCTCAGGTCGAGCACCCTGAGACCCGATGTCACGGGTGGAGATTCATCTGCGGACCCGCGTCGGCGCCGAGCAACGGTCGCCGGCCTGCGCCGCACTCGACGAGGAGCTGTCATGAAGAAAGCACGGTCTGCCGCCACTGCGTTGGTGTTGTCCGCCGCCTTTCTCCTGTCGGGCGTCGCGGTGGCTCCCACCGCGAGCGCGGCCGGGGACTCGGTCTCTATCGGGAAGATCTCCCAGGCCAAGGCGCCGTACGGCAAGAAGGCGACGGTCAAGCCCAAGGTGAAGAAGTCGGGCAAGGTCAAGGTCCTGTCCAAGACGTTGACCGTGAAGCAGCGCGGCAAGACGGTCGCGAAGAACCGGAAGTCCGCGAAGCTCAAGCCCGGTACCTATCGCGTCACGACGAAGGTGAAGTACCGCTCGTACAAGGTCGTCAAGACGACCAAGACCGTGAGGAAGCGCGTGGTCAGCGTGCCGGCGTGGGATGAGACGTACGTTTCGTGCACCGCGAGGAACGTTGTCGCGGGCTACGCCACTGCGGAGTTCGACGCGGTCTGCACCGGACGGGACTACGACGGCACGCTGACTCTGGTGGACGTCTTCGTCGTCGGGTCCGACGGCGATTACACGGGTTTCGCTGACGACGCGACGCTCAGCTTTACGAGCCTTCCTGACGAAGGGGCCACGTTTACCGCTTGGCTCGAGCCGGCGGACGACCTCTACCAGGTTCGCCAGATCAAGGAGACGACGAGCCGGAAGGTGTGGTCGAAGACCAAGACCAAGACCCGCACCCAGAGCCTGACGGTCAAGGCTGCGCAGCGCCCGAGCCGGACGACGCCGAACTCCTGGGGTGAGTGCCCAAGCTGGGCGCCCATCAAGGGCAACCGTGGCAGCTACGCCTGGATCTATCACGTGCCGGGAAGCACGTACTACTCGCGCACCATCGCCGAGGAGTGCTTCAGCACGACGACCGCCGCCCGGCGCGCTGGCTACCGGGCGCCCCTGCGCTAGCCCCGCGTCGCGGACTCAGGGACGCATCACGATGCGACCGGAACGCCCCGACCGCCCGCTTTGTGACGTTCACGTAACTGTAAAGGCTAAGTCGTGCGGCCTTCCTGGGGGTGTGTCACAGTGGTTCTCGGTCGTGGCCGTGGCTTTGCGGTGCGCAATCGGAACGAGAGGGGCGCGTCATGAGTGACGAACACGGTGGTCAGAGCGGTGACGCCGTCGGGGGGGATCAGCATGGAGGTCTCCGAGGACAAGAGTCGCGTCGTGCTGTGGGGCGAGATCGACGGCGCCCTGCGGACCGAGGCGAGTGGGGTTCTCGCGAGCGCTCTCGAGCGCGAGCTCCCGGTCGTCATCGACCTCGAGTCGGTGACCTTCATGGACTCCACCGGCATCGCATTCCTCGTTCAGTTCTGCACGATCGGCGCGGACGAGGGCATCGAGGTCGTCGTCCGCAAGCCACCGCAGCTCGTCCGTGACGTCATCGAGATGCTCGGCATCACCGAGCTGCTCGGTCTGACTAACGACCCGGAGCCGGCCCCCGAGGGCCGCACCCCCCTCGCTAGCTGACACAGACGCACGAGAGGGCGCCCGCCGAAGATCGGCGGGCGCCCTCTCGTCGTCCTCCGGGGCTCGCTTACAGGTCGCGCCCTGCGGCGAGCGCGGCCGCACCCACGATGCCCGCGCGGTTACGCAGCTTCGCCGGCACGATCGGGGCGCTCAGCTCGAGCAGCGGCAAGAACTTCTCGTGGTGCTTCGACACGCCGCCACCCACGACGATGAGGTCGGGGGAGAAGAGCATCTCCACCGCCTCGTAGTACCGCTGCAAGCGCTCGGCCCACTGCGGGAAGGACAGGTCCTCACGAGTGCGCGCCGAGTCGGCAGCCCGCGACTCCGCGTCGAAGCCGTCGATCTCGATGTGGCCCAGCTCCGTGTTCGGCAGCAGGTGGCCGTCGACGATGATCGCCGACCCGATGCCCGTGCCGAGCGTCGTCACGAGGATCGTGCCCTTCGCGCCTGCGGCGGCGCCGTAGAGCGCCTCGCCGAAGCCCGCTGCGTCGGCGTCGTTGACCGATCGGATCGGCCGGCCCAGCTCCTGCGACAGCAGGTTGTCGAGGTCGATGCCTGCCCACGACTCGTCGAGGTTCGCGATGAAGCGGATACGACCGTGGTGGATCGGCCCAGGGAACGCGACGCCGACAGGCGTTGCGGCAGGAAGGTCGAAGTGGTCGACGAGCTCGCGGACCACCGCGGTGACGGCTGCTGGCGTCGAGACGCCCGGCGTCGGGATGCGCAGCCGCTCCGCCGTGAACTCGCCCGTGCGTAGGTCGACCGGGGCGCCCTTGATGCCGCTGCCGCCGATGTCGATGCCGAACGCGATCTCGTGCTCGAGGTCTGTGCTCATGGGAGAGTCAGGATCTCCGTTCCGGTCTCGGTGACGAGGAGGGTGTGCTCGAACTGCGCCGTACGGGACCCGTCCTTCGTGAGGACGGTCCAGCCGTCGTCCCACATGACCCATTCGTGCGTCCCGAGAGTGAGCATAGGCTCGATCGTGAAAACCATGCCGGGCTCGATCACGGTCGAGTACTCGGGCGCCGAGTCGTAGTGCGGGATGATCAGGCCTGAGTGGAACGACTCGCCGACCCCGTGCCCCGTGAAGTCCCGGACCACGCCGTAGCCGAACCGCGCTGCGTACTTCTCGATCACACGACCGATGATGTTGACCTCGCGGCCCGGCTTGACCGCGGCGATGCCGCGGGCGAGCGCCTCGCGCGTGCGTTCGATCAGGTCGGCGTCCTCCTGCGCGATCTCCCCGACGGCGAACGTCGCGTTGTTGTCGCCGTGGACGCCGCCGATGAACGCCGTGATGTCGATGTTGACGATGTCACCCTCGGCGAGGACCGTGCTGTCCGGGATGCCGTGGCAGATCACCTCGTTGAGCGAGGTGCACAACGACTTCGGGAAGCCCCGGTAGCCGAGCGTCGACGGGTACGCGCCGTGGTCGAGGAGGAACTCGTGCCCGATCCGGTCGAGCTCGTCCGTCGTGACGCCGGGGGCGACCGCCTCACCGACCGTCTGCAGCGCTTGCGCGGCGAGACGCGCGGCGACACGGATCCGCTCGATCGTCTCGGGCGTCTTGATCTCCGACCCGGAGAACGGCGTCGGCCCCGGACGACCCACGTACTCCGGACGCGGGATGCTCGCGGGCACCGCGCGCGGGCCGCTGACCACCCCCGGCTGCAACGGGTCTCGGGTGTGGCGCGTCGTCGTGGACATGGTTGAAGTGTACTTTTGTCGCGACCGAGTTCGTGCCGGGGAGCCGAAGGAGATGTGGTGGCCGACGACGGCGAGTACTACTTCGACACCGCTACCGGACAGGTGACGCAGGGCAAGCAGGGCGCCTGGTCGACGCGGATGGGACCGTACAAGACCCGCGAGGAGGCGGAGCACGCGCTCGAGAAGGCGCGCGCGAAGTCAGACGCGTGGGACGCAGAAGACCGCCGTGAGGCGGCGGAACGAGAAGGCGATGCCTGACACCCTGACCCGTGGCCCACGCCCGGCGGAGCCCCGCGCCGTCGTGCCGCGCGGGCCGAGCCCGATCGTCGCGACAGCTGTGTTCCTCACGGCGCTCGTCGTCGTGGTCTGCATCGTCGTGGCGGCCGTCCTGGTCTGGCGCGCACCGCGTGACACGGACGCTGCCGCGCCCGCAGCCCCCGCCTCCGAGTCGGCAGCCGAGGGCGTCGAGGCTGTCGCCGACGCCGCGACCGCGCTCGGCGCGGAGGCGAGCGACCTCGACGCCGCCATCGGTGCGGCCCAGGGCCACGCGCAGGCGAGCGCGTGCAACGCGGCCTCGGCCGACGGTCAGGCGATCATCAGCCTTGCCACCGCCGCCCTCACCCCGGACCGTTGGATCGCCGACGGCGCGGTCGAGCCGCTCGTCGGAACCCCGTTCGAGGACCTCGCCGTGCGCTGCGGCTCGGTCTACGCGTCCGAGGCGCTCGCCGCGACGACCGTGCCCTCCGCAGTCATGGGCGTGATCGAGGCGCACGTGCGCAACGGTGGCTTGCGGTCCGAGGTCGACGCCGCGCAGGAGCGCGACGCCCTCGCCGCCTCCGTCCCGCCCGAGCTGCTCGTCGGCGACACCGCGACGTCGGACGTGTCTGCGTTCGCGCTCCCCTCGGGGAACGTCGTGTGCTCGATCGGCGGAGGTCAGGCGCGGTGCGACATCGCGCAGGCGGCGTACGACCGCAGCGACGCCCCTGAAGGGTGCGACGACGGCTGGGCCCTCGCGATGCAGGTCACCCCGAGCGGCGCGCAGGCCGTGTGCGCGGGGGACCGGGAGATGCCCGAGACGACCATCTCCCTGGCCTACGGCGAGAGCACCCGCGTAGGCGGTTACTCGTGCGCCGCGTCGACCCAGGGCGTCGCGTGCCGCGAGGACGTTAGCGGCCACGGGTTCTGGCTCCGCGCCGAGGCGT
Organism: Flavimobilis soli; assembly: GCF_002564025.1. NCBI lineage: Bacteria > Bacillati > Actinomycetota > Actinomycetes > Micrococcales > Jonesiaceae > Flavimobilis > Flavimobilis soli. The sequence goes on from NZ_PDJH01000001.1 coordinate 109,538, forward strand.
ACGTCCTCTTCTGACCGCAAGCACAGACGCCGACGGCGCGGCCCCCGAAGGTGGGGCCGCGCCGTCGGCGTTCGCGGAGCTCGTCAGCTGTCGTACGAGTGCTCCGCCGTCGGGAACGCGCCCGACTGCACCTCGGAGACGAAGCTCGCCGCGGCGTCGTGCAGAGCCTTGCCGACCTCGCCGAAACGACGGGAGAAGCGAGGCGACCAGTCGCCCATGCCCGCCATGTCCGTCCACACGAGCACCTGCCCGTCGCACTGCGGGCCCGCACCGATACCGATCGTGGGGACCGAGAGGATCTCCGTGATCGCGGCCGCGACCGGCGCAGGGATCATCTCGAGGACGATCGCGACAGCTCCGGCGTCCTGGAGCGCGAGAGCGTCCTCCTTGAGGCGCTCGGCAGCGTCGTGGCCACGTCCCTGGATGCGCTTGCCGCCGAGCATGTTCTCCGACTGCGGCGTGAAGCCCAGGTGACCCACGACGGGGATGCCGGCGCCGGTCAGGAGCTCCACCTGCGGGGCGACACGGCGGCCGCCCTCGAACTTCACGGCGTGCGCACCGGCCTCCTTGAGCATGCGCACCGCGGTCGCGTGCGCCTGCGCGGGGGACGCCTCGTACGAGCCGAACGGCAGGTCGGCGACGACCATCGCGCGCGACGTCGCGCGGGCGACCGAGCGCGTCGCCACGACCAGCTCGTCGACAGTCACGGGGATCGTCGTCGCGTGGCCGAGCATGTTGTCGCCGATCGAGTCGCCGACGAGCAGCATGTCGACGCCAGCGGCGTCGAAGATCCGGGCCGTCGGGCCGTCGTACGCCGTCAGCATCGTGAGCTGGCGGCCCGCCGACTTGGCCTCGCGGAGGTGGTGGACGCGCACGCGGCGGGGTGCGGCCGCGGTCTGCGCCTGCTCGGCAGGGGGGTGGTTGGTCATCCTGTGTGCTCCTCGGTCGTTCGGCTTGCAGGCGTGCTGGGACGGGGTTCCGGTGGCGTCACACTGCGGGTTCGCGCCACCGGTTCGTGACCGGCAGACGGCGGTCACGGCCGAACGCCACCCCCGTCACCTTGGGCCCCGGCGGGTACTGCCGACGCTTCCACTCGGCGCGGTCGACGAGCGACACGACCCGGTCGACGACCTCGGGGTCGAAGCCGCGCGCGAGCAGCTCGGCACGGCCCTCGCTGCGCTCGACGTACGCGTCGATCACCTCGTCGAGGAGGTGGTACGGCGGCAGGGAGTCCTGGTCGACCTGACCGGGACGCAGCTCGGCCGACGGCGGCTTCGTGATCGAGCTCTCGGGGATGGGCGGGATCTCGCCGCGGTCGATCGCGTGGTTGTTGCGCCAGCGCGAGAGCGCCCACACGCGTGACTTGTCGACGTCCTTGATCGGCGCGAACCCGCCGACGGCGTCGCCGTAGATCGTCGAGTAGCCGACAGCGAGCTCCGACTTGTTGCCCGTCGCCAGCACGAGGTGGCCCTCCATGTTGGACAGCGCCATGAGCGTCACGCCGCGCATGCGCGCCTGGAGGTTCTCGGCGGCGACGCCTTCGAGGTGGAGGTTGCTCTCGAACGCGTCGACCATCGGGGCGATCGGCACGACCCGGTAGTCCGCGCCGATGCGCTTGGCGGTGTCGGCGGCGTCGTCCTTCGAGTGGTCCGAGGAGTAGCGCGACGGCATACCGACGCCGACGACGTTCTCGCCGCCGATCGCGTCGGCCGCGATGGCGGCGACGAGCGCCGAGTCGATGCCGCCCGACAGTCCGAGCACGACCGACGTGAAGCCGTTCTTGCGGACGTAGCCGGTAAGGCCCGTGACGAGGGCGCGGTAGACCTCCTCGTCGGCGTCGAGGGTCTGCGCCTGCGGTCCGGGCCGCTGGGCGCCGCCCGTCGTCGCGTCCCACACGAGCATGTGCTCGACGAACTGCGGAGCGCTCGCCAGGACGGTCCCGTCGGCGTCGAGGACGAACGAGCCGCCGTCGAACACGAGGTCGTCCTGGCCGCCGACCATGTTCACGTACGCGAGGGGAGCGGAGACCTGCGCGGCGCGCGCGGCCGCGCTCTCGAGCCGGAGGTGGGTCTTGCCCTCCTCGTACGGCGAGCCGTTGATGACGAGGAGCAGGTCGACGCCGTGCGCCGCGAGCTGCTCGACGGTGCCGCCCTCGCGCCAGATGTCCTCGCAGATCGCGAGGCCGACGCGCACGCCGTCGACGTCGACGACCGCCGGCTGGTCGCCGGGCACGAAGATGCGGGCCTCGTCGAACACGCCGTAGTTCGGCAGGTGGTGCTTGTCGTAGTGCGCGATCACCTCACCGCCGCGCAGCACGACCGCGCGGTTCGTCGGACGGCTGCCGCCGCCCGTGCCGACCGAGCCGACGACGACGGTCACGTCGCCCAGCCCTGCCGTCGCGAGGTCGGCCGCGAGAGCGCGCACGGCGCTGTCGGCGGCGCGCTGGAAGGACGCGCGCAGGGCCAGGTCCTCGATCGGGTAGCCCGTCAGGGTCATCTCCGGGAACGCGACGAGCCGGGCGCCCGCGTCCGCGGCCTTCCGGGTCCAGGCGGCGACCGCCTCCGCGTTGCCGGTCAGGTCGCCGACGCACGTGTCGATCTGTGCGAGGGCGATACGCAGTTCAGCCATAACTTCAGCCTAGAGTGTTCGCACGTGGGTGCGAGCTCGTGCCGACACCCGAGCAGGTCATCCGGATGAAACAAGAGTTCAGGCAGGATAGGTCCATGGACAAGCAGCAGGACTTCGTGCTCCGCACCGTCGAGGAGCGAGACATCCGGTTCATCCGCCTCTGGTTCACCGACGTGCTGGGCATGCTCAAGTCCGTCGCTATCGCGCCGGCGGAGCTCGAGCAGGCGTTCGCCGAGGGCATCGGGTTCGACGGCAGCGCCATCGAGGGCCTGACGCGCGTCTACGAGGCCGACATGATCGCGCGCCCCGACCCCTCGACGTTCCAGGTGCTGCCCTGGCGCGGCGAGCGCAACGGCACCGCGCGCATGTTCTGCGACCTGCTCAACCCGGACGGCACGCACTCGCTCGCCGACTCGCGTTTCGTCCTCAAGCGCGCGATGGACCGAGCGGCCGACAAGGGCTTCACCTTCTACACGCACCCCGAGGTCGAGTTCTACCTGTTCCGTCCGCAGTCCTCGCCGACGGACCCGCTCGTCCCCGTCGACCAGGCGGGTTACTTCGACCACGTCGCGCGCGGGAACGCGCACGACTTCCGTCGCGCCGCGATCCAGATGCTCGAGTCGATGGGGATCTCCGTCGAGTTCTCGCACCACGAGGCCGGTCCCGGCCAGAACGAGATCGACCTGCGCTACGCGGACGCCCTGACGACCGCGGACAACCTCATGACGTTCCGGACGGTCATCAAGGAGGTCGCGCTCGAGCAGGGCGTGTTCGCGTCCTTCATGCCGAAGCCGATGGCGGAGCACCCGGGCTCGGGCATGCACACGCACCTGTCGCTGTTCGAGGGCGACCGCAACGCGTTCCACGAGCCGGGCGCGCAGTACGAGCTGTCCCGCACGGGCCGCTCGTTCATCGCCGGCCTGCTCACGCACGCCGCCGAGATCACGGCCGTGACCAACCAGTACGTGAACTCGTACAAGCGCCTGTGGGGCGGTGCCGAGGCGCCGAGCTACATCTGCTGGGGCCACAACAACCGTTCGTCGCTCGTGCGCGTGCCGATGTACAAGCCGGGCAAGACGAACTCGTCGCGCGTCGAGTACCGCGCGCTCGACGCCGCCACGAACCCCTACCTGTCGTTCGCGCTGCTGCTCGCCGCGGGCCTCAAGGGCATCGAGGAGGGCTACGAGCTCCCCGAGGGGTCGGAGGAGGACGTCTGGGAGCTGACCGACGCCGAGCGCAAGGCCGCCGGCATCAAGCCGCTCCCGCAGTCGCTCGACAAGGCGATCGAGCTCATGGAGCAGTCCGAGCTCGTCGCCGAGACGCTCGGCGAGCACGTGTTCGACTACGTCCTGCGCAACAAGCGCCAGGAGTGGGACGCGTACCGCTCGCAGGTCACGCCGTTCGAGCTGGACCGGTTCCTGCCGGTCCTGTGACCCGGCTGTTCTCTCGATGACCTCGGTGCAGCCTCCCGCAGGGCCCGGTCCGCGCTCAGCCCGTACCGAGTCGGCGAGCACCAGGCTGCGACGCCTGGGGTTCATCGACACGGCGCGCGCCCAGAAGCTCCTCGAGGACAAGGACCTCGTCGAGGTCCTGGGCGCCGTCGGCCCGACGTCGCCGCTCGTCTCCGCCGCGGGAACCGCCGCGGACCCGGACCTCGCGCTGCTCGCGCTCGTCCGCCTGTGCTCGACGGTCCGGGACACGGTTCGTGCGACGACGCTCGCGGCCCTCGTCTCGGAGCCGGGCCCTGGTCTGACGCGGCTCGCGGCGGTGCTCGGCGCGTCGGCGGCGCTCGGCGACGAGATCATCCGCCATCCCGAGCTCGTCGACGTCGTCGCGGACCTCACGCCCGGGATCGGCGTCGACGCCAGCGACGTGCGTGCGGAGCTGCTCCGCGCCGTCCAGGCCGATCCTGACGCGGACGTGCCCGTCGCGGGCATGCCGGTCACCGACGCGACCGACGCGATGCGCCGCGCCTACCGCGCGCGGCTCCTGCGGATCGCGGCGTCGGACCTGACCTCCACCGAGCCGCTGTCGATCCTTCCCGCCGTCGGCGCTGCGCTCGCCGACCTCGCTGCCGCCTCGCTCGAGGCGGGGCTCGCGATCGCTCGCGCGGGCACCGAGGGTCACGGTCTCGAGGTGCGGCTCGCCGTCCTCGGCATGGGCAAGTGCGGCGGCCGCGAGCTCAACTACGTGAGCGACGTCGACGTCGTCTACGTCGCGGAGCCTGCTGAAGGCGTCGAGGAGTCGGTCGCGATGCGAGTCGGCGCCAAGCTCGTCACGGGCCTGACCCGCGCGTGCTCGGCACCGTCGAACGAGCCGCCGCTGTGGCCCGTCGATGCCGCGCTGCGCCCCGAGGGCAAGGACGGCCCGATCGTCCGGACGCTCGCGAGCCACCGCGCGTACTACGAGCGCTGGGCCAAGACCTGGGAGTTCCAGGCGCTCCTCAAGGCCCGCGTCGTCGCGGGGGACCGCGCGCTCGGGGCCGCATACCTCGACGCCGTCGGACCCATGGTCTGGCAGGCCGTCACACGCGAGAACTTCGTCGCCGACTCGCAGGCGATGCGCCGTCGTGTCGAGGACCACGTCCCGGCCGCCGAGGCCGACCGTCAGCTCAAGCTCGGCAAGGGCGGGCTCCGGGACGTCGAGTTCACGGTCCAGCTCCTGCAGCTCGTGCACGGCCGCACCGACGAGTCGATCCGCAGCCCGCACACGCTCACGGCCCTTGCCGCCCTGACGGCCGGCGGCTACGTCGCGCGCGACGACGCCGCCCGCATGGCCGTCGCCTACCGGTTCCTGCGGGTGCTCGAGCACCGCATCCAGATGTTCCGCCTCGAGCGCACCCACCTCTTGCCGACCGAGGAGGCGGACCTGCGCCGTCTCGCCCGTACGGCGGGAATGCGCGAGGAGGGCGCCGAAGGGCTGCTCGAGCGCTGGAAGGAGACTCGTCGCAGCGTCCGGAGCATGCACGAGGCGCTCTACTACCGTCCGTTGCTCCCCGCGGTCGCGCAGCTCTCGCGTGCCGAGGCGAGCCTGAGCCCCGAGAACCAGCAGGCGCGCCTCGCGGCGATCGGCTACCGCGACCCGCGCGGCGCGGTCCGGCACATCGCGGCGCTCACGGAGGGCGTCTCGCGGCGTGCCGCGATCCAGCGCCAGCTCTTGCCCGTCCTCCTCGGCTGGTTCGGCGAGGGGGCCGACCCTGACGCGGCGCTGCTCGCGTTCCGGCGTCTCTCCGAGACGCTCGGCACGACGCACTGGTACCTCAAGATGCTGCGCGACTCCGGCTCCGCCGCGCAGCGCCTCGCGCGACTGCTGTCGTCGTCGCGCTTCGCCGCCGACGCGCTCGCGCTCTCGCCCGAGTCGGTGTCCTGGCTCGCGGAGGACGCGGAGCTGCAGCCGCTCGGCGCCGAGCGGCTTAGGCGCGAGGTCGGCGCGATGCTCACCCGGTCCGACGACGTCGAGCAGGCGACCCAGCTCCTGCGGGCGCTGCGCCGCCGCGAGCTTGCACGCACCGCCGTCGGCGAGGTGCTGAGCATCAGCGACCCTGTCCGCGCCGCCCAGGCGATCAGTGCCGCCACGGACGCGACGCTCGAAGGCGCGCTGCGGCTCGCCGAGGCCGCCGTGCAGCGTGAGCGCGGCCTCGCCGAGCCTCCCGCTCACCTGGCGATCGTCGCGATGGGCCGCCTCGGCGGCCGTGAAGCCGGCTACGGCTCCGATGCCGACGTCATGTTCGTCCACCGCGCCGTTCCTGGCGCGTCGGACGCGGACGCCGGCGGCTACTCGCTCGCGGTCGCGACGAGACTGCGCTCTCTCCTGGGGGACATGGGCCCCGAGCCTGCGCTCCAGGTCGATGCCGATCTGCGCCCGGAAGGTCGACAGGGCCCGCTCGTGCGTTCGCTCGACTCGTACGCGGAGTACTACGAGCGCTGGTCGGAGGTCTGGGAGGCGCAGGCGCTCCTGCGGGCGCGCACCGTCGCCGGCGACGACGCGCTGTGCGCGGACATGACCGCTCTGATCGACTCGGTGCGCTACCCGGCAGAGCTGACGACCGCACAGGTGCGCGAGGTTCGGCGCATCAAGGCGCGCGTCGAGTCGGAGCGCATGCCGCGCGGCGTCGACCCGGCCCGGCACGTCAAGCTCGGCCGCGGCGGCATCAGCGACGTCGAGTGGACCGTCCAGCTGCTCCAGCTGCAGCACGCCCACGAGATCGAGACGCTCCGGACGACGTCGACGCTCGAGGCGCTCGACGCCCTCGCCGAGGCCGAGCTCCTCACGCGCGGGGACGCCGAGGTGCTCCGGGAGGCGTGGGTGCTCGCGTCGGGCATCCGTAACGCCGTCGTGCTGTGGTCCGGACGCGTCGACGGGTCGCACGGCGACATGCTGCCGAGCGACCGGCTCGACCTCGCGGGCGTCTCACGGATCCTCGACTACCCGGCGGGGGAGGCGTCCGCCCTCGAGGAGGACTACCTCCGGGCGTCGCGTCGCTGCCGCCAGGTCGTCGAGCGCGTGTTCTACGACTCCTGAGCGGCGTCGGCCGCAGGGGTGGTGGGCTCGGTCTCGGGCGCGACGGCCTGGGACTCGTCGAGCAGGGTCTCGTCGATGAGCTCGTGCCGCTGCAGGTAGGTCGACATGACCGCCTGGATCGTCGCGGCGACCGGTAGCGCGAGGAAGGCACCGAGCGCCCCGAAGACCGCGCCGAAACCGAGCACGACGACGAACGCGACGGCGGGGTTCATCTCGAGCGCCTTCTCGGAGATCTTGGGCGCGAAGATGTAGTTCTCGATCTGCTGGTACGCGACGATGAAGATCAGCACCGCAAGAGCCTTGACGGGGCTCTCGGCGAGCGCCAGCAGGACCGGCAGCGCGCCACCGATATACGTACCGATCGTGGGGACGAACTGCGACACGATGCCCGTGAACAGGGCGAGCGGCAGCGAGTACGGGATCTTCAGGATCATCAGGAAGATGAGCGTGAAGATCGTCGACAGGAAGGCGAGCACGAGGCGCGAGTTGATGAACGCCGAGACCTTGGCCTGCGTGATGTCCCACAGCGACAGGACGGTCGCCTGGTTCTTCGGCGCGAGCCAGCGGCAGATCGACGCGCGGAAGCGGGGCCCGGCCGCGCACAGGTAGTAGACGACGAGGCCGATCGTCATGACCGCGAAGATGCCGCCGAGCAGCGACGACCCGACGCCGAGAACCCCCTGGGCGACGTCGTCGCCCCACCCGTCGAGCGCCTGGCCGACGAGCTTCTTCTGGTCGGGCAGCTCGGTGTCGAACGTCTTCTCGACCCAGGCACGGATGTCCTCGTAGAGCGCCGGGATGTTCTTGCCGAACTCGATGACCTGCTGGACGAACATCGTCCCGAACATCGCGATCATGCCGACGATCGCGACGAACGCGCCGCCCATCACGGCGCCGGTGGCGAGCCCGCGCTTCCAGCCGCGACGCACGAGCCAGACGATCATCGGCTCGAGCGTGAGCGAGATGAACAGGGCGATCACGAGGTTCGTGATCAGGCTCGTGAGCATCCCGAGCGAGCGCCACACGAAGATCCCCACGAAAGCCGTGACGACCGCCATGACGAAGGCCTTCGGCAGCCAGCGTGGTGGCTTCGTGGCAGGGTCCGGCCCGGCGGGCTGGGCGTGGTGGAGCTCCTGCGTGGTCACTGTGCCTCCTGCGGTCCGTGGTCGAGCATGGTGCAACTTATCTCATGGGTCCAGCAGCCCGCCGACGCACCCGCCGCAGACGCACGGAGGCCCGTGCGCACAGCGCACGGGCCTCCGGTCGAGTGCTGGTGTCAGCAGTCGAAGTACAGGTCGAACTCGTGGGGGGTCGGGCGCAGCTGGACCGGCTCGATCTCCTTGGAGCGCTTGTAGTCGATCCACGTCTCGATGAGGTCGGGGGTGAACACACCGCCGACGGTCAGGAAGTCGTGGTCCTTCTCGAGCGCGTCGAGGGCCTCGTTGAGCGAGCCCGGGACCTGCTGGATGAGCGCGTGCTCCTCCGGCGGCAGCTCGTAGAGGTCCTTGTCGATGGGCTCCGGCGGCTCGATGCGGTTCTTGATGCCGTCGATGCCGGCGAGGAGCTGGGCCGCGAAGGCGAGGTACGGGTTCGCCGACGGGTCCGGCACGCGGAACTCGACGCGCTTGGCCTTCGGGTTCGAGCCCGTGATCGGGATGCGGATGCACGCCGAGCGGTTACGGGCCGAGTAGACCAGGTTGACCGGGGCCTCGTAGCCGGGCACGAGGCGGCGGTACGAGTTGACGGACGGGTTGGTGAACGCGAGCAGCGCGGGAGCGTGCTTGAGCAGACCACCGATGTACCAGCGCGCGATGTCCGAGAGGCCGCCGTAGCCTGCCTCGTCGTAGAAGAGCGGCTTGCCGTCCTTCCAGAGGGACTGGTGCGAGTGCATGCCCGAGCCGTTGTCGCCGAAGAGCGGCTTCGGCATGAAGGTCACGGTCTTGCCGGCCTGCCACGCGACGTTCTTGATGACGTACTTGAACTTCATCAGGTCGTCAGCAGCGGCGGTCAGCGTGTTGAAGCGGTAGTTGATCTCCTGCTGGCCCGAGGTGCCAACCTCGTGGTGCGCGCGCTCGACGTCCAGGCCGACCTCGCCGAGGACGGCGCACATCTCGTCGCGCAGGTCGGCCATCTGGTCGTTGGGGGAGACTGGGAAGTAGCCGCCCTTGTAGCGGGTCTTGTAGCCGAGGTTGCCACCCTCCTCCTCGCGGCCGGTGTTCCACGCGGCCTCCTTGGAGTCGAGCGAGTAGAACGCCGAGTGCTGGGTCGTCTCGAAGCGCACGTCGTCGAAGATGTAGAACTCCGCCTCGGGGGCGAAGAAGGCGGTGTCGGCGATGCCCGTGCTGCGCAGGTAGGCCTCGGCCTTGAACGCGATGTTGCGCGGGTCGCGCGAGTAGGACTCGTCGGTGAACGGGTCGACGATCGAGAAGTTCACGACGAGCGTCTTGCGCTTGCGGAACGGGTCGATGTACGCGGTCGTGACGTCCGGGATCAGCTTCATGTCGGACTCGTGGATCGCCTGGAAACCACGGATCGACGAGCCGTCGAACATCATGCCGTCCGTGAAGGCGGACTCCTCGAACTGCGCGATGGGGATGTTGAAGTGCTGCATCACTCCAGGCAGGTCGCAGAATCGCACGTCGACGAACTCGACGCCCTCGTCGCGAGTGAAGGCGATTGCCTCCTCGGCGGTCTTGAACATCCGTTGCTCCTTGGTCGGGTGGGTCCTCGAATCGGACTACGACAAGGCTAGGGGAGGGCGATTTCCCGACCATGTACCAATTGTTTCGGTCGTGTTACGTTCGCCGGTCGTGCGTGACGGCTGAGAGTCATGAGCCTGGGAGGCCGATGAACGGCACCGTGCGCGGCGGCCTCTAGGCTGGTGCCGTGGTCGACAGAAAAGACATCAGCTCCTGGCTCGACGGCGGCGTGCGCCCCGACGGCGACGATTCGCGCCTCGGTCTCCCGGCATCGGGCCCCGGCTCGCGCGCGACCCTGGGGCGCCGCATCCCCGCCCTGTTCGTCGACTGGTTCGCCTCGATGGGAGTCTCGTACCTCTTCTTCGACGGCAGCTCGTGGGCGACGCTCGGCGTGTTCGCCCTCGAGAACCTGCTCCTGGTCGCCACGCTCGGCTCGACGCTCGGGCACCGGCTCCTCGGGCTTGTCGTGCGACGGCTCGGAGACGACCGGCCGTTCGTCGGCCTCGGCCCGGCGGCCCTGCGGGCCGCGCTGCTGTGCCTCGTGATCCCCGCGGTGATCTGGGACCGTGACGGCCGTGGCCTGCACGACAAGGCCGCGCGGACGGTGCTCGTCCGCCGCTGACGCGGCGACCACCGCGAGCAGCGGCGCCGCACCGGCGTGGCACAGGCCCGACAGACGACGAGGGCGCGACCATCAGGTCGCGCCCTCGTGGCGTTCTCGGGAGATGCCGGATCAGCGGCCGCGCATGCCCTTGCGGTCGGGACGCGCCCGCATCGGGTCGACGCCCTTCGGGATCGGCAGTTTCGCGCCGCCGAGCGCGGTGAGACGCTTCATGACGACGGCGACCTCGTGCTTCTTGAGGACCGGCTTGAGCTTCTGGATCTTCTTCGTCAGCTCGGGGAGCGGGACCTGGCCGGGCTCGCGGCCCACGTGGATCACCGTGACGGGCACGCCCTGGACGACGCGCTGCGTGCGCTTGCGCTCGAGCTCGGCGAGCTTGCGCACGCGGCCCAGCGGACCCTCGGTCATGAGGACGACGCCAGCGCGCCCGACGCCGCGAAAGACCATGTCCTGCGAGCGGGGCTCGATCGCGACCGGAGTCTCGTCGAACGTCCAGCCGCGGCGGATCGTGCCGACGGCGGCGAGCGTCGCGCCCTTCTCGCCCTCGATGCGGGCATAGGCAGCCTTCTCTGCGCGCCGGGCGAGCACGAACATCGCACCCAGGATCGCGGTGGGCAGACCGAGGACCGTGAGGTAGATCGGGTGGCCCCAGATGAAACCGATGCCGACAGCGATCCCGAGGATCACCACGAACGTCCCGAGGATCCACCAGACGACCGCCGGGTCCTGCTGACGCGTCATCTTGTACGCGTCCCAGACCTGGTGGTACCAGCGGCGCTTCTTAGGCTTCCGGGTCTTCTTGGTCTTCGCCGTCACAGCGCCTGCGGGCACGGCGGCGTCATCGTTCTTGCGGGCCATGGGGATGAGTCTAGTGCCCGTCAGCGGACCAGAAGGCTCGCGGCCTCCTGGCGTGACGTCGTCGGCTCGGCGAGGTGGGCGAGGGCCGCGGGGATCTCCTGACCGCGGCGGGTCATCGCCTGACCCCACAGTCGTCCGGCGCGGTAGGACGAGCGCACGAGCGGCCCCGACATGACCCCGAGGAAGCCGAGGTTCTCGGCGAACTCGGACAGGTGCACGAACTCCTCGGGGCGCGCCCACCGGTCGACCGGGTGGTGGCGCGGCGAGGGGCGCAGGTACTGCGTGATCGTCACGAGGTCGCAGCCGGCCTCGTGCAGGTCGCGGAGCGCGTCCTCGGCCTCCTCCGTCGTCTCGCCCATTCCGAGAATGATGTTCGACTTGGTGACGAGGCCCGCGTCGCGCGCCGCCGTGATCACGGAGAGCGAGCGGTCGTACCGGAAGCCGGGGCGGATCGCCTTGAACACGCGAGGGACCGTCTCGAGGTTGTGGGCGAGCACCTCGGGCCGCGACGAGAAGACCTCGGCGAGCTGGTCGGGGTCGGCGTTGAAGTCGGGGATGAGCAGCTCGACGCCGGTGCCTGGCGTGACCGCGTGGATCTGGCGGACGGTCTCCGCGTAGAGCCAGGCGCCGCCGTCGGGCAGGTCGTCACGGGCGACGCCCGTGATCGTCGAGTACTTCAGGCCCATCTGACGCACGGACTCCGCGACGCGGCGGGGCTCGTCGGCGTCGAACGCCGCCGGCTTGCCCGTGTCGATCTGGCAGAAGTCGCAGCGGCGCGTGCACTGGTCGCCACCGATGAGGAACGTCGCCTCACGGTCCTCCCAGCACTCGAAGATGTTGGGGCAGCCCGCCTCCTCGCACACGGTGTGCAGCCCGCCGGAGCGCACGAGGCTCTTGAGCTCGGTGTACTCGGGGCCCATCGTCGCGCGAGTCTTGATCCACTCGGGCTTCTTCTCGATCGGCACCGCTGCGTTGCGTGCCTCGATCCGCAGCATGCGGCGGCCTTCTGGTGCGATCGTCACGTGTCTGCTCCCTCGTGGACGGTTTGTCCTCACCCTATGTCGGAAGTCCTGCAGGTCGAACCGGGGGCCCGCCAGCCGGATGTGACGTCGGTCATGGCGCGCCACCCTTGGGTCGCGTACCCGCGACGGTCAGGACGCGATCGTCGACGGCTCCGTCTGCGCCGCAGCCGTCATCGGACCGATGTGGGCCCGCAGCAGGTCGCCGAGCCCGTCGGCGATGTCGACGGGCGTGATCGTGCGGCCGAGCTCGGCGGACAGTGACGTGACGTCGGCGTCGCTGATGCCGCACGGCACGATCCGGTCAAACGCGGCGAGGTCGGGGCAGGCGTTGACCGCGACACCGTGCATCGTGACGCCCTTCGCGACGCGGCAGCCGATCGCGGCGACCTTCGCCGCGCGCCGCGTCTCCGAGGCGGGCACCCACACGCCGGAGCGTCCCTCGACGCGCTCGGTCGCGAGGCCGAGGTCGGCGCACAGCTCGATCACCGCGGACTCGATCGCCCGGACGAATGCCACGACGTCGACCGGGTCCGCGAGACGCACGATCGGGTAGGCGACGAGCTGGCCGGGACCGTGCCACGTGATCTTGCCGCCGCGGTCCACGTCCACGACGCGCGTACCGTCGGTCGGGCGGTCCGCGCGGTTCGTGCGGCGCCCCGCCGTGTAGACGTCCGCGTGCTCGAGCAGCAGCACGCGGTCGGGTCCACCCTCGAGCACCTCGGCGTGCACGCGACGTTGCAGGTCCCACGTCTCCTCGTAGTCGAGGTAGGCGCGGCCCAGGTCGAGGGGAAGCAGCTCCATGGGCCTCAGGCTAACTCCGGTTAGGTTGGACGCATGACGGACGCCCACGGGTCGCACGACGACCTGCGCATCGGACTGGTCGGTTACGGCGGAGCAGGTCGCGGTATCCACGCGCGCCTCCTGCGCGAGGCGGGGATGGCGGTGCACCACGTCGTCGTCCGGGACCCTGCGCGGCGAGCCGCCGCGGCCGAGGACTGGCCCGGGGTGGGCCTCCACGACACGCTCGAGCAGATGCTCGACGCCGCCGAGCTCGACCTCGTCGTCGTCGCGAGCCCCAGCGGGCTCCACGAGGAGCACGCGGCTGCGGTCGTCGCCGCGGGCGTGCCGGTCGTGCTCGACAAGCCGATCGCGCGCACCGCCGACGCCGCGCAGACGGTCGTCGAGTCCGCCGAGGGCGCCGGCGTGCCGCTGACCGTGTTCCAGAACCGGCGCTGGGATCCCGAGCAGCTCACTCTCGCCTCCGTGCTCCCGCGCCTGGGGCGCGTGCACCGCTTCGAGCGCCGCTGGGAGCGGTGGCGGCCCGTACCGCAGCAGCGGTGGAAGGAGAACGACCTCGACGGAGGAGGGCTGCTGCTCGACCTCGGTCCGCACCTGGTCGACAGCGCGACCCAGCTCTTCGGACGGGTCACGTCCGTCTACGCGGAGCTGCGCACGCTCACGACTCCGACTGAGGACGACGTCTTCCTCTCGCTCCGGCACGAACCTTCCGGCGCGGACGGGCGCGCCGACGGCGTCGTCTCGCACCTGTGGGCAGGCTCGCTCGCCGGAGCTCCCGGGCCGCGCACGCGCGTGCTCGGTGACCGGGGCGCGTTCCTCGTGACGACCTTCGAGGCGGACGCGTCACCGTTCGAACGCCTCGACGACGACGCCCCCGAGGGAAGCCTCGGCTGGATCTCCACGGGTCGTGATCTCGAACCGGTGCCGCAGGCGCCCGGCGGGCACGCGGACTTCTACCGCGCCGTCGCGCGGTGGCTCACCGAGGACGGGCCCGTGCCCGTCGACCCGTGGGACGCGGTGCGCACGGCGCGCGTCCTCGACGCCGCGCGCGAGAGCGCGAGGACGGGGGTGCGCGTCGACCTCTGACGTCGAGCAGCATTCGAGAACCCGGGTTGTGGACAACGTCCACGGGGCCTTCCGCTCGGCTTCCATGGACGGGTGGACCAGCAGACCCAGCCTCCGACCGACGGCCCTGACCTCTCGGCCGACGACGACGCACGTGCACTCCCGCCGCTCGACGACGTCGCGCGCGCGCTCGGGCCGCTCGGGCTGACGATCGTCGCGACCACCCCGAGCGGGTGGGAGGCAGAGGCCGACGGCGACCGGTTCGCCGTGACGTACGTGGCCGTGACACCTGAGGTGCCCTGGGAGACCTTGCGCGACCGGGTGACCCGCCTGATGACGGTCGAGCACGAGCACGTGGTGCCGCTCCTCGGCGCCGCCCCGGTCCCCGGGAGCGACGCGGAGAGGCCGCGCGGCGTCCTGCTCGTGTGGGAGGAGCCCGGTGTGCGGCTCGACGACCTCTCACGTCGCGCTGACCTCGCTCTCGGGCACGTCGTCGGGGCGCTCGTCGCCGCGGGCCGCGCACTCGCGGCGCTGCACGCCCACGACCTCGCCGCGGGGACGGGCGATGTGCTCGCCGCCCTGCGGGTCCGGGCCGACGGTGACGTGCGGATCCTCGCCGACGACGGGCTCAGCGTCGCCGGCGACCTCCTCGACCCGAGCGGACGGCGCGAGGCCGTGCGGGCGCTCGCCCGCGCAGGGCACGGGCTGCTCGCGCGATCCGTCGAGCCCGACGGCGCGGCACGCGACCTCGCCCACCTCCTTGCCACGACAGGGCTCGACCCGCAGACCGAGCCACCCGCACCGGGCACGCTCGCGGCGATGTGCCTCGAGATCCACCTCCCTGCGCTCGCCGCCGACTGGGCGCGGATCGTCGCCCCGCCGCCTGAGCCGGAGCCGACCGCCCCGCTCGTCACCCCGCCTGTCGAGGCGGCCCTGACCCTTGACCGCGTCGACGCGTCTGCCCGGACGTGGCGCGAGCACATCGAGCAGCAACCTGCGCCGGCGCAGGGGCGCAGGCGTGCGGTCGCGCCCGGCGCGACCCGCTCGCGACGCGCTCACCCGGCAGCTCCGTCGCGGACACCTGCCGCGGCAGGTGTCGGGTCCCTCCGTGTCATGCTGCCGGCGCAGCCGGACCGTCGACGCTCACGCCACAGGGTCCTCGCGGGCGCCGCCGCGGCGCTCGTCGTCGGGACCGCCGTCGGGGTGATCCAGCTCCGCGGATCAGTGCCCGCCGACGGCGTCGCCGTTGCCCAGGCTGCCCCCGGGGTATCTGGTGCAGCACCCGCCAGGCCGCAGAAGGCGGAGGAAGCCGATCAGGCGCCGGCTCGTCCCGACCCTGGGGCAGCGGCGGCCGCGCTGACGACCCGGAGGGCCGAGCTGCTCGCCGGGGTGCGCACCGTCGCGCCGGACGAGCTGGCCGCTCGGCGGGCCGAGCTCGTCACCGCGCTCCGCAGCGTCCACACGGACGGCCCCTCCCTCGCGGCTGACCTCGCGCTCGTCGACAAGCTGCTCGACGGGCAGAGCACCATGCCGGACGTCACGACCGAGGTCGTCGGGACGACGGTCGTGCAGTCGACGACGAGCGCGGCAGCGGTCGACGTCGACTACCGGATCGTCGACGCGTGGGGGACAGCGCAGCAGCGGGTCGTACGGCTGACGCTCGTCTGGGAGGACGGTGCCTGGCTCGCCGACACTGTCAGCGCGGCGGGATGAGCCACCGGATCACGCTGTCCAGGTCCGGGTGCTCGAACTCGAACCCGGAGGCGAGCAGCGCTGCGGGGAGGACGTTGCGCGACGCCAACAGCTCGGAGGCGAAGCCGCCGAGAGCGAGCCGCAGCCCCCACGCGGGAGCCCGGACCGCCGCAGGGCGGCCGAGAGCGCGGGCGAGCGCCCGCGTCAGCTCGGCGTTCGTCGCGGGGGAGGGCGCGACCAGGTTGGCGGGACCCTCGAGGTCAGAGTCGATCAGGTGGGTCAGCGCGCGGATCTCGTCGACCATCGTGATCCAGGCCCACAGCTGCTTCCCTGAGCTCATCGGGCCGCCGAGACCGAGCCGCAGCAGGCGCAGGAGCGGCGGGACGGCCCCGCCGTCGGGGGTCAGCACGATCCCCGTGCGTGCGAACGCGACGCGGGCGCCGGCACGACGCGCAGGAGTCGCGGCCGACTCCCAGGTCTGGACGACGTGCCCGAGGAAAGACTCGTCGACGGGTGCCGACTCGTCGATCGGGTCGGCCCCGCTGTCGGGATACCGGCCGATCGCCGACGCCTGGACGAGGGCGGGCGGCTCGGCCTGCGAGGCGATCCAGGCGGAGAGCACGTGGGTCGTGCGGGTGCGCGACTCGACGATCGTCGTGCGGTAGCCGCTCGTCCACCGGCGTGTGCCGATCGGCGCGCCGGAGAGGTTGACGACGACGTCGACATCCTCGAGCCCGGACGTCGGCATCTCGCCGGTCTGCGGGTCCCAGGGCAAGGACCCTGGAGCGGGCGCGCTGGAGCCACGGACGAGCCGGAGCACGGTGTCCCCACGCGAGCGCAGGTGCTCGACGAGCGCGGACCCGATCAGCCCGCTGGCTCCCGAGACGAGGACGGTCTTTGAGCTGGGCACGCTCCCGACGCTAGTCGCACCACCGTGCGGGCGCGAGACGGCGCTCACGCTCGCGACGCAGGCAAGCCGGACAGCCAGTCGGTGCGCGCCCGGGCCCGGACCGCGCGACGACGGGACGCGGCGAGGGGCCCGGTTCTGCAAGGTGGTCCGCAGACGGCACAGGGCCCGTCGCCCGGAGGCGACGGACCCTGTCCGTGCTAGCGACGCGTGCCGCTCAGGTGAGCGTCAGAGACCGACCTCGGACTCGAACGCGCCCTCCTCGATGCGGCGCTTGATCGCCATGAGGTAGCGCGACGCGTCCGCACCGTCGACCAGACGGTGGTCGTACGACAGCGACAGGTGGCAGATCGACCGGATCGCGATGACGTCCTGGCCGTCCTCGTCCTGGATGACGGCCGGACGCTTGACGATCGTGCCGGTGCCGAGGATCGCCGACGTGCCGCCGGGAACGATCGGCGTGTCGATGAGCGCGCCACCGGAACCGGTGTTCGTGATCGTGAAGGTCGCGCCACCGAGCTCGTCAGGAGTGACCTTGTTGTCACGCGTGCGGCTCGCCAGGTCGGCGATCTTGCGCGCGATGCCACCGAGGTTGAGGTCGCCGGCGTTGTGGATCACCGGCACGAGGAGGCCGCGCGGCGTGTCGACCGCGATGCCGACGTTCTCCTGGCCGTGATAGGTGATCGTGTCGCCCTCGAGCACGCCGTTGATCTTCGGGAACGCCTTGAGCGCCTCGACAGCGGCGAGCGTGAAGAACGGCAGGAACGTGAGGTTGGCGCCCTCGCGAGCCTGGAACGAGGCCTTGGCCTTCGCACGCAGACGCGCGACCTTGGTGACGTCGACCTCGACGACCGTGGTGAGCTGAGCCTGCGTGTGCAGGGCCTCGACCATGCGCTCGGCAATGATCTTGCGCAGACGGCTCGCCTTCTCGGTCGTGCCGCGCAGCGGCGAGACCTCGAGCGGCGCGGACTTCTTCGCCGGGGCGGACGACGCCGGAGCCGCGGCAGGCGCGGAGGCGGCAGCAGCCGCCGCAGCCTTCTCGGCAGCCTCGAGCACGTCCTCCTTGCGGATGCGACCGCCGACGCCGGTGCCCACGAGGGTCGACACGTCGACGCCCTTCTCGGCCGCGAGCTTGCGGACGAGCGGGGTCAGGTACGACGAGCCGCTCGCCTGGGCGGCGACCGACGGGGCCTCGGCCTTGGGGGCGGGCGCAGCAGGAGCAGCGGCCGGAGCCGGCGCAGCGGCCGGGGCGGGCGCGGGTGCCGGGGCCGCGGGAGCCTCGGCGGCAGGTGCAGGTGCAGGTGCAGGTGCGGGCGCCGGGGCCTCGGCGGGGGCAGCCGGTGCGGCGGCCGGAGCGGAGCCCGAGCCGACGACGGCGAGCGCGGTGCCGACCTCGACCGTCTCGTCCTCCTGGACGAGGATCTGCTGGAGCGTGCCCGCGACGGGCGACGGGATCTCGGTGTCGACCTTGTCGGTCGAGACCTCGAGCAGCGGCTCGTCGACCTCGACCGTGTCGCCGACCGACTTCAGCCAGCGGGTCACGGTGCCCTCGGTGACGGACTCGCCGAGCGCAGGCATGACGACCTGCTCGCCCTCGCCCGCAGGGGCGTCGGCGGCCGGCGCGGCCTCAGCGGCGGGGGCCTCGGGCGCGGGGGCCGGAGCGGCCTCGGCGGCGGGAGCCTCGGCCGGAGCCGGCTCAGCGGCCGGAGCGGCCTCAGCAGCCGGGGCGGCCGGCTCGGAGCCCGAGCCAGAGCCGTCACCGACGACCGCGAGGTCGGTGCCGACCTCGACCGTCTCGTCCTCCTCGACCAGGATCTTCTCGAGGACACCGGCCACGGGCGACGGGATCTCGGTGTCGACCTTGTCGGTTGAGACCTCGAGCAGCGGCTCGTCGACCTCGACGCGCTCGCCGACGGCCTTGAGCCAGCGGGTGACGGTTCCCTCGGTGACAGACTCGCCCAGCGCGGGCATCTTCACGGATTCAGACATCTCTGCGTTCTCCTTGTTTCCGGCTGGGGTCAGTTGTGCGCGTGCAGGGGCTTGCCGGCGAGGGCCAGGTGGGCCTCGCCGAGCGCCTCGTTCTGCGTCGGGTGCGCGTGCACGAGCGCCGCCACGTCCTCCGGGTAGGCCTCCCAGTTGACGATGAGCTGGCCCTCGCCGATGAGCTCACCCACGCGCGAGCCGATCATGTGGACGCCGACGACGGGGCCGTCCTTCTGGCGGACGAGCTTGACGAAGCCGGTCGTCGCGAGGATCTGGCTCTTGCCGTTGCCGCCCAGGTTGTACTCGAGCGTCTCGACCGAGTCTGCGCCGTAGAGCTCCTTCGCCTTCGCCTCGGTGACACCGACGGACGCGACCTCAGGCTCGCAGTACGTGACGCGCGGGATGCCGGACTCGACGATCGGGGCCGGGTTGAGGCCGGCGATCTGCTCGGCGACGAAGATGCCCTGCGCGAAGCCGCGGTGCGCGAGCTGGAGGCCGGGGACGATGTCGCCCGCGGCGTAAATGTTGCCGACGCCCGTGTGGAGCTTCTCGTCGACGATCACGAAACCGCGGTCGAGGGTGATGCCCTGCTGCTCGTAACCGAGGTCAGCGGTGCGCGGGCCGCGTCCGACGGCGACGAGCAGCAGCTCGGCGTCGAACGACTTGCCGGACTCGAGGGTGACGTGGACGCCGTTGTCGTCCTGCGTGACGCCCGCGAAGCGGTCGCCGACCGAGAACGCGATGCCGCGCTTGCGGAACGCGCGCTCGAGCGCCTTCGAGAGGGCCTCGTCCTCGGCGGGCACGAGGTGGGGGAGACCCTCGACGACGGTGACGTCGGCGCCGAAGGACTTCCACACCGACGCGAACTCGACGCCGATGACGCCGCCACCGAGGACGACGACGGACTTGGGGACGTAGTCGAGGTGCAGCGCCTGGTCGGACGTGACGACGCGGCCACCGATCTCGAGGCCCGGCAGCGAGCGGGCGTACGAGCCGGTCGCGAGCACGATGTTCTTGCCCTTGACCTGCTGGCCGTCGACCTCGATCGTGTCCTGCGCGACGAGGCGTCCGTGGCCCTCGATGAGGGTGACCTTGCGCGACTTCACCAGGCCCTGGAGGCCCTTGTAGAGGCGCGAGATGACGCCTTCCTTGTATGCGTTCACGCCCGCCATGTCGATGCCGTTGAGCTGCGTGTGGACGCCGAACTGCGCGCCCTCGCGAGCCGTGTCCGCGACCTCGGCCGCGTGCAGGAGCGCCTTCGTGGGGATGCAGCCGTTGTGGAGGCAGGTGCCGCCCACCTTGCCCGACTCGATCAGCGCGACCGATAGGCCCAGCTGAGCGGCGCGGAGCGCGGTGGCGTAACCGCCGCTGCCACCTCCGAGGACCACGATGTCGAATTCAGTGCCGTTGGTGTCGGCCACGTGCAGCTCCTTAGGTGCGCGGAGGGGTCCAGGACGTATCCACCCCATCTTGGCACCTGCATGACAAAGGTCCCAACACCAGGCCGCACGTCGGGATGTGACTCTCCGAACATCGCCCACCTAGGATGACGCGCATGGGCCTGTTCTCCCGTTTGTGGCGTCGTCCGCGCCCCGACGAGCCCGGACGCGGGACCGACGGAGGCGGGAGCCGCCGCGCTACCGTCGCCCACCTGAGCGCGTTCGCGCGTGAGAAGGTCGGTGTCGAGGCCTACGTCGAGCCGGCAGTCACCGACACCCCGCCCTCGATCCTCCTCGTCGCGACGACGGGCGAGTGGACCCGCCGCGCTGCGCCGGACGAGCGGTCCGCGTGGAAGGTCGCCGAGAGCCTCGGCGTGCCGGTCTACAACGTGCAGTTCACCGGGTACCCGCAGCGGTACCGCGACTGGAACTCGCGCGCCCGCGGCCGCAGGCTCACGACCGAGGACTGACTCCCGCTGCAGACGCCGACGGCGCGACGCCGACCGGGTCGGCGCCGCGCCGTCGCGCAGCTCTCGTCTGGACCAGTGCTCAGGCGCGTCCCTCGACGACCGCGAGGAGCGTACGGACGCCGTGGCCCGTGCCGCCGACCGGCGTGTAGCCGTGCGCCGACGACGCGTTGAACGCGGGACCCGCGATGTCGAGGTGCGCCCACGGCGTGTCCCCGACGAACTCCTTGAGGAACAGGCCGGCGCTCAGCATGCCGCCCGGGCGACCGCCGATGTTGGCGAGGTCGGCGACCTTCGAGTCGAGACCGGGGCGCAGGTCCTCGGGCAGCGGCATCGGCCAGAACGACTCGCCCGCGGCGCGGGCGCCCGCGAGCACCTCCTCGCGCACGTCGTCGGACCCCATGACCGCGGACACGCGGTTGCCGAGGGCGACGATCTGCGCGCCCGTGAGGGTCGCGATGTCGAGGACGACGTCGGGCTTCTCCTCGGTCGCGGCGACGAGGCCGTCCGCGAGCACGAGACGACCCTCGGCGTCGGTGTTGAGGACCTCGACCGTCTTGCCGCCGCGGATGGTGATGACGTCCGACGGGCGCTGGGCGGTGCCGGACGGCATGTTCTCGGCGAGGCAGAGCCAGCCGGTCACGGCGACGGGGCCGCCGAGGCGCGCGGCGGCGAGGACCGTGTGCAGGACGGCGGCGGCGCCGGCCATGTCGGACTTCATCTCCTCCATGCCCGCGGCGGGCTTGATCGAAATGCCGCCCGAGTCGAACGTGATGCCCTTGCCGACGATCGCGACGCGCGCGGCCGGGCGGGCGGGGGAGTAGGCCACCTTGACGAGGCGCGGGCCACGGGCGGAGCCCTTGCCGACGTTGATCAGGCCGCCGTAGCCGCCGGCCTCGAGGGCCTTCTCGTCGAGGACGGTGACCTTCGCGCCGGTGCCCTTCGCCGCAGCCTTGGCCGCGTCCGCGAACGCTGCGGGGAACAGGTCGTTCGGCGCGGCGTTGACGAGGTCGCGCGTCGCGTTGACCGCGTCGGCGACGACGACGGCGCGCTCGACGGCCTCCTTCGTCGACTTCGAGCGCGCGGAGGTCGAGGCGAGGTCGATCTTCGCGGTCGACGTCTTCTCGCCGGACGTCTGGTACGTCGTGAAGGTGTAGGCGCCGAGCAGGGCACCCTCGGCGACGGCCGCCGCCTGCTCCGGGGTCGCCGCGGGGAGGGCGACGACGACGTGCTGCGCGCCCGCGAGCGAGCGCAGGGCCGCGCCGGCCGCGCGACGCAGCGCCTCGGCATCGTCGGTGCTCGCCTTGCCGACACCCGTGAGGACGAGCACCGGCGCGCCGACCGCGCCGAGCGACGGGACGCGCACGACCTCGTCCGCAGCGCCGGACAGGCCCAGCACCTTCGCGGACGACGTCAGGCTCGCCAGGAGCGCCGCGGGGAGCTCGACGTCGAGGACCTGAGGTCCGTCGTCGGTGCTCGCGACGGCGACGACGAGCGCGTCAGCCTGGAGGGAGAGGGGATCCTTGCCGGTGAGAGTCAGTTCAGCCACACGACGATGCTATCCCGCGTCCGGCGCGGGCGACCGGGACCCGGTCGCCCGCGCCGGACGCGCCCGCAGGACCGGTAGTCTCGGCCTGTGCTCCTCCCGCTCGCGCTCCTCGTCGTCGCGCTCGCAGCGCTCCTCCTGCTCTGGGCCGTGTGGTTCGTCGTCAAGGACCGTGCCGTCATCCTCAAGCAGCTGTGGGGAGCCGCCGTCGTCGAGGCCGTCCTCGTCGTGCAGATCGTCGTCGCGGGAGTCCTCGTGGCGCGCGGCGCGCAGGTCGCGGACCCTGTGTCCCTGTGGGGCTACCTCGTGACGGTCCTGTTCATCCTGCCCTTCGCCGCACTGTGGGCGTTCGCGGAGCGCACCCGCTGGAGCTCGGTCGTGCTGGCGATCGCCGCCGTGACCGTGATGTTCCTCGAGTACCGACTGCTGCAGATCTGGGGAGCCTGACATGACCATCGACGACGCACGTCCTGTGGCGCAGGACGCACCCTCGACCAGGAGCGGCTTCGGCCGCGTCATGGTGATGGTCTACGCGATCTTCGCGGTGTCCGCGACGGCACGGGCGACCTACCAGGTCATCGCCCGGTTCGACGACGCCCCGCTATCGTTCGCGCTGTCCGGCGTGGCTGCGGCGCTCTACATCGTCGCGACCGTCGCCCTCGCCCGGTCGAGCGCCGTCTCGCGTCGCGTCGCCTGGGTGTCCGTCACGATCGAGCTCGTCGGCGTGCTCGGCGTCGGGCTCGTGTCCTTCGCACGTCCCGACCTCTTCCCCGAGCCGTCCGTATGGTCGCACCTGGGGCAGGGGTACGGGTACGTCCCGTTCGTGCTGCCGTTCGTCGGGCTGTGGTGGCTCGCCCGGACGAGGCCCGCCCGCCAGTCCCACGCCTGAGAACACGAGGAGAGTCGTGTACCACCTGCTGTTCGAGAAGTTCTTCACCCGGCTGGACCCCGAGACGGCGCACCATCTCGCGTACGGCTGGATCCGGGCGGCGGGCCGGACGCCGGTACTGCGCGACGTCGTCGGCGCGGCGCTGCGCGCGCCGGGGCAGGTGCGTGCCTTCGGGCGCACGCTGCCCGGGCCGCTCGGTCTCGCCGGTGGCTTCGACAAGGACGCGCGTGCGGTCGCGGGCCTGACGATGCTCGGGTTCGCGTTCGTCGAGGTCGGCACGATCACCGCGTACCCGCAGCCTGGCAACGAGCAGCCGCGTCTGTGGCGCCACCTCGACCAGCGCGCCCTGCGCAACCGCATGGGCTTCAACAACGCCGGCGCGACCGTCGCGGCCGAGGAGCTGCGCAAGCTGCGCTCCCGCTCGTGGGGGCGTCGCGCCGTCGTCGGCGTGAACATCGGCAAGACGAAGGTGACCCCTGCCGAGGACGCGGCCGCGGACTACGCGCTCAGCGCGTCGCAGCTCGCGCGCTACGCGGACTACCTCGTCGTCAACGTCTCCTCGCCCAACACGCCCGGCCTGCGCGACCTGCAGTCCGTCGACTCTCTGCGCCCGATCCTCGTCGCCGTCCGCGAGGCCGCGGACGAGTCCGTGCCTGAGCGGCACGTGCCGCTGCTCGTGAAGATCGCTCCCGACCTCGCGGACGAGGACGTCGACGCGGTGGCCGACCTCGTGGCCGAGCTCGGCCTGGACGGGGTCGTCGCCGTCAACACGACGATCGCGCACGACCTCGGTCCTGGCGGCCTCTCCGGCCCGCCGGAGCTCGAGCGCGGCGTCGAGGTCGTCGCCCGCCTGCGGTCGCGGCTCGGCGGCGGACCGACCATCATCGGCGTCGGCGGCATCTCGTGCCCGCAGGACGCGCAGCGCTACCTCGCGGCGGGCGCGGACCTGCTGCAGGCCTACACGGCGCTCATCTACCACGGCCCGTTCTGGGCGTCGCGCGTCAACAAGGTCCTGAGCGCACGGTGACCGTCGTCGCCTGGACGTGGACCTGGCTCGACGCGCGCGGCGTCGTCGTCGAGCATCCGCTCAGCCCTGCGTTCACCTCACGGTTCGACGCCGAGACGTGGCTCGGGCAGGTGTGGCGCGAGCGAGCTGCTGAGGGGATCGGGGCCGCGCGCCTCGAACGTGGGGACGGCGCGCGTGTACCGGCCGCCCTCGTGGACCTGACCGTCGCGTCCCGAGGCTGAGGTACACGCGGCGACTGGCGCGCCGCGCGCCCGCCCGAGGAGGGCGAGCCGCCCGGACGACGTCAGGCACGGCGTGAGACGACGACAGGCACCGTCCCCGCGGGACGATGCCTGTCGGATGCGTGGCTGCCGTCCGTCAGGACGGGTACTCGCCGTGCCGGACCATCGGCTTCGGGAGACGCGCGCGACGGATCTGGAAGGCTCGCGCGACGGCGTACCAGCGCAGCGGCTTGAGCGTGATGTTCTCGCCGAACTTCGCCTTGAGCGCCTTCTTCAGGCGGCGCCACATGAGGAAGCCGTCGAGGATCGTCACGAGGACGACCGCGTACAGCGCGAGCGTCGTGAACGCGATCAGCTGCGGGTTCGCGGTGTTGCCGACGACCATGATGATCACCATCATCGCGAGCGCGACGAACAGGAACAGCTCGCCGAGGTTCCAGCGCGCGTCGACGAAGTCGCGCACGAAGCGACGCTCGGGACCCTTGTCGCGCGGCGGGAGGTTGCGCTCGTCGCCGGTCTGCAGCGCCTTGTACTCGAGGTCGCGCTGGGCGCGCATCGCCGCGCGCTCGGCGCGGGCCGCGGCCTTGCGGTCTCCGGGTACGAGAGGGACGCGGTTCGCGGCCTCACGGTCGCGACGCTTGGGCGTCGGGCCGGTCTTCTTGCCGTTCACCGGGGCCGAGTGGTCGAGCTCGGGGGCAGGCTCGGCTGCCTGCGGCTCCTGACGGGTCTTCTTCGAGAACACGGTCCCAGGGTAGTCGAAGCGAGGTGTCGTCCTGCGCCGCTCGCCGCCCTCCGGGCGGGGCGCCTCAGCGCGGGCGGAAGGCGACGTCGAACGCCTGGGCCCACGCGGCGACGTCGACGGGGAGCTCCGGGCTCTCGACCGGGTGACCGGTGAGCTCGAGGATCTGCTCGGGGTGGAGTCGGTCGCCAGATGTGCTGAGGAAGCGTCCGGCGACGATCCCGCGCGCGATCTGCTCGCCGTCGCGCACGAAACGCTGCTCGAGGTACGCGCACCGCGCGTCCCACCCGAGGACGCGGCTGCGGACCTCGAAGCGCTGACCGAGCGTGAGCGAACGCTTGTAGGTCATGGTCGACGCGGCGACGACCGGGTACCAGCCGCGCTCCATCAGGGCGCGCTGGATGCCCATGTCGGCGATGAGGTTGATCCTCGCGACGTCCATCATCTGCAGGTACACGCCGTTGTTGACGTGCCGGTACAGGTCGAGGTCACCGGGGTGCACGCGCATGCGCGTCACCGACTCGTCGAGCGGCGCCATCCCGGGGACGGGCTTCCGGGGGAAGCGGGTGGCGTACGCGAGCTGGATCGTCCGGGTCATGCGACGCAGGATAACCCGAACCGGCGGTACCGGGTATCGACAGCGCCGCGAAGGAGCGCCGGGCTCAGTGGCCGGGGAGCGCGAGCATCTGGTCGAGTGCCACGCGCGCCCAGTACGCGTCGTCGCTGTCGACCACGATCTGGTTGACGACCTTGCCCGCGACGAGCGACTCGAGCGCCCACACGAGGTGCGGCAGGTCGATGCGGTTCATCGTCGAGCAGAAGCACACCGTCGAGTCGAGGTAGTGCACGTTCTTGTCCGGGTGCGCGGCCGCGAGACGGCGCACGAGGTTGAGCTCGGTGCCGATCGCCCACGACGAGCCCGGCTCGGCGGCGTCGAGCGCCTTGATGATGTACTCCGTCGAGCCGACCATGTCCGCGAGCTCGACGACCTCGTTCTTGCACTCCGGGTGCACGAGGACGTTGACCCCGGGGACCGCGGCACGGATGTCGTGCACATTCTGCGGGGAGAAGCGCCCGTGCACCGAGCAGTGCCCGCGCCACAGGATCATGCGCGCCGCCACGAGCTGCTCGGGGGTGAGGCCGCCGCCCGGCTTGCGCGGGTCGTAGACGACGCAGTCCTCGGGCTTCATGCCGAGGTCGCGCAGCGCGGTGTTGCGGCCCAGGTGCTGGTCCGGCATGAAGAGGACCTTGCCGTCGCCCTCGACGCCGCCGACCTTGTCGAAGGCCCAGCGGAGCGCGACGTGAGCGTTCGACGACGTGCAGACCGTGCCCGCGCGGCGACCGGTGAACGCCTTGATGGCTGCGGTCGAGTTCATGTAGGTCACGGGGACCGTGCGGTCCGCGATGCCGATCTCCTCGAGGACGTCCCACGCGTCCTCGACCTGGTCGATCGTCGCCATGTCCGCCATCGAGCAACCGGCGGCGAGGTCGGGCAGGACGACCTGCTGCGCGTCCGACGTGAGGATGTCCGCGCTCTCGGCCATGAAGTGCACGCCGCAGAACACCACGTACTCGGCGTCGGGACGCGCCGCAGCCTCGCGCGCGAGCTTGAACGAGTCACCGGTGACGTCGGCGAAGTCGATGACCTCGTCACGCTGGTAGTGGTGCCCCAGGACGAAGACACGGTCGCCGAGGGCGGCGCGGGCGGCGCGCGCCCGCTCGACGAGGTTCGGGTCGCTCGCGGCAGGGAGCGCGCCCGTGCACTCGACGCCTCGCTCGGAGTCGAGGTCGACACCCTGTCCGAGCAGGAGCAGGGCACCGCTCGGGGCGGGCTCGTTGAACGCGGGGGCGCTGGGGATCGTCGGCGTGCTCACGCTCCGAATTGTCCCACAACCGGTCGGGTCCGAGCAGGCCCCCTGTCCTGCGGTGGCACCATGTGGGCATGCAGGTTCTCGTGATCCCCTCGACCGCCTGGCCCGCGTCGGCCGGGACCACGGGCGCCCAGGCCGCCAACGCCGTCGCGCAGCAGGTCGCCCGGGCCTGGTCCCACGCGGTGCCGAGCGCCGACGTGCAGCCGGTCCTGCTGAGCGACGGCTCCGCAGGGTTCGCCGAGACGGCGCGCAGCCACCTCGCCGAGCCGACCGCCGACGACGCCGCGCTGTTCCTCGAGACGGCCGCGGTCGCGGCGGGGGAGACGGTCGCGGCTCGCAGCCGCGCGTCGGACGCGTCCGCCGACGCCGTCGCCGAGCACGGTTCGTCCGCGCCCGTCGGCGAGCTGCTCGTTGCCGCGCTCGAGACGAGCGCCCGCACGATCGTCCTCGGCGCAGGCGACGCCCTCGGTGGCGACACCGCGTGGGCCGACGGCGGCGCCGGCATGCTCGCGACCCTCGCCGAGCGTCTCGGCGTGCCTGGAGGTTCCGCCCGCCTCACCGGGGGAGCGGGAGCCCTCGCGGGGGTCGACGCGTCCGACCTGCCCGACCTCCTCGCCGTGCGCCGCGCCCTCGCCGGTCGCGACGTCGTCGTCGCGCAGCGCGGCGACCGGACGCTCCTCGGCCTCGGCGGCCTCGCCGCCGGCCTGTCCCGCCACGGAGTCTCCGCCGCGACCACCCAGCGGCTCGAGCGCAGCCTCGGCGACCTCGCGCTCGCCGTCGGGCGCGCCCGCTCCGGTTCGCTCGTCGGTCGCGAGCTGCTCGGGGCCTCCGTCGACGTCGCCACGACGTCGCCCGACCACCTCGCGCGCTCCCTCGCCTCGACGGCAGGGGCAGCCGCCGGGGGCGGTGTCGCATTCATGCTGGCTGCGCTCGGCGCGCGCGTGCAGCGCGCGATCGACGTCGTCGCCGACCTCGCGCACCTGCGCGAGAAGGTCGCGGCGAGCGACCTCGTCGTCGTCGTCGCGCCCGCGATCGACGCGGCCGAGGTGCACGACGGGGTCCTGCCGACCGTCGCGCAGGTTGCGCTCGACCATGCCGTCCCCGTCGCCGCGCTCGTCGGTGGCAGCGAGGCAGGGCGGCGCGAGTGGTCCGCGATCGGCGTCGCGGGCGTCCACGAGACCGGGCGCGAGGACGTCGCCTGGTGGACGCACGGTGACGAGGTCGCCGAGCGCGTCGGTCGCGTCGCCCGGACGTGGGTGCTCTGACCCGACCTGTCCGCATACCGGTGGCGTTGCTCACCGATCCACCCGGCACGCGCAGGTCGCGCGTAGTCTGGTGGGAACAACCGGAAGGGCAGCCGTGTTGACCATGTGCCCGCCCTTGCACCAGTGAATGCCGGAGACCTGATGAGCGAGACCACTGAGACCACCACGCACGGCGTCGTGCTGACCGACGTCGCCGCCTCGAAGGTGCGCAGCCTTCTCGAGCAGGAGGGCCGCGACGACCTGCGTCTTCGGGTCGCCGTGCAGCCTGGCGGCTGCTCGGGGCTGATCTACCAGCTCTACTTCGACGAGCGTCTGCTCGACGGCGACGCGACCCGCGACTTCGACGGTGTCGAGGTCGTCGTCGACAAGATGAGCGTCCCGTACCTCGAGGGCGCCACGATCGACTTCGCCGACACGATCGAGAAGCAGGGCTTCACGATCGACAACCCCAACGCGGGCAGCTCCTGCGCCTGCGGGGACTCCTTCAGCTGAGCCGCTGAACCCGCACGACGTCGAGGCCGGACCCTGAGGGGTCCGGCCTCGTCGCGTCTGCGGGGCTCCTCCGGGCCGCTCGGACCGTCGCGCAGATCCCCTGGCGGGCTCGTGGCCTGCGCTGCTGCAGGGGGTCCGCTCAGCGCAGCTCGACGACGATGCGGCGGTGGTCCCCGTGGTCCTCGTCCGCGACGGTGACGTGGCCGCGCATGCGTGCCCACGCGGGGACGTCGGTCGAGGCCGCGGGGTCGGTCGTGAGGACCGCGACCGTCGTCCCCGCCGGCAGCTCCTTGGCCGCCGCGGCGAGCCGGATCACGGGCAACGGGCAGCGCAGGCCACGGGCGTCGACGTCGGGCGCCGCGGTCACAGGCCCTGCACCCCCAGCTGCTCGCGCACGCGGGCCACGCACCCGGGCAGGACGGCGAGGAAGCGGTCGACGTCGTCCCCCGTGACGCCTGGGTGCAGCGTGAGGCGCACGTTCCCGTGCGTCAGCACGCCCATCGCGCGCAGGACGTGGCTCGGCTCGAGCGTGAGGGACGTGCACGCGCTCCCGGAACCGACCGCGAAGCCGTGCCGGTCGAGCTCGGTGAGGAGCGCCTCGCCATCGACGTAGAGGCACGAGAACGTCAGGACGTGGGGGAGCCGCGCATCGGGGTCACCGACGACCTCGACGTCGGGCACGAGCCGCGGCACCGCGGTCCGCAGGCGGTCGACGAGAGCCGAGAGCCGGGCCGCCGTCTCCTCCCGTGCGGCCACGACCGCCTTGAGCGCCACGGCGGCCGCGAACGCGCTCGCGACGTTGACGCCCCCCGGAGCCCACGGGTCGGCGTCCTCCGGCCCGACCTGCGCGACG
Source organism: Flavimobilis soli (assembly GCF_002564025.1). Classification (NCBI taxonomy): domain Bacteria; kingdom Bacillati; phylum Actinomycetota; class Actinomycetes; order Micrococcales; family Jonesiaceae; genus Flavimobilis; species Flavimobilis soli. The sequence continues at coordinate 139,142 of NZ_PDJH01000001.1, forward strand.
CGCACACCGCGCCGCACGACGAGCAAGCCGATGCCGCGGGGAGCTCCCCAGTCGGCCGGGTCAGCGGCGAGCACGTCCCACGACGACGGCACGTCCGCGTGCCCGAGCGTCGCGCCGGCGTCGACCAGGAGCGGCACGCGTGCGGCACGTGCCGCTTCGTGCACCTCGGCGAGCGGCTGCAGCGTGCCGACCTCGCCGTTCGCGTGCTGCAGGCACGCGAGGCCGACGCCCGGCTGCGCGACGGCGTCGGCCATCGCGGCGGCGTCGACACGCCCGAGCCGGTCGACGGGGACGAGCGTCACGCCGTCGTCACCCGCGACGTGGCTCGCGGCCGCGAGGACCGCGGCACGCTCGACCGCCGACGCGACGACGCCGCGCCCGACCCGACGACGGGCGGGCGCGACCGCAGCGACCGCTGCGTGCAGCGACGCGACGTGCGACGGCGTCAGGTGCACCTCTTCCGTGCGGGCGCCGACGAGCGACGCGAACGTCTCGCGGGCCGCGCCGAGGAGCGTCGCCGCCGTGCGCGCCTCGGAGTGCAGCCGCTCGGGGCTCGACCAACCCTCCGCGGACGCCTGGCGGAGCGCCTCGACTGCGAGCGGGTGGAGCGGCGCAGCGCCCCCGGCGTCGAGGTAGCACCGCCCCGCAGGGCGGCCACCGGAAGGAGCGTCAGGGATGGTCGGCTGGGTCACATCGCAACGCTAACCCGGCCCTGGAGCGCCCTTGGTGACAAATACCGGGCAACCGCCATGACCTCGGGCATCTTCCTGGGAGGAAGGTCCCGTCCGAGGCGCTAGGCTCGGACTGTCGAGGACCAAGGTCCCAGTGCTGTGCCGTCCGCCGGGCGGCGCGGACCTGGGACGTGACGTGAAAGGCCTCCCTTGCACTCGCACACTTCACCCAGTCGTCAGCAGCGCGGCATCCTCCGGCGGCTGAGCGCTCCCGCGCTCGCCGCCACGGTCGTCCTGCTCGTCTCCGGCTGCTCCGAGGAGACCCAGCGCGGCTTCCTGCCCGGGTACTCGGACGGCCCCGTGACGAACCACACCGACCGCATCACGTCGCTGTGGGTCGGCTCGTGGATCACGCTCCTCCTGGTCGGTCTCATCACGTGGGGCCTCATGCTCTGGTGCGCGATCGCCTACCGGAAGCGGAAGAACGACCACACGCTGCCGATCCAGACGCGCTACCACGTGCCGCTCGAGATGATGTACACGGTCATCCCGCTCGTCATGGTCGGCGTGTTCTTCTTCTACACGCAGCGCGACATGACGGAGATCCGTTCGCTCGACGCCGAGCCGGACGTGACGATCCAGGTCATCGGCAAGCAGTGGTCCTGGGACATCAACTACCTCGACGACGACGTCCACCTCGACGGCCAGCACGCCAAGGACGTCTCGGCGCTCGGTGGCGACACGAGCCTCGACGGCCAGCCCGGCACCGACGTCTCCCTGCCGACGCTGTACCTCCCTGTCGGCGAGCAGGTCGAGCTGGTCCTCGACTCCCGCGACGTCATCCACTCGTTCTGGGTGCCCGCGTTCCTCGACAAGCTGGACATGATCCCCGGTCGTACGAACCACATGCAGCTCATCCCCGAGCGCATCGGCTACTACGCCGGCAAGTGCGCCGAGCTCTGCGGTGAGCACCACTCCGGGATGCTCTTCAACGTCGCCGTCGTGTCGCGTGCCGACTACGACGCGCACATGGACGAGCTGCGCGCCGCAGGCAAGACGGGCGCCCTCGGTCTCGACCTGAACCGGCAGCAGGACGCTGCCAACCTCACCCAGTCGGAGGAGCAGCACTGATGGAAGCCCAGACGATCACCCCCGGGCTCCAGCCGACCCGTCAGACCCTCGGTCGGACGGTCGTCAAGTGGGTCACGTCGACCGACCACAAGACCATCGGGTACATGTACCTGATCACGTCGTTCATCTTCTTCTGCATCGGCGGCCTCATGGCCCTCGTGATCCGCGCGGAGCTGTTCGAGCCCGGCATCTCGGTGGTGCAGAGCAAGGAGCAGTACAACCAGCTCTTCACGATGCACGGCACGATCATGCTGCTGCTGTTCGCGACGCCGCTCTTCGCGGGTTTCGCGAACTTCATCATGCCGCTGCAGATCGGTGCGCCTGACGTCGCGTTCCCGCGACTGAACATGTTCGCGTACTGGCTCTACCTCTTCGGCGGCATCATCGCCGTCGCGGGCTTCTTCACCCGCCAGGGCGCGGCCTCGTTCGGATGGTTCGCGTACGCGCCGCTCTCGAACGCGACGTTCAGCCCAGGGCTCGGTGGAGACCTGTGGGTGTTCGGCCTCGCGATGACCGGTTTCGGCACGATCCTCGGTGCGGTCAACTTCATCACGACCGCCATCACGATGCGTGCCCCGGGCATGACGATGTTCCGCATGCCGGTGTTCTCGTGGGCGACGCTCGTCACGAGCATCCTCGTCCTCATGGCGTTCCCGCCCCTCGCGGCCGCGCTGTTCGGCCTCGGTGCCGACCGCCGCCTCGGCGCGCAGATCTTCAACCCGGAGACCGGTGGCGCGATCCTGTGGCAGCACCTCTTCTGGTTCTTCGGCCACCCCGAGGTGTACATCATCGCGCTGCCGTTCTTCGGCATCGTCACCGAGATCGTCCCGGTCTTCAGCCGCAAGCCGCTCTTCGGCTACAAGGGCATGGTCTACGCGATCATCGCGATCGCCGCGCTGTCCGTCACCGTGTGGGCCCACCACATGTACGTCACGGGCGCCGTGCTCCTCCCGTTCTTCTCGCTCATGACGATGCTCATCGCCGTCCCGACCGGTGTGAAGTTCTTCAACTGGATCGGCACGATGTGGCGAGGGAAGCTCACGTTCGAGACGCCCATGCTCTGGTCGATGGGCTTCCTCGTCACCTTCCTCTTCGGTGGCCTGACGGGCGTCATCCTCTCGAGCCCGGCCCTCGACTTCCACCTGTCCGACACGTACTTCGTGGTCGCGCACTTCCACTACGTGGTGTTCGGCACCGTCGTGTTCGCGATGTTCGCCGGCTTCTACTTCTGGTGGCCGAAGTTCACGGGTCGCATGCTCAACGAGAAGCTCGGCAAGCTGCACTTCTGGACGCTGTTCGTCGGCTTCCACATGACCTTCCTCGTCCAGCACTGGCTGGGTGTCGCGGGCATGCCCCGCCGCTACCCGGACTACATGCCGGAGGAGGGCTTCACCTGGATGAACCAGGTCTCGACGGTCGGCTCCTTCCTCCTGGCCGCCTCGACGCTGCCGTTCCTCTGGAACGTGTACATCACCTGGCGCAAGGCTCCGAAGGTCCAGATCGACGACCCGTGGGGCTTCGGTTCCTCGCTCGAGTGGGCCACCTCCTGCCCGCCGCCGCGCCACAACTTCACGTCGCTGCCGCGCATCCGCTCGGAGCGCCCCGCGTTCGACCTGCACCACCCGGAGGTCGCGGCCATGGATCACGTGGAGGGCAGCGACAACGTCCTCGACCAGATCTACGCCGACGCGGACCGTCGCGGCGAGAACGGCGACCTGGCCAACAAGATGGCATCCGGCGAGGAAGAGCCCGAGCAGTCGTCGATCAAGATCATCGATGTCGAGCGTCCTGAAGGAGACTCCAAGTGAAGATCGAGACGAACCTCTTCCTCTGGCTCTCGCCGTTCTTCCTCCTCGTCACCGCGGTCTACGCGCTGATGAGCGACTTCGAGCCGGTCGGCTCGGTGTGCCTCCTGCTCCTCGTCGGCCTCTCGGCGATGATCGGCGCCTACCTGCGCGTGACGGCTCGCCAGATGGACGCGCGCCCTGAGGACGACCCGCACGGTGAGATCGAGCAGGGCGCCGGTGACCAGGGCATCTTCGCCCCGTGGAGCTGGTGGCCTCTCGTGCTCGCCTTTGCCGCGAGCATCTGCTTCCTCGGCCTCGCGGTCGGCTGGTGGATCTTCTACATCGGCGCGGCGGTCAGCGTGATCGCTCTCGTCGGCTGGGTGTTCGAGTTCTCCCGCGGACAGCACGCGCACTGACGCAGCCCGCTCAAGGCTCAGACACGAGGGCCGGGACAACCTGATGGTTGTCCCGGCCCTCGTGTCGTGCCGTGCTTGTTACGGATCGCGCTCGGGCTTCCGCGGCCCGGCGCGAAGGTCCAGAGCCTGCCAGGCCCGGTACGTCTGCGGCGACTCGACCGGTTGCCAGCTGCCAGAGTCTTCGCGGCTTCGCCCCACCCGCAGCGAGCACCCCAGGAAGCGCAAGGCCGCCACGGCGCCTCAAGCGGCCTTCAGCGACCTTGTGCAGCCTGCCGAAGCATCGGCGGAGAACGGGGGAGCGGTCTCAGGCGCGCTCGAGGCGCACCGTGCCGTCCGGCGCGACGACGCGTCGGTAGCCCGTCCTGATCTGCTCCGAGCTCGCCTGCTGTGCTTCCGTCACGGGGCGGCGCGGCTCGACGTAGTTGCCCACCTGGGCGGGGCCAAGGATCTTGGCGAGCTTGTCGGTGATCGCGCGGCCGCGGGTCACCTTGTCGGCGTCGTGCATGGTCTCTCCTGGTGCTGGCCGGGCGTGGCCCGGGCATGGTGCTGCTGCGTTGCTGAGGGAGGCGACGCGGGGGAGCGCCCGGCCTTCCTCGGATGCACGTGAGGGGACGCCGCACAGCGGCGTCCCCTCACGGTGCTTCGGGTCGTCAGGGGACGATGAGCCCCTCGCCCTGCGTACGTGCACGCGCGAAGCGGGCAGCGACGTCGGACCAGCTGACGATGTTCCAGAACGCCTTGACGTAGTCAGCCTTGACGTTGACGTAGTCGAGGTAGAACGCGTGCTCCCACATGTCGAGGAGGAGCAGGGGCACGATACCGATCGGCAGGTTGCCCTGCTGGTCGTAGAGCTGGACGATGATCAGCTTCTTGCCGAGGGTGTCCCACGCGAGGATGGACCAGCCGGAACCCTGGATGCCGACCGCGTTCGCAGCGAAGTGCTTCTTGAACGCGTCGAACGAACCGAAGAACTCGGTGATCGCTGCGCCGAGCTCGCCGTCGGGCTCGCCACCGCCCTCGGGGGAGAGGTTCTGCCAGAAGATCGAGTGGTTGACGTGGCCGCCGAGGTTGAACGCGAGGTTCTTCTCGAGCAGGTTCACGGTGCCGAAGGACTCGTTCGCACGTGCCTCGGCGAGCTGCTCGAGGGCCGTGTTGGCGCCAGCGACGTACGCCGCGTGGTGCTTCGAGTGGTGCAGCTCCATGATGCGACCCGAGATGTGCGGGTCGAGCGCTCCGTAGTCGTAGCCGAGGTCAGGAAGGGTGTACTCCGCCATGTCGTCTCCTCCGTGGTGCTGGGCCCCGGGCCGTTGCGCCGGAGCCGTGGATGGCTGTTCGTCGGCCGAGGCCGCACGAGGGTAGACATCGGGCCCTGCCTGCCGGCGAACCGGAGGGCAGGGCCCGGGGTCATATGGTCAACACAACCGCGTGATCAGTGATTCCGCACGTCCGTCTCAGGAGCGTTCTCGATCAGCGGACGCTCGTCGGCTCCCGGGAGCGCGTCGTGCTCGCCGTGCGAGTGTGCCGCGGCCAGCTCGGCCGGGGTGACGGGCTCCACGCGGTCTTCGTAGAAGAACCGCGACAGACGCTGCCAGCGCTTGTCCGAGGCGTAGCCCTTGCGGCGCACGCCACGGGAGTCCTCGGCCGGCTCGATCTCGAGCGGACGGTAGACGTGGTGGCCGACGCGCAGCCAGCGCTCCTGGTCGGTCAGCGGCGTGTGCACCTCGACATACTCGCCGTTGTCGAACCGGACGATGCGGCCCGACTCGTGGCCGTGGAGCACGAGCTCGCGGTCCTTGCGCTGCAGGCTCAGGCAGATGCGCTTGGTGATCCAGAAGCCGAACACGGGACCGGCGAAGAAGAGGACCCGGAAGGTCCACGTGATCGCGTTGATCGACATGTGGAAGTGCGTCGCGATGAGGTCGTTCGACCCGGCGAGCACGAGGATCACGAAGGCGGTCAGCAGTGCGACGCCGAGGCCCGTGCGGACCGGGACGTTGCGCGGGCGGTCGAGCACGTGGTGCTCGCCCGAGTCGCCCGACACGCGCGCCTCGATGAACGGGTACAGCGCGAGGGCCGTGAACAGGATGCCCGGGATCACCACGCCGGGGACGAGGATGTTGATCGGGATCGTGAACCCACCGATCACCCACTCCCAGCCCGGCATGAGGCGCAGCGCTCCCTCGAGGAAGAGCATGTACCAGTCAGGCTGTGCGCCCGCGGACACCGGCGACGGGTCGTACGGGCCGTAGTTCCAGACGTTGTTGATCGCGAGCGTCGAACCCATGAGGGCGAGCACGCCGAACACGACGAAGAAGAAGCCACCGGCCTTGGCGACGTACACGGGGAAGAGCGGGAAGCCGACGACGTTCTTGTCGCTGCGACCGCCACCCGGGTACTGCGTGTGCTTGTGCACGACCACCATGAGCAGGTGCAGGCCCACGAACGCCAGGATCAGCGCCGGGATCAGCAGGATGTGCACGGTGAAGAGGCGCGGGATGATGTGCTCGCCCGGGAACTCGCCTCCGAAGAGGATGTACGACGCGTAGGCGCCGATGATCGGGATCGACTTGGCGACACCGTCGGCGATGCGCAGACCGTTGCCGGAGAGCACGTCGTCGGGGAGCGAGTAGCCGGAGAAGCCGGCGAGCAGACCGAGGATCATGAGCGTGAAGCCGACGACCCAGTTGAGCTCGCGGGGCTTCCGGAACGCGCCGGTGAAGAAGACGCGCATCATGTGCGTGACGATCGACGCCATGAAGAGCAGCGCGGCCCAGTGGTGGATCTGGCGCATGAGCAGGCCGCCGCGCACCTCGAACGAGAGGTGCAGCGTCGACGCGAACGCCTCGGACATCTCGACGCCCTGCATGGCGACGGGCAGCGAGTCCTCGGGGTACGTGATGAGCCCCATGGACGGCACGAAGAACATCGTGAGGAAGCCGCCACTGATGAGGAGCACGACGAACGAGTACAGCGCGATCTCGCCGAGGAGGAACGACCAGTGGTCGGGGAAGACCTTGCGGGCGAACTCCTTGACGGCCTTGCCGACGCCGGTGCGCTGGTCGAGGTAGTCGACAGCGCCTCCGAGCTTGGTCTCAGGTGCAGTGGTGGTCATCGCAGGCGCTCCCAGTAGCTCGGGCCGATGGGCTCGGCGAAGTCGTCCTGGGCGATCAGGTAGCCCTCGTCGTCCACGGTGATCGGCAGCTGCGGCAGCGGACGGTTCGCGGGGCCGAACACGACCTTGGCGCCGTCGGCGACGTCGAACGTCGACTGGTGGCAGGGGCAGAGCAGGTGGTGCGTCTGCTGCTCGTAGAGCGCCACCGGGCAGCCCACGTGGGTGCAGATCTTCGAGTAGGCGACGATGCCGTTGTACGCCCAGCTCTCACGTCCCGGCACGTGCTTGATGTCGCGCTCGTCGAGACGGACCAGAAGGACGACGGCCTTGGCCTTCTCCTCCATCCAGTGCTCGTGCTCGCGCAGCTTGTCCGGGATGACGTGGAAGACGGAGCCGATCGTCACGTCGGACGCCTTGATCGGCTCGCCGGACGGGTCCTTGGCGAGGCGGGTGCCCTTGCGCCAGACCGTGTGCTTGAACTTGGAGATCTTCCAGTCGCCGCCGACCGAGCCGATGAGCGGCACGGCGATCGTCAGCGGGAAGAGGGCCACAGCCGAGAGGACGGCGCCCTTGAGCACACCGCGGCGGCCGATTCCCGAGTCCTTGGCGCCGTCGGCCAGCGCCTGGATCGCGTCACGACGGGTGTCGCTGTCGCTCGCGATGGGCTTGCGCTTCTCCGCGACCTCGTGGTCGGACATGAGGGTCTTGGCCCAGTGCACGGCCGCGAGGCCGATGCCGAGGAGCGAGAGCGCGAGGCACAGGCCGAGAGCGAGGTTCGCGTTGCGGACCGACGCGGTCGTGTCGCCCGGCGTGATCGCGAAGTACGCGACGAGGCTGCCGATCGTGCCGAGCACCGACAGGACGAAGAGGACGACGACCTGGCGCTCGGCGCGCTTGCCGGCCTTCGGGTCCAGGTCCGCCTGGCGGTACCGGTGCTCCGGGAGGCCCGGGTCCTCGAAGGCCTCGGGGACGCTCGTGGCGCTGTGCGCCGTGAGGTCGCGGGAGTTGTCGTGCGTGCTCACGAGGACTTCGCTCCGATCCAGACTGCGGCTCCGATCAGGAGACCCATGCCGATGACGAACACCCAGAGCCCCTCGGACACAGGTCCGAGCGAGCCGAGGGTCAGGCCGCCGGCCGAACCCTCACGCTGCTCGACCAGGTACGAGATGACGTCGCGCTTCTCCTCGGGGGAGAGGTTCGCGTCGTTGAAGACGGGCATCGACTGCGGGCCCGTGAGCATCGCCTGGTAGAGGTTGGTGGGCGTCGTGTCCCACAGGGCGGGGGCGAACTTGCCCTCCGAGAGGGCGCCACCGGCGCCGACGGCGTTGTGGCACATCGCGCAGTTGGTACGGAACAGGGCCGCGCCGTTGGCGGAGTTGCCGAGCGCCGGGTCCACCATCTCTGCGGTCGGGACCGACGGGCCGGCGCCGAGCGTCGCGACGTACGCCGCGAGCTGGTCGACCTGCTCGTCCGTGAACTGTCCAGGCTTGATGGGGGCCTGCGGGCCGCTCATCTGCATCGGCATGCGGCCGGTGCTGACCTGGAAGTTGACCGACGCCGCGCCGACGCCGACGAGCGACGGGCCGTCCTCGGTGCCTCCGGCGCTGGGGCCGTGGCAGGTGGCGCAGTTGGCCTGGAAGAGCTGCTTGCCCTTCTCGACGTCAGCCACGCTCGCAGAGTTGTCTGCCTGAGCGGTGCTCGGTGCGACGGCGGCGTAGATGCCACCGGTGGCCAGCAGCGCCAGCAGCAGCAGCACGACCGGCGCGAACCGGTGGTGGCGGCGGGCGGCGAGTGCCTTCACGGAATGATCCTCGTCTCGCAGTGGGTGTGCAAAAGGGTGCAGGCGTCAGCGAAGCCCGTAGATGACCAGGAAGAGGCCGATCCAGACGACGTCGACGAAGTGCCAGTAGTACGAGGTGACGATGGCCGTCGTGGCCTCGTGGTGCCCGAACTTCTTCGCGGAGAAGGAGCGGCCGAGCACGAAGAGGAAGGCGATGAGCCCACCGACGACGTGGAGGCCGTGGAAGCCGGTAGCCATGTAGAAGACCGAGCCGTAGGCGGTCGAGGAGATCGTCACGCCGTGCTGGACGAGCTCGGCGTACTCGTAGACCTGGCCGGCGACGAAGATCGAGCCAAGGATGAAGGTCAGGACGAACCACTCGTTCATGCCCCAGCGGCCGATCTGGAACAGGCGGCCGGTGCGCTCAGGCTGGAACCGCTCAGCGGCGATGACGCCGAACTGGCAGGTGACCGAGGACAGCACCAGGATCGTCGTGTTCGCGAGGGCGAAGGGGATCGAGAGGTTGGCCGAGTTCTCCGCCCACTCCTGGGCGGGCATGACCGAGCGGTGCGTGAAGTACATCGCGAACAGGCCGGCGAAGAACATGAGCTCGCTCGCGAGCCACACGATCGTCCCCACCGAGACCGGGTTGGGTCGGTTCACCGCGGCGTGAGCCGTGGGCGTCGGGGTGCTGGAGGCAGCGGTTGCAGTCGTCACGGCAGCCATTATTGCCGACAACGAGGGAGGTTGGGGCCATTGGACCTAGGAGATCGGGTTGGACGTGGCTCACAATGGGTGCGGAGGCGTCTAGCAACCCGCGAAACCATGCGGAATCCGCGAGATTCCAGCGATTTTGGTGACGATGCAACGAATAGTGTCAGCCTGTCGTCACCGGGGTGTCACGGGGCCTGAAAGGGCTTCCTGACGTGTCAAGATGCTGACAGGAGAGCCCTCCTCCGACCGATCCGCGAGCCCGTCCGGGTGGCGCGGTGCCCGACCGATCTGCAAAGGCGATGACGATGTCGACCCAGGCCCAGACGTCCACGAGCGTCCCGACCGACCGCTCCCCGCGCATCCTCCTCCACAGCGACGACCTCACGATCCGCGAGCAGGTGCGTCTCGCCGTCGGGCCGCGTCTGCGCTCGGGCGCCCCGGAGATCGAGTGGACCGAGGTGGCGACCGCCGACGCGCTGCTGGAACGCAAGGACCTCGGTGGGTTCGACCTGGTTATCCTCGACGGCGAGGCCGACAAGGTCGGCGGCATGGGTCTGTGCCGTCAGCTGAAGAACGAGGTCTACGGGTGCCCGCCCGTCGTGGTGCTGCTCGGTCGGCCCCACGACAGCTGGCTGGCGTCGTGGTCCCTCGCCGACGGCACCGTGTCGCGGCCTCTCGACCCGATCACCGTGCAGCGCGTCGTCGCCGAGCATCTTGGCGCGACCGCAGCCTGACGTAAGGACTCGCTCGTGGACATGACCTGGCCCGACCTCCTCAGCATCGTGGTCTCGGGCGAGGACCTGAGCCGCGAGCAGGCCACCTGGGCCATGGACCGGGTGATGGATGGCGATGTGTCGCCGGTCCAGCTCGCGAGCCTCCTGGTCGCGCTGCGCACGAAGGGCGAGAGCACGCCGGAGCTCGTGGGCCTCGCGGAGTCGATGGTGGGCCACGCCGTCCCGCTCGACGTCGACGCGTCCCGCGCCGTCGACATCGTCGGCACGGGCGGCGACCGCGCTTTCACCGTGAACATCTCGACGATGGCGTCGATCGTGATCGCGGGCACGGGCCTGAAGGTCATCAAGCACGGCAACCGTGCCTCGAGCTCGGCGTCGGGCTCCGCAGACGTCCTCGAGGCGCTCGGCGTCCGGCTCGACCACGCTCCCGAGCAGGTCGCGGAGATCTTCGCCCAGGTGGGCATCACGTTCTGCTTCGCGCCGACGTTCCACCCGGCGATGCGTCACGCCGCGATCGCGCGGCGCGAGATGGGGATCGGGACGGCGTTCAACTTCCTGGGCCCGCTGACGAACCCGGCGCGCCCGCGGGCGACGGCGGTCGGGTGTGCCGACCTGCGGATGGCTCCGCTCATGGCGGGTGTGTTCGCGGCGCGAGGCACGTCGGCGCTCGTGTTCCGGGGCGACGACGGGCTCGACGAGCTCGCGGCGACAGGCACGGCGCGGGTCTGGGAGGTGCGCGACGGCGTGGCCGTCGAGGGGGAGCTCGACCCGGCGGGCGACCTGGGTCTCGCGCGGATCACGGTGGAGGACCTGCGCGGCGGCGACGCCGTGCACAACGCGGGTGTCGCGCGGGCGGTCCTCGCTGGTGAGGCCGGCCCTGTGCGGGAGACGGTGCTGCTGAACGCCGCGGCTGCGGTCGTCGCTGACGGGAGCCTGCCCGGCACGAGCGAGGGTTCGCTCACGACGAGGCTCGCGGCGGCCTACGGGCACGCGGAGAAGGCGCTCGACTCGGGCGCGGCGAACGAGGTCCTCGAGCGCTGGGCGGCCGCGAGCTCGCGCTGATCGGCGCCTCGCGTCAGCATGCTGACGCGAGGCGACCCCGAGGTCGCGGTCGCGCGACCGGCCTCGAAAGCTCAGTCTCCGAGGCCGAGGTCGAACGCGTGGTCGAGGTCGTCGGCGGAGTACGTGCGGAACGCGAGGTTGGTCAGCGTCCGTGTGATGCCGGGGACCTTGTTGACGCCGTCGGCGATGACCTCGGCGAGCTCCTCGTGGCTGTGCACACGGACGATCGCGACGAGGTCGTTGTCGCCGGTGACGGAGTAGACCTCGCTCACGCCGTCGATCGCCGTGACGGCCGCAGCGACCTCGGGGATCTGTGCGGGGATGGCGTCGATCATGACGAACGCGGTGATCATCGGGGTGTCCTCTCGTGGCGCGCGGCCGGGGCCGTGCCGGCAGTCTCGAGGACCATCCTGCCAGGCCGAGCGCCTACGGGGACGGGTGCGACGTCGTGGCGCGTCCGGTCGTCGTCCCCGATCGTCGCCGTCGTAGCGCGACCTCGGCGAGCCTGGTCGCTGACCGTCGCGTAAGACTGGGCGCCGCGTACCGCACACGTAGCCGGACGGGTGGTCCGCACGAGGCGCACGTGAGGGTCGGCGAGCCAGTCGAGGAGGATGAGCGTCTCCTCGGGGTGGGCCGCTGTCGCGGGGGCGACAGGTGGGTCCACGTGCTCTGCCGTGGCGGTCGCGGCGTCGATCGTCAGGTACGGATCGGTCCCGGCTGGCGCGACGGCGGTACCCGCGAGCCGCCCGTACCGGACGACGACGATCTCCCAGCCGCCCGTTCCCGGGCCGCTCGGCACGCGGCGCGCGGCGACGAGCTCGGAGCACAGCGCGAGCTGCTGGAACCTCTCGCGGCGGGCGGTGCCCTCGAGGAACGCCGCGAGCCGGTCGCGCTCGGTCGCGGCCTGCTCGTAACGCTCCTCCTGGGCGAGGCGCGCGATACGCGCGAGCATCGGCTCGACGACGGCCCCCGGCGACGTGGTGAAGGCGTTCAGGACCGCTCTGGCGGCGGCGTCGTGCTGCTCGCGCGCCGGGTCGCCCTCGGCGCCCTGCGGTGCCACGCACGGGCCGCTGCAGCGGCCGAGGTCGAGCAGCTGGCACGCGCTCGTGCCCGCGGGGGCGACGCGAGGCAGCCGCCGGGTGCACTGGCGCAGGTCGATCGCCCCCTGCACGGCCTCGACGGCGAGCTGCGCGGTGCGGCGGGAGAGGAACGGGCCGATGTGCACCGCTCCGGGCCGGCCCGACGGCTCGCCCAGCGCCCCACGCTGGCTCGCCCCCACGCCCGACCGGTCGGCAGGCTCCGTGCGGGAGACGTCCGCGCTCTCGCTCTGCCCCTCGACGCGCCCCACGGCCGGCGCCACGGACTCGGGCACGGTCCGGTTGACGACGCTCAGGCGCGGGTGGTCCTCGTCGGTGAGCCGGACCCAGGGCATGCGCTCGGGGAACCTCGAGCGTCGGTTGTACCTGGGGGAGTGCTGGGTGATCAGTCGGAGCTCGCGGACGCGTGCTTCGAGGCGCGTGGCGCACGGCACCGCGCTGACACGTTCGGCGATGCGGAGCATCTCGGTCATCCGTCGGCGCTTCTCGGACGCGGTGAAGTAGCTCTGGACACGCTTGCGCACGTCGACCGACGTGCCGACGTAGAGCACCTCGTCGCCCGGGCCGTGGAACAGGTAGACGCCCGGCCCCGACGGGAGGCCTGCGGCGAGGCCCTTCTTGCGGCGTACCTCGGGCGGGACAGGGTCCGTCGCGGTCGTCAGGTCCTCGAGGTGCGTGATTCCCCAGGGGGCGAGACGGCCGAGCAGCGCGTGCAGCACGTCGACGGTCGCGCGGGCGTCGGCGAGAGCGCGGTGCTCGGGTGTCGTCGTCGCGCGGAACAGCGCGGCGAGCGTCGAGAGCTTGTGGTTGGGCGCCTCGTCGCGCGTGACGACGCGACGCGCGAGGGCGACCGTGTCGACGACCCGGTTGCCGGGCCAGGCGAGGTCCATCGCGGAGGCGGCCGCCTTGAGGTGCCCGATGTCGAAGCTGGCGTTGTGCGCGACGAGCACGGCCCCGTGGATGAACTCCCAGAAGCTCGGCAGCACCTCGCGGATACGCGGCGCGTCGACGACCATCGCCGTCGTGATCCCGGTGAGGACCGCGATGCGCGGAGGCACGGGCACGCCCGGGTTGACGAGCGTCTGGAACTCTCCGACGACCTCGCCGCCGCGGACCTTGACCGCACCGATCTCCGTGATCTCCTCGGCGCCGGGCTTGCCTCCCGTCGTCTCGAGGTCGAGCACGACGAAGGTGACCTCGTGCAGGGGCGTGCCGAGCTCGTCGAGGCCGAGCTGCACGGGCGTGCCGCCCGGAGTCGCTTCCGGGCGACGCAGCTGCGTCCCCGGGTGGTTGAGGGGCCGGGCGCCCAGGTCCTGTCGCACGACGGTGACGCTATCGAGCCCCTCTGACAAGCCTGTGCTGAGGGCCGGACGCGCTGGCGGTTCCGGGCCCAGGTGCACGGATGCCGGGCCGAGGGCTGGGCCAGGACAGGACGACGGCCGCCCGCTCGCTGAGCGAGCAGGCGGCCGTCGTCGGAGCGTCAGGCGTTCGTCTGGACCTCGCTGTACAGCGCCTCGACCTCGTGCGCGAAGTCCTCGAGGACGACGTTGCGCTTCACCTTGAGCGACGGCGTCAGGTAGCCGTTGTCGATCGTGAAGTCGTTCTCGAGCACGCGGTACTTGCGGATCGACTCGGCGCGCGACACCGCCTTGTTGGCGCGGGCGATCGCCTTGTCGAGCGACTTCTGCACGTCCGCGTCTGCGAGCGCCTCCTGGAGCGACATCGCGGGCTTGCCCTGAGCGGAGAGCCAGCCCGGGAGCGCCTCGGTGTCGATCGTCAGGAGCGCGCCGATGAACGGACGGGCGTCGCCGACGACGACGCACTGGCTCACGAGGACGTGCGCACGCACGCGGTCCTCGAGCACTGCGGGTGCGACGTTCTTGCCGCCGGCGGTGACGATGAGCTCCTTCTTGCGGCCGGTGATGCGCAGGTAGCCGTCCTCGTCGAGCGAGCCGAGGTCTCCCGAGCGGAACCAACCGTCGACGAACGCCTCGGCGGTCGCCTCCGGGTTGTTGTGGTACCCGCGGAACACCTGCGGCCCCTGGATGAGCACCTCGCCGTCGGAGTCGATCCGGAAGGCCGCCCCGGGGAGCGGCGGGCCGACCGTCCCGATCTTCGGCTTGTCGGGCACGTTGACGCACGCGGGTGCCGTCGTCTCCGTGAGGCCGTACCCCTCGAGGACCTTGAGGCCGACGCCGCGGTAGAAGTGGCCGAGACGCTCGCCGAGGGCGGCGCCGCCGGAGATGGCCCACTCGGCCCGCCCGCCGAGCGCGGCGCGGATCTTCTTGAGGACGAGAGCGTCGGCGAGGCCGTGCTGGATCTTCAGACCGATGCCGGGGCCCTTCGGATCGTCGAGGGCACGCGAGTAGGCGATCGCGGTCGAGGCGGCCCAGTGGAAGATCTTGGCCTTGCCGCCGGCGATCGCCTTCTGCTCGGAGCTGTTGTAGACCTTCTCGAACACGCGGGGGACGGAGAGGATGTACGTCGGCTTGAACGCGGCGAGGTCGGGGAGGAGGGTCGCGGTGTCGGGCGTGTGGCCCAGCACGGAGTTCGCCGGGACGGTGAGCACCCCGATGAACCGCGCGAAGACGTGCGCGAGCGGCATGAACAGGAGCGTCCGGGACCCGGGGACGCCGACGATCTCGCGCAGGCGCGCGACGGCGTTGAGGGACAGCTCGACGAAGTTGCCGTGCGTCAGCTCGGCGCCCTTGGGGCGGCCGGTCGTGCCGGACGTGTAGATGATCGTCGCGAGATCGTCGAGGTTCGCGAGCGAGCGACGTCGTGCGATCTCCTCGTCGGGAACGTCCGCGCCCTCGCGGACGAGCGTGTCGATCGCGCCGTCGTCGATCACGAGGGTGCGGCCCAGCGACGGGGTCTTCTTCGCGACCGAGCGGACGGCCTCGGCGTGCGCCGTCGTCTCGACGACCGCGAGCCGGACGTCGGCGTCCGAGAGGATCCACTGGACCTGCTTGGGCGACGAGGTCTCGTACATGGGTACGGTCACGGCGCCTGCGGCCCAGATCGCCCAGTCGAGGAGCGTCCACTCGTACCGGGTGCGCGACATGATGCCGACGGACTGCCCCGGCTCGATGCCCGCGGCGACGAGGCCCTTCGCCACGGCGACGACGCGCGCGTCGAACTCAGCGGCGGTGATCGAGCGCCACGGGGCGCCGTCGCCCTGCTTGACCTCGATGATCGCCTGCTGGCCGCGCTCGGCGACGCGCGTCGCGAGGAGGCTGTTGACGTTGGTCGACCGATCCGCCTCGACGAGGATCGGCGTACGTGATTCGCTCATGCTGACTCCAGTGGCAGGTGGGCGTGTGTAGGTGAGACTAGTGGTATCAGGTGCTTTGTGGGGGCATCGCGCCACTATCAGTTCTGATCGTCGCAGAGTTGAGACCTAGGTCCTACTCCCCACGGTCCCGACGCGCCGTGCTGGCCTGGCCAGACGCGTCGCGCAAGGGCCGGACGGGTACGTCTCTCGAGGCCCCGCGTGTGGCAGGCTTTGGGCGGCAACCCCGCGACGGGGCACGGCTCTTTTCGGAAAGCACGAGGACAGACATATGTACGCGCTCGGTGTCGACATCGGTGGGACGAAGATCGCGGCGGGCGTCGTCGACGAGGACGGCAACCTGCTCGCGCAGGTGCGCAAGCCGACCGACCCGAGCGACGCGGCCAACATCGACCGCTCGATCGCCGAGGCCTACCAGGAGCTCTCGGCGTCGTACGAGATCTCCGCGATCGGACTCGCGGCCGCTGGCTTCTGCAGCCCGAAGCGTGACTCGGTCCTGTTCGGCACCAACATCGCGGCGTGGCGTGACTACCCGCTCGCGGCTCGCGTCGCCGAGCTGACGAACCCGGCGATCCCCGTGGTCGTCGAGAACGACGCGAACGCGGCCGGCTGGGCCGAGTACCGTTTCGGCGCCGGTCGCGGCACGACGGACTTCCTCGTCCTGACGGTCGGCACGGGCCTCGGTGGCGCCGCTGTCGTGGGCGGTGAGCTCGTCCGAGGCCGCTACGGGATGGGCACCGAGGTCGGGCATATGCGCGTCGTCCCGGACGGCCGCTTCTGCGGCTGCGGCCAGGCGGGCTGCTGGGAGCAGTACTCGTCGGGCTCCGCGCTCGTCGCCGACGCACGCGCCGCGCTCGTCGCGCAGGCGGACCGCGCGGAGCGCCTGCTCGAGCTCGCGGGCGGCAACCCGCAGAACCTCACCGGCCCCATGGTGACGACGGCCGCGCACGAGGGTGACGCCCTCGCCATCGAGATCTTCGCGAACCTCGGCCAGTGGCTCGGCGCGGGTGCTGCGTCGCTCTCCGCGTTCATGGACCCCGAGGTCATCGCAATCGGCGGCGGCGTGTGCGACGCCGGCGCCGTCCTCCTCGACCCGACCGTCGCGTCGTTCGAGAAGCACCTCTCGGCGCGCACGCACCGCCCTGCGCTCGCGCGCATCGAGCTCGCGCGCCTCGGCAACGAGGCGGGCATGGTCGGCGCCGCCGACCTCGCGCGCCGCTGACGCGCACCCGACGACGCGAGAGGCGCCGGCGACCCACGGTCGCCGGCGCCTCTCGCGTCGTTCTCAGACCTCGTCGTCCGGCACGTGGTCGGGGTCGCGGCGGTGCGGCATGCGCCAGAGCAGGATCGTCACGCCGAGCAGCAGGACACCCGCCGTGATCTGGAGCCACAGCGTCGGCGTCGGCCGTGGACCGAAGATCGTCGCGAAGAGCGAGAGCGGCGCGAGGACCACCGCGATCCACCCGAGCGTCAGGAACGGGTCGCCGCTGAGCAGCGGAGGAGGCTCGGGCGGCTCGAAGTGGCTCTGCTCGTCCTCGAGGTCGATCACGTCGTCGGACGCAGCGTGGTCCCTCGGTCCCAAGGGGCGGACGCCGGAGGCTGTCGGGAAGCGAGGTTCCCGCGGCGCGGGCCCCGTGGGCACCTCGCCGCCCCACGTCGGGTCCTGCTGGAGGTGGGCCACGATGCTCGCGAACCGCGCGTCGGTGTCGTCGCTGTCGCCGCTGGTCGTAGGCTCTTCGGGCGGCGTGGGAACCTCGTCGCGCTCGACGTCCTGAGCGTCCGGTTCGTCCGGACGGGAGTCGCGCGGCAGTTCCTCGCCATCGGGGTGCGGCGCTGCATTCGGTTCCGACATGCTGTTCACTCTAGAGTCGGTAGTGCACCTCGCGAACGCAGGGCGCACGAGGAGGCAGGTTGTTCTACTGGTTGATGAAGCGCGTCTTCGCGGGGCCGTGGCTGAAGCTCTTCTTCAGGCCGTGGACGCGAGGGCTTGAGAACGTGCCCGCCGAGGGCGGCGCGATCCTCGCGAGCAACCACCTCGCGGTGATCGACTCCTTCGTCCTGCCTCTCGTGCTCGACCGCGAGATCGTGTTCATCGGAAAGTCGGAGTACTTCACGGGCACCGGCATCAAGGGGCGCCTGCAGGCGGGCTTCTTCCGCGGCGTCGGCACCATCCCTGTCGACCGTTCCGGAGGCAAGGCGAGCGAGGCGGCGCTCAACACAGGCCTCAAGCGCCTGCGCGAGGGCGGGCTCTTCGGGATCTACCCGGAAGGCACGCGCAGCCCCGACGGCCGCCTCTACCGCGGGAAGACGGGCGTCGCCCGCCTCGCGCTCGAGTCCGGCTGCCCGGTCGTCCCCGTCGCGATGATCAACACCGAGGTCGCCCAGCCGCTGGGCAAGGTCATCCCGCGCCCGGTGCGGATCGGCATCGTCTTCGGCGAGCCGCTCGACTTCTCCCGGTACCAGGGCATGCAGGAGGACCGCTTCATCCTGCGCTCCGTGACCGACGAGATCATGTACTCGCTCATGCGCCTGTCGGGCCAGGAGTACGTCGACGTGTACGCCGCTACGCAGAAGGCCCGCCTCGCGGGGGGACAAAAGGCCGACGCCGGAGCGCCCACGTCAGGGCAGGCTCCTGGTGGGCGCCCGATCCCGGACGTCCAGGTTCCGGTACCTCCCTCTGAGGAACCGGGCACGTCAGTAGACTGATGCGAGTGTGCGCGACGACGTCGCGGCGCACGCGCAGATCCACCGCCCGCCCCGGCACCGCTGTGAGCGCGGGCTCGATGAGAGGTTGATGTGATGGCGGTACGCCGCGTTGCCCTGCTGACCGCGGGCGGGTTCGCCCCCTGCCTGTCCTCCGCCGTCGGCGGCCTGATCGAGCGATACACGGAGGTCGCCCCCGAGGTCGAGATCATCGCCTACCAGCACGGCTACCACGGCCTGCTGACGGGGACGAAGATCGTCGTCGACGCCGAGGGTCGCGCCAAGGCTGGCATCCTGCACAAGTTCGGTGGCTCGCCGATCGGCAACAGCCGCGTCAAGCTCACCAACGCGGCCGACTGCGTCAAGCGCGGCCTCGTCAAGGAGGGGCAGGACCCGCTGCAGGTCGCTGCCGAGCAGCTCAAGGCCGACGGCGTCGACGTCCTGCACACGATCGGTGGCGACGACACCAACACGACGGCCGCCGACCTGGCTGCGTACCTCCACGAGAACGACTACGAGCTGACCGTCGTGGGCCTGCCCAAGACGATCGACAACGACGTCGTGCCGATCCGCCAGTCGCTCGGCGCCTGGACTGCCGCCGAGGAGGCCGCGGGCTTCGCTGCCAACGTCATCGGCGAGCACCGCTCCGGCCCGCGCATGCTGATCGTGCACGAGGTCATGGGCCGTCACTGCGGCTGGCTGACCGCCGCCGCTGCCGCCGAGTACCGCAAGTGGCTCGACCAGCAGGAGTGGGTGCCGAGCCTGGGCCTGACGCGTGAGCGCTGGGACATCCACGCAGTCTTCGTGCCCGAGCTCGCTCTCGACATCGAGGCCGAGGCGAAGCGCCTGCGCACCGTCATGGACGAGGTCGGCAACGTCAACATCTTCCTGTCCGAGGGTGCTGGCATGCACGAGATCGTCGCGCAGCTCGAGGCCTCGGGCGCCGAGGTCCAGCGTGACCCGTTCGGCCACGTCAAGCTCGACACGATCAACCCGGGCCAGTGGTTCGCGAAGCAGTTCGCGGAGCTCCTCGGCGCCGAGAAGACGATGGTCCAGAAGTCGGGCTACTACTCGCGCGCCGCGGCCGCGAACCCCGAGGACCTGCGCCTGATCAAGTCCATGACGGACTACGCGGTCGAGGCTGCCCTGCGCGGCGAGTCCGGCGTCATCGGCCACGACGAGGAGAACGGCGACCGCCTGCGGGCGATCGAGTTCCCGCGCATCGCCGGCGGCAAGGCGTTCGACGTCTCGCAGCAGTGGTTCCAGGACCTCCTCGCCGGTATCGGCCAGAGCGCGGTGCCTGCACAGTCATGACACTGGTGGCGCACGATGCTGCGGTCGACGGGCTCGACCGCTTCCGCACGCTCGTCGCCAAGCAGCAGCCGACCTGGCCCGACGCGGAAGCGTTGGGCCAGGCGGTCGCTCGCCTCTCGGCGGCACCGCCCCTCGTGGTGCCCGCCGAGGCGGACCTGCTGACGACGCGACTCGCTGCCGCTGGCCGGGGCGAGGCGTTCCTGCTGCAGGGCGGTGACTGCGCAGAGACGTTCGCCGACGCGCACGCCGACCGGATCCGCAACAAGATCCGCACGATCCTCCAGATGGCCGTCGTGCTCACGCACGGCGCGAGTACGCCCGTCGTGAAGATGGGCCGCATGGCCGGCCAGTACGCGAAGCCGCGCAGCTCCGACGAGGAGACGCGCGACGGCGTGACCCTGCCCGCGTACCGCGGCGACATGGTCAACAGCCACGACTTCTCGCCTGAGGCCCGCCGACCCGACCCGCAGAAGCTGGTCGAGGGCTACGAGATCTCCGCAGCGACGCTCAACGTCCTGCGTGCGTTCACCACCGGCGGCTCCGCAGACCTGCGGCGCGTGCACGAGTGGAACCGCGGCTTCATGCGGAACCCCGCCTACTCGCGCTACGAGCGCACGGCCGACGAGATCGACCGCGCGATCCGGTTCATGGACGCGTGCGGGGCCGACTTCGACGCGCTGCGCACGGTCGAGATGTACGTGAGCCACGAGGCGCTGCTGCTCGACTACGAGCGCGCGCTCACGCGCGTCGACGCGCGCAGCGGCAAGGCGTACGACACGTCCGGCCACTTCCTGTGGATCGGGGAGCGCACGCGTGACATCGACGGCGCTCACGTCGAGTTCCTGTCGCACGTCTCCAACCCGATCGGCGTGAAGCTCGGCCCGACGACGTCGCCCGGCGACGCGATCGCGCTCATCGAGAAGCTCAACCCGGCCGGGCGCCCGGGGCGACTGACGTTCATCACGCGCATGGGGTCCGGTCGCATCCGGGAGGCGCTGCCGCCGCTCGTCGCGGCGGTCCGCGACCACGGCTCGCCCGTGACGTGGGTGACCGACCCGATGCACGGCAACACGATCACGTCCGACTCGGGCTACAAGACGCGTCGCTTCGACGACGTGCTCGACGAGGTCCGCGGGTTCTTCGAGGTGCACCGCGCAGCGGGCACCGTCCCTGGCGGCCTGCACGTCGAGCTGACCGGTGACGACGTGACCGAGGTGCTCGGCGGCAGCGAGGAGATCGACGACGCGGGGCTCGCCCTGCGGTACGAGACGCTCGTCGACCCGCGGCTCAACCACCAGCAGAGCCTCGAGATGGCGTTCCAGGTCGCGGAGATGCTCCGCGCCTGAGGGCAGGACCACGAGGAAGGGACGTCGACGATGTCGGCGTCCCTTCGTCGTGCCTGGGCGGCGGAACGGTCGCCGAGGCTCGGAGCTCAGCGGGAGCCAGGGCGGAGCGGCCGCGCGGCCGCTGCCCGGGACCGTCAGAAGATCGTCAGCGAGACGGTCGTGCCCTTGGGCACCTCGACGCCCGGGTCGACGCTCTGGAAGCGCACCTTCCCGAGGAACCCGCCCCACGCGAACTGGTCCTCGGGGACGAGGTCGAACTTCTCGAGCTCGGCGTGCGCCGCGTCGGTGTCCATGCCGCGCACGTCGGGCACGGCGACGAGCGGGCGCCCCTTCGACACGGTGATCGTGATGGTGTCCGTCCGCTTGGCCTGCCCGGAGGGCTCGATCGACTGAGCGACCACGCGGCCCTCGGGGACGGTCTCCGAGAAGTCCTTCTTGACCTTGACCTTGAGGCCGAGGTCCTTGAGCACGCGGGTCGCGTCCTCCCGGGTCGTGTTGACGACCTGCGGGACGGTGACGGGTGCGGGTCCGTCGGAGACGGTGAGCACGACGGGCGTGTAGTGCGGGATCGCCTCGCCACCCTCGTGGGAGACCTTCATGACCTGGCCCGCCGGGATCTTGTCGTCGTGGACGCGATCGTCCGGCCCGACGGTGAGGCCGGTGGCCTCGATCGCGGCCGCCGCCTCGTCCCGCGCCATGCCGACGAGCTTCTCGGGCACGACGAACGTCTCGACGCCGAGCGAGACGACGAGCTCGACGACGCCGCCGCGCTTGATCTCCTGGCCCTCGCCGGGTGTGGTCTCGACGACCGCGCCCTTCGGGACCGCGTCGTCGTACCTCTCGGTCACCGTGTGCCCGAGGTCGAGGCCCGTGAGCATGTCGACGGCGGCCGCCTGCTCCTGGCCGGCGAGGCCGGTCGGGACGTTCGTGTAGGCGCCCGGCCCGTAGCCGGTCCACCACACGGTGACGCCGCCAGCGATCGCCGCGAGGAGCACGAGCGTCAGGACGGCCACGAGCATGCGGTGCCGGCGGCGCTCGCGCGCCTTGACGGGCGTGGCCTCGTCCTCGGCGGTGCCGGGGAGGCCGATGGGCAGGGCGATCGTCGTCCCGGACGCGGCGCCCGGGGCGCCCACCGCGAGCGACTGCGTGACGGCGTCCTGCGGGCTCTCCGCGACGGCGGGCTGCTCGCCCGTCGTTGGCGGGGGCGGGACGGGCGGCAGGCCCGTCTCGCCGGAGGCCTCGGACGCGGAGTCAGGGCTCGCTACGAGCCCCTCGTCGTCCGCGTCGCTGTCCGCGGACGCGGACGAGGGCGCGGGCGCGGGCGTGTACTGGGCCCGGCGGTCGAGGTCGCTCGGGTCGAGGCTCGCGCGTGTGCGTCGCACGAGGTCGAGCGCAGCGGTCGCGTCGGTGGGGCGGTCCTCGGGGGGGCGCGCGGCGAGCGCGCACACGAGCTCGTCGATCTCCTGCGGGAGCCAGCTCACGAGGGACGACGGCGCGGGGATGTCGGTGTTGACGTGCTTGTACGCGACCTGGATCGGCGTCTCGCCGGTGTGGGGCTGGCGGCCCGTGAGCATCTCGAAGAGGAGGATGCCGACGGCGTAGACGTCGGTCCGCGCGTCGCACGTGCCCGTGAGGATGATCTCAGGAGCGAGATACGCGACCGTGCCGAACACCGTGCCGGTCGCCGTTGACGTCACCTCGGTGACGGCGCGCGCGAGGCCGAAGTCCGCGACCTTGACGCGGCCGTCCTCGGCGATGAGCACGTTCTCCGGCTTGATGTCGCGGTGCACGAGGTTGGTGCGGTGCGCGGTCGCGAGCGCGTCGAGCACGGACTCGACGATCGAGAAGGCGCGGCGCACCTGGAGGGCGCCCTCGGTCACGAGCGCATGGCGCAGGTTGGTCCCGTCGATGAACTCCATCGTCAGGTAGCTCGTCTCGCCGTCGAGCCCCTGGTCGTAGACGGCGACGAGGCCCGGGTGGGTGAGGCGGGCTGCTGCTCGCGCCTCGCGACGGAAGCGCGAGATGAAGTCGGCGCCGTCAGCGCCGTCAGCCAGGTGCGGGTGCATGACCTTGAGAGCGACGTCCCGGTCGAGCCTGCGGTCGGTGGCGAGATAGACCGTCGCCATGCCTCCGCGGGCGATCCTGGACACGACGCGGTAGCGCCCGTCGACGAGCTTGCCGACGAGCGGATCGGTCAGAGTGGCTCCCACGCCTGCGAGTCTAGGCGGCTGGGTGTGATGAAGCCGTGAAGCGACGCGGCACGTCGGTCGAGGCCTCGTGCGTCTACGGTTGGCACATGAACGGAACTGACCCCGTGGGCGAGTGGCTCACAGTCCCTGACGTCGCCGAGCTCCTCGGGACGGACATCAGCAAGGTCCGCGGACTGCTGCACGAGCGCAAGATCGTCGGCGTGAAGCGCGGGGAGCGGTCGATCTTCCAGGTGCCCGCGCGGTTCTTCGTGCCGGCGCACATGGCGAACCCGGCCGACGTCGGCCCGGCCCCCGAGAACCCCGAGGACGTCAAGCACGTCGTGCTCGCGGCGCTGCCCGGCACGTTCGTCGTGCTGACCGACCTGGGCTTCTCGGACGAGGAGATCATCGACTGGCTGTTCACGGTCGAGGACTCGATCGGCGTCGCGCCGATCGAGGCGCTCCACCAGGGCCGCAAGTCCGAGGTGCGACGGGTCGCCCAGGCGCTCCTGTGACGTAAGGGCGCCGCGCCTCAGGCGCGGCGCTCGACGGCCGCGTAGCCGAGCGCGCGCAGCATCGACGCAGGCTCGGTGTCGAGCTCGAGCGAGTCGAGAGCGCCGAAGGCCTGGTCGCTCAGGTCCTGCACGAGGTGCTCGACGTAGGACAGGGCGCCGGTGCGCTCGAAGATCTCGCGCAGCGACGCGACCTCGGCGTCAGTGAGGGTCTCGGCGCCGAGCGCGCCGCGCAGCTCGGCCTCCTCGGCGGGCGTCGCGCCCGCCAGCGCGCGGGCGAGCATGACGGTGCGCTTGCCCTCGCGCAGGTCGTCGCCTGCTGGCTTTCCGGTGACGGCGGGGTCTCCGAAGACGCCGAGGACGTCGTCGCGCAGCTGGAAGGCCTCGCCGAGCGGCAGGCCGAAGCGGCGGACGGCGTCGAGCCGCGTCTCGTCGGCGCCTGCGGCTGCGGCGCCAAGGGTGAGCGGGTGCTCGACGGAGTAGCGGGCGGACTTGGCGCGGATGACGGCGCGGGCGCGGCGCTCGGCCTCGGCCGCGTTCTCGGTCCAGGGGCTCACCTGGTTGAGGACGTCGAGGTACTGGCCGATCGTGACCTCGGTGCGCATCTCGGAGTAGATCGCGTGGACGGGTGCGTAGACGTCGTCGGGCAGGTGCGTGAGGGCGTCGACGAGCTGGTCGTCGCTCGCGACGAGCGCGAGGTCGCCGAGCAGGACGGCGGCGGAGAGCCCGAACTGGTTCGAGTCGCCGGGCCAGCCCTGCGCGCGGTGGACCCGCGCGAAGTGGACGTGTGCCGTCGGGTGGCCGCGGCGGGTGTCGGACTTGTCCATGACGTCGTCGTGGAAGAGCGCGGCGGCCTGGAAGAGCTCGAGGCTCGCGCCGATGCGCAGGACTCCCTCGCGCTCGGGGGCGTCGAGCGTGCCGCCGTGTCCGCGCCACGCCCAGTAGGCGAAGGCGGCGCGCAGGCGCTTGCCGCCGGAGAGCATGCGCGCCATCGCGTCGTAGAGGGGGAGCGCCTCGGGTCCGTGCGCGGCCTCGTGGTCGAACCGTGCGGAGGTCAGGTAGTCGGCGACGATCTCGTCGACGCGGGGGCGTACGTCTTCGCGGTCCACGAGGGCGAGGGTGCTCATGCGTCCACACTAGCCGCGAGACCTGCCGGAACAGGGCCCGACGTCGTTACTCACCTGCCCACAGGCGTGCAGGCGGGGGAGCGGCGTCCACGGTCGCGCCACGTCCCGCGCGAGGCGCGGGCGCGCCGCGGTCACCTGGGGTCATGACGACCCCCAAGACGATCCGCGCGAGCGAGCCCCGTGAGCTCCTCGCCCTCATCCCTTTCCAGCTCGGCTTCCACCCGACCGACTCGGTCGTGCTCGTGAGCCTGCGGCCGCCGCGCAGGCGCGTCGGCATGATGGCGCGCGCCGACGTCGTCGACCTCGCCGCCGACGGGATGGGGGAGCAGCTCTCCCGCAACCTGACCGCGCACCTGGCGTCGGACGGCGCCGTGGGCGCGGTCCTCGTCCTCTACACGGACGACGTCGAGGGCGGGATCGAGGACCTGGCGACGACGGCGGTGCGGCGGCTGGCCGACGCCGTCTCGGAGGCGGCGCCCGTCGACGGGCTGTGGGCGGTGACCGGGTCGGGGTACCACCGGCTCTCGTCGGCGCTCGACGTCGTCGAGTCGTTCCCGATCGACGACCTCGCCGGCTCGCAGGTGGGGTCCGAGATGGTCTTCCTCGGGTCGGCGGTCGCGAAGAACCGGGCTGCGCTCGGTCGCCTGCCGGTCGCCCCGGCTCAGTCGCGTCGTACGGCCGAACGTGCGGCGCGGGATTGGCGGGCGCGGCGCACCGAGCCCGGCTGGTGCGAGGAGTCGGTACGGCTGTGGCGCCGCGAGCAGCGACGCGACGCCCGCTCCGGTTCCGGGCGCCCGACCGCGTGGGGCCGCCTCGCCGCCGCGCTCGAGGACGTGACGGTGCGCGACGCCGTCCTCATCTCGCTCGTGCCCGAGGCGGACGGCTTCCCGGACGTCTCGTACGGCACGGCGCTCGACGACGAGCGCGTCGCGTGGGCGATCTCGGCGATCGTCGACCCGACCGTCGGCGTCCCGCCGACGCCCGAGGTGTGCGAGCCTTCGCGCGCGCTGCTCAAGCACGTCGCTGCGCACTCGCGCGACGGCTCGCCCGGTGCGCTCACGCTGCTCGGCGTCATCGCGTGGTGGGAGGGCGGCGGCGCCGAGGCGCGGATCTGGATCGACCGGGCGCTCGAGGTCGAGCCCGGGTACCGCCTCGCGCTGCTCGTCTCGCAGGCGCTCGACGCCGGGATGCCGCCCGGGTGGGTGCGCGCGAGGCGCGCGGGCTGAGCTCGCGGTCCGGGGCCTGGGCGGCATCCCGGCAGGTCGGCGGGGAAATCGCCCCGACGGGTCGCCGCAGTCGGGGCGGGGGGGCCCGCAACGCGGGAATATCGGCGCTGTCGTGGGGGTTGACGTCTGCGTCAAAGCGCCCAGCACGCAGCTCGACGGGCCCTTCGGGGCCCACGATCCGGGTGCCTCGGGCTATAATGGTAGGTAGCGACGCCCGCACGAAACACAGCGGGATACCGCGCCTGCCCCACTTCCTGTGCTCCATGCCGAAAGGTCTTCTGTGGCGTCCACACCTTCGAATCCCGCACTTCCGCGCGAGTTCGAGCACCCTGCTCTGCAGGATATCGTCCGCCGTGGCTCCGGTGCTGGCAGCATCGACGCCGAGAGCTTCCGCGAGGCCTGCGAGGCTGCTGGCGTCGCAGACGCGAAGCGGCTCAAGGCCATCTACCGCGCGCTCGCGATGATCGGCATCGAGGTGGCCATGCCGGTCGCCCCGGCCAAGGTTGCCGCTGCCGCGTCCCCGCGTGCGACGTCGACGACGGCTCGCGCGACCAAGTCCACCGCCGCCAAGGCGCCGGCGAAGTCCACGGCCAAGAAGACGACCGCCAAGAAGGCGGCCGTCGCCGAGCCTGAGGTCGAGCCCGAGATCGAGGACCTCGGCGACGCGCTCGAGCCTGACATCGTCGAGGAGGCGCCCGCCAAGGCGCCTCGCGCCGCTGCGAAGAAGACGACGCGCTCGCGCGCCAAGAAGGTCGACCCGGTCGAGGAGGCCGCAGCGGCTCCCGACGAGGAGCCCGAGGCCGACGAGCCCGCCAAGAAGGACGACGCTCCCGAGGACGGCGCGTCGGGCTTCGTCTACTCCGACGCGGACGACGACGACGCTCCGGCCCAGCAGGTCGTGACCGCTGGCGCGACCGCCGACCCGGTCAAGGACTACCTCAAGCAGATCGGTAAGGTCGCGCTCCTCAACGCGGAGCAGGAGGTCGACCTGGCCAAGCGCATCGAGGCCGGCCTCTTCGCCGAGGAGAAGCTCGCCCAGGGCGGGGACATCGACCCCAAGCACCGTCGCGAGCTCGAGTGGATCGCGGGCGACGGCCGTCGCGCGAAGAACCACCTTCTCGAGGCCAACCTGCGTCTCGTCGTCTCGCTCGCCAAGCGCTACACCGGTCGCGGCATGCTCTTCCTGGACCTGATCCAGGAGGGCAACCTCGGTCTGATCCGCGCGGTCGAGAAGTTCGACTACACCAAGGGCTACAAGTTCTCGACCTACGCGACGTGGTGGATCCGTCAGGCGATCACCCGCGCGATGGCCGACCAGGCCCGCACCATCCGTATCCCGGTGCACATGGTCGAGGTCATCAACAAGCTTGCGCGCGTCCAGCGCCAGATGCTCCAGGACCTGGGCCGCGAGCCCACGCCGGAGGAGCTGGCCAAGGAGCTCGACATGACGCCCGAGAAGGTCGTCGAGGTCCAGAAGTACGGCCGCGAGCCGATCTCGCTGCACACCCCGCTCGGCGAGGACGGCGACTCCGAGTTCGGTGACCTCATCGAGGACTCCGAGGCGGTCGTCCCGGCGGACGCGGTGAGCTTCACGCTCCTGCAGGAGCAGCTGCACCAGGTTCTCGACACGCTCTCCGAGCGTGAGGCTGGCGTCGTGTCCATGCGCTTCGGCCTGTCCGACGGGCAGCCCAAGACGCTCGACGAGATCGGCAAGGTCTACGGGGTCACCCGTGAGCGCATCCGCCAGATCGAGTCCAAGACGATGTCGAAGCTGCGCCACCCGAGCCGTTCGCAGGTGCTGCGCGACTACCTCGACTGAGCACCCGTTCGACAGCGTCCCGACGGCGCCCGCCACACGGCGGGCGCCGTCGGCGTATCTGGACTCGGCCGCGGCGCACGTTCGTGGCCGCAGGCGACCAGCGCAGCCCTGCGCCGCCGCGGCTCTGACGGGCGCGCCGCTCAGACCGGCGCGCCGCCGTCGTCGTCCCGGACATGACAGAAGGACCCCCGCAGCGGTGGTGCGGGGGTCCTTCTCGTCTAGGGGGCCGCACGCGGGGCTCGCCGCGCGCTGGGCCGGATCAGTGCTGGGCTGCGCCCGCGCCTGCGCCGTGCTCCTCGAGGAGACGGTCGGTCTCGTCCTGGATCTCTACCGCGATCTCGGAGTACTTGGCGGCGTGCTCACGGGAGTGGTGCGCGCAGAAGAGGAGCTCGCCGACGGGCAGGGTGACCCGCACGTAGGCCTGAGCGCCGCACCGGTCACAACGGTCAGCCACGGTGAGAGGGGTGGTCGTCGTCATGTTCATGGGTCCAGTCAACCAGAGCAACAGCGTCAGGCCCGGGTGAATCCGGGGATATTCGCCAGCGGCGTACATGACGCCCCTCACGTCTTGCCGTCTGGACGGCGCGGGTACGCGGATCACGGCGCCGCACCACCTACAGTAGGGAACCGTGTCGACAGCCACGATCGAGTCCTACAGCGCCCGCCACCTCTCCGTCCTCGAGGGGCTCGAGGCGGTGCGCAAACGTCCCGGCATGTACATCGGCTCCACGGACTCGCGCGGCCTCATGCACTGCCTCTGGGAGATCATCGACAACTCGGTCGACGAGGCGCTCGGCGGGCACTGCAGCAACATCGAGGTGACGCTGCACGCCGACTCGTCGGTGACCGTCGCGGACGACGGCCGCGGCATCCCGGTCGACATCGAGCCCAAGACTGGCCTCAGCGGTGTCGAGGTCGTCTTCACCAAGCTCCACGCGGGCGGCAAGTTCGGCGGTGGGTCGTACGCGGCGTCGGGCGGTCTGCACGGCGTCGGCGCATCGGTCGTCAACGCGCTGTCTGCGCGTCTCGACGTCGAGGTCGACCGCGGCGGCAAGACGCACCGCATGACGTTCCACCGTGGCGAGCCGGGCGTCTTCGACGACCCGCGCACGGGCCCGACGCCGGACGCCGCGTTCACGCCGTTCGTCGCCAAGTCGGAGCTCAAGGTCGTCGGCAAGGTCGCGAAGGGCCGCACCGGCACGCGCGTGCGCTACTGGGCGGACAGGCAGGTCTTCCCGAAGACCGCCGTCTTCTCCTACGAGGACCTCGTCGCGCGCATCCGCCAGACGACGTTCCTCGTCCCCGGCCTCTCCGTCACGCTGCGCGACGAGCGCGGCCTGCCGGGCACGCCCGGAGCGGACGGTCCGCACACGGAGACGTTCCTGCACACCGGCGGGACGGTCGACTTCGTCGACTTCCTCGCGCCCGACGCGCCCGTCACGCAGACCTGGCGCCTCACCGGCGCGGGCACCTTCACCGAGACCGTCCCGGTCCTCGACGACAAGGGCCATATGACGCCGCAGGAGGTCGAGCGCGAGTGCGCGGTCGACGTCGCGCTGCGCTGGGGCGGCGGCTACGACACGAACGTCAAGACGTTCGTCAACATCATCGCGACGCCCAAGGGCGGCTCTCACCTCGCCGGATTCGAGGCCGGGCTGCTCAAGCTGCTGCGCAAGCAGGTCGAGGCGAACGCCCGCCGGCTGAAGGTCTCGACGAAGGACGCGGCCGAGCGCATCGAGAAGGACGACGTCCTCGCGGGCCTCACCGCCGTCGTCACCGTGCGGCTCGCGGAGCCGCAGTTCGAGGGCCAGACGAAGGAGGTGCTCGGCACCGCGCCCGTGCGCCAGATCGTCGCGAAGGTCATCGAGAAAGAGCTCGGCGCGATCCTCACGTCGTCCAAGCGGGACGACAAGGCGCAGGCGTCGCTCCTGCTCGACAAGGTCGTCGCGGAGATGCGCGCGCGCATCTCGGCGCGCAAGCAGAAGGAGATCTCGCGCCGCAAGAACGCGCTCGAGACCTCCTCGCTGCCGGCGAAGCTCGCGGACTGCCGCAGCGACGACGTCGAACGCTCGGAGCTGTTCATCGTCGAGGGTGACTCGGCGCTCGGCACGGCAAAGCTTGCGCGGTCCTCGGACTTCCAGGCGCTGCTGCCGATCCGCGGCAAGATCCTCAACGTGCAGAAGGCGTCGATCACCGACATGCTCCGCAACGCGGAGTGCGCGGCGATCATCCAGGTCATCGGCGCGGGCTCGGGCCGGTCGTTCGACCTCGAGAGCGCGCGCTACGGGAAGATCGTCATGATGACGGACGCCGACGTCGACGGCGCGCACATCCGCACCCTGCTGTTGACGCTGTTCTACCGGTACATGCGCCCCCTCGTGGAGGCCGGCCGCGTGTTTGCGGCGGTGCCGCCGCTGCACCGCATCGAGGTGATCGGCGCGGGCAGCAAGAAGAACGAGTACATCTACACGTACTCCGAGGCGGAGCTGCGGGCGACGCTCAAGAAGCTCGACAAGGCCGGCAAGCGGTACAAGGACGACATCCAGCGCTACAAGGGCCTCGGTGAGATGGACGCGAACCAGCTCGCGGAGACGACCATGGACCCGCGCCACCGCACGCTGCGCCGCGTGACGCTCGAGCACGCGCAGGCCGCCGAGACGGTCTTCGAGCTGCTCATGGGGTCCGACGTCGCGCCGCGCAAGGAGTTCATCGTCGCGGGCGCGCAGGGGCTCGACCGGACGCGCATCGACGCCTGACGCGATCGGCTGACGCGTCAGAAATCTCTCGACGCGCCCGCTTCCGCACGGCACCGTGGGACCTATGAACCTGCCCCCGTCGCTGCGCTGGCGCGCGCTCACGCCCCAGGACGCCACGACCCTGCTCGCGCTCGAGAACGCGATCGAGGAAGCGGCTGACCTCCCGTACCGGATGTCGCTCGCCGAGATGGAGGACGAGCTCGGTGCGCCGTGGCGCAACCTGGCCGAGGAGACGGTCGTCGGGCTCGACGACGACGGCGTCGCCCGGGCATGGGCCGAGCTGCTCGCACCGCCCGACGACGAGTCGGAGCGTCGCGTGCTCATCTTCGGCGGGGTGCACCCGCAGTGGCGAGGCCGCGGCATCGGGCGGGCTCTCGTGCCGTGGGCGCTCGAGCGGGCGCACGCGCTCGTCGCCGCGCACCCGGCCGGCGACCAGGTGCCCTGGCGCATCGGCGTCTTCCTCAGCGTCGACGACGCGGCCGCACGGCGCCTGTACGAGCGTGCCGGGCTCGCACCGCTGCGGCACTACGCGCTGCTGCGCCGCGACCTGTCCGTCGCGCTGCCGGACGTCGCGGTGGCAGACGGCGTCGTCGTCGAGCCGTGGACGGCGGACGTCGAGGAGGAGGTGCGGCTCGCGCACAACGCCGCGTTCGCCGACCACTGGGGGTCGCAGCCGCAGAACGCAGAGCGGTGGCTCGAGCAGCGGTGGGCTTTCGTGCGGGAGTGGAGCCTCGTCGCACGCGACACGACGGCGCCGGGGGCGCCGGTCGTCGGCTACCTGAAGTCGGAGAAGCTCCCCGACGACTGGCCCGCACAGGGCTTCACGAGCGCGTACGTCGACATCCTCGGCGTGGTGCGCGAGGCGCGTGGCCGAGGCGTCGCGAGCCTTCTTCTCGCCCGGGCGATGGCGCTGTATGCGGCGGAGGGGATCGAGTACGCGACCCTCTCGGTGGACACGGCGAACCCGACGGGCGCGTTCCAGCTCTACGAACGGCTGGGCTTCGAGCCGTACCACCGCCGTGTCCACCTCGCGCTGACGTCGGACGACGCGTGAGGGCGGGCGCGCTCGCCCCCTTCAGTGGGTGACAGACCGTCACGTAAGGTGGGCCCACTCAACGACGAGGAGGACCCGTGCGCGCCAAGACCCTGGTCACCACCACCGCGGCAGTCGCCGCGACCGTGTCGATCGTCCACCTGGCCGCCCAGCTCACCGACCGGGACGGGCTCGCGGATGTCACGCAGGTGATGCTCATGCCGGCCGTCGCCGGGTGGCTCGCCGCCCGCACGACCGGGGCGCCGCGGCCGCGGATCGTGCGCCGGTTCCTGCTGGGCCTCGGGTTCTCGTGGCTCGGGAACACCGCGCCACGCTTCCTCGACGGCGACGCCGGCTTCCTGGCGATGGTCGGGTTCTTCCTCGTCGCTCAGCTCGTCTACGCGTCGGCGTTCTGGCCGCTGCGCAAGAACAGCGCCGCGGCGCGCGCCCCGTGGTCGCTCCTCGCCTATCTCGCGGTGCTCGTTGTGATCGTCGCGCTCTGCGCGGGCGAGGCCGGGCCGCTGCTGCCTGCGCTGCTCGTCTACGCGGGGGCGCTCGTGACGACGTCGATCCTCGCGTGGGGCGCCGGTCCGGTCGCGGGCGTCGGCGGGGTCGTGTTCCTCGCGTCCGACGCGATGATCGGCCTGCGCGCCTTCGCGCCCGCCTTCGACCCGCCCCAGACGGGCTTCCTCATCATGTCGACGTACATCGCCGCGCAGGTGCTGCTCGCGCACGCGGTCGCGCAGCGCGCGTCCGCCGAGGCGGGCGAGCGGGAGCGGGTGCCCGCGCCCGCCTGACGGGCTCCCGGGGCGACGTCGGTACGCGCGTCGAGGGGCGGCGTCGGGCAGGAGGGTCGGTACGCG
Source organism: Flavimobilis soli (assembly GCF_002564025.1). Lineage (NCBI taxonomy): Bacteria > Bacillati > Actinomycetota > Actinomycetes > Micrococcales > Jonesiaceae > Flavimobilis > Flavimobilis soli. Next base: position 171,826 of record NZ_PDJH01000001.1, read on the forward strand.
GACACTTCTCCCGCTCGTCCGCGAGCGTCGCTAGAGTCGGCCTCGGACGCAGGATGATGGCCCCAGAGGGGGACTGCGTCACCGCCGGGCGAATGCCCGCGCCTCGACGACCCCTCACCGAAAGGCCACCCATGCGCACCTCGCGCCCGACCGCCCGCACCGCGGCCGTCCTGCTCGCCACTACCCTCGTGCTGCCGCTCGCCGCGTGCGGCGACTCGTCCGCGCAGGGGCCGACGGCGTCGGCGACCTCCGCGGCCCCGGCTCCCTCCGCGACGCAGACGCCTGCGGTGAGCGCGCCCGAGGACGTCGCGAAGGCCGCGCTCGCGTGGCTCGCGTCGACCGAGCTGACGGACGGGCTGTTCGTCACCGAGTTCGACGGCACCGCCTACCCCGACCAGGGCCTCACGCTCGACGTGCTCGTCGCGGCCCTCGCCGCGGGAGACGACGCGCTCGCGCAGAAGCTCGCCGGGGCGTTCACGGCCGGCGTCGTCGACGCCTACGCGGGCGACGGCGAGAGTGCCGGGTACGCAGGATCGACGGCGAAGGGCGCCGTCGTGCTCGGGGCCGCGGGCAACGAGCTCGCCACGACGCTCGACGCGCGCCTCGCGACGCTCCTTACCGAGTCCGGCCGCATCTCCGACCTGGGCGGCGACGACTACTCGTCGACTGTGAGTCAGGCATGGGGCGTGCTTGCGCTGTCCCGCCCCGCGGCCCTCGCGAGCGACGACGGCGCTGAGCGCGCCACGCACGCCGCCACCTACCTCGCATCGCAGCAGTGCGACGACGGCTCGTTCCCCGCGACGCTCGACGCCGAGGAGTGCGTCGGCGACGTCGACTCGACTGCCTTCGCGCTGTCCGCGCTCACGGGCTACGCCCGCTCGGGCGCGACGGACCTCGATGAGGACGTGACGACGTCGGCTGCCGAGTGGCTCGCGAGCGCCGCGACGGAGGTCGACGGCGGACGCGCCTGGGTGACCGGCGAGCCGGCTGTCGCGAATACCAACTCTGCGGGCGTCGCGCTCGTCGCGCTGGCCGATGCCGCGTCCACGGACCCGGTTGTCGGCGAGGCGCGCGCGTGGCTCGCGGCGCAGACCGTCCCGGCCGGTGACGGCGTCGCGATCACGTTCGACGGGACCGCGCCCGACGCCCGCGCGTCCGCTCAGGCCGTGCCCGCGCTGCTCGGCTCGGGTCTGTTCGACCTCGTGGGGTCTGAAGGCTGATGCGCAGGATCGCCGTCGCGGCGCTCACGGTTCTGCTTGCGCTCGGGCTCGCTCCCGCCGCGGGCGCGGCTGGCGTGGCTGCGACGGCGTCGGGTCCCGCTCGTACGGCCTCGGACGGCCAGACGTACGGGGGATGCCTCGGAGTCACGATCGTCGTCGACTTTGGCGACCTGGACGGTGACGGGCAGCGCGGCGGCGCGATCCAGTGCGAGCCGACGACCGGGCGCGCGCTCGACGTGCTGCAGGCCGCGGGCGTCAAGCTCGAAGGCACCGCGTCAATGGGGCTCGCGTTCGTGTGCCGCGTCGAGGGCCGCCCGGCCGCCGACGAGGCCATCGCGCTGCCGGACGGTTCGACGCGCACCGAGTCGTGCCAGCGCACTCCGCCCGCGAGCGCGTACTGGTCGCTGTGGGTCGCGACGTGGGACTCGCAGGCCGACGAGTGGACGTACGCGACCTCGGGAGTCGGCGACATCCAGCTGGGTGCGCGGGACGCGATCGCGCTCGTGTACGCCGTCGGACGGGACGAGGGGCTGCCGCCGCTCATGTCCCCGGAGAAGGCGCGTTGGCTCGAGCTGCCGAGCGGCTGGGAGGGTCGTGTCCCTGCGGGCGACGTGAACGGTGACGGTGACGGGCCCGCGGTGGCCGTGTATGCCGGTGGGGCGCTGCTGCTCGTCCTCGTCGGGGCCGCGGTGGTGCTCGCGGCGCGACGTCGGCGCTGGCGGTGACGTCCGTGCACGTGAGGTGCGTCCACCCGGGAGCGTGGTGGCTGTGGGCGGCCGGTGTGGCTGCGGCGGCGACCGCGACGACGAACGTGCTGCTGCTTGCCCTGCTCGGCGCCGTCGTGCTGCTCACGGTGACCGTGCACCGGCCCGAGGGCGCGCGCGGCTTCGGGGTGTACCTCGCGGTCGCGGGCGCTGTGGTCGTGGTGCGGGTGCTCGCGCACGTCGTGCTCGCGACGCCCGGCGTGCACGTGCTGGTGGACCTGCCGGCGTTCGACGTCGGGCCGCTCACCCTGCTCGGACCTGTGACACGTGAGGCGCTGCTCGCGGGCGTGTCCGGCGGGCTGCAGCTCGCCGTGCTCATCCTTGCCGTCGGTGCGGCGCACACGATCGCCGACGCCGCGAGCCTGCTCCGGCACGCGCCTGCCGCGCTCGGGCCGATCGCGACCGCCGCCGTCATCGCGGTCTCGACGTTCCCGTCGCTCGTGCGGTCCGTCCTCGAGACGCGTGACGCGTTGCGCCTGCGCGGTGTGACGCTCAGCGGGCGCGGGGCGCGCGACCGGCACCTGCTCGAGCGCGTCGTCGTGCCCGTGCTATCGGGGGCCGTCGAGCGGTCGTTCGCGATCGCGACCGGGATGGAGGCGCGCGGGTTCGGCGCTTCGCATGCCGTGACGCGGGGGGCTGCGCCGCTGACCGTCGCGGCCGTCGGGGCAGCGGGGGCGGCGCTGCTCGCCGTGCTCGACCCGGCGTGGCCGCGGTGGTCCGCGCCTGCGCTCGCCCTGCTCGCGGGCGTGCTGACGTGGCTCGCGCTGCGCGGCGGTGCTGCCGGCGGGCGGCGCACGACGCTGTACCGGCCGCCGCGGTGGACGCCCGTGTCGCTCGGGCTCGTCGCGTGCGGGGCGGTGGGCGCTGCGCTCGTCGCGACCGCGTCGGTCGCGGTGCGGGTGCCGACGCCGGACGCGTGGCTCGCGCTCTCGGGCGGCTTGCTCGTCGCGGTCCTCGTCGTTGCGGTGCCGGCGTTTGTGGGGCTCGTGCTGCCGGAGGGCGGGGCGGCGCAGTCTGCGGCGGGGGAGCGCGACTCTCTCTACGCCCGTGGCTCCGCGCCGGGTGCAGGCGCCGAGGCGGGCGCCCCGTCAGCCGCGTCGACGCTTCGTGCCGCGGGCTCTCCGCTCGACGTGGCGGCGTCGCGCTCCGCCGTCGAGGTGGCCCGATGATCCGTCTCGAGGACCTCTCGGTCGCGATCGGCGACCGCACGTTGCTGGAGGGCGTCACGGCGGACGTCGCCGAGGGTGACGTCGTGCTGCTCGCCGGGCCGACCGGCGTCGGCAAGACGACGCTGCTGCGCACCCTCGCGGGGCTGCGCGACGGGACGGACGCGCGCGCCTCGGGCGCCGTGCGCGTCGGTGGGCGCGACGTGCTGCACGTGCCCGCGCGCGACCGCGCCGACGTCACCGGGTACGTGGGGCAGGACCCGCTCGCGTCGTTCGTGACCGCGCACGTCGAGACGGAGCTCGCGTTCGGCCTCGAGCAGCAGGGCGTGGCGCCTGCGACGATGCGGCGCCGCGTCGAGGACACGCTCGACCTGCTCGGCATCGCGGCGCTGCGCGACCGTCGGCTCGACACGCTGTCGCTCGGGCAGGCGCAGCGCGTCGCGCTCGGTGCGGTGCTCGTGTCGGAGCCGTCGGTGCTGCTGCTCGACGAGCCGACGTCGGCGCTCGACCCGGTCGCGGCCGACGACGTGGTTGGGGCGTTGCGGCGTCTTGCGCACGACGTCGGGCTGACGGTCGTGGTGGCGGAGCACCGGCTCGAACGGCTGCTCGGCGTCGCGGACTGTGTGTGGCACCTGCCCGGTGACGGGACGTTCACGGCGGGTGGGCGCGAGGTGCTGCGTGGGACGCCGCAAGCGCCGCCGCTCGTGCGGCTCGCCGACGTCGCCGGCTGGGCCGAGGTGCCGCGGGACGTGCGTGAGGCGCGGGCCGCGTACCTCGCGGAGCCTGAGCGGATCGAGCTGCGGGCACCTGCTCCTGCGGCCGCCGTAGGCGGGCCTGTGGCGGTGCGCGCGCGGCGCGTGGAGGTGCGGTGGGGGAGCGCCGCCGTCGTGCGTGGGCTCGACCTCGAGCTGCGGGCGGGCGAGGTGACGGTGCTCATGGGGCGCAACGGTGCGGGGAAGTCGACGCTGCTGCGCGCTCTCGCGGGTGCGCTGCCGCACCGGGGGCGGCTGGAGGTCGACGGCGTGGACCCCGCGCGGCTCGGTGCGGCGGAGGCGCGGCGGCACGTCGTGCTCGTGCCGCAGGAGGTGGGCGCGCTGCTGTTCACCGACTCGGTCGCGGCGGAGTGCGCGTCCGGGGACTGTGATGCTGGGGCGCCGGCCGGGACGACGCGAGAGCTGCTGGACGCGCTCGTGCCGGGGATCCCTGCGGACGCGCATCCGCGCGACCTGTCGGAGGGGGAGCGCCTCGCGCTCGTCGTCGCGATCCAGCTCGCCGCCGGTGCGGGCGTGGTGCTGCTCGACGAGCCGACGCGCGGCCTCGACACGCCCGCGCGGCACGCGCTCGTCGCGGCGCTGCGGGAGCGCGCGGCGGCGGGAGCGGCGGTCGTGCTCGCGACGCACGACGTCGAGACGGCCGCCGAGGCGGCCGACCGGGTCGTGGTACTCGCCGACGGCGAGGTCATCGCGGACGGGCCGGCGTGCGAGGTGCTGACCGGGTCGATGGCCGGGGCGCCGCAGGTGGCGCGCGTCGTGCGGCCCCTGCCCGCGCTGACGGTGGGGGAGCTGCGGCGCGCTGGTGCGGGGGAGAGTGCAGAGGCGCGGGACGGTGCTGAGGTGCGGGACGGGGCTGAGGCGCGGGACGGTGCGGCGGCTGGCGAAGGTGCGTTCGGGCTCGCGGGCGGGGGACTGCCGTGAGTGCTCCGGCCGCTGCCGAGCCCCGTGCGGCGGGCGGCTCACGGGCGACGCGGGACCGCGCGAGGCGGGTGTCGCGCGGGCTCGTGCTGCTGACGAGCGTGCTCGGCGCGGTGATGCTCGGCTGGCCGCTCGTCGGGGCGGCGCTGCCGCGGGCGGACGGGCAGAGCGCGCCGTGGCTCGTCGTCGTGCTCCTGCCCCTCGTGCTGGCCGCCGCGCTGGCCGCGGTGACGCGCGACCGGCCGGACCCGCGCTCGCTCGCGCTCCTCGGCGTGCTGGCCGCGCTGACGGCGGCGCTGCGGCTGATGGGGACGGGCATCGGGGGAGTCGAGCCGATGTTCATGCTGCTCGTGCTCGCCGGTGCGGCGCTGGGACCGAGCCTCGGCTTCACGCTCGGGGCGCTCGCGATGCTGGTGTCGGCGCTCCTCACGGCCGGCGTCGGTCCGTGGCTGCCCTTCCAGGCGTTCGCGGCAGCATGGGTCGGGGCGGGGGCCGGGCTCGTGGGCCGGGCGGTGCTCCCTGGTGGACGAGGGCGGCCGAGCAGGCGCGCGATCGTCGCGCTCGCCGCGTACGCGGTGGTCGCGGCGTACGTGTACGGGCTGGCGACGAACCTGTGGTTCTGGCCGTTCGCGCTCGGCGGCGCGACGCAGCTGTCCTACGTGCCGGGCGCGGGCCTCGCGGAGAACGTGCCGCGGTTCCTCGCGTACTCGCTCGCGACGTCGACGCTGTCGGTCGACACGGTGCGCGCGGTCGTGACGGCCGCGGGGGTGCTGGCGCTGGGGCGGCCGGTGCTGGGGGCGCTGGCGCGGGCCTCGACCCGAACCGCATAGGAAAGTTCGCAAACGAGAACTATTCTTCGTGAATGGATGCTGCCCACCCGCTGGCTGTCGTGACGCCGACGCTCGACGGCGATGTACTGACCCACCTTGCCCTCGCCGACGCGGCATTCACGCCCGGTCAGCTTCAGCGACTCATGCCCCACGCAACCGTCGCGGGTGTCCGCCGAGTCCTCAAACGCCTGACGGAGCAGGGGGTCGTCACCATGTCGAGCGCCGGGGTGACCGCCAGGGCCTATGCGCTCAACCGCGAGCATCTAGCCGCAGATGCGATCATCGAGCTTGCGACGCAGGTCCCTAGATTGTTCGCCCGGATCGAGGGACGGCTCGGTTCGTGGGCGGAGCCAGCGGTCTACGCAGCAGTGTTCGGATCGATGGCGCGGCAGCACGCGACGACGTCGTCTGACGTCGACATCTTCTTGGTGCGGTCCACAGAGTCCCGGGATGAGGTCTGGTTTCCCCAGGTGGAGGCCCTGGAGAGCGCGGTCGCACGATGGACGGGCAACGATGCTCGTGCCTTCGTCATCGACGAAGACCGCCTAGCCGAGCGCGGCTATGCGAGGGTGCTCGATGACATCGTCCGCGAGGGTCTGTTCGTAGCCGGAGATCCGGTCCGGCTCCGCAGGGCGATGGCTCAAAGAGAGCGGGACTGAGAGTCACGGCCGATGCGGACTTCCGAGTGTGACGGCTCGACGCGCGCGGGACGACTCGCGAAGGCGCGGCAGTTCGCCTCGTCCGCCGTGGATGTGTTGGCCCTGGCTGATGACGAGGCGGCCGTCTCGGACGTCTTCGTCACGCTCGCAGTCACGGCCGGAATCGCTGCTGCGGATGTCATCTGCTGCGCCCGGCTCGGCGTGCATGCGCGAGGTGAGAGTCACGATGATGCGGTCGCGCTGCTGAAGCAGGCTGATACCGACGCTGCGGCGTCACTGCGAGTGCTCCTGAGCTTGAAGACTCACGCCGCCTACTCCTCGGCCTCTGTGTCGGTGACCGCTCTCTGCCGGGCACAGCGAGCCATGTTGAAGCTGGTCGCCCTGGCGGGCGCGCTCGCCTAGCAACCCTGGTCGCGTGCCACTGAATCCCGGAGAGTCAGGTCAGGGAAGTGTGCTGCCGGGATCCGGACCCCGGAACGCAAGCTCACACAGGTGGGGGAGCGCAGCGTCCTTGTCCTTCGTCGCTTCGATCGCTCGGCGGCGGGCGACCGTATCGGCTACATCAGCGCGATGACGGCGACGGAGTCGACCGACGTCGCGCAGGCAGTCCGGGACCTGTCGGCGACACCCCGGGCGGACCTGCACGACCTCTACGACCGCGTCGTCGCGAGTGTCGCGCTCGGCAACACGGATGACCATCTGCGCAACCACGGCTTCCTCGCGTCGCGCGGCGCGTGGACGTTGAGCCCCGCGTTCGACGTCAACCCCACGCGGGTCCCGCAGCGGCGTCGGTCGACGTCGATCATGGGAGCGGACGCGCCCCCGGATGAGGTGGACGGTCTGTTGGCGTTGGCTGCGAGCTGCAGCTTGAGCCTCGAGGGTGCGCGTCAGCGGATCGCGGCGGTTGCGTCGGCTCTGGCGGGCTGGCGAGACGTGGCGCGCGGGCATCAGGTCGCGGAGCGTGAGATCCGCTTGATGGCCGAGTCGATCGAGCCGCGACTGGAGGCTGTGAGGGGAGCTGTCTGAGACGTCCCGGAGCCAGGCCTGGAATATCCGGGCATCGGACGGCGTTGGCGTGAGCCGCCGTCGTCCCCGGAGGTCTCATGAGCGTGTCCACTTCACCCACCGTTGTTCTCCCGCCGCTCGATGCACAGGCTGAGCGGCTCATCTCCCTGGGCCTCATCGCTGACCCGGACGCGCTGCGCGCCGAGGCGTCGCGCCTGGCGACCGTCACCCCAGAGGGGTCCCTCCTCGTGCCCCACGAGCGAGTCCTTCCCGCCTCGAAGCTCGCGCACCTCATGCGGCTCCCGGCGCCGGGCCGCGCGGGCGCTGCGGGGGAGGTGCGGGAGGGGTTCGTCGTCGAGGACATGACCAACGTCGACGACTTCCGTCCCACAGCGCACGCGGTGCTTCCGGACGCTGACGTGTACGTCGTCGCCGACCCGACGCGCGGTGACGAGATGCGCAACTGGTCACCTGCTGAGGCGCTCCCCGCCATGACCGGCGCCGGCCGCACGCCGCTGACGTTGGTCGAGGGCATCCACTGGGCGCTTCAGACACCAGGGATCATCGAGGCGAACGCCTGCTTCATGACGATCGGCTCGCGCAAGACCAAGCCGAACGGTGACCTGGACACGCGGACGCCCGCGCTGTGGATCTCGTCCGGCACGGGTCGTGACGGTCGTGAGCGTAAGGGTGCGCCGAAGGTCGGCTGGTGCTGGTGGGGCAACCGGCACACGTGGTTCGGGTTCGCTTCTGCGGAGGGCCGCACCGGGGCCTGATGCCCCGGCGCGGCCCTCCGCTCAACGGCCGACGAGCGCCGCAGGCCCGGTGAGGAAGCCGGAGGCGCTGCTCCACGCCACGACGGCACACGCGACGACGACGACGCCGACCGCGAGAAGCGCATCAGCCCGACAGACGGTCACAGGGTTGAGAAAGGTGCGTGGCCCAGAGCCGAGTGCCCGGGTCTGCAGCGCCATCGCGAGGCGTTCCCCGCGGCGCAGGCTGATGACAAGGACAGTGAACGCCGCAGCGCCCATCGAGCGGGGAGAGCCCGACATACGGAGCGTCGGCAGGCGTCCTGGCGCGGTGCGGTACGCCCGATCAGGCTGGCGGACAGCGTGCGCCTGCCGGATGGACTCCATCATGTCGGGCAGCTGGTCGAGCAGCCGGGTCGCCGCGAGCACCGCGTACGTGATGGTTCCCGGCAGCCGTGCCTGCTGATGGAGGCTCACCATGAGCCGTGCAGGGTCGGTCGACCGGACGAAGACGATCGACAGCACCCCGATGAGCATCGCGCGCGCGGCGAACGACAGCCCGAGCGCAAGCCCGGCCCTGCTCACGTCGACAGGTCCGATCGCAATCTGCGCACCGCCCGGCCTCGTCAGAACGTTGACCAGGACGATGCTCGTGCCGAACATGAGGAACGGCATCTGTGCGCGCACCAGCGTGCGGACGTCGAGCGACCTGCTCACGACGATCGCGCCGAGCGCCACCGCATAGAGCACCGCCGGTGTGACGGGGTCGGTGACGAGCAGAAGCGCGCACGACAGCGCGAGCAGCAGTGCGAGCTTGACGGCCGGGTTGCGCCGTCCGAGTGCGGTCGCACGAGGGTCGATGCGCGTGCCCGCTGCGGCGGTCGTGCTCATGGGTGTGCTCCTGTGGCTTGCAGAGCAGGCGCGACGCTGGTCGAGCGTGTTGTTCCGAGGGCCCAACCCTCGACAGTGAGTCCCTCGGCGAGACGGCGGCGCAGGAGCTCGGGGAGTCGCAAGCCGGAACCTTCCGTCGTCGCCGCGGTGAGGACCTCTGAAGGTGCACCTCGGGCGACCATGCGACCGTCAGCCATGACGAGAACCTCGTCAGCGAGCTCGGCCGCGAGCGACAGATCGTGCGTGACGACCACGATGGCTCTGCCCGCGTCTGCCATGGCGCGCAGCTCGCGCGCGACGCGTGCCGCATTCCGTCGGTCCTGCGCGAAAGTCGGCTCGTCCACGAGCAGCACGGGATCGGGACTCATGCACGCGGAAGCAAGCGTGAGCCGCCGTTGCTGCCCGCCCGAGAGCCGAAACGGGTCGGCATCGGCGACGTGTCGGAGACCGAACCGGTCGAGGATCGACTCGACCGACGGCCCGTCGGCGGCTCGCGTGGCCGCGCGGCGAGCGTGCGCGACCTCCTCTCGCACGGTGCGACGCAGGAACTGGTGCTCAGGATGCTGGAACACCATGCCGACACGTGGCTGGTTGCGCGCGTCTTCGCGACGCCGGATGCGGCGCCGCCGGGGCGAGGGCGGGCCCGGTGTGTAGGCCGGCCACGTGAGCGTGCCCTCGGCGGGGCACAGTCCCGCCAGTGCCTTGAGGAGCGTCGACTTGCCTGCGCCGTTGACGCCGAGGATCGCAGTGAGCGTTCCGGCGCGGAGATCGAGGTCGACACCGTCTACGAGCGTGGGACGCTGCCGGACGACGGCAGCTCCGGCAGGTGCGCCGATCGCGGGTGTGGACACTGCCTCAGCTCGCACGGTGACACCCCGTGCACGCAGGAGCGGCGTCGACGTGCAGCGTGCGGAGGGGACGCGGCGGGCACCAGGAAGATACGGCTCGGTGAGCGCGTCAGGCATCGAGGCGAGCCGCACGTCGAGGGGCAGCCAGCACCCCATGGCTTCGATCGCCTGCGCATGCGTCGTGAGGACGTCGGCCGTGGGCCCGTGCGCGAGCACGGAGCCCGAAGCGTCGATGACAAGCGTGTCGACCGGCAGAGTGGGGAGCTCGTCGAGACGATGCTCGACGAGGAGGACCGTCGGACCACCGTCGTTCATGACGGTCGCGACCGCCGCGCCCACCTGCTGCGCGCCAGCCGGGTCTAGCATCGCCGTCGGCTCGTCGAGCAGGAGGAGCGCCGGCTCAGCGACGAGAACGCTGGCAAGCGCAACCCGCTGCGCCTCACCGCCCGAGAGCGTCCCAGTGGGACGGTCGGCGAGGTGAGCGGCCCCGACCCGCGCGAGAGCCGCTCGAACGCGCGCCGCGATGTGCTCGGACGGTACGCCGTGGTTCTCCAGGGTGAACGCCACGTCGTCAAGGACCCCGGCGAGGCACAGCTGGTCGAGAGGGTTCTGCTGGAGGTACGCGACATGCCGCGCGAGGTCGAACGTTGCGACCTCGCGCGGATCGGAGCCGAGCACGCGAACGTCACCCGTGACAGCGGCATCGACGGTCTGCGGCACGATCCCCGTGATCATCCGCAGGAGTGTCGACTTGCCGGAGCCGGACGGGCCCAGGACAAGACAGGATCGACCGGCGGCGATGCCCAGCGTGACGTCGTGCAACGACGGTGTCGGCGCGGTCGGATAGTGGACGCCCGCGCCCTGGAGAACCACGGCGGCGTTCATCGTGCGGCGCGCCCAATCGCCTGGTTGTCGAGCACACCCGTGCGGAGGAGCCCGTCGCCGAGGAGCTTGGCAGCCACCGCGGACAGCAGGATGCACGACGCGAGCGTGAACGCGAAGCGGAGGCCGAGGTACTCCTGACCGAGCCATCCCTGCCGGAACGCGTTGTACGCGAAGGTCAGAACCCCGGCGGAGACACCTGACGCGAGGAACGTCGGCCAGCCGAAATGGCGGTAGCGCGTGAGGGCGAAGGGAAGCTCGGCGGTCGCACCCTGGATGAACCCGACGAGCAGGAGCATTGGCCCGACGGGGGAGCCGAGGAACGCGACCTCGACGAGAGCCGCGAGAATCTCGACGACCACGCCGACACCCGGCTTGCGCACGATGTACACGGCGAGAGGCGCGACCATGATCCATGAGCCGGCGAGCACATTCTGGGCAAGGTCGCCGAGCGGACCCATCGCGATCTGCAGTCCGTACCACGCCTGGACGAACGCCCAGTAGAGGAACCCGAAGACGACCGCAAGGACCGCGAGCAGCACGGTCTCGTGGAGCGTGAGCCCGCGGCGGTCGCGGGGCACGAGGGTCGGGAGCGTGGTCGCGGCGTCGTCGGCCGTCGCGCCGGGCAGGTCGGTGCGGGGTGTGCTCATCGGGCCACCTCCGTCGCGGGAGCATCGGCGTCCGGGTGGTTCGTCGAGATCGTCACGTGCGTGACGACGTGCGCGACGGAGCGGCCGGCGGCGAGCCAGCCGTCGGCGACCGTGCCGAGGACGTCGGCGAGGTCGCCTGCGAGCTCGGTGACGAAGTGCCGCGACGCACGCGCGACCCCCGCGGCCTTGGCCCGCTCGATGACCGGCATGATGTGGGACATGTGGTCGGCGCCGGGGCCGTCGGCGAGCGGGTACAGCGCCCACTGGGCGGTGGCCTCGACCCCTGTGGGTGCGAGCGGGGTGAGGTCCGGGATCGCGAGGGTGGGGGCGTCGAGCCCGCACGTCAGCTCGCCCGGGCAGCCGCGGGAGAGCTGAACGTGCGCGACGACGTGCGCTCCGCTCGCCGAGACCCGCGCGATGAGGTCGACGATGTAGGCGAGGACGTCGGCCTCGGCGCCACCGACGTACGTCGAGACGTCGTCGGACTCGATGACCAGACCGGGGGCGGATGCCGCGGCCGTGTCCGCGAGGGCAGTGAGCAGGATCGCGACATAGTCGTCGGACATCACGGAGACCGTGAGGCGTGCGCCGACCCCCAGGGCGAGGGGGTCTCGAGTCTGGGCACCGCTGCGTGCGGACGTCGTGGACGGGGAGAGGGACATGCGTGCTCCTGTGCATCGACGCCCCCGGGGGTGGGCAAGCACGATGCATCCACTCGCGTGGCAGCGCCACGCCGCCGCGGACACGAAAATGCCCATGACGTGCCCCCGCATCCGTGCGCCCGAGAGCGCGCGGGCACGGGGACGGGAATGCTCCGCCCTGCTCCCTACGCTGGTACTGACCAGATCAGGTTCCACGGGTCTGCAGGTGGGACGGGGTCCGGCCTGCACTCTCAGCGCTCATGCGCTCCCCGGGGGCTTGGTGAACACACCGTAACGACGACGAGCCTCGAGGGCCAACGGGGCCGGCGCCCGTTCCACCAAGCGGACGCGGGTGCGGGGTTGGGGAACGTGAGATTCTGGGTGCCCGGTCCGCACAGCCTCGAGGCTGTCGTCGCGCGAGGAGCCCCGATGACGACCTGCTACTACACCGCCGCGACCTTCGACGGGTTCCTCGCGACGCCGGAGCACTCGCTCGACTGGCTGTTCTCCTGCGACTTCGACTGGGCCGCACCCATGCCGCACGCGACTCTGGCCGACGGCGTCGGGGCTCTCGTCATGGGCGCCTCGACGTACGAGTGGATGCTGCGCCGTGACGAGCCCTGGCCGTTCGAACCGCCGACCTAGGTGCTCACCCACCGCGACCTGCCCGTCCCCGCGGGCGCCGATGTTTGGCTCAGGCACGCCGACGTGCGTGACATTCACGCCGAGATGACCACGGCAGCGGACGGCGGGGTGTTGTGGGTCATGGGAGGCGGGGGGAGTCGCCCAGCAGTTCGCCGAGGCCGGGCTGCGCGACGAGGTGTGGCTGCAGTACGCCCCAATGCTCATCGGGGCCGGGCACCCGCACATCACGGGGTGGCTCGACCCCGCGCCCATCGACGTCGCCCGCAACCGCGACCATATGTGCGGCCGCTACCGGGTGCGGCGCCCGTCCGCGTGATCCCCGTGCGGCGCTGACGGGCTGGCGTCAGACTCTCTCGAACCGGCGACGTGCGCGGGGGATGTGATGACGGAGGCGCTCGTGGCGATCCGTCGGGCGTTCGGGTGGACGTACGCGATGGTGTGGAAGCTTGATGTGGAGTCGCAGCGGCTGCGTCTGGTGCACGACGACGGGACGGCGCCTCGCGAGTTCCGCGAGTATGCGCAGGGCTTGGCTCTGGGCCCGGGCGAGGGGCTGGCGGGGACGTGTTGGCAGCGTGACGACATGGCCGTCCTGCACGATCTGCGCACGGCTGGGCCGGGTGTGGATGTGTCGCGGATCGAGAGCTCGGGCTTGCTGAGCGGTGTGGCGCTGCCGGTGCGTAGCCGCGGCAAGGTTGTGGCGGTGTTGCAGTTCCTCAACAGCGGGGTGGGGACGCCGTCGGAGTCGCGGCAGTCGATCATGCGTGCTGCGGGGATGCTCGTGTCGGGGCAGTTCGACCGGGCGGCGGAGCGGGAGATCGCAGTCGAGCACGACCGTGACGTCACGGCGCTGACGACTGTCGTGCATGCGGTGGCGAAGGCGTCGAGCATCGAGGAGGCGCTCGGCACGGCGCTCGAGACGATCAGGATGAAGCGCCCTGGGTCTGATGGAGACTCGCGCTATTTGATTCCGACCAGCAGTTCGCGGTCGGCTTGGACAGCATAGAACGCGTTCTCGAACTCGACGGGCGGGACGTCGCCGAGGTAGCCATGGAGACGTTGCGCATTGTGCCAGTGCACCCACCCGAGCGTCGCGAGCTCGAGGTCCTCGACGGTCTTCCACGGTCGTTGGCGGGCAGGTCCGCGGACGAGTTCGGTCTTGTAATAGCCGTTCACCGTCTCGGCCAGGGCGTTGTCATACGAATCGCCGACGGTTCCGATCGAGGGTGTCGCGCCGATCTCCGCGAGGCGTTCGCCGTAGCGAATCGACGTGAACTGAGAGCCCGCGTCGCTGTGACAGCGCAGATCGGCGTGGCGTGCACCGCGGGACCAGCGGGCCATCTCGATCGCGTCGAGGACCATCTCGGTGCGCATGTGGGACGCGACCCGCCAGCCCACAATCATCCTGCTGAACGCGTCGACGATGAAGCACACGTAAGCGACGCCGGCCCAGGTGGGCACGAACGTCAGGTCCGTCACCCAGAGCCGGTTTGGTGCGGTCGCGGTGAACTCGCGCTTGACGAGGTCCGGGTGCCGCGCCGACGCCGGATCCGGGCGGGTGGTCTTCACCCGCTTCGACCGTCGGGCGCCCTCGATCCCCGCGACCCGCATCAGCCGGGCGGTCTGATCCCGACCGATCACGATCCTCGCTCGTCGGGCCGCCTTCCACAGCTTGCGGACCCCGTAGACGCGGTAGTTCATCTCCCACAGCTCGACCAGCCGCGGGATCAGCTCCTCGTCCCGCAGCGCGCGAGCCGAGGGGGCGCGGGTCTTGGCGGCGTAGTAGCTGCTCGGGGCCACCTGCAGCAGTCTGCAGATGAGCTCGACTCCGAGCCGGCGACCGTCGACCAGGTCGTCCTTGTTCGCGTCGATGAACGCGACTACTTCCGGTAGTGGCGGTCGAGCTCCGCCCCAAAGAAAGACGCCGCACGCTTGAGCACCTCGTTGGCGCGGCGAAGCTCCCGGTTCTCCTGCTCAAGCTCCCGCACCCGCTGCGCTTCGGCGCTGCTCACGCCCGGGGTGACGCCGTCGTCGATGTCGGCCTGCTTGACCCACATCCGCACGGACTCGACCCCGTAACCCAGCTGCGTCGCGACCCGCTGCACCGTCCCCTGCGTGACGCCGAGCTCAGCGCGCAGCGTCCTCACCATCCGCACTGCGGCGGCCTTCTCCTCGCTCGAGTAGCGACGCGTCGTCGGCTTCCCATTCGCCAGTTCCTTCGGCATGACTCCATCCTCGTTTCCAAGGTCAGGAGTCTCCAACAAACTCAGGGCGCTTCAGGACGGCGTTCGGCTGGGACTACGGCTCGTACTGGACGATCGACGCCGAGCGCGACGCGCTCGAGTTCGCGCAGGAGTCGGGGACGGTCAGCCCGGAGTTCCGGGAGGTGACGCGGACGGCATCGTTCGTCAAGGGCGTGGGTGTGGCGGGCCGCACGTGGGCGCGCGGCGACATGCTCATCGTCCCGGACCTCGGCGAGGTCACGGACTGTGTGCGTGCGCCCGCTGCAAGACGGTCGGGCGTGAAGTCCGGCGTCTGCCTGCCGGTCGAGGTGGGTGGCGAGATCGTCGGCACGCTCGACTTCTTCGTCACGCGCACGATCGAGCTGTCGGAGAACCGGCAGTCGGCGCTGCGGAACACGGCGTTCATGATCGGGCAGAGCCTCGAGCGGTTCCAGGCGACGATGCGCGTCAACGCGATCGCGCAGGACCTCTTCGACTCCATCCGGTCGGTCGAGTCGAACGTCGCCGACGCGACCGCCGTCGTCGCCGAAGGGCGCACCCTGTCGGATGCGACGAACGAGCGCGTGGAGGCGCTCGCGCACGCGAGCCAGGAGATCGGCCAGGTGGTGCGCACCATCCAGGAGATCGCCGCGCAGACCAACCTCCTCGCCCTCAACGCGACCATCGAGGCCGCACGCGCGGGCGACGCAGGCAAGGGCTTCGCCGTGGTCGCGGGCGAGGTCAAGGAGCTCGCCGCCCAGACCGCCCGCGCGACGGCGGAGGTCGAGGGCAAGGTCGCCGCCATCAACACGGAGGTCACCGGCATCACGATGGCGCTCGCCGAGATCAGCGCGACCGTCGGCCGCATCAACGAGTCGCAGGAGACGATCAGCGAGGTCGTCGCGCACCAGGTCGGGGCTGTGCGGGCTGTGGTGGATACGCGGGTGGGGTAAGCGGCCCCGCCCGATTCGCATCCAAGTTGATCTTGGAATCGACGATCCGGCCGTAGCCCTGGACGTGAGCAGAGATCAGCCTCATAGCTTCCACGCTCCCGGTGCGGCCCGCGCGTAGTCGTCGATGCCGATGGCTTCGAAGTGGCGCTTGGCGGACTTGATCTTGGCGAGCTCGGTTGGGCGCAGTTTCGAGTCGTCGAGGGTGCTCTTCGTCTCGCGGATCATGTAGATCCGGTCTTCGCCGTCCTCCTGCTTGATGATCGCCCAGTCGGGGTTGTACGGGCCGACTGGGGTGTCGATCTTGAACTTGGCGGGCAGCTTCATGAACAGCTTGATGTCCTCGCGAGAGTCGAGCAGCTCCGCGAACTGGCGCTCCACGTCCGAGTCGAAGACGACGTAGTCGAAGTCGGTCTTCTGGGTGTGCTGCACCTTGTACATCTGGTCGAGGAAGCGCTCCTTCTCCTCCTCACCGTCTCTCTGCAGCTCACGCAGCTCGTAAACGGAGCCTGCGATCCGCTCGTACTGGATGCCGTCGACCACGATCTTTGCCAGCTCGCTCTGGAGGGCACGTTTGGTCATCGCGATGAAGTCGTTCGGGTTGCCGATGAACTCGCCCAGCCGGCCACTGCCGATCAGGATGTCGACAATGGTCTTGCGGGTGAGAGAAGTGGCTTCCTGAAGCTCCGTGATGATGTCGGGCAGGTCGTAGCTGCCCTTGAGGTCGGCCGAGCGGGTGCCGAGTTCTTCACCCTTGGCGCCGCCTCGCAGCACCTTGACTCCGGCGCGGGTGACCTGGATGCGCAGCGCGTCGATCTTCGGCGCTTCGTGGATAGCCCGGATGGCGTTCTCGATCAGCTGGTCGCGGCCGACCCGGACGCGGTAGGTGGTCTTCTGGCTGATCGTCTCCCAGAACTCCTCGAACTCCGGTGTCGAGTAGAGTTGCTTGTTGAGCACGCGTGGCTGACGCTTGCTGACGGGCTTGACGTACTTGCCGATGTTGGCGCGCTCGACCAGCTCGATGATGATCGGCTCAGCCCAGGCGAAGTCGACGGGCAGGCCGAGGTCGAAGCCGACCTGGTTCGGCTGGAACTTCGAGGTAACCGTGCCGTCCTTATCGATGAAACCCTTGTCCTTGAGGTGCTCCCACACGAGGACGGAGCGCTGGTAGCCGAACTGGTCGTCGGTGAGCGCGCCGTTCGCGTCCTGCAGCGGGATCTTCGAGAACTCTGCCCGGCGCACCCGGCCGATCTCGACGCCGGCGTCCTTATACTCACGCTGGAGCTCGTCCGCGAACTTCGTGTAGGACTCGTTCGCTACGACCGTCAGCGTCGCGACGCCACGGTCAGCGACACGGGTGTAGCCGTCTTCGGTCTTTGCGACAGGGAGGCGCAGGCCACGGCCGAGGGTCTGGCGGCGCTCGGTCTCGGCACCCATCTCGCGCAGGGTGCAGATCTGGAAGACGTTCGGGTTGTCCCAGCCCTCGCGCAGGGCAGAGTGGCTGAAGATGAAGCGCACGGGCTCGTTCTCGTCGAGCAGTCGAGCCTTGTCTTGCATGATCAGTTCGTAGGCGTCGTCATCGGCCTTGGTGGTGCCGGACGAGTCCTGGAAGGTCGTTGTCTTGCCGCGCTTGATCTGGGAAAAGTACGCCCGGCGCAGTTCGCTCGGCGACTGCGGCAGCAGCTCCTGGTACCGCGCGGACTTCGCACGCTCCTCGACGAAGACCTCGTCAAACCACTGCACGAAGTCGCCGTTGGCGTCGTCGTTGTTCGTGCCGTCGCCCAGGTAGCTGGCGACCTTATCGACGAAGAAGAGGCTGAGCACCTTGATGCCCTTGGCGCGCAGCATCGATTCCTTGCGCAGGTGCTCGCGGACGGTCTCGCGGATCATCTCCTTGTAGATCGCACCGGCCGAGGCGCCGATCGTCTCGCCTTCATAGAGGAAGCCGTGCCTGGTGAGGTCAACGTAGGCCGGCTCGATGCTCATCTCGTTGATGCGCCAGCCCTCGTAGACCGGGTTGTTCGTGACGCGGGGGTCCGACAGCTCCTGGTGCTGCCTCACGCTCACGATCCGCCGCTCAAGCGAGCCATCGGCCTTGCGGCAGGACAGCTCCAGCCGGGCCGACCACGATGGCTCACGCCGCACCTCGACGAGCCGGACGTACGGCGCTGCGTCCGCCCCTTGCTGCTGCACCTCGGCGACGACTATCTGCTTCACCAGCCCGAGATCGTGGGCGTCGACGGGATCGAGGCGGTAGACGACGTTGCGCTGCTTCTTGTGAGTCGCGCTGTAGCGCAGGGTGAACACCGGGTCGAGGTCGCCGACGGCCGACTGCGAGAGCTGTGACTCCATGTTCTGCGGCTCGTCCATGATCACGACCGGGCGAGTCGCCTTCAGGTAGTCGATCGGCCGCAAGCCGTTCAGCTTGTCGCGCGTCTGGTGGATGATGCGAGTGTTCGCGTTGCCACGGATCGAGTCGATCGTCATCACCATGATCTGCACGTTGGTCGACGTCGCGAACGACTGCACCTCCTCAGCCGTCTTACCGCTATAGACCGACGAGTCGAAGGTAATGTTGCGCTTCTTGTAGAGATCTTCGAAATGCGCGCGCATGAGGCGAATGCTCGTGTTCACGCCCTCGCGGATCGCGACGCTCGGCACCAGAATTACGAACTTCGTGAAGTTGTACTGTGCGGCCAGCTCGAAGATGGTGCGGAGATACACGTACGTCTTACCTGTACCCGTCTCCATCTCGATATCGAAGTCGAGGCCAGAGTCATCGAACAGCTTCGAGGCAACCTCGAGGCCGTTCTTGTCCTGCACGCGCTGCAAGTTGGCGAGCACTGTGTCGCGGTCGAGCACCAGGCGGTTTCCGACGGCGCCGACCTCTTGCGAGAGATCGAGGTCCAGCGCCGCGTTCTCCGTCTCGTTGAGCGCGGCCACCTGGCCGCGCAGCGTTGTCTCCAGCTTCTCGGCGTCCTTCGGCTGTCCGTCGAACAGATCGACGACAGACTTGATCGCGTCGAGCTGGTAGGGCTGGCTGGCGTCAAACTTAAACCCGCTACTCATCACGCCGTCCAGAGCTCGATGCCCTTGCTCTTGCAGAGCTGGGCAAGATTGGTCTTCAACTGATCGTCACCCTGGAACGCGTCCTCTAGGACGATCAGACGAGCAGGATCCTCATCCACCACGGCACGCAGTTGCTCGAGCGTCGGCTTGACGTGCTCGTTCAGGTAGGCGAGTACGATGCCATCACCCACCGAGCGAAGGTTGAGGCCGGCCACGTCAACCGGAGCGATCCGCTCGGTCAGGGAGTAACCCTGTTTGAGGAGGATCTCCGTGAGGAGGTCGTCAGTCGAAGCGTCATCCGCACTGCTCGACTCACGCAGGTCGAACAGGTGCTGCTCGAGCTGGTTGCGATCAACGTCGCTCGAAACTTTCCACTTCGAAAAGTTCGTGTCAGTGAGCACGAACGCTCTGAATCCTGAGTCAAGCGACTGCTCTGCGGCTAGGTCTGCGGAGACGGCTTCGCCCGCACGCCGTAGGCGCTCGCGGGAAATATCTGCAATCGTCTCGAACCCAGCGTCGCGCGCCACGGAGCCGGCGGGCGTCGGCTCCGGAAGTTGTATGGCAATCCACCGACGGGCGCCACCATCTCGGAGCTGCGCCAGCCATGCCGCGTGAGCTGTGCTTCCCGACCCAGCAAAGAAATCGAGGACAATATCGCCCTCTCCGGTACCGGCCTCAACAAAGTCGGCAAGCAAGAAAGGTGACTTTGGTGCCTGGAAGATCTTTCCCGTGCCGCCAAACAAGTCGTTGAACGCGCGCTGGCCGGAATCGGTCGTATGCTCCTTCTCAGAGAGCAGCGACTTCAACTTTCGCCGCGCCCCCTCAGCATACTCCTTGACAAAAATCTGCATGCGACCACCTGCCACACGCCCAACAAGCGACTCCGACTCAGCAGTTGCTTTTGGTCGACCCCACGTCCAACAACCCTCGAATCCGTCGTTCCAGATCGGGAAGACCTCAGTACGATCAGCAGATTCTTCCGTATATACCTGGCCATCCGAATCGACATAAAGGGGGTAGTAGAGGTTCGGTCGGTTAAACCGACCAAACTCTCGATGTGAGTTGCGCAGGCCAAGCGTTCGATACATTCCACGCTCGTCCTCGTATGGATATTCAGCTTCCAGCTGTTCCCGCGGCTTCGCAATCGACAGCGCACCACTCGGTAGCTCCCGCTTGGAGTAGACCAACACATACTCATGATTCGTCGCGAAGTGCTTATCCTGCGCGCGACCGCGTGGATTATTCAGAACTGCAAGCTGAGCAACAAAGTTGGACTCCCCAAACACTTCGTCCAGCATCTGACGGAGATGTCCAACTTCGTTTTCATCTATGGACAGGAAAATGACACCGTCTTCAGTAAGCAGATTCCGCGCGAGCTTCAGCCGCGGATACATCATGTTGAGCCAGTTGGAGTGGTAGCGCCCCTCGGTGTCGGCGTTGGTCGAGAGCTTCTTGCCCTCCTCGTTGACCTGGCGCGTCCACTCGAGGTAGGTGTCGAGACCCTCCTTGTAGTTGTCCGGGTAGACGAAGTCCTTACCCGTGTTGTACGGAGGATCGATGTAGATCATCTTGATCTTGGCGTGGTAGTGCTTCTGCAGGATCTTGAGCACCTCGAGGTTGTCGCCCTCGATGAAGACGTTCTTCGTCGTGTCCCAGTCCTTCGAGTTCTCGAAGTCGGGCTTCAGCGTCGCCGTGGTCGGCTCCTGCGCCGCGCGCATGGCGCGTTTCTTGCCGGGCCAGAACAGTCCGAACCGTTCCACGCCATCCGCGACATCGTCGTCGAGCAGTTCCTTGAGTTTCTCGACATCCACCTTGCCGTCGGCGATTGCCTCGGGAACCAGTTCGGCAAGCTGCGCCGCCAGCTCGGTCCGGAAGTTCGGAGTAGTGGATGGTGTTTCGTAGATCTCGTCAGTCATTCGGGTGATTCTCTTTCATGATTTTAACAATTTGCGTCGGGTTTGTGAATGATCCGTGGTCTATGTGACAACCCGCCAGCGAATCGTGAACAGGTGCTCGGTCTCCTGGGTGCCCTGGAGAGCCTGCTCGATCAGCTCGAGGTATTTGTCGGCCTCGGCGCGGAGCTTCTTGCGCGCGTCCCGGAAGTCCTCGTCGGCCTCCTCGGCACGCTGCTCCCACTTGCGGGCCTCTTTCTTGAGTCGTAGCTGTTCCATCGGGTCGTCGGCCTGCCGGGCGAGCTTGCGGGCTTCCTTTTCCTTGGCTCGGTACTCGCGGATCTTGCCTTCGTGCTCGGCCTTGCGATCCTGCTGATTGCGGTAGAGCAGTTCCTCCTGCTGGTCGTAGTAGCGGGAGTTGCGGCCCTGGACTTCCTTCTCCAGCTCCGCCCGCCGAGTGTCCAGGTGCGGCGTGAAGCGTGCCGCGTCGATCGCCACCGGCCTCTCGCTGATCTCGATGCAGGTGAGGTCCAAGATGTCTGCGACGTATTCTTCGTCGAGCCACTGGCCGTCATCGGTCAGTGCGCCGGCGA
The DNA here is from genome assembly GCF_002564025.1 of Flavimobilis soli. NCBI lineage: Bacteria > Bacillati > Actinomycetota > Actinomycetes > Micrococcales > Jonesiaceae > Flavimobilis > Flavimobilis soli. Next base: position 193,193 of record NZ_PDJH01000001.1, read on the forward strand.
GCATGTAGGACTCGGAAATGTCCTCATCGCGTGCCTTCATGCGGAAGGTCGCGACGCTCACCGTCAGCTCACCGCTCGCGCCCTCCAGCGCCCGGATCGCGCTGCTCACACGCTCCGACTGGCTCAGCGAGAACGTCAGCTCCCGCGCTGGCGTGTCATGGGTCTTCGAGGCCTCGATGACGTGCTGGGCCAGCGGGCTCGCGTAGCGGTACTGGTGGGCGTTCTCCAACGGCTGTGACTTGAAGAAGTAGCGCCCGGTCGGCGCGTCCTTCACCGGCGAATGGTTCAACACGAAGGTGCGCCCATCGCCCTCGAAGGTCGCGTACTTGTCCAGCTCGTGCCGGGTCGCCGCGAGCAGGAGGCGTTCGAACTTATTGAGCACCTCGCCGGACTGGGTGTCATACGCCTTGAGGCGATCCTGGACGTGGGGGTCGAGGTTGTCGAAGACCTTCGCTTTGGCGCTGGCCATCTCACGTGAGATCTCGCCCGCGTACTGTTCCTCCAGCTCCCTGAACGCCGAGTCCAACTCCTCGGCGGTCCTGCAGCGGGTGAGGATATCGCTGATCGTCTTCTCGAAGTCCAGCCCGTCCTCAATCGCTCCGAGCACCTCGTCGCTGGCACCGAACACGCTGGAGAACAGCTGGAACTTGTTCGTCAGCAACTCCAAGATGCGCTGCTCGGCGATGTTGCCCTTGTTCGAGAAGTTCACAACGACGACGTTGTGCTTCTGCCCGAAACGGTGCACGCGTCCGATGCGCTGCTCGACGCGCTGCGGGTTCCAGGGCAGGTCATAGTTGACGAGCATCGAGCAGAACTGCAGGTTGATGCCCTCCGCCGCCGCCTCGGTCGCAATCATGATCGTGCCCTCGGTGCGGAAGTAATCCACGAGCGCCTTGCGGCGATCCACTGCGGCGATGCCGGTGATCAGGTCACCGTCCTTGTTCTTCTCCAGCCACGCCTGGTAGATCGCAGTCTGCTCAGGCCCGTTATTCGAGCCGTTGAACAAGACGAGTCCCTCGCCACGACCTGCTTCACGCAACGAGCGGGCGATGTACTCCTGCGTCTTGGTCGAGTCCGTGAAGATAATGGCCTTCTCAGGAGCACCCAGCTCACGCAGCCGTTCGAAGCCAAGGTCAAGCGCCTCACCAAGCTTGACCGCCTTCTGGTTCTCCGTGATCGAACGGGCAAGCGCCGCATACTCGCGCAGCTCCGCGACCTCGGCGCGCATAGCCTTCAGTAGCGACTCGTCCAGCGGCAACGACGACGAGCGGGAACCGTTGGCGGTGCCGTCGATCTCCTCGGCTTCCTCCAGCTCCTCGCTGGTGATCTCATCGTCGATGGCGAAGTCGGCTGCCACGAGGCCACCGCGACCATCGCGGCGCCGCCCGGCCGCAACCTCGTCCGCCAGGCGGTTCGCAATGTTCTCCAGCGTGCTCGCGACCGCATAGGTCGATGAGCCGAGGCGCTTACGGATGATCAGGGCAGAGAGGTGACGCTGGCTGCCCGCGAAGGCGAACAGCTCGTCGCGCTGCAGGTAGTCGTTCACCAGATCGTAGAGCCGCGTCTCGTCCGGCGACGGAGTGAACTCGACCGTCAACGGCAGGCGCTTGGTGAAGTGGATGTACTTGTCCGCGTCACGCCGCAGCGTGCGCTTCGAGACGGTCGCGACACGCTCCACCAGGTCGTCATCGCCACCCAGCTCACGATTCTTGACGTACCGCTCGCGGAACGCCTCGAGGGAGTAGAAGTAGCCAGGGTCGAAGATCGATACCAGCCCGTACAGCTCCTCGAGCTTGTTCTGCAGCGGCGTCGCCGTCAGCAGCACCGTCTTGTGCGCACCGGCCACAATGCGAGCCACGGCCTCAGCAGCTTTGGTCTTACCCGTCCAATAGTTGCGCAGCCGGTGCGCCTCGTCCGCGACCACGAGATCCCACGTCTTGAGCAGCGAGGCCTCGTGACGGAGCGCGAACTCGTAGGAACAGATCAGCACCTGCGCCGAGCGCCCGCCGGCTGTGGCAAGCAGAGAGTCCTTGGACTTCGGATCGAGGATGGCCGACGGGATCAGGAACTTTTCGTACAGCTCCTGCTGCCACTGCTGCCGGAGACTCGACGGAGCAACGATCAGGATGCTGCGACGGCGCTCCGCCCAGTACTGCGAGATGACGATGCCCGCCTCGATCGTCTTACCGAGACCGACCTCATCAGCGAGGATCACGCCCGGCAGGAACGGTGTCTGCAGAGCGAACAGCGCGGCGTCGATCTGGTGCGGCTTCGGCTCCACCTGCGCGTCGAACAGGAGCCCGGCGAGCTTGCCGACGTGATCGTTTGCGTAGCTACGCTGCAGCTCGTGCGCGTAGTACTTCAACTGGTAAGTGGTCAGCGGATACGTCATGCGACCGCAGTTCCCCGCACTACATGAGATCGGCCGATGCCGTGGTGACGGCAAGTCCGTTCCCTCTGTGTCAACGCCCCCACAGTGTCTCCATCCCTGCGCCGCGGTCCCTGACGCGTCGTCCCGAGTACTGCCCAGGCTAGTGACATGCGCTCTGGGAGCGTGTCACGCCGCGCCGGTGACGTGCCTGGGCCGAGGTCGCCACTCGAGATCTCCTACACCGAGAAGTACTTAGCCTCCGGGTGGTGGAACACGAAGGCGTCCGTCGACTGCTCCGGGTGCAGCTGCAGCTCATCTGACAGCACGACCCCAGCCCGCTCGGCCCGCAGCAGCTCGACGACCTTCCGCCGGTCCTCCATGTCCGGGCACGCCGGGTACCCGAGCGAATAGCGCGCCCCGCGGTACTCGACCTTGAACATCCCGTCCAAAGAAGCCGGATCTTCAGCCCCGAACCCGAGCTCCTCACGCACCCGCGCGTGCCAGTACTCCGCCAGCGACTCGGTCAGCTGCACCGACAGCCCGTGCAGCTCGACATACTCGCGGTACTTGTTCTCCGCGAACAGCGCCGCCGTGAAGTCGTTCACGCGCGCGCCGATCGTCACGAGCTGCACGCCCAGCACGTCCACCTCGCCCGAGGAGCGCGGCCGCACGAAGTCCGCGAGGCACAGGTGCCGGTCCCGCCGCTGCCGCGGGAACGTGAACCGCATCCGCTCCGTGCCCGGCTCGCCGCCAGACCCGCCGTCGGGCCCGTCGTGGTGCAGCACCACCACGTCGTTGCCGTCCGAGTACGCGGGGAAGTAGCCGTACAGCACCGTCGGCTCGAACATCTCCTCCGCGACGATCCGGTCCAGCCACGCCCGCAGACGCGGCCGCCCTTCCGTCTCGACGAGCTCGTCATAACCGGGCCCGTCGGCTCGCGACGGCTTGAGCCCCCACTGACCCATGAACGTCGCCCGCTCGTCCAGGAACGCCGCATAGTCCGCGAGGCGGATGCCCTTGACGACGCGCGTGCCCCAGAACGGCGGCGTCGGCACCGGGTTGTCCATCGCGACGTCGGAGCGCGCCGGCAGGTCGGCGTCGTCCGTGAACGTCGGCGTCACGACGGCGTGGCGACGCTTCTTCAGCGGCGGCAGCCCGACGGCGTCGCGCGCCTCGCCCCGTGCGATACGCACGAGCGGCTCCATGAGCCGCAGCCCCTCGAACGCGTCCTTCGCGTACCGCACCTCGCCCTCGTACAGGTCCGCGAGGTCGTCCTCCACATACGTGCGCGTCAGCGCCGCGCCGCCCAGGATCACCGGGTACTTGCCCGCCAGCCCGCGCGCATTGAGCTCGAGAAGGTTCTCCTTCATCACGAGCGTCGACTTCACCAGCAGCCCCGACATCCCGATCACGTCCGCGCCGTGCTCCTCGGCGGCGTCGATCATCGCGGAGATCGACTGCTTGATGCCGATGTTGATCACCGTGTAGCCGTTGTTCGTCAGGATGATGTCGACGAGGTTCTTGCCGATGTCGTGCACGTCCCCGCGCACCGTCGCCAGCACGATCGTGCCCTTGCTCGCCGAGCCGCCCGACGCGTCGACGACCTTCTCCATGTGCGGCTCGAGGTACGCGACCGCCGTCTTCATCGTCTCCGCGGACTGCAGCACGAACGGCAGCTGCATCTCGCCCTTGCCGAACAGCTCACCGACCACCTTCATGCCCTCGAGCAGGTGGTCGTTGACGATGTCGAGCGCCTTCCACCCCTCCGCGAGCGCGGCGTCCAGGTCGTCGGACAGGCCCTTGAGCTCGCCGTCGACGATGCGACGCGCGAGACGCTCACCGAGGGGCAGCGCCGCGAGCTCGGCGGCGCGCTGGTCCTTCATCGACGCGGCGTCGACGCCGGAGAACAGGTCGAGCAGGTGCGCGAGCGGGTCATGCACGAGGTTCCCCGCGTCGTCGTAGCGCCGCCGGTCCCAGACGAGGTCGAGCGCGGCCTCGCGCTGCTCCGTCGGGATCTTCGCGAGCGGAAGGATCTTCGCCGCGTGCACGATCGCCGAGTCCAACCCCGCCTCGACGGCCTCGTGGAGGAACACCGAGTTGAGCACCGTGCGCGCGGCCGGGTTGAGGCCGAACGACACGTTGGAGACGCCTAGCGTCGTGTGCACGCCCGGGTACTTCGCCTTGAGGGCGCGGATCGCCTCGATCGTCTCGATCGCGTCCCGGCGCGTCTCCTCCTGACCCGTCGCGATCGGGAACGTGAGCGTGTCGACGATGATGTCCTCGACCGCCATGCCCCACGTGCCGACCAGGTCGTCGATGAGCCGGCTCGCGATCGCGACCTTCGTCTCCGCCGTGCGCGCCTGCCCGTCCTCGTCGATCGTCAGCGCGATCACGGCCGCGCCGTGCTCCTTGACCAGCGGCATGATGCGGCCGTAGCGCGACGTCGGGCCGTCGCCGTCCTCGAAGTTCACGGAGTTCACGACGGCGCGCCCACCGACGAGCTCGAGCCCGGCGCGCAGCACCTCAGGCTCCGTGGAGTCCAGCACGAGCGGCAGCGTCGACGCCGACGCGAGGCGCGAGACGACCTCGCGCGCGTCCGCCGAACCGTCGCGGCCCACGTAGTCGACGCAGACGTCGAGCAGGTGCGCGCCGTCGCGCGTCTGGTCGCGCGCGATGCGCACGCACTCGTCCCACTCGCCCGCGAGCATCGCCTCACGGAACGCCTTCGAGCCGTTCGCGTTCGTGCGCTCACCGATCGCGAGGAAGCTCGCGTCCTGGTCGAAGTCCACGTGCGAGTACAGGCTCGCCACGCCCTGCTCAGGCTTCGGGTCCCGCACGACGACGGGAGCCCCGCCCACCGCGTCGACGACGGCGCGCAGGTGCTCCGGCGTCGTGCCGCAACACCCGCCCACAAGGGACAGGCCGAACTCGCCGACGAACTGCTTGTGCGCCGCCGCGAGCTCCGCCGGGGAGAGCGGGTACTCCGCGCCGTGCTTGCCGAGAACGGGCAGGCCCGCGTTCGGCATGCAGGTCACGGGCACGGGGGAGTGCTTCGACAGGTGGCGCAGGTGCTCGCTCATCTCCGCCGGGCCCGTCGCGCAGTTGAGGCCGATCGCGTCGACGCCGAGCACGCGCAGCGTCGTCAGCGCTGCGCCGATCTCGGAGCCCATGAGCATCGTGCCCGTCGTCTCGACGGTCACCTGCGCGAAGATCAGCACGTGCGTTCCGAGGCGCTCCATCGCGGCCTTCGCGCCGTTGATCGCGGCCTTCGCCTGCAGCAGGTCCTGCGCCGTCTCGATGAGCAGCGCGTCCGCGCCACCGCGCACCAGGCCCTCCGCCTGCAGCGAGAACGTGTCCTTGAGGTGCGCGTACGTCGTGTGGCCGAGGCTCGGCAGCTTGGTGCCCGGGCCCATCGAGCCGAGCACCCAGCGCTCCCGACCGTCCGCAGCCGTGTGCTTCTCCGCGCTGCGCCGCGCGATCACCGCGCCCGCCTCCGCGAGCTCGGTGATGCGGTCGTCGATGTCGTAGTCCGACAGGTTGGACCAGTTCGCGCCGAACGTGTTCGTCTCGACGCAGTCCACGCCGACCGCGAAGTACGCGTCGTGCACCGACTCGACGACGTCAGGCCGCGTCACGTTGAGGATCTCGTTGCAGCCCTCGAGGTCCTGGAAGTCCGCGAGCGTCAGGTCGGCGGCCTGGAGCATTGTGCCCATCGCGCCGTCGGCCACGACGACCCGGCTGGCGAGGGCGGACTTCAAAGACTGGGCGCGCGCGGTCAGCATGCGGCGAGTCTAGGACCGCCTCCTGAAAATGAGACGCGGTGTCCACGGGGCGTCTCACGAGGTGCCGGAGCCGCGAGAAGACGCCACCTGTTGGCGCCGCCCGCCGTCACGAACGCGCGAGGGCCGGACTACAGGGCCGGCCCTCGCCGCTAGTTCACGAGCTCGTTCAGCCGATCGCGTGCACCGGCGCCGCGAGCGGCGTCCCCGAACCGTCGCGACGCTCGTCGACGTCCGGCAGCGTGAGCGCCTGACCACCCGAGCCGACGGCGTGCGGCGGGTTCGGCCCGACCCACGCCATGATCAGGGTGTCCTCGCCCTTGAGGAAGCGGTGCGAGCGAACGCCTCCTGTCGCGCGGCCCTTCGACGGGTACGCGGTGTACGGCGTGACCTTGGCGGCGCCCGTCTCGGTCCCCGGCAGCGCGGAGGAGGAGCCGGACACGGTGACGACCGACGTCGTCGGCGCGAGGCCCGCGGGGACGACGCCGAAGAACTTCACCTGGGCGCCGTCGTCGAGCCGGATACCGGCCATGCCGCCGGCCGCGCGGCCCTGCGGGCGCACGAGCGACGCGGAGTAGTGCAGCAGCGACGCGTCGGACGAGAGGAAGACGAGGTCGTCGTCGTCCGTGCACGCGCCAGCCCCGACAACCTCGTCGCCGTCCTTGAGCGTGATGACCTCCCACGAGTCGCGGTTCGGCGCGTCGTCACGCGCGACGCGCTTGACGACGCCGTCACGCGTACCGAGCACGATCGTCGGCGCGAACGAGTCGAGGGACACGAGCGTGAGCACGCGCTCTCCCGCCTCGAGGTCCACGATCTCCGAGACGGGCACGCCGCCCGCGAGCGACGGCGCGGCGCCGGTCGGGGGGAGGGTCGGCAGGTCGAGCACGTCGACGCGGATCACGCGGCCCCGGTTGGTCACCGCGCCGACCTGGCCGCGCGCGGTGCACGCGACCGCTGCGGACAGCGCGTCGTGGGCGCGGCGCTCGTCGTCGCGCACGGGTTCGTCACCCGTCGCGGTCCGCGCGAGCAGGTCCGTCCCCGAGAGCAGCACCCAGCAGGGGGAGTCCTCGACCTCGAGCGGCACGGCGGACGACGGCGCCCCCTTCGCACCCGTGAGGGCGGTACCGCCCGCGGACTCGAGCAGGACCGTGCGACGCGGCGTGCCGTACGCCTTCGCGACGGCCGCCATCTCGTCGGAGACGACGTTCAGCAGGCGCGTCTCGCTCGCGAGGATCTCCTCGAGCTCGGCGATCTCCGCACGCAGCGCCGCCTGCTCAGTCTCGAGCTCGACGCGCGAGAACTTCGTCAGACGACGCAGCCGCAGCTCGAGGATGTACTCCGCCTGCGGCTCGGACAGGTCGAACACCGTGCGCAGGCGCGACTTCGCGACCTCCGAGTCGTCCGAGGAGCGGATGACCTGGATGACCTCGTCGATGTCGATGATCGCGATGAGCAGACCGTCGACGAGGTGCAGGCGCTCCTGGCGCCGCGCCAGCCGGTACGTGCAGCGGCGACGCACGACGTCGACACGGTGGTCCACCCACACGCGCAGCAGCTCGCGCAGCCCGAGCGTGCGCGGCTGACCGTCGACGAGCGCGACGTTGTTGATGCCGAACGAGTCCTCCATCGGCGTGTACTTGTACAGCTGCTCGAGCACGGCCTCCGGGTTGAACCCGTTCTTCACCTCGATGACGAGGCGCAGGCCGTTCTGGCGGTCCGTGAGGTCCAGCACCGAGGTGATACCGGAGAGCTTCTTGGACTGCACGCCCTCCTTGATCTTCTCGATGACCTTCTCGGGGCCCACGAGGTACGGCAGCTCGGTGACGACGATGCCCTTGCGGCGCGGCGTGACGTTCTCGATGCGCGCCGTCGCACGCGTCTTGAACGAGCCGCGGCCCGTGCGGTACGCGTCGCGGATGCCGTCGAGGCCGACGATCTTGCCTCCGCCGGGCAGGTCCGGGCCGGGCACGAAGCGCATGAGCTCCTCGAGGTCCGCGTCCGGGTGCTTGATCAGGTGCCGCGCCGCCGTGACGACCTCGACGAGGTTGTGCGGCGCCATGTTCGTCGCCATGCCGACCGCGATGCCGGACGACCCGTTGACGAGCAGGTTCGGGATCGACGCCGGCAGCACCTCGGGCTGCTGCAGCTTGTTGTCGTAGTTCGGCACGAAGTCGACGACGTCCTCGCCGAGGTCCGCGGTCATCGCCATCGCGGCGCTCGCGAGACGCGCCTCCGTGTAGCGGGCGGCCGCGGGGCCGTCGTCGAGCGAGCCGAAGTTGCCGTGCCCGTCGACGAGCGGCAGGCGCAGCGTGAAGTCCTGCGTCAGGCGCACGAGCGCGTCGTAGATCGCCGAGTCGCCGTGCGGGTGGAGCTTTCCCATCACCTCGCCGACGACGCGCGCCGACTTCACGTACGGGCGGTCGGGGCGCAGCCCCATGTCGGCCATCTGGAAGAGGATGCGCCGCTGCACGGGCTTGAGACCGTCGCGCGCGTCCGGCAGGGCGCGCGCGTAGATGACGGAGTAGGCGTACTCGAGGAACGAGCCCTCCATCTCCGCCGTGACGTCGATGTCGACGATCTTCTCGGTGAAGTCGTCGGCGGCGTCGGTGGGCGTGGTCTTGCGTGCCATGTGGCGGTGCGCTCCGTGCTTCTCGCGGGACGGGGATCTGGTCCATTGTCGCCGCCGCACGCCGATGCTCGGGCACAGGCACGCCGTAAGGGCAGGGCCATGCAGAGAGAGCCGGACCATGCCGAACCGGCCCACCCGCCCCGAACCGTCGTCGCACGCCCTAGCCTGGGATCGTGACCGACGACGCGCACGAGACACCCGCGAGCGCCTACCCGCTCGCGTGGGAGGCGGACGTCATCCTGCGGGACGGGTCGACGACGCACGTCCGCCCGATCCGCCCCGAGGACGCCGACGCGCTGCAGGCGTTCCACGTCGCCCAGTCCGAGCGCTCGATCTACTTCCGGTTCTTCGCGCCCCTGCCGCGCCTGCCCGAGAAGGACCTCGAGCGCTTCACGCACGTCGACCACGTCGACCGCGCCGCTCTCGTCGCGGTCGCGTCGCCGCGCGACGGCGAGGACACGGGGGAGCGCATCATCGGCGTCGCGCGCTACGACCGCACGGGCCCCGACAGCGCCGAGGTCGCGTTCAACATCGCCGACTCCGTCCAAGGGCGCGGCCTGGGCTCCGTGCTCCTCGAGCACATCGCCGCCGCCGCCCGCGAGCGCGGCATCCGCCACTTCTCCGCCGAGGTGCTGCCGCAGAACACGCGCATGCTCGCCGTCTTCCGCGAGGCCGGGTACGACCTGACCCAGCGCCTCGAGGACGAGGTGTACACGGTGACGATCGACCTCGACCCGACCGAGCGCTCGCGGTCGGTCATGGCGGAGCGGGAACGGCGCGCCGAGGCGCGCAGCATCTCGACGCTGTTCGACGTCGCGTCGGTCGTGGTCGTCGCGTCGCCGACGACGCAGCCCGGGTCGGCGGACGCGCAGATGATCGAGCGGGCGATCGAGGCGCTCGTCGCCTCGCGTGCACTCACCCAGCGCGCGACCGACGGCGACGGGCCGCAGCGGCCCCGTATCGACGTCGTCGGCCTGCCGCCCGCCGCGCGGCTGTGGTCGACCGACGAGGTGACGTACCACGAGAGTCTCGCCGCGCTCGCGGACGTCCGCGAGGGCGACGCGCCCGACGACGGGCGCGGCCCCCTCGCCGTGCTCGCCGCGCCGCCCGAGGAGGCCGTCGCGGCCGTGCCCGGGCTCGCGCGACTGCGCACGCACGCGCTGCTGCTCTTCTCGGAAGGCTTCGCCGAGGTGGGCCCGGAGGGCCTCGAACGCCAGCGCGCCCTGCTGCGCGCCGCCCGCACCGCCGGCATGCGCGTCGTCGGCCCCGGCTCCTACGGACTCCTGCGCGCCTCCGCCGACGTGACGATCAACGCGACCCTCGCGACCGTCCCGCCACCACCCGGACGCATCGGAGTGTTCTGCCAGTCTGCGCCCACCGCCGTCACGCTCCTCGCGACGATCGCCCGGCGCGGACTCGGCCTGTCGAGCTTCCTGTCCGCAGGCAACCGCGCCGACGTCTCCGGCAACGACCTCATGCAGTACTGGCACGAGGACGACGACACCCACGTCGCCTGCCTCTTCCTCGAGTCGATCGGCAACCCGCGCAAGTTCTCCCGCATCGCCCGCCGTCTCTCCGCCCGCAAGCCGGTCGTCGTCGTCACCGCCGGCCGCTCCGGCCAGGTCGTCCCGCCGGGCCACGCCGTCCGGCCCACCCTCGCGCCGCGGCGCACCCTCGACGAGATGCTTCGCCAGTCCGGCGTCATCCGCGCCGAGAACACGCACGAGATGATGGACGTCGCCCAGCTCCTCGACACCCAGCCCCTGCCCCCGGGCAGGCGCGTCGGCATCGTCGCGTCCTCGGCCGCGCTCGCGGCCCTCGTCGCCGAGGCGGCCGCCGCGAACGGCCTCGCCGTCCTGCCGCGCACAGGCGTCGTCGCGGAGGGCGACGACGCGGCCCAGGCCGCGCGCGTCGTCGACGAGGTGTTCGACGCCGAGTGCGACGCCGTCGTCGTCGTCGACATCCCCGTGCTCGGGGGAGCGGACCGCCCGCTCGCGCGCGCTGCCGCCGAGGCCGCCGCCCGCACCGGGCGGACGACCGTCGCGAGCGTCCTCGGCCGCCACGGCCTCGTCGACGAGCTCGCCGCGACCAACCCGGACGGCACGACCGTCCACGTCCCCGCCTACGCGACGCCCGAGGATGCCGTCCGTGCCCTCGGTGCCGTCGCCCGCTACGCCGCGTGGCGCCGCGACGGCTTCGGCACCTTCGCCCAGCCCGAGGCCGACACCGACCGCGCCCAGGACCTCGTCGACGCGTGGCTCGCCGACGCGTCCGCCGGCACCGACCTCACCCTCGACGCCGCGCGCGTCGACGAGCTCCTCGGCTGCTACGGCCTCACCGTCGTCCCCGTGCGCACCGTCGGCTCCGCCGACGAGGCCGTCGCCGCCGCCGACGAGCTCGGTTGGCCCGTCGCCCTCAAGAGCACGGCCGAGGCCCTGCGCCACCGCGCCGACCTCGGCGGCGTCCGCCTCGGCCTCACCGACGCCACCGAGCTGCGCACCGCCTACGCCGCCATGGCCGCCGAGACCGAGCGCCTCCTCGGCGAGGCCGCACCCCTCGACGTGCAGACCATGGTCACCGGGGGAGTAGCGTGCGTCGTCCGCTCGACCGAGGACCCGCTCTTCGGCCCCGTCGTCTCCTTCGGCCTCGCCGGGGACGCGACCGACCTCCTCGCCGACGTCTCCTACGGCATCCCGCCCCTGACCGACCGCGACGTCTCCGACATGGTCCGCTCCCTGCGCGCCGCACCGCGCCTGTTCGGCTACCGCGGCATCGGCCCCATGGACGTCCCCGCGATCGAGGACGTCCTCGCCCGCGTCGCCCGCCTCGCCGACGACGTCCCCGAGCTTCGGGCGCTCGAGCTGTACCCCGTCGTCGTCTCCCCGCACGGGGCGCACGTCCTCGCCGCCCGCGCGACGCTCGCCCACGGGCAGCGCCCCGACGAGTCCAGACGCGCGATGCCCGGCTGATCCACCAGCCACCCGGCACGGGATGGGACAATAGAGGGGTGTCTGCTGCCACCCACGCCCACTCCGACCGTCGCGACGTCCTGCGCTCCGAGCTGCACCGCGCCGGGTACTACCCCGAGCTCGTCATGGACGTGGTCGACGGCGCGCTCGCAGGCGAGGAGGTCGTCGCGCACCTCGTGCACGCCGAGACGACCTTCGCGACCGCCGAGGTGCGCCGCCACGTCACCGTCCTCGTCATGACGCCGACGCGGCTCGTGTCCGCGCACGTCGACGACGAGCCTGCCGACGAGCACCACCCCGTCGCGTCCGCAGCGGCGACGACCGAGGTGCTGCCGCTCAGCGCGGTCCGCTCCGTCTCCGTCACGCAGTTCGTCGCGTCGCCCGCGCAGCACGTCCCCGGCACGCTGCCCTACGAGGTGACGATCGCGATCGGCTGGGGCGCGGTCAGCCGCATCGACCTCGAGCCTGCCGCCTGCCCGGACCCGAACTGCGACGCCGACCACGGCCTCACCGGCACCATGACGCCCGACGACATGATCGTGCGCGTCAGCGCCCAGGCCGAGGGTGAGGAGGCCGTGCGCGCGGCGCTCACCTTCGCGGGGCAGCTCTCCGCGGCGACGGGACGCGCATGACGGTCGCGGCCCTCCAGGCCGACCTCGACCGCCGCGGGCTGCGCCGCCCCGCCTACGGCACCGCCGGCCTCGGCGCCGTCATGCTCGGCGCCGCGGGTGCCCTCGGCGTCCCGGTGACGACCGTCGACGGCGAGACCTCCTCCGGCTCGATGAGGGCCCTCGGCCTGCCGTCCGCGAAGCGCGTGTGCGTCGTCCTCGTCGACGGCCTCGGGATGCGTCTGCTCACCGAGCGCCGCGGGCACGCCCGCAACCTCCGCGAGCTGCTCCCGAGCGCGCGCACGCTCTCCGCGCCCTTCCCGTCGACGACTGCCGCCGCGCTGGGCGTGCTCGGCACCGGTACGAGCCCTGGCCGCACCGGCCTGCTCGGCTACTCGATCCGCAGCTCCGCGACCGGGCAGCTCGCCAACATGCTGTCCTGGACCAACCTGCCGGCGCCCGAGCAGGTGCAGCAGGAGCCGACCGTCCTCGAGGCCGTCGCGGCCGCAGGCACACGCACGACAGCGGTGGGCCTCGCTCGCTTCGAGGGCTCGGGCATGACGCGCGCCGCGCTGCGCGGCGCGAGCTACGCCGCCGGTCCGACGCTCTCCGCGCGCGTCGACCAGGCCGTCGAGTCCCTGCGCACTCCGGGAATGACGTACCTGTACGTCGGCGAGGTCGACAAGGCCGGCCACCACCACGGCTGGAAGTCCGGCGAGTGGGGCGACGCCCTCGCCGAGGTCGACCTCGAGATCGGCCGCCTCGTGCGGTCGGCGCCCCGCGGCACCCTCGTCCTCGTCACCGCCGACCACGGCATGGTCGACGTGACCGGCGGCGCCCGCTGGGACGTCGCCGAGGAGCCCGAGCTCGCGCGCGGCGTCGCCGTCGTGGCGGGCGAGCCCCGCGCGACGCACCTCTACGTCGAGCCGGGCGTCGACCCGGCCGAGGTGCAGGAGCGGTGGCAGGGCGTGCTCGGCGCGCACGCCGTCGTCGCGCTGCGGGACGACGCCGTCGGGCTCGGCCTGTTCGGTCCCGTGCACGACCGCGCGCTGCCCGACATCGGCGACCTCGTCGTCATCATGGCGAAGAACTCGGTCGTCGTGGACAGCGCGAGCCAGACGCCCGCGTCGATGGGGCTCATCGGCGTGCACGGGTCGCTCACGCCCGACGAGACGAAGGTTCCGCTGCTCGTCGCGACCGCCTGAGACGGTCAGGTCAGCGCGCGACATCGTCGCGGGGCGGCGCACCGGAGCGACGAGCAGGCCCACTCGCAGGCGAGGAGGATCGGGCACAGGTGATCGTGCTCGGGGCGCAGGCGAGGAGGACCGGGCACACGTGCGCACCGGTCGCGGGTCAGGCGGCTCTGGTCAGTCGTCCGTGCGGGCGCCGAAGACGATCTCGTCCCAGCTCGGCACCTGCGGGCGGCCCTTGCGGCCGCCACGGGCGGCACGCTCGAGCGGCGGGGGAGTCGGGTCCGCGGCGGCAGGAGCCTCCGGGGCAGGCACGGGAGCCTCGGGCTCCGGCGCGGGCGGCTCGGGGACGTCCTCCGTCAGCGGGAGCTCCGTCGTCTCGCCGACCTCGGCGGCCGAGCGCGGCGAGCGGTCACCGAGCGAGTACAGGCGGCCGATCGCCTCGACCGGCACCGGCGCTCCAGCGTCCGCGTCGAGGTCTTCCTCCTGAGTGACCGACGCGAGCCCGAACAGACCCTCGTCGTCGTCCTCCGGCTCCTCGACGTCGATCAGCTGACGCACGCCGCGGCGCGCCGACAGGTCGTCCAGGAGCGCCGACGTCGTGTCCTCGAAGCCCGCAGGCTCTGCCGGCTCGAGGTCGGAGATCGGGCCGGACGCCTCGACGTCGAACACGTCGCCGCGCACGGGGGAGAGGTGACGGCGCGGCACGACCTCGTCGTGCAGGCGCGTCTCCGAGATCCACCGGCTCTCGTCGTCGGTAGCCGTCAACGTGCGGGCCTGCTGGTCGAATGCCCACACCGCGCGGTGCTCGGCGTCGCCGACCTCGTAGCTCACGGAGACCATCCACGACGACCCGACCGGGCGCCACGCGTCCCAGCGCAGCTCCTCCGTGTCGACGTGCCGCGCAGCGAGGCGGTCCGTGACCAGGTCGCCCAGGTTCGGGGAGCCCGCGTCGCGGCCGACGCGCGTCGCGCGCGCCTGCTCGGCGACGTACTCGCGCTCCGCGAGCACCGGGCCCTCGTAGCGGCGGACGTGCTCGACCGAGATGCCCGCGCTCTCCGCGACCTCCTCGGCCGTCAGGCCCGCGCGCACCTGCGCCTGGATCTCGCGCGGCGGGAGCGAGCCCGGCGCCGTCTGACGCAGCTGCTCGAGCTGCGGGCGGTCGCGCCGGACCGCGGCACGCAGCGGCTCGTCGATGCGGAGCCTGAACCGTGCGCCGTCGGAGGACGCCAGCACGATGTGCTCGCCGTCCTCGTCCAGCCCGATCAGTTCCAGGTCAGCCATGTGCCCTCCAGTGCGTGGTCTGTCACCACAGTGCCACCTTCACGCGCCGGACGCCGACATCCCGGCCGGTGTGCCGCTTGCGGATGCGTCACAACACCCAGCAGGCTGACACAATCAGGGCCGTGGAGATCCTCCAGGACGCGATGTACGGGCTCGAGCTCGCCGCCATCTTCTTCGCCGGCATCTCCGGCGCGCTCGCCGCGGTTCGCAAGAACTTCGACATCTTCTCCCTGCTGCTCCTCGCCTGGGTCACCGGCCTGGGCGGCGGCCTCATGCGCGACGTCCTCATCGGCGCGGTCCCGCCTGTGGGCATCACGAGCTGGCGGTACGTCCTGACCGCGCTCGCCGCGGGCGTCATCGTGCACTTCCTGCACCCGCGCCTCGCCGCCCTGCGGCGGCTCATCATCGTGTTCGACGCCGGGGCTCTCGCCATGTTCGTCGTCATCGGCACGATCAAGGGAATGGACTACGGCGTCGGCCCGCTGGCTGCCGTGTTCGTCGGGCTCTTCACGGGGATCGGCGGAGGCCTCGTGCGCGACCTCCTCGTCGACGAGGCGCCGATCGTGCTGCGCGAGCGCGAGCTCTACGCGATCCCCGCGACGATCGGGGCCGTGCTCACGGCGGTGACCGTGCACTACGACCTCTTCAACCCCTGGGTCGGCGCCGGCATCGCCGTCGCGATCCTCGCGATGCGGCTCGTGTCGCTCAAGATGAACTGGCAGGCGCCGGGCCCGTGGCAGGGCTTCGGCAGGCAACGCACCGGGAGATGACCATGACGACCGTCCACGTCGACGACGCCGAGCTCGACGCCCTGCGCGACCTCGCCGAGCGGCTCGCCCGCGCGGCGGCCGAGCAGGTACGGCGCGAGCGCCCCGAGACCGTCACGGTGGACAGGACAAAGCTCAACGCGTCCGACGTCGTCACGGCGGCCGACCTCGCCGCCGAGCGTCTCCTGCGCGAGATGATCGCGGCCGAACGGCCCGACGACGCGATCCTCGGCGAGGAGGGCGGCGCGACCGCGGGCACCTCGGGCCTCACGTGGGTCGTCGACCCGATCGACGGAACGGTCAACTACCTCTACGGCCTGCCGTCGACGTCCGTGTCCGTCGCGGTCGTCGCGGGGGAGCCCGACCCTGCGCGCTGGGAGCTCCTCGCGGGCGCCGTCACCGATATCACGACCGGCGCGACGACGACCGCGGCCCGCGGCCGCGGCGCGCACCACGAGGGCCGGCGGCTGCAGGTCGCCGAGCCCGTCCCGCTCGACCTCACGCTCGTATCGACCGGCTTCTTCTACGAGGAGACCCTGCGTGCCGCGCAGGGCCGCTCGGTCGCCGCCCTGCTCGAGCACGTGCGTGACATCCGCCGCATGGGCTCCGCTGCGCTCGACCTGTGCCGCGTCGCCCGCAGGCAGGTCGACGCGTACTACGAGGAGGGCCTCAGCCCGTGGGACCACGCGGCGGGCGAGCTGATCGTGCGGGAGGCGGGCGGCGTCGTCGTCGGCCTCGGCGGTGCGACGCCCGGCCGGGCGCTCGTCCTCGCTGGGCACCCGGAGACGGTCGCGCTGCTCGAACCGATCCTCGCGGCGGCGGGTGTCGGGAACAGATCAGCGAGCTGACGCGTTGTGCATCCGCTTTGCCGGACAGCGTGATCGCGACTTTCGTCACTCGGTCCGAAATATCCCGTTCGGGAGCGTGCACTCGTCGGAGAAATGATGCACAATTCCGGGGCCGACCCTGAACGGCACGGGGCAGACCGCCGCCCGAGAGGCGCGACTGACCGCCCCCGCCGTCGGGCGAAGCGTCGCGACGCCTCCGACGCCGCATACGTGACCTCGCGGTCCCGTGCTCGAAATTCCGCGTGATCCTCTCACCGATCTGGAGTGACATCTCTATGGCAACCGACTACGACGCCCCTCGCAAGACCGAGGAAGACCTCTCCGAGGACTCCCTCGAGGAGCTGAAGGCGCGGCGGTCCGACAAGAGCTCTGGCGTCGTCGACGAGGACGAGACGGAAGCGGCGGAGGGCTACGAGCTCCCGGGTGCCGACCTCTCCGGCGAAGAGCTCTCGGTGCGTGTCCTCCCGCGTCAGGCGGACGAGTTCACGTGCTCGAGCTGCTTCCTTGTGCACCACCGCAGCCAGCTCGCCTACGAGAAGGACGGCCAGCCCGTCTGCACCGAGTGCGCCGCCTGAGCGCATCTCCATCACTGACAGCGGGGCCGCGAACCGAAAGGTTCGCGGCCCCGCTGTCGTCCTACCGGGTCAGCGGGCCTGGGCCGCGCGGATCGCGCTGGCGAGCGCCTCGGGGTGACGCGTCGAGACGAGCCACCACGGTGTCGGGTCCTGCGGGTCGAGCACGTCCATGACGACGGCGCCGCCCGTGCCGGTGCGCAGGCACGCGAACGCGCGAGGATCGAAGGACGGGCCCATCGTCGCGGCGACCTCGGCGCGGCCGAGCGTGCGCGGCTCCCCGAGCAGGTTCACCGGGATGCGCGCGCGGCCGGCCTGCAGGTGCCCGTCGGCGACCGTCACGACGGGTGACGTCACGAACGCCGCGACGCTGCCCGCCACGAGGAGCGCGAGCGACACGCCCGCCGCGATCGGCAGGCTCGCGATGACGATCATCACGAACACGAACACGCAGAACAGCGCGATCGCGCCGTACGTCCAGATGCCGGGGGACAGCCGCTCCGTGTACGTCGCGGGTGCGGCGGGGCGCGGGTTGTCGACGGGCTCGGACGGCAGGGAAGGCTCGGCGTGCGGCATGTCCCCAGCATGCCAGCCGGGCGGCGTCGCCCGCGCCGTCGCGGCTAGGATCGCGCCGTGACACACCACGCACACGCCGCGGAGAGCGGCCTCGAGGTCCTCGTCCAGATGCTCGACCCGGAGCTGCCGCACCCGACGTACGCACACCCGGGTGACGCGGGCGCCGACCTGGTCGCGCGCACCGACGTCACGCTCGCCCCCGGCGAGCGCGCGACGGTCCCGACGGGCGTCGCGATCGCGCTCCCGGACGGCTACGCGGCGTTCGTGCACCCCCGCTCCGGCCTCGCCGCCAAGCATGGCGTGACCGTCGTGAACGCTCCCGGGACGGTCGACGCGGGCTACCGCGGCGAGATCGCCGTGACCCTGCTCAACACGGACACGTCCGCGCCCGTGCACCTGAGCCGCGGCGACCGCATCGCCCAGCTCGTCATCCAGCGCGTCGAGCGCGCACGCTTCGTGCCTGCCGAGCGCCTGCCCGGCTCGCACCGCGGCGCGGGCGGCTTCGGGTCGAGCGGCGGCTGGGACCCGCACGCGTCCCGCTGAGGGCGCGCTTCGCCCTACGCGTACAAGGGCGAGGTCGACGACATCCGACGGCGCGGCGCATAGGGTGGTAGGACGACCGCGCACGGTAACGTTCGCGGGAACCTGCGACCGGGGGTCGCCCCGACACCGTCGTCGCAGGCAAGCACGGCAACTTTGCTGAAGGAGAACCGCAGTGGGTCTGTTTGGACGGCGTGTGAAGGAACAGCCGCGCGAGGAGCTGCCCGACGCCGAGGCCACCGCGGCCGAGGAGACCGAGCCGCGCCCCGAGCACGGCCCGTGGGACATCACCCAGGTCGACGAGCCGACGGCAGGCCGCGTCGACCTCGGCTCGATCCTCCTCCCGGGCGTGCAGGGCATGCAGGTCCGCATGGAGCTCGACAAGGCGACCCAGGCGGTCACGGGCGTCTCCGTGATGGTCGACAGCTCGGTCCTGCAGATCCAGGCCTTCGCCGCCCCGCGCGTCGCCGGCATCTGGGACGAGATCCGCGACGAGATCCGTGAGTCGCTGACGACGCAGGGCGCGACGGTCGACGACATCCCGGGCCGTTTCGGACGTGAGCTGTTCGTCAAGGCGCCCGCCAAGGACGGTGAGGGGAAGGACGTCGTCCGCGTCATCCGCTTCCTCGGTGTCGACGGTCCGCGCTGGTTCCTGCGCGGTGTCCTGACCGGCAAGGCGACGGTCGACCCGCAGGCCGCAGGCCTCATGGAGGCGCTGTTCTCCCAGGTCGTCGTCGTCCGCGACGAGAAGGCGCGTGCACCGCGCGAGCTGCTCCCGCTGCACCTGCCCGACCAGCCCGAGATGAAGCAGGTCGACGAGCCCGCGGGTGAGCCCGAGACGCCCGCCGAGAAGGCCGCGACCCCCGACCTCAACCCGCTCGAGCGCGGTCCCGAGATCACCGAGACCCGCTGACCGCCGCGCCCGCGGCGGTCCGGACGGCCTGAGGGGACGACATGTCGTTGCGCACCGCGCTCAAGCGCGTCCTGGCGAACCAGGACGAGGTGGCCGCGACCGAGGAGCGCATCCACTCCGCGAAGCAGGGCACGACGGCGATCAGCGACCTCGTCGAGCGTCGTCACGCCGAGGTGTCCGGCCTGATCCGGTCGGTCGTGCTGCGGCCGACCGACCGCGTGCAGGCCGTCGAGGCAGAGCTGTTCGACGGTTCCGGCTCGGTCGACCTCGTGTGGCTCGGCCGGCGTCGGATCGCGGGCATCGAGCCCGGCCGGCGCGTGCGCGTGGCCGGGCTCGTGACGAGCGACCGCGGGCGCACCGTGATCTTCAACCCCCGGTACGAGCTGCTGCCGCAGCCGACCGACGTGCAGCCCTGAGGGCTGGGAGAGGGCAGGACGTGGAGCAAAGCACCCCGCACGACGGCGCGCCCGGCACGGAGCCCACGGGGGCACAGCCCGCCGACGCGAGCGCCGCGCACGCGGCGCAGGCGCGCGGCATGCGCGCCCTGACCGCGAGCGAGTTCTCCTTGCAGGACGCGGTCGGTGGCGTGCGCGGCGTCGTCGAGGCGCTCCTGCCGGGCCTCGTGTTCGTCGTCGTCTACCTGCTCACGTTCGAGCTGACGCCGACGCTCGTCGCGTCCGCGGGCGTCGCGGTGCTCATGGTGATCGTGCGTCTCGTGCAGCGCACGCCCGTCACCCAGGCGCTCTCTGGCCTGTTCGGCGTCGCGATCGGCGTCTTCTGGGCGTGGCGCACCGGCGAGGCGTCGGACTTCTTCGTCGTCGGCCTCTACACGAACGCCGCCTACCTGCTCGGCTGCCTCGCCTCGATCGTCGTGCGCTGGCCCGCGATCGGTGTGGTCGTCGAGCTGTTCCGCCTCGGCTTCGCCGAGACCAAGACCGTGCGAGCCCCTGAGGGCGACGTCGACCCGGACGCCCCGGCGCCCAACCCGTTCGCCGGGTTCGGCGAGTGGCGGCGCTCCCACGCGCTCGTGCGTCGCTACACGCTCGCGACGTGGCTGTGGGTCGCGCTGTTCGCCGTCCGTCTCGCCGTCCAGGTCCCGCTCTACCTCGGGGCGCAGGTCGGCTGGCTCGGTACCGCGCGTCTTGCGATGGGCATCCCGCTGTGGGCGGTCACGCTGTGGGGGACGTGGATCCTTGTGCGCCGGTCAGCAGGTCGGACAGAGCAACCTCGTCCGCGTCCCGGCCACTGACGAGCAGCAGCTCGTCGCCGGCCTCGAGCGTGTCGTCCGCCGTCGGGGCGAGCGGCTGAGCGTCGCGGACGATCGCCGCGAGCACCGTGTCCGCAGGCCACGGCACAGAACCGACCGTGCGGCCGACGAGCCACGAGTCCGGCGGCAGGGTCAGCTCGAGGATCCCGGCGCCCGACTGGTGGAACGTGAAGATCCGCACGAGGTCGCCGACGGCGACGGCCTCCTCGACCATCGCCGTCATGATGCGTGGCGTCGACACCGCGACGTCCACGCCCCACGACTCGTCGAACATCCACTCGTTCTTCGGGTTGTTGACGCGCGCGACGACGCGCGGCACCCCGAACTCGGTCTTCGCGAGCAGGGCGATCACGAGGTTCGCCTTGTCGTCTCCGGTCGCGGCGACGATGACGTCGCACTCGTCGACCTTCGCCTCGGACAGGGTCGACAGCTCGCACGCGTCCGCGAGGAGCCAGTCGGCCTCGGCGACCGACGCGACGCGCATCGCGCTCGGCTGGCGGTCGATGAGCACGACCTCGTGGTCGTGACCGAGGAGCTCACGGGCGATCGAGCGTCCGACGGAGCCGGCACCGGCGATGACGACGCGCATCAGACCTCCTCGGTCGGGGCGTGGGTGAGGATCCGCTCGACGTCGACGACGTCGACGGAGCGCACGAGGACGTGCAGCACGTCGTTCTCCTGCAGGGCCATGCCCGGGCGGGGCAGCTCGGCCGCGCCGAAGCGCGTCACGAACGCGACGCGCGCCCCGGTCGCCTCCTCGACGACCGTGAGCGAGCGGCCGACCCAACCGGGGTGGAAGTCCGTCTGGCACAGGCGCACCTGGCCGGACGGGTCGCGGTAGTCGTCGGTCGTGCCGAGGGGGAGCAGACGCCGCATCACCTGGTCGGACGTCCAGCGGACGGTCGCGACGGTCGGGATGCCGAGCCGCTGGTAGATCTCGGCGCGGTGCGGGTCGTAGATGCGGGCGACGACGTTGTCGACGCCGAACGTCTCGCGCACGACGCGCGCGGCGAGGATGTTGGAGTTGTCGCCGTCGGACACCGCCGCGAACGCGTACGCCTCGTCGATGCCCGCCTGCTCGAGGGTGTCCCGGTCGAAGCCCAGACCGGTGACCTTCTTGCCCGTGAACGTCGGCGCGAGGCGACGGAAGGACTCGGGGTTCTGGTCGATGATGGCCACCGAGTGGCCGTTCTTCTCGAGCGAGTGCGCGAGCGCCGCCCCGACGCGTCCGCAGCCCATGATCACGAAGTGCACAGACCCGAAGGTATACCTCCCGGCAGCCCGCCGCGCCCATGGCGGCCAGAACGGGCCTAGCATTGCTCAACGTGTCGGACATCATGGATGCGGCGAAGCGGCTCGTGCTCGGCAGACCGGTGCGGAGCGACGGCCTGGGGCACACGCTGCTGCCCAAGCGCATCGCCCTCCCCGTCTTCGCGTCCGACGCGTTGTCCTCGGTCGCGTACGCGCCCGACGAGATCCTCCTGACCCTCGCGCTCGCCGGCTTCACGGCGACGACGATGTCGCCATGGGTGGGCGTCGCGGTCGTCCTGGTGCTGCTGGTCGTCGTCGCGTCGTACCGGCAGAACGTGCACGCGTACCCGTCGGGCGGCGGTGATTACGAGATCGCGACCGAGAACATCAGCCCGCGCGCGGGCCTGACGGTCGCGTCCGCGCTGCTCGTGGACTACGTCCTCACGGTTGCGGTGTCGATCTCCTCGGGTGCGCAGTACGCCGCGACCGCGATCCCCGCGCTGCGCGGGCACGAGCTGTCGATCGCCGTCGGGCTCATCGTCCTGCTGACGATCGCGAACCTTCGCGGCGTCAAGGAGTCCGGGAAGATGTTCGCGATCCCGGTCTACCTGTTCATGGCCGCCGTCGGCGCGACGGCGGTCGCGGGCTTCGTCCAGTACGTCACCGGCAACCTGGGACGGGCGGAGAGCGCGTCGTTCGACGTCGTGCCGTCCTCGGCGTTCGACCAGGGGCTCGTGGGGCTCGCCGGGGCGTTCCTCATCGCGCGTGCGTTCGCGTCGGGCTGTGCGGCGCTCACCGGTGTCGAGGCGATCTCGAACGGCGTCCCGGCGTTCAAGAAGCCGAAGTCGCGCAACGCCGCGACGACGCTCGCGCTGCTCGGACTGACGTCGATGTTCATGATCATGTCGATCCTGCTGCTCGCGTCGGCAACGGGCGTCGTCTACGTCGAGGACCCGGCGACCGACCTGCTGATCGACGGCCATGCTCCCGTCGGCTACGTCCAGGTGCCCGTGCTGTCGCAGCTGGCGCACACGGTGTTCGCGTCGTTCCCGCCGATGTTCTACGTCGTCTCGGCGGTCACGGGCCTCATCCTCGTGCTCGCCGCGAACACGGCGTTCAACGGCTTCCCGGTGCTCGGCTCGATCCTGGCGCGCGACGGCTACCTCCCGCGCCAGCTGCACAAGCGCGGCGACCGCCTCGCCTTCTCGAACGGCATCGTGTCGCTCGCGTTCGCGGCGATCGTGCTCGTCGTGCTGTTCGACGCGCAGGTCACGCGTCTCATCCAGCTCTACATCGTCGGCGTGTTCGTGTCCTTCACGCTGTCGCAGCTCGGCATGGTGCGGCACTGGACGGTTGCGCTGCGCCTCGCGTACGACCCGGCGCAGCGCGCGAGGATGAAGCGGTCGCGCATCCTCAACGTCGTCGGGCTCGGGATGACGGGCACGGTCCTCGTCGTCGTCCTTGCGACGAAGTTCACGCACGGTGCGTGGATCGCGCTGCTCGCGATGGCGGGCGTGTTCGTCGTCATGCGTGGCATCCGCAAGCACTACGACCAGGTCGCCGAGGAGCTCGAGCTCGACGAGGACGTCGCCGCCGAGCGCGCGCTGCCGAGCCGGGTGCATGCGATCGTGCTCATCTCGAAGGTGCACAAGCCTGCGATGCGCGCGCTCTCGTACGCCCGCGCGACCAGGCCCTCCGTGCTCGAGGCTGTCACGGTCGCGGTCGACGCCGACGAGACGGCGCGGCTCGTCGAGCACTGGGAGTCGCTCGACCTGCCGATGCCGCTGCGCGTCCTCGACTCGCCGTTCCGTGAGATCACCCGGCCCGTGCTCTCGTACGTGCGCTCGGTACGCCGTGAGAGCCCGCGCGACCTCGTCGTCGTCTACCTGCCCGAGTATGTGGTGGGTCACTGGTGGGAGCAGCTCCTGCACAACCAGAGCGCCCTGCGCCTCAAGGGCCGCCTGCTGTTCACGCCGGGTGTCGTCGTGGCCTCGGTACCCTGGCGTCTGGCCTCCACCGCGTCGACCGCGGGCACCGAGCCGGTGCTCTACCAGCGGCCGACCGACCCTGACGACACGAAGGCACCATGACCCAGCACCCTGCACGTCCTGCTCGACCCTCCCGCGGCTCCAGTCCGGGCTCGTCCCGGCCGGCGCGCCGCACGCGCCCCGGCGCCGAGGTCGACGCGCCTGTCGACCTGCCGCTCGTCGAGGTCGAGGTGGGTCCGGTCGCGCACGGCGGGCACTGCGTCGCCCGGCACGAGGGTCGCGTGATCTTCGTCCGGCACGCCCTGCCGGGCGAGCGCGTGCGCGTGCGCCTCACGGCTGCCGCCCCTGATGCGAAGTTCTGGCGCGGCGACGCGGTCGAGGTGCTCGAGGCGAGCGCCGACCGTGTCCCGTCCGCGTGGCCCGAGGCTGGCCCGGGCGGCGTCGGTGGCGCCGAGCTCGCGCACGTGCGTCTCGACGCGCAGCGCGAGTGGAAGCGTCAGGTGATCGAGGAGCAGCTGCGGCGCATCGCGCACCTCGAGCTGCCCGTGATGGTCGAGGCTGCCCCGGGCGACGACGAGCGCGGCGGCCTCGCGTACCGCACGCGCATCGAGCTCGTGGCCGACGCCGAGGGCCGCGCCGGCATGCGCCGGTACCGCTCGCACGACGTCGTCGCGCTCGACGCGATGCCGCTCGCGACCGAGGCGGTCGCCGCGGCCGCCGATGCGTTCGGCGTGTTCTCCGGGCGCTGGGCCGCGGGGGCTCGTCTCGACGTCGTCGCGCCCGAGGGCGGCGCTGACCCGATCCTGCTCGTCGACGGCGAGCCGTGGCGCGGCACGCGCGCCGACCGGCGGCCGAACGCGCGCCGCACCGTCGTCGAGACGGTCGCCGTCGGGGGAGCGGAGCACCGCTTCCGCGTCGCCGCAGACGGCTTCTGGCAGGTGCACCGCGAGGCGCCCGCGCTCCTCGCGCAGACGGTCCTCGACGCCGTGGGCGACGTGCTCGACGCGACCGTCGTCGACCTGTTCTCCGGCTCGGGTCTGTTCACGGCGCCCCTCGCCGCGGCCACAGGCACGGTCGGCCGTGTCGTGTCGGTCGAGGGAGACGAGCGCGCGGTCGCGTCCGCGCGCCGCAACCTGCACGGCCAGGATCACGTCGAGCTGTGGGCGGGCGACGTCGCTCGCGTCCTGCGCGAGGCAGGCCACGGTGCTGTCGGTGGAGCCGACGTCGTCGTCCTCGACCCGCCGCGCGCCGGTGCCGGTCGGCCCGTCGTCGACCAGGTCGTCGGGCTCGGCCCCGAGCGCGTGGTGCTGGTGTCGTGCGACCCGGCCGCCCTCGCCCGCGATCTCGGCCTGTTCGGCGAGTCTGGCTACGAGGTGCGGTCCCTGCGCGCGTTCGACCTCTTCCCGATGACGCACCACGTGGAGTGCGTCACTGTGCTCGAGCGCGCCTGACGCATCTGCGCGCGGCTCGCCGCGGCGTCAGGCCGCCTCAGGTTCCCGGGCCTGCGGGGAGGCTCAGGCGCCGAGCACGCTCAACCCCTGGGCCCTCAGGCCTCCACGCCCTCCGGCGCGGCCTCGTCGACAGCGCCCTCCGGCGCGGCCTCGTCGAGAGCGGCGCCGCCGAGCTGTGCGAGGCCCTGCTCGATGACCGCGACGATCGCGGCGTCGTCGGGCAGGGTCTGCGGGCGGAACCGGTGCACCGAGTCGTCCGGCAGGATGACGAACTTCTCGAAGTTCCACCTCACGCGCCCCGCGTGGCCGCTCGCGTCGGGGACCTTGCGCAGCTCGGTGTAGAGCGGGTGGCTGTGGCGGCCGTTGACCTTCGTCTTCTCCATGAGGGGGAAGGTCACGCCGTAGGTCGTGGAGCAGAACTCCGTGATCTTCTCGGCGGAGCCGGGCTCCTGCCCGGCGAACGAGTTGCACGGGAAGCCGAGAACGGTGAAGCCGCGGGGGCCGTAGGTGCGCTGGAGCTGCTCGAGCGTCGCGTACTGCGGCGTGAGGCCGCAGCGGGACGCGACGTTCACGACGAGGACGACCTTGTCGGCGTGCTCCGCGAGGGAGGTCGTGCGGCCGTCGATCGTCGTCAGGGGGATGTCGCGCAGGCTCATCGGACCAGGATAGGCGGCGTCCGCTGGGCCGCCCGGCGGCGGTGACTGGCATTTATGCAAGGCGTGTCTCACATATCTTGACGTCAAGATAAATGGTAGGCTGGCAGGCGGTTGCGCAGGTGTGCCTGCGCTCATGCCCGCCTAGGCTGGGGAGTGCCCCCGTCTGACAAAACACCCGAGCACCGACACGACGTGAGGGCGCTGCGCGCCACTGTCGTCCGGGCTCGGCTGACGCTGGAGTTAAGGAGCCATCGTGAGCAGTGTCGACACGTTCGGTGCTAAGGGAACCCTCGAGGTGGGGGACGCGTCCTACGAGATCTTCCGCCTCTCCGCGGTCGACGGGCTCGCCCGCCTGCCGTACTCGCTCAAGGTTCTCGCCGAGAACCTGCTTCGCACCGAGGACGGCGCGAACATCACCGCAGACCACGTGCGGGCGCTCGCTGAGTGGAACCCGGACGCACAGCCGGACACCGAGATCCAGTTCACGCCCGCCCGCGTGATCATGCAGGACTTCACGGGTGTCCCGTGCGTCGTCGACCTCGCCACCATGCGTGAGGCTGTCGCGGACCTCGGCGGCGACCCGTCGCGCATCAACCCGCTCGCACCCGCCGAGCTGGTCATCGACCACTCCGTGCAGATCGACGTCGCCGGCCGCGCCGACGCGTTCCGCCGCAACGTCGAGATCGAGTACGAGCGCAACCACGAGCGCTACCAGTTCCTGCGCTGGGGCCAGACGGCGTTCGACGACTTCAAGGTCGTCCCCCCGGGCACCGGCATCGTGCACCAGGTCAACATCGAGTACCTCGCCCGCGTCGTCATGACGCGCGAGGTCGAGGGCGTCCTGCGTGCCTACCCCGACACGTGCGTCGGCACCGACTCGCACACGACGATGGTCAACGGCCTCGGCGTGCTCGGCTGGGGCGTCGGCGGCATCGAGGCCGAGGCCGCGATGCTCGGCCAGCCCGTCTCGATGCTCATCCCGCGCGTCGTCGGCTTCAAGCTCTCGGGCCAGATCCCCACGGGCGTCACGGCGACCGACGTCGTCCTGACGATCACGCAGCTCCTGCGCCAGCACGGCGTCGTCGGCAAGTTCGTCGAGTTCTACGGCGAGGGTGTCTCGCAGGTCCCGCTCGCGAACCGCGCCACGATCGGCAACATGAGCCCCGAGTTCGGCTCGACCGCCGCGATCTTCCCGATCGACGACGTCACGCTCGACTACCTGCGCCTCACCGGCCGCAGCGACGAGCAGGTCGCGCTCGCCGAGGCCTACGCCAAGGAGCAGGGCATGTGGCTCGACCCGGCCACCGAGCCGGTGTTCTCCGAGTACCTCGAGCTCGACCTGTCGACCGTCGTCCCGTCGATCGCCGGTCCGAAGCGCCCGCAGGACCGCATCGAGCTCTCCCAGGCCAAGAGCGCGTTCACGCGCGACCTGCCGAACTATGCGCCCGACGTCCTCAACGGCATCGACGAGGCCGAGAAGGAGTCCTTCCCGGCATCCGACTCGCCCGCGATCTCCGAGCCTGCCCGCAAGACGGTCGAGGTCACGAGCCCCGAGGGCTCGACGTACGAGCTGTTCCACGGTGCGGTCGCGATCGCGTCGATCACGTCGTGCACCAACACGTCGAACCCGTCGGTCATGCTCGCTGCGGGCCTCCTCGCGAAGAAGGCCGTCGAGAAGGGCCTGACGGCCAAGCCGTGGGTCAAGACGTCGATGGCGCCGGGCTCGCAGGTCGTCACCAACTACTACGAGAAGGCCGGCCTCTGGCCGTACCTCGAGAAGCTCGGCTTCCACCTCGTCGGCTACGGCTGCGCCACCTGCATCGGCAACTCGGGCCCGCTCGCCGACGAGGTCTCCGCCGCCGTCAACGAGCACGACCTCGCCGTCGTCTCGGTGCTCTCCGGCAACCGCAACTTCGAGGGTCGCATCAACCCCGACGTGAAGATGAACTACCTCGCGTCGCCGCCCCTCGTGATCGCGTACGCGCTCGCCGGCACCATGGAGTTCGACTTCGAGCACGAGCCGCTCGGCCGTGACGAGGCCGGCCACCCGGTCTTCCTGCGCGACATCTGGCCGTCGACCGAAGAGGTCCAGGCGACGATCGACTCGTCGATCAACCGCGAGATGTTCACCGCGGACTACGCGGACGTGTTCGCGGGCGACGACAAGTGGCGCGCGCTCGACACCCCCGAGGGCGACACGTTCGCGTGGGACTCCGAGTCCACCTACGTCCGCAAGCCCCCGTACTTCGAGGGCATGGGCCTCACGCCCGCTCCCGTCGAGGACATCACCGGTGCCCGCGTCCTCGCGAAGCTCGGCGACTCGGTCACGACCGACCACATCAGCCCGGCCGGTGCCATCAAGCCGGACTCGCCCGCTGGTCGTTACCTCGCGGAGAACGGCGTCGAGCGTCGTGACTTCAACTCGTACGGCTCGCGCCGCGGCAACCACGAGGTCATGATCCGCGGCACGTTCGCCAACATCCGCCTGCGCAACCAGCTCCTCGACAACGTCGAGGGCGGTTACACGCTCGACTTCACGACGGGTGAGCAGGCTGCCATCTACGACGCGGCCCAGAACTACGCCGCGGCGGGCACGCCGCTCGTCATCCTCGGTGGCAAGGAGTACGGTTCCGGCTCCTCGCGCGACTGGGCTGCGAAGGGCACGGCGCTCCTGGGCGTCAAGGCCGTCATCACGGAGAGCTTCGAGCGCATCCACCGCTCGAACCTCATCGGCATGGGCGTCCTCCCGCTGCAGTTCCCGGAGGGCGAGAACGCCGAGTCGCTCGGCCTCGACGGCACCGAGACCTTCTCGATCTCGGGCATCACCGCGCTCAACGAGGGCACCACGCCCCGCACGGTCGCTGTGACCGCCACCAAGGCCGACGGCTCGACCGTCGCGTTCGACGCGGTCGTCCGCATCGACACGCCCGGAGAGGCGGACTACTACCGCAACGGCGGCATCCTGCAGTACGTCCTGCGCTCGCTCGTCGCGGCCTGACGCACGCACCTACGACGACGGGGCGCGCACCTTCGGGTGCGCGCCCCGTCGTCGTCCTGTCGCGTGTCCCTGCCCGACGGCGCACGCGCGGTCAGTCCGGGACGCCCGACTCCCACACGCTGAGCCTCACGTCGTAGCCCGGGCCGAGCTGCGCGGCGAGCTCGTCGCGCAGCGCGCGACCCTCGCGGGCGTGCGGCTCGCTCAGGTCGGGGGAGTCCCAGCCGTGCTTCCAGTCGAAGTGGTCGTTGAACTCCTGCGCCCACGCGAGAAGCCTGGCGCGCAGCGGCTCGGGCACGTCGACCTCATCGCGCTCCATCGGGCCGAAGCTGTTCCACAGCGGCCACGTGATCGTGTAGTCGTTCGCGATCTTCACGAGCGTCAGCTCATCGGCCGTGACATTCCCGCGACCCCGGCCGGCGCGCGGACCGCCCGACCCGATCACGAAGCGAAGCCCGGGGCCGTGACGGTCGCGTAGGACGCTGCGATGAGGCCCTCGAGCACCGCGAGGTCCACCTTTGCCAGGTCCTTGAGGTACAGGCACGACGCACCTGTCGTGTGCGGCCCGAGCCGCGCCAGCAGGTCGGCGTGGTGCTCGAAGCCGTCTGCGAGGTACACCGTGCTCGACGTCGAACGCCGCCACGTCAGCGTCCGTCGGGACGGTCTTCAGGGAGTCGGCCATGACCCAAGTGTGCGGTGCGCAGCGATCCGGGTCGAGGCCGCGCCGCAAGCGCGGCGCGGCCCCGACGCTCAGCCCGCCGCCGCGTCGTCCGCCGGCGTGAAGCCGAGGACCTTGCCGTAGAACGCGAGCTCGGCCGTGTACGCGCGCTGGATCGTCTCCGCCTTGCGGAAGCCGTGCCGCTCACCCTCGAACAGGATCAGCTCGACGTCGAGGCCCCGTGCCGCGACGGCGTCGGCCATCATCTGCGCCTGGTTCGGCGGCACGACCGTGTCCTCGGTGCCCTGCAACAGGATCATCGGCGCGCTCAGCCGATCCGTGTGGTGGATGGGGGACCGCTCGACGTAGAGGTCGCGGCGCTCGGGGTACGGCCCGATGAGCGAGTCGAGGTAGTGCGACTCGTGCTTGTGGGTCTCGCGGGCGAGCGCCTCGAGGTCGCCGATGCCGTAGAGGCTCGCCCCGACCGCGAACGTGTCGGTGAACGTCAGGGCGGCGAGCGTCGTGAAGCCGCCCGCGCTGCCGCCGCGGATGGCGAGCCGCTTGCCGTCGACGCGGCCCTGCTCGGCGAGCCAGAGGGCGCCCGTCTCGCAGTCGCGGACGTCGACGATTCCCCACTGCCCGCGCAGCCGCTCGCGGTAGGCGCGGCCGTAGCCGCTCGATCCGCCGTAGTTGACGTCGAGGACCGCGATGCCGCGCGTGGTCCAGTACTGGACCGACGGCGAGAAGCCGGGGAGCGTCGCGGCTGTCGGGCCGCCGTGCGTCATGACGACGAGCGGCGGGAGCGTGCCGGGCTCGCCCGTGTGCGTCGAGGACTTCGGTGCGTAGAAGAAGCCGTGCGCGACCCCGTCGCCCGACGGCCACGTGACCGCCTCCGCGACGGACACCTCCTCGGGAGACAGGGTCGGCTGCGCGGTCGCGCGCAGCACGCGCACGCCGTCGCCCTCGCGCTGCGGCCCGAGGTCGATCTCGACAAGCGCCGCCGGCCGGGTCGCATGCTCGGCGATGACGACGACGCGGCCCTCCGTCGCGGCGACGCCGCCCGCGGGCTCCCACTCGCCGTCCCACGTCTCGAGCTGGCCGTTCGTGACGCGCAGGGTGCCGAGGTGACGGTGCCCGGCGTCGGACCACGTGACGAGCGCGAGCTCGGCGTCGATCGTCGCGTATGTCCGGGTACCGAAGCCCCACTGTGGCGTCGACAGCTCGACCTCCGCCGGGCGCACGGCGCGCGTGCGCCGCGCCTCGCTGTCGAGCTCGGTCCGGTACAGGTTCCACCAGCCGGTGCGGTCGTCGACGTGCAGCAGCTCGCCCGTGGACGTCCACAGCGGCTCGGTCACGCTGACGTCCGTGCCGCCCGCGATCGTGCGGCGGTCGAGGACGCGCACGCCGTGGACGCCGAGGGCGAGCTCGCCGACGTGCAGCTCGGTGCCGTCCCACGGCATCGCCGGGTGGTCCCATGACAGCCACGCGAGCTGCTCGCCGTCGGGGCTCACCCGCGGCGACGTGAGGAAGTCGGGTCCTTCGACGAGGACGGTGATGCGCGACCCGTCGTCGGCGGCCGAGCCGTCGAGCGGGACCGCGACGATCGCTGCGGGCGGGTCCGTCAGCTGTGCGCCGGGCGCGCCGTGGTCTTCCGAGACAGCGACGAGCACGCCGTACCCGGGCACGACGTCGAGGTCCGCGTAGCGTCGCCCGTCTGGGGGCGTGAGCGGCACGGGCGGCGCGAAGCCGTCGCCGTCGCGGTCGACGCGGTAGAGGCGGTCGTCCTCGGCCCGGGACACGACCACACCGCCCGGGACGACCGTGTAGGACGCGCCGCCGTACTCATGCGCGCGGGTACGCACGTCGAACGTCGAGCCGTCCGGGAGCGTCGAGGGGATGACGTCGATGAGCGTGCCGTCCGCAGCGCGACGCACGAGCACCTGCCGCCCGCCCTCCTGCGGGCGCCCCTCGAGCCAGTAGGTCTCGTCACCGTCGACCGCGGGCTCGCTCAGCCGGACGGCGTCCGTCGTCAGGGCGGCCGCGGTAAGCGGCGAAGGCCAGGAACCGTACGGGGCTGGGGTGTGGGCGTCGTTGCTCATGGAGCCATCCTCGCCGATGCGCGGACCGGAGCGGCAGGTCCCAGGTCTCATGCGCGTGGCGTGCCGGGACGCGCCAGCGTCACCAGGGGATGTCGACGAGGCGGTCGCGGTCCCACGGGACCGACCAGCCGAGCTCGTCGAGGATCCCGCTCAGGACGATCGCCGTGAACCCCCACACGACGTTGCCCGCGACCTCGAACGCCGGGCCGCGATACGTGCGCCCGCCCCGCTCGAGCGCGGTCGTCCCGCGGTTCGCGGGCGCGACGAGGTCCGCGACGGGGGCGCGGAACACCTGCGCCGACTCACCGCGGTCGACGACGCGCACGTCGGTCGGCCGCGCCCACCAACCGAGCACGGGAGTGACGAGGTGGTCGCTCACCGGCAGGGGGAGCGCCCCGAGGGTGCCGAGCACCTCGACGCCGTCCGTGTCGAGGCCCGTCTCCTCCTCGGCCTCGCGCAGTGCCGCCGCGACGAGGTCGTCGTCCGTCGGGTCCATCCGGCCTCCCGGGAACGCGACCTGGCCGGGGTGGTGACGCAGCGTCGACGCACGACGCACGAGCAGCACGTCCAGGTCGGCCGGGACTGCGGGCGCGTCACCCGCGTGCTCCGCGGGGACGTCGTCGAGCCGCCCGAACAGCACGAGCACCGCTGCGGGACGCGACGCGTCCGCAGCGGGCAGCCTGCCTGTCGCCGCGCGCCAGTCGATCCCGTCGGCGGCGAGGGTGCGCAGCTGTGCGAGGGCGTCCATGTCAGCCCCGCCGGTACCTCACGGCGTCCGCGAACGTCCCGAGCCCCACGAGCGCGCGCGGCGCGAGGCTCGGCAGGCGCTCACGCCCCTGCTCGCGGATCGACGCGATCTGCGCCGCGGTGAGCTCCTCCGCCGTCTCCGGCTCGTCGAGCCACGCGCCGAGCATCGGCGCGTCGACCTCGAGGTGGAACTGGAACCCGGTCGCGCTACCCAGGCGGAACGCCTGAACCGGCGTCACGTCCGTCGACGCGAGCACGCTCGCGCCGTCGGGCGCCTCGACCGCGTCGTCGTGCCAGTGCAGCACCTCGGGGTCCGCGTGCGCGTCGACCACGAGCGGGTACAGGTACGGGTCGCGGATGCCGTCACCCGTCACGGAGACGGGACCGAAGCCCAGCTCGTGGTGAGCGCCCGGGTGGAACGCCGCACCGTGCGCGACCGCGAGGAGCTGCATGCCGAGGCAGACGCCGAGCACGGGGATGTCCGCCTCGACCGCCGCCACGAGGAGCCTGCGCTCAGCGGCGAGGCCGGGATGCTCCTCGTCGTCGAGCGCACCAGCGGCGCCGCCCATGACGACGAGACCGCCGAGGCGGCTCACGTCGGGCAGGTGCGGGTCGTGCTCGTCGAGCACCGTCCGGACCGTCCACGGGATGTCGCGCTGCTCGAGGCCGCGAGCGATCAGGCCAGGCCCCTCCCAGGCGGCGTGCTGCAGCACCAGCACGGGTGCGTCGTTGAACTCCACGGGGAAGACTCTACGCACGCCCCGGGCGCGCGCAGGTGAAGATCGTGGGTACCGTCACCAACCGGCGGGCAGCGGGCGCCCCTCCTCGTAGCCGGCAGCCGACTGGATGCCCACGACCGCGCGCTCGGCGAACTCCTCGAGCGACCGCGCGCCCGCGTACGTGCACGACGAGCGCAGACCCGACGCGATCTCGTCGATCAGGTCCTCGACGCTCGGGCGAGCCGGGTCGAGGTACATGCGCGACGTCGAGATGCCCTCCTCGTACAGCGCCTTGCGAGCGCGGTCGAACGGCGAGCCGGACGCGGTGCGTGCGGCGACCGCACGAGCCGACGCCATGCCGAAGCTCTCCTTGTACAAGCGGCCCGTGCCGTCGTCGTGCAGGTCGCCCGGGCTCTCGTACGTGCCGGCGAACCACGAGCCGATCATGACCTGGCTCGCGCCCGCGGCGATCGCGAGCGCGACGTCGCGCGGGTGCCGCACGCCGCCGTCGGCCCACACGTGCTTGCCGAGCTCGCGAGCCGCGGCGGCGCACTCGAGCACGGCGGAGAACTGCGGCCGGCCCACGCCGGTCATCATGCGCGTCGTGCACATCGCGCCCGGTCCCACGCCGACCTTGATGATGTCGGCGCCAGCCTCGACGAGGTCGCGGACGCCGTCGGCCGTGACGACGTTGCCCGCGACGATCGGCACGCTCGGCGACAGCGAGCGGACGGCGGCGAGCGCCTCGAGCATCTTCGCCTGGTGGCCGTGCGCGGTGTCGACGACGAGCGTGTCGGCGCCAGCCGCGAGGAGGCCCTCCGCCTTTGCGCGGACGTCGCCGTTGATACCGACCGCCGCGGCGATGCGCAGGTGCCCCGCGTCGTCGAGAGCGGGGGAGTAGATGCTCGAGCGCAGCGCGCCCTTGCGCGTCAGCACGCCGACGAGGCGACCGTCGCGCACGACCGGTGCGACCTTGCGTCGCGCGGCGTGCAGCTGCTCGAACGCGCGCCGCAGCCCGTCAGATCCGTCGAGCACGCTCACGTCGAGCGTCGCGAGCTCCGCCGACATGACCTGGTGCACCTGCGTGAAGCGGTCGACGTCGCGGCAGTCCTCGGGCGTCACGATGCCGACGACGCGGTCGTCCTCGACGACGATCGCGGCGCCGTGAGCGCGCTTGCCCATGAGCGTGAGCACCGTGTGCACGGTGTCGTGCGGGGCGATCGTCACGGGGGACTCGATGACCGGGTCCTTCGTCTTCACGTCGGCGATGACGTTCGCGACGACCTCGACCGGCACGTCCTGCGGGATGACGGCCATCGCGCCACGGCGCGCGACGGTCTCTGCCATGCGGCGGCCCGCCACGGCGGTCATGTTCGCGACCACGAGCGGGATCGTCGTGCCCGTGCCGTCCTGCGACGCGAGGTCGACGTCGAAACGAGAGCTGACGTCCGAGCGCGAGGGGACGAGGAAGACGTCGCCGTAGGTGAGGTCTGTCGTAGGGGCCTGGCCCTGGAGGAACTTCATGCGTCGAGTCTAGGGGCGCGGTCCGACGCTCGGGCGGGACTCGGCAGGGCTGCCGAGGGCGCCCGGAGAACCTGCGCCGGCGCCAAGATGAACGGAAGGTGAACGAGCAATGAAATGTCCACAGATCCGTGGTGTTCTGTCGCGCTTCGGGCCCTTCAGGGGGTGGACAGACCTCCTCGTGACCCCATGATGGACAACGTGGCAGAGCTTCTGATCCTCACGCTGGTGATCATCACCGCCCTCGCATTCGACTTCACGAACGGGTTCCACGACACCGGGAACGCCATGGCGACCTCCATCGCGACGGGCGCACTCAAGCCCCGCACCGCGGTGGCGCTCTCGGCGGTCCTCAACCTCGTCGGCGCGTTCCTCTCGGTCGCCGTCGCGGCGACCGTCGCCAAGGGCATCGTCAACCTCGACGGCGTCTCCGGGGACGCCCTCCTGACGATCGTCTTCGCCGGCCTCGTCGGCGGCATCCTCTGGAACGTCTTCACCTGGCTGCTCGGCCTGCCGTCGAGCTCGTCGCACGCTCTCTTCGGCGGCCTCATCGGCGCCGCGCTCATCGCGCTCGGCACGAGCGGCGTCGTCTGGGGCGGCGTCGTCGCCAAGATCCTCCTGCCAGCCCTCCTGGCGCCCGTCGTCGCCGGCCTCGTCGCCGCGGTCGGCACCTGGGTCGTCCACCGCATCGTGCGGGGAGTCCCGGAGAAGGCGCAGGAGCGCGGCTTCCGCTGGGGCCAGGTCGGCTCGGCGTCCCTCGTCTCCCTCGCGCACGGCACGAACGACGCGCAGAAGACGATGGGCGTCATCTTCCTTGCGCTCGTCGCGCACGGCACGGTGACCGCCGACGACCACATCCCGTTCTGGGTCATCGCCGCGTGCGCGGTAGCGATCGCGCTCGGTACGTACCTGGGTGGCTGGCGGGTCATCCGCACGCTCGGCAAGGGCCTCGTGGAGATCTCCTCGCCGCAGGGCATGGCTGCTGAGACGTCGTCCGCCGCGATCATCCTCACCTCGTCGAGCCTCGGCCTGCCGCTGTCGACGACGCACGTCGCGACCGGTTCGATCCTCGGCTCGGGCGTCGGTCGCCCGGGCGCCGAGGTCCGCTGGGGCGTCGCCGGGCGCATGGGCGTCGCGTGGCTCATCACGCTGCCCGCCTCGGGCCTCGTGGGGGCGGCGTGCTGGTTCCTCGCGCACGCCGTCGGCGGCGCGACCGGCATCCTCGTCGTCTTCGCGCTCCTCGTCGCCGGATGCTTCGCCATGTGGCGCCGCTCGCGCAAGGAGCCCGTCAACCCGGACAACGTCAACGACGAGTGGGACGGCGGCCAGCCGAGCCTCGGTGACGCGGTCGACGAGGCCATGGCCGTCGTGACCTCGATCGAGGCGCCCGCCCGCCCTGACGCCCGCCCCGAGGCCGCGTCGCCCGCCGTCCCGGCCGCGGTCTGAGAGGACTGGACATGAACGCAGCAGAGCTCGGCATCTCCCTCGTCAAGGTCGTCGCCGTCGGCCTCCTCCTCGGCGCGGGGCTGCCCGCGATCTTCGCGATCGGCATCCGCGCGACCGCCGCCGTCGAGACCGGACCTGACGGCGTCGAGCGCATGACGACGTCGGGCCGCGTCCGCGCGGTCGTGTGCTTCGGTGTCGTGCTCGCCGCCGTCGTCGCCGGGATCGTCTGGATCGTCTCCGGCGGTCACTGAACCTCCCCGCGCGCTCCACGGCTGTCCCCGCGGTCTGCGCGCCCCCCCTGCGCGGCCGCCCCGTAGAGTGGGAGACCGGCGGACGTCCGGTACCCGGTCGGGGCCGGAGACCTGGAGGACGACGCGATGGGGCTTCTCGAGCAGATCACGGGACCGGCGCGCCTGCGCACGCTGACGATCGCGCAGACGGAGCAGCTCGCCGAGGAGATCCGCGAGTTCCTGGTGCAGGCCGTCTCCCGGACCGGCGGTCACCTCGGCCCCAACCTCGGCGTCGTCGAGCTGACGATCGCGATGCACCGCGTGTTCAGCTCACCGACGGACACCTTCGTGTTCGACACGGGCCACCAGTCGTACGTGCACAAGCTCCTGACCGGTCGCCAGGACTTCTCCCGGCTGCGCCGCCACGACGGGCTGTCCGGCTACCCGAGCCGCGCCGAGTCGGAGCACGACGTCGTCGAGAACTCGCACGCGTCGACCGCCCTCTCGTGGGCCGACGGCATCGCGAAGGCGAACGCGCTCAAGGGCGCGCTCGACCGGCACGTCGTCGCCGTCATCGGTGACGGCGCCCTCACCGGCGGCATGGCCTGGGAGGCCATCAACAACATCGCAGACTCGACCGACGAGCGCCTCGTCATCGTCGTCAACGACAACGGCCGCTCGTATGCGCCGACGATCGGCGGCCTCGCGCACCACCTCGACACGCTGCGCACGACCCGCGGCTACGAGCAGGTGCTCAGCTGGGGAAAGCGCACGCTCAAGCGCTCGGGCCTGCCCGGGCGCGTCACGTACGACGCGCTGCACGGTCTGAAGAAGGGCATCAAGGACGTCGTCGCGCCGCAAGGCATGTTCGAGGACCTGGGCCTGAAGTACATCGGCCCGGTCGACGGTCACGACATCGCCGCGCTCGAGCGCTCCCTGAGCGCGGCGCGCGCGTTCGGCGGTCCCGTCCTCGTGCACGTCATGACGGAGAAGGGGCGCGGCTACTCGCCTGCCGAGCAGGACGTCGCGGACCGCTTCCACGCCGTCGGGCAGATCCACCCTGAGACGGGCCTGCCCGTCGCGCCGTCACGCTTCGGCTGGACGTCGGTGTTCGCCGACGAGATCGTCGCGATCGGCCGCCGCAGGCCCGACGTCGTCGCGATCACCGCGGCGATGCTCAACCCGGTCGGTCTCGCACCCTTCCAGGCGGAGTTCCCGCACCGCACGTTCGACGTCGGCATCGCGGAGCAGCACGCGGTCACCTCTGCGGCCGGGATGGCGTTCGCGGGCATGCACCCGGTCGTCGCGGTCTACGCGACGTTCCTCAACCGGGCGTTCGACCAGGTGCTCATGGACGTCGCGCTGCACCGCGCGGGCGTGACGTTCGTGCTCGACCGTGCCGGGATCACCGGGGACGACGGCGCGAGCCACAACGGGATGTGGGACCTCGCGATGCTGCGCATCGTGCCCGGGCTGCGCCTCGCGGCGCCCCGAGACGAGGCGACGCTCCGGTCCGCGCTGCGTGCGGCGGTGGACGTCGACGACGCTCCGACGGTCGTGCGGTACCCCAAGGGCTCGGTCGGCCCTGACCTCGCGGCGATCGACGAGCTCGACGGCGTGGACGTCCTCGCCCGCCACGAGCCGGGTGACGGCGAGCTGCGGCGCGTGCTCGTCGTCGGTATCGGCTCGATGGCCGGTACCGGGCTGGGGTTGGGGGAGAAGCTCGCCGCCCTCGGGCTCGGGTGCACCGTCGTGTCGCCGACGTGGGTGCTGCCGCTGCCGAGCGCGCTCGTGAAGTCGGCGGGGGAGCACGACCTGGTCGTGACGATCGAGGACGGCCTCGCCGACGGGGGCGTCGGCGCGCTCGTGCGCGAGCGTGCCGCGGAGGCGGGCGTGCGGACGCCCGTGCACACGGTCGGGCTGCCGACCGCGTTCCTCCCGCACGCGAGCCGCGAGCAGGTCGTCGAGGGCAACAGGCTGACCGTCCCGGACATCACCGCGGACGTGCTGCGGATCCTCGGGATCTGACCTCGGCGCACAGCGCCTGAACGGTGAGGAGGCCGGACTTCCGGTGGGTCCTTGCCCCTGTGACGCACGACTCAGCGGGGCGGGCTCCAGAGAGCCCTAGGTCCCAAGTCGTCCCACGAATTTCTCCCTACGGTGGAACCAAGATCAGAACGATGATCCATCCACGAGGAGACGGCGATGACGACGACCGCAGACGGAACCACGGGCACCCCCGAGACCGTCACCACTGATGCATGGCGCAGCTTCGACAAGGGTTCCTGGACCGAGACGGTCGACGTGCGCGACTTCATCCTGCGCAACTACACCCCCTACGAGGGCGACGCGTCCTTCCTCACCGGCCCCACCACCAAGACGCTGGCCGTCTGGGACACCCTCGAGAAGAACTACCTGTCCGTCGAGCGCGCCAAGCGTGTCTACGACGTCGACACGCAGACCCCCGCTGACATCGACGCCTTCCCCGCCGGCTACATCTGCGAGGAGGACGACGTCATCGTCGGCCTGCAGACCGACACCCCGCTCAAGCGCGCGATGATGCCCAACGGCGGGTGGCGCATGGTCGAGACCGCGATCCGCGAGGCTGGCCTCGAGCCCGACCCGCGCGTCAAGGAGATCTTCACCAAGTACCGCAAGACGCACAACGAGGGCGTCTTCGACATCTACACGCCGCGCATCCGCGCCGCCCGCTCGTCGCACATCATCACGGGCCTGCCCGACGCCTACGGCCGCGGCCGCATCATCGGCGACTACCGTCGCGTCGCCCTGTACGGCGTCGACTTCCTCATCGAGCAGAAGCAGAAGGACAAGGACAAGGTCGCCGACCAGCCCTTCTCCGAGCACTGGGCCCGCTACCGCGAGGAGCACTCGGAGCAGATCCGCGCGCTCAAGAAGCTCAAGACGCTCGGCGAGCAGTACGGCTTCGACCTGGGCCGCCCGGCCGCGAACGCCAAGGAGGCCGTCCAGTGGACGTACTTCGGCTACCTCGCGTCCGTGAA
Source organism: Flavimobilis soli (assembly GCF_002564025.1). Taxonomy (NCBI): domain Bacteria; kingdom Bacillati; phylum Actinomycetota; class Actinomycetes; order Micrococcales; family Jonesiaceae; genus Flavimobilis; species Flavimobilis soli. The sequence goes on from NZ_PDJH01000001.1 coordinate 232,290, forward strand.
GTCGCAGGACGGCGCCGCGATGTCGTTCGGCCGCCTCTCCGCGTTCTTCGACGCGTACTTCGAGCGTGACCTCGCCGAGGGCACGATCACCGAGCAGGACGCCCAGGAGATGATCGACGCCCTCGTCATCAAGCTCCGCATCGTGCGCTTCCTGCGGACGATCGACTACGACCAGATCTTCTCGGGCGACCCGTACTGGGCCACCTGGTCTGACGGTGGCATCGCCGAGGACGGCCGCACGCTCGTCACGAAGACGTCGTTCCGCCTGCTGCAGACGCTGCGCAACCTGGGCCCCGCCCCCGAGCCGAACATCACGATCTTCTGGGACGAGGACCTGCCCGCGGGCTACAAGGAGTTCTGCGCCGCGATCTCGATCGAGACGAGCTCGATCCAGTACGAGTCGGACGAGCAGATCCGTGAGCGCTGGGGCGACGACGCGGCGATCGCGTGCTGCGTCTCCCCGATGAAGGTCGGCAAGCAGATGCAGTTCTTCGGGGCGCGCGTCAACGCCGCGAAGTCCCTGCTCTACGCGATCAACGGTGGTCGCGACGAGGTCAGTGGCAAGCAGGTCGTCACCGGCTTCGAGCCGGTCCAGGGCGACGGTCCGCTCGACTTCGACGAGGTCTGGGCCAAGTACGAGGACATGCTCGACTGGGTCGTCGGCACCTACGTCGAGGCGCTCAACATCATCCACTACAGCCACGACAAGTACGCCTACGAGGCCATGGAGATGGCGCTGCACGACAGCGACATCATCCGGACCATGGGCTGCGGCATCGCGGGCCTGTCGATCGTCGCGGACTCGCTCTCCGCCATCAGGTACGCCAAGGTCACCCCGGTCCGTGACGAGACCGGTCTGGTCGTCGACTACATCACCGAGGGCGACTTCCCGAAGTACGGCAACGACGACGACCGTGCGGACGACATCGCGGCGACGATCGTGCACACGGTGATGTCGAAGATCAAGGCGATCCCGATGTACCGCGACGCGATCCCGACGCAGTCCGTCCTGACGATCACCTCGAACGTGGTCTACGGCAAGGCGACCGGCGCGTTCCCCTCGGGCCACGAGGCGGGCACCCCGTTCGCCCCGGGTGCCAACCCGGAGAACGGCGCGGACACGCACGGCATGGTCGCCTCGATGCTCTCGGTCGGCAAGCTCGACTACAACGACGCGCTCGACGGCATCTCGCTGACGAACACGATCACCCCCTCGGGCCTGGGCCGCACGAAGGACGAGCAGGTCTCCAACCTGGTCGGAATCCTCGACGCTGGCTTCGTCCCGCAGGACTGACTCGACCGACACACTCGTAGGACAGACGGAAGGAAACGACGATGGGCAAGAAGTTCGACGAGCGCCTCGCCGACATGAAGGCAGCGCGGGACTGCAACGGCGGCGTCAAGGGCCTGTACCACGCCAACATCAACGTCCTGAACCGGGACACCCTCGAGGACGCCATGGAGCACCCCGAGAAGTACCCGCAGCTCACGGTCCGTGTCTCCGGATACGCTGTGAACTTCGTCAAGCTGACACGTGAGCAGCAGCTCGACGTCCTCTCGCGGACGTTCCACCAGAGCGCCTGAGCTCTTCACCGCAGCCCCGCCCCGACCGACAAGAAACGGAGACAGACGAGATGACCATCAGTCTTCCCGCCCCCGTGGTCGGCGGCGGGGCGAGCGGTGACCAGGGGTTCGACGCCCCAGTGGGTCGCGCCGAAGGTGCTGGCACGGCAGCGCTTGAGCTGTCCCACGCCGACCGCAGCGAGCGGTTCGCGCAGATGCGGGCGGGCCAGCTCGGTTCGGTGCACTCGTGGGAGCTCGTCACGGCCGTCGACGGCCCCGGGACCCGCATGACGGTGTTCCTCTCGGGCTGCCCGCTGCGGTGCCTGTACTGCCACAACCCCGACACGATGCAGATGCGGTCCGGTGACCCGGTCGAGGCGAGCGAGCTGCTGCGTCGCATCCGCCGCTACCGGTCCGTGTTCCGTGCGACGGGGGGCGGCATCACCCTCTCGGGCGGCGAGGTGCTCATGCAGCCCGCCTTCGCGGCGACGATCCTCGCCGGCGCGAAGGAGATGGGGATCCACACCGCGATCGACACGTCGGGCTACCTCGGTGCGGCGTGCACCGACGAGATGCTCGACAACATCGACCTGGTCCTGCTCGACGTGAAGTCGGGCGACCCGGAGACCTACAAGAAGGTCACGGGCCGCGAGCTGCAGCCCACGCTCGACTTCGGCCGCCGGCTCGCCGAGAAGGGCATCGAGGTCTGGCTCCGCTTCGTGCTCGTGCCCGGTCTCACCGACGCTCCGGAGAACGTCGAGAAGGTCGCGGAGTACGCGGCCACGCTCTCGAACGTCTCCCGCGTCGAGGTGTTGCCCTTCCACCAGATGGGCAAGGACAAGTGGCAGTCGCTCGGGCTCGACTACCAGCTCGCCGACACGAAGCCGCCGACGAACGACGAGGTCGAGTCGGTCCGGGCCCGCTTCCGCAAGCGCGGGCTCACGGTCTACTGACCGCTCCCGCACAGAAGCACGACGAAGGTCCGCGACGGATGTCGCGGACCTTCGTCGTTCCCTGTCGAGCGCGTCGGCCGTCCAGACGGCGCGGTGGCTCGCCCGACCGTCAGACGGCGAGCGTCACGCTGGTCCGTCCGACGGCAGCGTCGACCTGCTGCGTCGTCGAGCCCGCGCGGCTCAGGACGCGCAGCTCCCAGCGCGCCGGGCGCGCGTAGAAGACAAACTCGCCGCCCGGCCCGGTGACGACCTCGGCGGTGAACTCGCCGTCGCCGTCGTGCAGGCGGACGTAGGCGCCCGGGACGGGCGCGCCCTCGTGGACGACGACGCCGTCGACGACCGTGGCGCCCGGGGCGACGACGACGTCGCCACCCTGCGCAGGTGCCCCGCACGTGCTCATGGTTCCTCCTGGAGTGGTGGCAGGACGATCAGGCGGTCGCGGGGACCTCGATCGGGACGCCGACGAGCGAGCCGTACTCGACCCACGAGCCGTCGTAGTTCTTGACGTCCTGCTGGCCGAGGAGCTGCGAAAGGACGAACCACGTGTGGCTCGAGCGCTCACCGATGCGGCAGTAGGCGATCGTCGGGCGGTCGGTGTCGAGGCCGGCGGCGCCGTAGAGCTCGGCGAGCTCCTCGTCGCTGCGGAACGTGCCGTCGTCGTTCGCGGCCTTGGACCACGGGATGTTGATCGCGCCCGGGACGTGGCCGCCGCGCTGCGAGTGCTCCTGCGGGAGGTGCGCCGGGCCGAGGATCTTGCCGGCGAACTCCTCAGGCGAGCGCACGTCGACGAGGTTCTTCTGGCCGATCGACGCGACGACCTCGTCGCGGAAGGCGCGCAGGCTCAGGTCCTGCTCGGTCGCGGTGTACGTCGTGGCCGGTCGGGTGACCGGAGCGTCGGTGAGCGGGCGACCGTCGAGCTCCCACTTCTTGCGGCCGCCGTCGATCAGGCGGACGTCCTGGTGGCCGTAGAGCTTGAAGTACCAGAACGCGTAGGCGGCGAACCAGTTGTTGTTGCCGCCGTAGAGGATCACGGTGTCCTCGTTGGCGATGCCCTTCGCGGACAGGAGCGCCTCGAACTGCTCCTTGTTGACGAAGTCGCGGCGGACGGGGTCCTGGAGGTCGAGCTTCCAGTCGAGCTTGACGGCGCCCTCGAGGTGGCCGGTGTCGTAAGCGGTGGTGTCCTCGTCGACCTCGACGAAGACGAGGCCGGGGGTGGCGAGGTTGGCCTCGGCCCACTCGGCCGAGACGAGTACGTCGTTGCGTGCCATGGTTCCTCCTGCGGTGGACGGCTGCTGTTGGCGCGAACGTAGCGGCGTGACGCCCGGAGTTCTCGAACGACGAGGGAAATCTCGGATCGCGGACAGGCGTCTCGCGAAACTGCAGGACGATAGGTAATAGCACCTACCTCACGCCTGCCCGGTCGACGCCGATCGGAGCAGCGGAACGCACTCGACGTACGGAGAAGACCCAGTGGCAGCGCGACCCAGCACGACACCCCGACGAGGCGCACGGTGGATCGTCGCCGCGCTCATGACCATCGCGCTCGCCGCGACCGGGACGGGGACCGCGGCGGCCGCGTCGTCGCCGAGCATCGACCGCACCTCGAAGACGGCGGTCGCGAAGGCCTACGTGAAGATGGCGAAGACCCTTAACGTGTCCTCGGGGTGGACGGGCAAGGTCAAGGGCTGCAAGATCGGGACTAACTCGAAGAAGCACGACAAGGCGTCGCTCGCGACCGTCAACTGGGCCCGCGCGCAGGCGGGCCTGAGCCCCGCACGATGGGACGCGTCGTGGGCGCGCCAGGCTCGTGCGCACGCGCTCATGACGACCGCCAACAGCCGCCTCACGCACGACGTCACCCCGAAGGACAAGTGCTTCTCCAAGGCCGCACAGGTCGGCGGCACGACGTCGAACATCGCGTTCGGCGCCACCGGGCCGTGGTCCGTGATGCTCTACCTCGACGACCCGGGGGCGCACAACGTCACCGTCGGCCACCGTCGGTGGATCCTCGACCCCAGCACCACCCGTGTGGGCATCGGCTCGACCAGCATCGCGAGCTCGATGAAGGTGTTCGGCGACACTGGCTCCGACAAGGTCGGGAAGAACCCCCGCTTCCTCCCGTGGCCGACGTCGGGCTACTTCCCGTACGAGGCCGAGCCGAACGGCCGGTGGTCGCTCACCGCGATAGGCGCCGACTTCACGAAGGCGAAGGTCGTCGTCCGCGACCCGAAGGGCAAGAAGCTCGCGCTCAAGAAGGCGCCCGCCGCTGGCAGCCTGCCGGACACGATTTCGTGGGACCTCAAGAAGTGGGTCAACGCCCCCAAGGGCAAGAAGACGGCCACCTACAAGGTCACGGTTACGGGCATCCGCTGGGTCGGCGCCACGGGGCCCAAGTCCTACACCTACAAGGTGAAGCTCATCAACGCGGCGAAGGTCGCGAAGAAGAAGTAGGCCCCGTGCCGGGCTGCTCAGGCAGCCCGGCACGAGGCCCGTGGTCGTCGCGCGCGCGTCAGCGCACGGCGCCCTCAGGGACGTTCGCGACGCCGTCGGGCAGGAGCCTGCGACCCAGCACCTTCTCGCTGTACCCGGTGCGGTCGAGGTACGGCGCGATGCCTCCCGACGCGAACGGCCAGCCGGCGCCAAGGATCATGCACAGATCGATCTGCGACACGTTCGCGACGACCTCCTCGTCGAGCATGTGCCCGATCTCGACCGCCAGCGCCGTGAGCACCTGGTCGAGCACACCTGCCTCGTCGAGAGCGCCCGGACCGCCCGCAGGCCCGAAGACCTCCTGGATCGCCGGGTCGACCTCGGCCGGGATGCCCTTCGCCACCGGCGGCTTCACGACCTTGATGCCGTCGGCGACGATCCGCTCGAGCCCCTCGGAACGAGCGAAGCGGTCGCCGAGATCCTCGCGCAAGGACGTCAGCACGTGCAGGCCTACCGCCGGCCCGACGAGGTCGAAAAGGGCGAACGGCCCCATCGGCAGGCCGAGCGGGCGCAGCGCGCGGTCCGCGACCTCGACCGGCGTGCCCGCCTCGACCGCACGCACGATCTCGCCGAGCAGCAGGACGAGCAGACGGTTGACCACGAAGCCGGGCCGGTCGGCGACGTCCACTGCGGTCTTGCGCAGCTTCTTCGCGACGGCGAACGCCGTCGCCGTTGCCTCGATCGACGTCTTCTCGGCGTGGATCACCTCGACGAGCGGCATCTGCGCGACCGGGTTGAAGAAGTGCAGCCCGACGACGCGCTCAGGGTTCTTCAGGTCCGCCGCCATGCGCGTCACGGAGAGGGCCGACGTGTTCGTCGCGAGCACGGTCGTGGGGGAGACGATCGTCTCGAGCTCCGCGAAGACGCGCTTCTTGAGGTCGAGGATCTCGGTGACGGCCTCGATCACGAAGTCGCAGCCAGCCATGTCCTCGAGGCTCGTCGTGCCGTGCACGTCCGCACGGATCCGGTCGGCGGCGTTCGCCGACATGCGGCCCGTCGACACGAGCTTGTCGAGCGAGCCGTGGACGTGCGCGAGGCCCTGGGCGACGCGGTCGTCGTCGAGGTCCCGCATGATGACAGGGACCGAGAGGCGCTGCGCGAACAGCAACGCGAGCTGCGCGGCCATGAGGCCTGCGCCCACGATGCCGACCCGGGTCACAGGCTGCGCGATCTTCGGGTCCGGTGCGCCCTCGGGCCGCTTCGCCTTGTTGACCGTGTTGAACGCGTAGATGCTCGCGCGCAGCTCGTCGGTCATGATCAGGTCGGCGAGCGCGTCGTCCTCCGCCGCGAAGGCGGTGTCGCGGTCGACGTCCGGGCCGAGCGCGAGCAGGTCGAGCGCGCGGCCGGGCGCGGGGCGCGAGCCGTGCACGACGGCGTCGATCCGGCCGCGGGCCGCGTCGACGACGGCCTGCCAGGTCTCCGCGTCTGCGGGCTCCGGGCGGCCGACGGTCACTGCGCCCGTGAGGACACGTGCCGCCCAGTCGAGCGACTGCTCGAGGAAGTCGGCTGCCTCGAACAGGGCGTCCGCAAGGCCGATCTCCGCGGCTTCCTTCGCCTTGAACGGTTTGTTCGCGGCGGGACGCGTGAGGATCACGTCGATCGCCTTCTCGATGCCGACGAGCCTCGGCACGAGGTACGCGCCGCCCCAGCCGGGGATCAGGCCGAGACCGGTCTCCGGGAGGGCGAGCGCGGGCACGTCGGACGCGACCGTGCGGTAGTCGCAGTTGAGCGCGACCTCGAGGCCGCCCCCGAGGGCCAGACCGTTGATGAAGGCGAACGTCGGTACGCCCATCTCACCGAGGAGGCGGAACGCGTCGTGCCCGGCACGGCCGAGCGCGAGCGCGTCGGCACGGTCGTCGACGCGTACGGCCGCGTTGAGGTCGGCGCCCGCGGCGAGGAAGTAGGGCTTGCCCGTGATGCCGACGGCGACGATCTCGCCTGCAGCGGCACGCGCCTGCTGGGTCTCGAGGACGCTGCGCAGCTCGGCGAGGCCCTGCGGGCCGAGCGTCGTCGGCTTCGTGTGGTCGAGGCCGTTGTCGAGCGTCACGAGAGCCATGACGCCTGCCCCGCCAGGGAGGCGGACGTCGCGGACGAGGCTGTGCGTGACGCGCTCGCCGGTGGCGGTGGTCTCGCTGGGTGCGGTGGTGGTGTCGGTCATGACCGGTCCTCAGCTCTCGTTCTCGGTGGACATGTGGCCGGAGTAGTCGGCGTGGTGCGGGTTCTCCCAGATCACGGTGCCGCCCATGCCGAGCCCGATGCACATCGACGTCAGGCCGTAGCGCACCTCGGGGTGCGACTCGAAGTGGCGCGCGAGCTGCGTCATGAGGCGCACGCCGGACGACGCGAGCGGGTGCCCGATCGCGATCGCGCCGCCGTCGGGGTTGACGCGCGGGTCGTCGTCGGCGATGCCGAAGTGGTCGAGGAACGCGAGCACCTGCACCGCGAACGCCTCGTTGATCTCGAACAGGCCGATGTCGTCGATCGTGAGGCCCGCGTTGGCGAGCGCGCGCTCGGTCGCGGGGACGGGGCCGAGGCCCATGACCTCGGGGTCGACGCCGACGTAGGCGAACGAGACCATGCGCATGCGCACGGGGAGGTCGAGCTCCTCGGCGGTGTCACCTGCGGCGAGGAGGCAGATCGCCGCGCCGTCCGTGAGCGGCGACGCGTTGCCTGCGGTGACGCGGCCGCCGGGGCGGAACGGCGTCTTGAGGTTGGCGATGTCCGCCATCGTCGTTCCCGGGCGGGCGAGCTCGTCGGCGTCGGCGAGGCCCCAGCCGAGCGTCGAGGAACGCACGGCGATCGGCACCAGGTCGGGTGCGATGCGGCCCGCCTCGACGGCGGCGGCGTACTTGGCCTGGCTCGCGACACCGTAGGCGTCTGCGCGCTCCTTGGTCAGGTGCGGCATGCGGTCGTGGATGTTCTCGGCGGTCGCGCCCATGATGAGCGCGGTCGGTTCGACGAGCTTCTCCGAGACGAAGCGGGGGTTCGGGTCCGCGTCGAAGCCCATCGGGTGGTGACCCATGTGCTCGACGCCGCCCGCGAGGGCGACGTCCTGCTGCCCGAAGCCGATCGCGGACGCGGTCGTGGTGACCGCGGTCATCGCGCCGGCGCACATGCGGTCGATCGCGAATCCGGGCACGGAGCGGGGGAGCCCGGCGAGCACGGCCGCCGAGCGTCCGAGAGTCAGCCCCTGGTCGCCCTGCTGGGTCGTCGCTGCGATCGCGACCTCGTCGATGCGCTCGGCGGGCAGGTTCGGCACGCGGCGGAGCAGGCCGCGCAGGGCCTTGACGACCATGTCGTCGGCGCGGGTCTCGGCGTAGAGGCCTTCGGGGCGGGCCTTGCCGAAGGGGGTGCGTACGCCTTCGACGAAGACGACGTCACGGGCGGAGGCGCGGCGCGCGGACCTCGTGGTTGCTGGCATGAGCTCTCCTGACAGGTGGGACGGCGTTGTCCGCCTCCCGGTTCCGGGAGGTGTCAGGATTCATAGTACTGACAGTTTCAAGAACCGCCAGTATGAGTAACGAGGTGTGTCAGCGGCGGATCTTCCGCAGGACCTGCTTGGCAGTGGGCAGCGCCTTGTCCCAGACCGCGAAGAGCGGGCTGAACGGCACGTCGAACGTGCCTATCAGCTCGTCCGTGTGCTGCGCGAACGACTTCTTGAACTCGCTGATCCCGTCGTTGAGCAGCCCGTTCATGTCGTACCGGCGCACGCCCGCCTCGGCGGCGAGCCGTGTCGCGTGCCACTTCACCGGTGCGTTGGCCCGCAGCTTGCGCCCCGCGTCGTCGACGCCCCCGTACAGCTCGAACGCCGTCGCGCCCGAGACGACGTTCCACACGAACGAGCACGGTTTGCCCTCGGAGAACGCCGCGACGAGGAGCGATGCGTCGCCCATCTCGCGGTGGATCGCCAGGTAGTAGTCGTCGTCATGCAGCGGGAAGCCCGCGTGCGCAGCGGAGACGCGGTACAGCTCGATGACGTCGCGGACCTCGGCCTCGCTCGTCACCCGGCGCACCTCCAGGCCCGTCCGTGCGGCCTTGCGGATGTCGTAGCGCGTCGACTTCCCGGCAGCGGCCAGCAGCTCGTCTTCGGGCTTCGTGAGGTCGAGGATGAGCGTCGACGGGTACAGGATCGTGTTCGACGCACGCTTGAGGCCAGACGCCTCGATCGGCGTGCTCACGTCCCAGTCCGGCTCGATCGTGACGCCCACGCCGCCGATCTCGCGCTTGCAGTACGCGACGACGGCGTCGATCACCCGGGTGCGTGCGTCGGCCGTGCCGGCGCCGTCAGGAGCGACGAACGGACCGCGCGGCACGTACGACAGCGCACGGAAGGGCACCGGGAGGCGCCGCACGAGCACCTGCGCACCACCCAGCACCTCGCCGTCGGCCGCGACGGCCTTCAGACGTACCGGGCGCCACGGGCCCGTCGCCTTGACCTCACCCCATCCCCAGAGCTGGAGCGGGTGACCCCCTGCTCCATCGACGATGCGGTCCCACTCGGCAGGGTCGGTGACGGTCTCGATCTGAAGCACCCGACAACCCTACTCGGCGGAGCTCAGGCCTTCGCGGCAGACGTCAGGGCCGTCGCGAGCGCGTCGGCGAGCAGGTCCGTCTGCCACTGCCGCGCACCACGGGCAGCGAGCTGCTCGGTCACCGACCCGGCCGTGACCTTCGACGGCGGCGTCCAGCACAGGCGACGCAGCGCGTCCGGCTGCAGCAGGTTCTCGACCGGGACGTTGTACTTCTTCGAGAAGGACTCCACGACCGCCTTCGCGGCGTCGAGGCGCGCGGCAGCGGCCGGCTCTCGGTCCGGCCACGCGCGGGGCGGCGGGGGAGCGTCGGTGCGCGGCCCGCGCATCGGCGGAAGCTCGTCGTCGGGCAGCGCCATCGCTCGGTCGATCGCGGCCTGCCACAGCGGCGCACGACGTGACGCGTAGCGGCCCGTGAAGCCCGGGACGGCGAGGAGCGCCGGCACGCTGCGCGGCGCCGCGACCGCAGCCGCGACGATCGAGCGGTCCGGGAGGATGCGCCCCGGCGCGGTGTCGCGCTTGCGCGCGTTCTCGTCGCGCGCGGCCCACAGCTCGCGCACGATCGCGAGCTGACGAGGCCGGCGCAGCGTGTGCACGCCCGACACCCGACGCCACGGGTCGACACGCGGAGGTGCGGGCGGGGCGAGGCGCACTGCCTCGAACTCCTGGCGCGCCCACTCGGCCTTCCCGTCGCGCTCGAGGCGCTCCGCAAGGATGTCGCGCACCTCCACGAGCACCTCGACGTCGAGCGCCGCGTACCGCAGCCAGTCCTCCGGGAGCGGACGCGTCGACCAGTCGACCGCCGAGTGCTCCTTCGCGAGCCCCAGGCCGAGAGTGTCCGCGACGACCGCTGCGAGGCCCACGCGCTCCATGCCGAGCAGACGCGCCGCGAGCTCCGTGTCGAACACCGCAGACGCGTGCATGCCCTGCTCGGCAAGACCGGGGAGGTCCTGCGACGCCGCGTGCAGCACCCACTCGACGCCGTCGAGGGCCTCGCTCAGCGAGGACAGGTCGGGGAGCGCGGCAGGGTCGACGAGCGCGGTGCCCGCCCCCTCGCGTCGCAGCTGCACGAGGTACGTCTGCTGGCCGTACCGGTAGCCGCTCGCCCGCTCCGCGTCGACGGCGACAGGCCCGATCCCCGCGGCAAGGGCTGCCGCGGTGCGCGCGAGCGCCTCGGGCGTGTCGACGACGGCCGGGATGCCGTCGGCCGGTTCGGTGAGCGGGGTGATGATCGGCTCGTCCGCCGACGGTTCCTCGGCCGCGGACGCAGCCGGTGCGGGTTCGTTCATGCGTTCAGGTTATGGCGCGGGACGGCTCTGGCCCTTGAGGCGTGGCCGCGCGGGAAGGGTGATGTGCGACCGGTCGTGGGGAGTCAGGAGCGGCCGGGTAGGACCGCGACCCCCTCGGGGACGTCCGGGAGGCCGGCGCAGCTGCGCATCACGTGCGCCCACGCCTCGAGGTGACCGCTCAGGTCCGGCGTCTGCGGCGCCCACGAGGCCCGGAGCTCGAGCTCGACCGTGCCCGGGCGTGAGCTGACCGCGCCGTGGCTCGTCGTGATCGTGCGCGTGACCGAGCCGCCCAGCGCGTCGACCGGGCCCGTAAAACGCGTGAGCGACTCGGTGAGCCACGCCCACGCCACCTCGCTCAGCACCGGGTCCACGCTCATCTCCGCGTCGAGCTCCGCGCGCACCAGCACGATCACCTTGAAGGACCCGTCCGCGTCGCCGACCGTCGGGGGGTCGAACAGCACGACGAACGTGCCGTCCGCGAGCTCGTGCGCGTCGTCGTCCGGGTCGGGGAGCGTTCCCTCGAGAGCGACGGAGAAGCGCGCCGCGCGCGGCGCGGGGACCTCTTTCACCTGCACGCGCAGGTTGCGCGCGGCGTCGCGGAGCGTGCCGAGGGCCCGCGCGAAGGGCGCAGGGACGTCGGTGACCGCAGAGCTGACCATGCCGACACACTAGGAGGCGTCTCAGACGAGGCGTCGAGCGCCACGCCGGGGTGCGCGAGACCGTGACCTGCCCGCGACCTGGCCCCGTCCGTGGCAACGCGAGGCAACTCGCCCCCGGGCACGTCGGTCGGTGGGACGATGACCTCAGCGTCGAGCGACGCCCAGCACCGCCCGACCGCCCCCCGGGTGCCGTCGGCAGCCGCGTCTCACCGTCGTGGACAGCCACGATGGCTCCGGGCGCGCCCGGCTAGGCTTGACGGTCGTAGACACTCATCAGAGGGAGATTGACGGATGACGGCACGCGCACAGATCGGTGTCACCGGACTGGCGGTCATGGGGCGGAACCTCGCCCGCAACTTCGCCCGCCACGGATACACGGTCGCAGTTCACAACCGGTCGTACGCGAAGACCGAGTCCCTGATCGCCGACCACGGCGACGAGGGCGACTTCGTCCCGAGCGAGACGATGGCCGACTTCGTCGCGTCGCTCGCACGGCCGCGCAAGGTCGTCATCATGGTCAAGGCCGGCGGCCCGACCGACGCCGTCATCGACGAGCTGATCCCGCTGCTCGACGAGGGTGACATCGTCATCGACGCCGGCAACGCGCACTTCCCCGACACGCGTCGTCGTGAGGAGGCGCTGCGCGCGCACGGCCTGCACTTCGTCGGCACCGGCGTCTCCGGCGGCGAGGAGGGCGCCCTCAACGGCCCCTCGATCATGCCTGGCGGCTCGCGCGAGTCGTACGAGTGGCTCGGCCCGATCCTCGAGGACATCTCCGCCAAGGTCGACGGCGTGCCGTGCTGCACCTACGTCGGCTCCGACGGCGCCGGCCACTTCGTCAAGATGGTCCACAACGGCATCGAGTACGCGGACATGCAGCTCATCGCCGAGGCCTACGACCTGCTCAAGGCGGGCCTGGGCGCGTCCGCCCAGGAGATCGGTGAGATCTTCGCCGAGTGGAACAAGGGCGACCTCGAGTCCTTCCTCATCGAGATCACCGCCGACGTGCTGCAGCACGTCGACGCGGAGACCGGCAAGGCGTTCGTCGACATCGTCCTCGACCGTGCCGAGCAGAAGGGCACCGGCCGCTGGACCGTGCAGAACGCCCTCGACCTGGGCGTGCCGATCACGGGCATCGCCGAGGCGACGTTCGCGCGTGCGCTGTCCGGCTCGACGCCGCAGCGCGAGGCCGGGCGCGTCCTGCCCGCCGTCGCGGGCGAGTGGAACGTGACCGACCGTGACGCCTTCATCGAGGACGTCCGCCTCGCGCTCTACTCGTCGAAGGTCGTCGCGTACTCGCAGGGCTTCGACCAGATCGCCGCGGCTGCCGAGGAGTTCGGCTGGGATATCGACCGCGGTGCGATGGCTCGAATCTGGCGCGGCGGCTGCATCATCCGCGCCCGCTTCCTCAACCGCATCACCGAGGCGTACGAGCGCAACCCTGAGCTGTCGCTGCTGCTCGCGGACCCGTACTTCACGGAAGCCGTCGGCAACGGCGTCGCCGCGTGGCGCCGCATCGTCTCGCAGGCGGCGCTCAACGGTGTGCCCACCCCGGCGTTCTCGTCGTCGCTCGCGTACTACGACGGCGTCCGCGCCGAGCGTCTGCCCGCGAACGTGATCCAGGCGCAGCGCGACTTCTTCGGCGCGCACACGTACCAGCGCGTCGACAAGGCGGGCGTCTTCCACACCGAGTGGTCGGGCGACCGTACCGAGCACGAGGCCTGACAACCACCACGAGCGAGGCGCTCCACCGGCACGTCCGGAGGGCGCCTCGCTTCCGTGTTCCAGGCTGGCGTCATGCCAGCCCCGTCGAAGCGGAGAGACATGACCGAGCACACGGCCGTCACGGGAGAGCTCGCGCGGCGCACCGGTACCGACGCCGCTGACTGGTTCCTCGTCTTCAAGGCCCGGTACGGGATGCACGTCGTACTGCGCGAGCTCGCCCGTGTGCGCGGCACCGGTGACGTCGTCACGCAGGTGCTCACGTGCGCGACGGCGGTCGACCCGATCATCGCTGCGGGACTGCGCCCCGTGTACGCGGACATCGACGCGGCCACGGCCGCGATCGCGCCGTCCGCACTCACGACCGACGCCGCGACGCGTGCCGTCGTCCTGCAGCACACCTTCGGCATCGTCGACCAGGCGACCGCGCTCGGGCTGCGCGCCGCTGCCGATGCCGCGGGCGCGATCCTGCTCGAGGACGCCGCTCACTGTGTCGGTCGCCTCGCGACCGACGGGACGGGCGCACCTCTCGCCGACGTGTCGGTCCACTCGTTCGGCATCGAGAAGATGCTTCCGACGCGGTTCGGCGGTGCCGTCTGGGTGTCGCCGCGGCTCGAGCCCGAGCTGCGCGGTGCGATCGTCACCGCCCTCGGTGGGTTGCCGACGATCGGGCGTCGTCTCGACCTCGTGACGCGCGCCTACCGCACGCAGAACCGTGTCCTCAACCGCCTGCCCGGAGCGGTGTCGCGCCCGCTGCGGCGCGGGCTCGTGAAGGCTGGGCTGCTCGAGCCGGCGATCGCGCCCGTCGAGCAGCGCGGCGGCCTGCCGCACGCGCCGGCCGCGCCGTCGCCGTACATGGTCGCGCAGGCGGCTGCGGCGTTGCCGCACCTGGCTGAGCAGGAGAGGCTGCGCTCCGCAGCGGTCGGGGTCTACGTCGACGAGCTGTCCGACGTCGTCGAGGTGCTCGACGGTGCCCGCAGCAGGCAGCCTCTCGTCCGCTTCCCGTTCCTCGCCGTTGACGAGGTGGCAGCAGAGCGCCTCGTCGAGGCGCTCGCTCAGCGCGGCGTCTACGCTGGCCGCTGGTACCGCCCCGCGCTGTTCCCGGGAGCGCTCGACGCCGCCGCGTACGGGTACGTCCCCGGAGACCCGCGCCTCGCGGTGTCGGAGGACATGGTCGCGCGGCTCGTGAACCTCCCGACGAACGTCAGCGAGGAGCGAGCCCGGCAGATCGTCGCGCACGTCCGCGAGCTCGTCGCCGACTGAGCACGGTCGACGCGCCCCGCGCTGGACGTGCGACGAAGGCCGGACGGCGAGCGACGCCGTCGGGCCTTCGCGCGCCAGGGCGCGGACGACCGCAGCCGGACGGGTCAGCGGTTGAGGCGCGTACCGGCGTAGCGCAGATAGTTGCGCGTCCGACGCAGGTCCTCGCGCGCGATGATCAGGCGACGCCGCCACGTCATGTCCGGACGGTAGCGCAGCGTGTGCACCGGACCGCCGCGCTTCTTCGCCGCACGCAGCAGCGGGCGCAACGCTCGGGGCGCGTACTTGAGCACCACGAGGTACGGGACGTTGACCCACAGACGCTCGGAGGTCGTCACGGTGTCGGGGAGCTCGGCGTGCTCGACGAGGTCGCCGACGACGTGCTCGGTGACGTTCCCGCCCGCGGCGCGCGTGTAGTAGCTCGTCGCGCCGAGCCGCAGGTTGACCTCGAGGATCTTGTTCTGGCCGGTCCGCCGGTCGAGCATGACGTCCAGGTTGGCGAGGCCCGTGTACCCGACGCCGTCGAGCAGCCGGCGCACCGAGTCCGTCAGCTCCTCGTCGTGGATCGACACGATCGCGTTGTTGTTACCGACCTCGCGCGGGTCGTACTCCGTCAGGACGACCTGGCCCGCCGAGAGGAAGCGCATGCGTCCGTGCCGGTCGGAGTACGTGTTGACGACGCGCATGACCGACTCGTCGCCCGCGAGGTACTCCTGGACGACGAGGTCGTCGTCGTACCCGGCCGCGAAGATGCGCGCCGCGATCTCCCGGAGCGACGCCGCGTCCTCGACGAGATAGACCTTCTGCTGGCCCTCGAAGTGCAGGCGCGGGTAGATGTCCGTGTTCGACGGCTTGAGGATCACGGGGTACGGGAACGGCAGCTCGTCGCCGATGCCGTCGAGCGGTCCCGGGCTCACGATGACGCTCTCCGGGTGCGGCACGCCGAGCTCGGCGCACGTCGCGTAGAAGTCCGTCTTGTTCATGAGCCTCGCAGCCAGGTCGGGGCCGACGAGCGGGACGAGGTAGTCCTCGCCGATCTCGTCGCGGTGCGCGACGACGATGTTCGTGTAGAGCTCGATGTTCGCGAACAGCACCTTCGGCCGGTCACCGATCTCGGCGGCGAGCTCCTTGAGCCGCGCGACGAGGATCTCCGGCTGGTCGAGGTTCCGGTCGACCCGCACGTCGATGATGCTCGAGTCGCGCGTCGCCGGCAGGGGAGCACGACCGAGAGCGACCGACGTCACCCCGTAGGCCTCGTGGATGGAGCGTGCGACGTTGTACGCGTTGATGTTCGTGCCGAGGATGACGGGCACGAAATCAGGGGTCGAGGTCATGTGGGGCAGGAGTCCGTTCGGGTCGCGGGTGGGGGCGCGGAGCGCACCGTCGATGATACGTGTCCGGCGTCACGGCCCGACGGACGGTCGCAGATCAGCCGAGCATGCTCGTGCCGCGATAGAGGTGCAGCACGGGCAGGTCGAGCGCGTCGCGCGCCTTGGAGGCCCAGTCCTGGCGGAAGGTGTCCTCGATCGCGTGCGGGTCTGTCACGACGACGACCGACGTCACGCCCGGGTCGGCCGCGACGGCCGCTCGGAGCGCGGGCAGCGGGTCGTCGCCGACGATCTCACCGGTCGCCTGGGCGCCCGCGGCCGCGAGCTCCGCGATGCTCGCGTCGAGCGACTGCTTGGCCGTGATCGTCGCGTTCCGCGAGTCGGGCATGCCGCGGCGCGCAGCGGCGAAAGCCTCACGGAAGCCGTCCGTGTAGATGTCGTCGAGCAGCCCGACGAGCATGTTGCGCTCCGTGTCCGCAGGGACGAGCACGTGGTAGCGAACCTCGGGCGACGGCGCGGCCGCGAGGATGTGGGAGACGTCGAAGGAGGTCAGTGCGTCCTCCGCGAGGACGAGGGTCGTGTCCATGTCCTCGACTATCTCGCCCGGTCAGCGGCCCCGCAACACCCAGCGGGTGACGAGCGTGCCGTCCGCGTGCAGGAGGACGGCCGGCGTCGTGCGTGTGTCGAGCGCGTCCTGGAGGCTGCGCGGACCGGCGACGATGCGGCCGGGCGCGGGCCCGACGAGCCTCGGGCTGGTCGTGAGCATGAGCTCGTCGACGAGGCCGTCGTCGAGCAGGTTCGCGAGGAGGTGCGGGCCGCCCTCGGTGAGGACGCGCGTCAGGCCGCGCTCGGCGAGCGCGTCGAGCGCGGCGCGGAGGTCGACGCTGCCGAGGCCGTCGTCGACGACCACGAGCCGACCGTCCCTGTCGAGCTCCGAGCCACGGTGGGCCTCGGCGCCCGCGACCGTCGTGAGCAGCAGCGACCGGGCGTCGGGCTCGAGGAGCGAGGCGGGCAGGACCCCGGTCCGGGAGACGACGGCGGTGACGATCCGCGGAGCCCTCCCCGCTGCGGCGGTGAGCGACGAGAGGTGCGCCGGGCGCTCGACAGGTCCGTAGCCCTCGGCGCGTATCGTGCCAGCACCGACGAGGACGACGTCGGCGAGGGCACGCAGCACCTCGAACACCCGGAAGTCGGCTGCGTCGTTGATGGACCCGGAGCGGTGGTCGGCGCCCCAGGCGCCTCCGTCAACCGAGGCGACCATGTTCGCGCGGACGTGCACGCGGCCCTCGCGCGGCGCTGGGTGGGCGAGCAGCTCGCCCAGGCGCGGCTCGCCCGGCTCGGGAACGATCCGCTCGGCCTGCGCGACGGCGCGGCCGGCGTCGATCAGGAGGTCGAACGTCGGGACGGAGGGCATGCGGCCACTGTAGGTCGCCGCCTGCCGTCATGTCCTGGGGCGGGGGAGCACGGTCCGGCGGGAGCACGGTGCCGTGGGGCGCAGCTCGGTGGGGCACGGCGTGGTTCGCTGGGGCACGGCGCGGTGCGGTGGGGCACGGTGCGGCGAGCACCACACCGCCGGAGCGCGGGACGCGCCCTCGGCGGCGCCCCGGAGCAACTAGTCTCGACGGGTGACTTTCGTCCCACCACCGTCGCTCTGCGACATCCGGCCCGCCGCCGACCGCACCCGCCTCCTGCGCGACCTCGTCCCGCCCCGGCACTTCGCCGAGGCGTCGTTCGCGTCCTACCGGCCAGACCCGGCGCACCCGACCCAGCAGCGCGCCGTCGAACGCCTCGCCGAGGTCGCGGACACGCTCGTCAACCCCGCGCGCGGCCTCGGAGCGCTGTTCCGCTGGCGCCGCGGCACCGTGCCCGCGGTGTACCTCGACGGCGGCTTCGGCGTCGGCAAGACGCACCTGCTCGCGTCGCTCGCGCACGCCGTCGGGCCCGAGCGGGCGGCGTTCGGGACGTTCGTCGAGTACACGAACCTCGTCGGTGCCCTCGGCTTCGCGGCGACCGTCGACGCGCTCGGCGGCAAGGACCTCGTCTGCATCGACGAGTTCGAGCTCGACGACCCGGGCGACACGGTGCTCATGTCGCGGCTCCTGCGCGAGCTCACGGACCGCGACGTCTCGATCGTCGCGACGTCGAACACCCTGCCCGGCTCGCTCGGCGAGGGCCGCTTCGCGGCCGAGGACTTCCTCCGGGAGATCCAGGCGCTCGCCGCCCGCTTCGAGGTGCTGCGCGTCGACGGCGAGGACTACCGCCACCGCGCCGTCGTCACGTCGGCGCAGCCGCTGCCCGACGCCACCCTCGTCGAGAGCGCGGAGCACCGCAAGGGTGCGACCCTCGACTTCTTCGACGACCTGCTCGCCCACCTCGCCCAGGTGCACCCGAGCCGCTACGGCGCGATGCTCGACGACGTCACCCTCGTCGCGCTGCGCGGCGTGCGCACGATCGAGAGCCAGGCGGAGGCGCTGCGCTTCGTCGTCCTCGTCGACCGCCTGTACGACCGTGACGTCCCCGTCCTGCTCGGTGGGAGCGGCGAGACCGCGCTGTTCCCACCCGCGATGCTCACGGGTGGCTACCGCAAGAAGTACCTGCGCGCGCTCTCCCGCCTCGGTGCTCTCGCCGAGGAGGGCCGGGCGCTCGTCGGCGTCGCGTCCTGACGCCTTCTCAGCGACGCGTCGCCTCGAGTCGCTCCTTCTCCGCCGCGACGTCGAAGTCGGCCTGCGGCCAGTCGAGGTCGAGGCTCTCGAGCGCCTCGACGAGGAGCTGGGAGACCGCGAGGCGGGCGTAGCGCTTGTCGTCCGCCGGGATGACGTGCCACGGTGCGTGCGGCGTGCTCGTGCGGTCGAAGACCGCCTGGTACGCCTCCTGGTAGTCGTCCCAGCGCAGGCGCGTGTCGATGTCGCCCGGGTTGTACTTCCAGTGCTTGTCCGGACGCTCGAGGCGTTCCGCGAGGCGCTCGCCCTGCTCCTCGTAGGAGACCATGAGCGCCACCTTGACGACGACCGTGCCTGCTGCGACCAGCTCGGCCTCGAAATCGTTGATGAGGTCGTAGCGGCTCTCCCAGACGTCTGGCGGCACGAGCTCGTCGACGCGCGCGACGAGCACGTCCTCGTAGTGCGACCGGTCGAATACGCCGATGCGTCCCGGCTGGGGGAGCGCGCGACGGATCCGCCACAGGAAGTCGTGCGCGCGCTCCTCCTCGGTCGGCACGCCGAACGAGCGGATCGACACGCCCTGCGGGTCGACCAGGCCGACGACGTGGCGCACGATCCCTCCCTTGCCAGCCGTGTCGAGACCCTGCAGCACGAGCAGCACGCTGCGCGTGCCTCCGGAGCGGCCGTGCGCGTACAGCTTCTCCTGCAGCTCGTCGAGGATGCCGCCCTGCTCGACGAGCAGGTCCTCGGCCGCGCTCGACCCGCCCTTCAGCCCGGGCCGAGCGCCACGGTCGAACGACGCGAGGTCGAAGCCCTCGCGCACGCGCAGCTGCTCGGTGAGCTCGTGGGACAGGGACGGCTTCTTCGACATGACCTGCTCCTTCTCGGATGTGTGCTCAGCGGACCTCGGTCACCGGTGGGGCCACCGGCTCGAGCGGGGGACGACCGAGGACGAGCACGCTGCGCGCCGTCACCGAGATCTTCTCCCCGGCCGTGAGGATCCCGTCCGCGTCGTCGACGGGGACCTCGGGGTCGGTGCACGCGACCATGCTCCAGCGCTCGCCGTAGGTGGACGCGGGCACGGTGAAGTCGACGTCCTCGTGGTGCCCGTTGAAGAGCACCAGGAACGAGTCGTCGACGATCCGCTCGCCGTACACGTCGGGCTCCGTGATGGCCTCGCCGTTGAGGAAGACCATGAGCGTGCGTGCGAACTCAGCGTCCCACGCAGCCGAGTCCATGACCTCGCCCGACGGGTCGAACCACGCGACGTCCGGCAGGCCACCCTCCTGTGTCGGGGCGCCGGTGAAGAACCTGCTGCGGCGCAGCACCGGGTGGTCGTGCCGCAGACGGATCAGGTGCTGCGTGAAGGCCAGCAGCTCACGGTTGTCGTCGTCGAGGTCCCAGTCCATCCACGTCGTCGGGTTGTCCTGGCAGTACCCGTTGTTGTTGCCGCCCTGGGTGCGACCGATCTCGTCGCCGTGCGCGATCATCGGCACGCCCTGGGACAGCAGGAGGGTCGCGAGCATGTTGCGCTGCTGGCGGGCGCGCAGCGTGTTGACCTGCGGGTCGTCGGTCGGCCCTTCGACGCCGCAGTTCCACGAGCGGTTGTGGCTCTCGCCGTCACGGTTGTCCTCGCCGTTGGCCTCGTTGCGCTTCTCCTCGTAGACGACGAGGTCGCGCAGCGTGAAGCCGTCGTGCGCGGTGACGAAGTTGATCGACGCCGACGGCGTCCGGCCGCCGCCCTCGTACAGGTCCGACGACCCGGTCAGGCGGCTCGCGAGCTCCGGGAGGGTCGCGGGCTCGCCGCGCCAGAAGTCGCGGACCGTGTCGCGGTAGCGGCCGTTCCACTCGGTCCACAGCGGCGGGAACCCGCCGACCTGGTATCCGCCGCTGCCGAGGTCCCAGGGCTCGGCGATCAGCTTGACCTGGGAGATGACCGGGTCCTGCTGCACGATGTCGAAGAACGCCGAGAGACGGTCGACCTCGTGGAACTGGCGAGCGAGCGTCGCGGCGAGGTCGAAGCGGAATCCGTCGACGTGCATCTCGGTGACCCAGTAGCGCAGCGAGTCCATGATGAGCTGCAGGACGTGGGGCGAGCGCATGAGCAGCGAGTTGCCGGTGCCGGTCGTGTCGAAGTAGTGCGCGAGGTCCTCGTCGACGAGCCGGTAGTAGGCACGGTTGTCGATGCCGCGGAACGACAGCGTCGGACCCATGTGGTTGCCCTCGGCCGTGTGGTTGTAGACGACGTCGAGGATCACCTCGATGTCCGCCTCGTGGAGCGTCTTGACCATCGCCTTGAACTCCTGGACCTGCTGGCCCCGGGTGCCGCCCGCGGCGTACGCGCCGTGCGGCGCGAGGAAGCCGATCGTGTTGTAGCCCCAGTAGTTGCTCAGGCCGCGGTCCTGCAGGTGGGTGTCGTTGACGAACTGGTGCACCGGCATGAGCTCGATCGCCGTCACGCCGAGGTCCTTGAGGTACCCGACGATCGCCGGGTGGCCGAGGGCGGCGTAGGTCCCGCGCAGGTGCTCGGGGACGGCGGGGTGCGTCATCGTCAGGCCGCGCACGTGCGCCTCGTAGATGACGAGCTCGTGGTACTCGTGCGCCGGAGGGCGGTCGTGCCCCCAGTCGAAGAACGGGTTGACGACGACGGACTTCATCGTCGCGGCGGCCGAGTCGTCGGTGTTGAGGTGCTCCGCGTCGTCGAGGACGCCGTCCTCCGTGCTCGTGTACGAGTAGAGCGCCGGGTCGGCCGAGACCTCGCCGTCGATCGCCTTCGCGTACGGGTCGAGCAGCAGCTTCGAGGGGTTGCAGCGGTGCCCGTTGGCCGGGTCGTACGGGCCGTGGACGCGGTAGCCGTACCGCTGGCCGGGCTGGACGTCGGGAAGGTACGTGTGCCAGACGTGCGCCGTCGTCTGCGTGACCTCGACGCGTGTCTCGTTCCCGTCGTCGTCGAACAGGCAGAGCTCGACGCGCTCGGCGACCTCGGAGAAGAGAGCGAAGTTGGTCCCGGAGCCGTTGAAGGTGGCGCCGAGCGGATAGGGCTGACCTGGCCAGTTGAGCATGGGGAAAAGACTGCCACGTCCCCGCCGGGTGCGTTGGTCGAGGACGCTAGGGCCTGACGGTTGGCTCCCAACCGCGGCGCACGCTGCCCGGCTCCTCGGTGCCGTGACAGGCGACCGAGGAGCCGAGCCTGCACGCCCGCGCCGGGATCGCCGTGGCGCTCAGGGGAGCGGCGGCGGTCCGACCGGCTCAGATGCCTCGTCGCCGCGCGCATCGCCGGCCTGGCGGTTGAGGCGCACGATGCAGTGCTCGGGGCCGACGAAGGGCAGGATCCGCTCGAGCGTGAGCGGGCCGCAGACGCGCGAGAGCACCCCCGAGGCGAGCCCTTCGTGGACGCGGCAGACGACCTCGGGGCGCTGCCGGGCGAGGTCGTAGAACGGGCAGTGCCGCAGGTGGAGCTCGAGACCCTCGGGGTCGACGTCGACCTCGAAGCCGATCTGGTCGAAGTGGTCCTCGAGCACGTCGAGCTGCTGCTGAGCCAGGCGTGCCTCCGAGGCGTCGGTCCCGGCGGCTGGGGTGAGTGCTGGCGCCCCCAGGAACGAGCCGTGCTCCTGTGCCGCGGCCGCGCCCAGGTCCCGGGCTCGTCCCGCGTCCTCGGGGGTGCCCGTCCCGAATCCCGCGAGAAGCATGCGGGTCAGCTCGGCGCGGGCGAGAGCGTCCTTCGTGCGCTGCTCGTGCGTCTCGGCGCTGACCGTGTCCTTCCTGGCGACAGCGCGGTAGAGCATGCGCGGGCGACCGCGGGTGTGCCGCTCCTCGGGCTCGCACGTGACGAAGCCCGCGTCGATGAGGCGGCCGAGGTGCTCGCGCGCGGTGTTGGTGTGGAGGCCGGAGACCTCGGCGAGCTCGGTGATCGTCATCCCGTCGCGCTGCTGGAGCGCGTCGAGCAGCGTCACGCGGCTCGCGGAAGCGAGGGCGCGGTAGGCGTTGACTCGACGGGCTGTCATGTACCGATTATCCGGAGGTGCTGACGCCAGATCTTGGGACCTCTGGCTCGATCCGGGCGCAGGGGCACACCCGTTCCGGGAACGACGAAGGCCGCCCCGGTACCGGGACGGCCTTCGTGCGTGGTGGGCGATACTGGGATCGAACCAGTGACCTCTTCCGTGTCAGGGAAGCGCGCTACCGCTGCGCCAATCGCCCGTGCTGTGATGCGAGGTGGAGACGGGATTCGAACCCGTGTGTACGGCTTTGCAGGCCGCTGCCTCGCCTCTCGGCCACTCCACCGTTCGAGTCGGGCGACCGGTGAGAACCGGTGCCGCGTCTCCGAGCGGACGACGGGATTCGAACCCGCGACCCTCACCTTGGCAAGGTGATGCTCTACCACTGAGCCACGTCCGCAACGCGATCTCTTCCGGCGGGCCGGAGGTGATCGGTGCGTGTACACACTAGACGACGATCCGACGTTTGCCCAAACCGGCGCGGTGCCGCGTGGGAGGGGGTGCCCTTGTGCGAACCCGCGGCGCGCGTAGCCTCGCAGGAGGAGGGGTGCCACCTGATCCTTGCGGAGATGATCGACGATGAGGGCAGCACGTTTTCCGTCGATGGGCTTCATCGTTGCCGGGCGGTGGTGGCGGGCTGAGCGAGAAGGTCGTCGTCGAACGGCGCTGGGTGCACCCTGTCGGGGACGTCCCCCTCGACGAGGCTGCTCTCATCGAGCCGCCGTCGGTGGGCCACCACACGTACGTGCGGTCCGGTGCGAAGGCAGGCGACGTCGCGCTCGTCGGAGGCGCAGGGCCGATCGGCCTGCTGACGGCTGCGGTCCTCAAGGCGCAGGGCGTGACCGTGCTGATGTCTGAGCTGAGCGAGGCTCGCAAGGCGAAGGCGCGCGACACCGGTGTCGCCGACCATGCCGCAACGACACGGCGGTGAAGATCCTCGTCCACCCGTGATCCCGTGGCAGGCGCCACGCCTGTCTGGGAACGACGAAGGCCGCCCCGGTACCGGGACGGCCTTCGTGCGTGGTGGGCGATACTGGGATCGAACCAGTGACCTCTTCCGTGTCAGGGAAGCGCGCTACCGCTGCGCCAATCGCCCGTGCTGTGATGCGAGGTGGAGACGGGATTCGAACCCGTGTGTACGGCTTTGCAGGCCGCTGCCTCGCCTCTCGGCCACTCCACCGTTCGAGTCGGGCGACCGGTGAGAACCGGTGCCGCGTCTCCGAGCGGACGACGGGATTCGAACCCGCGACCCTCACCTTGGCAAGGTGATGCTCTACCACTGAGCCACGTCCGCATGAACACCACCAGGTCGGATCTCTCCGGCCCGCGGCGCCTGACAAACATTAGTCGAACGTTCTGCGAAACGTCCAACTGACACCCGTGTGATCTTCCGTCGGGCGTCATCAGGGCGAGGTTCGAGCCCGCGCGGCCGACGGCGTGACGCAGGTAGGTTGACCCCGTGAACCGACCCTCCCGAGCCCGCTCTGGCGCCGCTGACGCGCGTGCGATGCCGGGACGCGCGTCGTTCGCCGGCACGAGCGCCTCCGGGGTCGTCGACTGCGTCGACCTCGCGACCGAGGAGGGGCGTGCTCGGCTCGACGACGAGGGGCTGTGGTTCGTCGTCCTCGACTTCGAGGGACGTGGGCACGCGTGGCGCTTCGCCGAGCGTGAGGGTTGGCGGGCCGAGCGCGACGACCTCGCGACCGGCGGAGTGGCCAGGGACGTCCTCTCGCGCGCCGCCACGACGTGGCGGGGGCCCCAGGCAGACACGTGGACGAGCTCGGCGAGCGCCGACCGCTACCGCGACGGCGTCGTGCGCATCCGCGAGCACGTCCGCGAGGGCGACGTCTACCAGGTGAACCTCTGTCGCGTGCTCCGCGCGCCGCTGCCAGCGGTCGACGGCCACGAGCCCGACGCCGTCGCGCTCGCCGCGACGCTCGCGGCGGGCAACCCCGCGCCTTACGGCGGCTACGTCCACGTCCCTGCAGGCAACGGTGTCGAGCCCGTGTGGGTCGTGACGGCGTCGCCCGAGCTCTTCCTGCGCCGCAACGGCGCGACCCTCACCTCGGCCCCGATCAAGGGCACGGCGGCGACCGCCGACGGCCTGCTCCCCAAGGACGAGGCCGAGAACATCATGATCACGGACCTTGTCCGCAACGACCTGCAGCAGGTCTGCCGTCCCGGCACGGTGAGCGTCGAGGCGCTCCTCGCCGTCGAGCAGCACCCCGGCCTGGTCCACCTCGTCTCGACGGTCGCGGGGCAGCTGCGCGACGACGTTCGCTGGGCCCAGGTGCTCGACGCGACGTTCCCGCCCGCGTCGGTCTCCGGCGCGCCGAAGTCCTCGGCGCTGCGCATCATCGACGCGCTCGAGGACGAGCCCCGCGGCCCGT
Organism: Flavimobilis soli; assembly: GCF_002564025.1. Lineage (NCBI taxonomy): Bacteria > Bacillati > Actinomycetota > Actinomycetes > Micrococcales > Jonesiaceae > Flavimobilis > Flavimobilis soli. Next base: position 257,131 of record NZ_PDJH01000001.1, read on the forward strand.
ACTGCGGGGCCGTCGGCTGGGTCGACGCCGACCGTGGCACGGCCGAGCTCGCCGTCGGCATCCGCACGTTCTGGTGGCGCGACGGCGTCCTCCGCTTCGGTACCGGTGCCGGCATCACGTGGGGGAGCGACCCCGACGGCGAGTGGGCGGAGACCGAGCTCAAGGCACGAAGGCTGGTCGCGCTCGCCTCCTCCTGACAAGATCGATGGACGACCTGCACCGACGCCGGTGCGCGACCCGAGGGGGAACGATGACGATCGTCTGGTTCGAAGGACGGCTGCGCGACGCCGAGGAGCCGCTCGTCGGAGCGCTCGACCACGGCATTACGGTCGGCGACGGGGTGTTCGAGACGATGCTCGTCCGCGACGGCCGCGCGTTCGCTCTCACCCGCCACCTCGCGCGGCTCGCTCGCAGCGCGACGGGCCTCGGCCTGCTCCCACCCGACGAGGACAAGATCCGCGACGGCGTCGCTGCCGTCCTCGCGGTCGCACCGCCTGAGACCGGGCGTCTGCGCATCACCGTGACCGCCGGGCCTGGACCGCTCGGCTCAGGCCGCGACGGCTGGGACCAGACCGTCCTCGTAGCCGCAGGCCCAGCGACGGTCGCCCGCGCGTCCCGTGCCGCCCGCGTGAGCTGGGTCCGCAACGAGCGCTCCGCCGTCGCGGGCCTCAAGACGACGTCGTACGCGGAGAACGTCGTCGCTCTCGCTGCCGCTACCGAGTACGGCGCCGACGAGGCGCTCCTCGCCAACACGCGCGGCGAGCTGTGCGAGGGGACCGGGTCGAACATCGTCGTCGAGCGTGACGGCGAGCTGCTCACCCCGCCGCTCGAGTCCGGCTGCCTCGCCGGCATCACGCGCGAGCTCTTGCTCGAGTGGGCCGCCGCCGAGGGGCTTCCCGTGCGTGAGGCGACGCTCCCGTACGAGGTGCTCGACGACGTCGTGCAGGGGCGCGCGCACGCCGCGCTCACTTCCTCGACACGCAACGTCTCGCCGCTTACCGCGCTCGACGGGCAAGAGGTCGCCGCAGGCGAGCTGTGCCTCGCGGCGCAAGCGCTGTTCGCACGGAAGCAGGGGGAGGACCTTGACCCGTGAGGGTCGTCAGCGGGTGCGAGCGGGCAGGCGGCGACCGATTTTCGTCTCCGAGGATCACGCGCTAGGGTTGTCACCGCACCACGCACGGGCGATTGGCGCAGTGGTAGCGCGCTTCGTTCACACCGAAGAGGTCACTGGTTCGAACCCAGTATCGCCCACCAGCACGAAGGCCCCCGAAGCTCAGGCTCGGGGGCCTTCGTCGTCTGCCGGAGGCGGTTCAGGGCGGGTCCTGACCCCGTGCCGCGCGCGGGGTCCGCGTGTGGTTCGGTGGTGTCATGACGCACACGAACGATCCTGAGGTCATCCGCCGCCTGCTCACCGACGTGGGGAGGTGGGCCGTCGTCGGCCTGTCCAACAACCGCGAGCGCGCCGCCTATGGCGTGGCGGCCTACCTCCAGGGCATCGGCCAGACGATCGTGCCGGTGCACCCGCAGGCCCCCGTCGTGCACGGCGAGCAGGGTTACGCGGCCCTCGCCGCAGTGCCGGGGCAGGTCGACGTCGTCGACGTCTTCGTACGGTCCGAGCTGGTGGGGGCGGTGGTCGACGACGCGATCGCGATCGGGGCGCGCGCCGTCTGGATGCAGCTCGGTGTCATCGACGAGGACGCCGCCGCACGCGCCGCGGCCGCCGGGCTCGATGTCGTCATGGATGCGTGCCCCGCGATCGAGGGACCGCGCCTGGGGCTCGCCGCTCGTTAGCCCAGCCGGGCCTCGTAGACGATCTCGAGGCCGTCCTCGTCGTCCCACTGCTCGCCGACCTCGACGAGGCCCTCGGAGAGGACCAGGTTGCGCGACGCCACGTTGCCGGGCGAGACCGTCGCACGCAGGACGCGCGCGTCCGGGGCGTGCTCCGCGACGGCACGCATGAGCCGGAGCGCGGCGCGGCCGAGACCCTGCCGCCGCCGCTCGGGAGCGACCGAGTAACCCACCTCGACCATCCCTGTCCCGGGCTCGGGCGGCCCGTGGAACCCTGCCTTGCCGACGACGTCGCCGCCCAGGACGAGCGCGCGCGTGATCCACGGCGCGTGCGCGGCGTGCTCGGCGATCTGCGTGCTGCGGACCCGCCAGACGCCGCGCGAGCCGTCGGCGACCAGGTGTGGGTCGAGCGTGAGCCCTGACGAGACGCGCGCGGCGGCGAGGTCGCCGCGTGCGAGCGCGTCGATCGTCGCGAGGTCGAGCCGGTGCAGCGACACGGCGGGGGAGAGGGACGGGTCGTGCCAGACGAGGGTGGGCACGTCGAGCTCGGTTGGGCGCGTCACCGGTCGACCATCTCATCGAGCCGCGGTGAGGGCCACGGGATTTCTCCGGCGGTCGCCGTGCCCGGGATACACGCGAGGGCTGTGCACACCCTCGGGTGCGCACGGCCCTCGCGGTCAGCTGCTCAGAGCAGGGAGACCTTGGGCCCGCGCAGGACGCGCTGGGTGTCCAGGGTCGGGACGTCGTTCTCGACGAGCAGGTGGTAGGGCTGGTCCGAGTGGGCCGTGACGACGAGCGCCGCGTCGACGTCGGCGAGCGTCTTCTCGGTCAGCGCGACCCGCTTGACGCCTGCCGGCCAGCGCGAGTCGTCGATGAGGTCGTCGACCGCGAGGATGTCGGCACCGAGGGCCGTGAGGAGCTCGACGATCTTGAGCGAGGGCGACTCGCGGATGTCGTTCGTGTCCCGCTTGTACGCGAGGCCGAGCAGCAGCACCTTCGAGCCACGGACCGCCTTCCGCTCGTCGTTGAGGAGGGTCGCGAGACGCGTCACGACGTGGTCGGGCATGTGCTCGTTGACGTCGTTCGCGAGCTCGATGAAACGGAAGCTCTGACCGAGCGTGCGGCGGACCTGCCACGACAGGTAGCTCGGGTCGACGGGCAGGCAGTGGCCGCCTACGCCCGGGCCGGGCGTGAACGCCATGAAGCCGAACGGCTTGGACGAGGCGGCGTCGATCGACTCCCAGATGTCGATGTCGAGCTGGTGCGCGAAGACCGCGAGCTCGTTGACGAGCGCGATGTTGACGTGGCGGAACGTGTTCTCGAGCAGCTTCGTCAGCTCCGCCTCCTTCGTCCCCGAGACCGGCACGGTCCGCTCGATGAGCGACGAGTAGAACGCGTCGACACGGGCCAGGGACGCGGCGTCGATGCCCGAGACGACCTTGGGTGTCTCGACGAAGCCGTACTTCTTGTTGCCCGGGTCGATGCGCTCGGGGGAGTAGCCGACGTGGAAGTCGGCGCCTGCGCGCAGGCCGCTGCCGGCCTCGAGGATCGGGACGAGCATCTCCTCCGTCGTGCCGGGGTAAGTCGTCGACTCGAGGACGACGACGGAGCCGGGCGTCACGTAGGGCGCGAGGCTCTTCCCGGACTGCTCGATGAAGCTCAGGTCCGGGAGAGTCTCCTTGAGAGGCGTCGGGACCGTGATGACCGCGACGTCGAAGCCCTCGGCGGCGGCGTAGTCGGCCGTGGGGAGGAAGCGACCGCTGTCGAGCGCCGCACGGAGCGTCTCGTCGGAGATGTCGCCGACGTAGGAGCTGCCTCCTGCGAGGCGCTCGACGCGCGCCGCGTCGAGATCCAGGCCGACGACGTCGTAGCCCACCTCGACCGCACGCATGGCGACCGGGAGGCCGACATAGCCCTGCCCGATGATGACGATCTTCTGGCTCTTGGCGTCCACTGTGCTTCCCCCTAGCGCTCGGTCCGACTCCCTCGGTCGGCCGTTCTCGACGCTACTGCGCCCGGTGGTGCCTGCAGCGGGTGGCCGGGGGTGAACGTGGTGCGAGACGGGGGGTGGTCGAGGGTGAACGTGGCGCGGTCGGCGAGGGGGAGGCTCCGTTGACGCTCGGGCAGACGGGTGCCCGGGTGAAAGCCCGGGCAGCTGGTCCGGTTCGTGTTCTCGTTCGCGCGGTGCGGGCCCGTCCCGCCGGGACCACGTCCGGCTCGCCGGACGCCTCACCCGTCACGAGCGGCTCAGCCGTGGTGTGGAGGGCTCGAATGGCCCAGGAGGTCGCACGTCGCAGCCCGCTCGAGCGGGCCCTCGACGCGATCGAGCGCGTCGGTAACAAGGTCCCGCACCCGGTCGTGATCTTCCTCGGCCTGATCGTGCTGCTCGTCGTCCTGTCCCACGTCTTCTACGTCGCCGGGACGTCCGTGACGTTCGAGCAGGCGTACGTGAGCGAGCACGTCGACCCGAGCGCGGAGCAGTTCGTCCTGGGTGTCGAGGTTGTGGTGAGCGCCTACCTCGCGTGCACGGACAACATGCCCTCGGGGTCCGCGATGAAGCTCGGCGACGTCCTGACGACCCGGTCCGGTCGGACGATCGAGGTCGTCAACACCGACGCCGAGGGGCGGCTCGTCATGTCGGACGTGATCGCTCTCGCCAACGAGGACAGCGTCGACGCGATCGTCGACATCGCGACGCTCACGGGGGCGTGCCTCGCAGCGCTCGGACCGGCGGCCGCCGGTGTCATCGGGACGTCGCCCGACCTCGTCGAGCAGGTGCGCGACGCGTCGGTGCGCACCGACGAGAAGGTCTGGGAGCTTCCGCTCGAGCGCGCCTACCGGCCGTGGCTCGACTCCGAGATCGCCGACATCAAGAACCTGGGCGGAGAGTCGGCCGGTGCGATCGTCGCAGCCCTGTTCCTCGCCGAGCAGGTGGGCGACACGCCCTGGTCCCACCTCGACATCGCCGGTCCGATGCGTGTCGACGTGGACACCGCGTGGCGCGTGAAGGAGGCCACGGGCTTCGGGGCGCGGCTGCTCGCAGAGGTCGCGGCACACTTCCGGGTGCCGGCGTGACGCCGTGCCGGCGCGCGAGATCGTCGCCAGCAGGAGTGTTTCCGGCAGGTCACGTTTTGTTGCGAATGGGTATCGCCCGCGGTCCTGTCCGTCACGGGTCCTAGGTCCCGTGGTAAGAACAGCGTCAGGGTTTGGTCCATGACCCGTCAACAGAGTGCCGGTACCCCCCGTGCTGGCACGACGCAGTGAGGATGTGAGCAATGACTGCAGGAACTGGACGCCGCACAGTGCGCGCCGTGAGCGTGCTCGCCGCGCTCGGCCTCGTGCTGACCGCGTGCGCGGACACCAGCGACGACGCCCCCACCGGCGGCACCGGAGGCACCTCTGGCGGAGGCGCCGACTCGATCGCGGTCGGCACCACCGACGTCATCACCTCGCTCGACCCGGCCGGCTCGTACGACAACGGCTCGTTCGCCGTGCAGAACCAGGTCTTCCCGTTCCTGCTGAACTCGCCGTACGGCAGCCCTGACGTCGCCCCCGACATCGCGGAGAGCGCCGAGTTCACCGCGCCGAACGAGTACACCGTGAAGCTCAAGGAGGGCTTGACGTTCGCGAACGGTCACGCCCTGACTGCCTCGGACGTCAAGTTCAGCTTCGACCGTCAGCTCGCGATCGCGGACCCGAACGGCCCGTCCTCGCTCCTGTACAACCTCGACTCGCTCGAGACCACGGACGACCTCACGGTCGTGTTCAAGCTCAAGAGCGAGAACGACCAGACGTTCCCGCAGATCCTGTCCTCGCCTGTCGGCCCGATCGTCGACGAGGAGGTGTTCTCGGCCACCGAGATCACCCCCGCGGACAAGATCGTCTCGGAGAAGGCGTTCGCCGGGCAGTACATCATCACGGACTACACCGAGAACGAGCTCATCCGTTACGAGGCGTTCGAGGACTACAAGGGTCTGCTCGACCCCGCCGTCACCAAGGTCGTCACCGCGCAGTACTTCACCGAGGAGACCTCGCTGAAGCTCGCGGTGCAGCAGGGCGACGTCGACGTCGCGTTCCGCAGCCTGTCCCCGACGGACCTCGCCGACCTCGCGAAGGACGACAAGGTCACGATCCACGAGGGCCCCGGCGGCGAGATCCGCTACATCGTCTTCAACTTCGCGACCCAGCCGTACGGCACGGACACGGCCGACGCCGACCCGAAGAAGGCGCTCGCCGTCCGCCAGGCCGCCGCGCACCTGCTCGACCGTGCCAAGCTCGGCGAGGAGATCTACCAGGGCTCGTTCACGCCGCTCTACTCCTACGTCCCCGAGGGGCTGACGGGCGCCGCGGAGCCGCTCAAGGAGCTGTACGGCGACGGCAACGGTGGCCCGGACGCGGACAAGGCCGCCAAGGTCCTCGAGGAGGCCGGCGTCGAGACGCCGGTCAAGCTGAACCTCCAGTACAGCCCGGACCACTACGGCAACTCCTCCGACGAGGAGTACGCCATGGTCGAGGCTCAGCTCGAGGCGACGGGCCTGTTCGACATCACGCTCCAGTCGACCCTCTGGGACGTCTACTCCACCGAGCGCCGTGAGGACGTCTACCCGGCCTACCAGCTCGGCTGGTTCCCGGACTACTCGGACGCTGACAACTACCTGTCGCCGTTCTTCCTGCCGGACAACTTCCTCGGCAACCACTACGAGAACGACGACGCCACGAAGGCGATCCTCGGCCAGGCGAGCGAGCCTGACGAGGCGAAGCGCGTCGAGCTCATCGAGGAGGCTCAGCGCATCGTCGCCGAGGACCTGTCGACCCTGCCGTTCCTGCAGGGCTCCCAGGTCGCCGTCGCGGGCAAGGACGTCACGGGCGTGACCCTCGACGCTTCCTTCAAGTTCCGCTACGCACCGCTCGGTCGCTGACCGCACCGCACCACACACCGGACGGGACGCCGCACGCGGCGTCCCGTCCGCGTACCAAGGAGAGAACGTGACTGCGCTCACGGACGAGCCGGCAGCGACAGCTGCGGCCAAACCCACCTCAGCAGCGCCAGGGGGAGGGCTGGGACGCTACATCCTGGTCCGGTTCCTGCTGATCTTCCCCACCGTCTTCATCCTCGTCAGCCTCGTGTTCTTCCTGATGCGCGTCGTCGGCGACCCCATCACGGCGTCCGTCGGAGGGCGCCTCACCGAGGCCCAGCTCGCGGAGCGTCTCGCTGCCGCGGGCTACGACCGCCCGGTGCTCGTGCAGTACCTCGAGTACCTCAAGGAGATCTTCACGGGCGACTTCGGCCGCACCGTCACGGACAACCGTGAGATCAGCGAGATCCTGCTGACATACGGGGCCGCGACCTTCGAGCTCGTGACCTTCGCGCTCATCATCGCGCTGCTCGTCGGCATCCCGCTCGGCCGGATCGCGGCCTACCGCCGCGACCGCTGGTCCGACGCGACGCTGCGCGTCCTGGCGATCCTCGCCTACGCGACGCCCGTCTTCTTCGCAGGCATCCTGCTCAAGCTCGTCTTCTCGGTCCAGCTCGGCTGGCTCCCGCTCGGGCGTCGCTCGACACCGCAGACGCAGCTGATCCTGGACCGCATCGACGGTTCGACCGGCATCAACATCATCGACGCGCTGCGCACCGGACGCTGGGACCTCATCTCCGACGTCCTGTCGCACGCCGTGCTCCCCGCCGTCGCGCTCGGCCTCCTCACAGCGGGCGTGTTCCTGCGGCTCGTGCGCACGAACCTCATCGGGACGCTGTCCATGGACTACGTCGACGCGGCGCGCTCGCGCGGCGTCTCCGAAGGACGTCTCCTGCGCAAGCACGCGTACAAGCCGGCGCTGATCCCGATCATCACCGTGATGGGCATGCAGATCGCGCTCATGCTCGGCGGCGCCATCCTCACCGAGACGACCTTCGAGTGGCGCGGCCTGGGCTTCCAGCTCGCGCAGTACCTGGCGGCGCGCGACTACGTCGCCGTGCAGGGCATCGTCGCGCTGCTCGCGGTGATCGTCGCGGTGACCAACTTCATCGTCGACGTCGTCGCCGCGCTCATCGACCCGAGAGTGAGGTACTGACATGGCTACGCAGCCCGTGGGCGTGACCCACGAGCCCCGCTGGCGCCGGCTGCCGATCGTCTGGCACCTGTTCCACAGCGCGGGCCTGCAGCGCGGCATGCTCGTCGCGGGCCTCCTGATCTCGGCGGTGTTCGTGATCGTGGCGCTGCTCGCCCCGGTCATCGCGCCGTACGGCTTCAGCCAGCTCTCCGACGCGGACGGGTCCTTCCCGCGCCAGGCCGCGCCGTCGGACGAGTTCGTCTGGGGCACGACCGTCGGCGGCTACGACGTCTTCTCACGCGTCGTCTGGGGCACCCAGACCGCGCTGCTGACCGTGATCCTCGCCGTCGTCGCGTCGATCTTCCTCGGCGTCGCGCTCGGCCTCGTGTCCGGCTACCTCGGTGGCTGGCTCGACCGCGTCCTCGTGATGATCGCGGACGCCGTCTACGCGTTCCCGTCCCTGCTCCTGGCGATCGTCGTGTCGATCATCATCTCGGGCGGGCAGTCGAGCTTCTGGGGCGGCATCATCGCCGCCGCGATCTCGATCACGGTCGTGTTCGTGCCGCAGTACTTCCGCGTCGTGCGCGCCGAGACGGTCCGCCTCAAGGCGGAGCCGTTCGTCGAGTCAGCCCGCGTCCTGGGCGCCCCGACGACGCGCATCCTCGGCAAGCACGTCCTGCGCAACGCGACGCGGTCGCTCCCGCTGATCGTCACGCTCAACGCGTCCGAGGCGATCCTCACCCTCGCGGGTCTCGGCTTCCTCGGCTTCGGCATCAACCCGACCAAGGCCGCCGAGTGGGGCTACGACCTCAACCGGGCGGTCGCCGACGTCGCGAGCGGCATCTGGTGGACCGGCGTCTTCCCCGGCGTCGCGATCGTCCTGCTGGTCATGGGGATCACGCTCGTCGGCGAGAGCCTCAACGACCTCGCAGACCCGCGTCTGCGCATCCGACGTGCGCCGCGCCGCAAGGCCGTGTCGCCCGCAACCGAGACGAAGGGAGCCGAGTGATGGAGACCGTCGTCGACATCAAGGACCTGCGCGTCGACTTCACGACGGACGCGGGAGAGGTGCGCGCCGTCGACGGCGTCAACCTCCACGTGAGCGCGGGCGAGGTGCTCGCGATCGTCGGTGAGTCCGGCTCCGGCAAGAGCGTCTCCGCCAAGACGATCCTGCGGCTCCTCCCCGAGAACACGACCGTGTCGGGGGCCGTCGTCCTCGCCGGGCAGGATGTCGTGACGCTCTCGGCGTCGCAGATGCGCGCCGCCCGCGGCCGCGACGTCGCCATGGTGTTCCAGGAGCCTTCGACCGCGCTCAACCCGGTGTACACGGTCGGCTGGCAGATCGCCGAGGGGCTGCGCGCCCACGGCGAGGTCTCCAAGCAGGAGGCACGCGCCCGGGCGATCGAGATCCTCGGGAAGGTCGGCATCCCTGACCCCGAGGAGCGCGTCGACCACTACCCGCACCAGTTCTCGGGCGGGCAGAAGCAGCGCATCGTCATCGCGATGGCGCTCGCGCTCGAGCCCAAGGTGATCGTCGCGGACGAGCCGACGACGGCGCTCGACGTGACGGTCCAGGCGGAGATCCTCGACCTGCTGCGTCGTGTGCGCGACGAGTTCGGCCGCGCGATCGTGCTCATCACCCACAACATGGGTGTCGTCGCCGACCTCGCCGACCGCGTCGCCGTCATGAACCAGGGCAAGATCGTCGAGCAGGCCGACGTCCGCTCGATCTTCTCGAACCCGCAGCACGAGTACACGCGGTCGCTCCTCGCGGCCGTGCCCGTGCTCGGCACGCAGACGCGTGAGCGCACGACGCCGGTAGACGTGTCGGCGGACCCGGTCGTCCAGGCGAAGGGTCTCGAGATCACGTACCCGGGCCGCCTCGGTCGCCCTGCGTTCCGTGCGGTCAAGGGCGTGGACTTCGAGATCCGTCCTGGCGAGGTCCTCGGCCTCGTCGGGGAGTCCGGCTCTGGCAAGACGACGATCGGTCGTGCGATCGCCGGCCTCACGCACGCCTCGGGTGGCTCGTTGTCGGTGCTCGGCCACGAGATGGTCGGCTACAAGGAGCGTGAGTTCCGGCCGCTGCGCCAGCGCATCGGCTTCGTGTTCCAGGACCCGGCGACGAGCTTCAACCCGAAGATGACGATCGCCGAGGGACTCGCCGAGCCGCTCGTCATCCACGGCAAGGCACGGGACTGGCGCGCTGCCCGCCCGCGTGTCGCCGAGCTGCTCGACGCCGTCCACCTGCCGCAGGAGTTCGCGAAGCGGTTCCCGCACGAGCTCTCGGGCGGGCAGCGGCAGCGCGCGAGCCTCGCACGGGCGCTAGCGCTCGACCCTGACCTGCTGATCGCCGACGAGCCGACGTCGGCGCTCGACGTGTCGGTGCAGGCGCGCGTGCTCGAGGTGTTCCTCGAGCTGCAGGAACGACTCGGCTTCGCGACGCTGTTCATCAGCCACGACCTCGCGGTCGTGGGCATGGTGGCCGATCGCGTGGGGGTCCTCTACCGCGGGGACCTCGTCGAGCAGGGCCCGAGCGCGCAGGTCCTCGCGTCGCCGCAGCACCCGTACACGCAGCGCCTCCTGACGTCCGTCCCTGTCCCTGACCCGGACGAGCAGGCGAGGCGTCGCATCGCTCTGGCGAGGCTCACGGGCCAGGCCTGACAGGCGGTCGTACGACGAGGGGCGGTGCAGCGACGCTGCACCGCCCCTCGTCGTCGGTCTGGGACCGGGTTGCTCAGACGAGCGGGAGCACCTGGTCGCGCACCTGCTTGCGCAGGACCTTGCCGAGCATGGAGCGTGGCGTGTCCTCGATCGCGACGATCCGACGCGGCACCTTGTAGGCGGCGAGGTGCGAGCGGCAGTGCTGGCGCAGCGCGTCCTCGTCGAGCGTGCTGCCCGGCTCGAGCTCGACGGCGGCGACGACCATCTCGCCGCCGCGCTCGAGCGGCTTGCCGATCACGGCGGCGTCCGCGACGTCGGGGTGGAGCCGCAGCACGGCCTCGACCTCGCTCGGGGAGACGTTGAAGCCGCCCGTGATGATGAGCTCCTTGGCGCGGTCGACGATCGTCGTGAAGCCGTCGGCGTCGACGGTGACGATGTCGCCCGAGCGCAGCCAGCCGTCCTCGGTGAGCGTCTTGGCGGTCTCGTCGGGGTTGTTCCAGTAGCCCTGGAACACCTGCGGGCCCTTGAGCAGGAGCTCGCCGGGCTCGCCCGGCTCGACCTCGCGCGTCGGGTCGTTCTGGTCGACGACCTTCATGAGGGTCGACGGGAACGGGACGCCGATCGTGCCCGCGCGGCGGGTCGGGTGGAAGGGGTTGCCGAGCGCGACGGGGGAGGACTCGGTCATGCCGTATCCCTCGACGAGGAGGCCGCCGGACATCGACTCCCACAGCTCGACGACGTGGTCGGGCAGGTTCATCGCGCCGGAGATGCAGAACTTGCAGGACTTCAGCGAGATCCCGCGCTCCTTCGCCGCGAGCGCGGTGCGCTCGTAGATCGGCGGGACAGCGCAGTAGACGGTCGCCGGCGACTTCTTCATCGCGTCGAGGATCATGTCCGGGTCGAACTTGGGGAACAGGACGAGCAGCCCCTGCTTGCGCACGCCGTACGTGAGGTAGAGCGTCATGCCGAACGCGTGGAACATCGGCAGGATCGCGTAGAAGACCTCCTTGCGGTACTCGGCCCCGTACATCCACGCCTCGCCCTGCAGGGCGTTGGAGTAGAGGTTGAAGTGCGTGAGCATCGCGCCCTTGGGCTGCCCGGTCGTGCCGGACGTGTACTGGATCGCGGCGAGGTCGTGGACATCGGGGTAGGGGTGCGTCGTCGAGATGCGGTCGTTCTCGAGCAGCTTGTTCCACGGCACCGTGCCGGGGGCCGGCGCGGTGAGCGAGGCGCGCGTCGCTCGCAGCTTCTTGATCGGTACGCGCAGCGCTGCGCGCTTCATCGCCGGGAACGCCTCGAGGATGTTCACGGAGACGATGTGGTCGATCACGACGTCGGACGGGAACTCGCGCAGCGCGGCGACCGCCTTGTCCCACGCGATGACGACGCGTGCCTGGTGGCTCTCGAACTGGTGGCGCAGCTCGCGGGAGGTGTAGAGGGGGTTGTGCTCGACGACGACGGCGCCGAGCCGCAGCACCGCGTAGAACGCGACGACGTGCTGCGGACAGTTCGGGAGGATGAGAGCGACGCGGTCGCCGCGGCGCACCCCGAGCTTCCGCAGGCCCTCGGCGGCGCGGGCGACCTGGTCGCCGAGCTCGGCGTACGTCGTGCGACGCCCGAAGAACTCGGTCGCCGGGTGCTTGCCGGCCTCGGCGACGGAGTGCTCGAACATGGTGACGAGCGACTCGGTCGGGAGGTCGATCTGAGCGGGCACCCCCGGCTGGTAGTTCTTCACCCAGGGCATCTCTTCGACGTTCGACATGCCTCCCATTGTCCACCCGCGGCGCTGGTCGGGGGAAACGTCCGTGGCGTCGGGCTCAGGCGGGGGTGAGCGGCTCGGGCCCTTCGACGTTGTCGAGGTGCGTGGCGAGGGCGCAGAGGAACTGCGCGACGTCGGCGCGGGACTCGGGCGGGACGGCGGCGGCGATCTGCGCCATGACGTCGTGCATGTCTGTCAGGCGGGAGCGCACCTCGTCGTGGGCGTGCTCGGTCGCGACGACGACGACCGCGCGGCGGTCGTGCGGGTGCGGCCGCCGCTCGAGGTGCCCGGACGCTGTGAGGCGGTCGAGGAGCTTCGTGGTCGACGCCGTCGAGATGCCCAGGTTGGTCGCGAGCAGGTTGGCCGTGACGAGCACGCCACGTCGCTCGGCGGAGATGACCTCCTGGAGCGCCTGCATGTCCGTGACGTTCATCCCCATGGCTGCCGAGGCGCGGCGGCGCATCTGCTGGTCGGCGCGCCGGAACCGGCGCACCGCCTCGAGCAGCTCTCGGATGCCCGCCTCGGCGAACCAGTAGGGGGACTGGGGCTCTTGTGTCACCGTGCCGCCATGGCGAGCTTCGACGGCCACCAGATCTTGCGGCCGATGTCGTGGGCGAGCGCGGGCACGAGGATCGTCCGGACGATGATCGTGTCGAGGAGGACGCCGAACGCGACGATGAACGCGAGCTGCAGCAGGAACAGGATCGGGATGACGGCGAGCGCGGCGAACGTGGCCGCGAGGACGAGGCCTGCCGAGGTGATGACGCCGCCCGTGATCGCGAGGCCGCGGGTGATGCCGGCGTGCGTCCCGTGCTTGATCGTCTCCTCGCGAACTCGGGTCATGAGGAAGATGTTGTAGTCGATGCCGAGCGCCACGAGGAAGACGAACGCGAACAGCGGTACGGCCGGGTCGGCGCCGGGCAGGTCGAGCACGTGGTTGAACACGAGCGCGGAGATGCCGAGGGCGGAGCCGAACGACAGCACGACCGTCGCGATGAGGAGCACAGGCGCGAGAACCGAGCGGAGCAGCGCCATGAGGATCAGCAGGATCACCCCGAGGATGACCGGGATGATCAGGTTGCGGTCGCGCACCGAGGCGTCGTTCGAGTCGACGGACGTCGCGGTGACGCCTCCGACGAGGACGTCGGGGCCGACGGCCTCGCGCAGCTCGCGGACCGTCTGCGCGGCCGCGTCCGAGTCGGACGCGTCGGTGAGCGTCGCCTGGAGGAGGACCTTGCCCTCGGCGACCGTGGGGTCTGGCGCGGGGGTCCCGGGCGGGCCGAAGGCGGTGATGCCCTCGGCGGTGACGGCTGCGGAGCCGCTGGGCGAGTCGGCGGCGGTGACGGCGACGGACGCGACGCCGTCGTTCGCGAGGAGCGTGTCCGCGACCTGCTGCAGCTCGGCCTCGGGGGTGAGCACGTAGGCGGGGGTGCCGGAACCGCCGGGGAAGTGCTCGCCGAGGGTCTTCTGCCCGTCGCGGGCCTGAGAGGAGCCGAGCACGAGGTCGCTCGAGGGCACGCCGGTCGCCTTGAGCTGCGGGAGGCCGGCGCACGCGACGATCAGGACGAGCGTGGTCGCGACCCAGAGGGTACGGGGGCGGCGCGAGACGGCGCGGGGGATGGCGTGCCAGACGCCGCGGGTGGGCAGGTGGGCGTCCTCGTCCGCGTTCTCCGCCTCGGTGAGCAGGACCGGACGGCGCGGCCAGAAGGCGGCGCGACCGATGAGCTGGAGCATCGCGGGCAGGAGCGTGAACGCGGCGAGCAGCGCGAAGACGATGCCGATCGCGGCGATCGGGCCGAGCGACCGGTTGGACTGCAGGTCGGAGAGGAGGAGGCACAGCAGGCCGGTGATGACCGTCCCGCCCGAGGCGAGGATCGGCTCGGCGGAGCCCTTGACGGAGGCCTTGGTCGCCTCCCACGTGCTCGTGTAGTTGCGCAGCTCCTCGCGGAAGCGGGCGACGTAGAGCAGGCCGTAGTCGGTCGCGGCGCCGATGACCAGGATGAAGAGGATGCCCTGGGTCTGGCCGCTGAGCAGGACGATGCCCTCGCGCGCCATGTACCAGACCGTCATGAGCGCGGCGCAGAGCGCGAACAGGGAGGTGAAGAGGACGACGAAGGGCAGGATCGGCGAGCGGTAGACGACGATCAGGATCACCAGGACGGTCCCGAGCGCTGCGACCAGCAGGAGGCCGTCGATCCCGGCGAAGCCTTCGGTGAGGTCGGCGGTGAAGCCGGCGGGGCCGGTGACCTGGGCGGTCACACCCTCGGGTGCGCCCTCGGAGAGCGCCTCGCGCAGCGCCTCGACGTTCTCCGCGATCTCACCCTCGGCGTCGAGCGGGACGAAGACCTGGATCGCCTTGCCGTCCTCGGAGGGGATCGGTGGGCTCGGCTGCGTGGGGACCTCGGGGAGCGAGGCGAGCGACTCGGCGAGGGCGCCGATCTGGCCGATCTGCGCCTCGGTGAGCGGTTCCTCGGAGGCCAGGACGACGATCGCGGGGATCGCGTCAGAGCCCTGGAAGTCCCCGAGCGCCTTCTGCACCTGGGTCGCGTCGGCGCTCGTCGGGAGATAGGCGGTGGCGTCGTTCGAGGACACCTCGTCCACGCGGCCGAACAGGGGACCTCCGACAGCCGCGAGCCCGAGCCACACGAGGACCAGGACGGCAGGCAGGAAGGTGCGCAACCAGCGCCGGGTGCCGCTGGACGTGCGGCCGGCGTGGAGTGCAGGGGAGGACTTGGGCACGAGGCGCTCCGAGGTCGGGGACCAGATTGCTAGATAGGCTAGCAATATTAGCACCCTGTTCCAGAAGCGCCAGGGTGCGCCCGGCCCGAGGACCGGACAGGGCGCACCTGGTCGTCAGGAAGCGGCGTCCGACGGCTCTGCCAGCAGGAACGCCGGAGCCGCGAAGCCGCGCGCCGCGAACACCGCAGCGACGTTCGCCGCGACGTCCTCCGCCGACCCCGCAGGTACCAGCGCGATGACGGAACCACCGAAACCACCGCCGACCATCCGAGCGCCGAACGCACCGGCAGCGACGGCAGTCTCGACCGCGACGTCGAGCTCCGGGACCGTGACCTCGTAGTCGTCACGCAGCGACTCGTGGCCCGCCACGAGGACACGACCGACCGCAGGCAGGTCCCCACCCGAGCTCAGCAGGCCCACGACCTCGTCCACGCGAGCGATCTCGGTGACGACGTGCCGCACCCGGCGGCGCGCCGTGTCGTCGGGCAGCTCGGCGAGCGCGTCCGGCAGGCTCGTGACCTCGGAGAGCGTCGCGACCCCGAGGGTGCGCGCAGCTTCCTCGCACGCCGCGCGCCGGGCGGCGTACTGTCCGTCGACGAGCTGGTGCGGCGCCTTCGTGTCGATGACGAGCACCTCGCCAGCCGGCTCGTGCGTCCCCGGCGCGAACGGCACCTGCTGCGCCTCCCACGTCGTGCAGTCGAGCAGGAGCGCGTGTCCCGCGGTGCTGCGCAGCGCTGCGGACTGGTCCATACCGCCGGTCGGTGCTCCCGCGATCTCGTTCTCCGCCCGCACGCACGCAGCAGTCAGCAGTGCACGCGCCGCGTCGTCGGACGCGTCGCCGAGCGCGACGGCGAACGCCGCCTCGAGCGCCGCGGAGCTCGACAGGCCCGCGCCGTACGGCACGCACGAGTCGACGACCGCGTCGAAGCCACGTACGTCGTGCCCAGCCTCGCGCAGCGCCCACGCGACGCCGACGACGTACGCACCCCACCCGGAGACCTCCCCGGGCGTGCCCACCGGACCGACCTCGGACAGCCGCGCCGTCCAGAGCCCGTCCTCCTGACCCGACGAGAGCTGGACGAGATCGTCCTCACGGCGGCGCAGGGCCACGTACGTCCGGTGGGGGAGCGCGAACGGCAGGCACGAGCCCCCGTTGTAGTCGGTGTGCTCACCGATGAGGTTGATGCGTCCCGGCGCGGACCACACGCCGTCGGGCAGCTGACCCGCACCGAACGTGCGGGCGAAGAGCGACCGCACCCGCGACTCGCCCTCCTCACGGTCCCAGGCGCGGTTCCAGACGATCCCGGTCATCGGTCACCACCCGTCGTGCCCGCACCGGTCGTGTCCGTCCACGTCGGCGAAGCGACCTCGCGGAATCGGTCGGCGATCTTCTCGGGGACGGTGTCCGAGATCCATGCGCCCATTCCGGACTCCGAGCCTGCGAGGAACTTCAGGCGGCCCGGTCCGCGCTGGATCGAGACGAGCTCAAGGTGCAGCCGCAGGTCGTCGCGCCCTTCGGTGACGGGAGCCTGGTGCCAGCCGGCGATGTACGGCAGCTTCGCGGGGGTGCCGTCGGGTGCGGGGAAGAAGCGGTCGCACCGCGCGAGGATCTCCAGGTAGAGCGGCGCGAGGTCGTCCCGTTCCGCGTCGGTCAGCGAGGCGAGGTCGGGGATGGGGCGGCTCGTGTCCTTCGGGGCGACGTGCACCTCGACCGGCCAGCGGGCGGCCGCGGGCACGTATGCGAGCCAGTGCTCGCTCTCCGCGACGATCCGCCGGCCCGAACGCCTCTCCGCCTCCATGACGTCGGCGAGGAGGTTCCGGCCCGTCGCCGCGCGGTGCTCGCGCGCACGCTCGAGCATCGTCGCGGTGCGGGGCGTGAGGTACGGGTAGGCGTAGATCTGGCCGTGGGGGTGGTGCAGCGTGACGCCGATCGCCTCGCCGCGGTTCTCGAAGCAGAACACCTGCTCGACGCCGGGCAGCCGGGAGAGCGCCGCCGTGCGGTCGGCCCAGGCCTCGATGATCGTGCGCATGCGCCGGACGGAGACGTCGCGCAGGGACTGGGTCGGGTCGGGGGAGAAGCAGATGACCTCGCAGCGCCCTGCGGCCGGACGGACCTGCCAGATCTCTTCTCCGTCGACGTGGGTGACGTCGTCGGGCTGGTCGGGGACACGGACGAGCGACGGGAAGCGGTTCTCGAAGACGACGACGTCGTAGTCCGTGTCGGGGATCTCGCCGTCGGAGTAGGCCGCGCCGGGCTTCGCGGGGGCGAGGGGGTTGGCGTCTGCCGGGGGCAGGAACGTGCGGTTCTGGCGGTGCGTCGCCATGGGGATCCACTCGCCGGTGAGAGGGTCGCGGCGCATCTCGGGGCCGACCGTGTCGGGCGCGAACCGGGGCGCTAGTGGGCGCGGGTCGTCGAGCCGACGGGTCGCGCCGCCCGAGACGTACGGCTCCGAGTCGTCGAAGTAGATGAGCTCGCGGCCGTCGGCGAGGTGGGTCGACGTGCGTCTGACGGTGGTCATCGATGTCCTCCGGTGGACGGGGCGGGTCAGGCGGTGGGGGTGAGGATGACGCGGACGCCGGCGTCCGCGAGGTGGGTGCGGGCGTCGTCGGGCAGGCCGTCGTCGGTCACGAGGACGTCGACATCCTCGAGCGTGAGGAAGCGAGCCATGCCGAGGGTGCCCCACTTCGTCGAGTCGGCGACGACGACGGTGCGTCGCGCGCTGCGGGCGAGGGCGCGGTTGGTCTCGGCCTCGAGCAGGTTGGGCGTGGTGAGCCCGGCGTCGGCGTCGATCCCGTGCGCACCGAGGAACAGCAGGTCGACATGGAGCGTCTCGAGCGCGGCGACGGCGAGCGGGCCCACGAGAGCGTCGGACGGCGTGCGGCTGCCGCCCGTGAGGACGACCTCGCCGACGTCGCCCGCGGCGTGGAGCGCGTCGGCGACGGGGAGGGAGTTGGTGACGACGGCGAGCGGGCGGAGGTCGGCGCGCTCGGCGAGACGGGTGGCGAGGGCCCAGGTCGTGGTGCCGGCGGACAGTGCGATCGAGGCGCCGGGCTGCACGAGCTCGAGCGCGGCGTCGGCGATCGCGAGCTTCTGGTCGGTCGCGACGGACTTCTTGGTCGCGAAGCCGGGCTCGTGCGCGGAGGGGCGCGCGTCGACGGCGCCACCGTGGACCTTGCGGACGAGGCCCCGTGCGGCGAGCTCGGCGATGTCGCGGCGCACGGTCATGTCGGAGACGCCGAGCTCTGTGCTCAGGTCGGTGACGCGAACGGCTCCGTGCGCGGCGACGCGGTCGAGGATGATCGTGTGTCGTTGGTCGACGAGCATGTGAACATGCTCGCACAGAATCGAGCATGAACCAACATCGGGGCGCAGCTTGCCCGGTCATGACAAGACCGCCGCCGACCGCAGGGCGGTCGACGGCGGTCCTGGCGCAGAGTCAGCCGGCGACGGTGAGGCGAGCTGCGCGGCGCTGGGCGATGATCGCCTCGCGCTCCTCCTCGCTGAGGCCGCCCCAGACCCCGTACGGCTCCCGGATCGCGAGGGCTTGCTCGCGGCACTGCATCATCACGGGGCACGAGTTGCAGACAGCCTTCGCTGCCTCGATGCGGCGCCGACGGGCCGCGCCGCGCTCGCCCTCAGGGTGGAAGAACATCGAGTCGTCGAGATCGCGGCAAGCGCCCTCGAACTGCCATTCCCAGAGATCCATCACGGGCCCCGGGAGGCGAGACAGCTCAGCCATGGTGATTCCCCTTCTCGTCGCGACCCCGGCCCCCGGGGTCGAACCCTGTTCGTTCGGTGCGAGTCTCGTCCTTCAGGTCAAAGGTCCCTTGCGCTCGTGACTCGACAGTACAACCGCTTCAGGGGTTGTGCAAGCCTCTCGCCAAATCGTTTCAGCGCTGAAGCGATTCGGCGTTTCCGCACGTCAACGACCCGACTTTCCTGTCAAGGCCTGAAACGATTCAGTCTCAGACGAGCTTCCCCCGTCCGCTGGCGCTCCGGGCCACGCCCGGTGATCGCGAGATGGACCAGTGGCGCGCCGCGCCGTCCGACAGACGGCCGGGGGCTCCTCGAGCTGTGTGCGGCGCGTGCATACGCGCGGCGCGTGCAACCACGGCGCAGGTCCGGCTCGACGCACGCATCCACGGCGTCGTCGCCCCAGGCGCACGAGTCGTCGGACGTGTCGGTCAGGTGGCAAGGAGGCCGTCGAACGTGGGGTAGTATTTCTGTCGGCCCTTCGGGGCTGGTCAGGACGCCGCGGCGTCCGACGGGATGTGGCGCAGCTTGGTAGCGCACTTGACTGGGGGTCAAGGGGTCGCAGGTTCAAATCCTGTCATCCCGACAGCAGAAGCCCTGGTGAGAGCTCCTCTCACCAGGGCTTCCGTCGTTCTCGGCCCGACGCAGCCGGGGCCGTTGCGCCCGGGGCTACTTCTTGAAGACCCAGTGCCACGGCTCGCGCGGCGTGTCCTCCACGTAGCCGAAGTCGCCCGCGTTGGCGCGCATCCACGCCTGGGCCTTCGCGTCGAGCTTGAGGTCGAGGGCGACCCCCCAGCCGTGCGGGCTCGTGCCCGGGACAGCAGCGAGGCCGCCGTTCTTGTACAGGCCCTTGCGCTTGGCGACGTCGACCTGCGCGTCGAACGACCGGTACGAGTCCGTGATGCCGATGTCCACGCCGTCCTTCGCCGCCGCCGCGCGCAGCTGCTCGAACGCGCCGGCAGCGGGGGCCCAGAGGCGATGGTTGCTGCCCGAGATCTGCGTGAGCGCCTCGGCCGGGACCTTGCCGTTGCCGTACTTCGCGAGCTCAGCAGGGACGCCGGGCTCGGCCCAGGCGACGTCAGCGGGGGACTGGGGCGCCGCGGCGGCCTGCGCCCCGGCGACGTTCTTGACCGCCTGACCGAGCGCGTCGTCGAACGACGTCGCGGGGGCCTGCGCCGCGACCGTTGGGGTAGGCGTCGGGGAGAGCCGGTCGATCATCGACTGGATCTCGAGCATCCGACTGGTGATCCCTGCGATCCCGCTCATGCACTGCCTGCCCTTCAGGTGTGGTCGCTATGTCCCATCGGACGCAGCCGGAGCGATGTGAGGCTCTCGCCCGGCGGGCGGGCACGACCCTTGGCAGAGTGGAGCGCAACCGACACCGAGGAGTCACCTGTCCCAGGTCACGACGAACGACCGCGTCCGCCAGGTCGCGACCACGCTCAGCGCCGCCGCGATGCTCGTAGGAACTCTGTATGGCACCGGGGTGCTCGGAGAGCGGGTCGAGGAGTCGTCCGGCGGCAGCCTGTCGGCGACCGCGACGCTGCTCGCACCCGCAGGGACCGCCTTCTCCATCTGGTCGGTGATCGAGGTGCTCGCCGTCGTCGTGCTTGCTGGCACGGCAGGCATCGCGGTGTTCCTGGCGCGCCGGCTGCGTGGCCGCATCGGAGTGGCCCTCGCAGCGACGTGGGGTCTCGCGTGGATCGCCGTCGGTCGTGCCGCTACCGAGCCTGAGTCGACCGTGACCGCCGTGGCGGCTGCCGTCGCGGCGCTGGTCGTCGTGATCGCGGCCGTCGTGTTCCGGGGGCGCGCAGACCGGTCGCGCCGCGTGCTCCTCTGATCCGCAGGTGGCCGTCGACGCTCACGTGCTCAGCGGTCGCACTCGCACAGGAGGTTGTACTCGACGACCTGCTCGTCCGGCTGCGCCCACGCCTCCGCGTCGGCACGGGACGCGAAGGTCCGCGGCGCGAGGCGTCCGTTGGCCATCAGCACGCCGATCGAGATGATCTCCCGCGGGTCGTCCGTCACCGCCGGGGTGTGAGGAACCGTCATGGCTCCATCGTCTCGCTGGCGCTGCTCCCTGTCACGGGCATGGCGTCAGGCAGGATCATCGGGCGAGACGAGCGGCCCAACGGCTCCACGGGGGCTGCACCGCCCAGTTGATCCGCAGCGTGCGCACCGCGCGTTCCATGCGTCGGCGCCGCTGCGCGCGCCCGCGCAGAGAGCGGCCGCTCACACCCACGCGCCACGACCGGTCGAAGCGCGTCGCGCGGCCAGGGCCGAGGCGGAACGCGAGGTCAAGGTCGTCGTGCACCTCGGGGTCCACCCGCTCGACGTCGCCGCGGACCTCGCGCCACGCCGTCGCGCGCACAGCCATGCACGAGCCCCACAGCGGCGGGTGCCCGAGCGCGAGGTGCCCGAGCGCGTAGTACGCGCCGAGGTACCCGGCCGACGCGAGCTCACGTGCCCCTCGGGGCAGGTCGTGGAACGTCCCCGCGCCCGTGACCGCGTCGAGCCAGGGATCGGCCATGTGCGCGACGACGGTCTCGACCCAGCGCGGACCCGGCCGCGAGTCCGCGTCGAGCCGTGCGATCACGTCACCGCGCGCCGCGTCGTAGCCAGCAGCCGCGGCCGCGGGTATCCCGACGCGCGGCTCACGCACGACGACCGCACCCCAGCGGTGCGCGACCTCCGCCGAGTCGTCGCTCGACCCGTTGTCGATGACGACCACCTCGGCGGGAGCGACAGTCTGCCGCGCGAGCAGGGCGAGACAACGCTCGAGCTCTGCGGCGTCGTCTCGCACCGGGATGACGACGGAGACGCGCAGCGCGCCGTCGTGCCCGGCGGTCACCGGTTGCTCCGCGCCACGACGACGCCAGCGGCGAGCGAGCCAGCGAGACCGGCGACGAGGTCCGAGACGGTGTCGTTGTAGCCGACCCCGATGCCCTCGTCGAGGAACGTGTGTCCCGCCCACTCGCCGACCTCCCAGAAGATGGCCAGGATCGCGCCCAGGCCACCGACGAGCAGCACCGTCTCGGTGCTGCCGCGCGACACGGCGCGAACGGCTCCGTGCCACTCGGCGCGCTCGCGACGCTGGCTCACGTGACGCAGGACCACCTCCGCGAGCGCGGCGAGCAGACCCGTGTACACGACGTGCACGGCGAGGTCGAGCCACGGCACGGAGGTGTACCAGTCGAGGTGCGACGCCCAGCCGGCGAGCACGAGCGACGCCCCGCACGCGACGTCGAGCGCCGCGGACGCGCCTACGGCGCGAGGCACCACCGTCCCGCCGAGTATCAGCAGGAAGAGCGCTGCCCCGATCGCCTCGCCCGCGACGACGAGGACGACGAACGACGTCGCTGCAACCAGGCGGACGGCGTCACCAGGGACGAGGCGCCGAGCGAGCACGGCGCCGGGACGGGCGGCGTCGGTGCGGGGCGCACGGCTTCGAGGGGAGGGCATCCCGTCAGTGTCACCTGGCGACGGTGGGCCCGCAGTGCGAACGACGCCCTGCCGTCTCGTCGTGCGAGGGCGCCGATCCGCTGCCAAGGTGTCGGGATGACCGCAGAACCCGACGCCGGCGAGCAGGCCGCCCCCAGCCAGGGAGCCACCGCGCTCTCGCGCACCGTCAGCGGAAAGCTGCTCTACGTCTTCATCCTGGGCGACGTCCTCGGCGCCGGCGTGTACGCGCTCGTCGGGATCATGGCCGGCGAGGTGGGCGGCGCCGTGTGGCTGCCGCTCCTCGTCGCTCTCGGGCTCGCGCTGCTCACGGCCGGCTCGTACGCCGAGCTCGTCACGAAGTACCCCCGCGCCGGCGGTGCGTCCGTCTTCGCCGAGCGCGCCTTCAAGCGTCCCGCCGTGTCGTTCCTCGTCGGCTTCAGCATGCTCGCGGCGGGCGTCACGAGCGCCGCAGGCCTCTCGATCGCGTTCGCGGGGGAGTACTTCACGACCTTCGTCGACCTGCCGACCAACCTCGTCGCCGTCGTCTTCCTGGTGCTCGTCGCTCTGCTCAACATGCGTGGCATCAAGGAGTCGCTGCGGGCGAACTTCGTCATGACGGCGATCGAGCTGTCGGGCCTCGTGCTCGTCGTCGTGCTCGCGCTCGTCGTCCTCGGCCGCGGTGACGGCGAGATCAGCCGCGTCATGGACTTCAAGGAAGGCGTGAACCCGGCGCTCGCCGTGCTCAGCGCGTCCCTGCTCGCCTTCTACTCGTTCGTGGGCTTCGAGACGTCCGCGAACATGGCCGAGGAGGTCAAGGACATCCGCCGCGTCTACCCGCGAGCGCTGTTCGCCTCGCTGCTCACGGCCGGTGTCGTGTACGTCGCGGTCGGTGTCGCCGCCGTCGCGGTCGTGTCGCCGGACGAGCTTGCCGGCTCGACCGGCCCGCTCCTCGAGGTCGTGCACGTCGCGGATGTCGTGCCGGACACCGTGTTCTCGCTCATCGCGCTCATCGCGGTCGCGAACGGCGCGCTCCTCACGATGATCATGGCGAGCCGCCTGACCTACGGCATGGCGTCGCAGCAGCTCCTGCCGCCGGTCCTCGCGCGGGTGCTCCCGGGCTGGAAGACGCCCGCGGTCGCGATCGTCGTGACGACGCTCGTCGCGATCGCGCTCGTCTTCACCGGCGGCCTGCAGGCCCTCGCCGAGACTGTCGTCCTGCTGCTGCTCATCGTGTTCATCGCGACGAACGTCGCGGTGCTCGTGCTACGCAAGGACCGCGTCGACAAGGACCACTTCCGGGTCGCGACGATCGTCCCGGTGCTCGGTGCGCTCTCGTGCGTGCTCTTGCTCACCCAGCAGAGCGCGGGGACGTGGCTCCGAGCGGGGATCCTTCTCGCGGCTGGCGCTGTTCTGCACCTCGCGACGCGTCGGGCGAGCCAGAAGCAGCGTCCCGAGGTTGCCGTCGAGGCAGAGTAGCGCGGTCGCGGGCGCCCCCTGCCGCCCGCAACGCCCAGAGGATCGCGACGGCGTCGACGCCCTCCTGGAACCACGCCCCGACGACGGCCGGGAGGGCGCCGAAGGCCGCGACGAGCATGAGGCCGACGCTCAGCGCGATGCCGACGCCGATGCTCTGGAGAGCGACCCGCACCGTGTCGCGGCCGATGGTGAGCGCGGTCGCGACGAGCGCGACGTCGTCCTGCAGGATCACGACGTCAGCCGACTCGCTCGCGGCGGTCGAGCCGCGAGCGCCCATGGCGATCCCGACGTCGGCCGCGGCGAGCACGGGCGCGTCGTTCACGCCGTCTCCGACCATGACGACCGGCCTGTCCGTGAGCCCGACGACCGCGTCGACCTTGTCGGCTGGCAGGCACTCGGCGCGGACGTCCTCGATGCCGACGTCCGCGGCGACGTGCTCTGCTGTCTGAGCGCCGTCGCCCGTGAGCATGACGACGTGGCGCACGCCCGTGCGCCGCAGGGATGCGACCGTCTCGCGCGACGTCGGGCGGATCTCGTCGGACAGGACGAGCATGCCGACGTAGCGGCCGTCGATGCCCACGTGCACGGCGAGCTCGCCCGCGGCCAGCTCGGGTGCGGGCACGTCGTGCCCCGTCGCCTCGGCGACGAAGGACCGCTTGCCGACGACGACGCGGCGCCCGTCGACCGTGGCCGTCACGCCGTTCGCGGTCGACTCGTGGCCGTCGCTCGCGCTCGTCAGCGTGAGACCGCGGTCAGCCGCTCCGTCGATGACCGCCGACGCGAGGACGTGCGACGAGAGCTGCTCGGCGGACGCTGCGAGGCGCAGCGTCTCGTCGGCGTCGTCGACCGTCCGGACGTCGCTCAGCCGAGGCTCGCCCCGCGTGAGGGTGCCGGTCTTGTCGAACGCGACCGCCTTGGCGCGGTACAGCTGTTCGAGCGTCGCGCTGCTCTTGACGATCACGCCCTTGCGGGCGGACCTGCTCATCCCGGCCATGAACGCGACGGGTGCGGCGATGATCAGCGGGCACGGCGTCGCGACGACGAGAACCTCCGCGAAGCGCACCGCGTCGCCCGACCACCACCACGCGACGCTCGCGATGCTCAGGGCGAGAGCCGTGAACGGGATCGCGTACCGGTCGGCGAGGCGCACCATGGGGGCGCGGCTCGCCGCGGCCTCGGCGACGAGCGCGACGATCTGCTGGTACTGGCTCTCCCGCGCGGGGCGCAGGACCCGCAGCGTGAGCGGGACGGAACCGTTGACGCCCCCCGACAGGACGACGTCTCCGGCGACACGCTCGACCGGCAGGCTCTCGCCCGTGAGCGACGACTCGTCGAGCTCGCCCGCCGCTGACTCGAGCGTGCCGTCGACGGGGACGACCTCTCCCGGCCGAACGACGATCTGGTCACCCTCGGCGACCTCGTCGACGTGGACGTCCTCGAGGGTCCCGTCAACGAGCGTCCGGTGCGCGACCTGCGGCGCTCGTTCGAGCAGCGCGGACAGGTCCGCTCGCGCCCTGAGTGCGGCATAGTCCTCGAGCGCCTCACCGCCGGTGAGCATGAGCACGATGACGAGCGCAGCCCACAGCTCGCCGACAGCGACCGACGCGCCGATCGCCGTGACCGCGAGGACGTCGACGCCGAACGTGCCCTCACGCAGCTCGCGCACCATCGACCACGCCGCACGAGCGGCGACGAGGACCGCGTAGCCCCCGAGGAGGAGCGTGGTCGCCCGCCCCTCGCCGAGCGCGGACAGCACGCCGCCGAGCGCCCCCACGACGAGGGTGGCGACGACCCACGGGTACCTGCGCCCGGCGCGCACGACGATCGACATGCTCCACTCATATGCCCTTCGAGGCGTCCGCCGCCAGCATGGTGAGCCTGTCCTACATGCCCCTTGTGCCCCGTCGGATCCGCGGCGATCCGGGCCTCCGGGACCTTGGTACCAGGACGGGGCAGACCGCCGCGGGTAAGCAATGATGGAGAGGAACGACACCGCAGACGCGTCACCGACGATGCGCCGCGAACGGTGCCCTTCACGGAGCGCAACGGGGCGTTCCCGTACCGAGGAGGTCTGACATGGCCAAGTACGTGTACAGGTTCAGCGAGGGGGACAAGGACCAGAAGGACCTCTTGGGCGGCAAGGGGGCCAACCTCGCCGAGATGGTCAAGATCGGCCTCCCCGTACCGCCCGGGTTCACCATCTCGACGCAGGCGTGCCGCGAGTTCATGCGCGAGGGCGTCGTCCCGCCCGAGCTGCGTGTCGAGGTGACGATGGCGGTCCGCGAGATCGAGGACACGCTCGGTCGCCAGCTCGGCGACTTCCACGAGCCTCTCCTCGTGTCGGTCCGGTCCGGCGCCAAGTTCTCGATGCCCGGGATGATGGAGACGGTCCTCAACGTCGGCCTCAACGACGCGTCCGTCAAGGGGCTCGCGGAGTTCACGGGGGACGAGCGCTTCGCCTGGGACTCGTACCGTCGCCTCATCCAGATGTTCGGCAAGACCGTGCTCGACCTCGACGGCGACCTCTTCTCCGCCGCTCTCGACGCGAAGAAGGCGGAGGTCGGCGCCGCGACCGACGTCGACCTCAGCGCCGAGGACCTGCGCGACCTCGTCGCGACGTTCAAGCACATCGTGCTCGAGCAGACCGGCCGGGAGTTCCCGCAGCACCCGCGCGAGCAGCTCGACCTGGCGATCGAGGCCGTCTTCGGGTCGTGGAACACCGAGCGTGCGCGGCTGTACCGCCGCCGCGAGCGCATCCCGGACGACCTGGGCACGGCGGTCAACGTCGTGACGATGGTGTTCGGCAACCTGGGCAGCGACTCGGGCACCGGCGTCTGCTTCACCCGCGACCCGTCCACGGGCCAGGCAGGCGTGTACGGCGACTACCTTCCGAACGCGCAGGGCGAGGACGTCGTGGCGGGCATCCGCAACACGCTCCCGCTCGCGGCGCTCGAGGAGATCGACCCGGACAGCTACCGCGACCTGCTGCAGGCGATGCGCCGGCTGGAGACGCACTACCGCGACCTGTGCGACATCGAGTTCACGATCGAGCGCGGCAAGCTGTGGCTCCTGCAGACGCGCGTCGGCAAGCGCACCGCTGCGGCGGCGTTCCGCATCGCGACCCAGCTCGTCGACGAGCACCTCATCACGATGGACGAGGCGATCGCCCGCACGAGCGGCGAGCAGCTCTCGCAGCTCATGTTCCCCCAGTTCGACCGCAGTGGTGACACGACTCTCCTCACGAAGGCGATGGCGGCATCCCCGGGGGCCGCGGTCGGCGAGATCGTGCTCGACAACGAGCAGGCGATCACGCGCGCGGCGGCCGGCGCGCACGTGATCCTCGTGCGGCGTGAGACCAACCCCGACGACCTTGAGGGCATGATCGCTGCTGACGGCGTCCTGACGGCGCGCGGAGGCAAGACGTCGCACGCGGCGGTCGTCGCGCGCGGCATGGGCAAGTGCGCCGTCGTCGGGGCGGAGGAGATCGACGTCGACGCCGCAGCGCAAGAGGTGCGCGTCGCCGGCCACACGCTGCGCCCGGGCGACGTGATCGCGATCGACGGCTCGACCGGCGAGGTGTTCCTCGGCGAGGTCCCTGTCACGGACTCGCCGGTCATGCGCTACATCTCCGACGGGCTCGAAGCGGGGCTGGGCGCGGCTCCCGACGAGGCGACGAAAGAGCTCGTGCTTGCCGTCCACCGCGTCCTCGAGCATGCCGACGCGACCCGCACGATGGAGGTGCGCGCGAACGCCGACACAGCCCTCGACGCGCGCCGGGCGCGCGACCGCGGCGCACAGGGCATCGGCCTGTGCCGCACGGAGCACCAGTTCCTGGGCGACCGGCGCACGTACATCGAGCACGTCGTCCTCGCGGAGACCGACGAGCAGCGCGACGCTGCGCTGGCCGAGCTGCTGCCGCTGCAGCGCGAGGACTTCGTCGGTCTGCTCGAGGCGATGGACGGCCTGCCGACGACGATCCGCCTGATCGACCCGCCGCTCCACGAGTTCCTGCCGGACCTCACCGAGCTGTCGGTCGCCGTCGCCCTCGCCGAGCGTGACGGGAACGTCGACGACCACCAGGTGAGGCTGCTCGCCGCGGTGCGGCGCATGCACGAGCAGAACCCGATGCTCGGCCTGCGCGGCGTGCGCCTCGGGCTCAAGGTGCCCGGGCTGTTCGCCCTGCAGATCCGGGCGATCGCCGAGGCGACCGTCGAGCTGCGCCGACGCGGGCTCGACCCGCGACCG
The DNA here is from genome assembly GCF_002564025.1 of Flavimobilis soli. Taxonomy (NCBI): domain Bacteria; kingdom Bacillati; phylum Actinomycetota; class Actinomycetes; order Micrococcales; family Jonesiaceae; genus Flavimobilis; species Flavimobilis soli. Next base: position 285,045 of record NZ_PDJH01000001.1, read on the forward strand.
GAGATCATGGTGCCGCTCGTCGGGTCGGTCCGTGAGCTGCAGATCGTGCGTGAGGAAGCGCAAGGCATCCTCCGCGAGGTCGGCGCGTCGGCCGGGATGCGCCTCGACCTGCCGATCGGCTGCATGATCGAGCTGCCGCGAGCCGCTCTGACGGCGCACCGCATCGCGGAGGAGGCGGACTTCTTCTCGTTCGGCACGAACGACCTGACGCAGACGACGTGGGGCTTCTCGCGCGACGACGTCGAAGGTGCGTTCTTCACGGACTACCTCGAGAACGGCGTCCTGACGATCTCCCCGTTCGAGACGCTCGACGCCGCGGGTGTCGGCGCGCTCGTGCGGGTCGGTGTCGAGGGAGGTCGAGCGACCCGGCCGTCGCTGCACGTCGGCGTGTGCGGCGAGCACGGCGGCGATCCTGAGTCGATCCACTTCTTCCAGCAGGTCGGTCTCGACTACGTGTCGTGCTCGCCCTTCCGCGTCCCGATCGCCCGGCTCGAGGCGGGGCGGGCCGCGGTGGAAGCCGGAGGCGATGCGACGGCGTGACGTGACGACGCCCTGGCAAGGCGCGGCAACCGTTTGCTGACCAGGGTGCCCTGCACCGAGACTTGCGGTGCGGGGCGCCCCTGCGTCGTCAGACGCCCGCCCGCGACCGATGCGAAGGAGCAGCATGACCTCGTCCACGAACCCGCCCGCCGTCGTCGTCATGGGGGTCAGCGGGTGCGGCAAGTCGACGATCGGTGCGCTCGTCGCGCACGAGCTCGGGGTGCCGTTCGTCGACGGTGACTCGCTCCACCCGGTCGAGAACGTCGCGAAGATGGCGGGCGGCACGCCCCTGACGGACGAGGACCGCTGGCCGTGGCTCGCCGAGGTCGGGCGCGTGCTCGCGACGAGCGAGGGCGGCGTCGTCGTCGCGTGCTCGGCGTTGCGGCGCGCCTATCGCGACGCGATCGTCGCCGCAGCCCCCGCAGCCGTCATGGTGCACCTGCACGGCACGCGCGAGGTGCTCGGCGCGCGTCTGGAGGGTCGCAGCGACCACTTCATGCCCGCGAGCCTCCTCGACTCGCAGCTCGCGACGCTCGAGCCGCTCGAGGAGGACGAGCGGGGATTCGTGGTCGACGTCGACCAGGAGGTCCCGGCGATCCTCGACGAGGTGCGCACGCGGCTGTCCGCGGGCTGACCGCCCGCGGCAGGAAGGGTCGTTCCGTCTTTACCGGACATAGCGGGCAGGTGATCCTGAGGGGAGCCGCGGCGCGACGGAGCGCCGCGAGGAGCAGGACGAAACCCCGTCACGCCGTTGTCGCTCGCTGTGGGGCGCGGCGGGAAGGTGCTCGTCGGCTCCGCCGCGACCGGCGGGATCGACGCGATCAGCACGAAGGGCAAGGTGAGTCAGGTGGTCGCGCCGAGCGGGAGCGAGGTCGCCGGACCCTCGCAGCACCGGGGCACGCTCACGTGGGGGACGTCCGTCCATGACGAAGGGACGTTCGCGCCCGTGTCCGCCGAGCTCGTGCGCCGTGACGCCAAGCGACGCACGCGCACGGTCGACCTGCTCGCCTACGAGAAGGCCACGAACCCGGACGCGCGCAGCACCTACGGCTTCGTCGGCCTCGCCCCGGACTGCGCCGCCCAGCTCCCGCCCGAGCTGCTCGGCAGCCCGGGTGGCATCGACTCGCACCCGTACGGGACGGTCACCAGCCGGGGCCGCACGTACGTCGCCGACGCCGGGGGCGAACGCCGTCCTGTCGGTGGACCCGAAGGGCAAGGTCCGCACGGTCGCCGTGCTCCCGTCCGTGAAGGCGAAGGTGACCGCCGCTGTCGCGGACGGTCTCGGCCTGCCGGGCTGCGTCGTCGGGAAGAAGGTCGCGCTCGAGCCGGTGCCGACGGACGTCGAGGTGGGCCGGGACGGCTTCCTCTACGTCACGACCCTCCCGGGCGGGCCCGAGGATGGCTCGCTCGGAGCGCTCGGCGCCGTCCACCGCGTGAACCCTCGCACGGGCACGGTGAAGACGCTCGCGTCCGGGTTCTCGGGAGCCACGGGCCTCGCTGTCGCGCCGCGCGGCACGATCTACGTGACCGAGCTGTTCAGCGGCGAGGTCTCGAAGGTCGACCGACGCGGGAAGGTCTCGACGCTGTTCCGCGCCGAGTCACCCGCGGCGATCGAGTACTCGCGCGGGAAGCTCGTCGTGAGCACGAAGGGGTTCACAGAGGGCACCGTCGTCGTCGCGAAGGCACGCTGACCGCGAGACCGCCACGGACGCGGAAGGGGCCGTACCGGTGTCCGGTACGGCCCCTTCCGTGTGCTGTCGCGACGTCGTCCGCAGGCTCCTACCCGCCGCGGACGGCGCGGTCAGTCCCGCTTCGCGTGGATCGCGATCGCTACCGCGAGGCACGAAGCGAGCAGGCCCGCGCTGAAGAACAGGCCGTTCTCCTGGGAGAAGCCCTCAGCCATGCCCCAGAACCCGGCGACGAAGATCGCCATCGTCACGAGGAAGAACAGGGCGCTGAACGCGGCGGGGACGGGAGCGTTGGCCCCGTCGATCGCGTCGTGGTCGTGCTGGTCCATCGGGATTCCCCTCTACAGTGCTGCGCGCGCCGCAGGTCTCTCCCAGCGCGCCTGCTTCCGAGACTATCGCGACAGGTGCTGCTCGAACGGCACGAGCGTCGCGAAGGGGTCTGTGAGATCAGGCCCGGGGGAGTAGCTCGCGACGCGGGTCGCGAGCTCGCCCGCGGCGCGACGGACACGCGTCGGCAGCTCCGCGCCCTCGGCGTCGCTGTCCCCCCAGTCGTCCGTCGCCGCGAAGACCGCCGTCGGGACGACGTCGGCACGCAGGTAGGCGAACATCGGCCGCAGCGCGTGCTCGAGCACGAGCGAGTGGCGCGGGGTGCCAGCCGTCGCGCCGAGCAGCGTGGGCTTGCCGACGAGCGACTTCGAGTCGAGGACGTCGAAGAACGACTTGAACAGGCCCGAGTACGACGCCGTGAACACGGGCGTCACGGCGACGAGCGCGTCCGCGCCCTTGACGGCGTCGATCGCCGTCGACAGCCGGACGCTCGGGAAGCCGGTGAGCATCATGTCGGTGATGTCGTGGGCGAGGTCGCGCAGCTCGACGACCTCGACCGTGGCCTCGTGACCCTGCCCGCGCAGCGCGTCGGCGGTCGCGGCGGAGAGCCGGTCCGCGAGCATGCGGGTCGACGACGGCTGGGACAGGCCGGCGGCGACGGCGACGATCCTGCGGGTGGTCATGAGCGATCCTCCAGGTGGGACACGGTGGTGACAGGGGAGTCCACGCTGCTCGACACAGCATGCGCACGCAGACGGGTGCACAGCATCTCGAGAGCGTCGAGCTCCTCCGGGCTGAGGGCAGATCCGACGAGGCGGTCGATCGACTGGACGTGGCGCCGGCCGGTCGTGCGCTGCGCCTCGGCGCCTGCGTCGGTGAGCTCGACCCACGTCCCGCGCAGGTCCCCGGGCACGGAGCTGCGGTTCACGAGGCCGCGGGCCTCGAGACGCTCGACGAGGCGCGAGAGCGACGGCTGCGGCATGAGGACCTCGGTGTTGAGGTCCTTGAGCCGCATGCCGCGTCCCTCGGCGCGCGAGAGCGTGAAGAGCACGTCGTACTCCTTGATCGACAGCTCGCGCCAGATGTTGTCGGCGCTGAGCTCTCGGAGGACGGAGACCTGAGCGCGGAAGAGGGCCTCCCACGCGTTCGCGGCGGCAGAACCGGCGAGGTGCGTGGGTGTGCTCATCGTGCGGCCGCCGGGGAGGCGCCGGTGACGTCGTCAGCGGGCGCGTAGACGGTCGAGTCGTTCTTGCCGCCGGCCGCCGCGACGCGCGAGGCGTGCGTGGGGGCGTCGGGCACGTGTGCCGGGCGCTTGGAGTCGAGCTCCTTGCGCAGGACCGGGACGACCTCCTCGCCGAGCATGTCGATCTGCTCGAGGACGGTCTTGAGCGGGAGACCTGCGTGGTCGATGAGGAACAGCTGGCGCTGGTAGTCGCCGACGTGGTCGCGCATCGTGGCGTACCGGTCGATGACCTCCTGCGGGCTGCCGACCGTGAGCGGGGTCTGCTCCGTGAAGTCCTCCATCGACGGGCCGTGCCCGTAGACGGGCGCGTTGTCGAAGTAGGGGCGGAACTCGCGCTTGGCGTCCTGGGAGCTCTTGCGCATGAAGACCTGGCCGCCGAGGCCGACGATCGCCTGGTCGGCCGAGCCGTGACCGTAGTGCTCGAAGCGGCGGCGGTAGAGCGCGACCATCTGCTTCGTGTGGGTGATGGGCCAGAAGATGTTGTTGTGGAAGAAGCCGTCGCCGTAGTAGGCGGCCTGCTCGGCGATCTCCGGGGTCCGGATGGAGCCGTGCCAGACGAACGGCGGCACGCCGTCGAGCGGCCGCGGCACGGACGTGAAGCCCTGCAGCGGGGTGCGGAACCGGCCCTGCCAGTCGACGACGTCCTCGCGCCACAGCTTGTGCAGCAGCGCGTAGTTCTCGACGGCGAGCTCGACGCCCTGGCGGATGTCCTTGCCGAACCAGGGGTAGACGGGGCCGGTGTTGCCGCGCCCCATCATGAGGTCGATGCGGCCGTCGGCGAGGTGCTGCAGATAGGCGTAGTCCTCGGCGAGGCGCACCGGGTCGTTCGTCGTGATGAGCGTCGTCGACGTCGAGAGGATGATCCGCTCGGTCTGCGCGGCGAGGTTCGCGAGGAGGACCGTCGGGTTCGGCGGGGCGACGAACGGCGGGTTGTGGTGCTCACCCGTCGCGAAGACGTCGAGACCGACCTCCTCGGCCTTCTTCGCGATCGCGACCGTGGCCTTGATGCGCTCGTTCTCGGTGGGCGTGCGGCCGGTGGTGGGGTCCGTGGTGACGTCGCCGACCGTGAAGATTCCGAACTGCATCGTGCGCTCCTGTCGTGTGGCCGCGTCGCCGCGGGATCCGTCCTGCATCTACTTTAGCCTTCAATCAATGCAGACGCATGAAAATTCCCGGCAGCCTTCGGTGACGCGCGCCACGTCGAACGAAGCACGGCCCCGGCCCCGGAGACCGGGGACGGGGCCGTGCGTGCCGTGCCGGGACGGGGCCCGGACTGCAAGCCGTGAGCCGCTCAGGCGGCACTCCGGCAGGTGCGGATCAGATCACTTCGTGACCGGGAACGCGGGAGCGTGCCAGATGCGGTCCAGGTAGTCCTGGATCGACCGGTCCGACGTGAAGAAGCCGGTGCGCGCCACGTTGAGGATCGCCTTGCGCGACCAGGACTCCTGGTCCGCGTAGGCGACCTCGACGCGCTCCTGCGCCTCGATGTACGTCTGGTAGTCCGCGAGGACCATGAAGCGGTCCTTGTAGAGCAGGTCGGAGATGACGAACTCGAACGCGGTGCGGTCGCCGCCCGAGAAGATGCCCGACGAGATCAGGTCGATCGCACCGCGCAGCGACGCGTTGCCCTCGTAGAACGACGTCGGGTGGTAGCCCGCGTCCGACAGGCTCTGCACCTCGGGCTCGGTCATGCCGAACAGGAAGAAGTTCTCCCCGCCGACGAGCTCGTGGATCTCGACGTTCGCGCCGTCGAGCGTGCCGATCGTCAGGGCGCCGTTGAGGGCGAACTTCATGTTGCCCGTGCCCGACGCCTCCTTGCCGGCGAGCGAGATCTGCTCGGACAGGTCCGCCGCGGGGATCAGCTTCTCGGCCAGAGTGACGTTGTAGTTCGCCGGGAACGCGACGCGCAGGCGGCCCTCGAGCTCAGGCGCGTTGTTGACGACCTTCGCGACCGAGTTGATGAGGAAGATGATCTCCTTCGCCATCTTGTACCCGGGGGCGGCCTTGGCGCCGAAGACCACGACGCGCGGCGTCAGGTCGGCGGCCTTGATCTCGCCCTTGAGCACGCGGTCGTAGATCGTGACGACGTGCAGGAGCTTGAGCATCTGGCGCTTGTACTCGTGCAGACGCTTGACCATGACGTCGAACAGCGCGTCGGAGGAGAGCTCGATGCCGTCGCGCTGCGCGAGCAGCGAGACGAAGCGGTCCTTGTTGGCCTGCTTGACCTCGCGGAAGGCCTTGCGGAACGACGCGTCCTCGGCGTACGGCTCGAGCTCCTTGAGGCGCTCGAGGTCGTTGAGCCAGCCGGTGCCGATCGTGTCGTCGATCAGGTTCGCGAGCGACGGGTTCGACAGCTGGACGAAGCGTCGGGGCGTGATGCCGTTCGTGACGTTCGTGAACTTGTCGGGCCAGTAGGCCGAGAAGTCGTCGAGGACCTTGTCGCGCAGCAGGTCGGAGTGGAGCGCGGCCACACCGTTGACCTTGGTCGAACCGACCGTGGCGAGGAACGCCATGCGGACAGCGCGCTCCGGCTGCTCCTGGATGATCGACATGCGGCGCACGCGGAGCTCGTCACCCGGGTACGTGGCGCGGATGCCGGCGAGGAACTGCTCGTTGATCCGGTAGATGATCTCGAGGTGACGCGGCAGCAGGCGGCCGAGAAGGTCGACCGACCAGACCTCGAGGGCCTCGGGGAGCAGCGTGTGGCACGTGTAGTTGAAGGAGCGGCGGGTGATGTCCCACGCGTCCTCCCAGGCCAGGCCACGCTCATCGACGAGGATGCGCATGAGCTCGGGCACACCGATGACCGGGTGCGTGTCGTTGAGCTGGAAGACGATGCGCTCGGGGAGCTTCTTGAGGTCGAAGCCCTCGGGCAGCGTGCGCAGGAAGTCCTTGATGGACGCGGCGACGAAGAAGTACTGCTGCTTGAGGCGCAGCTCCTTGCCCTGAGGCGTGGAGTCCTCGGGGTAGAGCACCTTCGAGATGTTCTCGGCGACGGTCTGGGCGCGGACGGCGGACTCGTAGTCGCCCGAGTTGAAGATGTGCAGGTTGAAGGCGTTGGTCGCCTTCGCGCTCCAGAGGCGCAGCGTGTTGACGTTGGCCGTGCCGTAGCCCGGGACCATGTAGTTGTAGGGGACCGCGAGAACGGTCTCGCCCGGCACCCAGCGCGTCACGGAGCGGCCCGTCTGGTCGATCGCCTGCTCGGTGTGACCGCCGAAGGCGACCTCGACGGCCTGGTCGGTGTGCGGGATCTCCCAGGGCGTGCCGTTCGAGAGCCACGAGTCGGGCTGCTCGACCTGGCGGCCGTCGACGAACGTCTGGCGGAAGATGCCGTACTCGTAACGGATGCCGTAGCCGATGGCCGGGATGTTCTTCGTCGCGAGCGAGTCGATGAAGCACGCGGCGAGGCGGCCCAGACCACCGTTGCCGAGACCCGGCTCGACCTCCGTCGCACGGATGTCGTCGAGCGACAGGCCGAGCGAGGAGAGAGCGGTGTCCGCGACGTCGGTCAGGCCGGTCGACAGGAGGGCGTTGTCCAGCTGCGGACCCATGAGGTACTCGGCGGACAGGTAGGCGACGACCTTGGAGCCGGCGGCCTTCTGGGTCTCGACCGTGGTCAGCCAGTTGTCGACCATGTAGTTGCGGACGGTCCTGGCGAGCGCCTGGAACAGGTCGTCACGGCTGGCGGTGCCCAGTTCGACGCCCTGCTCGTAGCGCAACTGCCGGAGGAACTCGTCCTTGAACGAATCAACGGTTGCGGGGGTAGAGGTGGACCTCTCGGTGGTTTCAGTCACCTGCAGCACGCTACCCGTGAGCGTGCCCTTTCGCCATGACCTTTGGCTCAGGTCGTGTACGCGTACATCGGCCGCAACCCGTGGCGCGAAGCCGTCCGCGCGACGCAGAAAAGGGCTCTGACCTGCAACGATGGGGGAGCGCGCCGCTTGTGTGCAGTTTCACCCTCCGCCCACCCCTCGTTGCAAGGCGTGCTGAAAGTTGCAGGATCGTTGCAGAGATGGGCGTCCGGATCGTGCCCTTCCGTCCGGGTCGCCCCGTGCCTAGGCTTGAGAGGTCCCCGAAGGTGCGGATCCGAGGCGGTGGTGGCCGTGCTCCTGGTCTGGTGCGTCCTCGCCATGCTCGTCGTCGGCTGCGTCCTGTGGACGCTCAGGACGTCGACGATCGCCCACGAGGAGGAGCGGAACGCGCAGGTCGACCCGTTCCGCGTCCTCGAGCTCGAGCGCCGGCTCGCGGTCGCGGCCGAGCGGATCCGCAGGGTCGACGCGGACCCCACGATGTTCGCCCGGGCCCACCACCTGCGCGCAGCGCTCTGGGCCTATGACGCGCTCCTCCGCGAGGCGTGCGAGATCGCCGGGGCAGGGCAACCGGACGTCGAGCGGCACGCGGTCGAGGTGACCGCGCTCAAGCGTGCGTTGTCCGCGCAGGACCTCCCGGAGGAGGTGTCCGCGCTCAGCACGCAGTCGCTCGGAGACCCGGACGCCCGGTTCCAGCGCGAGCTGGAGCTGGGCGCCCGGGGCTGGAGCTGGTGAGCAGCTGGTTCAGGCGCGGCCCTTGGCGTCGGCCTCGGCGCTGCGCGCCGCGCTCTTCTCGCTCCTGGCGTCCGCCGTCGACAGCTCGCCCGACGTCGACTCGAGGTGCGCACGCACGAACCAGTGGAACTGCTCGAGCGACGCGAGCTGACCGATCAGCATGTCGTTCGTGACGTCGTCGAGCTCCTCGGTCGCCGTCGCGGCCTCGCGGTGGTCCGTGATGAAGCCGCGGTACACCTCGTCGAGCGCGCCCAGGTGGGCGATCGTGCTCGCACGCCCGATCGAGTAGTCGTCCCACGTGCGGCTGGCGACGATCGCACCCGGCGTGCCGAGGGGCACGCTGCCGAGGGTCGCGATGCGCTCGGCCGTCTCGTCGACCATCGCCTGCACGGCGTCGACCTGCGGGTCGATCATCTCGTGGACCGCGATGAAGTGCGGGCCGATCACGTTCCAGTGGATGTGCTTGAGCGTCAGCGCCAGGTCGATCAGCGCGTGCAACCGGGTCTGGAGGATCTGGGCGGTCTTCGCGCCTTCGTCGAGGGTGAGCGAGGGGACCGTGTAGGCGGGGAGGCCTGCGGCCGAACCGCTGCTCTTCGTGCTCTTCTTCGCGCTGCCCTTCGAGGATGCCACCGTGATGCTCCTTCGTCGTCGTGGCCGTCCTCCGCACGGACGGCCTTGCCGTCCCAGCATCCGACGGGTCGACGCCTCCCGCACGCTGGGAGGGCGCTCCCTCAGCGGCGCAGCAGGGTGGCCGCGTGCTCGCCCGCCGCCGCGACGGCGAGGAACGGCGTCGGGTCCGCGTCGAGGTTGCGGCCCATCGACGACATGCGCACGGGGGAGCGGCGCAGCGTCTCGAGCAGCGGCGCGCCCGCGGCGCGGCGCACGAGACGGTGGCGCGCGGCGAGCGGCGTGACCTGCTCGTCGACGAGTGCGTTGAGCCCGCTCGGGCCGCCGAGCGTCGCGGGGACCTCGATCGTCTCGTCGAACTCGGGCACGACGACGTCGGCGGCCGCGAGCGCGACGCGGCCGTAGGCCGTGGTCGAGTGGTGCGAGACCCCGACGTGGCGCGAGCGGGCGTCGCTCGCTGACACGCGCAGCGACGCGACGGGCGCCCCGCCGAGCGTCGCGACCGCGTTGACGACCTCGCCGGCGACGACGCCGGAGAAGCCCCAGCGGGTGCCCGTGCCGAGGTTGCCGGGGCCTTGGGCGACGACGGCCACGTCGGCCCCGACGACGTGCTTGGCCGCGAGCAGCCCCGAGTGGACCGTGACGGCCTCGAGGTCGCCGCCGAACGCCTGGCCGACCGTCAGGCACGAGGCGATCAGGTCCTCGTCACGCATCTGAGCGACGGTGCGGGAGAACCAGGCGGGGAGCGCTCCGCCGTCGGTCATGACATAGGCGATGCGCGCGTCGGGCGCCTGCGCGCGGACGCCCGCGACGATCGCGGGCAGCGCCGAGTGCAGGTCGGCGACGACGACGGGCATGCCGTCGAGCGAGTCGGCCTCGCGGAGCGTCTCGTGGTGCTCCGACTCCTGCTCGTCGACACCGAGGACCATCGTCTGGAGCGGCGTGTACCGCGCCTTGACCAGGTGCCCGGGCCCCTGCGGGGGCGCTTGGGGGAGGGCGTCGGGGAGCGCCGTCACGAGCGCGTACCCGCCGGTCCCGAGACTGCGGTCGAGGGCAGTCGTGTTGAGCAGGACACGGTCGCCCTCGGCAGGGCGGCCGACGAGCGCCGGGTACGCGAGCGCGCGCAGCTCGGAGCCGTCGGGCGTGCGGACGGTCGTCTCGAGAGCGCCGTGCCACTCGCGTCCGAGCGACACCACGACCCCATCGCGCCAGTTGATCACGCAGACACGGTACCGCCCGCTAGCGTGGTGCCGGTGAGCGAGACGACCCCCGCGGCCGAGCGGCTGCTGAACCTGGTGATCGCGCTGGTGAACGCCGGCCGCAGGATGACGCGCGAGCAGATCCGGGCGTCGGTCGTCGGATACGCCGGCACGTCGGACGCAGCGTTCGAGCGCACCTTCGAGCGCGACAAGGACCTGCTGCGCGAGCTCGGCGTCCCTGTTGTCACGGTCGAGGGGGCGCACGCGTCCGAGACGGGCTACCGCATCGACATGGACGCGTACGCGCTCGAGCCGCTCGAGCTCTCGCCCGCGCAGCTCGCCGTCCTCGGCGTCGCGGCCGAGCTCTGGCAGGACCGCATGCTCCGCGACGACACTGCTCGCGCGCTGACCAAGCTGCGCGCGGCCGGCGGGCCGGCGCTCGACGCCGAGGGTGCTGCGGTCGCGGCCCTGGCCCCGCGCGTCCGCGAGGCGGGCGACGCCTACGGACCGCTGCTCGACGCGACGACGTCGCGCCGCGCGGTGACCTTCGACTACCGGGCGGCGAGCACCGGCGAGCTCACGCGGCGCACGGTCGAGCCGTGGCGCGTCGTCGCGCGCGGCGGAGGTTGGTACGTCATCGGCCGCGACCGGGGTCGCGACGCGGCACGCGCCTTCCGACTCAGCCGCATCGCGGGCCGCGTACGGGCCGTCGGCCCGGAGCACGCGTTCGCCGTCCCGGAGAACCTCGACGTCGACGAGCTGCTCGGCACGAGCCGTGCGCCCGTCCCGGCCGTGGTCGCCGTCGTGCCTGAGCGTGCCGCCGCGCTGCGGGCGCACGCCCGCGTCGTGACGCCCGGCGAGGCTGCCGAGCTCGGCGCGCCCGTCCGGCTGCCCGAGCGGCTCGCCGGCCGCGAGCTGCTCGCGCTCGACGCCGACGACCCCGACACTCTCGCAGGCGAGATCGTCGGCTACGGCGACGCCGTCGTCGTGCTCGCACCCCCGCAGGTGCGGGCGGCCGTCGTCGCGATGCTCGACGCCGCTGCCGACCTCCCCGAGAAGGCCCACCACGCGACGGAGGACCACCATGGCTGAGCGCACGAGCGAGCGGCTCGTCCGCCTCCTCGGGATCATCACGTACCTCGACGCCGGCGGGGAGCGGCCCCGCGTCGAGATCGCCGACCTCGCCGCGCACTTCGGGGTCACGGTCGAGCAGGTCGTCAAGGACCTCGACCTGCTGTGGGTGTCCGGTACGCCCGGACACTGGACCGACGACCTCATCGACTTCGACCTCGACTACGAGGCGGGCACGGTCGCGCTCGTCCAGCCGCAGGGGATGACGACGCCGCTGCGTCTCGGGACGCGCGAGGCGGTCGCGCTCATCGCCGCGCTGCGGGCGATGAAGGAGACGCTCGACGACACGATCGACCCGCGCCTCGGCGCGGAGGTCGAGGGGACGCTCGCCGTCCTCACGGCGGCCACGGGCGAGGCGGCTGCCGCGCTCGACGTCCGTCTCGCCGAGCGCGGCTCGCCCGCGGTGACAGCCGCGCTCGGGGCGGCCCTCACGTCGGGCCGCCGCCTGCTCATCCGCTACGCGAGCGTCGCCGACGTCGTCACGGAGCGCGTCGTCGACCCGATCCGGCTGCAGGTCGAGGACGAGCACTCCTACCTCGTCGCGTGGTGCACCCGGGCCGAGGACGAGCGGTCCTTCCGTACCGACCGCATCCTCGAGGCGACCGTGCTCGACGAGCCCGCCGGACGGCACGAGGGGGTCAAGGGTGCGGCGTTCCGCCCCGAGGCCGTCGCCGGGCCGACGCACCACGTGCGGCTCGTGCTCGCGAGCCCGGCCCGCTGGATCGCCGAACAGATCCCGGTCGAGTCCGTCACGGACCTGGACGACGGCGACTTCGCCGTCGAGCTCGTGGTCGCCGAGCCCGCGTGGCTGCGCCAGCTCCTCCTGCAGAACGCCCGGCACGTCCGCTCGATCGAGCCAGCGTGGGTCGCCGACGAGGTTGCGGCTGCAGCGCGAGACGCTCTCGCCCTGTACGCCTAGCCCGGCTACCGACGGCCGGAAGGTAGCGTGGCTCCCGTGTGGTTCTGGATCTGGACGGCCCTCGTGCTCGGTGCCGCGCTCGTCGCGTTCTTCGTGTGGCGTGACGCGTGGCGCCGGTTCCGTCGCGCCGGCTCCGAGGCCGGGACGTCCGCCGAGCGTCTCGGGCAGGTCTGGGAGCGGGTCACCGCGCGCACCGAGGAGCGTCTGGCCGAGGCTCCGTCGACCGCGCCGACGGTGACCGCACCGCGTGCCGAGCTGAGGGCGCGTGTCGACCGGCTCCGTGAGGAGCGGCTCGCCCGGAAGGCGTGGCGCAGACGCCCCCGCCCCGAGGTGTGGGAGCGCTGGCGCAGCGTCTGGCGCTGAGACCTGCCGAACCTTCCCCGAACCGAGGCACACCCGCACCTGCCACGCGGTCTAGGATTGCCCCGTCCGTCGAACAGTCTGGAGAACGCCGTCATGGGCCTTCGCTCGCACCCCTGGGTCATCCCGGTCCTCATCCTCATCATCGTGATGCTGTTCGGCTCCTCGAAGCTCCCGGACCTCGCCCGCAACATGGGTCGCGCCCTGAAGATCGTCAAGAAGGAGGTCAAGGACCTCCGCGAGGACGACTCCCAGACCCCGACGACGACGGCGCCCCAGGCCCCCGCGGCCCAGGCCCCCGCGGCGCCGCCTGCCGCGCCGCCTGTCGCTCCGCAGGCGCCCGCCGCGCCGCCTGTCGCTCCGCAGGCGCCCGCCGCGCCGCCTGTCGCTCCGCAGGCGCCCGCCGCGCCGCCTGCCGCCCCGCAGGCGCCCGCCGACGCCACGCCCGCCGCGCCGCAGCAGCCCGCCGATCCTGCGCGCGCCAGCGACGGTGATGCCGGGGACAGCCCCACGAAGGACTGACCCGTGCGCACGCAGCGGCGTGCTCGTGACGGCCGGATGCCTCTGCGCGAGCACCTCGTCGAGGCGCGCAACCGCCTCTTCCTCGCCGGTATCGGCATCCTCGTCGGCACCGTCGTGGGCTGGTTCCTCTACGAGCCGGTCTTCGAGCTGCTCCAGCAGCCGATCCTCGACGTCGCCGCCGAGAAGGGCCGCACCGTCGCGCTCAACTTCGCCGGCGTCGCGAGCGCGATCGACATGCAGGTCAAGATCGCCGTCTGGCTCGGTCTGATCGTGTCGAGCCCCTGGTGGCTCTACCAGGTCTGGGCGTTCGTCGTCCCCGGTCTGACCCGCCGCGAGAAGCTCTACACCCTCGGCTTCCTCGGCACCGCGGTACCGCTCTTCCTCGCGGGTGCGTGCCTCGCCTGGTGGGTGCTGCCGCGCGCCGTCGTCCTCCTCGTCGAGTTCGTCCCCGACCAGGCGCTCAACATCCAGGACGCGCAGGCGTACCTGTCGTTCGTCGCGCAGATCATCCTTGCGTTCGGGCTCGTGTTCCTGCTGCCCGTGTTCATGGTCGCGTTCAACATGGTCGGCATCGTCCGCGCCCGCACCTACCTGCGGGGCTGGCGCTGGGCCGTCGTGCTCGGCTGCGTGTTCTCCGCCGTCATGACGCCCACGCCCGACGTCGTGACGATGCTCGCGATGACCCTGCCGATCATCGTGCTGTACTTCGCCGCGGTCGGTGTCGCGGCCCTCAACGACAGGCGCCGTGACCGGCGCCTTGCTGCACAGGAGCAGGAGGACGGCCTGTGAGCCGCATCGGACTCGTCGTCAACCCCACGTCCGGCAAGGGCAGGGGAACGACCGCCGGCATACGCACCCGCGACCGGCTGACCACCGCAGGGCACACGGTCGTCGACCTGTCCGGCTCGTCGCTGCTCGACGCGATGCACCACGCGCGTCAGGGGGTGATCGACGGGCTCGACGCGCTCGTCGTCGTCGGCGGCGACGGCATGGTGCACCTGGGCTTCAACGCCGTCGCCGCGACGACGGTGCCGCTCGGCATCGTCGCGGTCGGCTCGGGCAACGACTTCGCTCGGGCGACCGGTCTGCCGCGGCACAAGGTCGACGCCGCGGTCGACGTGCTGCTCGACGCGCTCGGCAACGGACGCTTCCGCGCCGTCGACGCGGCCCACGTCAACGTGCCCGGGCACCTCGACGGGCGCTGGTACGCCGGCGTGCTGTCCGCCGGCCTCGACGCGGCCGTGAACGAGCGTGCCAACCGGCTCTCCTTCCCGCGCGGCCACCTGAAGTACATGCGCGCGCTCGTCGGCGAGCTCGGCGCGTTCAAGCCGTTCGGCTACCGAGTGACGATGGGGGAGCGGGTCTGGGAGTCCGCCGGGACGCTCGTCTCGGTCGCGAACAGCCCCGCGTTCGGCGGTGGGCTGCGCATCGCGCCGGAGGCGGAGGTCGACGACGGCCAGCTCGACGTCGTGCTCGCCGGACCTTTCACGCGCTGGGGCGCGACCCGGATCCTGCCGCGGGTCTACGGCGGCAGCCACGTCAAGCACCCGAGCGTCGACGTCGTCCGCGCGACGAAGGTGCTCGTCGAGCCGACCGACGCGGGCCTCGCGCCGCCCGTCGCGATGGCCGACGGCGAGTCCATCGGCCCGCTGCCCCTCCAGGTCGAGGTGCACGCGCGGGCGGTCCGTCTGCTCGTCTGAGTCGGCGGAGGTGCAGGGGCCTCGACTACCGTGGACAGCATGAGTCGAGCCTCCGGGGTGGACCAGCCCATGTCACCTGCGGAACGCTACGCCGCGGCCCGTCAGCGTCAGCAGGACGAGCGCACCGAGCTCGCACGCTTCCGCGAGTCCTTCGAGTTCGACCTCGACGAGTTCCAGGTGCACGCGTGCCGCGAGCTCGAGAAGGGCCGGGGCGTCCTCGTCGCCGCGCCTACCGGGGCTGGGAAGACCGTCGTCGGCGAGTTCGCCGTCCACCTCGGGCTCGCCCGTGGGCTCAAGACGTTCTACACGACCCCGATCAAGGCGCTGAGCAACCAGAAGTACCACGACCTCGTCGCGCGCCACGGCGCCGACCGCGTCGGGCTCCTCACGGGCGACACGTCGGTCAACGGCGGGGCCGACGTCGTCGTCATGACGACCGAGGTGCTGCGCAACATGCTGTACGCGGGCTCCTCGGCGATCGACGACCTCGGCTTCGTCGTCATGGACGAGGTCCACTACCTCGCCGACCGCTTCCGCGGGCCCGTGTGGGAAGAGGTGATCATCCACCTGCCCGAGCCGGTCCAGCTCGTGTCCCTCAGCGCGACCGTGTCGAACGCCGAGGAGTTCGGCGACTGGCTCGAGATGGTGCGCGGCGACACCGCGGTCGTCGTCGAGGAGCGGCGCCCCGTACCCCTGTGGCAGCACGTGGCGACGCGCGCGGACGAGCGCAGCGCTCAGCTCCTCGACCTGTACGCCGGGCACGTCGACCCGACCGACCCCGGCGTCAACCCGCCGATCAACCCGGACCTGAGCATCGCGCTGCGGCGCGGCCAAGACCCGTTCGCGCGCCGCGGCCGCAACCGCGGGAGCCGCGGTCCGAGGGACGCGCGCGACCGGGGCGGACGCCCCGAGCGTGGCCCTTCGCGGCGTCCGCTCTCACGCTTCTCCGTCGTCGACGCCCTGCACGAGCAGGAGCTGCTCCCGGCGATCTACTTCATCTTCTCAAGGGCAGGGTGCGAGGGCGCGCTCGCGCAGTGCCTCGCCTCAGGAATCTCGCTCACCTCGCCCGAGGAGGAGGCGCGCATCCGGCAGGTCGCCGAGGAACGCTGCGCGACCCTCGCGCCGTCCGACCTCGCGGTCCTCGGCTACGTGACGTGGGTCGAGGGGCTCGCCCGCGGCCTCGCGGCGCACCACGCCGGGATGCTGCCGATCTTCAAGGAGACGGTCGAGCACCTCTTCTCCCTCGGCCTCGTCAAGGTCGTGTTCGCGACGGAGACCCTCGCGCTCGGCATCAACATGCCCGCGCGATCGGTCGTCCTCGAGAAGCTCGTCAAGTGGGACGGACGCTCTCACGCCGACCTCACTCCGGGCGAGTACACGCAGCTCACCGGGCGGGCCGGGAGGCGCGGTATCGACGTCGAGGGGCACGCGGTCGTCGTCGACCACCCGCAGCTCGACCCGGTGGCTCTCGCCGGTCTCGCGTCGCGCCGCCTCTACCCGCTCAGGTCGAGCTTCCGGCCGACGTACAACATGGCGGTCAACCTCGTGGACCGCGTCGGCCGCGAGCGCGCGCGAGAGATCCTCGAGACGAGCTTCGCGCAGTTCCAGGCCGACCGCGGGGTCGTGGGCCTCGCGAAGCAGGCGCGGTCGCACGCGGAAGCCCTCGCCGGGTACGGGGAGGCGATGACGTGCGACCGCGGCGACTTCCGGGAGTACGCCCGGCTGCGCTCGGCCATCGCCTCGCGCGAGGGTGAGCTGCGCAAGCGCGACCAGGGCCGACGTCGTGCGCTCGTCGCAGCGTCGCTCGGCGCGCTGCGCCGCGGTGACGTCGTCACGGTGCCCTCCGGGCGCAGGGCGGGCTACGCCGTCGTGCTCGACGGCGGCACGACCGAGGCGTTCGAGGGCCCCCGCCCGACGGTCCTGACCGAGGACGGCAGGGTCTCGCGGCTGAGCGTCACCGAGCTGACCGAAGCGGTCGAGCAGGTCACGCGCATCCGGTTGCCCAAGCAGCTCAACACGCGCGTGCCGCGCGAGCGGCGCGAGCTGGTCGCGAAGATGCGCGCGGCCCTCGCCGACGCCGACGGCGTGCCGTCGCGCCCCCGCGGCAAGGGACGGGCGAGCGCAGCGGACGATGCCGAGCTCGAACGGCTGCGCCGCGAGCTGCGGCAGCACCCGTGCCACGCGTGCCCGGACCGCGAGTCGCACGCGCGCTGGGCCGAGCGCTGGGCGCGCCTCGACAAGGAGCACCGAGCGTTGCTGCGCCGGATCGAGGGTCGCACCGGCACGATCGCTCGCGAGTTCGACCGCGTCTGTGACGTCCTCGTCGACCTGGGCTATCTCCGCGTGCGCCCTGCTCGCGACGCGGACGACGTCGAGCACGACGACGCGGACTCGCGCCTGCGCACGACCGTCACCGGGCACGGGAAGGCGCTCAAGCGTCTCTACGCGGAGAACGACCTGCTGCTCGCGCAGTGCCTGCGCTCGGGCGTGTGGGCGGGGCTCGACGCCGCAGGCCTCGCGGCGGTCGTCTCGTCGGTCGTGTACGAGGCGCGCCGGGACGACGGCGGCGAGGAGCCGAACCTGCCGGGCGGCCCTGAAGGGCGCCTGGCCCGCGCGGTCGAGGGCACGGTGCGCGAGTGGTCACGCCTGGAGGACATCGAGGTCGCGCACCGCGTCGAGCCGACGCCGGTCGTGGACACGACGCTCGTCGCACCCGTCTACCGGTGGGCCCAGGGCCGCTCCCTCGAGGCCGTCCTGCGCGGCACGGAGCTCGCGGCCGGTGACTTCGTGCGCTGGTGCAAGCAGGTGATCGACGTGCTCGACCAGATCTCGGTCGCGGCCCCTGACCAGGAGACGGCGCTCGCCGCGCACGAGGCCGTCGGGCTGCTGCGGCGCGGCGTGGTCGCGTACACCTCGGTGTGACGCTCACCTCTCCGTGAGGCGCTGGAGAGCGCGAACAGCGGGTGAGGCGTGTCACGGGGCGGGCGAGACCGCTCCCTCGACGTCGGCCGTGGCTTATCGTGAACTTTCGTGGCCTCCATCCTCTACCGCAACGGCGTGATCCATTCGCCCGCGGACCCGTTCGCCGAAGCCCTCCTCGTCGAGGACGGTGTCGTGGCGTGGCTCGGGGCCGACGACTCCGCGGCGTCGTTCGTCTCCCGCGCGGAGAAGGTCGTGGACCTCGACGGTGCTCTTGTGGCGCCCGCGTTCGTCGACGCCCACGTGCACCTGCTGTCGACCGGCATGGCGCTCGAAGGGCTCGACCTGTCGCTCGAGGCGGACATCGCCACGGCGACGTCCGCCTTCGCGGCCGTCGCGAACCGTGTGCGCGACGTGCGCCGCGAGGAGACCGAGGCCCGGGGCCCGCTCGTCGGGTGGGGCTGCGACACGGCCGCGTGGCCGGACGCCGTTCGTGCCACGCGCGACGGGCTCGACGCCGCCGCCGACGGCGCGCCCGTCGTCCTCGTGCGCCCCGACCTCCACTCGAGCCTCGCGTCGAGCGTCGTCTGCGAGCGCCTCGGCCTCGACAGCCGAGCAGGCTGGGACGCGCAGGGCTGGCTCACGGGAGACGCCCACGAGACCGTCATGGCCGAGCTTCGCGCCGACGCCGACGCCCGCCACCGCGAGCTGACCGACCGCGCCCTGCAGCTCGCGGCGAGCCGCGGCATCGTGGCCGTCCACGAGCACTCGCTCCCGTCGACGGACACCCGCGCCGGCCTCGCCGACCTGATCGCCCGGACGGGCTCGGCCGGGTCCGGCCTGCCGCTCGTCGTCGGCTACCGCGGCGAGCTGTGCGAGACCACCGACGACGTGCGCGAGCTCCTCGCGGCGATCCCCGGCCTCACCGGCGTCGGCGGTGACATGCCCGTCGACGGCTCGATCGGTTCGCGTACGGCCGCGCTCACGAGCCCGTACGCCGACGTGAAGGACCCGAACGACCCGCTGCGCACGGGCGTCCTCGAGCTGACCGCCGAGCAGGTGTGCAACCACGTCCTCGCCGCGACGAGGGCCGGGGTGCAGGCGGGCTTCCACGTGATCGGCAACCGTGCCATGAGCGAGGTCGTGCTCGGGTTCCAGGCCGCGGCTGACCTCGAAGGCCTCGCCGCGATCCGGGGTGCCGGGCACCGGCTCGAGCACGCCGAGATGATCGACGCGAGCGCGCTCGCCGCGCTCGTCCTCATGGGGGTCCGCCTGTCCGTCCAGCCCGCCTTCGACGCGATCTGGGGCGGACCCGGCGGCCTCTACGAGAAGCGGCTCGGCAAGCTGCGCGCCGAGGCGATGAACCCGCTGGCCGACCTCGCCGGGGCGGGTGTCCCGCTCGCGCTCGGCTCGGACACGCCCGTCACGCCGTTCGACCCGTGGGGCGCCGTCGCGGCGTCGCTCTTCCTCAACGCCGCCGACCAGCGCATCTCCGCCCGTGCCGCGTTCCGCGCGCACACGCGCGGCGGCTGGCGCCTCGCCGGGCTCGACCACACGGGCGCAGGCGAGATCCGTGTCGGTGCGCCCGCGCACCTCGCGCTGTGGCGGTCCGACCACCTCGGCGTGCAGGGCCCGCACAGCACGATCGCCGCATGGAGCACGGACGCGCGCTCCGGCACGCCGCTGCTTCCCGCGCTCGGCGAGGGCGAGCCGGCCCCGACGTGCCTGCAGACCCTGCGCGACGGCGTCGTCATCTACGACGCGCTTGGCTGAGCGCGCGTGGGCACGCGCCGCGCAAGGCCGTGAGCAGCCCGGTCGGCACAGGCTGATCGCGTAGGCTTCGCTCGTGCCACCTCGCCCGACTCCGCTGCTCCTCGCGATACCGCTGGCGATCATCGGCGGGCTGGGGCTCGACGTGGCCTTCCCCGACCGGGGCGTCTGGCCGCTCGCGTACGCCGCGGTCGGCCTCCTCTACATCGCTCTGCGCGGCCACCGGGCGCGTGCCGCGTTCGTCCTCGGCAGCCTGTGGGGGATCGGCTTCTTCGTCCCGCACCTCTCGTGGGCGGGCTTCGCCGCCGGTGACCTGCCGTGGTTCGCCCTCGCGACCGCCGAAGGCCTTCTCGTCGGCGTCTCGTGCGCCGCCCTCGCTTGGACGACGCGCATCCCGGCCGTCGCGCACCGCGAGGCCCTGCGAGTGATCGCCTTCGCTCTCGCGCTGACCGCGGGCGAGGTGCTGCGCAGCTCGTGGCCGTTCGGCGGCTTCCCGTGGGGGCGTCTCGCGTTCTCGCAAGCCGACTCGCCTCTGGGACGTTTCGCCTGGCTCGGCGGGACCGTGCTCGTGTCGTTCCTCGTCGCGCTCGTCGGAGCCCTCGTCGCCGTCGCCCTCCTGAGCCTCGTGCGTCTGCACCTCGGACGCGCGGGCGGGGCCGTCGTCGTCGCGTTCGTGCTCGTCGCTGGTGGGCTCTTCGTTCCCCTGACCTCCCAGCCGGAGAACGGCCGTCTCGCCCTCGGAGCGGTCCAGGGCAACGTCGCCGAGCCCGGGCTGCGCGCGTTCGCGACGCGCTACCAGGTGCTCGGCTTCCATGCGGACGGCACGCGTGCCCTGCTCGACACGGTCGAGCCCGGTGAACTCGACCTCGTCGTCTGGCCGGAGAACGCCTCCGACGTCGACCCGCGCAAGGACCAGACGGCATGGGACGTCATCGACCAGGCGGCGCGCGACGTCGACGCGCCGGTGCTCGTCGGTTCGCAGCAGTACGTCGACGGCGGCCGGTACAACCAGAGCCTGCTGTGGCAGCCGGGCGAGGGGATCGTCGCGCTCTACGCGAAGCAGCGGCCAGCCCCCTTCGGCGAGTACATCCCGATGCGCTCGTTCTTCAGCCGGTTCTCCGACATGACGGACCTCGTGACGACCGACATGCTGCCGGGCGAGGAGATCGGGACGATCGCCCTCGAGTCGCCGCGCCTCGGCCGGACCGTCGTTCTCGGGGACGTCATCTGCTTCGAGGTCGCGTACGACGACATCGTGCGGTCGGCGGTCGCCGGCGGCGCCGAGATCCTCCTCGTCCAGACGAACAACTCGAACTTCGGCTACAGCGCCGAGTCCACGCAGCAGCTGGCGATGTCGCGCATCCGCGCGATCGAGTCCGGCCGCGCGACGATCCAGATCTCGACGGTCGGCGTGAGCGGCGTGATCGACGCGACCGGCCGGGTGCAGCAGCGCACCGGCCTCTTCGAGCCGGCCCAGCTCGTCGCGTCCGTGCCGCTGCGCACCACCCTCACGCCTGCGACACGCCTGGGCACGCTGCCCGCACAGGTGGCTGCCGCGGTCGCGTCAGCCACTACGGTGGCGGGGATGATCGTCGCGGTGAGCGCGCGCAGGAGCAGGAGGAAGTCATGACGGACGCTGGCCAGGGGACGGCAGGCCGCGGCACGGTGGTCGTGGTGCCGACCTATGACGAGTCGCTCACGCTCCCGGGCACGCTCGAGCGCTTGCGCCGCGCCGTCCCCGACGCCGACGTGCTCGTCGTCGACGACGGCAGCCCTGACGGCACCGGCGACCTCGCCGAGAAGATGGCCGCCGCGGACCCTGCCGTCCACGTGATGCACCGCACGGGCAAGCAGGGCCTCGGATCGGCGTACATCGCCGGCTTCCGCTGGGCTCTCGCGCGGGGGTACGACGTCGTGTGCGAGATGGACGCGGACGGTTCCCACCGGCCTGAGGAGCTGCCGGCGCTGCTCGCGCGGCTCGAGGCCGAGCCGCACGTCGACCTCGTGATCGGTGCACGGTGGGTGCCTGGCGGCAAGGTCGTCAACTGGCCGTTGCACCGCGAGGTCCTCTCGCGCGGCGCGAACCTGTACACGCGGATCATGCTCGGCCTGGGCGTCGGTGACGCGACGGGCGGGTTCCGCGCGTTCCGCGCGCCGATGCTCGCGCGGTTGGACCTGAGCTCGGTCGCGTCGCACGGCTACTGCTTCCAGGTCGACATGACGATGCGCGTGATCGACGCCGGGGGAGCGGTCGGCGAGGTCCCGATCACGTTCGTCGAGCGTGAGGCGGGAGTGTCGAAGATGAGCCGCTCGATCATCGTCGAGGCGCTCGGCAAGGTCACGCTGTGGGGCTTCCAGCGCCGCGGACGCCAGGTCGCGGGGATGTTCTCGCGCCGCTGAGGTGCGGCGGCGTGCGCGCCGGTCCAGACACGACGAACGGGTCGGCCCCCTCTCTGGGGGCCGACCCGTTCATGCGTGCCGCGGTGCGTCAGGCGCTGCGGCGGAGCTTCCCGGCGCGCAGGAGGCCGAGGCGCTCATCGAGCAGCTCCTCGAGCTCCTTGATCGTGCGGCGCTCGAGCAGCATGTCCCAGTGCGTACGGACAGGCTTGGTCGCCTTGGGCTCGGGACGGTCGGCGTCGCGCAGGAGCGCGAGCTCGCCGCAGCGGCACTCCCACTCGACCGGGACCTCGGCCTCGGTCGAGAACGGGAGGATGATCGTGTGCCCGTTCGGGCAGTCGTAGTGAGCCTGGAAGCGAGGCGCGAAGTCGACCCCCTCGTCAGTCTCCATGCTCTTCGAGCCGATGCTCATTCCGCGCAGTGACCGGTCGGCCATGGTGTCCTCCAGAGGGCTGTGTGCAGCCGTTGCGTGTGCAGGGTCTGCAGGTGGAACGTTCTACGGGCGCTGATTTGTTCCGTCGATCGGGAGGTCGGCGGTGAAGGTCTGGTGAACTGCAGCTACCGGCTCGCCGGGACGAGCGGTCCGTTTGACAACCATCCTGCCGTGCAAATGGCGATGCGCCACCCGGAAGGTTACACGGGCGGGAGGCCCGCCTGCACGCGCCTGGGCGCTCGCCACGGCGTGGGCCTGACCACACCCGTGTCTGTCGGGCGAGGCATGATGACCAGGTGCGGCGTCGTGGCCGCGCAGAGGTCGACCGGACACAGGAGAGACGATGGCCAACCCTGAGCCGGGCGCTGCAGGCGCCCTCGCCGTGCACGCCGCCGACGCGCACGACGTGATCCGCGTGCGGGGCGCGCGCGAGAACAACCTGAAGGACGTCAGCCTCGAGATCCCGAAACGTCGACTGACCGTGTTCACGGGCGTCTCCGGCTCGGGCAAGAGCTCGCTCGTCTTCGCGACGATCGCTGCGGAGTCGCAGCGCATGATCAACGAGACGTACAGCGCCTTCCTCCAGGGGTTCATGCCGACCGTGGGGCGCCCCGAGGTCGACGTCCTCGAGGGCCTCACGACCGCGATCATCGTCGACCAGGAGCGGCTGGGTGCGAACCCTCGTTCGACCGTCGGCACGGTCACCGACGTCAATGCGATGCTGCGCATCCTGTTCAGCCGGCTGGGCGACCCGCACATCGGTCCGCCGAACGCCTACTCGTTCAACGTGCCGTCGGTGCACGCGAGCGGCGCCATCACGGTCGAGCGCGGTGGGCGGACGAAGGCCGAGAAGGCCACGTTCGACCAGCTCGGCGGCATGTGCCCCCGGTGCGAGGGCATGGGAAAGGTCAACGACTTCGACCTGAGCGCGCTGTACGACGACGGTCTCTCCTTGAGCGAAGGCGCGCTGACCATCCCGGGCTACTCGATGGACGGCTGGTACGGGCGGATCTATCGCGCCTCGGGCTTCTTCGACCCCGACAAGCCGATCCGCGACTTCACGAAGCGCGAGCTGCACGACCTGCTCTACAAGGAGCCGACCAAGATCAAGGTCGACGGCATCAACGTGACGTTCGAGGGGCTCGTCCCGAAGATCCAGAAGTCCTTCCTCTCCAAGGATCGCGAGGCGATGCAGCCGCACATCCGCGCGTTCGTGGACCGCGCGGTGACGTTCACGGTCTGCCCGGAGTGCGAGGGGACGAGGATCAGCCCGGAGGCGCGCTCCTCACGCATCGCCGGCAAGAACATCGCCGACCTGTGCGCGATGCAGATCAGCGACCTCGCCGAGTGGGTCGCTGATCTCGACGAGCCCGCGGTCGCTCCGCTGCTCACGGCGCTGCGCGACACGCTCGGGCACTTCGTCGAGATCGGGCTCGGCTACCTGTCCCTCGACCGGCCGTCCGGGTCCCTCTCCGGTGGTGAGGCGCAGCGGACGAAGCTGATCCGCCATCTCGGCTCGGCGCTCACCGACGTCACGTACGTCTTCGACGAGCCCAGCATCGGTCTGCACCCGCACGACATCGCACGGATGAACCAGCTGCTCCTGCGTCTGCGCGACAAGGGCAACACCGTCCTCGTCGTCGAGCACAAGCCGGAGGTCATCGCGATCGCCGACCACGTCGTCGACCTCGGACCCGGTGCCGGCACCAAGGGTGGCGAGATCTGTTTCGAGGGCACGGTCGAGGGTCTGCGGGGGAGCGGCACGCTCACCGGACGGCACCTCGACGACCGGGCGCGCCTCAAGGACGCGCTGCGCTCGCCGTCCGGGAGTCTCGAGATCCGCGGAGCGAACGCCAACAACCTCGTCGACGTCGATGTCGACATCCCGCTGGGGGTGCTCACGGTGATCACGGGTGTCGCCGGCTCGGGAAAGAGCTCTCTCGTGCACACGTCGATGCCGAGGGACGCGGGCGTCGTGTCGGTGGACCAGAGCGCGATCAAGGGGTCGCGGCGCAGCAACCCTGCGACCTACACCGGACTGCTCGAGCCGATCCGCAAGGCGTTCGCGAAGGCGAACGGCGTGAAGCCCGCGCTGTTCAGCGCCAACTCCGAGGGTGCGTGCCCGGCGTGCAACGGCGCCGGCGTCATCTACACGGACCTCGGCATGATGTCGGGTGTCTCGAGCACATGCGACGCGTGCGAGGGCAAGCGGTTCCAACCTGGGGTCCTGGAGTACCGGCTGGGCGGTCTCGACATCTCCGAGGTGCTCGCGTTGCCCGCGGAGCGGGCGGTGACGTTCTTCGCGGAGGGGGAGTCGCGTGTCCCGGCAGCGCACAAGATCCTTGAGCGTCTCGTCGACGTCGGCCTCGGTTATGTCAGTCTCGGTCAGCCGCTCACGACGCTCTCCGGAGGTGAGCGTCAGCGCCTCAAGCTCGCGACGCACATGGGGGAGAAGGGCGGCGTCTACATCCTCGACGAGCCGACGACAGGCCTGCACCTCGCCGACGTCGAGAACCTGCTCGGCCTGCTCGACCGCCTCGTCGACGCCGGCAAGTCGGTGATCGTGATCGAGCACCACCAGGCTGTCATGGCGCACGCCGACTGGATCATCGACCTCGGTCCGGGCGCTGGCCACGAGGGTGGCCGCATCGTGTTCCAGGGCACGCCGGCTGACCTCGTCACCGACCGGTCGACCCTCACGGGGCAGCACCTCGCGGAGTACGTCGGCGCCTGACCTGATCACCGGCCCCGGGGTCCGCGTGAGGGCGTCGCGCCAGGCGCGGCCGGTACGCGAGCCCGCTGGCGCATGGAGCGCGGCCGGTACGCGAGCTGGCCGTGCACTGGACAGCACGCGCCCGGGTGTTGCCGGGATGTGGGATCAGTGCGTCAGCCGCTTCGCATACCAGCGGTCGGAGTATGGCTCGTCGTTGAACGGCTCGACGCGGCGATAGCCGATGCTCTCGTAGAGCGCGCACGCCTCGACGAGGTCGCTGCGCGTGTCGAGACGCACGGTCCGCAGCCCGCGCTCGGCGAACATCTGTTCGAGCGTGGCCACGAGCCGCCTCGCCAACCCCGAGCCTCGTGCAGACGCGGTGGTGAACACCTTGGTGAGCTCGGCCGTGTCGTCGACGAACCGCGCGCCCGCGCATGCGACGGGCTCGCCGTCGCGCAGGGCCACGAGCAGGACGCCCGACGGGCCGGCCAGGTCGTCGAACGGTTCGTCCAGCAGCGCCTTGTCGATCTCTGCGGTCGTCGCAGGTCGTCCGTAGTAACGAGACGCGACGTCGGCCATGTAGGCGCGCACGATCTGAGCGGCGACTGGAGAGCTCGGGTCGACGACCTCGATGGTAGTCACGGGTCGTGAGCCTAGCGGGCGGCGTCGTCGAGGCGTGCGGCGCCGCGGCGACGGGCGTCTGCAACGCGGCACCCGACTGCACGACGGTCGCGGGCGCCGCCTCGCGTGCTGGCGACGTGACGAGCGATCGCCGCGCAGGGGGTCGTGTCCCGCAGGTGGCGGTTGCGGGCCGTCAGAGCCTCGAGTCAGCACTTCCCTAGTTACCGATAAGGTACATTATGTCAATCCGGCGGTCGGGATTGGACTGCGTGCCCCCCTCCGTCCGCCCGCTCGTCATACGCCGTTCTCGCCGCCTCGACCGCAGGAAGGTGGGTCGTCGTCCATGCGAGCAGCGCTTCGACAGGCTCCCGCATCGTCTTGCCGAGCGGCGTGATCCTGTATGTGACGCTCACGGGGCGCCTGTCACCGACGATCCGTTCCACCATGCCGTTCCGCTCGAGGCGTCGCAGCGTCGCGGACAGCGACTTGGCGGTCACTGCGGGTATCGCGCTGCGCAGCTCGTTGAAGCGCGACGGACGGTCGCAGAGCTCCTCCATGACGAGCAAGGACCACTTGTCCAGGACCTGATCGAGCAGCTCGCGGTGCGACGCACTGACGCGCAGCGGGCCCGGCTGTGTCTGCGTGGTTTCCTTCATGAAACCTAGTCTCGTTGAAGTGCCCTCCGGACACCAGATATCACTTGGATATCTACTCGCTTCCCAGGAGGACACATGGCAGTCCAGATGATCGACCCCGCAGGCCTCGAGCTCGCGGTCCCCTACCGGCACGTGGCTGTCGGCACGGGCGCGCGCCAGGTGCACGTCGCCGGACAGGTGGGCGCCGGCTCGCCGGATGCGCCCGGCTCGTTCGCCGACCAGGTCGCCGAGGCGCTGCGCAACGTCGGGCAGGCCCTCGCCGCTGCGGGCGCCACGTTCGGCGACGTCGTTCGCCTCACGTTCTACGTGACCGGATGGACCGGCTCGGAGCGGCTGCCCGAGCTTCTCGACGGCGTCGCTCGTGTCCGCGGCGAGCTGGCGATCCCCGATCCGCTGCCCCCGGCGTCGCTCATCGGTGTCGCGGCGCTCTTCGAGCCGCACATGCTCGTCGAGATCGAGGCGACAGCGGTCCTCGACTGACAGGATCCTGGATGTCGCGGTCGGGGCAATGCGGTTATGTTTGCAGCGTGCCCCGCCCCCGACTCCCCCGCGCCGTCGTACGAGCAGGCGCGCTCACCGTCGCCGCCCCCTTCGCCGTCGCCGCCGCGCTCATCGTCACGGACGCAGTCAAGAAGTACCGGCGCGACACGACAGAGGTGAAGTTCCCTCATCTGCCACCGCTCGACGGCGAGGTCGCCGGCACGCGCACGCGACTCTTCACGTATGGCGAGGATCTGTACGCGGACATGCTCGCGGCCATCCGCGGCGCGCAGCACACGATCATGCTCGAGTCGTACATCTGGAAGGGTGATGCGATCGGTGCGGAGTTCAAGGACGCGCTCATCGAGGCAGCCGACCGCGGGGTCAGCGTCTACGTGATCTTCGACGGTTTCGCCAACCTCGTCGTGCCGCGTGAGTTCCTCCAGTTCCCCGAGCGCGTCCACGTGCTTCGCTACCCCGCGTTCCGGCCCGGCCTCCTCACGCTCAACGTGCGCCACTCCGGCCGCGACCACCGCAAGATCCTGGTCGTCGATGACGAGATCGGGTTCGTCGGCGGCTACAACATCGGCTCGCTCTACGCGACGGACTGGCGCGACACCCACCTGCGTCTCGAGGGCCCCGCCGTGTGGGATCTGCGCAACGCGTTCGTGGACTTCTGGAACAGCACGCGCCGCTCGCACCTTCCGGTGCTGCCGGACCCGGGCTCGGATCTTTGGGAGCCGCACATCCGCCCCGCCCGCAACGCGCCGGGGCACCTGCTCTTCCCGATCCGCGGCATCTACCTGCAGGCGATCGACCGGGCGCAGAGCCACATCTACATCACGCAGGCGTACTTCATCCCGGACCACGAGATCCTCGACGCGCTCCTCGCGGCGGCGCGCCGGGGCGTCGATGTGCGGGTCATCGTCCCGGAGAACTCGAACCACGTCGTCACCGACTGGCTGTCACGCGGGTTCTACTCGAGCCTGCTCGCGGGCGGTGTGACCATCTGGCTGTTCCAGGACGCGATGGTGCACGCGAAGACCGCGACGATCGACGGCGTGTGGACCACGATCGGCACGGCCAACATCGACCGTCTCAGCCTCTCGGGCAACTACGAGATCAACATGGAGATCTACGACGAGGGGCTCGCTGCGCAGATGGAGCGGGTCTTCGAGTCGGACCTGAGCAACTGCCGCGAGCTCACGGCTGAGGAGTGGGAGGAGCGCGGGCGCGTCGCGCGGATCAGCGAGCGGGTGCTCGCTCCCCTGCGGCCTCTGATGTGACGCGCGTGCTCCCCTAGAAGCCCGCTCCCCTGTCGTGCGCGACAGGGATCGTCCGCGGCTCCTCACGGGCGGAAGTCGGCTCTCGGTCGCCGGACCAGCTCGAAGAGGTCTCAGCGCGCCTCTCGGCGATCGGGGTCGGCCCGGACGACGTCCGCGATCTCCTCCTCGGGGCGAGGCGGCACTGTCTCGTCAGCCTCGATGACGGGCACCTCGGCGAACTCGGGGTGCGCAGCCAGCTCGGCCGCAGCGACGTCTGCGGGGTCGGTTGTCTCGGCCATGCTGGCCTCCCGGCTAGATCATCCAGCGGAACGTGCGCGACGGCGAGCGGCGAGCTCGTCCGTCGGGGTGCTGGCCGACTCCTCGTCGCCCAGACGTTCGGTCGGGAGCTCGGCGAGGGACCCCTCGACCTCGCGCCACACGCGCCCGACAGCGATGCCGAACACGCCCTGGCCGCCCTGGACCAGGTCGATCACCTCGTCCGCGCTCGTGCACTCGTAGACGCTCGCACCGTCGCTCATGAGCGTGATCTGGGCGAGGTCGTCGACACCGCGCTCACGCAGGTGCGAGACCGCCGTGCGGATCTGCTGGAGCGAGACGCCCGTGTCGAGGAGGCGCTTGACCACCTTGAGCACGAGGATGTCGCGGAAGCTGTAGAGACGGTGCGTCCCGGAGCCGTTCGCGGGGCGGACGGTCGGCTCGACGAGACCGGTACGTGCCCAGTAGTCGAGCTGGCGGTACGTGATGCCCGCGGCGCGGCACGCCGTGGGGCCGCGGTAGCCCGTGGCTGCGTCCTGCTCCGTGAGATCATCGCCGAAGAGCAGCCCCTGGGAGGCGGCTGCTGCCCGCGCCGCCGGCTGCTCGCCGGTCTCGCTCGTGGTGCTCACGCCAGCCTCCTGTTTGACCTGCACGGCCGCTTCGGCCCTGTCTCTGATGGCTACGCTACGGGCCACCTCTGACAGCGTCAACGACCACGGCGTCAAGCGCTCCCGGCGTGTCGCGAGACGTGTCTCACGTTCAACTTGAGGTTGAGGGTTCGCCCTCTGCGGCGTCGCCGCAGCGCCTGTGCCTGCTCAGTCGTGCTCCGAGAGCGCCTGCCGCAGGAGCGCTGCGTGAAGCTGGATGAACGACTCCCCCAGCTCGACCGCGGTCGCGTCAGCACGCGCGCGCGCCGACGGCGTGCCCTGCGCTCGCACCGGCGCCACGACCTGCTCCGCGAGAGCGAGCTCCCGGTCCGCCGCAGAGCGCAGCGCGCGCAGGTGCCGAGCCCCGATGCCGTGCTGGTGCAGGGCGGCCGCGTGCACGACGATCTGCTGCGCCCACGAGTCGAACCTCCCGCGTGCGTCCGCGCGGATGATCCCGGCCTCCAGGAGCTCCTCGACGAGGCTGACCTCGACGCCAGCCTCCGCGGCGAGCGTCGCCGCCGTCAGACGGTCCGCAGGGCGCAGGTCTGCTCGCTCGCCGTCCGAGGCGGCAAGGCGCGGCGAGACGGGAGCGGGCTCGTAGAGCCCTGCATCCATCTCGGCGAGGCGGTCCTTGATCACCTTGAGAGGCAGGTAGTGGTCGCGCTGCTGGCCCAGCACGAAGCGCAGCCGCTCGACGTGCGCGGGCGAGTACTGACGGTAGCCGGCGGGCGTCCGCACCGGCTCCACGAGCCCCTGGTCCTCGAGGAAGCGGAGCTTCGAGCTCGTCAGTGCAGGGAACTCGGGCCGCAGCGCCGCGAGCACGTCCGAGATCCGCATCGACGCACGCGTCGAGACACCAGCAGGCCAGGTCTCGACGAGCTGCGGGAGGGTCGAGCCTGCGCCGTCCTCGGCGGGCGTCGCCTGCGGGTGGGCCGGGCTCACTGGCCGCTTCCCGCAGCGCGCTGGCTCGGGAAGAAGACCATGCGGAACTTGCCGATCTGGACCTCGTCGCCCGCACGGAGCACTGCGGCGTCGACCCGCTCCCGGTTGACGTAGGTGCCGTTGAGGGAGCCCGAGTCGCGGACCGAGAACTCGCCGCCGGCGCGCTCGAAGGACGCGTGCTTGCGGGAGACGGTGACGTCGTCGAGGAAGATGTCCGACCGCTCGGACCGGCCGACGAGGATGCGGTCGGCGTCCAGCAGGAACCGGGCACCGGCGCCGGGCCCGCGCTGGACGATGAGAAGAGCACAGTCAGCGGGAAGCGCGGCGATGGCCGCCTTGTCCTCGGTGCCCAGCCCAGCGACGGCGTCGCTCGGGACGCCCACGGGGGCGCCCTCGCGTGGCACGGCGCCGAAGACGACGGTCGCCTCGATCCCCGACGGGGGCTCGACCGAGCCGCCGGGAACCTGTTCGTGCGTACCGTCAGTCATGCACCCTCCTCGGCCTTGGCTGCGCACGTGCGCAGCCACTCACACATCGGTCGACCTGCACCTCCACTTTATGCATGATCCGGCGTGGAGCCATAGCGGTAGCGCCCGGACCGGCGTCGGGACCGTCACGAGGGAGGCGTCACCGGCGTCGCGAATCGCTGGGCCGGAGGCTCGCGCACCGCGTCGATCCGCACCTCGCCGTCCGCGGTGACGGTTCCCCGGCCGCCCGCGTTGCGCACGGACGCCATCGCACCGCCGGGGATCTCGAGCGCGGGCGTGAGCGTGTCGGCGGATCCGATGACGTTCCAGACGTACGGGGACGTCAGGAGCGTGCCGTCCAGCACGAGCCCCTGCGGGGTGTCCGTGAACGCCGAGGACGCGACGATGCGGACGCCGTTGAGCTCGATCACCTCGGCGCCCGCGTTGCGCAGCTCCTGCAGGACGGACAGCATCGTCGTCGCCGGCAGGACGGTGTCACCCTCGTCGATCCGCACGATGATCCCCGGGCCCTCCGCCGGCAGGCGGCCCGAGAGGATGCCCTGCACCTCCGCGCGCTCGAGCGCGACCTCGACGGCCGCGGCGCGGTCGTCGGTGCTGCTGCGGAGCTCGGCGAGCTGTCCGCGCAGCGTCTGCGCCTGCTGCTCGAGGTCCTCGCCGCGCCGCGTGACCTCGTCGAGGATGCGGACGAGCTCGTTCTGCCGCAGGCCCGCGAGAGAGCTGCGCTCGTCGGCCGTGAGCTGGACGGCGAGAGCGAAGCCGAGCAGCCCGCAGAGCAGTGCCGCGACGAGCTGCGAGATGGTGAGGCGCGGGCGCAGCGCCCTCCCGAGGGTCTGCCAGGCCGACGGCGGTGCCGGCGGGGCTGCCTCGTGGCGTCCGTGCCCCGGCGCCGGAGGTGCTGCGGGCGCTGCCGGTGTGCTGACGGGCGCGACGTGCCCGTCCGGTGCGTGCTGCTCCATGTCCGGGCCCGCCGCGTCGGCCGACAGGGGCTCGGCGGCCGCCTTGGCGACGTCGCCCTGCTGGTCCTGGGCGCGGTCGGGCTGCACGGTGGCGGCCTCCTCGGGGCTGGACCCGTCCCCGGGCCTCTCGGGCGCGGTCATGCCTTGAACAGGTGGCGGCGGATCGCGGCCGCGTTCGAGAAGATCCGGATGCCCAGGACGACGACGACCCCCGTCGACAGCTGGTTCCCGACACCGAGCTGGTCGCCGAGGAAGACGATGAGTGCCGCGACGACGACGTTCGACAGGAACGAGACCACGAAGACCTTGTCGTCGAAGATGCCGTCGAGCAGTGCGCGCAGGCCACCGAAGATGGCGTCGAGCGCCGCGACGACGGCGATCGGGAGGTACGGCTGCAGCGCGACCGGTACGTCAGGCTGGAAGAACACTCCCAGCAGGGCACCGATCAGCAGGCCGATGACAGCGATCACGAGTTGGGCTCCTTCGTCGGGCTCACCGAGGGACTCCCCCGGTGCTCATGGCGGTGCGTGTGTCCTCGGTGAGCGTGACCTCACCGCTGTCGCCGTCGGCAGAAGCGCCGCGGCGCGCGTTGAGGAGGTCCGGGGTTCGCCCGGCTCGCAGCGTGACCTCGTCCTCCTGCGACACGGACGACGTGATCCCGTACCGCGAACCGAGCACGATCATGTGCTCCTGGCCGAGCGAACGGGCGAAGTAGGCAGGTAGGGTCTTCGGGTCGCCGACGGCCTCGATCGTGTACGGGTGGGACAGACCGATCAGGTCGACCAGGATCGCCTCGCCCGCGCTGCGGATCGCGCTCGTGCTCGTCAGGCGGTGACCGTTGACCGCGACCGCCTCCGCGCCTGAGGCCCAGAGCGCGTTGACGACGACCTGGATGTCGTAGTCCTGGACGCGTGCGGCGTCGTCCGTCTCGCCGAGGAGCGGGACGGCGTCGTTCAGCTTGATGACGAGCCCGGGCCCCGTGACGGCGGTCGTGCCGGCGGCGGCTCCGTCGCGCAGGGCCGCCTCGAGGAGCACGGGGTACTGCTCCCCCAGCGCGTCGCTCTGCAACGACTCGATCTCGGCGGTGGTCTGCTGGACGGCATCGACGAGGGCGTCGACGGCCGCGCGGCGCTCGACGATCTGGTCCTCGAGGATCGCGGTCGACGAGAGGACGCCGTCACCGGGGGTGCGCAGCGCCTCGGCCGCGGCAGCGGTGCCGCCACCGAGCACGACGGCGGCCACGAGCAGGAGGCCGAGGCGGACGGGTCCCCTCCGGGGCGCGGTGCCGGCGGCGCGCCGAGCAGCGGCCTCGGCGTACCCAGGATCGAGGGGGCGGCGCATGACCTCGTCGAGGAGCACCATCGACGCGTCGGGGCGTGGCCGGGAGACGTTCGTGCTCGTGGACACGTTGCCTCCCCCGTGCTCGCCCCGGGGCGTCTCCACCGGGCGGCGCAGCGCTCGTCACGCGCCGCGACGCCTGCCATCCTATGGGGGCGTGCCCTGGTCACGCACACACGTCCGACAGGGAGGTCCGCGCATGATCGAGGTGCTCACCGGCACGAGCCTCGCCGCCGCTGCGGGGCTCAACGCCTATCTCCCGCTGCTGGGCATCGGGCTGCTCGCCCGGTTCACGGACCTCGTGACACTTCCGGACGCGTGGGCGTGGCTCACGGACGAGCGGCTCCTCGTCGTCGTCGCTGTGCTCCTCGTGGTCGAGATGGTCGCCGACAAGGTGCCTGCGGTCGACTCGATCAACGACGTCCTGCAGACCGCGGTGCGCCCGGCCTCGGGCGGGATGGTCTTCGCAGCGGGCACGACGTCGCAGACCCTCCAGGTGGACGAC
Source organism: Flavimobilis soli (assembly GCF_002564025.1). Taxonomy (NCBI): domain Bacteria; kingdom Bacillati; phylum Actinomycetota; class Actinomycetes; order Micrococcales; family Jonesiaceae; genus Flavimobilis; species Flavimobilis soli. The sequence goes on from NZ_PDJH01000001.1 coordinate 318,251, forward strand.
CCGTCCGCGTTCTTCGCGGACAACGCGTGGGTGCCGGTCGCTGTCGGCGTGGGCGTCGCGCTCGTCGTGCACCTGCTCAAGGCCGCCGTGCGGCCCGTCGCCAACACGATGACGGCGGGTCTCGCCGCCCCCGTCCTGTCCGCAGCCGAGGACGCCGGCGCGGTCGCCCTCACGATCGCCGCCGTCGTCGTCCCTGTGCTGGCCGCGATCGGCGCCGTCACCGTCGTGGCGCTCCTCGTCCGGCGGCTGCGCCGGCGGCGGGACGACCGGGCGCGCAGGCGCGTCGCAGCCGCCGAGGCCTAGCACGTGGCGCACCTCACCGGCCTCGCTCCCGGACAGGGGCGCGTCCGGACGGTATGCTCGTGGAGTCACCTTGGAGTGTGTCGCGCGTCCCGCGTGTGATCTCGAGACAGAGATCGATTCTTGTGGCCCGGTCGGGCTGGGGTTTTCGGGATTGCGACCGTACGGGTCAAGAAGTCCCGTGCACCGGCTCCGAACAACCTCAAGAAACTGGGTTCCCCCACGCATGACGTCTTCTGACATCAGCGCGCCCTCGCGCGCCCGCAACACCTCCGACGCCGTTCTCGAGACGGCCGTCACCGACTCCCCCCGCTTCGACGAGCTCGGTCTCCCCGAGCCCCTCATGGCCGCCGTCCGCGACCTCGGCTTCACGACCCCCTCCGCGATCCAGGTGCAGGCGATCCCCGCACTCCTCTCCGGTCGCGACATCACGGGCGTCGCCCAGACCGGCACCGGCAAGACGGCCGCGTTCGGCCTCCCGATGCTCGCGAGCATCGACCCGACGCTCCGCGCCACGCAGGCCCTCGTGCTCGCCCCGACGCGTGAGCTCGCCATGCAGGTGGCCGACGCCGTGCGTTCGTTCGCGTCGCACCTCCCCCACATCGAGGTCGTCCCGGTCTACGGCGGCGCCCCCTACGTCCCGCAGCAGCGCGCGCTCGAGCGCGGTGCCCAGATCGTCGTCGGCACACCCGGCCGCGTGATCGACCACATGGAGCGCGGCGCGCTCAAGATGGCCGACGTGCGCTTCCTCGTCCTCGACGAGGCCGACGAGATGCTCCGCATGGGCTTCGCCGAGGACGTCGACAAGGTCTTCGCGCAGGCGCCGGCCGAGCGCCAGGTCGCGCTCTTCTCGGCGACGATGCCCCCGCAGATCCGCCGCGTCGCGACCGAGCACCTCACGTCGCCCGTCGAGATCACCGTCGCCCGCCAGTCCTCGACGGTCACGTCCGTCGAGCAGAGCTACGCCGTCGTGCCGTTCCGGCACAAGACGGGTGCGCTCACGCGCATCCTCGCGACGTCCGACGCCGACGCGGCGATCGTCTTCTGCCGCACCCGCGGCGCGGCCGAGGAGGTCGGCTCGGCTCTCGTCGAGCGTGGCATCTCCGCCGCGACCATCTCGGGTGACGTCGCGCAGAAGGAGCGCGAGAAGATCGTCGAGCGCCTCCGTTCCGGCGCTCTCGACGTGCTCGTCGCGACGGACGTCGCGGCCCGCGGCCTCGACGTCGACCGCATCGGTCTCGTCGTCAACTTCGACCTCCCGGGCGAGCCCGAGGCGTACGTGCACCGCATCGGCCGTACGGGCCGCGCCGGCCGCACGGGCAAGGCGATCAGCTTCGTCACGCCGTCGGAGCGCAACCGCCTGAAGTTCATCGAGCGCACGATCCGCACGCAGCTCACGCTGACCGAGGTCCCGACGCCGGCCGACGTCTCCGCGCACGGCGCTCGCAAGCTTCTCGGTCAGATCGCCGAGCGCCGCGAGTCCGGTCGCCTCGACCTCTACCGCGGTCTCGTCAACGAGTTCCTCGCGAGCAACGAGGGCGTCGTCGACGCCGCCGAGCTCGCCGCAGTCATGCTCGCCCTGCACGTCGGCGACGACGGCCCCCGCGCCCACGCGGAGCAGGTCGCGGCCGAGGAGGAGCGCGCCGAGGCGAAGCGCCTCGCCGAGCGCGGTGCTCGCCGTCCGGGTCGTTTCGACGACGAGGGCGGCCGTCGCGACCAGCGTGACGGTGAGCGTCGTCCGCGTCGTGAGCACGGCCCGCGCGACGCGCAGGGCACGCGCTACCGCCTCGCGGTCGGTTTCAACCACGGCGTGCAGCCCGGCGGCATCGTCGGTGCGCTGACGAACGAGGGTGGGCTCGAGGGCAAGGACCTCGGCAAGATCGACATCTTCCCGAGCTTCTCCCTCGTCGACATCATCACGCCGCTCGACGCCAGCACGATCGACCGCATCTCGCGTGCCCGCGTCGGCGGCCGCATGCTGCGCATCACGATCGACCAGGGCCCCGGTGGCCGTGGACCGCGCCCCGAGCGTTCGCACGAGCGCAGCTACGACGGTGCGCCGAGCGCCCGCCGCGACTCGGGTCGGGACTCTGGCTGGAGCAGCCGCCGCGACGCGGCGCCGGCCGGGCGTCGTGAGGGTGGCTACCGTGACTCCGCTCGTCGCGACGACCGCAGCTTCGACGGGCCGCGCAAGCCGCGCACCCGCGGCTGACGCCTAGCAGAGAAGCACGAGGGCGGGGGCCGGGCACGATGTGCCTGGCCCCCGCCCTCGTGCTCTCTGTGCGCCCGGTCGCTGTCGCGGTGCGCCCCGTCGCTGTCGCGGCCTGCACCCCGTTGCTGCGACCGCCCGGTCGGGCCCGCTCAGGAGTGCCGTGTCAGCGGACTCCCCCGCCTCCCGCGATCACGAGCGCGGCAAGACGCTGAGACTCGCGGTGGGCGTATGCGCCGTCAGCCGACTGGATCGCCATCACGGCGAGGGTGCGGCCGTCCACGAGGTCGAGCGTGACCCACGGCTCCCCCGCCCCGAAACGCACGCCCTCGATCCGGTCCCAGCTGAGCGTCGTGGTACGCACGAGGTTCCGGACCCGGATCCCCTGCGGGTCGACGAGCGCGAACACCGTCGCGTGCCGCAGCACGAGGAGGACGGACAGCGCGACGAGCGCGACCATGGCAGCCGTGTTCAGCGGGTCGTACCAGGGCCCCTGGGCGCCTGGCGATGCGTACAGCAGCGCGATGCCCCCGAGCACGAGCACCGCGGCGATCGCCCTCCCGACGATTCGCGTCATGCGCGGGCGGAAGGGGGCGTAGGGCGACGTCGCCGCGGGCTCGTTCGTCACAGGCGCGACGCGTGGATCGACGTGACGATGATCGCGCGGGCGCCCGTGTCGTACAGGTCGTCCATGACGCGGTTGGTGTGCTTGCGCGGGACCATCGCGCGGACGGCGGCCCACTCGCGGTCGTGCAGCGGCGAGACCGTCGGCGACTCGAGGCCCGGCGTGATCGCCACCGCGGCGTCGACGAGCGCGAGCGGGATGTCGTAGTCCATGAGGACGTACTCGCGGGCCGTCAGGACACCCTGGAGGCGACGGGTCAACGTGTCGACGCCCGCGGCGTCGACCCCGTGGCGCTTGATGAGCACCGCCTCGGAGCGCAGGATCGGCTCTCCGAAGACCTCGAGGCCGGCCGCGCGCAACGTCGTGCCCGTCTCGACGACATCGGCGATCAGGTCGGCGACGCCGAGCTTGACCGAGCTCTCGACCGCGCCGTCGAGGTGCACGATGCCGGCAGGCTCGACGCCCTTCTCCGCGAGGTAGCTCGCGACGAGGACGTTGTACGACGTCGCGATGCGCTTGCCCGCGATGTCCTCCAGGGAGGACGCGGTGCCCGCGGGCGCGGCGAAGCGGAACGTCGAGCCGGCGAAACCGAGAGCGAGGTGCTCGTCGGCCTGAGCGCCGGAGTCGAGCAGGAGGTCACGGCCCGTGATGCCGACGTCGACGGTCCCGGAACCCACGTAGACCGCGACGTCGCGCGGGCGCAGGAAGAAGAACTCGACGTCGTTCTCGGGGTCGGCGAGCACGAGCTCGCGGGAGTCGCGGCGCTGACGGTAGCCAGCCTCGCGGAGCATGTCGGTGGCGGGCTCGGACAGGGATCCCTTGTTGGGGACGGCGATACGGAGCACGAGGGCAGTTCCTTCGGATGGGAGCCCGCGGGGCGGGCGCTGGTGGCGGCGGGGACGCGGGGCCGCCTAGAGGTAGGAGTAGACGTCCTCGAGCGTGAGCCCCCTGGCGATCATGAGCACCTGCGCGTGGTACATGAGCTGCGAGATCTCCTCGGCGAGCTCGGCCTTGCTCTGGTGCTCGGCCGCCATCCAGACCTCTGCGGCCTCCTCGACGATCTTCTTGCCGATCGCATGGACCCCGGCGTCCAGCTCTGCGACCGTGCCCGAGCCCTCGGGTCGCTCGATCGCCTTGCGGGTCAGCTCTGCGTACAGGTCCTCAAAGGTCTTCACGAGGGTCAAGCCTATCGAAGGCGGGACGCGCCTCGTGGCGCGTCCCGCCAGCCGGTCACAGCGCGCGCAGCGCGACGGCGGTCGCGACGGCTGCCTCGACGGCCTCGGCGCCCTTGTCCTCGCTCGAACCGGGCAGTCCGGCGCGGTCGAGAGCCTGCGCCTCGTCGTCGGTCGTCAGCACGCCGAAGCCGACGGGCACGCGGCTGCGCACGGAGACGTCGGTGAGGCCCTGGGTGACGCCCTGGCACACGTAGTCGAAGTGCGGCGTCCCGCCGCGGATGACGACGCCGAGGGCGACGATCACGTCGTAGCCCTGGTAGGCAGCGGTCGCGGCGGCCACCGGGAGCTCCATCGAGCCGGGGACGCGAACCTCGACGACGTCGGTGACGTTGCACTCCGCGAACGCTCGGCGCGCGCCCGCGATCAGGCCGTCCATGACCTGGGTGTGCCAGCTCGCCGCGACCAGCGCCGCGCGCAGGCCCGTGCCGTCGGTCCGGATGGTCGGTGCTCCTGCTCCGCTCATCGAGCGTCCTCCTCATGGTCGGCGGCGGTCTGCGCCGCGTTCGTGGTCGTGATCGTGGTCGGCACCTCGATGGTGTCGAGCACGTGGCCCATGTGGACCTTCTTGGTCACCAGGTAGTCGTGGTTGTGCGGGCCGTGGCCCACCTCGAGCCGGATCGTGCTGGACACGGTGATGCCGGCGGCGCGCAGGCCGACGACCTTCGCCGGGTTGTTCGTCAGCAGGTCGATCTCCGTGAGGCCGAGCTCGGCGAGGACCGCGGCGGCGGCTCCGTACTCGCGGCGGTCCGCGGGCCAGCCGAGCTCGAGGTTCGCCTGGACGGTGTCGAGACCGGCGTCCTGCAGCTCGTACGCACCGATCTTGGCGAGCAGTCCGATACCCCGGCCCTCGTGCCCGCGAAGGTAGACGACGGCGCCCCCGCGCTCGGCGACGGTGCGCATCGCTGCGTGGAGCTGCGGGCCGCAGTCGCAGCGCAGCGAGCCGAACGCGTCACCGGTGAGGCACTCGGAGTGCACGCGGACGACGGGACGCCTCGCGGGAGCGGACGGCGCCGCGGCGGGGACGAGGGCGACGTGCTCCGCGCCGGTGCGCAGGTCACGGAACCCGAGCACCCGGAAGTCTCCGTGCGCCGTCGGCAGGGACGCCTCTGCCGTGCGCGCGACGCGCGTGCTGGCATCGCCGTCGGGCGCCGGCGCCTCGCGGACGGGGTCGTTCGCCGCCCGCCACGCGATCAGGTCGGCGATCGTGAGCAGCACGAGGCCTTCCTTCTCGGCGAGGGCTGCGGCGTCGGGCAGGCGCATCATCGTGCCGTCGTCGTTCACGAGCTCCGCGATCGCGCCCACCTCGCCGAGGCCGGCGAGGCGCACGAGGTCGACCGCCGCCTCGGTGTGCCCGGCGCGGTGCAGGACACCGCCGGGCACGGCGCGCAGCGGGAGCACGTGGCCCGGGCGGATGAGGTCCTCGGCGCCTGAGCCGGGCGCCGCGAGGACGCGCAGCGTCCGGGTCCGGTCGGCAGCAGAGATCCCGGTCGTCACGCCCGTCGCAGCGTCGACCGTGACCGTGTACGCCGTGCGCCTGGGGTCCTGGCTGTGCGGCACCATGAGCGGCAGGTCGAGCGCGTCGGCCCGCGCCGCAGGCATGGGTGCGCAGAGGTAGCCCGACGAGTGCCGGATCGTCCACGCGACCCACTCCGCCGTCGCGGTCGACGCCGCGAGGACGACGTCCGCCTCGTTCTCCCGTTCCGGTGAGTCGGCGACGAGGACAGGACGCCCCGCGGCGAGCTCTGGGAGGGCCTCCTCGACGGTAGCGAGCCTCATGAGCGGGCCTCCAGCAGTCGTTCGACGTACTTGGCGATCACGTCGACCTCGAGGTTCACGCGGTCCCCGGGTTCCAGTGCGCCGAGGTTGGTCGCCTCGAGCGTCGTGGGGATGAGCGAGACGCCGAAGCTCTCGTCGGACACGTGCGTGACCGTGAGCGACGTGCCGTTGACGGCGACCGAGCCCTTCGTCGCCACGTACCGCAGGAGGTCGGCAGGTGCGGCGAGGACGAGGTCGTCCCAGCGCGGTCCGGGCGTGCGGGAGACGAGGTGGCCGACTCCGTCGACGTGACCCTGGACGATGTGCCCGTCGAGGCGCCCGCCGGCGCGGGCGGCGCGCTCCAGGTTCACCCGGGAACCGGGCCGCAGGTCGCCGAGCGTCGTCAGTCGCAGCGTCTCGGGCATGACGTCGGCCGCGAACGTCCCGGCGGGCTCGTCGGTCGTCGTGACGGTGAGGCAGACGCCGTCGACCGCGATCGACGCGCCGTGCACGGTGCCGGGGACGACGACGGGGCCGCGCAGGACGAGCCGCGAGTCCGTGCCGAGGTCCTCGACGGCGACGACCTCGCCGACCTCCTCGACGATTCCGGTGAACATCAGGCCTCCTGGGGGTGCGTGGAGCGGACGGGCTGGGGGCGGGCGACGACGAGGACGTCGGGCCCGAGGGGCTGTGTGCTGAGCGTCTCGAGGCGCAGGGCCGCGTCAATCGTCGTGACACCGAGGTCGGCGAGAGCGGACGGACCTGCGCCGAGCAGGACGGGAGCGACGTAGGCGTGCACCTCGTCGACGAGGCCAGCGCGCAGGAACGCGGCCGCGAGCGTGGGCCCACCCTCGACGAGCAGGTGCCGGACCTCGCGCGCGGCGAGCTCAGCGAGTACGACGCGCACGTCGTGGGTCCGCACGTGCACGAGCGGGCCGCCGGGTGCGGTGCGCAGCCGGGCACGCGACGGCACGTCCCGGTGACCGACGACGACCCTGACCGGCTGATGCCCGTCCGGGTCCGCGTCGCCGGGCGTGCGCGCGGTGAGCGTCGGGTCGTCCGCGAGGACGGTCGCCGTGCCGACGGCGATCGCGTCGACGGTGCGGCGCACCCTGTGCGCGTGCGCGCGGCTCTGCGCCGAGGTGATCCAGCGGCTCGTGCCGTCGATCGCGGCGACGCGACCGTCGAGGCTCGTCGCGGTCTTGAGCGTCACGAAGGGGCGCCCGGTCGTGACCGCGTGCAGCCAGACCCGCAGCAGGTCGTGCCCCGGGCCTGCGCCGTCCTCGAGCGGCCCGGGGACCTGGACGCCAGCGGCACGCAGGCGCTCTGCTCCCCCGGCGGCGGCCGGGTTCGGGTCCGGGACGAGGTGGACGACCTCGGCGACGCCCGCGGCGATCAGGGCCTCGGCGCACGGGCCGGTCCGGCCCGTGTGGTTGCACGGCTCGAGGGTGACGACCGCGGTGGCACCCCGGGTGTCGTGGCCGCGGCGGCGGGCGGCGGCGATCGCGTCGACCTCGGCGTGGGCCGTGCCGGAGCCGCGGTGGTATCCCGTCCCGAGGACCGCGCGGGGGGCGTCTGACGGTGCTCCGTCCACGCGCGGCGCGAGCAGGACGCAACCGACGCGAGGGTTGGGCCCGTGCGCTGGTCCGAGCGCGGCGAGGCGCAGGGCGACGTTCGCGGCGTCGACGAGCGTCACGGCAGACGGCGCTGTGCCCGCGTCGGTGTCCAGGGTGCTCATGCTGCTCCCGAAGGTCAGCTCCGGGGTGAGGATCGGCAGCACGATCCGCGCAGGGGCGCGCGACGAGGAGGGTCGCTGCCGCTGCGACACGTACGCCTCTCATCCGGACTTTGACCGTCGGTCCTGGAGTTCCACCAGGTCGGCCATCACCTCCGCTCCGGGTGGAACGGACGATCAGGTTCGCGGACTATCACCGCCGGCTCGGAATTTCACCGACCCCGGAGCACGTGCTCGACCTCAACCATCCCACATCCGACGGCGTGCGAGCAGCATCGTGTCGCACGTCTCGGTGTGCGGACCGTCCGTTCCCGCACGCCCGCACGTGCAGGACGGGTCAGTGCTGGTGCGCCGACGCCATGCGCCGGAGGGTCTCGATCTCGCCGGGGATGTCGTCGGCGCCGTACACCGCGGAACCGGCGACGAACACGTCCGCGCCCGCCTCGGCGGCCCGCTCGATCGTGCTCCGGGACACGCCGCCGTCGATCTGGAGCTGCAGCGACAGCTCGGACGAACGGATCGCCTCGCGCACACGGCGGATCTTCGGGAGCGTGCCCTCGATGAACGACTGGCCGCCGAAACCGGGCTCGACCGTCATGACGAGCACCATGTCGAACTCCGGGAGGAGGTCGAGGTACGGCTCGACGGGCGTGGCGGGCCGCAGCGCGAGAGCCGCGCGCGCACCGAGCCGTCGCAGCTCGCGCGCGAGCCGGACGGGCGCGGTGGCGGCCTCCGCGTGGAACGTGACCGACGCGGCGCCAGCCTCCGCGAAGCCGGGGGCCCAGCGGTCGGGGTCCTCGATCATGAGGTGCACGTCGACCGGCACGGGGCTGACCTGCACGATGCGCTCGACGACGGGCAGGCCGATCGTCAGGTTCGGCACGAAGTGGTTGTCCATGACGTCGACGTGCGCGGCGTCGGCCGTCGCGATCGCCTGGAGGTCACGCTCGAGGTTCGTGAAGTCGGCGGAGAGGATGCTCGGGTTGATCGCGATGCCCATGCGGTCAGCCTAGCGGCGACCGCCCGGGCGCGGCCGCCCTGGTCAGCGTGTACGCCGCAGGAGAGTCAGGTGCATCGCGTCGGTCCCGTGCACGTGCGGCCACAGCTGCACGTCGCTCCGGTCGCCGACGTCGATCGGCGAGACGCTCACCTCGCGCACGGCCGCCGCCGCGTCGACGCGCTCGACGTCGTCGCGCTCCCGCAGGACGTCGTCGACGACGACGCGCGTCTCTGCGAGGTGCGGCGAGCACGTCACGTAGCCGACGACGCCCCCGACGCGGACCGTGCCGAGCGCCGACCGCAACAGCTCGCGCTGCAGCGCGGCGAGCGCAGGAACGTCCGACGGCTCGCGGCGCCACCGCGACTCGGGGCGGCGGCGCAGCGCGCCGAGGCCCGTGCACGGCGCGTCGAGCAGCACGCGGTCGAACGCCCCGGGCTGCTCCTCACCGAACCGGCGGCCGTCGCCCACGACGACGTCCTCGACCGCATCCGCAGGGACCGCGGCGAGCGCGCCCTCGACGAGCCGTGCACGGTGCGGAGCCACCTCGTTCGCGACGAGCCGCGCACCCTGCTCCCCCGCGAGCGCCGCGAGCAGCGCCGCCTTGCCGCCCGGCCCGGCGCACATGTCGAGCCAACGCTCGTCCGGGCCCTCGACCGGCACGGAGGCGAACGCGAGCGTCACGAGCTGTGACCCCTCGTCCTGCACGCCCGCAGCGCCTGCGCGGACCGCCGGGATGCTCGACGGGTCGGACCCGGGCAGCACAGCCGCCGTCGACGCGAACCGGCCGGCGACCAGTGCGCCGTCGTCCCCGCCGAGCGCCTCGAGCGCTTCCTCGCGCAGCTGCGCGACGTCGAGCAGGCCGGGGCGGGCGACGAGCGTCACGCGAGGCGAGTCGTTGTCTGCCTCGAGCAGCGCCTCGAGCTCGCTCGCCTCGCGACCGTTGCCCGCGAGCGAGTCGCGCAGAGCACGAGCGACCCAGACGGGGTGCGACCCGAGCAGCGCGGCGCGTGCGACGTCGTCGCTCTCCTCAGCAGCGAGCCGCTGCCACCACTCCTCGGCGGGGGTCGCCGCGACCTTGCGCAGGACCGCGTTGACGAGCTGGGCGCTGCCCGTACCTACGTGCGCGCGAGCAAGTCCGACGGTCTCCGACACGGCCGCGTGCGCCGGCACGCGCATCCCGAGGACCTGGTGGACGCCGAGGCGCAGCACGTCGAGCACGGGAGGGTCGACCTGGTCGAGCGGCCTGGTGAGGCACTTCGCGAGCACGGCGTCGTAGCGCCCGCGCAGGCGCAGGGTGCCGTAGGTCAGCTCGGTCGCGAACGCAGCGTCGCGCCCCTTGAGCCGCGCGCGGCGCAGCGCGGGCGGCAGGACGAGGTTCGCGTACGCGTCCGCCTCGGCCACCTCGCGGAGCACCTCGTACGCGACCTCGCGAGCCGGGTCGGAACCGCGACGACGCTGAGACGGCGCGAGGGCGCCCCGCTGCTCGGGTCGACGGACCGCACCACGCTCGTGGCCGCGCGCGTTGCGCCGCCGACCGCCGTCGTCCGGAGGCCCCGCGGTGCTCACAGCGCCCCCAGCACGGTGCCGGGCTCGAGGCGCGCACCGCGCGCCCAGTCCGCAGCGGCCATCTTCTTCTTGCCGACCGGCACGACGTCACCGAGCCGCACGGCCGACGTCGCTGTCCCGACGAGCACCTCGCGCTTGGAGACCTGGACCTCGCCCGGGGCGAGGCCGGTCGTGTCTGCGACGGGCTGTACCGGCCCGAGGCCGAGGCGCTCGCCGCTCGGGAGCGTCGTCCACGCGCCCGGTGCGGGCGTGCACGCGCGGACGCGCCTGTCGACGGCGAGCGCGGGGACGCCCCAGTCGACCTGGGCGTCGGCGGGCGTGAGCTTCGCGGCGTGCGAGACGCCGTCAGCGGGCTGGGCGACCGGGCCGAGCTGGTTGCCGGCGAGACCGTCCATCGTCGCGACCATGAGCGGCGCGCCCGCGGTCGCGAGACGCTCGAGCAGCTCGCCCGACGTGTCGCGCGGGCGGATGGTCTCGGTCAGCGTGCCGAGCACGGGGCCGGTGTCGAGGCCCTCGTCGATGAGGAACGTCGTCGCGCCCGTCACCTCGTCACCCGCCATGAGCGCGCGCTGCACCGGGGCGGCCCCGCGCCAGGCGGGAAGGATCGAGAAGTGCAGGTTCACCCAGCCGATGCGCGGGATCGCGAGCGCCTCGGGTCGCAGCAGCTCGCCGTACGCGACCACCGCCGCGCAGTCGAGATCGAGCTCGCGCAGGCGCTCGAGCACCTCGGGGTCGCGAGGCCGTCCGGTGATGACCTCGATGCCGAGCTCTTCGGCGCGCACGCGCACGGGGCTCGGCACGAGCCTGCGCCCACGGCCCGCCGGGGCGTCCGCCCGGGTGAGGACCGCGACGACGTCGTGCGGCGAGGCCACGAGGGCGTCGAGCGTGGGGACGGCGACGTCAGGCGTGCCGGCAAACAGGAGGCGCATGGTCACCCATCCTAGGCGTCGGACGCCCGCCCGCCCGGGCCCGGACGCACGCGTGGGGTGGGACGGCGGTCACCGTCCCACCCCACGCTCGTCGTCGAGGTCAGGCCTCCAGGCGGTTGCGGCGGGCGAGGCCCGTCGCCGCCGCACCGATCGCGAGAGCCGTCAGGACGCCACCACCGAGGGCGAGCGACGTCGTCGGGCTCTCCTCGACGTCAGCACGCAGCTTGGCGTTGCCGTCGGCGACCTGCGTCGTGCCCGAGCTCAGCTCGGCGGCACCCGCGGACAGCGTCGCGCTGCCCGCGGACAGCTGCTCTGCGCCGTCAGCGAGGGACGTGCTGCCCTCGGCGAGACGACCAGCGCCATCGGCCAGCTCGCTGCTGCCCTCGGCGAGCTGGCCGGCGCCGGCGTCTGCCTCGCTGAGGCCGTCGCGCAGCGTGATCGCACCGGTCGCGAGACGCGACGTGCCCGACTGCAGCTCCGTGGCCCCGGATGCGAGCGCACCGTTGCCCTGGGCGAGGGACACCGCGCCCTCGCGCAGCGTGCCTGTGCCAGCAGCCAGCGTGCCCGCGCCGCTGCGGAGGTCACGCGCTCCGGCGTACAGGCTCGACGCGCCGTTCTTCAGCTTGCCCGCGCCCGCTGCGAGAGCGTCGGTGCCCTTGACCAGATCCTTGGCGCCCTTGGCGAGAGCCGTGCTGCCGTCGGCGATCGCACCAGTACCGGTCGTGAGCGGACCGGTCGCCGCAGCAAGCTTCCCGGTGCCGGCCTTGAGGTCCGCGGCACCGGCGGCGAGATCCTTGCTGCCACCGACGAGCGGCTTGAGCGCCTCGTCGCGGAACTTCACGCTGCCGCCCTGGAGACGCTTGGCACCCGCGAGGGCACCGTCGAGCTTCGTCGCGAAGCCGTTGGCCTGGCGGCTGATCTCCTGCGCCCCGGCCTTCGCGTCGCCCACGCCGTCCTTGAGGCCGCTGATCATCTCGGCGAACCTCGGGATCTCGGCTCCGGTGAGCTCGTTGTCGGCGAGCATCGCCTCGATCTGCTCGAGCGTGGGGATCGCCGTGTCGAGGCCGCTGTCGAGCAGGTCGGCGCCAGCGGCGAGCCCGCGCGCTCCTGCGGGCGCAGCCGCGAGGCCGCCAGCGAGCTGGTCGGCACCGGCGACGATGCCCTCGTCACCCGCGAACGCGGCGAGCGCGCCCTGCGCACCGTCGCGCAGCGCGATCGCGCCGTCGGAGACCTTGCCGGCACCAGCGTCCGCGGACTTGATGCCCGCGGCAAGGGTCCCGGCGGAGGAGTTGAGCCTCGTGCTGCCGTCGGCGAGCTTGTCGGCGCCTGCCTTGAGGCTCTTCGCACCGTTCTTCACGGCGACCGCGCCGTCGGCGGCCGCGGCGGCGCCGGTCGAGAGCGACTTGGTGCCCTTGGTGAGGGTGCCCGTCCCGGCGTGGAGCTTCGAGGCGCCAGCGTCGAGCGAGCCGGCGCCCTCAGCGAGGCGTGACGCGCCCGACGAGGCCTGGGCGGCCCCCTGCGCGAGTCGTGCTGCGCCCGCGTCCGCAGACTGGAGCCCGTCGGCGAGCGTCGTCGAGCCGTCGACGAGCTTGCCGGTGCCATCCGCGAGCGAGCCGGCGCCCTCCGCGAGGCGGTTAGCGCCCTCGTTGAGCGTGCCGGCGCCCGTCTTGAGGTCGGCTGCGCCGGTCGCCAGCGTCGTGGCTCCCTCGGCTGCCGTGCTGGCGCCTTCCGCGAGCGTGGCCGCACCTTCGTCGACCCGGCCGGAGCCGTCGGACAGCTTGATCGACCCGTCTCGCACCTTCCCGTGGAAGACGAGCAGGAACGTGATCAGGGCGATCGCGGTGAGGGCGAGGAGGACGTGGCCGATCACGTGCATCGTGGTGGCCAGTGAGGATCTGGGTGCGGCTGAGCGGGGCGAAGTCATGGGCGTTCCTGTCCGCGGCCGTCGTTGGCGCGCGTTTCTCAGCAGCCGGAGGCTGTCGTCGGTCTGTTTCGGGCACGCTCGCGCCACGCGGTGGCGAGGTCGCGATGCGCTGGTGGGTCAGGGCGAGACGCTCGTCGTTGAGCGTCCGGGTCGGGCGGCGGTCGCCGCAGGCCGGCAGGGGTCTCTCCTCCCCGCCCGGCGGGCCGTGCTGGAGGATAAGTGATACTTGAAGTACTAGGTAACTCTGCAAAGAGCCTACCAAGAACCGTCGCGTCTGTGAACTGAATCACACGCTCGGCGTGGCGAGATCACCCCGTTCTGGGGCATTCCGAGCGTTGACCTGCGGCGAGACGCTCCGCGAAGCAGCCCTCGTCGACGGCCGCGACCTACCCGTCGAGGCCGGTGGGACCTTGGTCCGGGCCTCAGCGCGGAAGATCGGTGTACGCGTCCAGCACGACGCGCGCGTAGACCTTTGCTCCCGAGGGGTTCGGGTGCACACCGTCCGCGGCCAGCCCCTCGCCCTTCTTAGAGATCGCGCCGCTCCAGTCCGCGACGACGACGTTCGGGTAGTCCTTCGCGGCGCGCGCCAGCTCCTTGTTCGTCCCCTTGATCCACGACCGCGCCCCGTAGGCGTTGACGAAGATCACCCGACGCTCGGGGCCCACAGCCTCCATCACGTCGGCGACCTGGTCGCGCCGCAGGGTCGTGTTCGTCGCGAGCGACAGGACGACGACGTCACGCAGCCGTCCCTTCTTCTCGAGGTTGGCCATGATGCCCGGCGCCGCGAGCATCGAACGGGACACCTCGGCGTCGATCGCCGCGTCGGGGAGGACCTTCGCGAGCTCCTCGGCGCTCGCGAGGGTCACCGAGTCCCCGATGATCGTCACGTCCGCGCCGGTCAACGGCGCAGGCTCGGTCCGCTCCGGGGAAGGCTCGGCCGAAGCGCCCGGACTTGCGCTCGGGGTGGCCGACACCTTCGGGTCCGCGGCCTTGCCCGGCTCGGTCGACGCGGGCGCTCCGGGAGTCTCGGTCAGCGCGGGCGGAAGGGTCGTCGGCGCCGACTCGAACGCGACCCCGATCCCCTTCTCGATCTGCTCCTCGATCGCCGAGACGGACGGGGCCGTCGCGATAGCGACGCCCGCGCCGACGACGGCGAGGCTCGTGAGCGCGGCTAACGCGGCGCCACGCGCGCGCAAGCGGCGCTGAGGAGCGGCGAGCGGGACGGGCGCGCTCTGCGAGATCGCGCCGGCAGACGTCGTCGCCCAGGCGCCGAGGGCCTGGGCCGCGCCGGCGAACCCGAGCTTCTGCACCGGCACCTCGACCCAGCGGTAGGACAGCCCGGCGAGGACGAACGTCACGATGATCGTCAGCACCCACACGAGGTAGACGCCCGTCCCCTCGACGTACTGCTTCGCGAAGATCTGCGTCAGGAGCACGAAGACCGGCCAGTGCCACAGGTACAGGCCGTAGCTGCGTCGCCCGACCCACACGAGCACCGGGCTCTCGAGCCAACGGTGGACCGTGCCACCGCGGAGCAGCGCGGCGATCACCGCCGCGGAGCCGAGCGAGGCGAGGAGGAGGCCTCCACGATACGTCCACGCCGACTCCCACGGCAGCACTGCGGCGAGGACCGCGATCGCGGCCAAGCCCGCGGCCGCCATGACCGTCGGCCGGGGCAGCCGGACGGGTGACCCGCGACGCTCGGCCGCGGGTCGCGCGAACCAGAACGCGAGGGCGACGCCGAGCATGAGCCCGAAGAGGTGGGTGTCCGTGCCGTAGTAGACGCGGGTCGGGTCGGTGTCGGGTGACCAGACCACGCTCATCGCGACAGCGGACGCAGCCGCAGCAGAGAGGCCGAGCAGCACGCCGACAGGACGCCAGCTGCGGCGGAACCGCAGGACCAGGAGCGCCACGAAGGGCCAGAGGAGGTAGAACTGCTCCTCGACCGCGAGCGACCACAGGTTGGCGAACAGCTGCGGGCTGAGCGCGGCGAAGTACGTGTCCTCCCCCGCGATCGACACCCAGTTGCTCGAGAACGTCATGGCGCCGAACGCCTGCCGGTCCAGGTCGACGCGTACGTCACCCCCGACGACGAGGGCGGCCGAGGCGCCGACGGCGAGCACGAGCGAGAGAGCCGGCAGCAGACGACGGGCACGCTTCGCCCAGAACGTCCCGAGCGCGAGGCGTCCCGTGCTGGCGTGCTCGCGCACGATGCCGGTCGTGATGAGGAAGCCGGAGATCACGAAGAAGACGTCGACCCCGACGAAGCCGCCCGGCATCGCGGTCGGGGCCAGGTGGAACGCCAGGACCAGCAGGATGGCGATCGCGCGCAGGCCGTCCAGGCCCGGGATCCAGCGCCGGTGGGGCTCAGGACTCCTTGCGTCGCCTGCCTCCGCGACCTCCGTGACGGCGGTCGCCTCGAGCTCCATGGTGCGTGGTTCTGTCACAGCGTTGGTCGTGCCTCCGAGCTTGCCCCTGCTTGCGTCATCCAGTCTCGCACGGTCCGGCCACCGACCGGCCGAGCGCCGCACGGCGTTCCGTCACACGAGCTCGGCGACGTCCATCTGGACGTGGACGTGACCTTGCTCGCGCCGTGCGCCGCGGACCGCGACAGCCTCCTTGAGGGCGAGCGCCAGGGCCCTGCCTTGACCACGCGGCACTCGGACGATCGCCCGGACGGGCTCCTCGTCGTCGCCCAGGAGGCCCTGCCGACTGCCTGTACCGTCCTGCCCGGGCAGTGCGATCGGGCCGAGCACCGCGCCGCCGTCGGGCAGGCGAAGCCGGGCGAGCATCGCCTCGACCGCGGGTCGCGCACCCGTGAGCGCGCCGACCCGCAGCGCGGGCGGCAGGCCGAGCTCGGTGCGCTCGTCGAGGTCCCGCGCCGCGAGGCCAGCCGGGTCCCAGCGGACCAGCGCCCCGGTGACGACCGGGTCGCCGTCGCCGACCACCATCACCTGTCCCCCGTCACTCGGGGTCCGGGTCAGGCTCGCGGCGGAGATCCACCGGTGCAGGGCGTCCTGCCGTACGCGCAGGCCGGTCCCGAACGTGAGGACGGCGGCGTCGAGCAGGAGGCAGGCTGCGTAGCCGCCCGCGGCGACCGGTTCGGCCCCTGGCGTCGAGACGACGAGCGCGGGCTTCGAGGTGACGAGGTCGAGCACGCCCGACGCCGTCCCCGTCCCGGAGACCTTGACGGTCACGCCGGGAAACGCGCGACCGAGCTCCTCGGCGGTTCGTTCGGACCCGACCTGGACCGAACGCAGCGCGGTCCCGTCGCACTCGCTGCACCGCCAGGCCGCGGCGAGCCGCCCGCACCACGTGCACTGCGGCGCACCGCCGTCGGCGGGCAGTCCCAACGGGCCGTGGCACACCGCGCAGCGCGCGGGCTCGCGGCACCGCTGACAGGCGACGACCGGGATGTAGCCGCGCCGCGGCACCTGGACCAGGACCGGGCCACGAGTCAGCCCGTCCCGGACGAACCGCCAGGCTGCCGACGGGATGCGGGCGGCTGCGCCCGGTCCCTCGGACGCCAGCTCGACGCTCGTCATCGCGCGGACCCGCGGAGCGCGCGCCCGGACGACGTCGCGCGGCGCGGCGATCTCGCGCGCCCAGCCGGAGGCGAGCAGCGCCTGCGCCTCGACCGAGCGGCTCGTCGAGCCGACGAGGAGCGCGCAGCCCGTGAGCTCGCTGCGCAGCGCGAGCACCTCGCGCGTGTGCGGGTACGGGGCCCGAGCCTCGGCGTGGCTCTGGTCCAGGTCGTCCCAGCAGACCGCGAGGCCGAGGTCGGGCACGGGCGCGAAAGCCGCGGCTCGCGTGCCGATCGCGATCGACACCTCGCCGCGGCTGAGGGCGAGGAACGAGCGGTAGCGCTGCTCGGCGCCGACGTCGGCGAGCAGGCGCACGTAGTGCCCCCGCGCGTGCCCTGGTGCGTCCTGCCAGAGACCCGCGGCATCGAGGGCTCGCGACAGGCGGTCGACATCACGCTTGTCGGGCAGGACGACGAGAGCACCGCGTCCGGCTCGTCGTGCGACGAGCACCGCGTCGACGAGAAGCTCCTCCCAGCCCTCGCTCGCGACCGTCGGGTCGTCGCCGTCAGCGGTCCAGCGCCCCGGGAGCGCCGACCAGACGGCACGCGGGGCCCCTCCTTGCGCGAGGTGGCGGAGGAACGCCTCACCACCGGCGTACGCCGCCCACGGGCTGCTCGCGTCGGCGGACGATCGTGCGGGAGGGAGCGGCACGCCGTCGGCAACGTGCGGCTCGGCCTCTGTGCGCGCGTGGCGCGGCGGCACCGCGAGGCGCAGGACGTCCGCGAGCGAGCCGGCGTAGTGGTTCGCGACGGCGCGGCACAGCGCAAGGACCTCGGGGACGAGGACCCGCTCGGCGGAGACGACGCGCCGCACCGGGCTCAGCCGCCCGTCGTGCCCGCTCGCGTCGCTCCGGCTCACGACGAAGCCGTCGAGATCCTGCGCGCCGAAGCGCACCTTCACCCGCACGCCCGGCTGGGCGACGGCATCCATCGTGGCAGGGACGAGGTAGTCGAACGTCCGGTCCAGGTGCGCCGCGGGGACGTCGACTGCGACCTGGGCGACGGGGAGGTTCTCCGCGGGGATCAGGGCGTCGCCCCCCACGCCTGTCTTGCGGGCGCGCTTCCGGGGCGGCGCGAGCCCGGGGAGCGTCAGCTGCTCGGGCTCCCCCGCGCCGCCGACCTCGCCCTCAGCGGCGCTCGGTCGCTCCGTCGGCACTGCGACTTCAGACGGCGGACTGCAGGTCCGCGACGCGGTCCGTGCGCTCCCAGGTGAACTCGGGGAGCTCGCGTCCGAAGTGCCCGTAGGCCGCGGTCTTGCGGTAGATGGGGTGCAGCAGGTCGAGGTCGCGCACGATCGCTCCGGGACGCAGGTCGAAGACCTCCTGGATCGCACGGCTCAGGCGGTCGAGCGGCACGGTCTCGGTGCCGAACGTCTCGACGTAGACGCCGACCGGGTGGGCGCGCCCGATCGCGTACGCGACCTGGACCTCGCAGCGCGTCGCGAGGCCCGCGGCGACGACGTTCTTGGCGACCCAGCGGGTCGCGTAGGCGGCCGAACGGTCGACCTTCGACGGGTCCTTGCCCGAGAACGCGCCGCCGCCGTGGCGGGCCATACCGCCGTACGTGTCGACGATGATCTTGCGTCCGGTCAGGCCGGCGTCCCCCTGCGGGCCCCCGATCTCGAAGATGCCGGTCGGGTTCACGAGCAGGTTGTACCGCGCGACGTCGAGGTCGAGGTCGGCGGCCTCGAGGACGGGGCGGACGACCTGGAGGTCGACGGCCTCGCGGAGCTCGTCCTGACGGACCTCCGGCGCGTGCTGGGTCGAGAGGACGACCGTGTCGAGGCGCACGGCCCGGTCGCCGTCATAACCGATCGTGACCTGCGTCTTGCCGTCGGGGCGCAGCCCCGGGATCTCACCGGAACGGCGCACCTCGGCGAGGCGCTCGGAGAGTCGGTGCGCGAGCCAGACCGGGACCGGCATGAGCTGCGCGGTGTCGGAGCACGCGTAGCCGAACATGAGGCCCTGGTCGCCCGCGCCCTGCTGGTCGAGCGGGTCGTGGTCGCTCGCGTCGAGGCGCATCTCGAGGGCCTTGTCGACGCCCTGCGCGATGTCCGGGGACTGCTGACCGATCGAGACCGAGACGCCGCACGAGTCGCCGTCGAAGCCGATCGACGACGACGTGTAACCGATGTGCTTGACGACAGAGCGGACGATCTGCGGGATCTCGACGTAGGCCGAGGTCGACACCTCTCCCGCGACGTGCACGAGCCCGGTCGTCACCATCGTCTCCACGGCGACCCGCGCCTGCGGGTCCTGCTCGATGATCGCGTCGAGGATGGAGTCGGAGATCTGGTCGCAGACCTTGTCCGGGTGTCCCTCGGTGACGGACTCCGAGGTGAAGAGGCGTAGCTGATCGGTCATGGGATCAGCGTAGACGCCGGGGCGGACAACGCCGGAACGCGTCCACGATGAGAGGTCAGCCGTGGACGAGCAGCGGCACGACGGCGTCGAGGATCGCGTCCGCGACGTCGCGCTTGGTACCCGTCGCCTCCGCGCATACGGTGCCGTTCCGGTCGAGCACGTGCACGGTGTTGTCCGCCGCCCCGAAAGCCCTGCCCCCGGACACGTCGTTGACGACGAGCAGGTCCGCGCCCTTGCGGCGCGCCTTGGCCTGCCCGAGCGCGAGCACGCCGGTCTCGGCATCCCCGGTCTCGGCAGCGAAACCGACGACCACCTGGTCCGCACGGAGACGGTCCTGAGCGAGCTCTGCGAGGATGTCCGGGTTCTCGACGAGGGTGATCGTGGGCGGGGGTGAGCCGGCGACCTTCTTGATCTTGCTGTCGGGGACCGTCTGCGGGCGGAAGTCGGCGACCGCGGCCGCCATGACCACGACGTCGGCCTCCGCGGCGGCGGCGCGGACGGCGTCGCGCAGCTCGAGCGCGCTGCCCACGGGTGTCACGGTGACCCCGTGGGGGGCAGGGACGAGCAGGTTGGCCGCGACGAGGTGCACGTCAGCACCCCGGTCGCGAGCGGCCTCGGCGAGCGCGACGCCCTGGCGGCCGCTCGAGCGGTTGCCGAGGAAGCGCACCGGGTCGAGGGGCTCCTGCGTGCCGCCAGCGCTGATGACGACGCGGCGGCCGGCGAGGTCGAGGGGGCCCGACGCCGACGGCGCGGCGACGAGACCGAGTGCCGCGGCTGCGATCTCCTCGGGCTCGGGGAGCCGCCCGGGGCCCGAGTCGGCACCGGTGAGGCGCCCGACCGCCGGGTCCAGGACGGTGACGCCCCGCTCGCGCAGGGTCGCCACGTTGGCCCGCGTCGCGGGGTGCAACCACATCTCGGTGTGCATCGCCGGGGCGAAGAGCACCGGGCACCGCACCGTCAGGAGGGTCGCGGTAAGGAGGTCGTCCGCGCGCCCGGCTGCTGCCCGTGCCATGACGTCGGCCGTCGCCGGGGCGACGATCATGAGGTCCGCGGCCTGGCCGATGCGCACGTGGGCGACGTCGGGCACGTCCTCGAAGACGCGGTCCGTCACGGGCTCGCCCGAGAGCGCCTCCCACGTCGCGCGCCCGACGAACTCGAGGCTCGTCGCGGTCGGCAGGACGCGGACGCTGTGTCCCGCCTCCTTCAGGAGGCGGAGCAGCAGGACAGACTTGTACGCGGCGATGCCCGCGCTGACGCCGAGCAGGATCCTCACGAGGGCTCGCCGGGCAAGGTCACCGAGGGCTCAGCCCTCGGTCTCCTCGGTGTCGCGGACGGTCAGCAGACCGGCGTTGATCTCACGCATCGCGATCGAGAGCGGCTTCTCCTGGTTGCGGGTCTCGACGAGCGGACCGACGAACTCGAGGAGGCCCTCGGAGAGCTGCGAGTAGTAGGCGTTGATCTGGCGGGCCCGCTTGGCCGAGTACACCACGAGGGCGTACTTGGAGTTCGCGCGCTCGAGCAGGTTGTCGATGGGCGGGTCGGTGATGCCCGTGGGCTGGGCAACGGTTCCAGACAAGATGATCTCCGAGCTTCGTTCCGAGGTTGTCGCGGACCACCGCCGGCTGAGCCGGGCAGGGCAGGTGCGACCAGCAAATCATGCTATCAGGCGGCCGCCCGTCAGCGGTGGAGCGCCACCTAGCCGTCGACCGGGCGCGGCTCGAGCCCGATCACGCTGACGAGCTCGTCGGTCGCACGGTGGACGTCGTCGTTGATGATGACGTGGTCGAACTCCGACTCGGCAGCGAGCTCCACGCGGGCGGTCGCGAGGCGACGCTCGCGCTCTTCAGGCCCCTCGGTCCCGCGACCGACGAGACGACGTTCGAGCTCTTCCCAGCTCGGGGGCGCGAGGAACACGAAGCGGGCGTCGGGCATGGTCTCGCGCACCTGACGTGCGCCCTGCAGGTCGATCTCGAGCAGGGCGGGCTCACCTGCCGCGAGCCGAGCCTCGACCGGACCGCGCGGGGTGCCGTAGCGGTTGCGGCCGTGGACGACGGCGGACTCGAGAAGCTCGCCCTCGGCGTCGAGGCGGTCAAACTCCTCGGTCGTGAGGAAGTGGTAGTGGACGCCGTCGATCTCGCCCGGGCGCGGGGCCCTCGTCGTCGCGGAGACGGAGAGCCACACCTCGGGGTACCGCGCCCGCAGGTCTGCGGAGACGGTGCCCTTCCCTACTGCGGTCGGGCCCGCGAGGACGGTGAGCCGGGCAGGTGCTGCATGCAGTTGTGCGTCCACGGTGGAAATGTCAGCCGAACCTCTCGATGAGCGCCTCGGCCTGGTGGGGTCCGAGTCCGCGGATACGGCGCGACTGCGCGATCCCGACCTCGGTCATGATCGCCTGCGCCTTGACCTTGCCCACCCCCGGGAGCGACTCGAGCAGGGCGACGACCTTCATCTTGCCGATCACGTCGTCGGTCTTCCCTGCCTCGATCACGGAGGAGAGCGAGCCTTGAGAGTACTTCAGGCGGTTCTTGATCTCGGCACGCGCCTTGCGAGCCTCTGCGGCCTTCTCGAGTGCGGCCGCACGCTGCTCGGGTGTCAACGGTGGGAGCGCCATGGGTATCACCTTCCTGAACTGGGGCAAGACCTGCACAACCTTGTGACGAACCTAACTTCGGTATGCGGATGCCGCAACGCGCGGGAAGGTGGCTCCACCCGCGCGGCGGCTCATCAGCCCGCTCTGAGCGCGTCCCTGGCCTGCGCGGACGCGGCGACCGCCGCGGCCCGTAGGCCCAAGATCTCGGGGCCCGCGGCGAGCACGCCACGCGATGACGACGCGAGGACGGCACGGCGCGCGTCACCGAAGACGTGGCGCAGCTCGGCCGCACCCGCACCTTGCGCTCCGACACCGGGAGCGAGCAGCGGGCCGTTGACGGCGGCCAGGTCCGTCGCCGTCGCGGTAGCGGCCTCCCCCACTGTCGCGCCGACGACGAGGCCGACAGACCCGAGCGGCGTCGCGCCCGCGTTGCGCTGCGCTGCAGCTGCTGCGACGGAGGCGGCGACGGTCGTGCCGTCGGTCGTCGTCGCGTGCTGCACGGACGCACCCTCGGGGTTCGACGTGAGGCACAGGACGAACAGGCCTCGGCCGGTGCTCGCCGCGAGGTCGAGCGCGGGCGCGAGCGAGCCGAACCCGAGGAAGGGCGACACCGTGAGCGCGTCTCCCGCGAGCGGCGAGCCGTCACGGAGGAACGCGTCGGCGTACGCCGCCATGGTCGAGCCGATGTCCCCACGCTTCGCGTCGACGATCGTGAGGATGCCTGCGTCACGGGCTGACGCCACGAGCTCTTCGAGGACCGCGAGCCCGCGGGACCCGTGCCGCTCGAAGAACGCCGCCTGCGGCTTGAGGGCGGCCGCGTGACCGGCGACGGCCTCGAGCACGCGCAGCGAGAAGTCGCGCAGCCCGTCCGGGGAGTCGGGCAGGCCCCACTGCTGCAGCAGGCTGACGTGCGGGTCGACGCCGACGCACAGCGGGCCGTGGTCGTCCATGGCGGCCGCCAGACGCGCCCCGAAGGGCGCGTCCGACGACACGAGAGGGGCGGCGCTCACGCGATCGCCCCGGGGGTGGGCAGGCTCGACTCGGCGAGCGCCGTCATGTGCTCCTGGAGCGACTGGACCTCGAACGGCCCGGCGAGGACCGCCTCGATCGCCTGGACCGCGGCAGAGAGCTGCTGGATGGTCGTGACGATCGCCTTGTCGGCGGCGGTCGTCGCGGCGCGGATCTCGTAACCGTCGGCGCGGGCACCCTGGCCCGACGGGGTGTTGACGACCATGTCGACCTCGCCGCGCGTGATGAGCTCGACGATCGTCGGCTCGCCTGCAGGCCCCGTGCCCTCGGAGTGCTTGCGCACGACCGTGGACGGGACACCGTTGCGGCTCAGCACCGCCGCGGTGCCGGCGGTCGCGAGGATCGTGAAGCCCGACTCGACGAGACGCTTGATCGGGAACACGAGGTCGCGCTTGTCGCGGTCGGCGACCGAGACGAAGACGGTGCCCGACGTCGGGAGCCCGCCGAACGCGGCCGACTGTGACTTCGCGAACGCCGTCGGGAACTGCGCCGACAGACCCATGACCTCGCCCGTGGAGCGCATCTCCGGACCGAGCACCGTGTCGACGACCGCGCCGTCGGCGGTGCGGAACCGCTTGAACGGGAGCACCGCCTCCTTGACCGCGATCGGCTGGTCGAGGTCGATCACCGCGGCGTCGCCCTCCGCGGGCAGCACGCCAGCGGCGCGGAGCTCGGCGATCGACTCGCCGACCATGAGCCGGGCAGCCGCCTTCGCGAGCGAGACGCCGGTCGCCTTCGAGACGAAGGGCACGGTGCGCGACGCGCGCGGGTTCGCCTCGAGGACGTACAGGACGTCGGAGACGAGCGCGTACTGGACGTTGAGCAGTCCCCGCACGCCGACACCCTTGGCGATCGCCTCGGTCGAGCGGCGGATACGGTCGAGCTCGGACTGGCTGAGCGACACGGGCGGCAGAACGCAGGCGGAGTCGCCCGAGTGTATGCCGGCCTCCTCGATGTGCTCCATGACGCCGCCGAGGTAGAGCTCGGTGCCGTCGTAGAGGGCGTCGACGTCGATCTCCATCGCGTCGTCGAGGAACCGGTCGATGAGGATCGGTGCAAGCCGGCCGCCAGCCAGGGCGGCCTCCCCGAGCGCCCGCTCGACGTAGCCGGTGAGGTGCTCGTCGGAGTAGACGATCTCCATGCCGCGGCCGCCGAGGACGTACGACGGGCGCACGAGGACCGGGTAGCCGATGCTCGCGGCGATCTCCTTGGCCTGGGCGAGGCTCGTCGCCGTGCCGAACGCCGGCGCGGGCAGCCCGGCGTCCTCGAGGACACGACCGAAGACCGAGCGGTCCTCGGCGGCGTCGATCGCCTCGGGCGACGTGCCGAGGATCGGCAGGCCGGCGTCCGCCAGGCGCTGGGCGAGGCTCAGCGGCGTCTGGCCGCCGAGCTGCACGATGATGCCCTTGACCGGGCCCGCGGCGAGCTCTGCCTCGTAGACCTCCAGGACGTCCTCGAAAGTGAGGGGCTCGAAGTAGAGGCGGTCGGACGTGTCGTAGTCCGTCGAGACGGTCTCGGGGTTGCAGTTGACCATGACGGTCTCGTAGCGGTCCGAGAGTGCGAGGGTCGCGTGCACGCACGAGTAGTCGAACTCGATGCCCTGGCCGATGCGGTTCGGGCCGGAGCCGAGGATGATGACCGCCTCGCGCTCGCGCGGGGCGACCTCGGACTCCACGTCGTACGACGAGTAGTGGTACGGCGTCGACGCCGCGAACTCTGCGGCACACGTGTCGACCGTCTTGAAGACGGGCCGGACGCCGAGCGCACGCCGGACCTCGCGGACGACCGCCTCCCCCGCCGCGCCCCCGATGCCCCGGAGCTTGGCGACCTGCTGGTCGGACAGCCCGTGGCGCTTGGCGCGCGCGAGCACGTCCTGCGTGAGCGCGGGCGCCGCGGCGACCTCGGCGGCGATCTCGTTGACGAGCTGGATCTGGTCGAGGTACCAGGGGTCGATCTTCGTCGACTCGAAGACCTGCTCGATCGTCGCGCCGGCGCGCAGCGCCTGCTGGACCTGGACGAGGCGCTTCTCGGTGGGCCTCTTGATCGTCTCGAGGAGCTCGTCGAGCTCGGCGCCCGAGACGGGCTCGCCGTCCCAGTGGAAGACCGCGCCTGACTTGTCGATCGAGCGCAGCGCCTTGCCGAGCGCCTCGGTGAAGTTGCGGCCGAGGGCCATCGCCTCGCCGACGGACTTCATGGTCGTCGTGAGGGTGTCGTCGGCGGCCGGGAACTTCTCGAACGCGAAGCGGGGCACCTTGACGACGACGTAGTCGAGCGTCGGCTCGAACGACGCGGGGGTCGAGCCCGTGATGTCGTTCGTGATCTCGTCGAGCGTGTAGCCGACGGCGAGCTTCGCAGCGATCTTCGCGATCGGGAAGCCGGTCGCCTTCGACGCGAGGGCCGAGGAGCGCGACACGCGCGGGTTCATCTCGATGACGACGACGCGCCCCGTCTCCGGGTGGACGGCGTACTGGATGTTGCAGCCGCCCGTGTCGACGCCGACCTCGCGGATGACCGCGATGCCGATGTCGCGGAGCTTCTGGAACTCGCGGTCGGTGAGGGTCAGGGCGGGAGCGACGGTGATCGAGTCACCGGTGTGCACGCCGACCGGGTCGACGTTCTCGATCGAGCAGATGACGACGACGTTGTCTGCCTTGTCGCGCATGAGCTCGAGCTCGTACTCCTTCCAGCCGAGGATGGACTCCTCGAGGAGCACCTCGGTCGTCGGCGAGTAGTGCAGGCCCTGGCCGACGATGCGGCGCAGGTCGGCCTCGTCGTACGCGATGCCCGAGCCGAGGCCGCCCATCGTGAAGGAGGGGCGGACGACCATCGGGTAGCCGAGGGTCTCGGCCGCGGCGAGCGCCTCGTCGATCGTGTGGATGATCTCCGAGCGCGCGCTCTCGCCGCCGCACTTCTCGACGACGTCCTTGAACTGCTGGCGGTCCTCGCCCTTCTCGATCGCGGCGATGTTGGCCCCGATGAGCTCGACGCCGTACTGCTCGAGGACGCCGGCCTTGTCGAGCTCGATCGCGGCGTTGAGCGCCGTCTGGCCGCCGAGCGTCGCGAGCACCGCGTCGGGGCGCTCCTTGGCGATGATCGTCGTGAGGACCTCGGTCGTGATCGGCTCGACGTACGTCGCGTCGGCGAACTCGGGGTCGGTCATGATCGTCGCCGGGTTCGAGTTCACGAGGATGACCCGCAGGCCCTCCTCCTTGAGCACGCGGCAGGCCTGCGTGCCCGAGTAGTCGAACTCGCACGCCTGGCCGATGACGATGGGGCCCGACCCGATGACGAGGACGGAGTTGATGTCGGTTCTGCGAGGCACGGCTCAGTTCTCCTTGTCAGCGGCGGTCTTGCCGGCGGTCGCGGCCGAGAGGCCGCTCGCGCTCCGGGCGCCGGAGGTCATCAGGTCGAGGAAGCGGTCGAAGAGGTACGCGGCGTCGTGGGGTCCCGCGGCAGCCTCGGGGTGGTACTGGACGGAGAACGCGGGGATGTCGAGGCACTCGAGCCCCTCGACGACGTCGTCGTTCAGGCCGACGTGGGAGACGACGACGCGGCCGTAGCGGCCGCCGTCGTGCGGCGCGGTGGCGACCTCGTGGAGCGGAGCGTCGACGGCGAAGCCGTGGTTCTGCGAGGTGATCTCCACCTTGCGCGTGCTCAGGTCCATGACCGGCTGGTTGATGCCGCGGTGGCCGTAGCGGAGCTTGTACGTGCCGAAGCCGAGCGCGCGGCCGAGCAGCTGGTTGCCGAAGCAGATGCCGAAGTACGGCAGGCCGCGGTCGAGGACCTCGCGCAGGAGCGCGACCGGGTGCTCGGCGGCGGACGGGTCGCCCGGGCCGTTGGAGAAGAACACGCCGTCGGGCTGCAGGGCGAGCACGTCGTCGATCGTCGACGTCGCGGGCAGCACGTGGACGCGGATGCCTCGCTCCGAGAGGCGCTGCGGCGTCATGGACTTGATGCCGAGGTCGAGTGCCACGACGGTCTTGAGCGGCGCACGACCGGCGAACTCGCCGGACGGCTCGACGACGTACGCGACGTCGGTCGAGACCTCGGCCGCGAGGTCGGCGCCCTTCATCGAGGGCGCGGCCTGCACCTCGGCGACGAGATCCTCGACGCGGCGCGGGTGGCGGCCGTCGAGCAGCGCGTCACCGGAGAAGATCCCGCCGCGCATGACACCGCGCTCGCGCAGGTGACGCGTGAGGGCGCGGGTGTCGACGTCGCTGATCGAGACGATGCCCTGCTCGGCGAGCTCCTCGGCGAGGTCGTTCTCCGAGCGCCAGCTCGAGGAGCGACGCGCGGCGTCGCGCACGACGAAGCCGGCGACCCAGATGCGGGTCGACTCGGGATCCTCGGTGTTGACGCCCGTGTTGCCGATGTGGGGCGCCGTCATGACGACGATCTGCCGGTGGTAGGAGGGGTCGGTGAGCGTCTCCTGGTAGCCGGTCATGCCGGTGTTGAAGACGATCTCGCCGAGGGCCGTACCGACCGCGCCGTAGGCGCGGCCGACGAACGTGCGACCGTCCTCGAGGACGAGCACGGCTGCGTCGGCGGCGAGGGGGGCGGCGTCGAGGACCTGGGTCACTTCTGCTCCTTCGGCTCGATGGTCGAGTCTTCGGTGGGGTTGCTGCTCAGCGAGCTGATCGCAGCCTGGAGGCGGTCGCGGTCCTGCTCGTGCACGGGGCGGAGGCCCGTGTCGACCAGGACGTCGGGGTCGGCGCCGGGCTGCCAGGTGACCACCACGATGGACTGGTCACCGACGAACTTGCCGACCATGCCCGAGGATCGGACGGTCCCGCGCACCCGGTCGGCGGGGACGAAGAGGTCGTTCGCGCCGTCGCGCAGCACGCGCAGACCCGCGGAACCGACCTGCGCGGTGCCGCGGCTGCGCACGCCGAGGCCGTGCGCGCCGATCCGCTCGAGCCAGCTGCGTGAGACGGTCGTCGTGACGTAGAGCACGTCCACGGGTCCGAGGATCTCGGTGCCGAGCTCCTCGGGCGCGTCGAAGAGCGCGGGGACGACGGCGGTCGTGCGATCGCCGCGGCGTCGCCAGCTGCGGACCATGGCCCACAGCACGAGGACGACGAAGAGGGCGAGCACCGTCACGGAGACGGGGACCGGGATGTTCATCGGACGTCCTCCCGCGGGGCGGGCGACCCGGCCGGCGCGACGGCGGCGCCGTCGAGCACGGTCGCGCGGCCGCGCAGGAAGGTCGCGACGACGCGGCCCGGGAGCTCGGTGCCGCGGAACGGGCTGTTGTCGCTCGTCGTGCCCTGCTGGCGCGGGTCGACGACGGTGCGGGCGCTCGGGTCGAGGAGGACGAGGTTGCCGGGCTCTCCCGGTGCGACGGGCCGCCCCTGCGGCAGCTCGCCCTCGTCGATCCGGCCGATTCGTGCCGGGTTGGTCGACATGACGCGTGCGACGTCGGCCCAGGTCATGCGACCGGTGTCGACCATCGTGGCCTGGACGACCGAGAGCGCGGTCTCGAGGCCCGTCATGCCGAACGCCGCGGCGTCCCACTCGCAGTCCTTGTCCTCGCGGGCGTGCGGGGCGTGGTCGGTCGCGACGATGTCGATCGTCCCGTCCTCGAGGCCGGCACGGACGGCCTCGACGTCGGCCTCGGTCCGCAGCGGCGGGTTGACCTTGAAGAGCGGGTCGTAGCCGCGGGCGTTCTCGTCCGTGAGGATCAGGTGGTGGGGCGTGACCTCGGCGGTCACGCGCAGGCCGCGAGCCTTGGCCCGGCGGACGAGCTCGACGGAGCCCGCGGTGGACAGGTGGCACACGTGCAGGCGGGACCCGACGTGCTCGGCGAGGAGGATGTCACGAGCGATGATCGCCTCCTCGGCGACCGCGGGCCAGCCACGCAGGCCGATCTCCGCGGAGACCACGCCCTCGTGCATCTGGGCGCCCTCCGTGAGACGCGGCTCCTGCGCGTGCTGCGCGACGACGCCGTCGAACGCCTTGACGTACTCGAGCGCGCGGCGCATGAGGACAGGGTCGTGGACGCACTTGCCGTCGTCCGAGAAGACGCGGACCTGGGCCGCGGAGGACGCCATCGCGCCCAGCTCGGCGAGCTGCTCGCCGGCGAGGCCGACCGAGACGGCGCCGACGGGGTGGACGTCGACCCAGCCGGCGTCGCGGCCGAGCCGCCACACCTGCTCGACGACGCCGGCCGTGTCGGCGACGGGGGTGGTGTTGGCCATCGCGTGGACGGCGGTGAAGCCGCCGAGCGCGGCGGCGCGTGTGCCGGTCAGGACGGTCTCGGCGTCCTCGCGGCCGGGCTCGCGCAGGTGCGTGTGCAGGTCGACGAGACCGGGCAGGAGCACGAGGCCGTGAGCCTCGACGACACGGACGCCGTCGGGCGCGGTGAGGGTGCCTGCGGGGGCGACGTCGGTGATCGTGCCGTCGAGGACGAGGACGTCCTGCGGCTCACCGCCGAGGACCTGGGCGCCGACGACGAGGACCGAGCTCTCGGTGCGGGTGGCTGTCATCAGGACTCCTTCGTGGCGAGCGTGAGGTAGAGGACGGCCATGCGGACCGCGACGCCGTTCGCGACCTGCTCGACGATGACGGAGCGGACCGAGTCCGCCGCCTCGGCGGAGATCTCGAGGCCGCGGTTCATGGGGCCGGGGTGCATGACGATCGCGTGCCCGGGAAGCGCCGCGAGCCTGCGGGCGTCGAGGCCGAAGAGGCGGGAGTACTCGAGCGGGCTCGGGAAGAAGCCTCCGCCGGCCGCGCTCATGCGCTCGCGCTGGACGCGGAGCATCATCACCGCGTCGGGCGCCTCGTCGAGGGTGGCGTCGAGGTCGTACGAGACGGCGCACGGCCACGCCTCGACCCCCACGGGGACCAGCGTCGGTGGGGCGACGAGCGTGACGCGTGCCCCGAGCGTCGTGAGCAGCTGGACGTTCGAGCGGGCGACGCGCGAGTGCAGGACGTCGCCGACGACGGCGACGTGGAGTCCCGTCAGGTCGTGCCCGACCCCGGAGCGCGCGTCGAGCGAGGCGCCCGCGCCTGCCGCGCCGCGGCCGGCGAGGTGTCGGCGGATCGTGAACGCGTCGAGCAGCGCCTGCGTCGGGTGCTGGTGCGTGCCGTCGCCGGCGTTGACGACGCTCGCGTCGACCCATCCGGCGGTCGCGAGCAGGTGCGGCGCGCCCGAGGAGTGGTGGCGCACGACGATGCCGTCGGCGCCCATCGCCTGGAGCGTGAGCGCCGTGTCCTTGAGGGACTCGCCCTTGGAGACGCTCGAGCCCTTCGCGGAGAAGTTGATGACGTCGGCCGAGAGGCGCTTGGCGGCAGTCTCGAAGGAGATGCGCGTGCGGGTCGAGTCCTCGAAGAAGAGGTTGACGACGGTGCGGCCGCGCAGCGTCGGGAGCTTCTTGATCTCCCGGGCCTGGGTCGCGGCCATCTCGGCGGCCGTGTCGAGGACGTGGACCGCAGAGGCACGGTCGAGGTCGGCGGCGGACAGGAGGTGCTTCACCACGCCACCTCCTGAGCGCCGGGCTGCGAGATGGTCACCGCGTCGTCGCCGTCGATCTCGGCGAGGCGCACCTGCACGCGCTCGCTCGTCGACGTCGGGAGGTTCTTGCCGACGTAGTCGGGCCGGATGGGCAGCTCGCGGTGGCCGCGGTCGACGAGGGCGGCGAGCTGGACGGCGCGTGGCCGTCCGAGGTCCTTGATCGCGTCGAGCGCCGCGCGGATCGTGCGGCCCGAGTACAGGACGTCGTCGACGAGCACGACGATCTTGTCGTCGATGCCGTCGCTCGGGAGTGTGGTCGTGCCGATCGTGCGCGTGGGGTGCCGGTGCAGGTCGTCGCGGTACATCGTGATGTCGAGCTCGCCGACGAGCGTGTCGGCGTCGAGCGCAGGCTCGACGTCGGCCAGGCGCTGCGCGAGCCGCCGGGCGAGCGGGAGTCCGCGGGTGGGGATCCCCAGGAGGACGAGGTCGTCGCCGCCCTTGTTCCGTTCGAGGATCTCGTGGGCGATGCGCGTCAGTGCGCGGGCGATCTCTGGGGCGCCGAGGACGGTCGTCCCGTCGCTGGGCATGGGTGTGCCAGAGGACATCTGGCGACCTCCTTCTCCGCCTCACTGGACGGCTCTTAAAGGAATGTCTGACAGTCCCGAACTGTACGCCGCGCGGTGCGCGGTGCGTCGGACGTGTCCACCGTACGGTCGCGCGTCGAGAGGATCCGCAGCGTCACGTGGTGGGACCAAGGTCCTCGCCGTGCGCGCACGGCGAGGCAAGATCGAGACGTGATCGACGTGTACTACTACTCGAGCTCGTCCGGCATGGTGCGGCTGTTCGCCGAGCGTCTCGGACGACCGGTCCACGACCTCGCGGTGCGCGAGGTGCGCACGAGCGTGCCGTCGGGACCCTGGGTGCTGCTCACGCCGTCGTACAAGACGGGCAACGTCGACAACGACACGATCCCGGAGCCCGTGCGGCGCTTTCTCGCGAACCCGGAGACGCGGAGGCGTCTCGTCGGGGTGATGGGCTCGGGCAACCGGAACTTCGGGGAGCACTACCAGGCGGCGTGCCGGCAGATCGCGCGCATGTCCGGGCGGCCCGTGCTGTTCGAGTTCGAGCTGCAGGGCACGCAGTGGGACGTCGAGGACGCGCGACGCATCCTCGCGGACCTGGATGCCGCGATCGAGGCAGAGCGCTCCTGATTCCGTCCAGCACGGACGGACCGTGCCTGCGCGTCAGCGCGCCTGGCGGTCGCCCCGGTGCAGGATGTCCTCGCGGACGACGCGGCGCAGGACCTTGCCGATCTGCGATCGCGGCAGCTCCTTGACGACCTCCAGCTGCTTCGGGAGCGCGTAGCGGGCGAGCTTCGCCTCGCACCAGGCGCGGACGGACTCGAGGTCGACCTGCGCGTGCGCGGCGGCGTCCTTCGCGAGCACGATCGCGGCGACGACGCGTTCGCCGAGGTCGCCGCCTGGGAGGCCGACGATCGCGACGTCCTCGATGCCGGGCATCGACCGCAGGTGGTCCTCGACCTGCGAGGGGTACACCTTGAAACCGCCGGTGATGATCATCTCCTTGATGCGGTCGACGAGCCGGACAAACCCGTCCTCCTGCATCACGACGACGTCACCGGTGCGGATCCACTGCTGACCGTCGATCTCGACGAGCGTGTCGGCGGTCTCCTCGGGGCGGTTCCAGTAGCCGCCGAACACCTGTGGGCCGGCGATGAGCAGCTCGCCGCGCTCCCCCGGCTCGACCAGGCGGTACGGGTCCTCCTGGTCGGTGATGCGGATGTCGGTCGACGGGAACGGCAGGCCGAGCGTGCCGGGCTGGCGAGCCTCGGAGCAGGGGCTGCCGAGCGCGACGGGCGACGTCTCGGTCATGCCGTAGCCCTCGATCGCATACCCGCCCGTGGCCCCCTCCCACGCCGTGGCCACCTCGCCGGGCAGCGGCATGGCACCGCAGATGGCGTAGCGGAAGGTCGTGAGGTCGACGTCCTGCTCGACCGCGGCCTTCGCGAGACGGTCGAGCATGGGCGGGACGGCCGGGAGGAACGTGCCGGGGATGCGCTTCTGCGTCGCGAGGACGGCAGCGACGTCGAACTTCGGGAAGAGGACGAGCGTCGCGCCGATGCGGATCGCGAACGACAGGCACAGCGTGAGGCCGAAAGCGTGGAAGAACGGCAGGACGCCGTAGACGACGTCGTCGCTCACTCCGCTCGTGGCGCCGTCGGCGAAGCCCATCTGGGTCCACTCCTGGCCCTGCGTCGCGTTGGCGACGAGGTTGGCGTGCGTCAGCATCGCGGCCTTGGGCGTGCCGGTGGTTCCGCCGGTGTACTGCAGGAGGGCGAGGTCGCTCGAGCCGGGCGCGGGGTAGCTCGCGGGCAACCGCGTCGCCTTCTTGAGGAGGCGCTCCCACCGCACGACGCTCGCGGGGATGTCGGCACGCAGGGCCTCGCGCAGGGCGCGGGCCTTCGCGACGGGGAGGTTGAGTGCGAAGCGCTTGCCGGCGGGCAGGTCGCGCGAGAGGTCGACTCCGACGATCGTGTGGACCTCGGTCTCGCTCTGCCGCTCGGCGAGGCGGGCCGCGGTCGGCTCCCAGCACACTGCGACGGTCGCTCCGGAGTCGGCGACCTGGTGCGCTAGCTCCTCGGACGTGTACGTGGGGTTGCACTCGACGACGACGCCGCCGACGCGCAGCACGGCGTAGAACACGACGACGTGGGTGGCGCAGTTCGGCAGGCCGATCGCGACCCTGTCCCCCGGCCGGACGCCGAGCTTGGTGAGGACGCCGGCGGCGTGCGCTACGTGGTCGGCGAGCTCGCGGTACGTCGTCCGGCGGCCCATGAAGTCGAGCGCGACCCGGTCGGGACAGCTGCGAGCTCCGCGCTCGAGCGCCGCCGTGAGCGGCTCGTCCGCGACGGTGATGTCGGCGCTGACGCCGGGAGAGTAGGACCGCGTCCAGGGACGCTCCTCCGAAGGCCGAGTCATACCGCCAAGACTAACTTACGGAAGCGTAGGTTACGCGGCCGGCGACGGAGGCCCCACGCAGACCGTCGCAGCGTGCGAGCCCGTGATGCACGAGAGCCCGCACCCCTGAGGGGTGCGGGCTCTCGGTGTGAGTGTCAGCCGAGGATGGTCGGCTTGAGCTCGAGGATCCGCGCGAGCAGGCCGTTCACGAAGGACGGCGACTCGTCGGTCGACAGGCCCGAGACGAGCTCGACGGCCTCGTCGATCGCGACGGCGTCAGGCACGTCGTCGTTGAACAGCAGCTCCCAGGTAGCAAGGCGGAGGACCGCCCGGTCGACCGAGGGCATGCGCTCGAGCGTCCAGCCGTTCGAGTAGGTCTCGAGGATCTCGTCGATGTGGCGCGCGTGCGCGTCATACCCTTCGACGAGCTCGACCGAGTACTGCGGCAGGGCGGACTCGACACCGGGGTGCGCGACGCGCTCGGCGAGCATGTCGAGCAGGTCGAGGTTCCGCTGCTCCGCCTCGAAGAGGACGTCGAGCGCGCGCTTGCGCGCCTTGGTGCGGGCTCCCACGTCAGTCGGTCACTCGACCCAGGTACGAACGGTCACGGGTGTCGACCTTGACGCGCGTCCCGGTCTCGAGGAACAGCGGGACCTGGATCTCGGCGCCGGTCTCGAGCGTGGCCGGCTTGGTGCCGCCGGTCGAGCGGTCGCCCTGGAGGCCCGGCTCGGTGTACGTGATCTCGAGGACGACGGACGCGGGGAGCTCGATGTAGAGCGGCGTGCCGTCGTTCGAGGCGACGAGGACGTTCTGGTTCTCGAGCATGAAGTCGACCGCGTCGCCGACGACCGCGGCCGAGACCGGGATCTGGTCGTACGTGGACGTGTCCATGAAGATGAAGTCGTCGCCGTCCTTGTACAGGTACTGCATGTCGCGCTTGTCGACGTTCGCGGTCTCGATCTTGATCCCCGCGTTGAACGTCTTGTCGACGGTCTTGCCGGAGACGACGTTCTTCATCTTGGTGCGGACGAAGGCGCCACCCTTGCCGGGCTTGACGTGCTGGAACTCGATGATGGTCCACAGCTGGCCATCGATGCGGAGCACGGTGCCGTTCTTGATGTCGTTCGTGGTCGCCACGGTTCAACTTCCTGTTGCGTTGACAAAGATCAGGGCCTGGGCAGGCCGGTCCTGACCGCGTGCACCGGGGCTCACGGAGGACAGCGGCTGCGCGAGACTTCGCGAGCAGCCGCTCAAGTATAGCGGTGATGCCTGGACGGCCCGGTTCAGCCGGCCAGCGCCTGCAGGGCGAGGCGGTAGCTGTCGAAACCGAAACCGGCGATCGTCCCGGTCGCGACGGGCCCGACGACGCTCAGGTGCCGGAACGCCTCGCGTGCGTACGGGTTCGAGATGTGCACCTCGACGAGCCGCAGCCCGACGTCGGTCACCTGGGCCGCGGCGTCGCGCAGCGCGTAGGAGTAGTGCGTGAACGCCGCCGGGTTGAGCACGACGTCGCTGCGCGTGTCGACTGCCTCGTGCAGCCAGCCGACCATCTCGGACTCGTCGTCCGTCTGCCGCACCTCGACGTCGAGCCCGAGCTCCGCACCCCAGCGCTCCCCCGCCTCGACGAGGTCGGCGAGCGTCAGGTGGCCGTACACCTCGGGCTCGCGGACGCCGAGACGACCGAGGTTGGGACCGTTGAGCAGGAGCACGCGCGTCATGAGGCGAACCTAGCGCACGTCACAACAAGACCGGGCGGCCGCCCGCCGGGGCGTCCTCGCTGACCTCGGCGTACGCCGCAGCGAGCAGCGTCGGGTCCGGGCCCTCGAGGCGCGTCGGGTGGCCGAGCGAGTCGAGCACCACGAAGCGGAGCAGGTCGCCGCGCGTCTTCTTGTCGCGGCGCATGGCGCCGAGGAGAGCGTCCCAGCGGTCGCCGCGGTACGTGAGCGGCAGCCCGAGCGACGAGAGCACGCTGCGGTGCCGCGCGACGTCCTCGTCCGAGAGCTTGCCGGCGAGGCGCGCGAGCTCGGCCGCGAAGACCATGCCGACCGACACGGCCGCGCCGTGGCGCCACTGGTACCGCTCGACGTGCTCGATCGCGTGGCCGAACGTGTGGCCGTAGTTGAGGATCTCGCGCAGGCCGGACTCCTTGAGGTCCTCCCCCACGACGTCGGCCTTCCACTGCACAGCCCGCTGGATCAGCTCGACGAGGACCTCCTCGTCGACCGACGTCGCGCCCTGCGACAGGGCTGCCGCGTTCGCCTCGATCAGCTCGAGGACGCGGGCGTCCGCGACGAGACCGCACTTCACGATCTCCCCCAGCCCTGCGACGAAGTCCCAGCGCGGCAGCGTCTCGAGGGCGGCGATGTCGCACAGCACGCCAGCAGGCGGGTAGAACGCGCCCACGAGGTTCTTGCCCTCGGCCGTGTTGATGCCCGTCTTGCCGCCGACGGCGGCGTCCACCATCGCGAGGATCGTGGTCGGGACGTGGACCACCTGGATGCCGCGCAGCCACGTCGCGGCGACGAAACCGCCGAGGTCCGTCGTCGCGCCGCCGCCGACCGCGACGATCGCGTCCGAGCGCGTGAAGTCCGCCTGGCCGAGGACCTGCCAGCAGAACGCAGCGACCTGCGCGGTCTTCGACTCCTCGGCGTCCGGCACCTCGGCCTGAATCGCCTCGTAGCCCTGCTCGACCAGGTCCTCGCGGATGGCGTCGGCCGTCGTCGCGAGCGCCGACGGGTGCAGAACGAGCACCTTGCGCACGGACTTGCCCAGCATGTCGGGGAGCTCGCCGAGCAGGTGCCGACCGATCACGACGTCGTACGGGGCGTCGCCCTTCACCGTGACGCGGACGGGCGCTGCACTCATCGGGTACCTCCAGGCTGGGCCGCGTCGAGCGCGGCGAGGATCTGTGCCGCGACCGCGGCGGGCTCGAGGTCGTCGGTGAGCACGTGCAACGAACCGACCTTCTCGTACACGGGTCGACGCGCGGTCATGAGCGCCTGCCACTGCGCACGCGGGTTGGCCGCGAGCAGCGGGCGCGCCGTGTTGAAGCCCACGCGCGGCGCCGCGTGCGCGAGGGACACGTCGAGGAAGACGACCGTGCCGCCGTCGGCCACGTACTGCGCGAGCAGCGCCTGCGTGCCCTCGTCGAGGACAGCGCCACCTCCGAGCGCGAGGACGCCGTCGTGCTCCTCGAGCGCCGTCGCCACCGCGCGACGCTCGAGGGCGCGGAACGCGTCCTCGCCGTCCTCGACGAAGATGTCGGTGACGGACTTGCCTGCGAGCGTCTCGACGTCGGCGTCCGTGTCACGGACCTGCCAGCCCGTCGCGGCGCCGATCTCCGCGGCGACGGTGGTCTTCCCCGAACCAGGTGGACCGGACAGGATGACGCGAGGGCGGAAGGCTTCAGGCACGCCCCAAGGATAGCGACGGGCCTGCGCGGACGGACGCGTGACCACGGACTGGTCCGACAGAGACGAGGGGCGCGGGTCGTCTTCTATCGGCAGGTGCCGCTCAAGCATGAGGGAAAACACGCCGATGACATGCCGACACGTGCGTACCGTCACATCCACCAAGGGGAAACCATGCGTGCACCACGGATCGTCGCCGGGGCGACGACCGCGTTCCTCGTGCTCGGCCTGCTGGCGGGCGCGCCGAGCGCGTCCGCAGCACCGACCGCCACGATCGACACCCAGAACACCTCCACGCAGCGCACCGGCGACATCGTGCTTCAGTGGAAGCCGGTCGCCGGCGCCACGTCGTACAAGGTCGAGATCGCCGAGACGGAGGGGTTCGGCAGCTCCGTCGTCGACTCCGTCACGACGACGGCGCTCCGCTGGGTCCCGACGACCCCGCTCTGGGGGACGAACGGCGACCGCGAGCTGTTCTGGCGCGTCGTGCCGCAGGGGGTGAACGCTGATCCCACGGCCGCCACCGTGAAGAGCTTCGTGCGCGCGCAGGCGCCGACCACGACGCTCACCGCTCCCGCTGACCGAGCAACCGTGACCTACCCCGCTCCCGTGACCTTCACGTGGGCCGCGGTCCCCGGGGCCTCGTCCTACGAGCTCACCTACGCGACCGCAGGCTCGTCCTCCGCGACGACGGTCAAGGTCACCGACACGACCTACACCCCGCCGCTCCTCGTCGACGGGGACTACGAGTGGTGGGTCACGCCCCGCTTCCCGCTGCCGTCCTTCTCCTCGGACGTGGCAGGGACGGAGAGCGCCGCACGAGCGTTCACGGTCGTGTGGCCCGCCGCGAGCGGCCGACCGGTCCTCGAGGCGCCGGCAGACCAGTCGTTCCTCAACGACGCCGAGTTCCGGTGGTCCAAGGTCGACGGCGCGAGCGCCTACCGCTTCCAGCTCAGCCAGGACCCGAACTTCCCCTCGTCCACGATCACCGTCGACGTCGAGGTGACCGGCACGGTGTTCACGCCGGTCCACGTCCTTCCCAGCACGACGTACTACTGGCGGGTCGGGGCGAAGAACCCGCAGGGCACGCTCGTGTGGTCTGACGCCCGGCAGTTCTCCAAGCGCATGAGCAAGGACGCGGCGTCCGTCGTCGGCGACGGCATGACGGACCCGCTGACGGCGGAGCCGAAGTTCACCAACATCTCGACCGACCCCACCCGGCCCACCGACCTCGACTTCGACCGGTTCCGGCTCGAGTGGGAGGCCGTGCCGCGCGCGACCTACTACGAGGTCGAGGTCACCCGGCAGGTCACCGGGACCCTCGAGAAGCTCACCTGCAAGACCGCCACGAACTCGGCGACGATCGTCGCGACCGCCTCGACCGCGCAGCCGAACAAGCTCGCCTCGTCGTCCCCGTGCCTCTGGAACTCGAAGCGCACGCACATGATCGCCCCCGGCGACGACCTCTACCTCGCGAAGGTGCGCGCGATCAACATGTCCGCCGCCGACACGGGCGCCTTCCACTCGACCGTCAACCAGACGGTCTCCACGGTCATCGAGTCGCAGGCGCACTACTTCCGCGTGCCCGAGTCCGCCCGCACGACGCCGTCTGCTCTGACGGCGATCGTGACGCAGCCACAGACGCCCATGACCGAGGTGAGCCCGCTCCTCGAGTGGACCCCGGTCCCCGGCGCCGTCGGCTACATCGTGAAGTTCTACGCGGACGCAAACCTGTCCAACCCGATCGGCCAGGTCCGCACGACGACGGCGAACGTGCGCACGACGGGGGTCTTCGAGCTCAACCGCACGACGTCCTCGGAGGACGCCTACACGGTGATCGTGTACGCGGCCTCGGGTGACATCGACAAGCCCGACCAGTGGGCGGAGCTCGTGCCCACGTCCGGCACGACGTCGTTCAAGCGCACCGCCCCCACCCCGGCGGCGGGGACGGTCGTCGACCGGGCGGGTGCGCAGCTCCTCAAGCTCACACCCACCCCGGCCGACGCTCTGGGCGGGGCGAGCCGTGGCTACTACGTCGCGATCTACCAGCGCGGCTCGAGCCAGGTCTACAAGGAACTGCGCGTCGACCAGCCCATGGTCGTCGCTGCGGCCTCGTACTCCGGGCACACGGCAAGCTCCTTCAGCATGACCCCGCTCGCGACCGGCCAGTACGAGTTCGACTGGGCCGTGCTCGACCCGGTCGGCAAGGCTGCACAGCTCTCCCCCCGCACGCCGTTCACGGTCGGCGGGACGGGTGCCACGAACCTCAGGGCGGTTCCGAGCGCGAGCGGGACGAGTGCCACGCTGTCCTGGTCGAGCGCGGTGAGCGCTGAGAGCTACGTCGTCACGCTGCGCGCGACGACCGAGTCCCGCACAACCACGCTCACGTCGAAGGCACGTGCCGTGACCGCGACCAACCTGGTACCGGGCACCACCTACGAGTGGTCCGTCAAGGCGCGCGACCGCTACAACAACGACTCCCTCGCCTCCGAGACGGGACGGTTCACGGTCCCCCAGAGCACGGTGCCTGTCTCCAAGCCGACGATCACAGGTGCTGCCGCTGGCACGGCAACCATCTCGTGGAGCGCCGTACCCGGTGCGTCGCGCTACCTCGTCCGGGTCGCTGACAGCACGCGAGGCCTCGCGGGAGTTCGCCCGGTCGAGACGACGTCGCTCTCCTACACGCCGACCACGCCGCTCGTCTACGGCACGTCGTACTCGTTCGACGTCCGCGCGGTCCCGCCCGTGCTGAGCACGTCCAGCATGCGCCCCGTGCTCGCCACGACGGCCCGCGACGGCGTCCTCACGGTCGTCACCGCGCCCGGCACGCCGTCCGGGCTCCGCCTTACCGCCGCTCCCGCGTCGGTCACCGCGAGCTGGACCGATCTTGCGGGCGTCGCCCGCGGCAGCTCCGTCGCGCCGGGCTACGTCCTGCGGTACGGCGTGGCGCGGGCCGACGGTCTCGACCCCGCCTGGACGAGCGTCGTCGTCGGCTCCGCGACCACGAAGAAGCTCACCGGGCTCAAGCCGGGAACCACGTACGCCGTGCAGGTCGCGGCGGCGAACTCGCAGGGCCAGAGCGCGTGGAGCCGTTCCGCGACAGCGCGGACCGCTGACACCTCCCCGTCTGCTCCGCGCCTGGGCAAGGTGACGCGCGGGGACCGCAAGCTCAAGGTCACGTGGAGCGCTCCGGTCTCCGCAGGCTCCGCGGGTATCACGGGATACCAGGTCGAGACGCGGTCGTACTCGGGCGGCACATGGTCGGCCTGGCGCCCCACGCGGGTGGCGGCCACCGTCCGGTCCGCGACCGTCACGAACCTCGCCAACGGTCGCAAGACCGAGGTGCGGATCGTCGCGACGTCGCGCGTCGGCAACAGCCCCGCCTCCGCCTCGGCGGTCGTCACGCCCGCGGGCAAGCCGCTCGCCCCGACGACGATCAAGGCGCGGTCGACCAAGAAGAAGACCGTCAAGGTCACGTGGAAGGCGGCACCGGCCAACGGCTCCAAGGTCAAGTCCTACGTGCTCCAGTACTCGACCAACGGCAAGAGCTGGAAGACGCTGAAGTCGACGACCAAGAAGTCCTACACCTGGAAGAAGGCCAAGTCCAAGAAGACCTACTACTTCCGCGTGTACGCGAAGAACGCGCTCGGCACGGGGGCCAAGAGCAGCTCGGCCGTCGTCGTCGTCAAGTAGGCGCACGCGAGAGGGGCGGGACCGCGCTGCGGTCCCGCCCCTTCGTCGTCCGTGGACCGTGAGGCCCGACAGCTCAGCGCAACGTCTCGGGGATCGCGTCCAGGTACGCCTGCACGTTGCGGCGCGTCTCCGCGACCGAGTCCCCGCCGAACTTCTCCAGGACCGCCTCTGCCAGCACGAGCGCGACCATCGCCTCGGCGACGACCGCAGCCGGCGGGACGGCGCACACGTCCGAGCGCTGGTGCTGTGCCTTGGCCACCTCGCCCGTCGCCACGTCGACCGTCCGCAGCGCGCGGGGCACCGTCGAGATCGGCTTCATGGCACCGCGCACACGCAGGACCTCGCCGTTCGACATGCCGCCCTCGACTCCCCCGGCCCGGTTCGACAGACGCTCGAGGCGTCCGTCGTCACCCGGCACGATCTCGTCGTGCGCCTGCGACCCGCGCCGTGCGGCCGTGCGGAAGCCGTCACCGATCTCGACGCCCTTGAACGCCTGGATCCCCATGATCGCTGCGGCGAGGCGCGCGTCGAGGCGCCGGTCGGAGTGGACGTACGTGCCCAGCCCCGAGGGGATGCCGTAGCCGAGCACCTCGACGACTCCACCGAGGGTGTCGCCGTCCTTGTGGCACGCATCGATCTCGGCGACCATCGCCGCGCTGGTCTCCGCGTGGAAGCAGCGCACGGGGTCCGCGTCCAGCGCCGCGACGTCCTGAGGTGTGGGGGCCGGGGCACCGTCGGGCACCGCGACCGGACCGATCGACGTCACGTGCGAGACGAGCGTGATGCCCGCAGCCTGCTCGAGGAAGCGGGCCGCGACCACGCCGAGCGCGACGCGGGCCGCGGTCTCGCGCGCGGACGCGCGCTCGAGCACCGGTCGGGCGTCGTCGAAACCGTACTTGCGCATGCCGACGAGGTCTGCGTGGCCGGGACGCGGCCTGGTCAGAGGACGGTTGCGCGCGATCTCCCGCGCGTCCCCCGTACCCGCGTCCACCTGGAGCGCAGCGGGGTCGACAGGGTCGGCAGCCATCACGTCGACCCACTTGGGCCACTCGGTGTTGCCGATCTCGATCGCCAGCGGACCGCCCTGCGTGAGCCCGTGCCGCAGGCCCGCGAGGACACGGACCTCGTCCTGCTCGAACTTCATGCGAGCGCCACGGCCGTAACCGAGGCGGCGGCGTGCGAGGGCCTCCTGGATGTCTGCGGTCCGCACCTCCACACCCGCGGGCAGACCCTCGATCATCCCCACCAGTGCGGGGCCGTGCGACTCTCCGGACGTCAACCAACGAAGCATGGTCCGATCCTTCCACGTGGTGGGACGTGCGAGCGGTCCTGACCGCAGTGCGGACCGTCTCCGACGACGGAGGGCGCCGCCGCAGGATGACTGCGGCGACGCCCTCCGTGACCCACGTGCGGCTACTTCACGACCGTCAAGGGGTTCGCGCCGGACTTCGGCTTCGGGAGCTCTGTCGGCACCTCGGCGGCGGGCGCGTACTGCGCCGTGTCGAACTTGTCCTCGAGGACGTAGACCTGGCCCGAGAGCACGAGCGACAGGTCCCCGGCCTTGCGAGCGGGCAGGCCCGCGTTCTCCTCGGTGTCCTCCATCGCGTTACCCGTCAGGCCGAGCACGAGCATCAGACGCTCCTCCGTCGTCTGCAGGTCGTCCACGAAGGCCATGACGTCCTTGTACTCGCCCTGCAGCTCGATCGAGACGGGGACGGCGTACATGCCGGTCACCCCGACGCCCGGCGTCGCCGCGGGAGCCGGAGCAGCCTCGGCCGCTCCCGGCTCGTCCGTGCCCGGGTCGGTCGTCGTGGTGCCGGAGTCGCCGCCGAGCGTGACCTCGGTCGACGCCGAGAGGCTCAGCGACGCGATGACGACGTCGTGCTCGTCCGCGATGTCCGAGAGCTCACGCTGGAGCTGGGCCTGGTCGAGCGTCATCGGGATCTGCGCGCGCAGCTCCGCAAGCTGCGCCCGGTAGACGTCGATCTCCTCGAACTGCTTCTTCAGGACCGCGATCTTCTTGCGCTCGGTGTCGTTCTTGTTGTCCTGCTCGACGGCCTGCGCCTCGGTCTCCTGTGCCGTGTCGTAGACAGGCTTGGCGAGGAGGAACCAGGTGCCGAGGAGGATGACAGCGCTCAGGAGGATCGTCCCGACGATCCAGCTGCTCTGCTTGGCTGCGCCCATCAGTTGCTTCCTCCCTCAAGACCGAACGTACGTCCGGCGAGCGCCTCGGCCCCGACCTGGATCGTGGACGTGACTTCGTAGTACGGCTCAGCGTCGACCGCGTCGACACGCGACTCCTGCAGCGTCGGGTCCGAGAAGCCCGGGATCGACTCGAGGCCGTCGAGCCAGTCGGACGCCTTGGGCAGGGTCGGCGAGTGCGCGACGAACACGACCGTGCCCACGCCGGGCGTCGACAACGGGTCAGCACCCGCGACGAGCGGAGCGGTCGGCGAACCGTTCGTGACCTCGAACATGGTGATCGTGACGTCGTCGGGCAGGACGGCGGTGATCGCGTCGAGGTAGGACTTCCACGACACCTCGGTCGCCATGCCGAGCATGCGAGCGGTCTGCGTCTGGTTGATGGCCGCGAGCACAGCGGTGACCTCGCCGTACTGGGCCTTCTCGCGGGCGAGACGCGTCGCGGTGTCTTGCGCGTTCGCGAGGTGGTCGTCGGCGCGCGTGTTCTGGTCCTGCACGAACAGGTACATGCCGCCCGCGCTCAGCAGAGCGAGGACGACGACGCCCGCGAGCATGCGCTTGACGCGTGCGAAGCCGCGCCCGGCCCGGATCTCGGCGGGGAGCAGGTCGACCTGCGGCAGGAGGGGCGCGCCGAGCGCACCCTTGCCCGTCTTGA
Source organism: Flavimobilis soli (assembly GCF_002564025.1). Classification (NCBI taxonomy): domain Bacteria; kingdom Bacillati; phylum Actinomycetota; class Actinomycetes; order Micrococcales; family Jonesiaceae; genus Flavimobilis; species Flavimobilis soli. The sequence goes on from NZ_PDJH01000001.1 coordinate 361,485, forward strand.
CCTTGGCGGCGGACTTGGTCGGCTGAGCAGAGCTCGTCTTGCTCTTCTCGAAGAGGCTCATGCGGCCACCCCCATCGCGAGACCCAGCGGCAGCGCCATCGTCGACTCACGGCCGGTGAAGCGTTCGCGCCCACCGATCGCCTTCGACACCTCGAGCGCCTCGAGCGGGTCGCCGAGCTGGACGTTGAGACGGGTGGAGCTGGCGAGCAGCTGGCCGAGACCAGGAAGCTTGGCTCCTCCGCCGGTGAGCGCGATGACGTCGATGTGACGGTTGCGCTGGGAGTTGAAGTAGGAGAACGAGCCGCGGACGGACTCGAGCAGGTTGTGCGTGATGTGCAGGACCGACTCCGCGGTCTCACGGTACTCCGGCGGGACCGCGATACCCACGCCGATGTCGCGCTTGAGCAGCTCGGCGTCCTGGTTCGAGGCTCCGAGCGTCCGCGCGACGGCGTCGGTCACGTCCTGGCCGCCCGAGGGCAGCGCGCGGACGAAGCGTGGGACCCCCGCCTCGACCACGACGACGTTGGTGATGCGGGCGCCGATGTCGACGAGCGCGACCGTCTGGGAGCCGAGCCGGCCACGGGTCATGCCGCGCAGGAGGGCGAAGGCGTTGAGGTCGACCATCACGGGCCGCAGACCGGCCGCCTCCACGGCGAGCAGGTTGGCGGCGACCGTGTCCTTGGCGGCCGCGACGAGCAGCCCGTCCAGCGTGCGCCCGTTCTGCCCGTCGATCTCGTCGGTCGGGTAGAAGTCGAGGAGCGCATCGTCGGTCGCCATCGGCAGCATGTCCTGGACCTGGTACGGCAACGACTGCCGCAGCTGGGTCATCGGGAGCCAGGGCAGGGACAGCTCGCGGACGGCCACGCGCTGGTTGCCGACGCCGACGATGACGTCCTTGGAGCCGAACTTGGCCTTCGCCCACAGCTCTTTGAGAGCCGAGGCGACGATCTGCTGGTCGGCGACCTCGCCGTCGCGGATGACGTTGACCGGCAGCGGCAGCTCCTCGTACTTCACGAGGGTCGCTCCGGACCGACCGGACCCGAACTCGATCTCGGCGGCGCGTACCGCGCTCGTACCGATGTCGAGCCCGATCGCTCGCTTCTTAGCCACACGTCCTCCTCAGGGCGAGGGTATTGATGTCGTTGCAGGCGCCTGGACCCGGCCTGCGTGGCCGGCTCCGAGGGGTGCCTGTAGGTGAATCGGCAGAGCCGGCTCGAACCTTGAGCGGCTTCCGGTACGTCTGTGCCCGTGTGCGCGCTGCGGCGACCGTCGTCAGAGCATGAGCCCGAGGTAGGCGTCCCACAGCGGCGCGCCGACGAGCACCCCGAGCGCGGCACCGCCGATCATCCACGGACCGAAAGGGATGCCCGACTTGCGGCCGGCACGTCGTGTCGCGATGAGGACGGCCGAGAAGACTCCGCCCAGCAGGAACGCCCCGAAGGCACCGACGACGAACGGGCCCCACCCGAGCCAGCCGAGGGCCATCCCCAGCACGCCCGAGAGCTTGACGTCGCCGAAACCCATGCCGGACGGGTACACGACGAGAACGGCGAAGTAGAAGACGAAGAGGATCGCTCCGCAGAGGAGCGCCCGCCACATCGCCGACCAGTCCCCCGCGCCCCAGCTCGCGACCACGAGCAGGGCGCCGACGACCCCGTAGGAGGGCAGGACGATCGTGTCGGGGAGCCGGTGCACGTCGATGTCGATCAGCGTGAGGACGACCGAGATCGCGCCGACGTAGAGGTACGCGGGCAACGCCCAGCTGATCCCGAAGTGGAGCGTGACGGCCACGAACACCGCGGCCGTCGCGATCTCCACGAGCGGGTAGCGGCGCGAGATCGGCTCCCCGCAGTCTCGGCAACGCCCACGCAGGAGGAGCCACGAGACCACGGGGACGTTGTCCCGACGCCGGATCGGGGCGTGGCACGCCGGGCAGGCGCTCGGGGGGTGCAGCACCGACTCGTCACGAGGCACACGCCACGCGACGACGTTGAGGAACGAGCCGATCGCGAGCCCGAGGAGCGTCGCGATGGCCAGCGCGAGCCCGGCGACGTAGCCGTCGGACAGGTCGAGCGCGACGAGGCTCACCCGTCGATCTCCCGGTAGTCGCTGAGCGTGGCCGACTGCTCGAGCGGGGGCGCGTTCCACTTCTGCTCGGACTCGCCGTTGCACTCGGCGACCGTCATCTTGGACCACAGGGCGTTGTACTTGTCGCCGAGCGCGAGGCAGCGCCCGTAGCGGTCCTTGAAGGTCCAGCTGTCCTTCCACGAGCCAGCATCTGCCGTACGTGACCAGTTGAGGTCGGCGCCACCCGCGCTGCAGAGCACGAGAGTGACGTAGGCCGGGTTGGCGGACGGCGAAGGCGTCTTCATGCAGTACGTGTTCGACGCAGTGCGGTTCTTGTTGTAGTAGACACGGACCTGCTGGGCGGCTGTAGAACCGCGCAGGTCGGCAGGCTCGTTGTAGAACCACTCGTGGTTCCAGTAGAGCAGACCGCGTCCCGAGGGGTCCTGCTTGCACGGGTACACGATCATGAAAGAGCTGCCGGTGTTCTCGTCGGTGACGTCGGTGCAGCGACCGAACTCGAGGTAGTTGACGATCTGGTTGGTGGCCTTCGAGGCCGCGCCGGCGCCGACGCGAGAGTCGGGGTCGAAGGACGACCAGGCTGTGTTGGATCCGCACGAGCCGACCCGGAGGCGGACACCGTCTGCGGGCGCGGTCGAGTTCGATCCGGTGCCGAGGCAGAAGTTGGAGTTGCCCGTCTTGCTCGCGTTCTGCACCTTCCAGACGGCGCCACCCTCCCAGGAGAAGAGCTGGCGGGTGTCCCCGTTGCAGGGTGCGAGCTTCGCGTCTTCGGCCCCTGACGCGGGGCGTCCCTGGATGCACATCGGCACGTAGCCGGGGGTGTCCGTGACGGAGAGGTGGATCGAGTAGTCGTCGCGCCAGGACCACATGCGCAGGGGGTCATCCGTGCGGCACACCTCGGCAGGGACGTACTTGATGGTCGAGCCGGAGGTCGTGCCGCTGGCCTCGAGGCAGAACCCGAGCCCGAACGAGTAGATCGCTCCGCCCTCGACGTTGTCGTTGGTGAGCTGGAACGTGTAGATCGTCTCCAGGGTGCGATCGCCCGCCGTCGTCGCCAGCCCGGGAATGCCGTCACCGAGGCCCTCGGAGGAGATGACCGCGTACATCGGGGCTGCCGCCAGCCCGTTCCCGGGTGTGCACGTCTTGGCGTTGGCCGCGCGCCACGCGGGGGTCTGGTTCGAGGGGTCGGCGTCGTAATACTGGATCGTCGCGCGGTAGGTGTATCCGGTGCTGCCGTCGACCGGCCCGGAGAGCGTGCACGGGAGCTTGCGCGGGTCGCCGAGCTCGGTGCCGGAGATCGGGTCGATCATCCGCGCGGAGCGCAGGACGGTCAGGCTCGCGTCGACCCCTGCTTCCGCGGCGGCGATCGTGCGGCTGTTCTTCGCGGCGAAGAGGGTGGGCTTGATCTGCGCGGTGATGACGCCGAGCAGGAGGACGCTGACCGCGGCGCAGACCATGATGATCAGGATCGCGGTGGGCATCGCGTAGCCGTCGTCCCGGCGCTCGCGCGTTCTGAACCAGGTCATCGTCAGTCTCGTCCCATCCCCGTGCAGGTCATGATGTCGCTGCGGCCATCGTCGTCGAGGTCGGCGTTCGTCGTCGACGAGCTCGACGTGTTGCGCGCGACGAACTCCGTCTCGAGCCCCGAGCCCGTCTGGCTAGCGTTCGGCGCGACCTCGAGGACGACCTTCAGCCGCTGGTTGGCGTAGACGTTGTCCGCAGGTGAGAACCGGAACGGCAGCTGCGCCGGCACGTTCAGGTCGTTGCGCACACCGTCGCTGAACGTGTACCAGCCCGTAGCCCCGCTCCCCGAGGGCCCGGTTGCCTCGCGGCGCTGGAGCTTCCGGTCTGCCGTGACGCGCCACTGGATGCAGCGCTGCGGCTTGCCGCCCTCGACGACCTGGATGAGGTACTCGACGTAGTACGCCCCTGAGGGACCCTTGCCTGGCCGGTTGATCGACGAGGCGTAGCGAACCTCTTTGTCCATGCGCTGGAACACCGTGCGCACGACCGAACCGGTGTCGCTCACCGACACCGCGCGGGCGGTGTTCTTCGTCATGGTGACGACCCCGGCCATGAACACGGCGATCACGGCCGTGAACACCCCGAGGGCCACGAGGAGCTCGGTCAGCGTGACTCCGCTGTCCCCACGCAGCAGCCCACGCTCGTCGTTGTGGCGGTCCATCAGCTGCCCCTCACGTTGTTCAGGGTCACGGTAGCCGGTGCGCTCGTCCACGTCTGGCCCCCACCGGTGTAGGTGACGGTGTACGTGAACGTGCAGCTGCCGCGCCAGTTGCTCTGGATCGACGTCGTCCGGAAGGCGAACGTGCCGTTCGTCGCGTTCGAGAGCGTGACACCGACCGTCGGGTTGCCGCTGCCCGAGGTGCGGGTGCACGTCGGGGCCGAGGCGACCGCGTAGGTCACACGGGAGTTTGCCGCGTTCGGGATGTTGCCCGTCAGCGGGGAGACGTTCGCCGTCGTGGCGCCCTTGACGGTGGTGGTGTACGTGTAGTTCTTCGCCACGGGCACCACGAGGATCGTGCCCGTCTGCGTCTCGGAGCGGTCCCCTGCGGCTGTCTCGAGCTGGAACGTGAACGTGTAGACGCCGACGGTGTTGCCAGCGGGCTTGAACCGGATGGTCGTCGTCCCCGAGCCCGTGAGGGTCGTGGCGCCGGTCCCGGTCGCGTCGACACGGGTCGGGCCCGAGAGGATGACGACCTTGTTGCTCGCGGAGCCGCCCGCGGCGTTCTGGACGTCGAGCGTGACGTTGGAGGTCGTCGACCCCTGGCCGTCGACGATGAACTCCGCGTCGTTGGCAGCGACCGCGGTGCCGATGCGTACGGTCACCGTGCCCGTGCGGCCCGGCACCTGTGCGGGGTTGTCGCTCCACAGATCCATGGTGCCGTCGTCGAGCTCGACCGTCGTCACGACGCGGTACTTGAAGGTCGTGTTGCCCACCGGCGCGGAGGGGTCGGCGGCAAACTGGATCGTGCCGTCCGGGTTCACGGTCGCGTGGCCGCGGGGCGACTGCTCGATGATCTCCGGGCGCAGGTCCGTTCCCAGGTCGTTCGCGAGCACGTCGATCGACGCGCTCGATCCGGCGCCGACCCTGGCGCCTGTGTCGTCGACAGCAGCCGGGTAGACGAGCACCGTCACCGTGGCCTCGTTCGAGTTGCGGCCCTGGGCGTCGCGGAGCTTGTACCGGAACGTGACGATGCCCGAGTAGTTCGCGGGCGGCGTGTAGGTGATCGCGCCCATGTTGGTGCCGGACGTGATCACGGTCGCCGTGCCCTTCGAGGGCGGCGAGGTGATGGTCGTCGGGTTGGAGCGCGTCGAGACGATGACGTCGTTCTTGAGGATCTCGACGGGCAGCGAGGGACCACCAGCAACCGAGTCGATCGAGTCGTCGTTCGCGACGGGCGCGGTCGAGACGTTCCAGACCGCGTCGCTCGTCGGGTCGATGAGCGAGGTCATCGTGTAGAAGCAACCGTCGCCACCGCACTTCGCCATGCCGGGGTCCCACGCCACGGCGACGATCGCGCGGTAGACGAGCGTGTACGCGGCGCCCGGGTTGACGCGCACGCAGGTGGTGTCGCTCGCCGAGGCGCTCTTCGCGCGGTAGCAGCTCCCGATGAGCGTGGTCACGTCGTACTTCATGTCCGAGACCCGGACCTCGTGCGAGATCGGGAGCGTGACCGTCCCACCACCCGTGGCGATCGGGTCCCAGAGCTGGTTCGTCTCGGCGACGAGGTCCGGGTCGAGTGCGGCGACCGTCGAGAACGCGGCGTTGACCGCTGCTTTCGTGCGGCCGATCACGAGGGGTGTCGTGCCGCCCGGCGAGGAAGCGCGCGGGTAGACCGACCGCACCTTCTCCATGGCCTGCGTCGCGACGGACGCGGAGTTCTGCGTGCGCTGGAGGTGCGAGGCGGTGCTCGAGCCGCGCATGAAGAAGACGAGCACTGCTGCAGCGACCATGCCGACGATGAAGAGCGCGACGATCACCTCGATGAGGGAGAAGCCCTCGTCGCTCTTCGAGATCTGGTTGCGCCGCATCGGTTTCTCTCCGTCGTCGTTCGGGTCGAGACGCCGCACTGGGGACCAAACCGAAAGGCTTGATCCCCAGTGCGGTTGCTGCTCAGCGCGGAGGCTGGGCAGCGGGTTGGATCACTGCAGGCCGCCGGCCGCGCTGTTGTACGTGAAGGTCGTGCCCGTGCCCTTCGTGGTGTTCTGACCGGTGATGACGAAGTCCTCAGCGGTCGGGGCGACGGTGATGACCGTGTCCTCGTCGGAGAGGGTGACGGTGTTGCCGGTACCGGTCACACCGTTGAGCGTGACGGTGTCACCGTTGACCGTGACGGCGCCGACGTACGTCTGGTTGTCGACGTAGAACGTCTCCATCTCGTTGGCGATCGTGCGGATGTCCGACTTGATGCCCGCGTCGATGGCCTTCTTGCGCTGGTTCAGGAAGACCGGGATCGCGATCGCCGAGAGGATACCGATGATGATGATGACGACGAGGAGCTCGATGAGGGTGAAACCCTTGTCCTTCTCCTGCATGGACTTCTGCACGCGAGCGATCATGCCCGGCCTCTTTTCGTGTTCAGGTGAAAGTGAGTTGCGCCACCGTCGGAACGATGTGCAGAACGGCTATCGGTAGGACGCGGGCGGGCCTTGAGCGCTAGAGATCACGAATTCATAACGGTCAGGTGATCTCGACGATCGCGGACCCCGGGCACGAGCTGACGGCTCGGTCACGCAGGCCCTCGCCGTCCAACACCCAGCTCTGCGTCCCCCGCGTGCCCGTCACCGCCCGGCCGACGAGGCAGAAGCTGTCGCCGACCACGTGCACGGCGACGCCGTTGCCGGGAGTGACCCGGACGTCTGCGCCGAACGACGACGCCTCGACGGGCACGCCGTCCGCGAGCATCCCGGAGACGACCGTCGCGACCGTCCGCAGGTCGCTCTTGACGCTCGCGTCGACCGCCCTGGCCCGCTGGCCCATGAACACGCCGATCCCGATCGCGGAGAGCACCCCGATGATCGCGATGACGACGAGCAGCTCGACGAGGGAGAAACCCCCGTCGCCGCGCAGCAGTCTCACTGGATCAGGTCGAACACGCCGAAGATCGGCATGTACATCGCGATGACCATGCCACCGATGATCGAGCCGAGGACGACGATCATGAGCGGCTCGATGAGGCTCGTCAGCGCCTCGGTTGTGGCCTCGACCTCCTGGTCGTAGAACTCGGCGATCTTCTCCAGCATCGTGTCGAGCGCACCGGTGTCCTCACCGACCGCCATCATCTGCACGACCATGGCCGGGAAGACCTCGTGCTCCGAGAGCGGGCCCGTCAGCGACTGTCCCTGGCGGACCGACTCCTGGATCGAGGAGACCGCGTGCTCGATCACGACGTTGCCCGCCGTGTCGCCCACGATCTCGAGCGCCTGGAGGATCGGGACACCGGCGTGGAGCATCGCGCCGAGGTTGCGGGTGAAGCGCGCGACCGCGATCTTCTGGAAGAGAGAGCCGAAGACGGGCACCTTGAGCTTCCACGGGTCGAGCAGCTCGCGGACCGAGCGGTCGTGCTTGTGCCGGCCCCACCACCACGACGCTGCGCCGAGGACGACGAGGCCGGGCAGCAGACCGACCTTGAGGCCGTCCGACATCGCCATGAGGATCTTCGTCGGCACCGGGAGGTCACCGCCCATGTCCGTGAACATGTCGGCGAAGATCGGCACGATGAACAGCAGCATGCCGGCGGTCGCGAGGATCGCGATGACGAACACGACCACCGGGTAGGTCATCGCCGACTTGATCTTGCCGCGGAGCTTGACCTCGTCCTCGAAGTTCTGAGCGACCGACAGCAGGACCTGGTCCAGGAAGCCGCCCACCTCGCCCGCGCGCACCATGTTGAGCATGAGCGGCGGGAAGATCTGCGGGTGCTTGCCGAGAGACGCCGAGAACGAGACACCGGTCTCGATGTCGCTGCGCACCTCGCCGAGGACGCGCGCGAGGTTCTTGTTCTCCGTCTGCTCCGCGAGGATCGACACCGAGCGCAGCAGCGAGAGACCCGCGTTGATCATCGTGGCGAGCTGGCGCGCCATGATCGCGAGGTCCTTGAGCTTGACCCCGTCGCCGAAGCCGGGGATCTTGATCTCCCGCTGGAGACCCGTGTTGCGGACCTCGTTGATCGACAGAGGGGCGACGCCCATCGACTTGAGCTTCGCGGCGACCGCGCTCTCGCTGCCCGCCTCGATCCGGCCCTTGACGAGCTTGCCCGCCCGGTCGCGGATCACATAGTCGTAAGTCTTGGCCTCGGCCATCACACGGTCCTGTTCTTGCTCTGGAAGTCGGCGCCACCCATGTTGGCGTTCGCGAGGCCCGCGCCAGCGCCGGAGGCGGACGCGCGGCCGGTCAGCTTGTTGTAGTCCTCGAGGTTGTGGCACTTCTCGAGACCGGTCTCGTAGGAGATCCGGCCGCTGCGCGTGAGCTCCGCGAGGTGCTGGTCCATCGTGTGCATGCCCTGCTGCGAGCCGGCCTGCATCGACGAGTAGATCTGGTGCGTCTTGCCCTCACGGATGAGGTTGCGGATCGCGGGCGTCGCGAGCATGACCTCGGTCGCGACGACGCGGCCCGGGCCGTCAGACCGACGGCACAGCGTCTGCGAGACCACGCCCTGGAGTGCGCCGGCGAGCTGCGTGCGCACCTGTCCCTGCTGCTCGGGCGGGAACACGTCGATGATGCGGTCGATCGTCTGCGCGGCGTCCTGCGTGTGCAGCGTCGCGAAGACCAGGTGACCGGTCTCGGCGGCGGTCAGCGCGACGGAGATCGTCTCGAGGTCGCGCATCTCACCGACGAGGATGATGTCGGGGTCCTGACGCAGGACGTGCTTGAGGGCGTTCGCGAAGCTCTGCGTGTCCGCCCCGACCTCGCGCTGGTTGATGATCGCGCGCTTGTGCGTGTGCAGGAACTCGATCGGGTCCTCGACCGTCATGATGTGGTCCGGCCGGGTGCGGTTCGCCAGGTCGATGATCGACGCGAGCGTGGTCGACTTTCCCGAGCCGGTCGGTCCGGTGACGAGCACCAGACCGCGCGGGAGGCCGGCGAAGTTCGCGACGACGGCGGGCACCCCGAGCGCCTCGAGCGGCTTGATCTCGAACGGGATCGTTCGGAAAGCCGCACCCATCTGCTCACGCTGCTTGTAGAAGTTCACGCGGAACCGGGCGAGGTCGGGCACCTGGTACGAGAAGTCGAGCTCGAGCTCTGCCTCGAACCGCTCACGCTGGCGCATGTTCAGCACGGAGTAGAGCACGCGCTGGAGCATCGCACCGTCGAGGAGGCCGAACTCCTCCATCGGCTGGAGAGCGCCGTGGCGACGCATCATCGGGTAGGCGCCCGCGGTCAGGTGGAGGTCGGACGCTCCCGCTCCGTGCATCGCTCGCAGCAGCGCCTCGATCTGGACGTCGTTCTCGTGGGCTCGGACCATGCCGAGGCGTCCGGCGTTGACGGTCCCGGGAGCCTCCGCCGGCGCGCGACGTGTCGCGGCCTCGGCGCTCGGACGAGTCGGCGAGACGGATGCCTGCGGTGCCGCGGCGGCGGGCCCCGCCGGAGCCTGCGGAGCGACCGGAGCCTGCGGCGCGTTCGCCGCGGCCGACGGCGAGAACTGAGCGGGAGCGGCGTACGTGGGCACCCGCTGCGGAGCAGCGGCCGACGGCGGAGCCACAGGTGACACGGGCGCGGCCTGGGGTGCGCCGAAGCTCGCCTGCGTGCCGCCCGGCACGTACGTGGCCGGCGGCGGCGCGAAGGTCTGCCCCGGCGCGGGCTCGCTCGGGCGTACGGGCGGGAGCCCTGCACCGGCGGCCGGCGGATAACCGGGCGCGGGCGAGAGCCCTGTGGCCTGCGCGCCCGGGTAGCCGGGCAGCTCGGTCGGCGGTAGCCCCTGAGCGGCGCTCGCGCGCCGGAACGCGTTCACCGACGAGATCGAGTCCGCCGGGAAGTCGTCGCCCGGGTTCGGGATCCCGTAGTGGTTCGTGGTGCCCTCGGTCACTGCTCAGCCTTTCGCCGTCGTCCGCACGCCTGTGGTGCGACTTCCTGTTATCGGCGCGCTACGGACCGACCTTGAGGGGCCGTCCCGGGCGCCGACGCTGCGTCACGCGACGATGCGCAGGAGCTCCTCGATCGTCGTGTCGCCGGCGATGACCTTGCGCCAGCCGTCCATGCGCAGCGTGGCCATGCCCTCCTCGACCGCGGTGCGGCCGATGTCGGCGGCTGACGACCCGGCGACCGCGTGACGCTCGATCGCCTCGGTGACCCGCATGACCTCGTGCAGCGCGAGGCGCCCGCGGTAGCCGGTGCGGGAGCACGTCGAGCAGCCCACCGCGCGCTGGAGGATCGGCTTGGGCTCGCCCGGGACCCACGGGAAGCTCGCGGCCAGCAGCTCCTCGTCGGTCGGCTCGTAGGGCTCCTTGCACTTCGCGCAGAGCCGACGCGCGAGTCGCTGCGCGACGACGCAGTCGAGCGCCGACCCGACGAGGAACGGCTCGATGCCCATCTCGACGAGACGCGTGACGGCCGAGGGCGCGTCGTTCGTGTGCAGCGTCGAGAGGACGAGGTGACCGGTGAGCGCGGCCTCGATCGCGATCTGCGCGGTCTCGTGGTCACGGATCTCACCGAGGAGCACGACGTCGGGGTCAGAACGCAGGATCGACCGGAGCGCGCCTGCGAAGGTCAGGCCAGCCTTGGGGTTGACCTGGACCTGGTTGATGCCCGGGAGGCGGTACTCGACCGGGTCCTCGACGGTGATGACGTTGATCTCGGGGCGGGACACCGCGTTGAGCGTCGCGTACAGGGTCGTCGACTTGCCCGAACCGGTCGGTCCCGTCACGAGGATCATGCCGTACGGCTTGCGGTACGCCTCGGAGTAGACCTCGTAGTTCTCCTCGCCGAAGGACAGGTCTCGCAGGTCGAGGCTCGCCGTCGAGTTGTCGAGGATTCGCATGACGATCTTCTCGCCCCACACGGTGGGCAGCGTCGCGACACGGAGGTCGATCTTGCGGCCGTTGTGCTGGACGGACATGCGGCCGTCCTGGGGCTTGCGCCGCTCGGCGATGTCGATGTCCGAGAGGATCTTGACGCGCGAGATCACGCCGTTCTGGATCTGCTTGGGCGAGCGCTGCATCTCGTGGAGGACGCCGTCGATGCGGTACCGCACGCGCAGGTCGCCCTCGGTCGGCTCGATGTGGATGTCCGACGCGCGGTCGGTGATCGCCTGGGTCACGAGGAGGTTGACGTACTTGACGATCGGTGCGTCGTCCTCGGTCGCGGAGCCGAGGTTGGACAGGTCCATCTCGACCTCGTCCGAGATCTCTTCCTCGTACGCGTCGGCGAGCTCGTTGATCTCACCGTCGGCGCGGCAGTAGCGGTCGATGCCGCGGACGAGGTTGTCGTGCGCCGCGACCGCGGGGATGACGGGCATGCGCGCGACGGACTGCGCGTCATCGAGCGCCATGACGTTGCCCGGGTCAGCCATCGCGAGAACCATGCGGCCGTCTCGGATCTCGACCGGGAGGATCGTGTACCGGCGGCACATCGCGGTCGGCAGGAGCGCCACCGCCTGGCGGTCGACGGCGTGCTCGTCGAGATCGACGAACTCCATGCCGACCTGCGCGGCGAGCGCGCGCACGAGCTGGTCCTCGCTGAGGATCCCCAGCTCGACCAGCACACGTCCGAGGGAGGACCCTCGGACGATCTGCTCGTCGAGCGCTGTCATCAGCTGCGCCTCGTTGACAAGGCCTTCCTCGAGAAGGACCTCTCCGAGCTGCTTCATGTTGTTGCCTCGCTCACGACCTGGTGCACATCCTGTCCCGGATGTATCGGCGTGTTTGGGGCTCGACGTGAGTCCTGGGACCTACGTCCACGAATCTCACACAGCGTCGGCGGTGCGCGGTCCTTCGAGAGCAGCGTCGAGAGCGGCGGACATCGCCCCGACCGGGGCCGTCCGGCCGGTCATGAGCCGCACCTGCTCGGCGGCCTGGTGCAGGAGCATGCGCTCTCCGCCGGCGACGGCGCCGACGGGCGCCCATGCGGCACGGAGCGCCGAGGGACGGGGGTCGTAGACGACGTCGAGGAGCACACCGAGGCGCTCGGGCGCAGCAGCGACGAGCTGTTCGGCGAGCGGGTCGGCGGCGTGCGCGGGAAGCGTCGAGACGACGACGTCGGCGGCGAGGATCGCGGGCAGCGCTGCGTCCATCTGGTGGAACGTGGGTTCGACGCCCATGCGGTGCGCGGCGCGACGGAGGGTCCCCGTGCGCGCGAGCGAGCGGACGTGGACCGCGGGGCTCGTGATGCCGAGCTGACCGAGCGCAGCCAGAGCAGAGGCGGCCGTGGCGCCAGCGCCGAACACCACTCCCCTGGCAGGCGCGTCCCCGGAGGCGACTCCTGCCTCCTGGAGCGCGGCGACGATCCCGTAGACGTCGGTGTTCGCCCCGACGAGGGTCGCGCGCGAGCCTCCCGGCTGGAACAGGACGGTGTTCACGGCTCCCACGACCTCGGCGAGCGGTTCGACGTGGTCGAGCAGCCCGAGGATCGTCTGCTTGAGCGGCATCGTGAGGCTCAGACCGCCCCACTCAGGGCCGCACGACGCGACGAAGCCCGCCAGCTCGTGCTCGTCGACGTCGATCGCCTCGTACGTCCAGTCGAGGCCGAGCTCCGCGTACGCGGCCCGGTGGAGCACCGGCGACAGCGAGTGCCCGACCGGGTGGCCGAGAACCGCTGCCCGGCTCACTCCTCGTCCTCGGGATCCTTCGTCACCGGGTTGTCGCGCAGCCACTGCTGGTACTGCGCGACGCACTCCTGGTGCTGGGCGAACGTCTCCGTGAAGCACGTCTCCCCCGTCGTCGGGTTGACCGTGACGAAGAACAGCCAGTTGCCTTCCGGCGGGTCGAGCACGGCCTCGATGGACGCTCGTCCGGGGCTGTTGATCGGGCCTGGGGGCAGCCCGGTGTGCTTGTACGTGTTGTACGGGCTGTCGATCTCGCGCTGCTCCGCTGTCGTCGTCGCGTTCGACGTCCGCTCTCCCGCGAGGTAGTGGATCGTCGAGTCGAAGCGCAGCGCCTCGTCGGTGGCGAGGCGGTTCTCGATGACGCGCGCGACCTTGCCGCGACCGTCGGCAGGCGCCTCGGCCTCGACGAGCGAGGCCTTCGTGAGCACCTTCTTGGCGTCCTTGAGCTTGACGCCGAGGTCGTTGAGGTCGGAGACCTGCTTGGCGATCATCGTCGACAGGATCTGCTCGGCGGTCGAGTCGTTCGTGAAGGGGTAGCGCGCCGGTGCGAGCCAGCCCTCGACGTCGCCGTCCGCCTCCTTGGGCAGGCCGAGCGCCTCGGGGTCCTCGAGAGCCTTCTCGAAGTCAGCGGCGGGGATCGCGGTGACGCTCGCGAGCCGCTCGATCGTCGCCTCGATCGTGAGGCCCTCGCGGACGGTCACGCCGTCCTGCACGAGGTTACTCTTGTCGAGCATCGCCGAGAGAGCGCCTGCGGCGCTCATCTCCTTCATGAGGTTGTACGTGCCGTACTGCAGGTTCGGCTCGGAGCCGTTCGCGGCCGTGTAGTCCTTGATGGCCTGCGTGAACGCGGCCTGAGTCTTGATCACGCCAGCCTCCGCGAGGGCTGCTCCGATCGCGGCGCCCGAGGCACCCTTGGCGATCTGCACCTGGACCTCACCCGACCCCGGACCGGCGTAGTCCTCCGAGACGGACTCCTTCGCGAAGAAGCCGGGGACCGTCTTCATGACGAAGTACCCCGCGCCGCCGACGAGCGCGAGCGTCACGACGACGATGATCGTGGTGCGGATCCGACGCGCACGACGACGCCGCCGCGCGACCGGGTTGTTCCGGCTCTGGGCACGCGTCATGGGGGCTGCAGCAGGGGCCGCCGCTCGTCGCTCGACGTTCGGCTGCTCCGGGCTGGAGAACAGGTCGCTCACAGCGTGTGCGCCTCCTTGTTCGTCGTCGTTCGTCTCGGGTGTGTCATCCGTCGAGCTCCACCGGCTCCCCTGCGCGCCGGCCGGACGCTCGCTCGGCGTCGAGCGCAGACTGCAGGATGACCACGGCGGCCACCTGGTCCACGACCGCACGGTGCTTGCGGCCCGCACGACCGGACGCGTGCAGCGCCTGGTGCGCCGTGACCGACGTCATGCGCTCGTCGACCATCCGTACCTCGACAGGTGCGACGGTACGGGCCAGCGTCGCGGCGTAGTCGCGCGCCGCTGCGGAGGCCGCACCCTCGGTGCCCTTGAGGTGCCGTGGCAAGCCAACGTACACCACCTGTGCACCGCGTTCGGCGACCTCACGCGCTATCTGCGCGACATCTGCCGAGATTGCTCCCGGCTCCTTCGGGGTGGCCGCGCGCGCGAGCGTCTCGACCGGGGTGGCGATGAGCCCGTCCGGGTCGCTCGAGGCGAGCCCGACCCGGACGGAGCCGACGTCGACGCCCATGCGGGCGCCCCGGACGAGGCCGCTCACCGGCTCAGCCGCGCGACTCGACAGCAGCGACGATCGCGGAGAGCGCCTCGGCGCCCGCCTCGACCTTCGTGCCGCCACCCTGCGCGACGTCGTCCTTGCCGCCACCGCCACCGCCGAGGACCGCGGTCGCGACCTTGACGAGGGCACCGGCGCGCACGCCCGCGTCGCGGGCGCCAGCGTTCGTCGCGACGACGACGAGCGGACGGCCGTTCGCGACGCCGAGCACCGCCACGGCCGCCGGGGCGGAGTCACCGAGGCGCGAGCGGACGTCGAGAGCGAGCACGCGCAGGTCGTCAGCACCCGCGACCTCACCGGCGTCGGCCGTCACGACCCGCACGCCCGCCGCGTCGACCGCGGAGTCGACGAGCGCGGCGGCGCGAGCGAGGAGCTGGCTCTGGCGCAGCGCAGCGACCTCCTTCTCGGCCTCCTTGAGGCGCGCCATGAGGGAGGAGATGCGCTCGGGCAGCTCCTCACCACGGGCGTTGAGCATGCCGGAGATCTGGCCGACGATCGCACGCTCCTTGGCCTGGAACCCGTACGCCCCAGCACCCACGAGAGCATCGACGCGGCGCACGCCGGACCCGATCGAGGACTCACCGAGCAGCGTCACGAGACCCAGCTCGCCCGACTGCTTGACGTGCGTTCCGGCGCACAGCTCGCGCGACCAGTCGCCGCCGATCGAGACGACGCGCACGCGGTCGCCGTACTTCTCGCCGAAGAGGGCCATCGCGCCGAGCGCGCGGGCCTCGTCGAGCGACATGATCTGCTCGGTGACCTCGAGGTTCTCCTGGAGGCGCGTGTTGACGCGCTCCTCGATCTCGGCGAGCGCGCTCGCCGGCACGGCCTGACCCCGGCGGAAGTCGAAACGGATGCGGCTCGGAGCGTTCTCGGAACCGGCCTGCGTCGCGTCCTTCCCGAGCGTCTCCTGGAGCGCCTTGTGGATGAGGTGGGTCCCGGAGTGGGCACGAGTGATCGCGGTGCGGCGCGGGACGTCGATCGACGCCTGGCCCGACTCGCCGAGGGTCACGGTGCCGTCGACGAGGCGACCGCGGTGGACGTTGAGGCCCTTGATGGGTGCCTGGACGTCGTCGACCTCGATGCGAGCGCCGCCGTCGAGCATGATCTCGCCGTGGTCGGCGAGCTGGCCGCCCGCCTCGGCGTAGAACGGCGTGCGGTCGAGGATGACCTCGACGTCGGCCGGAGCCGTGACGGTCGGCGCCGGGACGCCGTCGACGAGGAGACCCACGACCGTCGAGCGGGACGTGAGGTCGGTGTAGCCGAGGAACTCGACGGGCGCGTCGAGCGAGGTGCGCACCGACTCGTAGGCCGCCGTGTCCGTGTGGCCGGTCTTCTTCGCGACCGCGTCAGCGCGCGCGCGAGCCTTCTGCTCAGCCATGAGCGAGCGGAACGCGGCCTCGTCGACCTGGACGCCCTGCTCGGACGCCATCTCGAGGGTGAGGTCGATCGGGAAGCCGTACGTGTCGTGGAGCGCGAACGCCTGCTCGCCGCCGAGGACGGGGGTCGCTCCCCCGGCCGACGACTTGGCGCGGGCGACAGCCGTGTCGAGGATCGTCGTGCCCGAGGCGAGCGTGCGCAGGAACGCGTCCTCCTCGCCGTACGCGACCTGGCTGATCCGGTCGAACTCGGTCTCGAGGATCGGGTAGGAGGCCTTCATGGCCTCCATCGACACGGGGAGGAGCTCCGGCAGGGCCGTCTCCTGGACGCCGAGCAGGCGCAGCGAACGGACCGCGCGGCGCACGACGCGGCGCAGCACGTAGCCACGGCCCTCGTTCGAGGGGCGCACGCCGTCCGAGATGAGCATGAGCGACGAGCGGACGTGGTCCGCGATGACACGCATGCGCACGTCGTCGTCGGTGTCGGCGCCGTACCGCTTGCCGGTGATCTGCTCGGTCGCCGCGATGACCGGGTAGACCTCGTCGATCTCGTACATGTTCTGCTTGCCCTGCATGAGGAAGGCAAGCCGCTCGAGGCCGGCACCGGTGTCGATCGCCTTCTGGTCGAGCTCGCGGATGAGCGGGTAGTCCTTGCCCTTGCCCTCGCCGCGAAGGTACTGGTCGAAGACGAGGTTCCAGACCTCGAGGTAGCGGTCGCCGCCCGGGTCGACGTTGCCGCCGACGGCCTCGGGGCCGTACTCGGGGCCGCGATCGAC
Organism: Flavimobilis soli; assembly: GCF_002564025.1. NCBI lineage: Bacteria > Bacillati > Actinomycetota > Actinomycetes > Micrococcales > Jonesiaceae > Flavimobilis > Flavimobilis soli. The sequence continues at coordinate 378,258 of NZ_PDJH01000001.1, forward strand.
GTGGAACTCGGCGCACGGGCCGGCGGGGCCGGGCTGACCCGTGTCCCAGAAGTTCTCCTCGCGCGGCAGGCGGACGATGTGGGCCGGGTCCATGCCGATCTTGCGCGTGAGCACGTCGAACGACTCGGTGTCCTGGTCCCAGAGGGTCACCCAGAGCTTGTCGCCGTCGAAGCCGTAGCCGCCGTCCACCTGCGAATTGGTGAGCAGCTCCCACGCGAAGTCGATCGCGCCTTCCTTGAAGTAGTCGCCGAACGAGAAGTTGCCGTTCATCTGGAAGAACGTGCCGTGACGCGTCGTCTTGCCGACGTTCTCGATGTCGTTCGTGCGGATGCACTTCTGCACGCTCGCGATGCGCGGGTGCGGCGACTGCTCGGTTCCGATGATGTACGGGATGAACGGGACCATGCCCGCGACCGTGAACAGGAGCGAGGGGTCGGGCGAGATCAGCGACGTGCTCGGTGCCACGTGGTGGCCGCGCTCGGAGAAGTAGTCGAGCCAACGCTGGCGGATCTCGGCGGTACGCATCTTGTCCTCTGGATTCGTGTGGTGGTGCGGGCCCGGCGACCACGGTCGCTCGCCAGGCGGGGGAAGTGACTAGAAGGAGTAGGGCAGGTCGCCGTCGACGTCGTCGTCGTCGACCCGCGGGTCCTGGCCGGGCACAGCGCTGCCGCTGACGGGCTCTGCACCCCATCGGGCGGCAGTGCGGGCCTGCTCCCGGTCGTGACGAGAGGGCCGGGCGCCTCGCTCCGGTGCGGCCTGGCCGGGCGCGAGGAGCGCCGAGCCGAGCTGCTGCTCGCGCTCCGCCGCGGCGGAGCGTAGGTCGTCGCCGAACGACGCGACGCTCGCGCGCGCCCGCTCGGCGAACGTGCTGGCGCGCTCCCCCAAGTCGTCGACCGCTCGGCCGACGACGGCAGGCGGGCTGTAGCGCTCACGGAGCTGCTGGGCCTTGCGCACCGCGTAGAGCGTGCCTCCGATGCCGACTGCCACCCAGACGAGGCGCCTCATCGCGCGTCCCTGCGCCCGGTGCGGCCGCGCTCGGGCCGCAAGGTGGGCTCGGGAGCCGGCGAGTCGTCGGGGTCGACGCCGCGCATGCGGGACCATGCTCGGCTCGAGGCCTTCTGGAAGCCGTACGCAGCCGACGCGACCTTGATGAGCGGACCGCCGAGCACGGACGAGTACAGCGCGGCGAGGGCCGACACGTTCTCGGAGACCTGGGCGGCCGACGTCGTGATCGTGTCGACCTTGGCGAGCTGGGCGTTCGTGCCCGAGACCGTCTCGACGGCCTCGTCCAGGATCGGCACCGAGTGGTCCGTGAGCTCCTTGATCGACTCGCGCGCCTCGTCGAACACCCGGCCGAGCTTGAGCAGCGGCACTGCGAGCAGACCGACGAGCGCGACGAACGCCACGGCTGCGATGAGACCGGCGATGTCTCCGATCATTTCTGCTCCTCGGGTGGGTGACGGTGGCCGTGAAGAACTCTACCTGCGCGGCCCGGGGAAAGCGTGCAGCACTGCCGGGCACCGGGACGCTCCGGAGATGCGGAACGCCCCGCCCGCTGCGAGCAGCGGACAGGGCGTTCCAGGAGCGAGCGATCAGCGCGAGTAGTGCTCGACGACGAGCTGGACCTCGCACGTCACGGGGACCTCGGCGCGCTTCGGGCGACGCACGAGCGTGAACGAGAGCTTCTCGAGCTGGACGTCCAGGTAGGCCGGGACGGCCGGGAGGACGTCGCGGTGGGCGCCGGCAGCGGCGACCTGGAACGGCGTGGTGGCCTGGCTCTTCGGCTTGACCTGGACCGTCTGGCCCGGCTTCACCTTGAACGAGGGGCGGTCGACGATCTTGCCGTCGACGAGGATGTGGCGGTGCACGACGGCCTGGCGTGCCTGGAGGATCGTGCGGGCGAAGCCGGCACGGAGCACGAGCGCGTCGAGGCGGGTCTCGAGGATCTCGACGAGGGCCTCACCGGTCAGACCGGCGTCCTTGCGAGCCTCCTCGAACGCACGGGCCATCTGCTTCTCGCGGAGGCCGTACTGGGCGCGCAGACGCTGCTTCTCGCGAAGACGGACCGCGTAGTCGGACTCGGTGCGGCGACGGGCGCGGCCGTGCTCACCGGGCGGGTAGGGACGCTTCTCGAAGTGCTTGACGGCCTTCGGGGTGAGCGCGATGCCGAGGGCACGGCTCAGACGCACCTGGCGGCGCGAACGGGTCACAGAGGACACGGCTTTTCCATCCTGTCGTTCGATGTTCTGACGTCACACCCGCTCCTCGTGGAGGTGCGGGCGTGGGACCAGCCGGAGCGCCGCAGCCACCCGTCGAGGGCGGTGTGCGAGCGAACGGGGCCGAGGTCCCAGGTGTGCCACAGCGGGCAACCTGTCTATCGTACCCGATCTTGCGCGAGGATCGTGCGGACCTTCTCGAGACGCTCGCTGACCTGCCGCTCGTACCCGCGGTCGGAGGGCTCGTAGTACCGCCTCCCCTCGAGCGAGTCAGGAAGGTAGCGCTGCGCCGCGACGGCGTGCGGCTCGTCGTGCGAGTACACGTAGCCGACGCCGTGGCCGAGCCCCTCCGCACCCTTGTAGTGCGCATCGCGCAGGTGAGCAGGGACCGGCCCGGCCTTGCCGGCCCGCACGTCAGCGAGCGCCGCGCCGATCGCGGTGTAGGCGGCGTTCGACTTCGGCGCGGTCGCGAGGTGCACCACGGCCTCGGCGAGGACGAGCGCCCCCTCGGGCATGCCGATCATCTGCACCGCCTGGGCGGCGGCCACCGCCGTCTGCAGGGCGCTCGGGTCGGCCATGCCGACGTCCTCGGACGCGGAGATGATGATCCGGCGGGCGATGAAGCGCGGGTCCTCCCCCGCCGCGATCATCCGCGCCAGGTAGTGGAGCGCGGCGTCGACGTCCGACCCGCGCACGGACTTGATGAACGCCGAGACGACGTCGTAGTGCTGGTCGCCCGCACGGTCGTACCGCACCGCCGCGACGTCGATCGCCCGCTCGACCGTCGTGAGGTCGACGGTCGCAGGGACGGCACCCGCCGCGTCGTCGAGCGCCGCGCCCGCGGCCGCCTCGAGGATCGTCAACGCCTTGCGCGCGTCGCCGGCGGCGAGGCGCAGCAGGTGCTCGCGCGCGTCGTCGGCAAGCTCGACCGTGCCGTCGAGGCCGCGCTCGTCGGCGACCGCCCGGTCCACGAGCGCGGCGACGTCCTGCGTCGCCAGCGGCTTCAACGTCAGGAGCAGGGAGCGCGAGAGCAGCGGCGAGTTCACGGAGAAGCTCGGGTTCTCGGTCGTCGCTGCGACGAGCGTCACCCAACGGTTCTCGACGCTCGGCAGCAGGGCGTCCTGCTGCGTCTTGGAGAAGCGGTGGACCTCGTCGATGAACAGGACGGTCTCCTCGCCACCAGCGACGAGGCGACGGCGCGCGTCCTCGACGACGGCCCGGACGTCCTTGACTCCCGCCGTGACCGCCGAGAGCTCGACGAACCGGCGCCCCGAGGCGCCCGCGATCAGGTACGCGAGCGTCGTCTTGCCCGTGCCCGGCGGACCCCACAGGATGACCGACGCCGGCCCGGCGCGACGCGACGACTCCGTGTCGGGAGCGACGAGGCGGCGCAGCGGCGACCCCTGCTCGAGCAGGTGCGACTGTCCCGCGACCTCGTCGAGCGTGCGCGGCCGCATGCGCACGGCGAGCGGCGCGCCGGGCCCTGCGGCCGGGACGCCGTCGTCGGTCGCCCCGGCCGTGTCGAACAGATCCATGCCCACGAGCCTACGCACCCGCGCCGACACCCACGGCACGGTGCGCCGCCCGTCCACGTGGCGTCCACGCACGTCCGGGTGGGATATTGGGGCGGTGTTCGAGACCCTTGCCCGCCGCGTGAGCCGCCACCCCCGCCGCACCATCGTCGTCTGGGCGGTGGTCACCACGCTGGGGCTCCTCGTCGCACTCACCGGCGTGGGCGGGTCCTCCCTGTTCGACAGGCTCACGTCCGGGAACCCCGCGGTCCCGGGTTCCGAGAGCGAGCGCGGCGGCGAGATCCTCTCCGAGCACGGAACGGCCGGCGAGACGATCACGATGATCGTGTCCGGCGTCGATCCGACCTCTGAGGCGCTCCCGGGCATCATGGCGACGATCGTCGCCGAGGCGTCCGCGATCGACGGCGTCGCTTCCGTCATCGATCCTTTCCAGCTCCCGGGCGGCGTGACGTCGCCTGCCGCCGCTCCCCTCCTCAGCTCTGAAGGGGACGGGTTCATCGTCGTCGCCGAGCTCGCGACCGACCTCGACGAGGACGAGCAGGCCATCGCGGTCGACGCCGTGGCCGCAGCGTTCGACGACGCCCAGGCGACGCTCGCGACCGCAGCCCCGGACGTGCGCACACTGGTCGGGGCTAACCGCCTGATCCTCGACGCCGTGACCGACCAGGTCCAGGAGGACCTGAAGACAGGAGAGCTCGTCGCGCTCCCGGTCGCGCTGGTCATCATGGTGCTCGTGTTCGGCGGCTTCCTCGCGGCCGCCATGCCGATGGTCGGAGCGATCGCATCGATCGGCGCGGGGCTCGGTGTGCTCCACCTGCTCACGTTCCTCCTCGACGTCGACGCCGCCGTCGTCAACGTGATCAGCCTCCTGAGCATCGGTCTCTCGATCGACTACGGCCTGCTCGTCGTCTCCCGCTTCCGCGAAGAGCTCGCGCGCGCCACGTCGGCCGGCGAGTCGGGCGCGATGCGCCGCCGCCGCGGCGACGGCGTCGTCGCGGTCGCCCTGGCCCGCACCATGACGACCGCCGGCCGCACGGTCGCGTTCTCCGCGGTGACGGTCGCCGTCTCGATCGCGGGCCTCATGGTCTTCCGCCCCGACGTGCTCCGGGCGATCGGCGCCGCCGGGCTCGCGATCGTGCTCATCGCCGTCGCCACAGCACTGACGCTCGTCCCAGCGGTGCTCGTGCTCGCAGGGCGCCGGATGGAGCGCGCCGGCACCCTGGCACGGATCCCGGGGATGGAGCGGGTCCTGGCTCGCACGGCAGACGTCGAGTCGGACGAGGGCACGTTCTACCGCCTCGCGGCGCGCGTCCAGCGACGACCCTGGTGGACCCTCGTCGCCAGCCTCGCCGTCCTCGTCCTCCTCGCCCTGCCGCTCGCGCACCTGCAGCTGCGCAGCTCGGACATCGAGCTCCTACCGACGTCGAACCCGCAGCGGGAGTTCGTCACGGTCCTCCAGGAGGAGTACCCCGCATCTACCGGGACCGACCTCGTCGTCGTCGTCGACGCGACGACCGAGGCGGCGGCCAGCCTCGTGCCGCTGATCGGCGCGGTCGACTCGGTCACCAGGGCGTCAGAGCCGACCGGGCTCGGCCCCTACTCCGTCATCGCAGTCGATACCGTCGGTGACGACTCGTCAGGACGCGAGGCGACCACCGCGGTCGGCGAGATCCGCGCCCTCGACACCGACCTGACGGTCTGGGTCACAGGCCCCGCCGCCCAGCAGGTCGACTTCGTCTCGACGCTCAGCGCCCGAGCCTGGGCTGCCGGGGCTGTCGTCGTCCTCGCGACGTTCGTCCTGCTCTTCCTCATGACCGGGTCCGTCATCGTCCCGCTCAAGGCGCTCCTGACCAACGCCCTGTCGCTCGCCGCCGCGCTCGGCGTCCTCGTGTGGGTGTTCCAGGACGGGCACCTCGAAGGCCTGCTCTCGTTCTCGAGCACCGGCGGCATCGAGACGTACGTCTTCGCGATCGTCATCGCGTTCGCCTTCGGGCTGGCGATGGACTACGAGGTGTTCCTCATCGCCAGGATCAAGGAGCTCGTCGATGCGGGCATGGACAGCGACGAGGCCGTGCGCGTGGGCCTGCAGCGCTCGGGTCGCATCATCACCTCGGCCGCCGCCATCATCGTCGTCGTGTTCGCCGGGTTCGTGTTCGGAGACCTGCTCATCATCAAGCAGGTGGGCTTCGCTCTCGCGTTCGCCGTCGCCCTGGACGCGACGCTCGTGCGCATGCTCCTCGTCCCCGCGACGATGACGCTCCTGGGACGGCACAACTGGTGGTGCCCGCCTGCGCTACGACGCGTCCACGAGCGCTTCGGCATCATCCACTGAGCCGAGACGACGATGTCCCAGCCGCACCCGGACGGCTTCCCGCCGATCACCGACGCCGAGCACGCCCTCCGTGAGACACGTCGGGCACAGGCCGAGCGCGCCAGGATCGACGCCGCCCGATATGCGCGCGAGCTCGCTGCCCACCGCAGCCTCTCGCGCGGCTACCTGCTCGTCGTCGTGCTCTTCGTCGCCTCCCAGATCGCCCTGTGGGCCCTGCGCCTCAAGAAGCGCGCCCACATCCTCGCGACCGTCGAAGCAGACCTGCGACCGTGGGCAGCCGGGTCCTTCTTGGCCTTCATCGTCTCGGTCGTGCTCGCGGCAGCCCTTGTCGCGCTCCTCGTCCGGCACTCGCGCCGGCGGCCGGTCGCGCCCTACCGCGAGGTGCCGATCGACGACGTGGAACGACAGCCTCGGACTCTCAGGCCCGGCTACGAGGCACCGCAGCGCTGGTGACGACAGACGACGACGCCCTCCGCAGAACCCTGCGGAGGGCGTCGTCGCACACAGCCCTAGGTCACTCGGCCGCGCCCTCAGCCTTCGGCTTCGCGTCCACGCCGGCCTCCTTGCGCTGCTGCTCCGTGATCGGAGCCGGCGCCTGGGTCAGCGGGTCGTAGCCGCCGCCCGACTTCGGGAAGGCGATGACGTCGCGGATCGACTCCGAGCCCGTGAGCAGCGTGAGGATGCGGTCCCACCCGAAGGCGATGCCGCCGTGCGGCGGGGCGCCGAACGCGAACGCGTCGAGCAGGAAGCCGAACTTCTCGCGGGCCTCCTCCTCGCCGATGCCCATGACCTTGAACACGCGCTCCTGCACGTCCCGGCGGTGGATACGGATCGAGCCACCACCGATCTCGTTGCCGTTGCACACGATGTCGTACGCGTACGCGAGGGCGTCGCCCGGGTTCTCCTCGAACGTGTCGATCCACTCGGGCGTCGGCGACGTGAACGCGTGGTGCACAGCGGTCCAGGCGCCGTCACCCACGGCGACGTCGTCGTCCTCGCCGGTCGGCTTGAACAGCGGCGCGTCGACGACCCACACGAAGGACCACTGCGACTCGTCGATCAGGCCGGCCTTCTTGCCGATCTCGAGACGCGCGGCGCCCAGCAGGGCGCGCGCGTCGCTCGCCCTGCCAGCGGCGAAGAACACCGCGTCGCCCGCCGACGCGCCCGTCGCGGCGGCGAGGCCGTCACGCTCGGCGTCGGACAGGTTCTTGGCGACGGGGCCGCCCAGGGTGCCGTCCTCCGCGAAGGTCACGTACGCGAGGCCCTTGGCGCCGCGCTGCTTCGCCCACTCCTGCCACGCGTCGAACCCGCGACGCGGCGTCGCGGCGCCGCCCGGGAAGACGACGGCGCCCACGTACGGCGCCTGGAACACGCGGAACGGCGTCTCGGCGAAGTACGAGGTGAGGTCGACGAGCTCGAGGCCGAAGCGCAGGTCGGGCTTGTCCGAGCCGTAGCGCTCCATGGCGTCCTTGAACGTCATGCGCGGGATCGGCAACGGGATCTCGTAGTCGATGAGCTTCCACAGCTCCGCGAGGATCTGCTCGCCCACGGCGATGACGTCGTCCTGCTCGACAAAGCTCATCTCGACGTCGAGCTGCGTGAACTCGGGCTGGCGGTCCGCGCGGAAGTCCTCGTCGCGGTAGCAGCGGGCGATCTGGTAGTAGCGCTCCATGCCCGCGACCATGAGCAGCTGCTTGAACAGCTGCGGCGACTGCGGCAGGGCGTACCAGGAACCGGGCGCGAGACGCGCAGGCACGAGGAAGTCGCGCGCACCCTCAGGGGTCGAGCGCGTCAGGGTCGGCGTCTCGATCTCGACGAAGTCCTGCGCGTCGAGGACACGGCGTGCAGCCGCGTTCGCCTTGGCACGCAGGCGCAGCGCGTGCGCCGGCGCCGGGCGGCGCAGGTCGAGGTAGCGGTGCTTGAGGCGGGCCTCCTCACCGATCGTCTCGGTGCCGTCGAGCGCCGTCGAGACCTGGAAAGGCAGCGGTGCCGACTCGTTGAGGACGACGACGTCGTCCGCGAGGACCTCGATCGCACCGGTCGCGAGGTTCGAGTTCTCGTTGCCCTCGGGGCGCAGGGAGACCGTGCCCGTCACCTGGAGGACGAACTCTGACCGCAGCGGGTGCGCGACCGCCTCGTCACGGATGACGACCTGGGCGATGCCGGAGGCGTCGCGCAGGTCGATGAAGGCGACGCCGCCGTGGTCACGGCGGCGGTCGACCCAGCCCGTGAGGGTGACGGTCTGACCGGAGTGCTCGGCCCTCAGGGAGCCGGCGTTGTGTGTGCGGAGCACGGGTTGTCCTTCCGAACTGCGTTGGGACGGGCCGCCGAGACGGGGCGGACCGTGCATGCCGATGCATGCGTGCACGCCGCTCGGCGGCGCGCGGACGGCGCGGGAGGCGCCGTCGACAAGTCTAGGCCGTCCGGCCCGGACCAGGCTGGGGCCGTCAGGCCCGCTCGACGGCCCGGACGACGGGCCACAGGTCCTCGACGGGCGGGGTCCAGTCGGCCGGGTCGGCGTCCACCTGCTCGCCCGAGCGGATGTCCTTGACCTGGTCGCCCTGCGCCGGCACGACCGTGCCGTCGGCGCGTGTGTGCTCGGGCGTCGCGGGGAACCACACGAACGGCACGCCGCGCCGGTCCGCGTACTTGATCTGCTTGCCGTACTTCGCGGCGGTGGGAGCGACCTCGCACGGGATCCCCCGGGCGCGCAGCGCGGTCGCGATCGCGTCCGACGCAGCACGCTCGCCCTCGTGGTTGACCGCGACGACGACCGCCGTCGGGACGGAGCGCGACGACTCGACGAGACCCGCACCGAGGAGGCGCGAGAGCAGGCGCGACACACCGATCGACAGACCGACACCCGGGTAGGTGTTGGCGCCGTCCGACGCGAGCGTGTCGTAGCGGCCGCCCGAGCAGATCGAGCCGAGCTGCTCGTGACCCACGAGGACGGTCTCGTAGACCGAGCCGGTGTAGTAGTCGAGACCGCGCGCGATCTTGAGGTCCGCGACGACGACGCCGGGTGCCCGCTCGGCCGCAGCCGACACGAGCGCGCCGAGCTCCGCGAGGCCCTCGTCGAGCAGCTCGCTGACGACGCCGTGGCTCGCGGCGAGCGCACGGACCTCGTCGACGACGGACGCGTCGGGACCGTTGATCGCGGCGAGGGCGAGGCACGCGCGTGCCTGCAGCTCGGTCGCGCCGGTCTCGGAGACGAGGAGCTCTGCGACGGCGTCGGGACCGATCTTGTCGAGCTTGTCGATCGACCGGAGCACGCCTTCGACGTCGGTCAGGCCGAGACCGCGGTAGAAACCCTCGGCGACCTTGCGGTTGTTGACCAGGATGCGCACGGGCGGCACGCCGATCTCGCGGAGCGCGCCGAGCGCCTCCGCCATGACGAGCGGCAGCTCGACCTCGTAGTGGTACGGGAGCGTGCCCGCGCCGACGACGTCGATGTCCGCCTGGACGAACTCGCGGAAGCGACCGTCCTGGGGGCGCTCGCCGCGCCACACCTTCTGGATCTGGTAGCGCTTGAACGGGAAGCTCAGGTGGCCCGCGTTCTCCAGGACGTACCGCGCGAACGGCACCGTCAGGTCGAAGTGCAGCCCCAGCTGCTTCTCGTCGGCGCGCCCTTCCTCAGGGGCCTCCTCCTGGAGACGACGCAGGACGTAGACCTCCTTCGAGGTCTCCCCCTTGCGCAGCAGCTGGTCGAGGGGCTCGACCGCCCGCGTCTCGATCCCCGCGAACCCATGGAGCTCGAAGGTCCTGCGCAGGACGTCGAGCACGTGCTGCTCGACGATGCGCCCGGCAGGGCGCCACTCGGGGAATCCGGACAGGGGTGTGGGACGTGCCATGCCCCCGATCCTACCGGCGGGCGAGGTACGGGTTGCGTACGGTCTCGGCGTCGAGCCTGCTCGCAGGCCCGTGACCGGGCAGGACGAGCGCCCTCTCCGGCAGCCCGTCGAGGAGCGCGGCGAGCGAGCGGCGCATCGTCGACATGTCGCCGCCCGGCAGGTCGGTGCGGCCGATCGTCCCGGCGAACAGGACGTCGCCGGTGAAGGCCGTGGCGTCGGCACCGTCCACGTACGCGTCGCCGCGCTCGGGGAGCGCCGAGCCAAGGGCAGGGACGTCGAGCGCGAGGAACACCGTCGCGCCCTGCGTGTGCCCGGGTGCGTGCCACGCCGTGAGCGCAGGCACCCCCAGGAGGTCGAGGTCCGTGCGCGCGCCGACGAACGGCTGCACACGCTGAGGAGCGCGGTAGTCGACCGGGTTGCAGCCGCCTGCGGCGAGCGCCTGGGCGAGCGGACCGCTCGCCGCGTGCGACGCGCTGTCCTCGATCGTGCCGAACGGGTCCGACAGCCGGTAGGCGTCGTCGGCGTGGATGAGAAGCGGCACGTCGTAGAGCTCGCACAGCTCGGCAGCCGACCAGGTGTGGTCGACGTGCCCGTGCGTCGCGAGGACGGCGACGGGCGCGAGCCCGGCAACCCTGACGTGCTCGGTCAGGGCGGGCACGACGCCGCCCCCCGCGTCGATGATCACGCACGGCCCCGAGCCGGTCGCAGACACGAGATAGCTGTTCGTACCGAACACAGGAGCGACGATCGTCTCGACATGCATCCCGTCATGCTAGGCCTCGCGGCGCGCCGGTCCGCGAGAACGAGGGCGACGCGAGGCCACGACATCCCTAGACTGTGGAGGACCAGCACGCGACTGCGCGCCGGCACGTCACGTCCCCGTCCGCGGGGACAGTCGCTGATTCCGCCTGCGAGGGCGGGTCACCACACGAGGAGTGATGCCCTGTGTCCGAGTCCACCCCCGCCGTCGACGGCGACAACACCGCGGAGACGCCCGGCACCTCCCCCGAGGTCACCACCCCCACCCCGGCCGCATCTGAGCCCGCCGCCGAGGCGCCCGCTGCTGAGGTCGAGGCACCCGTCGAGCCCGCCGAGGCGCCCGCTGCTGAGGTCGAGGCAACCGCCGAAGCTCCCGCCGAGCCTGCGGCCCCGGCCCCGGTTGCCGTCCCGACGCCGCGCCCCACGCCGCGGCGCGTCCCGTCGCCCGCCGCTCTCGCACAGGCGCGCCCTGCACCCGCTGCCCGCCCTGCCGTCTCGCCCGTCCCGGCGCCCGCTGACGCGGCTGCCGCAGCCGAGGCCGCAGCGTTCGGCCGCGTCGACGACGAGGGCAGCGTCTACGTCCGCGAGGCTGCCGGTGAGCGCCTCGTCGGCCAGTTCCCGGGTGCGACGAAGGACGAGGCGCTCGCCCTCTACGTCCGCCGCTTCCTCGACCTGCAGGCCAAGGTCGCGCTCTTCGAGACGCGTCTCGGCAGCGCCGAGCTCGCCGTCAAGGAGATCGACCAGACGCTCGCGAAGCTCGACGAGGAGATGACCGAACCGTCGGCCGTCGGCAACCTCGACGGGCTCCGCGCCCGCGTCGAGGCCGTCCGCGGTGCAGCGGCCGAACGACGCGCGGCCCTCGAGGCCGAGCGGGCCGCCGCCAAGGCAGCCGCGGTCGAGGCACGCACCGCGATCGTCGAGGCCGCCGAGGCGATCGCCGCTACCGACCCCGCGCGCATCCAGTGGCGTCCCGCGGGCGACAAGCTCCGCACGCTCCTCGACCAGTGGAAGGAAGCGCAGCGCACCGGACCGCGCATCGACCGTCCGACCGAGGAGGCGCTGTGGAAGCGGTTCAGCCACGCGCGCACCGCGTTCGACCGTGAGCGCCGCCACTTCTTCGCGGAGCTCGAGCAGCGCAACAGCGCCGCGAAGGCCGCGAAGGAGCAGCTGGTCGCCGAGGCCGAGGCGCTCGCGACGAGCACCGACTGGGGTGCGACCGCCGCGGCGTACCGCGACCTCATGGCCCGCTGGAAGGCTGCCGGCCGTGCGAGCCGCAAGGACGACGACGCCCTGTGGGCCCGGTTCCGCGGCGCGCAGGACCGCTTCTTCGCGGCCCGCGACGCTGACAACGCCGCGATCGACGCCGAGTACGGGGCGAACCTCGAGGTGAAGGAGGCGCTCCTTGCCGAGGCGGAGGCGCTCGTCCCCGTGACGAACCTCGCCAAGGCGAAGGCAGCCCTGCGGGACATCCAGGAGCGCTGGGAGGCCGCCGGTCGGGTGCCGCGCGCCGACGTCCAGCGCGTCGAGGCACGCATGCGTGCCGTCGAGACGGCTGTCCGCGAGGCCGACGAGCAGCAGTGGAAGCGCACCAACCCTGAGACCCGCGCACGGGCCGAGGGCGCTGCCGCACAGCTCGCGCAGGCTATCGCGCAGGCAGAAGAGCGCCTTGCGGCCGCCAAGGCGAAGGGGGACGAGCGGGCTGTCACGTCGCTCACCGAGGAGATCGCGGCGAAGCGCACCTGGCTCGAGCAGGTCGAGCGCGCGGCGAACGACGCGCGCGGCTGACGCGACCATCCACAGATCGAGCGCCCCGGTGGTCTCCGCCGGGGCGCTCGCGTCATCCTGGCGCGGTGCCGCTCGCCATCGCCTTCACCACCCCCACCGTCGCTCCCAGCCCGGTCGTGGCGCCCGACGACGTCGGGGGCCCCGTCGCCTTCGACACGCTCCTGCGCGACGGTGAGCTGCTCCTCGTCCACGGCCGCAGGGCCGTCCCGCGAGGCACGCCGATCACGCCGAGGGTGCGCGTGCTGGCGCTCGCGCCGGAGGTCCCACCCCGGACCGTCATCGGTCGCGCGAGCGCTTGCTGGGTGTTCCTGGGCGGGATGCCGCCCGAGCGGCTGACGGTCCTGTACCCGCCGAGCTGCCACCGTCCGCACCCCGGGCCCACTCTCGCCAGCCACCAGGCCGTGCTCGGCGAGGACGAGACAGTCCGGCTCGGGAGCATCGCCGTCACGACGCCCGCGCGCACGGCCGCCGATCTCGCGCTCTTCGCGCCCGGACCCGACGCCACGCGCCTGGTCGGCTCGCTCGTCTCCGCGGGCGTGACGAGCGTCCGCGAGGTCCTCGTCGCCCTCGGGCGACGATCAGGCGACGCAGCCTACGGGCGTGCCCTCGATGTGGTGCGCGCTCTCGGGTGACGAGTCAGGCGGGCAGCGGGTCGTTCTTCGTCCCGGTGATGCGGTAGACGTCGAACACGCCGTCGACCTTGCGCACGGCCTTGAGGACGGTGGCGAGGTGCGCCGGCTCGGCCATCTCGAACACGAATCGTGAGACCGCGACACGGTCCGACGACGTCGACACGGTCGCCGACAAGATGTTGACGTGGTTGTCCGACAGCACGCGGGTGACGTCCGAGAGCAGTCGCGACCGGTCGAGCGCCTCGACCTGGATCTGCACGAGGAAGAGCGTGTTCGCCCCGGCCGTCCAGGAGACGTCGACGAACCGCTCGGGCTGGGACTGGAGCGCTGCCACGTTGGCGCAGTCGGTGCGGTGCACCGAGACTCCCTGTCCACGCGTGATGAAGCCGATGATCTCGTCGCCGGGCACCGGGGTGCAGCACTTGGCGAGCTTGACCCACACGTCCTCGACGCCCTTGACCACGATGCCCGGGTCGCCCGTGCGCGGACGACGGGAGGACGGTGCTCCAGGACGTGCGACCTCGGCGAGGTCCTCCGTCGTGCCACCCTCGCCGCCCATCGACTGGACGAGGCGGTGCACGACAGTGTTCGCGGAGACCTGCCCCTCTCCCACCGCCGCGTACAGCGCGGACACGTCCGCGTAGCGCATCTCGTGAGCCAGCGCGACGAGTCCTTCGTGCGAGAGCAGACGCTGGATCGGGAGGCCCTGTTTGCGCATGGCCTTCGCGATCGCGTCCTTGCCGTGCTCGACCGCTTCCTCGCGGCGCTCCTTCGAGAACCACTGACGGATCTTGTTGCGCGCGCGGGGGCTCTTGACGAAGGCCATCCAGTCGCGGCTCGGTCCCGCGTTCTCCGACTTGGAGGTCAGGACGTCGACCACGTCGCCGTTCTCGAGCTCGGAGTCGAGCGAGACGAGGCGTCCGTTGACGCGCGCCCCCATCGTGCGGTGACCGACCTCGGTGTGCACCGCGTAGGCGAAGTCCACGGGCGTGGAGCCGGCCGGGAGGGCGATGACCTCACCCTTCGGGGTGAAGACGTACACCTCCTTGCCGCTCATCTCGAAGCGCAGCGAGTCGAGGAACTCCGACGGGTCGGCGGTCTCGCGCTGCCAGTCGACGAGCTGGCGCAGCCACTGCATCTCGTTGGCGGTCTTGTCGCCCGCCGCGACGGGGCTGCCCTTCGAGGCTTCCTTGTACTTCCAGTGCGCCGCGACGCCGTACTCCGCGCGACGGTGCATCTCGTGGGTACGGATCTGGATCTCGACGGGCTTGCCTCCGGGACCGATCACAGTCGTGTGGAGGGACTGGTACATGTTGAACTTCGGCATCGCGATGTAGTCCTTGAACCGGCCGGGGACCGGGTTCCATCGCGCGTGCAGCGCACCGAGCGCCGCGTAGCAGTCACGCACCGAGTCCACGAGGACGCGTGTGCCGACGAGGTCGTAGATGTCCGCGAAGTCGTGACCGCGGACGATCATCTTCTGGTACACGGAGTAGTAGTGCTTCGGCCGGCCCGTGACCGTGCACTTGATCTTCGCGGCGCGCAGGTCCGAGATGATCTGGTCACGGACGATCGCGAGGTACTCCTCGCGCGCCGGGGCGCGCTCCGCGACGAGGTGCACGATCTCGTCGTAGACCTTGGGGTACAGGGCCTGGAAGGACAGGTCCTCGAGCTCCCACTTGATCGTGTTCATGCCGAGCCTGTGGGCGAGGGGCGCGTAGATCTCGAGCGTCTCGCGCGCCTTGCGTGCGGCCGAGGCCGCGGGCACGAACCGCCACGTGCGTGCGTTGTGCAGGCGGTCGGCGAGCTTGATCACGAGGACGCGGATGTCGCGGGACATAGCGACGACCATCTTGCGGACGGTCTCCGCCTGGGCCGCGTCACCGAACTTGACCTTGTCGAGCTTCGTGACGCCGTCGACCATCATGGCGATCTCTTCGCCGTACTCCTCCGTCAGCTGCTGGAGCGAGTAGTCGGTGTCCTCGACGGTGTCGTGGAGGAGGGCGGCAGCGATCGTCGACTCGGTCATGCCGAGCTCGGCGAGGATCGTCGCGACGGCGACGGGGTGCGTGATGTACGGGTCGCCCGACCGACGCTTCTGGCCGCGGTGGGCGCGCTCCGCGGTGACGTAGGCGCGCTCGATGAGGCTCAGGTCGGCACGCGGGTGGTTCGCGCGCACAGCCTGGAGCACGGGCTCGAGCGCCGGTGATGTCCCGGGGCGCGACCCGAAGAGCACGAGCCGGCGACGGCTAGACCCACCGGACCCGCTCGCGGGCGCGGAGGTCGAGGGCGTCGTCCTCGTGTCCTCGCTCATCGTGGTCCTCCCTCACGCCCTGTGCCGCGTACGTCCGACCTGGTCAGGTCGAGCACCGCGTCACCGCTGGTCCACCAGTCTACGTCCGCAGGTCGGTGCTCCGCGCACGTGCCTGCCGACGGCGGACGCGTGTCAGGTCAGGAGCGCGTGCACCTCGTGACCGGCGAGGCGGCCACGACCACCGAGCGCCTCGATCTCGAGGAGGAACACGAGACCGACGACGTCCGCCCCCGCGCGGCGCAGCAGGTCGACGCCAGCGGCGGCCGTGCCGCCGGTCGCGAGGATGTCGTCGAGGACGAGCACCTTCGCGCCGGAGGGGATCGTGCCGTCGCGGACCTCGAGCGTCGCCGTGCCGTACTCGAGCTCGTACGTGGCGCCGAGCACGGGTGGCGGCAGCTTCCCCGCCTTGCGCACCGGCACGAACCCGACCCCGAGGAGCGTCGCGAGCGGCGCCCCGAACATGAAGCCGCGCGCCTCCATCCCGGCAACCAGGTCGAAGTCGCCGACCTGCGCCGCGATCGCGGCGAGCCCCCGGATCGCGGCGCGGAAGCCTGGCCCGTCGCCGAGCACCCCGGCGACGTCGCGGAAGACGACGCCGGGGGTCGGGAAGTCGGGCACGTCCCGGATCAGGGAGCTGACGAGCTCTCTGTCCGCGGCCAGGTCGAAGTGCTCGGTCACTTGCGCCTGCGCTTCTTCTTCGGCTGGGCAGCGGTGCCGAGGTGGTGCCCGGCAGCGAGCTGCCCGGTGTGCGCGTGGGCCGGCGTCGACTCGCCCGCCTCGTCGCCCTTGGCCGTGCGGCCCGCGATGACCTTCGCGGTGTGGGTCTTGATCGTGTCCTCACGCTCGCGGAGCGTGACCTCGAGCGGGGTGGCGAGGTAGATCGACGAGTACGCACCGACCGCCATGCCGACGAAGAGCGCGAGCGCGATGTCGCGCAGCGTTCCAGCACCGAGGACGAACGCGCCGATGAAGAGGATCGACGAGACGGGCAGGAGCGCGACGACCGAGGTGTTGATCGACCGCACGAGCGTCTGGTTGACCGCGAGGTTGGCACGCTCGGCGTAGGTCGCGCGCTTCTGCGCGAGGATGCCGTCCGTGTTCTCGCGGACCTTGTCGAAGACCACGACGGTGTCGTAGATCGAGTAGCCGAGGATCGTCAGGAAGCCGATCATCGTGGCCGGCGTGACCTCCCAGCCGATCGCGGCGTAGACGCCGACCGTGACGACGAGGTCGTGCAGGAGGGCGATGAGCGCTGCAGCGGCCATGCGCCAGTTGCGGAAGTAGATCGTCATGACGATCGCGACGAGCACGAGGAACACCCCGAGGCCCTGGAGCGCCTTGCGCAGGACGTCCTGACCCCAGGTCGGTCCGACCTGGGAGACGGTCACGTCCGCGGCCGTGACCTCGTACGCCTGGGCGAGACCGTCCTTGACCGCGGCGAGGGTGACCTCGTCCTCGATCGGGACGGTCTGCACGCGCATCGACGTCGTGCCGACGGTCGAGATGCGCGCCGTCTCGGTGATGCCAGCGTCCGCGACGACGTCGATCGCGCGGCTCTGGTCGAGCTCGGCGACGTTCGCGACGACGAACTCAGCACCACCCTTGAACTCGATGCCGAGGTTGAAGGGGCGCACGAGCATCGCGAGGATGCTCAGCACGATCAGCACGCCGGAGGCGATGTACCAGCGACGGCGCTTGCCGACGATGTCGTACGAGCGACGGCCCGTGTGCAGGTCGTTGCCCCACTGGGAAAATCCGGTAGCCATCAGCGGGTCTCCTCGTCGTCGCCGGCCTCGGCGTCGGTCGTTGCGGGGGGTGCCTCGGCCTCGGCGTCGGCGGCCGCACGTGCGGCGGCAGCCTTGCGCTCGGCGAGGGTCAGACGGCGCCCGTCATCCCCCGCCGTGTCAGCACCGACGAGGGCGGGCTCGGCCGACCTCGTGGTGGTGGACGACATGCCGGTGACGCGGCCGCGGCCTGCGTAGCGCGGGCGGTCCACGCCGAGCTGGCGCGGGTCGAGGCCCGACGCCGGGTGGCCGGACGCGAAGAACTTCGTCTTGGCGAGGATCGTCATGAGCGGGTGCGTGAAGAAGAACACCACGATCAGGTCGATGACGGTCGTCAGGCCGAGCGTGAACGCGAACCCGCGGACGCCGCCGACGGCCAGGAAGTAGAGCACGACCGCCGCGAGGAAGTTCACGGCGTCGGACGCGAGGATCGTGCGCTTCGCGCGCGACCAGCCCTTGTCGACCGCGCCCATGAGCGCCCGCCCGTCACGGAGCTCGTCTCGGATGCGCTCGAAGTACACGATGAACGAGTCGGCGGTGATACCGATCGCCACGACGAGTCCCGTGACACCCGGCAGCGAGAGACGGTACCCCTGCGTCCAGGACAGCAGCGCGATGACGATGTACGTGAGGATCGTCGCGAGGATGAGCGACGCGACCGTCACGAGGCCCAGCGTCCGGTACTGGACGAGCGAGTAGACCACGACGAGCAGCAGACCGATGAGACCTGCGATCAGGCCCTTCTCGAGCTGCTCGGAACCGAGCGTCGCGGAGATCTCGGACTCGCTCTGCACCACGAAGTCGAGGGGCAGCGCACCGAAGTTGAGCTGGTTGGCGAGGTCTGCGGCGGACTTCTGCGTGAAGCTGCCGGTCACCTCGGCGCGGCCGTCGGGGATCTCGTTCTCGACGCTCGGGGCGGAGATGACGAGGCCGTCGAGGACCATCGCGAAGAGGTTCGGGGCGACCTCCTCGCCCAGGAGGCTCGCCTGGTACTGCTGTGCGAGGCGGGCGGTCGTCGCACGGAAGCGGTCGGCACCCTCCTTCGTGAACTCCATGTTCACGGCCCACTCGTTCGAGACGGCGCCGTTCGCGAGCTGGCGCAGCCCGGAGGAGGCCGTGTCGATCATGCGGCCGGGGATCTCGACCGGACCGAGGATGTACTTGAACAGGCCGTCCGTCGAGCAGGTGACGAGGACCTCGTTCTCGGCGCCCGAGCTGCCGCCCGCGCGGTTCGCGGGGTCGACGCAGTCGAGCTCTTCGAACTGCTTCGCGACCGCGTCGGTGATCTGCGCGAGGTCGCTCGGGTCGCTCGGGTCGGCCGCGGGAGCCTCCTCGTCCTCGGACGTGGCGTCGGCGGTCTCGGTGGCGTCCTCGGTCTCGGTCGCGTCGCCGGACGGCGTAGCCGTCTCGGCGCGCACGCGGGACTCGCCCTCGGTGCTGCCCTCGCCCTGCGCGGGCTCCTCGGTCGCGTCGGCGGTGGGCTCGTCCGTGGCGTCGGTCGTCGGCTCGTCCGTCGAGCCGTCGGTGGGCTCGTCCGTGGCGCCGTCGGACGGCTCGTCCTCGACGAGCGAGGACAGGGCCGAGTCGTACGCGAGGACAGGGCGGAAGTTCATCTGCGCAGAACGGCGCACGAGGTCGAGCGTGGCCTGGTCGGGCGTGCCGGGGAGCGCGACGACGATGTTCTGGCCACCCTGGCTCGTGATCTCCGCCTCGGCGACGCCGCTCGCGTCGACACGCTGGCGGATGATGTTGATCGCCTCGGAGATGTCCTGGTCGGTGATCGTCGAGCCGTCGGTCGTCTTCGGCGTGAGGATGATCTGCGTGCCACCCTCGAGGTCGAGTGCCAGCTTGGGGGTCCAGGACGCGTCCGACCAGCGCACGCCGGCGGCGAGGCCGCCGATCGCGAGGATGATCAGGACCGCCAGGGTCGTCAGCGTCCGCACAGGGCGCTGGGATTTCGTGCTACTCGCCACCAGGTTTGTCTCTTCTCGTGTGCGGGGACGGCCGTCGGCCGTGCCCGGAGCGTCGTCGCGCGGCGCGCGCGTCGTGCAGCCTACTCGTCAGAAGCGGCGGTGCCGCGCATGTCCTTGTCCGTGGACCCGTCCGTGTCACCGGCCGCGGTGTCGCCCGCGTCGTCGGCGTCAGGCTCGCCCTGCACCTCCTGGACGGGCTCGACCACCTTGGCGACCGCCTGGCGGAGCCACTCGCTCGTCGACGCGTCGGCTCCGGTGCCGCTGCGCAGGGTCACGCGCTCGCCGTCGACGGCGACGATCGTCCCGAACAGGCCGGAACCCGTCATGACCTCCTGACCGACGGCCAGGTTGTCGCGGAACTCCTCAGCGGCTCGCTGGCGCTTCTTCGTCCGCGACGTCATCCAGAACATCAGCACGATGAGCGCGCCGAGGAAGATGTACGTCGAGTAGTTACCGTCACCCATGGTCGTGGGTCTCCGTTCGTCGTGGGCCCTCGGGAGTCTAGGCCGAGAGAGTGCCGCTCTCCCAACGGACAGGCGGCACCGAGAGTTCCACCGGCGCGCTGACGAGGTGCGTCAGCTCCAGAGCGTCCCCGACGCGCCGTCCGGCGGCGTGAGCCCCAGATGCTCCCACGCGGCACGCGTGGCGACCCGGCCGCGCGGCGTGCGGCCCATGTATCCCTCCCGCACGAGGAACGGCTCGGCGACCGTCTCGACAGTCTCCGGCTCCTCACCGACCGCGACGGCGAGCGTCGTGAGGCCGACCGGGCCCCCGCCGAAGCGCGTGCACAGCGCCGTCAGGACGGAGCGGTCGAGGCGGTCGAGGCCCACCGGGTCGACCTCGTAGACCTCGAGCGCGGCACGAGCCGCGGCGAGGTCGAGGCGACCGTCGCCGCGGACCTGCGCCCAGTCCCGGACCCGACGGAGCAGGCGGTTCGCGATGCGCGGCGTGCCACGAGAGCGGGAGGCGATCTCGGCGGCGGCCTCGGCGGTGAGCGGCACGTCCAGCAGGCCGGAGCTGCGCAGCAGGACCTTCTCCAGCTCGTCGTTCGAGTAGAAGTCGAGGTGCCCGGTGAAACCGAAGCGGTCGCGCAGGGGCGCGGGCAGCAGCCCGGCGCGCGTCGTCGCACCGACCGCGACGAAGGGCGGGAGGCTCAGCGGGATCGCGCTCGCCCCGGCGCCCTTGCCGACCACGACGTCGACCCGGAAGTCCTCCATCGCGACGTACAGGAGCTCCTCGGCAGGGCGGGCGAGCCGGTGGATCTCGTCGATGAAGAGGACCTCTCCCTCCTCGAGCGAGGACAGCACGGCGGCGAGGTCACCCGCGTGGGCGATCGCGGGACCCGAGGTCACGCGCAGCGAGGTGCCAAGCTCGGCCGCGATGATCATCGCGAGCGTCGTCTTGCCGAGGCCGGGCGGCCCCGAGAGCAGCACGTGGTCGGGGCTCGTGCCGCGGGCGAGCGCGGCGTCGAGGACGAGCGAGAGCTGGTTGCGCACGACCTGCTGGCCGACGAACTCGTCGAGCCTGCGCGGACGGAGCGCTGCCTCGGCAGCCCGCTCGACGGCGTCGGACCCGCCGCTCACGAGCCGCTCACCGAGCGTCGCGGGCGCCGCGCCGTACTCCTCCTCCCACGGCAGGGCCTCAGGCACGTCGACCACCCAGCTCGCGCAGCGCGGCGCGCAGGACGTCGCTCACGTCCGCCGCAGAGACCACGGCTGCGTCGTCGCCCTGCGCTGTCACCCGCGCGGCGACGACGGCCTCGACCGCCTCCTCCGCTGCGCGTGCCGGCCAGCCGAGCCCCTCGAGCGCCTCGACGACCTGGGTCCGCTGGTCTGCGGCACCGGGCGGCGGCGCGGTCGGGAGCGTCGGCACGCCGCCCAGCGGCGGGCCGAGCTTGTCCGCGAGCTCGAGGACGATGCGCTGCGCACCCTTGCGGCCGATGCCGGGCACCGCCATGAGCGCCTTGAGGTCCTCGCGCGCGACGGCGGCGCGGAGCTCGTCGGGCGAGAGCACCGCGAGCATCGCGAGCGCGGTACGCGGGCCGATGCCGCTCACGGTCTGGATCGTCTCGAACACGCCGCGCTCGTCGGTGTCGAGGAAGCCGTAGAGCGTCATCGACTCCTCCCGCACGACGAACGTCGTGGCGAGACGGGCTTCCTCGCCGACCCGCAGCTGCCCCGCGGTGCTCGGCGTCACCTGGACGGCGAGGCCTACTCCCCCGACCTCGATGACGGCGTGCTCGAGGCGAACCTCGAGCACAGGTCCACGCACCGAAGCGATCATGGGCAACGTCCCTCCGCGATCCGGTCCGCACCGGAGTCCCGGGACCGTCGATCAAACACCTGTACGAAGAGAGGCTAGCAAGTCCTAGCGGGCCGGGCGGCCACGCCGCGCCGCCGTCTCGGCAGCGGCCCACGCGCGTTGCGCCGGCGTGTGGGCGAGGGTCTCGCCTCCCTGCAGTGCGCCCGAGGGACGCCAGAGGTGGCAGATGGCGAGGGCGAGGGCGTCTGCCGCGTCGGCCGGGCGCGGCGCCTCGGCGAGGCTCAGGATCCGAGCGACCATGTGCTGCACCTGCGCCTTGTCCGCCCGGCCGCTGCCCGTCACCGCCGCCTTGACCTCGGACGGGGTGTGCATCGCGACGGGGATGCCGCGCCGCGCAGCGGCGACCATGGCGAGGCCTGCGGCCTGAGCAGTCCCCATGACGGTCGAGACGTTGTGCTGCGCGAAGACGCGCTCGACGGCGAGGACGTCCGGGACGTGGGCATCGAGCCACTCGTCGATCTGGTCAGCGATCGCGCGTAGACGCAGGTCGACCGTCGTCGCAGGATCCGACCGGACAACCCCGACCGCGACGAGAGCGGCACGCCTCCCCGGGAGGGAGTCCACGACACCGATGCCGCAGCGGGTCAGACCGGGGTCGACGCCGAGGACGCGCACAGCCGCCCCTCTCTCCTGCTGCCCGGCGCTTGCGCCGGTGCCGCCGCGCCCCGCAGGACGCGGCAGCCCGTGGGTCAGTCCTGCTCGAGCTCCGCCATGACCTCGTCGGACGCGTCGAAGTTCGAGTAGACGTTCTGGACGTCGTCCGAGTCCTCGAGGGCGTCGATGAGGCGCAGCACCTGGCGGGCGCGGTCGGCGTCCACCTCGATCTGCATCGACGGGTAGAACACGACGTCGGCCGAGTCGTACTCGATGCCTGCGTCCTGGAGCGCGGTGCGCACCGGGACGAGGTCGGTGGCCTCGCAGAGAACCTCGAACGAGTCACCGAAGTCGTTCACCTCTTCGCCGCCAGCCTCGAGGACGGCCTCCATGACGGAGTCCTCGTCGGTGCCGGCCTTGGGCACCATGACGACGCCCTTGCGGTTGAACAGGTACGAGACGGAGCCCGGGTCGGCCATCTGGCCGCCGTTGCGCGTGAACGCGATGCGGACCTCGGCAGCAGCACGGTTGCGGTTGTCCGTGAGGCACTCGACCAGGACAGCGATGCCGCCGGGGGCGTAGCCCTCGTACATGATCGTCTGGTAGTCCGCGCCGCCGGCCTCAGCACCGGAGCCACGCTTGACCGCGCGCTCGATGTTGTCGTTCGGCACGGACGACTTCTTCGCCTTCTGGACGGCGTCGAAGAGGGTCGGGTTGCCGTTGATGTCACCGCCGCCCGTGCGGGCGGCCACCTCGATGTTCTTGATCAGCTTCGCGAAGAGCTTGCCGCGCTTCGCGTCGATGGCAGCCTTCTTGTGCTTGGTGGTTGCCCATTTGGAGTGACCGGACATGCCTTAGCGCTCCTTGCGAACGATCGAGACGAAATATTCATGGACACGCGTGTCCCCCGTGATCTCCGGGTGGAAAGACGTCGCGAGCAGCGCGCCCTGGCGTACCGCGACAATCCTACCGGCGCCCGGGCCACCCGTGACGGTGGAGAGCACCTGCGCGCCGGGCCCGACCTCCTCGACCCAGGGGGCGCGGATGAACGAGGCGGGCACGGGACCGTCCACACCGGCCATCTCCAGCTCGGTGTCGAAGGAGTCGACCTGACGGCCGAACGCGTTGCGCCGCACGGTCATGTCGATGCCACCGAGGGTCTGCTGGTCGGCGGTGCCGCCGACGACGCGGTCGGCGAGAAGGATCATCCCTGCGCACGAGCCGTACGCGGGCAGGCCGTCCCTGAGCAGTGCTCGCAGCGGCTCGCGAAGCTCGAAGATGCCGAGCAGCTTGTCGATCGTCGTCGACTCGCCACCGGGGATCACGAGCCCGTCGAGCGCCTCGAGCTCGCGGATGCGCCGCACCCCGACGGTCGTCACCCCGACCGCCTCGAGCGCGTCGCGGTGCTCGCGGACATCTCCCTGGAGCGCCAGGACGCCGACTGTCGTCACGACGAACGATGATACGGGCGCTGCGACGTCGGTCCTGCGCATGCCCACGCACGCGCTGCTAGGTTCGCTGGGTGACCTCCCCAGCACCTGCGCCCTCCCCTGGGACCGCACCTGCGGCGCGCCGCCGCGGGCCGCGCATCCTCGTCGGCGTCGGCGTCGCCCTCGTCGTCCTCGGCCTCGTCGCTCTCGTGCTGGGGATCGTCTCGTTCACGCGCACCCTCCCGCTCGGCATCCTCGACGGCGACGGCGAGCCCGGGCCCGACACGATCGCCTCCGCAGAGGCCCCTGGCGAGATCTCGATCACGCTCGCAGCGGAGGAGCCCGTGACGATCTGGGCGACGAGCATCGACCGGGGCCAGGGCCCGAGCTGGAAGGTCGAGGTCCGGTCCGCCGACGGGGCGCCGCAGCGGACGACCACGGGCGTGAGCGCGACGACCCAGCGGGCAGGTGTCCGGGCAGTCTCGGTCGCGGACTTCACGCCGTCCGTCGCGGGCACCTACCTCATCTCTCTCGAGGCCACGGAGACGACGGGCCCGATCGGCCACCTGCTCGTGACCGAGGCCGTCCCGGTCCCGACGTTCGCGACGCTGCTCCTCACCGGGATCGGGCTCGTCTTCGTGGCGGCGGCCCTCGGGAGCCTCGGCGTCACGCTCGGCATCGCCGGAGCCGTCTGGTGGATCGTCTCCGCGAACAAGGACCGCCGGTCCGTCGACCCGTACGCGCCGGGCACCCCGGCGCCGCGCGGATGAAGGGCTCGCGCGACGTCGTGAGCGAACAGCACGACGAGACCGGCAGACCCGGTACGGACCAGCCCGGCACCTTCCGCCGCGAGCTGAAGAACCGGCACATCCAGATGATCGCGCTCGGCGGCGCGATCGGCACGGGCCTCTTCTACGGCTCCGCCGAGTCGATCTCCCTCGCAGGTCCCTCGATCCTGCTCGCCTACCTGGTCGGCGGGCTCATCATCTTCGCGGTCGTGCGCGCGCTCGGCGAGATGTCCGTCGACGAGCCCCGCACCGGCGCGTTCTCGTACTACGCGTACAAGCACTGGAGCCCGCGCGCGGGCTTCGTCTCCGGGTGGAACTACTGGTTCAACTACGTGGCCGTCGCGATGGTCGAGCTCGCCGTGGTCGGCAAGTTCGTCGCCTACTGGCTGCCCTCGGTGCCGAACGCCGTCTCCGCCGCGTTCTTCCTCGTCACGATCACCGCGATCAACCTCGTGGGCGTCAGGGCGTTCGGGGAGTTCGAGTTCTGGTTCGCGCTCATCAAGGTCGTCGCCGTCATCGGGATGATCGTCCTCGGCGTGGTCGTGGTCGTGATGTCGATCAACGACAACCCCGCCCTGCCCGACCCGACGTTCGCCCATCTCGTGGACGACGGCGGCCTCTTCCCGAACGGCGTCACCGGGACCGTGCTGGCGCTCGTCGTCGTCATGTTCTCGTTCGGCGGTGCGGAGCTCGTCGGCATCACGGCCGGCGAGGCCGCTAACCCGGGCCGCACGATCCCGCGCGCGATCAACCAGGTCATCTGGCGCATCCTGCTGTTCTACGTGCTCGCGCTCGCGGTGATCATGGCGGTCGTGCCGTGGGCGACGATCGACGGCACGACGAGCCCGTTCGTCCAGATCTTCGACAGCGTCGGCGTCGCGGGCGCGGCGCACGTGCTCAACCTCGTCGTCCTCACGGCCGTCATGTCGGTGTACAGCTCGGCGCTGTACTCGAACGGCCGCATGCTGCACACGCTCGCGCACCAGGGCAGCGCACCAGCGTTCCTCGGACGCGTCGGGCGCAACGGGGTGCCGGTCTACGGCGTCCTCGTCTCGTCGGCCGTCACGGCCGTCGCGGTCGTCGTCGTGTCCGTCTGGCCCGACTTCGCGTTCCGCTACCTCATGGCGATCGCCACGATCGCGGGCGTCGTCAACTGGTCGATGATCGTGGTCACGCAGCGCAAGTTCCGACGTCGCATCGGCCCTGACGCAGCCCGCCGGCTCGCGTTCCCGCTGCCCGGCGGCAGGGTGACGACGTGGGTCGTGCTCGTGTTCCTCGCAGGCGTCGTCGTGCTCATGGCACTGTCGCCGGACTACCGCACGGCCGTCGTCGTCGGACCGTTGTGGATCGGGCTGCTCCTCGTGGCGTACGAGATCAAGAGCCGCCGGTCCGGTCAGGGCGTCGCCCTGACGGACCGAGCCGCCTGAGAGGAGCGAGCGGCCTCAGCCCTCGCTCTGGATCCCGAGGCTCCGCACGACGCCGTCCCACCCGGCGGCGAGCTCGTCGACGAGGTCGGCGAGCGACTCGGGGAACACCTCGACGTCCTGGGCGCGCAGCTCCGCCGTCGTGAGCCAGCGAAGCTCGTCGAGAAGCTCGCGCTCGGTGTCGGTCCAGCCGGCGTCCGACGGGTCGACGCCGTGTCCAGGCACGCGCACGAGGAAGAAGACCTCCTGCTGGCGGCAGCTCTCACGCAGGAAGTGGAAGAGGGCGTCACGCTCGACGACGGGTCCGACGAGGTCGCCCGGGGCGACCCGCATGCCGGTCTCCTCCCAGAGCTCTCGTGCAGCCGCCTCGCGTGGCGACTCGCCCGCGTCGATGCCGCCGCCGACGGTGAACCACCACGAGCGCTCGGGCTGGTCGAGGTCGTGACCGCGGACGAGGAGCGCGCGGCCCTCGTCGTCGATCACGAGGACGCGCGCGGCGCGTCGGAAGCGCACCCCGTCGGGGCCGACGGTCCAGTCGGCCCCGAGCGAGGTGGTGCCGCCGCGACCGCCGTCGTTGTCGACGTTGGCCACGGTGGCGTCGGGCTCCGAGGTCACCAGCCGCGCTCGGCGAGGCGGTGCGGGACGGGGATGTCGTCGACGTTGATGCCGACCATGGCCTCGCCGAGGCCGCGCGACACCTGCGCGATGACGTCGGGGTCGTCGTAGAACGTCGTCGCCTTGACGATCGCCGCCGCGCGCTGCGCGGGGTTGCCGGACTTGAAGATGCCGGAGCCGACGAACACGCCCTGCGCGCCGAGCTGCATCATCATCGCGGCGTCGGCCGGGGTGGCGATGCCGCCTGCGGTGAACAGCACGACGGGCAGCGCGCCCGCCTCCGCGACCTCCTTGACGAGCTCGTACGGCGCTGCGAGCTCCTTGGCGGCGACGAACAGCTCGTCCTCGGGGAGGCTCGACAGACGCTTGATCTCGGCGCGGATGGTGCGCATGTGCGTCGTCGCGTTCGAGACGTCGCCGGTACCGGCCTCGCCCTTCGAGCGGATCATCGCGGCGCCCTCGGTGATGCGCCGCAGCGCCTCACCCAGGTTCGTCGCGCCGCACACGAACGGCGCGGTGAACTGCCACTTGTCGATGTGGTTCGCGTAGTCGGCGGGCGTGAGCACCTCGGACTCGTCGATGTAGTCGACGCCGAGCGACTGCAGCACCTGCGCCTCGACGAAGTGGCCGATGCGGGCCTTCGCCATGACGGGGATCGACACCGCGTCGATGATCGACTCGATCATGTCGGGGTCGCTCATGCGGGACACGCCGCCCTGCGCACGGATGTCCGCGGGGACTCGCTCGAGCGCCATGACGGCGACCGCTCCGGCGTCCTCGGCGATCTTCGCCTGCTCGGCCGTGACGACGTCCATGATGACGCCGCCCTTGAGCATCTCGGCCATGCCGCGCTTGACGCGAGCAGAACCGACCGACGGCGAAGCACCCGAGTCAGCAAACGTTTCGCTGGGCACAGCACACCTCATCACATTTCGACCTGAATCCGGCCCGGTCGGGCCGGCGCGTCATACTACCTGCCGGCGGACACCGCTCCGCGGCCGGGTCGGGGAAGTTCCGCGGGCCAGACGTCGTCGAACTCGACCATCTCCGGCATCGCCGCACGACCCGCCAGCCGCAGGACGCGCACCCCGCGCTTGGCGCGCACGCGCTGCGCCTGGGCGACCGCCTCGTTGTGGAAGCGGCGAGCGAGCTGGACGCGATACCAGGCGGACGCCAGGTCGTCGAGGATCTCGGCGCCCTCGACCGTCGAGCGCAGCTCTGCGACCTCGTCGCTGTCAGCGAGGACGGCGCGCAGCGCGGCGGACAGGTTCGACTCGGCGTGCGTGCGCACCTCGCCGAGGCCCTCGGCGAGGGCTTCGCCGATCACGCGCGGAGGAGCCGCACCGTGGACGAGCTCTCCCTCGACGTCGGCCCCGCGGCGGGAGCGTTCGTCGACGAGCTCAGCGAGGTCCGGGACCGCGACGAGCAGCTCGCGGTCCCCCTGCGCGGCGTCGGTCGCGATGACGGCGTCCGCGAGCACGAGGGCGCTCACGGGGTCGATCACGCCGGACGTCGCGAGGGCGTGCGCGGCGCCTGCCCGGCGCACGAGCTGCGCGTCGAGCGCGATGCGCGACGCGACGACCTTGCGGTGCAGCCGGTCGAGACGCGTCGCAGCCTGCCAGGCGACGACGACGCCGATCGTGATGATCGCGACGAGGATGACGACGACCTCGGACCACGTCATGATCCGACCTCCCTGGTGAGACGTCCGGCTCGGCGCGAGCGCGGGTCCTCCGTGACGCGGACCGTGGCCTCGGACGCGGCGAGGACCATCTCGTAGACGGTGAGCACCTCGCGGGTGACGACCGACCAGTCGTAACGCTGGACGGCCTCGGACGCGACGGCGACGACCTTCTTGCGCCGTTCGGGGTCGCGCAGGACGCCGACGAGCACCTCCGCGAGGTGCGCGCCGTCGCCGTTGCGGAACAGGACGCCGGCCTCGCCCTCCTCGAGGACGCGGCGGAATGCGCCCAGGTCGCTCGCGACGACGCACGTGCCTGCGCTCATCGCCTCGACGAGGACGATGCCGAAGCTCTCGCCACCGGTCTGCGGGGCGACGTACGCGTCGACGGACGACAGCAGGGCGGCCTTCTCCTCGTCGGAGATGCCGCCGAGGAACTCGACGGCGCTCGCGTGCTCGCCGAGCGCCGCGATCGCGTCGGCCTTGCCCTGGTCGCCGCGACCGGCCACGAGGAAGCGCGCGCCGGGGATCTTCTCGAGCACCGCGGGGATCGCCGAGGTGAGCACGGGCAGGCCCTTGCGCGGCTCGTCGAGCCGGCCGAGGAACGCGATCGTCGGACGCTCCGGGGTGCCGGTCCATCGCGGGTCGGGCTGGGCGTTCGCGAACGGCTCGACGTACACGCCGTTCGGGATGACGACGGCGTCGCCGCCCAGGTGCTCCGTCGAGGTGCGACGCGCGTCCTCCGAGACGGCGATGCGGGCGTCGATCTTCTCGAGGCCAGGCCGCACGAACGGGTACGCGACCTGGAGGGCGCGCGAGCGAGGCATCGACGTGTGGAAGGTCGCGACGATCGGACCCGTGGCGATCCACAGCGCGAGCATGCTGAGCGACGGCGTGACGGGCTCGTGCAGGTGCAGGATGTCGAAGTCGCCTTGCACGAGCCAGCGGCGCACCTTCGCAGCCGCGACGGGGCCGAACGTCATGCGGGCGACCGAGCCGTTGTAGCGCAGCGGGATCGCCCCGCCGGCCGAGGTCATGTAGGGCGCGAGCTCGGTGTCGTCGTCGGCCGCGACCAGGACACCGACCTCGTGCCCCTGCGCGATGAGCGCCTCCGCGAGGTCGCGGACGTGGAACTGCACACCGCCCGGCGCCTCGAACGAGTACGGGCAGACGATCCCGATCCGCAGCCTGCGGCCGGGGACGACCCCCTGGGGGCTCTCGGTCATCGTTCCTCCTGCGTCTCGGCGGCGTCGGCCTCGGTGGAGGCGGCGGCCGCGGTCGTGCGGGCGTAGCGCTCGGGGTCGAGATCCTCGACGAAGACGCGCTGCAGCATGTGCCACTGCTCGGGGCGCTCGGCGATCGACGACGCGAGGGCGTCGACCCATGCCTGCGTCATGGCGAGGGTGCGCTCGCGGCGCGGCAGCTCCGCGTCGACCTCGACCGCCGGGTGGAACTGGATGACGAGCCCCCACGGGGTGCCTGCGCGACGACGCCGCTCCCCCGTGAGCCGCTCGTGCCACATCGCGATCGGCAGGAGCGGGGCGCCCGTCGCGACGGCGAGGGCCGCAGGCCCCGCGGCAACACGTGCGCGGCGTCCGAACATGTCCACCTCGAGCCCGCGGGCCGTGAGATCACGGTCGGCGAGCAGCGGGACGAGCGAGCCGCCCGCCTGCGTGGCCCGCAGAAGACGGCCGAACACGCCGTCGTCCCCGAGCGTGTGGATAGTCATGCCGAGGCTCTGCCGGAACTCGAGGAACTCCTCGTAGAGCCGCGGTGGTTCGAGCCGTTCGGCAACCGTGACGACGGGCATGATGTGCGAGCCCGAGTACGCGCCCGCGAGGTCCCAGTTGCCCATGTGTGCGAGCGCGGCGACGACGGACCTCCCTTCGGCGCGCGGGCCGAACACGTTCTCCTCGTCGACGAGCCGCACGCGAGCCTCGAGCTGCTCCGGCGTCATCGCGCGCAGCGTGAACACCTCGGCGTAGTAGCGCATGTACGCCCGCATCCCCGCACGAGACAGACGACGCACCTCGCGCGGCGACATCTCCGGGCGGACGCGCGCGTAGTTGGCCTCCAGCCGACGGACTCCGGACCCGTGCAGCGCCCACGCGGCGACACCTGCGACGTCGAACATGCCGCGCACGAGCCCGCCGGGCAGGTGCCCGAGGACGTCCCACGCGAGCTGGAAGGCCCGGCCTGCGTCGAGAACCCTCATCGGCCTGCCTCGGCGTCGCTCACGGGTGCGCCCGGGAGACGGCCGCCGCCCGCACGGACCTGGCCGTGGACGTGCGCCATGCGCTGGACGATCGTCACCGCTGCGGCGGCCGCGAGGACGCCGAGCGCCACGACGAGGACGACGCGCGGCGCACCGTAGCCGACGGCGAGCGTCGCGACGAGCGCGAGCGCGATGCGGTCGGCGCGCTCGGCGATGCCGACCGCGGCCGTCATGCCGAGCCCCTCGGCGCGTGCGCGGGCGTACGGCACGACGGCGCCGAGCGCGAGGCACGCGAGGGCCACGAGGACACCCGCGCGGTCGTCCTGGTCGAGGAAGAACAGGAGCAGGCCCGCGAAGATCGCCGCGTCGGCGAGCCGGTCGAGCGTCGAGTCGAGGAAGGCGCCCCAGGGCCCGGCGCGGCCGGACTCGCGGGCCATGATCCCGTCGAGAGCGTCGGTGAACACGATGACCGCGATCGTCCAGGTGCCCGCGACGAGGTGGCCGGTCGGGAAGAGCCACAGCGCGACGGCGACGACACCCAGGGTGCCCGCAATCGTCACCATGTCCGGCGTCACGCCGATCCGCAGCAGGAGCCGCGCGAGCGGTCCCAGCACCTTGGTCACTCCGGATCGCAGGTGGTCGAGCACGGTGGTCCTTCCTCTCGGAGCGTGAAGCCCCTGGTGTCGTCCCGTCCGGGACGTGGCGACGCGCGGCGTCGCCGTGGGTCAGTCTGCCCCGTGCGCCCACCGCGCGGCGAGACGCGCGCGCGTGTCGGCGAGCAGCTCGGGCAGCGCCTTGGTCCTGCCGACGACCGGCAGGAAGTTCATGTCGCCCGACCAGCGGGGCACGACGTGCTGGTGCAGGTGCGCGGCGATGCCCGCGCCGGCGACCTCGCCCTGGTTCATGCCGAGGTTGAAGCCCTGGGCGCCGGACACCTCGCGCAGCACCGTCATCGCGCGCTTGGTGAGCGCCGCGACCTCGGCGGTCTCGGCGTCGTCGAGCTCGGTGTAGTCGCTCACGTGGCGGTACGGGCACACGAGGAGGTGGCCGCCGTTGTAGGGGAAGAGGTTCATGACGACGAACGCGGACTCGCCGCGCGCGACGATCAGCCCGTCCTCGTCCGAACGCCCCGGGGCGAGGCAGAACGGGCAGCTGCCCGACGTCGAGTCGGCAGGCTTGCCCTCGCCCTGGATGTACACCATCCGGTGCGGGGTCCACAGCCGGCCGAAGCCGTCGGGAGCGCCGGGGAGGTCGCTCGCGGCGTCGGGAGCCTGGGCTCCCGACGCCGCGGTCGCGTCCGTCATGTCCACGACGAGCTCAGACCTCCGCCCGGTCGCGCACCGCTGCGACGATGCGCTCAATCGCGTCGGCGACCGGGATGCCGTTCTCCTGGCTCCCGTCGCGGAAGCGGAACGACACCGCGCCCGCCTCGACGTCCTCGCCGCCGGCGATGAGCACGAACGGGATCTTCTGCGTCGACGCGGTGCGGATCTTCTTGGCGAAGCGGTCGCTCGAGTCGTCGATCTCTGCGCGGATGCCCTGCGCGCGCAGCTGGGCGACGACGTCCGCTAGGTAGTCGTTGAACGGCTCGGCGACGGGGACGGCGAGCACCTGGACGGGCGCGAGCCACGCCGGGAAGGCGCCCGCGTAGTGCTCGAGGAGCACGCCGAAGAAGCGCTCGATCGAGCCGAACAGCGCGCGGTGGATCATGACGGGCCGCTGGCGCGTGCCGTCCGCGGCCGCGTACTCGAGGTCGAAGCGCTCGGGCAGGTTGAAGTCGAGCTGGATCGTCGACATCTGCCACGTGCGGCCGATCGCGTCGCGCGCCTGGACGGAGATCTTCGGGCCGTAGAACGCCGCGCCACCCGGGTCGGGGACGAGCTCGAGGCCTGACTCCGTCGCGACCTCCTCGAGCGTGCGGGTCGCCTCCTCCCAGATCGCGTCGTCGCCGACGAACTTCTCGGGGTTCTTGGTCGACAGCTCGAGGTAGAAGTCGTCGAGGCCGTAGTCCGCGAGCAGGTCGAGGACGAACGTGAGCGTGCTCGCCAGCTCGTCCTTCATCTGCTCCTTGGTGCAGTAGATGTGGGCGTCGTCCTGCGTCAGGCCGCGCACGCGCGTCAGACCGTGCACGACGCCGGACTTCTCGTAGCGGTACACCGTCCCGAACTCGAACAGCCGCAGCGGCAGCTCGCGGTAGGAGCGGCCGCGCGCGTCGAAGATCAGGTTGTGCATCGGGCAGTTCATGGGCTTGAGGTAGTAGTCCTGGCCCGGCTTCGTCACGGCGCCGTCGTCGTCGACCTCCTCGTCGACGTGCATCGCGGGGAACATGCCGTCGCGGTACCAGTCGAGGTGACCCGAGATCTCGTACAAGTGCCCCTTGGTGATGTGGGGCGTGTTGACGAACGAGTACCCCGCCTCGATGTGGCGGCGGCGCGAGTAGTTCTCCATCTCGGTGCGGATGATGCCGCCCTTGGGGTGGAACACCGGCAGGCCGGAGCCGATCGCGTCCGGGAACGAGAACAGGTCCATCTCCGCCCCGAGACGGCGGTGGTCGCGACGCTCGGCCTCGGCGAGTCGGTCGAGGTAGGCGGTGAGCTCGTCCTTCGACGGCCACGCGGTGCCGTAGATGCGCTGCAGCTGGGGGTTCTTCTCCGAGCCGCGCCAGTAGGCGGCCGCCGAGCGCATGAGCTTGAAGCCGTTGCCGATGAGCTTGGTCGACGGCAGGTGCGGGCCGCGGCACAGGTCCTGCCAGGCGACCTCGCCGCCCCGGCGGAGGTTCTGGTAGATGGACAGGCCGCCCTCGCCGACCTCGACCGAGGCGCCCTCGGCGGCGTCGGCGCTCGAGGACTTCAGGCCGATGAGCTCGATCTTGTACGGCTCGGCGGCGCACTGCTCGAGCGCCTCGGCGTCCGTGACCTCGACGCGGCGGAAGGTCTGACCTTCCTTGACGATCCGCATCATGGCCTTCTCGAGCGCCTTGAGGTCGTCGGGGGTGAACGGCTCGGTGACGTCGAAGTCGTAGTAGAAGCCGTCCTTGATGGGCGGGCCGATGCCGAGCTTCGCGTCCGGGTTGACCTGCTGGACTGCCTGGGCCATGACGTGGGCGGCGGAGTGCCGCAGCACGGCGAGGCCGTCCTCGGAGTCGATCGTCACGGCCTCGACGGCCGTGCCGCCCACGAGGACCGTGTCGAGGTCCTTGAGCTCACCGTCGACGCGGACGACGACGACCTCGCGGCGGTCGGCGAACAGGTCCGCGCCCGTCGTGCCCGTGGTCACCGTGGTCTCGACGCCGTCGACGGTCAGGGTGACGTTCTCGAGCGGTGACTCGGACACAGGGTTCTCCTCGGGTGCGGGCGCGCTGCGGGGCGCGGTGCTGGATCGGCGGTGATCGCTCACCGGTGTGCGTGCGTGCGTCGCGAGACGCACACCCCTAGATGCTACCGACCTGAGGGTCGGGTGCGGCGCACGCCGGTCGACGGCACGGCGGTCCACGGGTCCTCGGGCCAGTCGTGCTTCGGGTAGCGGCCGCGCATGTCGGCGCGCACGCCGCGGTACGGACCGTCCCAGAAGGACCGCAGGTCCGCGGTGATGGCGACGGGCCGACGCGCCGGCGAGAGCAGGTGCAGCAGGAGCGGGACACGGCCGTCGGCGAGGCGCGGCGTCTCGCTCCAGCCGAAGACCTCCTGGACCTTGACGGCAAGAACGGGCTGCTGCGACGCGGCGTCGCCGCTCGCGACGTCGACGACCGCGTAGTCGACGCTCGCCGTCGAACCCGAGGGCAGCTCGATCCGCTCGGGCACGAGCTCGTCGAGCCGTCCGGCCTGCGGCCACGGCAGGAGGGTGCGCAGCCCGCCGAGCACGTCGACGCGCTGCAGGTCGCCGGCCGTGCGGACACGCGCGAGCGACGGTCCGAGCCACGCGTCGAGCGAGTCGAGGAGCGCGGCGTCGGACATGTCGGGCCACGGCTCGCCCAGCGCGCCGTGCAGGACGGCGAGCCGCGCACGCAGCGAGCGCGCTGCAACGCTCCACGGCAGCACGTCGAGGCCGTCCCGTGCGATCGCATCCCGCACGACGCCGGCGACCTGCTCGGGGGACGGCTTCCAGGCCTCGCTCGTCAGCTCGATCGCGCCGAGGGACGTCGTGCGCCGCGCGACGACGCGGCCGTCCGTCCACGCGACCGACGCGTCTTCCGCGAGTGCGGCCCCGGCTGCGGCGAGCGCGAGGTCCTCGTCGAGCGGTGCGGCACCGCGCACGTACGCGTCGCGGCGCCCGGGGGCGCGGTCCGCGTCTGCAACGGCGAGCCACTCGTACGCGGCGAGACCTGCTCCGTCGGGCAGCGCCGCGCCCGTGCCGCCGACCATGAGGTACGTACCACCGGCCCGGCGACGCCGGGCGACGCGCTCGGGGTGCGCGAGCGCGACGACGAGGCCGGTCGCGAGGTCGTCGGTCAGGCGCTCGGACCCGCTGCCCTCACCCCTCCCCCGCGCTGCCCGGCCGTGCTCCTCGAGCCGCCGCACAGAAGCACGCCACTCGTGCGCTCCCGGGCCGCCTCGGCGGACGTCGCGCAGCGCCGCGACGAGGTCGGCGTCGCCCCGGCGGACGTCCTGATCGAGCAGCGCGACCACCTCAGCCGCACGCCTCGGCCCGACGACGTCGCTCGCGTCGAGCAGGGCACGCGCGAGCCGCGGGTCCGTCGGGACCGACGCGACGCGCCGTCCACGCTCGGTGACGCGCCCGGCGTCGTCGAGCGCGCCCAGCATCGTCAACGTCTCGCGGGCCACGGCTGCGGCCGCCTCGGGTGGCGGGTCGAGGAGCGCGAGCGACGTGAGCTCGCTCCCCCAGCACGCCGTCTCGAGGAGGAACGACGTGAGGTCCGCCGTGAGGATCTCGGGCGTCGGGTGCTCCGGCAGACGGGCATGGTCCTCGGGCGACCAGCAGCGGTACACCGCGCCGGGCGCCTCGCGGCCGGCGCGGCCCGCGCGCTGCTCGGCGGAGGAGCGGTTCACCGAGACGGTGACGAGCCCGGCGAGCCCACGCCGCAGGTCCGTGCGCGGCTCGCGCGAGAGCCCCGCGTCGACGACGACACGCACGCCCGGGACGGTCAGCGACGACTCGGCGACAGCGGTCGACACGACGACGCGGCGGCGGCCGCCCGGCATGAGCGCGGCGTCCTGCCGATCGGCCGGCAGGCGGCCGTGCAGCGGCAGGACGGCGGCGTCGAGCCCCGCGCTCGTGAGGCGTCGCACGACCTGGTCGATCTCGCGCACGCCCGGCACGAACACGAGCACGTCCCCCTCGCGCTCCGCCGCGGCCTGGACGACGGTCGCGGCGACGTGGTCGAGGAACGCCGGGGTCACCCCACGCTCGTCCATCCTCCTCGCGCGGGCCGGGAGCGGGCGCCACTCGACGTCGACCGGGTGCAGCGCGGCCTCCGCGGACACGACCACTGCGGGTGCGGCGTCGTCCCCGAGCAGCGCGGCGGTGCGGCCTGCCTCGACGGTCGCGGACATCGCGACGACGGCAAGGTCCGGGCGCAGCGCGGCGCGCACGTCCACGAGCATCGCAAGGACCAGGTCAGAGTCCAGGTGGCGCTCGTGGACCTCGTCGAGCACGACGGCGGACACGCCCGCCAGCTCGGGGTCGCGCTGCAGGCGCCGCAGCATCACCCCGGTCGTCACGACCTCGACGCGCGTCGCCCTCGACGTCCGGGAGTCACCACGGACGGAGTAGCCGACAGTCTGCCCCGCCTCTTCCCCGAGGAGCCACGCGAGCCGACGGGCGGCCGCACGTGCTGCGACCCGACGCGGCTGCGTCACGACCACCCGGCCGCCGACCTCGTACGCGACCGCGGGCGGGACGAGCGTCGTCTTGCCCGTACCCGGCGGCGCCTGGACCACGGCGACCCCGCGTGCGCGCAGCGCCTCGCGGAGCGCGGGCAGCACCGCGGCCGCTGGCAGGCCGCCCGGGTTCGCGAGAAGGCGCGCGATCGCGTCGGGTGCAGGCTCCATCCGCTTATTCTCGCCGGATCACGCGCGACCTTCCGACGAGGTCCTCGGTAAGGACTGCGCGAAGCCGGACACTTCTCGGTATGAGCACTCCCCCGACCGGGCCGACGCCGGGCGAACGCTTCGCCCACCTGTGGGCGACGTGCGCGCCCCGGGTCCAGGCGTACGCGATGCGGCACGTCGACCCTGACACGGCCCAGGAGGTGGTCTCCGAGACGTTCCTCGTCGCGTGGCGGCGCCTGGAGCACGTGCCCGGCGAGCCGATGCCGTGGCTGATCGTCGTCGCGCGCAACACGATCGCGAACGCGCGGAGGTCCGAGCGTCGCGTGCGCGCGCTCGACGTCGAGCTCGCGCGGCTCGCGGCCGTCGCACGGCCGACCACGTCGGGCGCTGACGACGTCGCCCTCGACCGGGACACGATGCTGCGCGGGCTCGCAGCCCTGAGCGAGGAGCAGCGCGAGGCGCTGCTCCTCGTCGCATGGGACGGGCTCTCCCCCGGTCAGGCGGCCGCCGTGCTCGGCGTGTCGACGGCGACGTTTCACGTCCGGCTGCACCGGGCCCGACGGCGGCTCGAGACGCTCGTGGACGGCCCCGCACAGTCAGCCGACCCGTCGCCGGCCTCAGGCGCCGAAGACACCGCCGCCGAAGCACTCGGCTCCCCGCCCCCCGTCCCTGACGTGTGCGGGGGACCTGCGAACCCGAGCGCCACCAGGAGGTCCTCATGAGCGCCACTTCCGTCGACTCGCGCCTCGCGGCACTCGCGCCCAGGCCTGAGCCCCTCGACCCCGTCCGCCTCGACGCCGCGCACGCGGCCGTGCTCGCAGCGATCCCGGACGACCACGCCGCTGCTGCCGGGGCGCAGCAGGAGCAGGACACTCAGCCTCTGCCGTTCGACCTCGCACGTCGGCGCCGCCGTACACGCGGCACCTTACTGGCAGCGGCCTGCTTCGTCCTCGGCATCGCCATGGTCCTCGGCCTGCCGCAGGGTGGGGACTCGACCGCCTTCGCGACCTGGACGTCGTCGGCCACGCCGGTCGATCCGGCGAAGGTCACCGACGAGATCGCCCACTGCTCCGTCCGAGCCCAGGAACAGGGCACACCTGCCGAGCCGGTGCTCCTCGAGCAGCGTGGCGACTGGGTCTATGCCCTGTTCGCCCGTGCCTCCGGGACCGAGATGGCTGTGTCCGCGTGCCTCGTCCGTCGCACGGGCGACGCCGAGCTCCCGATCGAGGGAGCCGTCATCGGCGCGGAGGGGCCGTGGGATCGTCCCGCTGCCGACGAGGTGACACCGGTCTTCTCCAGCTGGGACCCGACGTGGGCGTCGGTCGGCGGGTATGCCGGGGACGAGGTCGCTCGCGTGGTGCTCGTGGTGGACCGCCCGGGCGCCGAGTCGCGAACGGTGGTTGCGAGCGTCGCCGGAGGCTGGTTCGGGGCGTGGTGGCCGCAGGACTCGCAGCACGCCCGGTACTCCGTGACCTGGTACCTCGTGGACGGGACGGTGGGCGGCACGCTCGAGAATCAACGGTGAGGCCGCCCGTCTGCGCTGGTCAGCAGTACGGGTGGTGCTCGTGGTCCACGTGGCCCGCTGGCTCGAGCTGGAACGTCGAGTGGTCGACGGCGACGTCGAAGTGGGACGCGACGCACTCCTGGAGCGCATCGAGGATGCGCGGCGCGTGCCCGTCCGCGAAGCACGAGTCCTCCACCACGACGTGCGCGGAGATCACCGGCAGGCCGGTCGCGACGAGCGAGGCGTGCAGGTCGTGCACGTCGAGCACGTGCTCGACCTCGAGCATGTGCGCGCGGACGTCGTCGAGGTCCAGGCCGGGCGGCGCGGACTCGAGGAGCACGTCGCCCGTCTCCCGCAGGAGCCGCAGCGCACGCGGCAGGATGAGCGCACCGATGACGAGGCCGGCGACCGCGTCGGCCTGCAGCCATCCCGTGGTCCGGATGAGGATCGCAGCAACGATCACCGCGACGGACCCGAGGGCGTCGTTGAGCACCTCGAGGAACGCGGCCCGCATGTTGAAGCTCGACCGTCGCCCACCGGCGAGCACCGCGATCGACACCAGGTTGCCGACCAGGCCGATGACGCCGAAGACGAGCAGCTCGGTCGACGGCACCTCGGGCGGGTCGAAGAACCGCTGCACGCCCTCGACGAGCACGTACACGCCGACGACGAGCAGGAGCGTCGCCTGCGCGGCGGCAGCGACGACCTCGATCCGGCGCCAGCCCCACGTCCGGCGCGACGTCGCGGGCCTGGCCGAGAGTGCGGCGGCGCCGAGGGCCATGCCGAGCCCGGCGGTGTCGGTGAGCATGTGCGCCGTGTCGACGAGGAGCGCGAGGCTGCCCGTGAGCACCGCCCCGACCGCCTGAGCGAGGAGGATCGTCGCCGTGACAGTGAACGCGACGGTCAGGCGGCCCCGCTGGTCAGCGGGATCGAGCCCTGCCCCGTGATCGTGCCCCGTGTGCCCGTCCCTGCTCATCCAGCGATCCTAGCACCCGCCCCCGGAAGCGAGAATGTGCGCGATCTGCTGCCCAGAGCAGCAGATCGCGCACATTCGTGCCGGCAGTTCGTCGGGTCAGCGCTTGCGCTTCTCGCGCACGCGCACCGAGATCTCGATCGGCGTGCCCTCGAAGTCGAAGGTCTCGCGCAGGCGACGCTCGACGAAGCGACGGTAGCCCGCCTCGATGAAGCCGGACGCGAAGATCACGAAGCGCGGCGGGCGCGTCGAGACCTGGGTCGCGAACAGGATGCGCGGCTGCTTGCCGCCGCGCAGCGGGTGCGGGTGCGCGGCCACGAGCTCGCCGAGGAACGCGTTGAGACGGCCGGTCGGGATGCGCCGCTCCCAGTTCTCGAGGGAGTGCTCGAGCGCCGGCACCAACTTCTCCGCGTGCCAGCCGGTCTTCGCCGAGAGGTTCACGCGCGGCGCCCACTGGATCTGGACGAGGTCCTTCTCGATCTCACGCTCGAGGTACTTGCGGCGGTCCTCGTCCATGAGGTCCCACTTGTTGTACGCGATGACGAGGGCGCGGCCCGCGTCGACGACCTGCTGGATGACGCGCGTGTCCTGCTCCGTCATCGGCACGGAGGCGTCGACGAGCACGACGGCGACCTCAGCCTTCTCGATCGCGGCCTGGGTG
The DNA here is from genome assembly GCF_002564025.1 of Flavimobilis soli. Lineage (NCBI taxonomy): Bacteria > Bacillati > Actinomycetota > Actinomycetes > Micrococcales > Jonesiaceae > Flavimobilis > Flavimobilis soli. The sequence goes on from NZ_PDJH01000001.1 coordinate 417,651, forward strand.
CGCAGCGACGCGTAGAAGTCGGCACCGGACGTCTGGTGCACGCGGCGCCGGATACCGGCGGTGTCGACGAACCACCACGGCACGCCCTTGAGCTCGATGAGCTCGTCGACCGGGTCGCGCGTCGTGCCCGCGAGCTCGTCGACGACGACGCGGTTCGAGCCCGCGACCTTGTTGAGCAGGGAAGACTTGCCGACGTTCGGGCGCCCGACGAGCGCGACCCGTCGGGGGCCGTCCGCACGGGCGACGCCATGAGCCGTCTCGGTCGGCAGCGCCTTCATCGCGGCGTCGAGCAGGTCGCCCGTGCCACGGCCGTGCAGCGCCGACACGGGGTGCGGCTCGCCGAGGCCGAGGCTCCACAGCTCGGTCGCGTCCGCCTCGGAGCGTGGGCCGTCGACCTTGTTGGCGCACAGCACGACGGGCTTCTTCGCTCGGCGCAGCAGACGCACGACATGCTCGTCGGTCGCCGTCGGTCCGACGGTCGCGTCGACGACGAACAGCACGGCGTCGGCGAGGTCGATCGCGATCTCGGCCTGCTTGGCGACCGAGGCGTCGATGCCCATGACGTCGGTCTCCCAGCCGCCCGTGTCGACGAGAGTGAACTGCCGGCCCGACCACTCGGCCTGGTACGACACGCGGTCGCGGGTCACGCCCGGCTTGTCCTCGACGACGGCCTCGCGCCGGCCGATGATGCGGTTGACCAGGGTCGACTTGCCGACGTTCGGGCGACCGACGACCGCGAGGACGGGAAGCGCAGCGGGCCCGTGGAGGTCGTCCAGGTCGTCCTCGTCGAGGTCGAGGAGAGCCAGGTCGTCCTCACCGAGCTCGTAGTCGGCGAGGCCGCTGCGGAGCATCTCCTCGCGCGCGGCGTCGGCCTCGGCATCCTCGGAGTACGCGGGCACCTGGTCGGCGACAGCCGCGGTCTCGTCGGTGTCCTGGTGCGTGAGGGCAGCGTCGGGCCGGGTCTCGTCGGGCGAAGTCATGGCCCTATCATCCCAGGCTTGCGCGCCCGGGGCGACCATCGCCGCGACCTGCTCGGTCACACCACCCCGGGTGACGCTCACGCAGGACGTCAGTCCGCCTGGACGGCCGTCCCGCGTCCGGGTGCCACAGCACCCGGGTCGTCCAGCGGGAGCGCGATGCCCGAGAGCTCGACCGCAGCCTCGACCGTGGCCTTCAGTGCGTTCGCGACGAGCTGCGCATACTGCTCCTGTGCCTGCTTCCCGGTCGTGCCCGGCGCACGCTCCATCGAGACGGGCTCACCGATCAGGACGAACAGACGACGCCGGAAGCCGGGCAGCCGACCTGCCCCCTCGCCCGTCCGCCGCGTCCCGAGGACGGCAGCGGGAACGACGGGAGCCCCGGACGCGAGCGCGAGCCACGCCACGCCCCCGCGCACCTCCGACAGGTCGCCGCGCCCGCGGCGCCCCTCCGGGAAGATCCCGACGACGTCACCGCGCTTGAGCACCGATAGCGCTGCGGCGAGCGCTGGGCGACCGTTCTCGCGGTCGACCGGGATCTGACCCGACCACCGCAGGAACGAGCCGATCGGCCCTCGGAACATCGACGCCTTGATCATCATGTGCACGGGCCGCGGGCTCACGCCGAACACGATGGGACCATCGATGACACCCGTGTGGTTGGCCGCGACGATGACCGGGCCCTCGGCCGGCATGTTCTCGGCGCCCACGACGCGGGTACGCCAGACGACCCGCGACAACAGCCAGCCGAGCGGCGTGGCCCGGCGCGCTGCACGCAGGGACGCCGCCGTGCTCACAGGACGGTGGACGTGTCTGCCGGCGCGACCTCGCGCACCCCCGCGACCTGCGCGACGACGTCGAGCACCGCCTGGATCGTCTGCTCGAAGTCGAGGTCGGACGAGTCGACCGTCACGACGCCGTCAGCCGCGACCTGGAACTCGACGACGGTCGAGTCGTCACGGTCGCGCCGCAGCACCTGGTCCTTGGTCGCCTCGACGGCCTCCGTGCCAGCATCACCATGCAGCTCGAGCGCGCGACGTGCGAGGCGCGCCTCCTCGCTCGCGGTGAGCAGGACGCGCGCGTCGGCGTCGGGAGCGACGACGGTCGTGATGTCACGTCCCTCCGCGACGACGCCACGGCCGCCCGAAAAGCTGCCGACGGCCTTCTGCGCGTCGATCAGCGCACGCTGCAGACGGCCGAGCTCGGCGCGGACCTCGAGGTTCGTCGCGACCGCGCTGACCTTCTCCGAGATCCGGGTCGTGCGGATGTCCTCACGGACGTCGTGCCCGTCGATGAGCACCGACTCGACCGACGGGTCCACGCCCATCTCGAGCGGCATCGTGCGCACGGCCTCGGCGACCGCGTCACGGTCGGCGAGGTCGAGACCGAGGTGCAGGCACCACCAGGTCGCCGCGCGGTACGTCGCACCCGTGTCGAGGTACGCGAGGCCGAGACGGCGGGCCACCGCCTTGGACACGCTCGACTTGCCTGACCCGGACGGTCCGTCGACCGCGATGACGACGGGGTGGCGCTCCTCGTGCTGCATGCTCGTGCTCTCCATCAGTGGTGGTCCAGGGACGTGCGCGTCAGAGGCCGACGGCGGACATCAGCGTGCCGAGCTCGGTCTTGCCGAGCACGCGGTGCCGGCCCGGCGGCAGGTCGTTCAGACGGATCGGGCCCATCTGGACGCGCACGAGGCGCGTGACCTTGTGGCCCACCGCGTCGAACATGCGACGCACGATGCGGTTGCGCCCCTCGTGCAGGATCACCTCGACGAGGCTCGCCTGCGGCGTCGAGTCGACGACCCGGTAGCGGTCGAGGCGAGCGAGGCCGTCGTCGAGGTCGACACCGTGGACGAGCGCGTCACCGACACGCGGCGTGACACGACCCTCGACCTCGACGAGGTACGTCTTCGCGATCCCGTACTTGGGGTGCGTCAGACGGTTGGCGAGCTCGCCGTCGTTCGTGAGGATCAGCAGGCCCTCGCTGTCCTGGTCGAGACGACCGACGTGGAAGAGACGCTCGGAGCGGTTCTTGAAGAAGTCCGCGAGGCAGGGGCGCCCCTCCGGGTCGTCCATCGAGGAGACGACGCCGAGCGGCTTGTTGAAGATGATCGTGATCTTCGAGTCGTCGAGCTGGATGCGCAAGCCGTCGACGTGCACGGACTGCACGTTCGGGTCGATGCGCACGCCGAGCTCGAGGACGATCTGACCGTCGACCTCGACGCGGCCCTGCTCGATCAGCTGCTCGCACGCGCGGCGCGAGCCGAGGCCCGCCTGGGCGAGCACCTTCTGCAGACGCACGCCGTCCGCGGTGTGCACGTCGATGTCGGGCTTCGCCTCGCGCGGCTCCCGGCGGGCGGCCTCGGGGCGCGCTCCGCGCGGAGGCTCGTTGCGCGCACCACGTGCGGGGCCGCGGGCTGCGCCGCGTCCGGCCTGCGGCCGCCCGCCCGTGCCGCCCCGCGCGGGCTGGCCGCCGCCCTGGCCGCGAGACCGTCCTGCACCGTTCTGACGACCGCCACGGCCGTTCCCGCTGCTGCTCACTGCTGCTCCTTCATGCTGGTCGGCGAGCTGGGCTCACCGGGGACCGTCGTCACGCGGGTCTGCGGGCCGAGGTCGTCGAGACCGTCGATGTCCGGCAGGTAGGGCGCGAGCGGCGGAAGTTGGTCGAGCGAGGTGAATCCCATGCGCTCGAGGAACGAGGCGGTCGTGCCGTAGAGATGGGCCCCGCTGGGCTCTGTCCCGACCTCCGCGACCAGGCCTCGTGCTACCAGGGTACGCATGACGCCGTCGACGTTCACACCGCGCACCGCCGAAACCTGCCCGCGCGTGACCGGCTGACGGTAGGCGACGACGGCGAGAGTCTCGAGCGCCGCCTGCGTGAGGCGGGCAGTCTGCCCCTCGAGGACGACCTGCGCCACGACGTCGGCGAACGCCGGCGCAGAGTAGACGCGCCACCCTCCCCCGACCTGGCGCAGCTCGAAGCCGCGCTGCTCGTCGCGGTAGGACGCGACCATCGTGTCGAGCGTCACGGCGACCTCGACGACCGGGACACCCGTCACCTGGGCGAGCCGCTCGACGGAGACAGGCTCGTCGACGATCATCAGCACCGCCTCGAGCGCGCCCCGCAGGCCGCCCGGGAGGTCGCGCACGTCGACCTGACCGTCCGTGCCGGGCGCAGGTGGCACCTCCCCCTCCAGCGCGTCTGCCCCTCCGGCGTCGGTCTCGCTCATGACTCGTCCTCCTGCGCTCCGGCGACGACCGGCACGGGCGCCCCCTCGAACTCGTCGATCGATGACACGTCGGCCTCCCTGTCCCCCGCGACCCAGCGGACCGTCAGGTCGCCGAGCGGGCTCGCCTGGTCGAACGCGATGCTCCCGTCGCGGAACAGCTCGAGCAGCGCGAGGAACCGCACGACGACGACCAGGGTGTCGACGGCGTCCGCCACGAGGGCGCGGAACGACGTCGTACCGCGGCGCTTGAGGTGCGCGACGACGATCGCTGCCTGCTCGCGCACGCTGACCGCCGGCGCGTGCAGGTGCGACAGATCGACGCCGGGCGGCGGCGCCTGCGGGCGCAGCGCCTTCGCAGCGATCGCCGCGAGCCCTTCAGGTCCGAGCGTCCACACGAGCTCGGGCAGCAGGCTCGCGTGCTGCGGCTCGAGCGAGACGGACCGGGGGAACCGGCGCCCCTCGTCGGCGAGACGCTCCGCGATCGTCCGCGACACGTCTTTGTACGCCCGGTACTGCAGGAGACGCGCGAAGAGCAGGTCGCGAGCCTCGAGCAGCTCGAGGTCCTCCTCGTCCTCGACGTCCCCGGTGGGCAGCAACCGGGCGGCCTTGAGGTCGAGCAGCGTCGCCGCGACGACGAGGAACTCCGACGCGGTGCTCAGGTCCCACGAGCTCGTCGCGCCGTCGTGCGACGCGCTCTCGGCTGCGCGGATGTAGGCGATGAACTCGTCCGTCACGCGCGCGAGCGCCACCTCGGTGATGTCGAGCCGGTGCTTCGCGATGAGCGACAGCAGCAGGTCGAACGGCCCCGAGAAGTTCTCGAGGTGAACCTCGAAGGTGCCTGCCGGTGCGGGCTGGGACGCGGCCGCTCCGGTCGCGTCAGGCGGCGTCGCCACGCGCGACGAGCTCACGAGCGAGCTGGCGGTACGCCGCCGCACCCGAGTGGTGAGGCGCGTACGTCGTGATCGGCTCTGCCGCGACCGACGCGTCCGGGAACTTCACCGTGCGGCCGATGACCGTGTGCATGAGCCGGTCGCCGAACGCCTCGTGGACGCGCTGGACGACCTCGCGGGAGTGCAGCGTGCGCGGGTCATACATCGTCGCGACGATGCCGTCGACCTCGAGGCGCGGGTTGAGGCGGTCGCGAACCTTGTCGATCGTCTCGATGAGCAGCGCGACGCCGCGGAGCGCGAAGAACTCGCACTCGAGCGGGATGACGACGCCGTGCGCCGCGGTCAGGGCGTTGACGGTGAGCAGGCCGAGCGACGGCTGGCAGTCGATCAGCACGACGTCGTAGTCGTCGAGGACCGGACGCAGCACCCGCGCGAGGACGTTCTCACGGGCGACCTCGCCGACGAGCTGGACCTCCGCGGCGGACAGGTCGATGTTAGCGGGCAGCAGGTCGAGGTTCTCGACAGCGGTCTGCCGGATGATCGACCGGATGTCCGCCCCCCGCTCCATGAGCAGGTTGTAGATCGTCTGGTCGAGCTCGTGCGCGTTGATGCCCAGGCCCACGGACGCGGCGCCCTGCGGGTCGAAGTCGACGATGAGCACGCGGCGGCCGTACTCGGCGAGCGCGGCCGCGAGGTTGATGGTCGTCGTCGTCTTGCCGACGCCGCCCTTCTGGTTGCACATCGCGATGATGCGCGCCGGGCCGTGGCTCGCGAGCGGGGCGGGCGCCCGGAAGACGGGCAGAGGCCGACCCACGGCGTCCAGGGTTGCCGAGAGGACGGGGTTCTGGGCCTGGCTGTTCACGTGCCTACGGTATCGCAGCGCACCCCGGCGGCCCGCTTCATCTGCGCCCGAGCGCGCGCGGGTGTGCCGCGACGTACATCTCACGCAGGGCGTCCGGCGTCACGAGCGTGTAGATCTGCGTCGTCGTCACCGAGGCGTGCCCCAGGAGCTCCTGGACGACCCGCACGTCCGCACCGCCCTGGAGCAGGTGCGTCGCGAACGAGTGCCGCAGCGTGTGGGGAGACACCCGTTCGGGCGACTCGATGCCTGAACGTTCGGACGCGCTGCGCAGCACGGCCCACGCACTCTGCCGGGAAAGCGGGTTGCCGCGCGTGTTGAGGAACACGGTGGGGACTCCCCTGCCCGCGCTGGCGAGCGCTGGCCGCGCTCGCACGAGGTAGGCCTCGATCGCGTCGCACGCGTACGAGCCCAGCGGGACGATGCGCTCCTTGCGGCCCTTGCCGAAGAGCCGAACGCTCGCTGCTCCCCGCGTCAGGTCGAGGTCGTCGACGACGAGACCGACCGCCTCCGAGATGCGCGCGCCGGTCGAGTAGACGAGCTCGAGGAGAGCGCGGTCGCGGAGCGGCACGGGCCCGTCGCCGGTGCCTGCCGCCTCGATGATGCGTGTGACGTCCTCGACGCTGATCGCCTTCGGCAGGCGTCGCGGCTGCGCGGGTGGGCGCAGCGCGGTGGCCGGGTTGACGCGCACCGTTCCCTCGAGCTCGCAGAACCGCAGCCAGCCTCGCACGGCCGCGATCGAGCGGGCGGTCGACGACGCCGAGAGCGTCGTGCCGCCGTCGCCCCCGGTGCGCACCGCGGCCACGTACGCCTCGAGGTCCTCCGGGGTCACGCTGTCGGGCGTCTGGACGCCGCGGTCGGCGAGGAAGGCGACGTGGCGCTCGAGGTCGCGCCGGTAGGCCGCGAGGGTGTTCGGCGACAGGCCACGCTCGACGCGCAGGTGCGCGAGGTACTGCCGGACGGCGCGGTCGAGACCGGGCGGCACCTCGACAAGTGCGTCGGCGCCGGTCGCACGGGCGGCGTCGTCGGTCATGGGCGCCAGGCTACGCCGATCCTGGCCTGCGCCGCGGGAAGCGGCGAGGGCGCGTCAGAACGGGAGCAGCACGTCGACGACGACGGCGAGGCTCAGCAGCGTGAGGTACGTGATGGACGCGTGGAAGACACGCATCGCCTTGGGCTTGCCGCGCGACGGGTCGACCGTGCGTCGCAGCAGGGTCACGCAGTCCGCGAGGAACCAGGCGCCGAGCGCGACCGCGCTGATCCCGTAGACCCAGCCGAGCGTGCTCAGCGGGACGAGGACGAGCGAGCACGCGATCATCGCGACGGTGTAGGCGATCATCTCCCCCGCGACGCGACGGTCGGACGCGACGACGGGGAGCATCGGCACCCCCGCGTTCGCGTAGTCCTTGCGGAACTTCATCGACAGCGGCCAGTAGTGCGGCGGCGTCCAGAAGAACACGACGCCGAACAGCGCGACAGGCGCCCAGTCGAGGCGACCCGCCACCGCGGACCACCCGATGAGGACCGGCATGCAGCCGGCGACGCCGCCCCACACGATGTTCTGCGACGTGCGGCGCTTGAGGATCAGCGTGTAGAAGACCACGTAGAGAAGGATCGCGGCGCCTGCGAGCAGGCTCGAGAGCCAGTTGGCGCCGAGGCCGAGCCACAGCAGCGCGGCCACGCCGAGCGCGGTGCCGAACGTGAGGGCTGCTCGCCCGGAGATCGCGCCCGTGACCATCGGCCGCTTGCGGGTGCGGACCATGAGCTCGTCGATGTCACGGTCGATGTAGCAGTTGAAGACGTTCGCGCTCGCAGCGGCCAGCGCGCCGCCGCAGAGCGTGTGCAGCATGAGCGCGAGCGACGGGAGGCCGCCCTGGGCGAGAAACATCGTCGGCACCGTGGTCACGAGGAGCAGCTCGATGATGCGCGGCTTCGTCAGGGAGACGTACGCGCCGACGGTGGCGCGCCAGCCGGCGCTCTCCGCGGGGTTGGCGACGTCGCTGGGCCGTGAAGCCGTCGAGTGGTGCACGCTGGTCTGGTATCCGTTCCTCGTCAGTGCGCCGGCGCCTGCCAGGGCAGGCGCGCGCGGTCCCTGTTCCGGTGGGGCCCGGCCTTAGGTCCCGCACGGCGCAGGTCACTCCATGGTAGTGCTTCCCGCGCGCCGTGGCAGGTGGCAGGCCCGTTGCCTGTGCCACAGGAGAATCCCGTCCACGCCGACGCTCACGTGGTGGTCATCCGCCCCTCCGGACGGCCCGAACGTTAGGCTTGCCACGTCGGTCCGGAGCGGGGCCTGCGTCCTGCCGCCCGAGAGTGAGCGTTCACATTCACTCCCTGGGCGCGATGCGCGCCCCGAGGACCCCGGCTCTCGTGCGCGCGACGCAGCGGACCGGAGAGACCTCGACGCCGACACAGGAGTTCTGTCGCATCCCACGATGCCCCGGCACGACGAGTCACCGGGGCGGAAAAGAGGTTCGGTGAACACGTTCACCCCCGCACGTCCCCTGCCTTGGAACGACCTCGACCGCCGCGCCGTCGACACGGCACGCATCCTCGCCGCCGACGCGGTCGAGAAGGTCGGCAACGGGCACCCCGGGACTGCTATCTCCCTCGCGCCGGTGGCCTACCTGCTCTACCAGAACTGGCTGCGCCACGACCCCACCGACACCGGGTGGATCGGACGCGACCGCTTCGTCCTGTCCTGCGGCCACTCGAGCCTCACGCAGTACATCCAGCTCTACCTCGGCGGCTTCGGCCTCGAGATCGACGACATCGCGGCGCTGCGCACGTGGGGCAGCCTGACGCCGGGCCACCCCGAGGTGCACCACACCAAGGGCGTCGAGATCACGACCGGCCCGCTCGGACAGGGCCTCGCGTCCGCGGTCGGCATGGCGATGGCCCAGCGCCGTGAGCGCGGCCTCCTCGACCCGGACGCCGCCCCCGGTGAGAGCCCGTTCGACCACCGCGTCTTCGTGCTCGCGTCCGACGGCGACCTCCAGGAGGGCGTGACCTCCGAGGCCTGCTCGATCGCCGGCACCCAGGAGCTCGGCAACCTCGTCGTCATCTGGGACGACAACCGCATCTCGATCGAGGGCGACACCTCGATCGCGTTCACCGAGGACGTCGCGGCCCGCTACGAGGCGTACGGCTGGCACGTCCAGACCGTCGACTGGATCAAGGGCGAGAACGGCTACGAGGAGGACATCGAGGCGCTCGACGCCGCGATCGCCGCCGCCGTCGCCGAGACCACGAAGCCGTCGTTCATCCGCCTGCGCACGATCATCGCGTGGCCGTCGCCCACGAAGCAGAACGATCACGCGTCGCACGGCTCGAAGCTCGGCGGCACGGAGATCGCGGCGCTCAAGGAGCTCCTCGGTTTCAAGACCGACACGTCGTTCGACGTCGAGCCCGAGGTCATCGCGCACACGCGCGAGCTCCAGGAGCGCGGCAAGGCGCTGCACGCCGAGTGGGACGCGAAGGTAGCCGAGTGGCGAGCCGCCAACCCCGAGCGCGCCGCGCTGCTCGACCGCCTCGCCGCCCGTGAGCTGCCCGAGGGCTGGGACTCCGCGCTCCCCGTCTTCGAGGCCGGCTCCTCCGTCGCGACGCGCGCCGCGTCCGGCAAGATCCTCACGGCTCTCGCCGACACCCTGCCCGAGCTCTGGGGCGGCTCTGCCGACCTCGCCGGCTCGAACAACACGACCATGAACGGGCAGCCATCGTTCATCCCCGCGCACCGCTCGAGCCACGAGTTCGCCGGCGACCAGTACGGCCGCACGCTGCACTTCGGCATCCGCGAGCACGGCATGGGCGCGATCCTCTCGGGCATCGCCCTGCACGGCCTGACGCGCCCCTACGGTGGCACGTTCTTCCAGTTCAGCGACTACATGCGCGGCGCCGTCCGCCTCGCCGCCCTCATGAACACCCCGGCGACGTACGTGTGGACGCACGACTCGATCGGCCTCGGCGAGGACGGCCCGACCCACCAGCCGGTCGAGCACCTCGCGGCGACCCGCGCGATCCCGGGCCTCTCGATCGTCCGCCCCGCGGACGCCAACGAGACCGCCCAGGCATGGAAGGCGATCCTCGAGCGTGACAACGGCCCCGTCGGCCTGATCCTCACCCGCCAGAACGTCCCGACGTTCCCGCGCGGCGAGCAGGGCTACGCCACGGCCGACGGCGTCGCGCGCGGCGCGTACACGCTCCTCGACGCGTCGAACGGCGCACCCGAGGTGCTGCTGCTCGCCACGGGCTCCGAGGTCCAGGTCGCCGTCGCCGCTCGCGAGGCCCTCGAGGCCGAGGGCGTCCCCACGCGCGTCGTGTCGCTCCCCTGCCTCGAGTGGTTCGAGGAGCAGGACGCCGCGTACCGCGAGTCGGTCATCCCGTCGTCCGTCCGCGCCCGCGTCTCCGTCGAGGCGGGCCTCGCGCTCTCCTGGTACCGCTACCTGGGCGAGCACGGCCGCGCGGTCAGCCTCGAGCACTACGGCGCCTCCGCCTCCGCGGAGAAGCTCTTCGAGGAGTTCGGCTTCACCGCCGAGAACGTCGTCGCGCACGCCAAGGAGTCCCTCGCGTCGGTCCAGGCCGCCCAGGCCTGACGACCCGACCCGACCACGCTGTGGGCGCCGCTCTTGCGGCGCCCACAGCCGTCTCAGGGCACCGGGACGCGCCGCCGGCGCCGTTCCCGTCCCGTCACGCGGCCCCGCTGACGCGGTGCCCCACAAGTCCCTTGACCCGTCCGTGGAACACGGTCGCACCACGCCCTGCGGCGTGGATACGATCACGTCAGCCCTGCCCCGCGCCCTGGCGCGCGTCGCAGCCACGCTCGGACCGCCCGGTCCGGACGAGGCCGCCGACCGTCTCGAGCGCGTGGGCGTCGAACCGTTCCCGGTGAGCCGGACGGGCCCGCAGACCTCGGTCGCGGGCCCCGACACCCGCCAGGACCGAACCCCAGGAGGACGGCCAGTGAGCCCTGCCGTGGTGAGCGCCGAGAACAACCCGCTTCGGGACGCACGCGACCTGCGCCTGCCCCGCATCGCGGGACCGTGCAGCCTCGTCATCTTCGGCGTCACGGGCGACCTCGCCCGCAAGAAGCTCATGCCGGCGGTCTACGACCTGTCCAACCGCGGCCTCCTGCCGCCGGGCTTCGCGCTGACCGGCTTCGCGCGCCGCGACTGGGACGACCAGGACTTCGCCAAGGTCGTGCACGACGCCGTCAAGGAGCACGCGCGCACCCCGTTCCGCGAGGAGACGTGGGCGCAGCTCTCCGAGGGCATCCGCTTCGTCCAGGGCTCGTTCGACGACGACGAGGCGTTCGAACGCCTCGCGCAGACCGTCCACGAGCTCGACATCGAACGGGGCACCCGCGGCAACCACGCCTTCTACCTGTCGGTGCCGCCGAGCGCCTTCCCCGTCGTGTGCCGCCAGCTCTCCCGCTCGGGCCTGTCCCGCACGGACGAGGGCGACGGCGCCGAGAACCCGTGGCGCCGCGTCGTCGTGGAGAAGCCGTTCGGGCACAACCTCGAGACCGCACGCGAGCTCAACGACGTCGTCTCCGAGGTGTTCGAGCCGGAGTCCGTGTTCCGCATCGACCACTACCTCGGCAAGGAGACGGTCCTCAACCTGCTCGCGCTGCGGTTCGCGAACCAGATGTACGAGCCCATCTGGAACAACCACTACGTCGACCACGTCCAGATCACGATGGCCGAGGACATCGGCATCGGTGGCCGCGCCGGGTATTACGACGGCATCGGCGCCGCGCGCGACGTCATCCAGAACCATCTGCTCCAGCTCCTCGCCCTCACGGCGATGGAGGAGCCGGCGTCGTTCGCCGCAGAGGACCTCATCGCGGAGAAGATCAAGGTCCTCAACGCGGTCACCCTCCCCGAGGACCTCGAACGGCACACGGCACGCGGCCAGTACACCGCCGGCTGGCAGGCCGGCGCCGAGGTCAAGGGCTACCTCGACGAGGACGGCACCGACCCCGAGTCGACGACGGAGACGTTCGCCGCGATCCGCGTCGACATCGACAACCGCCGCTGGGCGGGCGTCCCGTTCTACCTGCGCGCCGGCAAGCGGCTCGGTCGTCGCGTCACCGAGATCGCCGTCGTCTTCAAGTCGGCCCCGCACCTACCGTTCGACTCGACGGAGACGTCCGAGCTCGGCAAGAACGCGATCGTCATCCGCGTCCAGCCGGACGAGGGCGTCACGATCCGCTTCGGCGCCAAGGTCCCCGGCACGGCCATGGAGGTCCGCGACGTCACGATGGACTTCGGGTACGGGCACGCGTTCACGCAGTCCTCCCCCGAGGCCTACGAGCGTCTGATCCTCTCCGTGCTGCTCGGCGAGCCGCCGCTGTTCCCGCGCCACGAGGAGGTCGAGCTCTCGTGGAAGATCCTCGACCCGATCCTCGACGTGTGGGCCGCCTCCGGGAGGCCCGACCCGTACCGCTCCGGCACGTGGGGCCCAGCGAGCGCCGACGAGATGCTCGCGCGCGACGGACGCGCCTGGCGGCGCCCGTGAGGCCCGCGCCGTCCCCGACCCGCACGCTCGCACCGCACCTCCCGACACAGGAGCACCAGTGATCATCGACCTTCCCCAGACGACCACCAGCACGGTCGCCAAGAAGCTCATCAAGCTGCGCCAGGAGGGCGGCGCGGTCGCCCTCGGCCGCGTGCTCACGCTCCTGATCATCACGGACGAGCAGGACGCCGACGAGGCGATCGACGCCGCGAACGACGCGTCGCGCGAGCACCCGTGCCGCATCATCGTGCTGGCGTCGACCACGGGCACGTCGGAGAACTCGCTCGACGCGCAGATCCGCCTCGGCGGGGACGCGGGCGCGAGCGAGGTCGTCGTCCTCAAGGGCCCCGCGTCGACCATGGAGCACGCTGACACGCTCATCATGCCGCTCCTGCTGCCGGACGCCCCGATCGTGGCGTGGTGGCCGCACGAGGCTCCCGCGCACCCGGCGAAGGACATCGTCGGGGCGATGGCGAGCCGCCGGATCACCGACTCGTACTCGAGCGCCGACCCGTGCGGCACGCTGCGCCGCCTCGCCCAGGCGTACACGCCGGGCGACACCGACCTCGCGTGGACCCGCTCGACGATCTGGCGCGGCCTCATCGCCGCGACGCTCGACCAGCCGCCGTTCGAGCCCGTCGAGAAGGTCGTCGTCGAGGGCGTGCCGGACCACTCGTCAGTCGACCTGCTCGGTGCGTGGCTCGGCCACGCGCTCGACACCGAGGTCGAGATCCGCCGGACGCCCGGTGCGCAGGCCGTCACCCGCATCACGCTCGAGCGGCCCTCCGGCCAGATCTCGCTGTCGCGGCCGAGCGGCAAGGTCGCGACGCTCTCCCAGACGGGTCAGCCGGACCACCGGATCGCGCTCCCCGTGCGCCAGCTCCACGAGTGCATCGCGGAGGAGCTGCGGCGCCTCGACCCCGACGAGATGTACGGCGAGGTCCTCACGCGCGGTCTCGAGAGGATCCGCGCATGAGCGCGCGTCGCGTCGTCGTCCACCCGGACGCCGAGGTCCTCGCCCAGGCGACCGCGTCGCGTCTGCTGACACGCCTGCTCGACCTCCAGTCGGTGCGCACACCCGTGCACGTCGTCCTCACGGGCGGCACGGTCGGCATCAAGGTGCTCGCCGACGTCGCGGCGCACCCGGTGCGCGACGCCGTCGACTGGGGTGCGGTGCACCTGTGGTGGGGCGACGACCGTTTCGTCCCCGAGGGGCACGCCGACCGCAACGTCCAGCAGGCCCGCGACGCCCTCCTCGACCACCTGCCGACCCTGCCGGCCGGCAACGTGCACGCGATGCCGGCAGCGCGGCCAGAGGATCCCGCGTTCACCGAGGACGACGCTGCCCGCGATTACGCTGCCGAGCTCGCGCGCTTCGCCGAGCCCGGGGACGCAGCCCCGCAGTTCGACGTGCTCATGCTCGGCATGGGTCCCGACCACCACGTCGCATCGCTCTTCCCGGGCCACCCGGCGCTCGAGGTGAGCGGGGTCGCGACGACGGGTGTCGCTGACTCCCCCAAGCCTCCGCCGCTGCGCGTCTCGCTCACGTTCGACGCGATCCGCAGGGCCCGCGAGGTGTGGATCGTCGCGGCCGGCGCCGAGAAGGCGGCGGGCGTGCGAGCAGGACTCTCCGGTGCGCCCGTCGTCGAGTCTCCTGTCGCGGGCGCCGTCGGGCAGGACCTGACGCTCTGGCTGGTCGACGCCGCGGCAGCCGGCGAGGCGGCCGAGGCCGTCGAGGGCGGCGCCTGACCCCGCCGACGAGCGCGAACGACTGAGGCCGCCGTCCCGAGCGGGACGGCGGCCTCAGCCGTTGCTGTGCGTGCCTGGTGGTCGTTCAGCCGCCGCGGCGCTTGCGCAGCGCTGCGAGTGCTTCGTCGAGGAGGGCCTCGCCGTCCTCCTCGGAGCGACGTTCCTTCACGTAGGCGAGGTGCGTCTTGTACGGCTCGTTGCGCGACGGAGCAGGCGGGTTCGCGCGGTCCTGTCCCGCCGGGAAGCCGCAGCGCGGGCAGTCCCATTCGCTCGGGATCTCGATCGCGGTCTCGTCCGAGAAGCTGGGACGCGTCTCGTGGCCGTTGGCGCACCAGTACGACACGTACACCCGCGCGGCCACGTCACCGCGCTCGGACTCCCCCATCGGACCGGCACCGACGCGCGATCCCCTGATTGCACTAGCTCCAGCCACTGTCTTTCCCCTGTCTCAGTGCCCGGCGGAGTTCCCCGGAGGTCAGCCGACCTTGGCGAGGAGGCCCAGCAACACGATCGTCAGCACCCAGACGATCACGAAGGCCACCGTCAGGCGGTTCAAGTTCTTCTCGGCGACGCCGGACGAACCGACCGAGCTGGCGATACCGCCTCCGAACATGTCGGACATGCCGCCGCCCTTGCCCTTGTGCAGGAGCACGAGAAGCACCATCACCAGGCTCGTGATGACAAGGATGACCTGCAGGATGATACCGATCGCGTCCACTAGACGGTGTCCCTCTTCGTCGCTGTTCAGCCTGGGCTCGTGCCCGGGCTCTGCGGTTCCCCTGGAAACCGCACGCGGCACGGCGGCCGCCGGGTCAAGGATAGGTCACGCCGCCCACCCTGGGCCAAACGCCCCGCCGCAGCGGGGCGTCGGCCCAGGACAGACGTCGAGACGGTTCGGTCAGGCCTGCGCCTGGAACCGGGCGATCTTCGCGAACTCCTCCGGGTCGAGGCTCGCACCGCCGACCAGGGCGCCGTCGACGTCGGGCTCAGCCATGAGCTCGGCGATCGACGAGGACTTCACGGAACCGCCATAGAGAACACGCACGGCGTCGGCCACCTCGGCCGAGTACAGCTCGGCGAGGCGGGCGCGGATCGCACCGTTGACCTCCTGCGCGTCAGCGGGGGTCGCGACCTCGCCCGTGCCGATCGCCCAGACGGGCTCGTACGCGACGACGACCTTGGCGGCGTCCTCGGCAGAGATGCCCTCGAACGCACCGTCGACCTGGGCGAGCGTGTACGAGACCTGGTCGCCGGCCTTGCGGACGTCGAGGCCCTCACCGACGCACACGATCGGCACGAGGCCGTGCGCGAGCGCGTTCTTCGTCTTGGCGTTGACGAGCGCGTCGTCCTCGCCGTGGTACTGACGGCGCTCGGAGTGGCCGACAGCCACGTACTTCACGCCGAGCTTCTCGAGGAACACGGGCGAGATCTCGCCGGTGTACGCGCCCGACACGTGCGCCGAGAGGTCCTGTGCCCCGTACGAGACCTGCGAGCCGTCCGCGTCGACCAGGGTCTGCACGGAACGGATGTCGGTGAACGGCACGAGGACCGTGACCTCGACGGCCTCGAAGTCGTGCTTCGCGTCCTTGAGAGCCCAGTCGAGCTTCTGCACCAGGTGGACCGCCTCAAGGTGGTCCTTGTTCATCTTCCAGTTGCCCGCGATCAGCGGGGTGCGGTTTGCCACGTCAGTGTCTTCCGTTCGTCAGGTAGGTCAGGCGTCGAGGACGGCGATGCCGGGGAGCGTCTTGCCCTCGAGGAACTCGAGGCTGGCGCCGCCACCGGTCGAGATGTGGCTGAAGCCGGCCTCGTCGAAGCCGAGGATGCGGACCGCCGCGGCGGAGTCGCCACCGCCCACGATCGAGAACGCGCCGTCAGCCGTCGCGTCGATCATGCCCTGCGCGACAGCGCGGGTGCCACCGGCGAACGCGTCGAACTCGAACACGCCCATCGGGCCGTTCCAGACGATCGTCTTGGCGTCGGCGAGCTTCGAGGCGAAGAGCTTCGCCGACTCGGGGCCGATGTCGAGACCCATGCGGTCCGCCGGGATCGCGTCAGCGGCGACGACGTCGTGCGGGGCATCGGCCGCGAACGAGTCGGCGGCGACGATGTCCGTCGGGAGGACGATCTCGACGCCGCGCTCCTTGGCGGTCGCGAGGTAACCCTTGACGGTCTCGATCTGGTCCTCCTCGAGGAGGGACTTGCCGACCTGGTAGCCCTGGGCCGCGAGGAACGTGAAGACCATGCCGCCACCAATGAGGAGACGGTCCGCCTTCTCGAGCAGGTTCGCGATGACACCGAGTTTGTCGGACACCTTGGAGCCACCGAGCACGACCGCGTACGGGCGGGCGGGGTCCTCGGTCGCCTTCTTCAGGGAGTCGACCTCCTTGAGGACGAGCTCACCGACGGCCGCCGGGAGGACCTTGGCGATGTCGTAGACCGAAGCCTGCTTGCGGTGCACGACGCCGAAGCCGTCGGACACGTACGCGTCGGCGAGCTCGGCGAGGTCGGCGGCGAGCGACGCACGCTCCTCGTCGACCTTCGAGGTCTCACGAGCGTCGAAGCGGATGTTCTCGAGGAGGGCGACCTCGCCCTCGCCGAGCGCGGCGACGGTGGCCTTCGCGCTCGCGCCGACCGTGTCGCCCGCGAGCGTCACGGGGGC
Source organism: Flavimobilis soli (assembly GCF_002564025.1). NCBI lineage: Bacteria > Bacillati > Actinomycetota > Actinomycetes > Micrococcales > Jonesiaceae > Flavimobilis > Flavimobilis soli. The sequence continues at coordinate 434,530 of NZ_PDJH01000001.1, forward strand.
GCCGAGCAGCTCGCCCAGGCGGGCGGCGACGGGGGCGAGCGAGTACTTGGCGTCCGGCTCGCCCTTCGGGCGGCCGAGGTGGGCGGTCACGACGACCTTGGCGCCGGCGTCGACCAGACGCTTGAGCGTCGGGAGCGCGGCGCGGATGCGACCGTCGTCGGTAATGGTCGTGCCGTCGAGCGGGACGTTGAAGTCGGAACGAACGAGGACGCGCTTGCCGCGCAGGTCGCCCAGGTCAGCGATGGTCTTCACAGGGGGCACTCCGTAGTGCGTGAGGTTCGGGTGGAAAGGTCAGCGTGCCGCGACGCAAAGACGTCCGCGTGCGCGCCCCGGACGAGCCGTGGGCGCGCACGCGGACGTCATGCGATCAGCGAGTCAGCAGGGCGGCGTCAGAGACGCTCGCCCACGTAGCTCGTGAGGGCGACGAGCGAGTTGGAGTAGCCCCACTCGTTGTCGTACCAGGCGACGATCTTGACCTGGTTGCCGATCACCTTGGTGAGCTTCGAGTCGAAGATGCTCTGGTGCGGGTTCGTGACGATGTCGGAGGAGACGATGTCGTCCTCGACGTACTCCAGAACACCCTTGAGCGGGCCCTCGGCGGCAGCCTTGACCGCGGCGTTGACCTCCTCGACGGTGACGTCGCGCGAGGCCTCGAACGTGAGGTCGGTCGCGGAGCCCGTGATCGTCGGCACGCGCATGGCGAAGCCGTCGAGCTTGCCCTTGAGCTCGGGCAGGACGAGGGCGACAGCCTTCGCAGCACCGGTCGAGGTCGGGACGATGTTCTGCGCGGCCGCGCGGGCACGACGCAGGTCCTTGTGCGGACCGTCCTGGAGGTTCTGGTCACCCGTGTAGGCGTGGATCGTGGTCATGAGGCCACGGACGATGCCGACCGAGTCGTTGAGCGCCTTCGCGACGGGCGCGAGGCAGTTCGTGGTGCACGACGCGTTCGAGATGACGTTGTGCTTCGCCGGGTCGTACTGCGTGTGGTTGACACCGACGACGAAGGTCGCGTCCTCGTTCGAGGCCGGGGCGGAGATGATGACCTTCTTGGCGCCCGCAGCGATGTGGGCCTGAGCCTTGGTCGCGTCGGTGAAGAAGCCGGTCGACTCGATGACGATGTCAGCGCCCAGCTCGCCCCAGGGGAGGTTCGCGGGGTCGCGCTCGGCGAGGGCACGGATGTTCTTGCCGTCGACGATGATGTTCTCGTCGTCGTACGCGACGCTCTGCGGGAAACGGCCGAGAACCGTGTCGTACTTGAGCAGGTGCGCCAGGGTCTTGTTGTCCGTCAGGTCGTTGACACCGACGATCTCGATGTCAGCTCCCGACGCGATGATGGCGCGGAAGAAGTTACGTCCGATGCGGCCGAAGCCGTTGATTCCGACGCGGATGGTCACTATGCCCTCCTCGGGGCGCGTCGGCTAGCACCGACGCACACGGTTGTTGACGAACTGTACGTACGTCGATGTACGCGGATGAGACACGAGTCACAGCCCTGAGGGGTTGTGTCCCGCATCACCGAACGTCCCTAGCCTATACCGTCCGGCGGCGCGGCGATGGGACGAACGTCCGACCACCTGGGCCTCGGGCGCTCAGAGGTCGAGCAGGTCCGACGCAAGACCCGCCTCGGTGTCCGGGATGCCCAGCTCCTGCGCCCGCTTGTCCGCCGTCGCGAGCAGGCGGCGGATGCGCCCGGCGACAGCGTCCTTCGTCAGCGGCGGGTCGGCGAGCTGGCCGAGTTCCTCGAGCGACGCCTGCTTGTGCGCGAGCCGCAGCTCGCCGGCCTCGCGAAGGTGCTCCGGCAGGTCCTCGCCGAGGATCTCGAACGCACGCTCGACGCGCGCGCCGGCGGCGACGGCCGCGCGGGCGGACCGGCGGAGGTTCGCGTCGTCGAAGTTGGCGAGACGGTTCGCCGTGCCGCGCACCTCGCGGCGCGCCCGGCGCTCGTCCCAGACCTTGGCCGCCTCGACCGCGCCGAGGGTCGTGAGCATCGTCGAGATCGCCTCGCCGTCGCGCACGACGACCCGGTCCACCCCACGGACCTCTCGAGCCTTCGTCGGCACGCCCAGGCGCCGCGCCGCCCCGACGAGGGCGAGGGCAGCCTCGGGACCGGGGCAGGTGATCTCGAGGGCCGACGAGCGGCCCGGCTCCGTGAGCGAGCCGTGCGCGAGGAACGCGCCGCGCCATGCCGCGGCTGACTCGTCGACGCCGCCGGACACGATCTGCGGCGGCAGGCCGCGCACGGGGCGGCCCCGGTTGTCGAGCAGGCCAGTCTGGCGGGCGAGCGACTCGCCTTCCCGCGCGACGCGCACGACGTAGCGGTTCCCGCGGCGCAGGCCGCCCGGCTGGATCACCATGACGTCGCTCGAGTGCCCGTAGACCTCGGTGATCGCCTGCTTGAGACGCCGCGCGACGACGCCCGTGTCGACCTCAGCCTCGATGACGATGCGGCCCGACACGATGTGCAGTCCGCCCGCGAACCGCAGGAGCGCAGAGACCTCCGCCTTGCGGCAGCTGATCTTGTCCACCCTGAGCCGCGCGAGCTCGTCCTTCACCTGTGCCGTCAGTGCCATGGGGTCATCCTGCCATCTTCAGGCGCGCGTCCCGACGTCGCCCAGGAAGTCGTCGAACACGTCGCGGTAGGCGGCGGCGAGCCGCAGGCGGTCGTGCCTTGGCGTACCGTCACCGCGCCTGACCTGGCGCATCACCGTGCGTGCCCCCATCGCGGAGGCCGCACGCGTGAGCCCTTCGACGTCGTCGACCGCGCTCGGGTCTGCCAGGACGGCGTCGACGCGCAGGTCGGGATGGTGCTCGTGGAGCGCGGCCAGGTGGTCGGTCGCAGAGAGCCCCGACGTCTCACCCTCGGGGTCGAGGTTGAGCGTGACGCAGCGGCGCGCCTCGGTCTCCTGGAGCGCGAGCGCGAGGTCGGGCACGAGCAGGTGCGGCATCACGGACGTGTACCAGGACCCCGGTCCCAGCACGACCCAGTCGGCGGCGCGCACGGCCGCGACCGCCTCCCCGCACGCCGGCGGCTGGTCCGGGACGAGCCGGACGCGGTCGATGTGCGCCTCGCACGTCGCCACCGTGCTCTGGCCACGGATCGTGCGTGCCTCTCCCCCGACCCGGACGTCCGCCTCGATCTCGAGCGGCACGGCGGCCATCGGCAGCACGCGGCCGTGCGCCCCGAGGAGACGTCCGACCCAGTCGAGGCCGTCGACCGTGTCGCCGAGGATCTCCCAGAGCGCGACGATGAGCAGGTTACCGACGGCGTGGTTGTCGAGGTCGCCGTCGCTGCGGAAGCGGTGCTGGAGCAGGTCGCGCCAGGTCAGACCCCACGCCGACTCGTCGCACAGCGCCGACAGTGCCATGCGGAGGTCGCCGGGTGGCAGCACGCCGAGCTCGGAGCGCAGACGACCCGACGACCCGCCGTCGTCGGCCACCGTGACGACCGCGGTGAGGCGCTCCGTCATCAGGCGCAGCGCCGAGAGGCTCGCGGAGAGGCCGTGACCGCCGCCGAGGGCGACGACAGCAGGGCCCGAGCGCGCGTCAGCGGCGCGCCCGCGCTCACTCCTTGCCGAGGTCACGCGCTGTCACCACGACGCGGTGGCCGGCCTGGCGCAGCCGACGGCCGATCTCCTCCGACACGGCGACCGAGCGGTGCTTCCCGCCCGTGCACCCGACGGCGAGCGTGACGAACCGCTTCTCCTCCTCGAGGTAGCCCTTGAGGACGGGCTCGAGCGCCTCGACGTAGCGGTCGATGAACTGCTGCGCTCCCGGCAGGCCGAGCACGTAGTCGCGCACGGGCTCGTCGCGGCCCGACAGGTGGCGCAGCTCCGTCACCCAGTAGGGGTTCGGCAGGAAGCGCATGTCGACGACCAGGTCGGCGTCCATGGGGAGGCCGTACTTGAACCCGAACGACACGACGTGGATGCGCAGCGGGTGCTCCTCCTCGCTCGCGATCGCGGCGCGCACCTCGCGCCCGAGGTCGTGCACGTTGAGATCGCTCGTGTCGATGACGACGTCGGCCTGCGCCCGGATCGTCCGCAAGAGCGTCCGCTCGGCGGTGATCCCGTCGAGGAGGCGGCCGTCGCCCTGCAGCGGGTGCGGTCGACGCACGGATTCGTACCGACGCACGAGGACGTCGTCGGAGGCGTCGAGGAACATGACGCGGTAGTCGACGTCACGCTGCTTCATCTGCTCGATGACGTCCTGGAGCTGGTCGAAGAACTGCCGGCCGCGGACGTCGACGACGGCCGCGAACCGGGTGAGGGTCTGTCCGGCGTGCACGGACATCTCGATGAGCGGGGTCAGCATCTGCGGGGGGAGGTTGTCGATGACGAACCAGCCCAGGTCCTCGAGCTCGGCGGCCGCACGCGTGCGGCCGGCACCCGACATGCCGGTGATGATCACCACCTGCGACCGCTCGGGCTCGGGCGCGGAGGCTGCGGCCTCGAGCGCGGGGATGCCCTGAGGGACGGTGAGTGGGTTCTTGTCCTCGCTCATGGTCCCAGCATGCCAGGCCAGAACGGCCTTGCGGGTCAGGCGTCGTCGGCGGGCGTCGACGCCGCTGCTGGCGCCGGCGAGGTCTCCGCACTGGCAGGCGGTGCGAGCGCCTCGAGCACGCTCCGGGCGAGCTTCTCCCCCATCCCCGGCACCGTCGCGATCTCCTCGACGGAGGCGGCCCGCAGGCGCTTGAGAGAGCCGAAGTGCTTGAGCAGCTTCGCCTTGCGCGCCGGCCCCAGGCCGGGCACTCCGTCGAGCTCCGACGCGGTCATCGCGGCGCCTCGCCGCTTGCGGTGGTGCGCGAGCGCGAAGCGGTGCGCCTCGTCGCGGACGCGCTGGAGCAGGTACAGACCTTCCGAGCTGCGCTCGAGGATGACCGGGTAGTCGTCGCCCGGGAGCCACACCTCCTCGAGGCGCTTGGCCAGCCCGCAGAGCGCGACGTCGTCGATGCCGAGGTCGGCGAGCGCGCGGGCCGCGGCCGCGACCTGCGGCTGACCGCCGTCGACGACCACGAGGTTCGGCGGGTAGGCGAAGCGCTTGGGGCGACCCGTCTCCTCGTCGACGAGGGCGTCGACCTCGCCCGAACTGTGCTCGGCGAGCTCCTGACGGTCGCCGTCGGTCAGGTCGAGCTCGAGGTCGGAGGACTCGGACCGGTCGGTCAGGTAGCGCTTGAAGCGCCTCGTGATGACCTCGTACATCGCTGCCGTGTCGTCAGCCGCACCCTTGCCCTCGGGGCCGCGGATCGTGAAGCGGCGGTACTCGGACTTCCGTGCGAGGCCGTCCTCGAAGACGACCATCGACGCCGTCTGGAACGTCCCCTGCGTGTTGGAGATGTCGTAGCACTCGATCCGCAGCGGTGCGGACTGCAGGTCGAGCGCCTCCTGGATCTCCTGGAGCGCGCGGCTGCGCGTCGTGAGGTCACCCGAACGGCGTGAGCGGTGCAGCGCGAGCGCCTGCTCCGCGTTCTTGCGCACGGTCTCGGCGAGCTCGCGCTTCTCACCCCGCTGGGGCACGCGGATGTCGACGGCCGCGCCGCGGATGCCGGACAGCCACGTGCGCACCTGGTCGAGGTCCTCGGGCAGCTCCGGGACGAGGACCTCGCGCGGGACGCTGCGGCGGGCGTCCGGGTCGGACGTGTCGACGTCGCCGTACACCTGCTGGAGCAGGTGGGTGACGAGCCCCGCGTCGGTGACGTCCTCGACGCGCTCGACGACCCAGCCCCGCTGGCCCCGGATGCGTCCACCGCGCACGTGGAACACCTGGACGGCCGCTTCGAGCTCGTCGCCGACGAGGCCGAAGATGTCGGCGTCGGTGCCGTCGGCGAGGACGACGGCGTTCTTCTCGAGCGCCCGCTGCAGGGCCTGGATCGCGTCGCGGTACCGGGCTGCCTGCTCGTACTGCATGTCGGCGGCGGCCTCGTTCATCTGGGCGGTGAGTGCCTTGATGAACCGGGAGGCGTCGCCGCTCATGAAGGTGCAGAGGTCCTCGGCGAGGGCTCGGTGCTCGTCGGTGCTGATCCGCCCGACGCACGGCGCGGAACACTTGTCGATGTACCCGAGCAGGCACGGGCGGCCGGTCTGCGCGGCACGGCGGTAGACGCCCGCCGAGCAGGTGCGGACGGGAAAGACGCGCAGGAGCAGGTCGAGGGTCTCGCGGATCGCCCAGGCGTGCCCGAACGGACCGAAGTAGCGCGTGCCCGGTCGCTTGGCACCGCGCATGACCTGGGCGCGGGGCACCTCCTCGCCCATCGTGACCGCGAGGTAGGGGTACGACTTGTCGTCGCGGTACTTGACGTTGAACCGCGGGTCGAACTCCTTGATCCACGAGTACTCGAGAGCGAGCGCCTCGACCTCGGTGCGCACTACCGTCCACTGGACGCTCGCGGCCGTCGTGACCATGGTCGCGGTGCGCGGGTGGAGCGAGCTCAGGTCCTGGAAGTAGTTCGCGAGCCGGGCGCGGAGGTTGCGGGCCTTGCCGACGTAGATGACCCGCCCGTGCTCGTCGCGGAACCGGTAGACCCCAGGGTCGGTAGGGATCTCGCCCGGCTTCGGCCGGTAGGTCCTCGGGTCAGTCATGGTGACGAGGGTAGTCGGGGCCACCGACGCGACAGGCTCCGGCGGTCCGACGCCCCGGACCGCCCGACGTCGCGGAGCCGACGGCGGTCGAGCTCCCCCCGCCCTCGCGGAGCCGGGCTGGGCGGTCGCTGAGCAGGGGCACGTCAGCTCGCACCAGCACGCTTCCGCTTGACCGTCGAGGACTTCGCGGTCGTCCCGCTCGCGCCCTTGGTCGCCGCGGCTGCCGCCTTCTTCTTCGGGGCGGGGGCGAGCGGTACGCCGTCACCGAGCACCTCGGCGAGGAAACGGCCGGTGTGGCTCGCCTCGACGGTCGCGACGAGCTCCGGCGGACCCTGCGCGACGACGGTGCCGCCGCCCGATCCTCCCTCGGGACCCATGTCGATGATCCAGTCGGCGTTCTTGATGACGTCGAGGTTGTGCTCGATCACGAGCACGGTGTTGCCCTTGTCGACGAGCGACTGCAGGACGGCGAGCAGGCGTCGGATGTCCTCGAAGTGGAGGCCCGTCGTCGGCTCGTCGAGCACGTAGACGGTGCGTCCGGTCGACCGCTTCTGCAGCTCGCTCGCGAGCTTGACGCGCTGGGCCTCGCCGCCCGAGAGGGTCGGCGCGGGCTGGCCGAGCCGCACGTAGCCGAGACCGACGTCCACGAGCGTCTTCAGGTGCCTCGAGATGGCGGGTACCGCCTCGAAGAACTCGGCCGCCTCCTCGATCGGCATGTGCAGCACGTCGGCGACCGTCTTGCCCTTGTAGTGCACCTCGAGCGTCTCGCGGTTGTACCGCGCCCCCTGGCACACCTCGCACGGGACGTAGACGTCCGGGAGGAAGTTCATCTCGATCTTGATCGTGCCGTCACCGGAGCACGCCTCGCAGCGGCCGCCCTTGACGTTGAAGGAGAAGCGCCCCGGGGTGTAGCCGCGGACCTTCGCCTCGGTCGTCTGCGCGAAGAGCTTGCGCACGTGGTCCCACACGCCCGTGTACGTCGCGGGGTTGGACCGCGGCGTACGACCGATCGGCCCCTGGTCCACGTGCACGACCTTGTCGAGCTCCTCGAGGCCCTCGACGCGCCGGTGGTGGCCGGGAACCTGACGCGCGTTGTTGAGCTCGTTCGCGAGGACCGTGTACAGGATCGAGTTGACGAGCGTCGACTTGCCCGATCCCGAGACACCCGTGACCGCGGTGAACACGCCAAGCGGGAACGAGACGTCGACGTCCTTGAGGTTGTTCTCGCGTGCGCCGATCACCTTGATCTGGCGCGCCTTGTCGACGCGGCGGCGGTGCTGCGGCATCGGGATGACGCGGCGGCCGGCGAGGTACGCGCCGGTGACGGACTCCGGCGCCTCGAGCAGGCCGCGGTAGTCGCCCGTGTGGACGACGCGGCCTCCGTGCTCCCCCGCTCCTGGACCGATGTCGACGATCCAGTCGGCCGCGCGGATCGTGTCCTCGTCGTGCTCGACGACGATGAGCGTGTTGCCGAGGTCCCGCAGCCGGGTGAGCGTCTCGATCAGACGGCGGTTGTCACGCTGGTGCAGGCCGATGCTCGGCTCGTCGAGCACGTAGAGCACGCCGACCAGACCGGACCCGATCTGGGTCGCGAGGCGGATGCGCTGCGCCTCTCCGCCCGAGAGGGTCCCCGCGGCACGCGAGAGCGTGAGGTAGTCGAGGCCGACGTCGAGCAGGAACCCGAGGCGCGCGTCGATCTCCTTGAGCACCTGGACCGCGATCTGCCGCTCCCGGACCCCGAGCTCGAGCGTCTCGAGGAACTCCCGAGCCTCGCGCAGGGGCATCTCGCACACCTCAGCGATCGAGCGACCGCCGACCTTGACCGCGAGCACCTCGGGCTTGAGCCGTGCCCCCTCGCAGACGGGGCACGGGACCTCACGCATGTACGACTCGTACTTCTCCTTGGACCAGTCGGACTCGGTCTCGGAATGGCGCCGCTCGATGAACGCGATGACGCCCTCGAAGCCGGTCGAGTACTGCCGCTCGCGCCCCCAGCGGTTGCGGTACTTCACGTGCACCTGGTGGTTCTGGCCGTGCAGCACGGCGTTGCGGGCACGCTCCGGGAGCGCACGCCACGGTACGTCCATCGAGAAGCCCATGTCGGCGGCCAACGCGGTGAGAACCCGCTCGTAGTACTCGGACGAGGTCTGCGCCCACGGCGCGACCGCGCCCTCGCGCAGCGTCTTCTCGTCGTCAGGCACGACGAGGTCCGGGTCGACCTCGAGGCGCACGCCGATACCCGTGCACTCGGGGCACGCGCCGTAGGGCGCGTTGAAGGAGAAGGTGCGCGGCTCGACCTCTTCGAGCGTGAGCACGTGGTCGTTCGGGCACGCACGGTGCTCCGAGAACCTGCGCTCGCGGTCCGGGTCGTCCGCGTCGAGGTCGACCATGTCGACGAGGAGCAGACCGCCCGCGAGGCCGAGCGCGGTCTCGACGGAGTCCGTCAGCCGCTGCCGCACACCCTCGCGCGCGACGAGGCGGTCCACGACGACCTCGATCGTGTGCTTGAGCTTCTTCTCGAGCGTCGGGGGCGAGGAGAGCTGGACGATCTCGCCGTCGACCCGAGCGCGCGCGAATCCCTTGCCCTGCAGCTCGGTGAAGAGCTCGGCGTACTCGCCCTTGCGGCCGCGCACGACAGGCGCGAGAACCTGGTAGCGCGTGCCTTCGGGCAGTGCGAGGAGACGGTCGACGATCTGCTGCGGGGTCTGCGACGCGACACGCTCGCCGCAGACCGGGCAGTACTGCGTACCTGCGCGGGCGAACAGGAGGCGGAGGTAGTCGTAGACCTCGGTGATGGTGCCGACGGTCGAGCGCGGGTTGCGGTTGGTCGACTTCTGGTCGATCGAGACCGCCGGCGACAGACCCTCGATGAAGTCGACGTCGGGCTTGTCCATCTGCCCGAGGAACTGGCGAGCGTACGCCGAGAGCGACTCGACGTAGCGGCGCTGCCCCTCGGCGAAGATCGTGTCGAACGCGAGCGACGACTTCCCCGAGCCTGAGAGACCGGTGAAGACGATGAGCTTGTCCCTCGGCAGGTCGAGGTCGACGCTGCGCAGGTTGTGCTCCCGGGCACCTTGCACCACAAGTCGTTCGTTCACCGGTCCATCCTAGGGCCAAAGCAGGCGATTTCGCACATGTGTTCGACGTCTCAGATGCGCAGGTCCCGTCACCGGGGGACGATGAGGCCGTGTCGACACCCATCGCGGACTACGCCGCCCTCGGCGACGGCCGGACCGTCGCGCTCGTGAGCCGCAGCGGCTCGGTCGACTGGCTCTGCCTCCCCGACCTCGACTCCCCCGCGTGCTTCGCCGCGCTTCTCGGCACGCCCGACCACGGACGCTGGTTGCTCGGCGTCCGCGGGGCGACCCAGGTGTCACGGCGCTACGTCGGAGACTCGTTCGTGCTCGAGACGACGTACCGGACCGCTGGCGGGGTGGCGCGCGCGCTCGACTGGATGCCCACCCGGGACGGCCGCGCCGACATCTCCCGCAAGATCGAAGTCCTCGAGGGCGCGGTCACCGTCGAGCACGAGCTGGTCGTCCGCTTCGACTACGGCGCGGTCGAACCGTGGGTCACGTCCGACGGGCAGGTGCTGCGCGCCGTCGCGGGACCCGACTCGCTCACGCTCCGTGCCGACCGCCTCCCTCAGCACCCTCGCGGCCCGCGCCACCGGCACGCCGACACCTTCGTCCTGCACGCTGGCGAGACGTTCGAGGCGACCTGCACGTGGACACCGTCGTGGGAGCCCGTCCCGCCCGCCCTGCCCGGCCGCGGGCCGGAGGCCACGCGCGTCGACTGGGAGCGGTGGACGTCAGGGCTCGCCGTCGGCGAACGTCACCGCGAGCCGGTCGTCAGGTCACTCCTCGCCCTCCGGCTGCTGACCCACTCGCTCACCGGCGGTATCGCGGCGGCCGCGACCACGTCACTCCCCGAGCTCCCCGGTGGCGCGCGCAACTGGGACTACCGGTTCTGCTGGCTGCGCGACGCCGCGCTCGCCGTCACCGCGCTCGCCCGAGCAGGCGCGGTCGACGAGGCGAGAAAGTGGCGCGACTGGCTCGTGCGCGCCCTCGCAGGCCGCCCCGCGGACATGCAGATCATGTACGCGCTCGACGGCTCGCGCGACGACAAGCTGGTCGAGCGGGTCCGGGAGCACCTGCCAGGCTGGGAGGGTTCCGCGCCTGTGCGTACGGGTAACGGTGCTGTCAGGCAGGTCCAGCACGACGCTCTGGGCGAGGTGCTCTGCGCTCTCGACGTCGCGGCGCACGCGGGCCTACCTCGGAGCGCGACGTCGTGGGCGGTCGAACGAGCGCTCGTCAACGACCTCGTGCACCGGTGGCGCCAGCCGGACCACGGCATCTGGGAGGTGCGCGGACCAGTCCAGCACTTCGTGCAGTCCAAGGTCATGGCGTGGGCCGCGTTCGACCGCGCCGTCCGCGCCGTGGAGGAGCACGGGCAGGACATGACGGGCCACGAGCGCGACCTCGAGCTGTGGCGCCGCTGCCGAGCCGAGGTGCGGGCCGAGGTCCTCGAGCGCGGCTGGTCCGACGGCCTCGGCTCGTTCGTCCAGCACTACGGCGCCGACCACGTCGACGCGAGCCTCCTGTCCCTGCTCCGGGTCGGGTTCCTCCCGCCGGAGGACCCGCGAGCGGTCGGTACGGTCCGGCGCGTCCAGCGGGACCTGTCGACGCCGTCGGGCTTCGTGCGCCGCTACGCCACGGACCTGACCGACGACGGCCTCCCCGGTGGAGAGGGAACGTTCGTGGCGTGCACGTTCTGGCTCGTCGAGGCGCTGTGCGCGATCGGCGCGCTCGACGAGGCCGAGGCCCTCTTCGAGCGTGCGCTCGAGGCATGCAACGACGTCGGGCTCATGGCTGAGGAGTACGACCCCGACGCTCGCGCGCAGCTAGGCAACACGCCGCAGGCACTCTCCCACCTCGCCCTCGTGGGTGCCGCGCAGGCGCTGGACGCCGCGCACGAGCGACGAGCATGTTGAACAGCATGAGCCAGGCCGACATGACACCCGATCGCGCGCACGTCGTCGTGGGCGGACCGGCGCACGTCCGCGAGCTGCCAGGCGCCGTCGTGCGCAAGCTCGCCGTCGGACCGATGGACAACAACGCCTATCTCGTGACGTGCACGACGACGGGTGCGCAGACTCTCGTCGACCCTGCGGCCGACTCGGACGCCCTGCTGGCGCTCGTCCGCGAGGGCAGCGGCTCCGCTCGTCTCGACGCGATCCTCGTGACGCACCGCCACCGCGACCACGTCGGGGCCCTGTGGGACATGCACGCCGTGACCGGCGCGCCCGTCGCGGTGGGCGACGCGGACGCGGACGACGTCGCCCACCGCTGCGACGTCGTCGTCGCCAGACGGTTGCGCCACCTCGACACGGTGCGGGTGGGTGCGCTCACCCTCGAGGCCGTGGAGCTTCGCGGCCACACCCCGGGATCCATGACGTTCGTGCTCGCGGTGCCCGGTGTGGCCGTGCAGCTGTTCACCGGCGACTCGCTCTTCCCCGGTGGCGTCGGCAAGACGTCGTCGCCCGACGACTTCCGGTCGCTCCTCGGCGACGTCCGGACACGTCTCTTCGACCGCTTCCCCGACGAGACCGTGGTTCGGCCCGGACACGGCGACGACACGACTCTCGGGCGCGAGCGTCCGCACCTCGCGGAGTGGGAGGCACGCGGCTGGTGACGGCGGACCGCGACGTTCACGTACCGGTGGTCCCGCGCGGCGCGGACACGCGCCCTGCTTGGATGTCCTCATGACTGTCTACGCCGTCGAGTACACGTACACGAACGACACCGAGACGCGCGACCGCGTCCGGCCGGAGCACCGCGCCTACCTGCGATCGAGGCTCGAGGCTGGGGACCTGCTCGCCTCGGGCCCCTTCACCGAGGGCGGCGCGCTGCTGCTCTTCTCCGCCGCGTCCCGTGGCGCGCTCGACGCGTTGCTCGCGGGCGACCCGTTCGCCTCGGCCGGCGTGATCGAGTCGGTGGTCGTGCGCGAGTGGGACCCGGTCATCGGTCCGTGGGCCTCCTGACGGGGCCGAGCGACCTGGACGACGTGCGCCCGACCACCGTCCAGGTGGTCGGGCGCACGTGGACGTCGGTCGCGCGTCAGGCCTGACCGGAGCGCTCGGCCGCTTCGGCTTGCGCGGCCGTCTTGCGGTCGTGCTTGTTCTTCAGCAGGCTCGCGACCGTCACGACGACGAGCGTGCCGATGATGACGATGAGCGAGGTCGCGGTCGAGATCTCGGGCGCCCAGGTGATGTGCTCACCGCCGTTGATGAACGGCAGCTCGTTGACGTGCATCGCGTGGAAGACGAGCTTCACGCCGATGAAGGCGAGGATGACACCGAGCCCCTGCGCGAGGTAGACGAGCCGGTCGAGCAGGCCACCGATGAGGAAGTAGAGCTGGCGCAGCCCGAGGAGCGCGAGGGCGTTCGCCATGAAGACGATGTACGGCTCCTGCGTGAGGCCGTAGATCGCGGGGATCGAGTCGAGCGCGAAGAGAACGTCGGTGAAGCCGATCGCGACCATGACGACGAGCATCGGCGTGATGAACCGCTTGCCGTCGATCTTCACGGTCAGCCGGTCCTCGTTGTACTCGTCGGTCGTCGGGACGAACCGCTTGAGGAGGGCCACGGCCTTGCCGCCGGGGATCGAGTCGTCCGACTCCTCCTCGGGCATGACCTGCTTCCAGGCGGTCCACAGCAGGATCGCCCCGAAGATGTAGAAGACCCAGGAGAACGTGTTGAGCGCGGCCGCGCCGAGCAGGATGAACACGGTGCGGAGCACGAGGGCGATCACGACGCCGACGAGCAGGACCTTCTGCTGGTACGCCCGCGGCACGCGGAACGACGTCATGATCATCAGGAACACGAACAGGTTGTCGACCGAGAGGCTCTTCTCGGTGATGTACCCGGCGAAGAACTCGCCGCCGTGCTCGGGCCCGATGACGATGAGGAAGACGACGCCGAAGACCACGGCGAGCGCGATGTAGATCGACGACCAGATCGCTGACTCGCGGAACGTGGGCTCGTGGGGCGTCCGCACGTGCGCGTAGAAGTCGAAGATGACGAGGCCGAGGACGGCAGCGGCTGAGATCAGCCAGACGGACATGTGGATATCAAGCACCGATGATCCTCCGGTACGCGTAGCGGTGTACCGGAGGTCTCTCCCGCCCGGGCCACGTCTCGCGTGACCGTGCTCGGACCGATGGCACCGGGAGGGCTACCGAGCCCGCCGTGGTGACGACGCCACCGTGTCAGGGATACTCCCCTCCAACAACTCGCCCACTGTAATCCATGGGCGCGCGCCTGGCAGCGGCGCGTGTCAAGCGGTGGCGCTCCTCATCTGTCGCAGCTCCTTCTTGAGGCCCCCGATCTCGTCACGCAGGCGCGCGGCGAGCTCGAACTGCAGCTCTGCCGCTGCGGCGTGCATCTGGTCGGTGAGCTCCTGGATGAGTCCTGCGAGGTCGGTCGCGGCCGCGACCCCCGGCCGGTCGCCTGCGGGTGCGGGCGTGGCGGGAGCTGCCTTGCCGCCACGGGCGGGCTTCCGGTAACCCCCGGCGAGGAGCTCCTGGGTGTCGAGGTCCTCGCGGGCGAGCATGTCCGTGACGTCGGCGATCTTCTTCCGCAGCGGGGTGGGGTCGATCCCGTGCTCGGTGTTGTAGGCGATCTGCTTCGCACGGCGGCGCTCGGTCTCCTCGATCGCGAGGGCCATCGCGGGCGTGATCTTGTCCGCGTACATGTGGACCTGGCCCGAGACGTTGCGGGCGGCACGACCGATCGTCTGGATGAGCGACTTGCCCGACCGGAGGAAGCCCTCCTTGTCGGCGTCGAGGATCGCGACGAGGGACACCTCGGGCAGGTCGAGCCCCTCGCGCAGGAGGTTGATGCCGACGAGGACGTCGTAGACGCCGAGGCGCAGGTCCCGGAGCAGCTCGACGCGGGCGAGCGTGTCGACGTCGGAGTGCAGATAGCGGACGCGCACCCCCTTGTCGAGGAAGTAGTCCGTGAGGTCCTCAGCCATCTTCTTGGTCAGCGTGGTGACGAGCACGCGCTCGTCCTTCTCGACGCGCTGGCGGATCTCCTCGAGCAGGTCGTCGATCTGGCCCTTGGTCGGCTTCACGACGACCTCCGGGTCCACGAGCCCGGTGGGACGGATGATCTGCTCGACGACGCCGTCAGACAGGCCGAGCTCGTAGTCGCCGGGCGTCGCGGAGAGGTAGACGGTCTGGCCGATCCGCTCGACGAACTCCTCCCAGCGGAGCGGACGGTTGTCCATCGCGCTCGGCAGGCGGAAGCCGTAGTCGACGAGGTTCCGCTTGCGCGACATGTCGCCCTCGTACATCGCCCCGATCTGCGGGACGGTGACGTGCGACTCGTCGATGACGAGCAGGAAGTCGTCCGGGAAGTAGTCGAGGAGCGTGTTCGGGGCAGACCCAGGTGCACGCCCGTCGATGTGACGGGAGTAGTTCTCGATCCCTGAGCACGACCCGATCTGGCGCATCATCTCGATGTCGTACGTCGTGCGCATGCGCAGTCGCTGCGCCTCGAGCAGCTTGTTCTGCTGCTCGAGCTGTGCGAGCCGCTCCTCCAGCTCCGCCTCGATCGAGGCGATCGCGCGCTCCATGCGCTCTGGTCCGGCGACGTAGTGCGTCGCCGGGAAGATGTGGATGCTCGGCTCCGAGCGCACGACCTCGCCCGTGAGCGGGTGCAGCGTGTGGATCGCCTCGATCTCATCGCCGAAGAACTCGATGCGGATCGCGAGCTCCTCGTAGACCGGGATGATCTCGACCGTGTCGCCGCGCACGCGGAAGGTGCCGCGCGTGAACGCCATGTCGTTGCGGGTGTACTGCATGCCCACGAACTGCCGGAGCAGGTCGTCGCGGTTGATCATCTGCCCGACGTCGAGCCGCTGCATGCGGTCGACGTACTCCTGCGGCGTCCCGAGCCCGTAGATGCAGGACACAGACGACACCACCACGACGTCGCGCCGGGTGAGCAGGCTGCTCGTCGCCGAGTGGCGCAAGCGCTCGACCTCGTCGTTGATGGACGAGTCCTTCTCGATGAAGGTGTCCGTCTGCGCGATGTACGCCTCGGGCTGGTAGTAGTCGTAGTACGAGACGAAGTACTCGACGGCGTTGTTGGGCAGCAGCTCGCGGAACTCGGTCGCGAGCTGGGCTGCGAGCGTCTTGTTCGGTGCCATGACGAGTGTCGGGCGCTGCACCTGCTCGATCAACCACGCGGTCGTGGCGCTCTTGCCCGTCCCAGTGGCGCCGAGCAGGACGATGTCCTTCTCCCCCGCCTTCAGGCGCGCCGTCAGGTCGGCGATCGCGGCGGGCTGGTCACCCGAGGGCGTGTACTCCGAGACGACCTCGAACGGGGCGACGGTTCGCTGCAGATCGGTGACTGGACGCATGCGTCCACGATAGGCCGCCCCACTGACACCGGCGCACCGGCGGCACCTGGGTCAGCCGTGCTGCTCGGCCAGCTCGGCCTGCAGCCGCGTCCAGAGCTCGTCGACCTGCGCCCGCAGCCCCTCGACCGAGCCGGACCCGTCGATGATGACGTCGGCCGCCGCCGCGCGCTCCTCGTCCGTCGCCTGCGCTGCGACACGACGCCGTGCGTCGGGCAGCGAGCTCCCTCGCTCCTCCACGAGGCGGCGGATCCGCAGGTCTGCCGGTGCGTGGACGACCACCACGATGTGGTGGGCCTCCGCCTGACCGGTCTCCACGAGCAGCGGGATGTCGTGCACGACGAGCGCGTCGCCGTCGGCCGCGACCGCCTTGGCCTCGCGCTCTGCGGAGACGCGGGCGATCTCGGGGTGCAGCAGGGCACCGAGGTCGGCGCGCGCCTGAGGGTCGTTGAACACGATGTGGCCGAGCGCCGTGCGGTCGAGCGAGCCGTCCTCAGCGAGCACCTCCTCGCCGAAGCGCTCCACGACCCGGTCGAGGCCGAGCGTCCCCGGGGCGACCACCTCGCGGGCGATCGCGTCGTGGTCGATGACGACAGCTCCCCGCTCGCGCAGCATCGCGGCGACGGTCGACTTGCCGGCCGCGATACCACCCGTGAGCCCGATGCGAAGCATGTGCCTCATCCTGCCCCCGTCCCCCGACGGCGGCAATCGGGCCGTATCCCCTAGGCCGGTCTAGGCTCGGTGCCCTGGGTGCCGGAGCGCACCCGACGCGACCGTGCACGACCGGGAGGACGCATGACGATGTCAGGCATGGCAGGCATGCACGGCGGGAGCGGTCCGGCAGGACTGCGCTCGTTCCGTCAGGACCCGAGCGTCCGCGGTCACCGCCTCGGCCGCGGCACGATGCGCCGCGTGCTCTCGTTCGCCAAGCCGTACCGCCGCACCCTCGCCGTGTTCCTGCTCCTGATCGCGATCGACGCCGCGATCGGCGCGGCCATCCCGATGCTCTTCCGGGCGATCATCGACGACGGCATCGCGGAAGGGCGCAAGGACGTCGTCCTGCAGCTCGCAGGCGTCGCAGCGCTGCTCTCGCTCTCGCAGGGCGCGCTGTCGCTCGGCCAGCGCTGGTGCTCGGCACGCGTCGGCGAGGGCCTCATCCTCGACCTGCGGTCCGCGGTCTTCGACCACGTGCAGCGCATGCCGCTGGCGTTCTTCTCCCGCACCCGGACCGGCTCGCTCGTGCAGCGCCTCAACGGCGACGTGCTCGGAGCGCAGCAGGCGTTCACCTCGACACTGTCGAACGTCTTCTCGAACGCGCTGACGATCGTCTTCGTGCTCGCGGCGATGTTCTCGATGTCGTGGCAGCTCACCCTCGTCGCTCTCGCTCTGCTGCCCGCGTTCGTGCTCCCCGCGCGGTGGATCGGCCCGCGCCTCGCGCACATCACGCGAGAGAGCTACGCGATCAACGCGGACACGGCCCAGATCATGAACGAGCGGTTCAACGTCGCGGGGGCGCAGCTCGCGAAGTCCTACGGCCGACCTGAGCAGGAGTCCCGCACCTACGTCGCCGCTGCCTCCCGCGTGCGCGACATCGGCGTGCGCCAGGCCATGTACGCGACCGTCTTCCGGGTGACCCTGACGACGGTCGCGGCGGTCGCGGTCGCGGTCGTCTACGCGCTCGGCGGGCTCGCCTCGATCGAGGGCCGGCTGAGCGTCGGCGTCGTCGTCGCGCTCACCGCATACCTCAACCGCCTGTACGGACCCCTGACGGCCATCTCGAACGTCCAGGTCGACGTCATGACGGCGCTCGTCAGCTTCGAGCGGGTCTTCGAGGTCCTCGACCTCGAGCCCACGGTGCGCGACGCCGACGACGCGACGAACCTGACCGAGCACGTCGCCGCGGTCGGTGCGAGCGTCGAGCTCGACCACGTGACGTTCCGCTACCCCTCCGCGAGCGAGGTGTCGCTCGCGTCGCTCGAGTCGGTTGCCACACTCGACGACACCGAGCCGCAGGACACGCTCGTCGACGTCACGTTCTCGGTGCCCGCCGGCGCGACGGTCGCGCTCGTCGGACCGTCGGGCGCCGGCAAGACCACGATCGGGCACCTCCTGGCCCGCTTCTACGACCCGACCGCCGGCGCGGTTCGCATCGCGGGTCGGGACCTGCGTGGCGTCACGCAGCAGTCGGTGCACGACGTCGTCGGTTCCGTCCCGCAGGACGCGCACCTCTTCCACGACACGGTCGCGGGAAACCTACGCTACGCCCGCCCGGACGCGACCGACGCGGAGATCGTCGAGGCGCTGCGCTCCGCACGCATCCTCGACCTCGTCGAGAGCCTGCCCGACGGCCTCGACACCGTCGTCGGCGACCGCGGGTACCGCTTGTCGGGCGGGGAGCGCCAGCGCCTCGCGATCGCGCGGCTGCTGCTCAAGGCGCCACCCGTCGTCATCCTCGACGAGGCGACCGCGCACCTCGACTCCGAGTCGGAGGCGGCCGTGCAGGCGGCGCTCGACACCGCTCTCGACGGCCGCACCGCGATCGTCATCGCCCACCGGCTGTCGACCGTGCGCGACGCGGACCTCATCGTCGTCCTCGAGGCGGGACGCGTCGTCGCACAGGGCACCCACGACGAGCTGCTCGGTCACGGTGGCCTGTACGCCGAGCTGTACCGTCGACAGTTCTCCGAGGGCTAGACCCTCACGCACCGACACTGCGACACGTGACCACGTGCCCCGGGCGCGTCGAGTGCACTGGCCACGTCGCCCGCACACCGTGCACGCCGAGCGCACCCCCGGGCACGGGGAGTGCGCCTCGGGCGCCTCGAGCGCACCTCGGGAAGCTCGAGTGCACCTCGGGCACGCCAAGCCAGGCCGGGCACGCCGAAGGCCGGCCACCGCGTGCGGTGACCGGCCTTCGGACCGTTGCGCCTGACGGCGCCGGGATCAGTTGCCCGTGAGCTTCTCGCGCAGAGCAGCGAGAGCCTCGTCGGACGCCAGCGTGCCCGCGACCTCCTCCTGGACCGGGGTCGAGGAGTAAGTGGACGGAGCCGAGCCGCTCGACTCGCCCGCGGTGGCAGCGTCGGAGTCGGCCTTGAGAGCCTCGGCGACCTGCTTGCGGTGCGCCTCCCAGCGTGCGTGGGCCTTGGCGTACTGCGCCTCCCACTCCTCACGCTGCGCCTCGTAGCCCTCGAGCCACTCGTTCGTCTCGGGGTCGAAGCCGTCCGGGTACTTGTAGTTGCCGGCCTCGTCGTAGTCGGCAGCCATGCCGTAGAGCGCGGGGTCGAAGTCCTCGGACTCCGGGTCCACACCCTCGTTGGCCTGCTTCAGCGACAGCGAGATGCGGCGACGCTCGAGGTCGATGTCGATGACCTTGACGAAGACGTCGTCGCCCACGTTGACGACCTGCTCAGGCAGGTCGACGTGACGCACGGCGAGCTCGGAGATGTGCACGAGGCCCTCGATGCCGTCCTCGACGCGCACGAACGCACCGAACGGGACGAGCTTCGTGACCTTGCCCGGCACGACCTGGCCGATGGCGTGCGTGCGGGCGAAGGCCTGCCACGGGTCCTCCTGCGTCGCCTTGAGCGACAGGGAGACGCGCTCGCGGTCGAAGTCGACGTCGAGAACCTCGACGGTGACCTCCTGGCCGACCTCGACGACCTCGGACGGGTGGTCGATGTGCTTCCAGGACAGCTCGGAGACGTGGACGAGACCGTCGACACCCCCGAGGTCCACGAACGCACCGAAGTTGACGATCGAGGAGACGACACCGGGGCGGACCTGGCCCTTCTGCAGCGTCTGCAGGAAGGTGGAGCGGACCTCGGACTGCGTCTGCTCGAGCCAGGCACGGCGCGACAGGACGACGTTGTTGCGGTTCTTGTCGAGCTCGATGATCTTCGCCTCGATCTCCTTGCCGACGTACGGCTGGAGGTCGCGGACGCGACGCATCTCCACGAGGGACGCGGGCAGGAAGCCACGCAGACCGATGTCGAGGATGAGGCCACCCTTGACGACCTCGATGACGGTGCCGGTGACGACGCCGTCCTCCTCCTTGACCTTCTCGATCGTGCCCCAGGCGCGCTCGTACTGGGCGCGCTTCTTCGACAGGATCAGGCGACCTTCCTTGTCCTCCTTCTGGAGAACCAGGGCCTCGACCGCGTCGCCGACCTTGACGACCTCACCGGGGTCGACGTCGTGCTTGATGGACAGCTCGCGGGAGGGGATGACGCCCTCGGTCTTGTAGCCGATGTCGAGAAGGACCTCGTCGCGGTCCACCTTGACGATGGTGCCTTCGACGATGTCACCGTCGTTGAAGTACTTGATGGTGGCGTCGATGGCGGCGAGGAAGTCCTCTTCGTTGCCGATGTCGTTGATCGCGACCTGCGGCGTGGACTTCGAGGGGGTAGAGATGGTCATTGAGTCAGTTGCTCCGATGCGGACAGGAAGTAGTTCGAACAGGAAGGCTTGCAGGCAGGACACGGGCTGGGCCGTGCTGCCGGTCGCCGGTCGGTCACGACCTGTTCGGTCCTGACGCCACGACACACCGCGTTCACCCTATCCGATGCACCGAGCCTGGGCAAAGAAGATCTCCGGGCGGGACCGTGGGGCCCCGCCCGGGAGCCGAGCGCCTGGGCAAGCCGTCAGGCGAGCGCGCGAGCCGTCCGCAGGAGGTCGGCCGGGACGGCCTTGACCTTGCCCGCGACCTCGGGCAGCGGCACCAGCACGACCTCCTCGCCGCGCAGCGCGGTCATCACGTTGGACTCGCCACGGGTGATCGCGTCGACCGCGGCGACGCCGAAGCGCGAGCCGAGGATGCGGTCGGTCGTCGTCGGGCTGCCGCCACGCTGGACGTGACCGAGCACCGTCAGGCGCGTGTCGAAGCCCGTGCGGGTCTGGATCTCGGTCGCCACGCGCTCACCGATCGCACCGGCGACGATCTCGCCGTACTTGCCGAGCTGGACCTCGTACTCCATGGAGCTGCCGGGGACAGCGTGCGCGCCCTCGGCGACGACGACGATCGAGAAGTTCGCGTGCGCCTTGTGCCGGTGCTTGAGGAACTTGATGATCTTGTCCATGTCGAACGGCTCCTCGGGGGCGAGGACGATCTCCGCGCCGCCCGCGATGCCCGCGTTGACCGCGATCCAGCCCGCGTGGCGCCCCATGACCTCGATGACCATGACGCGGTTGTGGGACTCGGCCGTCGTGTGGATGCGGTCGATCGCCTCCGCGGCGATGTTCACCGCGGTGTGGTAGCCGATGGACAGGTCGGTCCCGGCGACGTCGTTGTCGATCGTCTTCGGGATCGCGACGATCTTGACCCCCGCGTCGGCGACGCGGCTCGCGGCGTGGAGCGTGCCGTCACCGCCGATGCAGATGAGCGCCTCGATGCGCTCTGCCTCGAGGGTCGCGAGCACGGCCTCCATCGAGCCGTCCTCCTCGCGCGGGTGGAACCGAGCGGTGCCGAGGAGCGTGCCACCGACGGGAAGGACGTTGCGGATGTGCTGCCGCTCGAGGGGCATGACGTCGCCGTCGACGACGCCCTTCCAGCCGTTGCGGAAGCCGATGATCGAATGGCCGTACTCCCCCAGCCCCTGCTTGACGACCGCTCGGATCGCCGCGTTGAGCCCCGGGCAGTCCCCACCGCCGGTGAGAAGACCGATGCGCATGCCTACACTCCCTCGTCGTCGCTTGTCGGCGGTCCGCCGGTGCGGCAGACGTCTCGCGTCTGCATCCTGACCGACAAACCTCGATGAGCCTACCGACCGTCCACGCGTCGGTCTCAGCCGTTGGTCCTGCCCGGGCATCGTGGGCGGGCTCCCGGTGCGCGGACGGCGCCCGGCACAATGGGGCTCGTGGACCTTCGACGCGCCGGATACCAGCCCATCCCTGACGAGGCTCCCCACCGTGCGGGTCGCTCGTGGTGGGACGAGAACGCCGCCGAGTACCTCGCCGAGCACGGCGAGTTCCTCGGGGACGAGGACTTCTGCTGGTGCCCCGAAGGTCTGCGGGAGGCCGACGCGCACCTCCTCGGCGACGTCGCCGGGGCGCGGGCCCTCGAGCTCGGGGCCGGCGCGGCCCAGTGCTCGCGATGGCTCGCCCGCCAGGGCGCACACGTCGTCGCGACGGACATCAGCGCAGCCATGCTCATGGCACGTCAGCCCGTCGGCGTGCCGGGCCCCAGCCGTGTCCAGGCCGACGCCCGGCGTCTCCCCTTCGCGGACGCGTCGTTCGACGTCGTCTTCACGGCGTACGGCGCGATCCCTTTCGTCGCGGACGCGGAGCTGGTCCACCGCGAGGTCGCGCGCGTGCTGCGCCAGGGCGGCCGATGGGTCTTCTCGGTCACGCACCCGGTCCGCTGGTCGTTCCCCGACGACCCGTCGGAGCGCGGGCTCACGGCGGACCGCTCGTACTTCGACCGGACGCCATACGCCGAGCGTGACGAGGCAGGCCGGCTGACGTACGCGGAGTTCCACCGGACCGTCGGCGACCACGTGCGCGACGTCGTGGGCGCGGGCCTCACGCTGCTCGACGTCGTCGAGCCGGAGTGGCCCGAGGGCCACGACCGGACGTGGGGCGGCTGGAGCCCCCTGCGCGGACGGCTGCTCCCGGGCACGGCGATCTTCGTGTGCGAGCGCCGCTGAGCCGAGGCCTGCCGCGGCGTCCGGGGCGGCTCAGTGGCCGGCGTCGTGCCAGGTCTGACCGCGGCCGACGGACACCTCGAGCGGGACAGACAGGTCCGCGGCCCCGGCCATCTGGGTACGCAGCAGCTCCTCGACCGTCTCGAGCTCGCCCGGCGCGACCTCGAGGACGAGCTCGTCGTGGACCTGGAGGAGCATGCGGGACCTGAGGCCCCGGGCGTCGAGCTCGCGCTGCACGCCGAGCATCGCGTCCTTGATGATGTCTGCGGCAGAGCCCTGGATCGGCGAGTTCAGCGCGACCCGTTCGGCGATCTCGCGGCGCTGGCGGTTGTCGCTCGTCAGGTCGGGAAGATACCGGCGACGGCCGCGGATGGTCTCGGTGAAGCCGGTCGCGCGCGCCTCCTCGACGACCTCGTGGAGGTACGTCCGCACGCCACCGAAACGGGTGAAGTAGTCGTCCATGAGCGCCTGGGCCTCGCCGACGGCGACGTTGAGCTGCTTCGACAGGCCGAACGCCGAGAGGCCGTACGCGAGGCCGTAGCTCATCGCCTTGATCTTGGAGCGCTGCGCGGCGGAGACCTCGTCGGTCGCGACGCCGAACACCCGCGACGCCACGTAGCTGTGGAGGTCCTCCCCGGAGCGGAAGGCCGCGATCAGCCCCTCGTCGCCGGAGAGGTGAGCCATGATCCGCATCTCGATCTGGCTGTAGTCCGCCGTCAGGAGCGTCTCGTAGCCCTCCCCGACGCGGAACGCCTGACGGATGCGGCGGCCAGCCGCGGTCCGGATGGGGATGTTCTGGAGGTTCGGGTCCGCCGAGCTGAGGCGCCCTGTCGCCGCGACCGTCTGCTGGAAGGTCGTGTGGATCCGGCCGTCGCTCGCGACGTAGCGCAGGAGCGTGTCGACCGTCTGCCTCAGCTTCGTGACGTCGCGGTGCACGAGCAGGTGCTCGAGGAACGGGTGCTGCGTCTTCGCGAACAGGTCCGCGAGCGACGCGGCGTCCGTCGTGTACCCCGTCTTGATCTTCTTGGTGCGCGGCATGTCCAGCTGGTCGAAGAGCACCTCCTGGAGCTGCTTCGGCGAGCCGAGGTTCACCTCCCGGCCGATCACCTGGTAAGCCTCCTGCGCGGCTCCCTGGACCTGCTGGCCGAACTCGCACTCGAGCTCGCGGAGCATCTCGACGTCGACCGCGACGCCGCGCGCCTCCATCCCCTCGAGCACGTCGGCGAGCGGCAGCTCGAGGGTCGTCAGCAGGTCGTACGACCCGCGGTCCTTGAGGTCGCTCTCGAGCGCCGCGGCGAGAACCGGCAGCACGGCGGCACGCTCGGCAAGATCGGCGCCGGCTCCCGGCTCCCCCTCGAGGTCGAGCTCGAGCGCGCCCTGCCCCCCGGCAGGGCCCGACGCCCCGATCTCGCGGTGCAGGTTACGCACCGCGAGGTCCTCGAGGTCGTAGCTGCGCTGGTCGGGGTGGCACAGGTATGCGGCGAGCTCCGTGTCGAGCACGACGCCGCGCAGCGTGTAGCCGCGCCCGCGCAGCGCATGGGCGCGTGCCTTCCCGCCGTGCGCGACGACGGGGGCGTCCTCGGCGGCGAGCCACTGCCCCAGGGCCGTGTCGTCGGCGGGGTCGAGCTGAGCGAGGTCGAGGACGACGGCGTGCCCCTCGAGGTCGCCGAGGGCGACCATGTCGGCATCACCGGCGCCGGGCACGAACGAGCCGCGGACCTCGAGGCCGATCGGCTGGCCACGGCGCGCCGCGAGCCAGTCACCGAGCGTCCCGGGCGCGAGCACGTCGATCTCCACGACGGCCGCGTCGGCGGGTGCGTCCTCGCGGTCCTCCGCGGGCATCATCGCGAGCAGGCGGTCGCGCAGCGTCCGGAACTGGAGCGTGTCGAACACCTGGTGGAGCGCCTCACGGTCCCACGGCTGGACGGCGAGGTCCTCGGGCGAGTGCGGCAGGTCGAGGTCGGTCAGGAGGTGGTTGATCTCACGGTTGAGCCGGACCTGGTCCAGGTGGTCGCGAAGGTTCTGGCCGACGACCCCACCGATCTCGTCGGCGTGAGCGAGGACGCCGTCGAGGTCGCCGTACTGGGCCAGCCACTTGGCGGCCGTCTTCGGACCGACCTTCGGCACGCCGGGGATGTTGTCGGCGGACTCGCCGACGAGCGCCGCGAGGTCCGGGTACCGCTCCGGGGTGACGCCGTACTTCGCCTCGACGGCCTCCGGGGTCATCCGGGCGAGCTCGGAGACGCCCTTGACCGGGTAGAGGACCGTGACGTCAGGGGTCACGAACTGGAGCGAGTCCCGGTCACCCGAGCAGACGAGCACCTGCCAACCCTTCGCCCCGGCCTGCTTGGACCAGGTCGCGAGGATGTCGTCCGCCTCGATCATGTCGCGCTCGTAGTGGGTGATCCGCATCGCGTCGAGCACCTCACGGATGAGCGGGACCTGCCCCTTGAAGGGCTCGGGCGTCGACTCGCGCCCACCCTTGTAGTCCGGGAAGCGCTCGGTGCGGAACGTCGTCGAACCGGCGTCGAACGCGACCGCGACATGCGTCGGCTGCTCGTTCTTGATGAGGTTCGCGAGCATGGACACGAAGCCGTGCACGGCGTTCGTGTGCTGCCCGGTCGACGTCGAGAACTTGTCGACCGGGAGGGCGAAGTACGCCCGGAAGGCCATCGAGTGGCCGTCGATCAGGAGAAGGCGGGGTCGCGCGTCGTCACTCACACCTGACAACCTATCTTCCATGACCGACACGACGCCGCTCGACGCCACGTCCTCCCCCGCTGACCTCGCCAGGTTCCTCGAGATGATCAGGGAGAGGGAGGCTGGCACGCTCATCGAGCGCATGCAGATCGAGGTCATGGAGCTGAGCGCCGAGCGCGTCGTCGCAACCATGCCCGTCGAGGGGAACACGCAGCCGGCCGGGCTGCTGCACGGCGGCGCGACGGCTGCGCTCGCCGAGACGGTCGGCTCGTACGGCGCGCTCGCGCACGCGGGCATGGGGCGGGCTGCGGTCGGCCTCGAGCTGAGCGTGTCGCACCACCGCAGCGCCCGCTCCGGGACGGTGACGGCGGTCGCGACCGCGCTGCACCTCGGCCGGACGCTCGCCTCCTACGAGATCGTCGTGTCGGACGACGACAACAAGCGCCTGTGCACCGCGCGCCTGACGTGCATGATCATGGACGGTCGCTAGAGCAGAGCCTGGTGAGCAGGCCCTCGGCTCAGCCGGCGTGCGAGATGCGGCCGGTGCCCGCGACACGTGCGCCGCGGGAGGCGCGGGCGGGCGCCGGCTCCTCACCGAGGCGGGCACGGAGCTCACGCAGGTCGACCGGGCCGGACTGCGTCTCGATGCGGGCCTTGCGACGGCGCGCGATGAGGTCCTCGAGCGCGCGCGGCGGGCGGCGCAGCGAACCCTCGGGGCCGAGCTTGCGCAGCAGCGCCGAGGTCTGGACGACGCGGTGCGCCGCGGCGGGCGCGAAGCCCATGCGGGCGAGGAAGCGCTGGACCCCGCGTGAGCCCGGGATCGGCACGGAGTAGACCTCTTCGGCACCCGCACCGACCGCGATCTCCGCAGCCGCGCTGAGGAGAGCGTGACCGACCCCCCGGCGGCGGAAGGTGCCGTCGACGTAGACGGCCTCGATGTAGAGCACGGGGGCGTCGTTGTAGACGTTCGCCTCGATCACGCGAGCCAGCAGGAAGCCGACCGGGTTCGAGTCGTGCGTCGCGAGGAGGACGCGACCACCGGGGACCGACAGGAGGACGCCGAGGTGCTTGCGAAGCTTCTCGACGTCGGCGCTGCAGATCTGCGACGGCGTGGCGGTCTCCTCGCGCGCCGCCGAGCACAGCTGCGCGACCTCGAGGAGATCTGCTGCACCAGCGTGGCGGACGTCGATCACGGCTCGCACCACGGACACCTCCTTCAGCAGCCCCTGCACGTAAGGATGTGCTCCCCTCACCTCAGGCGCGGAGAGCGAGACCAAGGTACCCAGATAACGGGAAGGTCACAACTCCCCCTCCGGGGACCTCAGTCCTTGCCACCCACCTGGTCGATGACGGCGTCCGCGACCTCGCGCATGGTCAGGCGACGGTCCATCGACGTCTTCTGGATCCAGCGGAACGACTCGGGCTCCGAGAGGCCCATCTTGCTCATGAGCAGGCCCTTGGCGCGGTCGACGCGCTTGCGCGTCTCGAAGCGCTCCGTCAGGTCGGCGACCTCCGCGGACAGCGCGGTGATCTGCGCGTACCGCGAGATGGCGATCTCGACGGCAGGCAGCAGGTCCGCCGGGCTGAACGGCTTGACGACGTAGGCCATCGCGCCGGCGTCCCGGGCACGCTCGACGAGCTCGGTCTGCGAGAAGGCCGTCAGCAGCACGACGGGCGCGACGTGCGCCTTGCCGATGCGCTCAGCCGCGGAGATGCCGTCCAGCTCGGGCATCTTCACGTCCATGACGACGACGTCCGGCTTGTGCTCGATGGCGAGCGCGACCGCGGTCTCACCGTCGCCGGCCTCGCCCACGACCTCGTAGCCGGCCTCACGGAGGGTCTCGACGACATCCATGCGGATGAGCGCCTCGTCCTCGGCGACCACGGCGCGGCGCACCTTGGACGGCGTGGCGGCGGGGGCCTCCTGCTCGGGGGCCGTCAGTGGCGGCAGGTCGAGCTGGAGGGGTTCACGGGTGGTCTCGTCGTTGTCGGTCACAGGGTCATCCTAGTTGCTCGTGCTGGTAGGACCACGCATCCCGGTGCGTGGTGGCGTCGACGTGCGCGGAGGCACAGGCGGGCCGCCGCGCTGCGGTGATGCGGAGTTCGACGTGTGCGTGTGGTTCCATAGTGGGCGCGGCCCCGGTAGCCCAACCGGCAGAGGCGTTCGGCTCAAACCCGATCCAGTGTGGGTTCGAATCCCACCCGGGGCACCGCAGCACGAGAGATGCCCCCCGACCGAGCGGTCGGGGGGCATCTCTCGTCATCCGATCAGGCGATGCGGCCGTTGGCCTCGTCGCCGATCTTGTGGACCGTGATGGAGTTCGTCGAGCCGACGA
Source organism: Flavimobilis soli (assembly GCF_002564025.1). Lineage (NCBI taxonomy): Bacteria > Bacillati > Actinomycetota > Actinomycetes > Micrococcales > Jonesiaceae > Flavimobilis > Flavimobilis soli. The sequence continues at coordinate 462,204 of NZ_PDJH01000001.1, forward strand.
CGCCGACCGGCGCGCCCGCGACGACGACGACGTAGTCGCCGTTCTCCCCGAGACCCTTGCTTCGCAGGGTCTGGTCGACCAGGTTCACCATGCCGTCGGTGTCCTTGACGGAGTCGACGAGCTCGGCCTGGACGCCCCAGCTGAGCGCGAGCACATTGCGGACCGAGGGGTCCGGCGTGAAGGCGACCAGCGGGATGGGCGAGCGCAGGCGCGACATGCGACGGGCCGAGTCACCCGACTGCGTGAACGTCGCGAGGTACTTGACCCCGAGCGTCTCGCCGATCTCGGCTGCGGCGCGGGTGATCGCACCGCCGCGCGTGCCCGGCGTCGAGCCGAGCGGCGCGATGCGCTCGCGACCGAGCTCCTCGGTGCTCTCGATGATGCGCGCCATCGTGCGGACGGCCTCGATCGGGTAGTCACCGACGGACGTCTCGCCCGAGAGCATGACCGCGTCGGCACCGTCGAGGACGGCGTTGGCGCAGTCAGAGGCCTCGGCGCGCGTCGGGCGCGGCGCGGAGATCATCGACTCGAGGACCTGCGTCGCGACGATGACGGGCTTCGCGTTGCGGCGGGCGAGCTCGACGGCGCGCTTCTGGACGAGCGGGACCTGCTCGAGCGGGAGCTCGACGCCCAGGTCACCACGGGCGACCATGATGCCGTCGAACGCGTCGACGATCTCGGCGAGGTTCTCGACGGCCTGCGGCTTCTCGACCTTGGCGATGACGGGGAGGATGCGACCCTCCTCCTCCATGATCCGGCGGACGTCGTCGTAGTCGGCGGCCGAACGGACGAAGGAGAGCGCGATGATGTCGGCACCGAGGCGGATGGCCCAGCGCAGGTCGGTCTCGTCCTTGTCGGACATCGCGGGGACCGAGACGGCCACGCCCGGGAGGTTCAGACCCTTGTTGTTGGAGACGGGGCCAGCGACCTCGACGCGGGTGACGACGCGGGGGCCGTCGACCTCGACGATGCGGACGAGCACGCGGCCGTCGTCGATGAGGATGGGGTCGCCCACGCGAGCGTCGTTCGGCAGACCCTTGTGGGTCGTGCCGCACAGCTCCTTGGTGCCCACGACGTCCTCGGTCGTGATGGTGAAGATGTCACCCTCGTCGAGCCAGTACTTCTCGTCCTTCTCGAACTTGCCGAGGCGGATCTTGGGGCCCTGGAGGTCGACCAGGATCGCGACGGGCCGGTCAGCCGTGGCGGCGGCGGCACGCACGTTGTGGAAGACGAGCTCGTGCTCTTCGGGAGCTCCGTGGCTCCGGTTGATGCGGGCGACGTCCATGCCGGCGTCGACCAGATTCTGAATCTGCTCGGCCGAGGCGGTCGCGGGTCCGATGGTGCAAACGATTTTTGCTCTGCGCATGGCTCCAGCCTAGTTCACTAGCGAAGTACGAATGGTAGGACGATGGTCAGGCCGCGGCGTCGCCGCGCACCCTTACGGCCGAAGCGCGACCGCGCTCGCCGGGATCGGGGCAGGGAGCTCGGTCGCCCCCTGCAGGAAGGCGTCGACCGAGGCAGCCGCCGCGCGACCCTCGGCGATCGCCCAGACGATGAGCGACTGCCCACGACCCGCGTCTCCCGCGACGAACACGCCGGGGACCGACGTCGCGTACGAGTCGTCGCGCGCGACTGCGCCGCGGCCCGTGAGGTCCGCTCCCGTCTGCTCGGTGAGCGCTGCGGTCTCGGGACCCGTGAAGCCCATCGAGATGAGGACGAGGTCCGCCGGGATGATCCGCTCGGTGCCGGGCGTCGGCACGCGCCGCCCGTCCGGGAGGTACTCGGTCGTCGCGAGCACGAGGTGCGTCACGTGCCCGTTCTCGTCGCCGCGGAACTCGACGGTCGACGCGAGGAACGTGCGCTCGCCGCCCTCCTCGTGCGAGCTCGACACCTCGAACAGCGTCGGGGTCGTGGGCCACGGCTGGTTCTCCGGACGCTCGGTCGGCGGCTTCTTGCCGATCGCGAGGGTCGTGACCGAGGCCGCGCGCTGGCGCAGCGCGGTGCCGAGGCAGTCGGAGCCCGTGTCGCCGCCGCCGATGATGACGACGTGCTTGTCCTTCGCGCTGATCGGGTCCTCGACGGCGCCCCCCGCCGCGAGACGGTTGCCCTGGACGAGGTACTCCATGGCGAAGTGGACACCCTCGAGGTCGCGCCCGGGGATGGGAAGGTCCCGCGGCTCGGTCGCGCCGGTCGCGACGACGACCGCGTCGTACCGGGTGCGCAGCTCGGCCCACGTGATGTCGACGCCGACCTCGACACCCGTGCGGAAGCGGGTGCCCTCGGCACGCATCTGCTCGATGCGGCGGTCGATGTGCCGCTTCTCGAGCTTGAAGTCGGGCACGCCGTAGCGCAGCAGGCCGCCGATCGCGTCGTCACGCTCGAGAACGACGACCGTGTGACCGGCGCGCGTGAGCTGCTGGGCTGCGGCGAGACCGGCGGGCCCCGAGCCGACGACCGCGACCGTGTGACCGGTGAGGCGCTGCGGCACGACGGGCTCGACGAGACCGCGTGCGAACGCCTCGTCGATGATCGAGACCTCGACGCTCTTGATCGTCACGGGCGGCTGGTTGATGCCCAGGACGCACGCCGACTCGCACGGAGCCGGGCAGATGCGCCCCGTGAACTCCGGGAAGTTGTTCGTGGCGTGCAGACGCTCGGACGCCTCGCGGTACTGGCCGCGACGCACGAGGTCGTTCCACTCCGGGATGAGGTTGCCGAGCGGGCAGCCCTGGTGGCAGAACGGGATGCCGCAGTCCATGCAGCGGCCCGCCTGACGCTTGAGCATCTGCTGGTCCTCCGGGTTCATCGCCCGGTACTCGTGCACCTCGCGCCAGTCCATGAGGCGGACGGGAACAGCTCGGTCGGCCGGGAGCTCACGCTCCCGGACCTTCAGGAATCCGCGTGGGTCAGCCACGGGCCACCTCCAGGATGTGGTCCCAGACGCCCGGGGCGCCCGGGTCGAGCCCGACGGACTCGGCCTGTGCCAGGGCGCTGCGCACCCGGGCGAACTCGGTCGGAAGGATGCGCGTGAAGCGCGTGCGTGCGGCCGGGAAGTCCGCGAGGAGCTCGGCGGCGACCGGCGAGCCGGTCTCGTCGAGGTGCTTGCGCAGGAGCTTCTCCACGAGTGCGGCGTCCTCGTCGTCGAGCGACGAGAGCTGCAGCTCGTCAGAGGCGAGCGCGGCCCGGTTGACAGCGCCGCGGCGCAGGTCCAGCACGTACGCCGTCCCACCGGACATACCGGCACCGACGTTGCGTCCCGTGGGTCCGAGCACCAGCACCGTACCGCCGGTCATGTACTCGCACGCGTGGTCTCCCACGCCCTCGGCCACGAGCGTCGCTCCCGAGTTGCGGACGCCGAAGCGCTCGCCCACGAGCCCGCGCAGGAAGATCTCGCCCGATGTCGCGCCGTACCCGATCACGTTGCCCGCGATCACGTTCGCGCTGCCGCCGAGCACCGCGGTGCGGTCCGGGCGCACGACGATGCGCCCGCCCGAAAGTCCCTTGCCGACGTAGTCGTTCGCGTCGCCGAAGAGACGCAGCGTCACGCCGCGCGGGACGAACGCGCCGAGCGACTGCCCGGCCGAGCCCGTGAGAGTGACGTCGATCGTGTCGTCGGGCAGGCCAGCGCCCTTGTAGCGCTTCGTCACCTCGTGCCCGAGCATCGTGCCGATCGTGCGGTTGACGTTGCGCACCGACACCTCGATCTTGACCGGGATCGCGTCCTCGAGGGCGCCGCGCGCCTTCTCGATGAGGACGTTGTCGAGCGCACGGTCGAGAGCGTGGTCCTGCGTCGTCGTGCAGCGCAGCGACGAGCCCTCGACAGGCTTCGGCACCTCGAGCACGGGGCCGAGGTCGAGACCCGCGGCCTTCCAGTGCTTGACGGCCCTGCGCGCGTCGAGCGCCTGGACCTGGCCCACGGCCTCGTCGATCGACCGGAAGCCGAGCGCAGCGAGGTGCTCGCGCACCTCCTGCGCGATGAACTCGAAGAAGTTGATGACGAACTCAGGCTTGCCGGTGAACCGTGCGCGGAGCTCCGGGTTCTGCGTCGCGACGCCCACCGGGCAGGTGTCGAGGTGGCAGACGCGCATCATGACGCAGCCCGACACGACCATCGGCGCGGTCGCGAAGCCGAACTCCTCGGCTCCCAGGAGCGCCGCCACGACGACGTCGCGCCCGGTCTTGAGCTGTCCGTCGACCTGGACGACGATCCGGTCGCGCAGGTTGTTCAGGACGAGCGTCTGCTGCGTCTCCGCGAGACCGATCTCCCACGGCGTCCCCGCGTGCTTGAGCGACGTCAGCGGGCTCGCGCCCGTGCCGCCGTCGTGACCCGAGATGAGGACGACGTCGGCGTGCGCCTTCGAGACGCCCGTCGCGACCGTGCCGACGCCGAACTCCGACACGAGCTTGACGTGGATGCGAGCCTGCGGGTTCGCGTTCTTCGCGTCGTGGATCAGCTGCGCGAGGTCCTCGATCGAGTAGATGTCGTGGTGCGGCGGCGGCGAGATGAGGCCGACGCCGGGCGTCGAGTGACGCGTCTTGGCGACCCACGGGTACACCTTGTGCCCGGGCAGCTGACCGCCCTCGCCGGGCTTGGCGCCCTGGGCGAGCTTGATCTGGATGTCGTCGGCGAACGTCAGGTACTCCGACGTGACGCCGAAGCGGCCCGACGCGATCTGCTTGACCTTGCTGCGACGCTTCGGGTCGTGCAGGCGCTCCGGGTCCTCGCCGCCCTCGCCCGTGTTGGAGCGACCGCCGAGCGCGTTCATCGCGATCGCGAGCGTCTCGTGCGTCTCCTGCGAGATCGAGCCGTAGGACATGGCGCCCGTGTTGAACCGCTTGACGATCTCGCTGACCGGCTCGACCTCCTCGAGCGGGACGGGCTCGCGGTCTGGCGAGAACGTCAGCAGGCCGCGCAGCGTCATGAGGCGCTCCGCCTGGTCGTCGACGCGGCGCGTGTACTCGCGGAAGACGTCGAACTGGCGGGTGCGCGTCGAGTGCTGCAGGCGGAAGACGGTCTCCGGGTCGAAGAGGTGCTCCTCGCCGTCGCGGCGCCACTGGTACTCGCCACCGGTCGCGAGGTTCTCGTGCGGGAGCGGGTTGCCCGACGCCGGGTAGGCGTCCTGGTGCCGCTGCGCGACCTCGGCCGCGATCGTGTCGATGCCGATCCCGCCGAGGCGCGTCGTGGTCCCGGTGAAGTACCTGTCGACGAGCTCGTGCGCGAGGCCGACCGCCTCGAACGTCTGCGCGCCGCGGTACGACGAGATGGTCGAGATGCCCATCTTGCTCATGACCTTGAGCACGCCCTTGCCGAGCGCCTTGATGACGTTCGCGACGGCCTCCTGCGGAGTGACGTTGATGAAGCCGTCCTCCGCGAGCCGCTCGACGGTCTCCATCGCGAGGTACGGGTTGACCGCTGCCGCGCCGAAGCCGATCAGCAGCGCGACGTGGTGCACCTCGCGCACGTCGCCAGCCTCGACGACGAGCGACACCTGGGTACGCGTACGACGGCGCAGCAGGTGGTGGTGGACGGCGGACGTCAGCAGGAGCGACGGGATCGCCGCCATGTGCGCGTTGCCGTCGCGATCCGACAGCACGATGAAGTTGGCGCCCTCGCTGATCGCGTCGTCGATCTGGTCGAAGATCTCCTCGAGGCGCTCCTCGAGCGCGGGACCGCCGCCGTCGACGCGGTAGAGGCCGCGCACGCGCTCCGCCTTGAAGACGCCGGCGAGCTTCGGGTCGCGGTCGATGCGGACGATCTTGGCGAGCTGGTCGTTGTCGATCACGGGGAACGGCAGGATCAGCTTGCGCGCGTGCTCCGGGATCTCCGCGAGCAGGTTCGGCTCGGGGCCGATCGCACCGGCGATCGACGTGACGAGCTCCTCGCGGATGGCGTCGAGCGGCGGGTTCGTCACCTGCGCGAACATCTGCGTGAAGTAGTCGAACAGCAGGCGCGGCCGCTTCGACAGCACAGCCACCGGGGTGTCCGAGCCCATCGCGCCGAGAGGCTCGGCACCGCTCTCGCCCATGGGGGCGAGGATGACCTTGACCTCCTCCTGCGTGAAGCCGAACGCCCGCTGGCGCCGCAGCACGGAGGCAGGGCTGTGGGCGACGTGCTCGCGGTCGGGGAGCTGGTCGAGGTAGACCTCGTTGTCCTTGACCCACTCGGCGTACGGACGGGCCGCAGCGAGCTGCGCCTTGATCTCCTCGTCCTCGATGATCCGGCCCGCGCCGGTGTCGACGAGGAACATCTTGCCCGGCTCGAGACGGCCCTTGCGGACGATCGTCGACGGGTCGATGTCGAGAACACCTGCCTCGGAGGCGAGCACGACGAGACCGTCCTCCGTGACCCAGAAACGACCCGGGCGCAGCCCGTTGCGGTCGAGGACCGCACCGATGAGCGTGCCGTCGGTGAAGTTCAGGTTCGCGGGGCCGTCCCACGCCTCGATGAGGTTCGCGTGGTAGTCGTAGAAGGCCCGGCGGTCCGGGTCCATCTCGTCGTTGTTCTCCCACGCCTCGGGGATCATCATCATGACGGCGTGCGGTAGCGAGCGACCGCCGAGGTGCAGCAGCTCGAGCACCTCGTCGAAGCTGGCCGAGTCGCTCGACCCGGGCGAGCACACCGGCATGAGCGGCCCGAGGTCGCCGAGCAGGTCACTCTCGAGCGTGCCCTGTCGCGCCGCCATCCAGTTCCGGTTGCCGCGGACGGTGTTGATCTCACCGTTGTGGGCGACGAGACGGAACGGCTGGGCGAGCGGCCACGACGGGAACGTGTTCGTCGAGAAGCGCGAGTGGACGAGCGCGAGCTCGCTCGCGTAGCGAGGGTCGGACAGGTCCGGGAAGAAAGGCTCGAGCTGGGCCGTCGTGAGCATGCCCTTGTACGTGAGCGTGCGCGCTGACAGCGACGCGAAGAAGACGCCGAGCTCGTTCTCTGCGCGCTTGCGCAGGCGGTAGGTGAGGCGGTCGAGGTCGATGCCCGCGACGTCGCGGCCGGGCGCTGCGACGACGATCTGGCGGAACGTCGGCATCGAGGCGCGCGCCGTCGGGCCGACGAGGTCCGCGGTGACCGGCACGTCGCGCCACGCGAGGACGTCGAGACGCTCCTCGGCGGCGATCTTCTCGATCGCCGCAGCCGCGGCGTCGGCCTCGGCAGCGTCCTGCGGGAGGAATGCGATGCCGACGGCGTAGCGACCCGCAGCGGGCAGCTCGACGTGGATGACGTCACGCAGGAAGGCGTCGGGGATCTGCGTGAGGATCCCAGCACCGTCACCGCTGTTCTCCTCGGCACCGACCGCACCGCGGTGGTCGAGGTTGAGCAGCGCCGTCAGGCCCGCGTCGACGATGTCGCGTCCGGGCGTGCCGCGCAGGGTCGCCACGAAGGCGACACCGCACGCGTCGTGCTCCGCCCCTGGGTCGTAGAGCCCCTGGGCGGCGGGAGGTACGCCCCAGATGCCCTGCGGGCCTCGGGTAAGCGACCTGTTCATGTACACCGTCCTCACTGTTGACCAGGTCAGGAGGTGGGGGCGACCTGGTCGTGTCTCATTCGGGGGGGAAGAGTGGGACGCCCTCGGCCCTGAGCGGACCAATATTACTCGCCCTTGACGGTACGAGAGCACCGGCTCCACGCCTTGGCGCGGGTCGGTCGGGGGGCGTCGCTGACGAGACAGGTCACGGAAGACCTGTGTCGGCCCCCGCGTTGTCCTCGCGCTGCGCGCGGCGCGCGCTCGTGTCGTGCGCCTCGGCGGCGTCACGGCGTCCGGTCAGGGCGGAGGTCGGGATGACGTCCTCCGCCTCACCGGGGACGACGCCTCGTGCGGCGTCGGTGTCGTCGTCGGCGTCCTCGACGCCGGGCACGGCCAGGTCGGCCGTGAGATCGGTGGGGGCCGCGGGGCCCGAAGGTGCGTCCGTGCCGTCGTCGACCGCCGACGCCCCTGCCGCACCGTTGCGACGAGAGTCCTGGGGGTCGAGGTAGACGGTCTCCGGACGGCCCGGACGGGCTCGCCCGAGCAGGATGAACGCGGCGACAGCCACGACGAGGAGAAGGATCGACGTCCACACGTTGAGGCGCAGGCCCAGGACGAGCTGCGCGTCGTCGATGCGCAGAGACTCGATCCACACGCGTCCGAGCGTGTAGAGCGCGACGTAGCCCCAGAAGGCACGCCCGTGACCGAGCTTCCTGCGGCGGTCCACGACGACCAGCAGCGCTGCCGCGGCGAGGTTCCACAAGAACTCGTAGAGGAAGGTCGGGTGGAAGAGCGTGCCGACCGGGAAGTCACCGACGCGCGCGGCGACGGCCGGGTTGATCTCGAGCCCCCACGGGAGCGTCGTCGGCGAGCCGAAGAGCTCCTGGTTGAACCAGTTGCCCAGACGACCGATCGCCTGCGCGACCAGGAGCCCGGGGGCGACGGCGTCCGCGAAGGCGGAGAAGCTGACGCGCTCACGGCGTGCGCCGATCCACGCGCCGACCGCGCCGAGGGCGATGGCCCCCCAGATGCCGAGCCCGCCCTGCCAGATGTACAGGGCCGACACCGGGTCCCCCCCGGCGCCGAAGTACGCGTCCGGGGACGAGACCACGTGGTAGAGCCGACCGCCGACGATCCCGAAGGGGACGGCCCAGTACACGATCGTGAAGACCTCGTCGGGGTGGCCCCCGCGCTCTGCCCAACGGCGGTTGGTGATCGCCACCGCGACGAAGATGCCGATGATGATCGCCAGTGCGTACGCGCGCAGCGGGAACGGCCCGAGGTGCCACACCGACTGTGACGGGCTCGGGATCGATGCGACGACGGACGCCAGGGCGATGCTCACACGCGGCTCCCGGGCGGCGCGTCGACGCCTGCTCCTGCGGTCCGGGCGGTGCGGACGCCCTCGGCGAGGCCGCGCGCGACAGCACCCATCGCCTCGAGACGCTCGTCGAACGAGCCGTCACCGAGGAGCGGGCGCACGAATGCCGAGCCGACGATCACCCCGTCAGCGTACCGGGCGACCTGGGCCGCCTGGTCGGGGCGCGACACGCCGAGACCGACGCAGACACGTTCCGCGCCGGCGGCGCGGGTCCGGGCGACGAGCTCTTCCGCGTGCGCGCCGAGGGACGCGCGCTCGCCCGTGACCCCCATGGTCGACGCCGCGTACACGAAGCCGCGCGACGCAGCCGCCGTGAGGGCGAGACGCTCGTCGGTCGAGCTGGGAGCGACGAGGAAGACCTTGTCGAGGTCGTGGGCGTCGGCTGCAGCGATCCACTCCTCGGCCTCGTCGGGGATGAGGTCGGGCGTGATGAGCCCGGCGCCGCCCGCGCCGGCGAGGTCGCGCGCGAACGCCTCGACGCCGTAGCGCATCACCGGGTTGAAGTACGTCATCGACAGCACCGGGACGCCCCGCGACGCGGCAGCCTCGACGACCGGGAACAGGTCGCGCACACGGGCCCCCGCGAGCAGGGCCTTCGTGACGGCGTGCTGGATGGTCTCCCCGTCCATGACCGGGTCCGAGTACGGCAGCCCGAGCTCGATGATGTCGACGCCGTTGTCCACGAGCGTGAGGACGGCGCGGACGGACTCGTCGACGGTCGGGAAGCCGACGGGCAGGTACCCGACGAGAGCGGCTCGGCCCTCGGCGCGGAGCTGGTCGATGCGGTCAGCGGTGGCGCTCACGCGTCCCCTCCTTCGGCAGACAGGTCGGCGCCCTCGTCGAGCAGGTCGAACCAGCGCGCGGCGGTGCCGACGTCCTTGTCGCCGCGGCCCGAGAGGCTCACGAGGAGGGTCGCGTCGGTCTTGCCCGCGGCCGCGAGCTCGCGGCCGATGCGCATCGTCCCGGCGAGGGCGTGCGCGGACTCGATCGCGGGGATGATCCCCTCGGTGCGCGACAGCAGGCGCAGCGCCTCCATCGCCTCGGCGTCGGTGACGGGCTGGTACTCGGCGCGACCGATCGACGCGAGGTAGGAGTGCTCCGGGCCGACGCCCGGGTAGTCGAGGCCCGCCGAGATCGAGTGGCTCTCGCGCGTCTGACCGTCCTCGTCCTGGAGCAGGAAGGACCGGGCGCCGTGCAGCACGCCGGGCGCGCCGCCGGTGATCGAGGACGCGTGCCGGCCCGTCTCGACCCCGTCTCCCCCGGCCTCGAAGCCGACCAGCCGCACGGACTCGTCGTCGAGGAACGCGTCGAACATGCCGATCGCGTTCGACCCACCGCCGACGCACGCCGTGACGACGTCGGGGAGGCTGCCGGTGAGGTCGAGCACCTGCTGGCGTGCCTCGACCGAGATGATCCGCTGGAAGTCCCGGACCATCGCGGGGAACGGGTGAGGGCCTGCGGCGGTGCCGAAGATGTAGTTGGTCGAGTCGACGTTCGTCACCCAGTCGCGCAGCGCCTCGTTGATCGCGTCCTTGAGCGTCGCCGAGCCTGTCGAGACGGGGATGACCTCGGCGCCGAGGAGCCGCATGCGCGCGACGTTGAGCGCCTGCCGTCGCGTGTCCTCCTCGCCCATGTAGACGACGCAGTCGAGGTCGAAGAGCGCGGCCGCGGTCGCCGTGGCGACGCCGTGCTGGCCCGCGCCCGTCTCGGCGATGACGCGCTTCTTGCCGATGCGCTTGGTCAGGAGCGCCTGACCGAGGACGTTGTTGATCTTGTGGGAGCCCGTGTGGTTGAGGTCCTCGCGCTTGAGGATCACGCGCTGGCCGCCCGCGTGCTCGGCGAAGCGCGGCACCTCGGTGATGATGCTCGGCCGCCCCGAGTAGGAGCGGTGCAGCTCAGCCAGCTCCGCAGCGAACGCGGGGTCGGCCTTCGCCTGCGTGTACGCGAGGTCGAGCTCGTCGAGGGCCGCGATCAACGCCTCGGGGACCCAGCGGCCGCCGAACTCCCCGAAATAGGGGCCAGGCAGGCTCTGCAGGGACTTCTCCACGGCGTTCTCCTCACGTGCATGGCGCGGCGGGCCGCGCTCTGGTCCCGCTCTCGCGGGTTGGTCTGGCGCTGTCAGCGCCAGGGATCAGTGGCGTACCGCCCGCAGCGACGGGTGCGCGCCCGCCGCGACGAGCGCCGCGACCGACGAGCGGGGCGACGAGTCCGTCACGAGCGCCTCGCCCACCAGGACGGCGTCCGCTCCGGACCTCGCGTAGTCCATCACGTCGTGCGGACCGCGGACGCCGGACTCCGCCACCCGGACGATCCCGTCGGGGACCGCCGGCGCGAGACGGGCGAAGGTCGTCCGGTCGACGTCGAGCGTCTTGAGGTTGCGGGCGTTGACGCCGATGACGCGGGCGCCCGCGTCGACGGCCCTCGCGACCTCGTCGACCGTGTGGACCTCGACGAGCGCGGTCATGCCGAGCGAGTGGACGCGCTCGACGAGCGACTCGAGGACCGTCTGCTCGAGCGCAGCGACGATCAGGAGCACCATGTCGGCGCCGTAGGCCCGGGCCTCCCAGACCTGGTACGGGGTGACGACGAAGTCCTTGCGCAGGACCGGGACGTCGACGCGGGCGCGCACGGCGGCGAGGTCCTCGAGGGTGCCCTTGAACCGGCGCTGCTCGGTGAGCACGGAGATCGCCGAGGCGCCGCCCGCCTCGTACTCCGCGGCGAGGGCCGCGGGGTCGGAGATCGACGCAAGCTCGCCCTTGGACGGGCTCGAGCGCTTGACCTCGCTGATGACAGAGACGGAGTCCTCGAGGCGCAGGCGCGGGACGCAGTCGATCGCGCCTGGCATGCGCGAGGCACGCTCCTTGAGGTCGTCGAGGCTGGTCTGCGCCTGACGCACCGCCAGGTCCTCACAGACCCCAGCGACGATGTCCTCGAGCACGGTGCGCTCCTGTGCGGGCATCTGGTCCACCCCTCCCCCGACGTCTGACCATCGTGTGATGACCGTCCCATCGTAGGCGGGTCCCGAAGGGCCCTTGACCACCGTCCGACTGGCGGGAAGCATCTGCGCCCCGGAGCGGGCGCAACGGCGCGTCAGGTGGCGGCGAGCCCCGGCACGACGTTGCGCAGGACGGAGTAGACGACGAGCACCGCGCCGGTCACGACCGGGAGGGCGGTCGAGCCGAGCAACCTCCCCGCGCGGTCCCCGCGCCACGCCCGACGGACCCAGCCGATCCAGAGCAGGACCAGGACAGGGGCGGCGGCGACCCACAGGGGGTTGAGAGACCAGGCGCCCGCGACATCGCCGTGGGCGAGGTCGTGCGTCGCGCGCAGCGCCCCGCACGCGGCGCACTGAAGGCCTGTCAGCGCGAGGAGCGGGCACATGCCGTAGGAGCCGGGCACGTGCGGCGACCGCGTCGCGAGGACCGTCGTCCCGACGATCGCGGCGGCACCGAGTCCGAGCGGTGTCGCGAGGCGCCTGCCGCGGCCTGCCCCCGGACGCACGGACGCGCCGGGAGCCTCTGCTCCCGGCGCGTCGGTGGTGTCAGACGGCATTCGCGCCGAGCTCAGCCTCCCAGCCGGTCTCCCAGCCTTCCTGGAAGGCCTCCCAGCCGCCGAGAGCGGCCACGAGCACGAAGAAGGCGATGATGCCGAGGACGGTGAGGATCGTGAAGACGATGTTGAGGACCCAGCCGGTCGTCGCGAGACCGCGGTTGTCCGCGCGACCCTCGTCAGCCGCGCGACGCCCCTTGGCACCCAGGACGATGCCGACGATCGACGCCGGGAAGCACGCGGTGAAGAACGTGACGATCGCGAGCACGAGCGACCAGACACCGAGCTGGTTGCCCGAACGGTCGGGCACCTCGCCGTACGCCGGGTACGTCTGCCCGGGGTAGGGCTGGCCGTACGGCTGCTGGCCGTAGGGCTGCTGCTGAGGCTGCGCGCCGTAGGGCTGCTGCGGCGCCCCGTAGGGCGGCTGCTGCTGCGGCTGCTGCGGCGCGCCGTACGGCGACTGGCCCGCGGGCGGCTCGTAGCCACCGTAGGGCGAGACGTTCGCGCTGCTGGGAGCGGAACCGGGGGTCGGCGCGGGGCCGGAGGGCGAGCTGCCCGACGGGGTGGCGTACGGGTCGTCCGAGGGCGGTCGGTTGTCGGACATGTCAGCGCTCCGCGGGGTCGGGCTGGCCGTAGCCCAGCACGGCGAGCACCTTGCCGAGCACGACGCCGAGCGCAGCCACGCCGATGCCGACCCAGAACAGCCACGGGAGCGCGGCGACGACCGCGCCGGCAGCCACGACGACCCCGAGCAGGACGACGATCGTCGTCGTCCACGCAGCGGTCGTGTGGCCGTGGTTGTGGTTGGGAGCGGCCGGCGGGAGGTACATCGTCTCCCGCGTCGGTTCGATCGGTTCAGCCATCGTGCATGCCCTTTCGCGAGACGCGGCCCTGCGGACCGCTCGTTGTGTCACGGCCGCCCCTCGCGGTGCGCCCAGCACATCAGAGCCTAGCCGACGGTCCTCGTCAGGGCGGCGGCGCGCCCACTACCCGGCGTCGCGCTCGCGCGACTGCTCGTCCCAGAGCGCAGCGACGTCGTCCGCAGGCGCTGCGTCGCCCGTCCGGGGCGACGCGGGCCGCTCGTGACGGTCCGAGCGTCGCTGCCAGCCGGTTCCGCCGGGCAGCAGCGCGAGGGCGGCGACGAACGCCGCTGCCCCGAGCGCGGTCGCGAGCCAGGGCGCGGACGTCACCGTGGCCTCGGCCGACAGGACGGGGACGCCTGTCAGGCGCGCTGCCTCGGACGAGGCGACAGCCGCGGGGTCGCCGACGACGCCGAGCGAGGTCGCGACGACGACCACCGCGGCCGCACCGAGGGCCGCCGCGACGACGAACCGGCCGCCCGTCCCCACGAGCAGCGCAGCGACGCCTGCCGCGAGCACCGCGAGGCCCGCAGCCGTGACCGCAGGAGCGGCGACGGACCCGACGACCTCGACCGGCACTCGGCCGCTGAGCGCGCTCGTGCCCTCGGCACGCACCCACCCCAGGAGCCCCGTGCCGAGCAGGGCACCGCCGAGCAGCACGCACGTGAGCACGGCCGCCCGGCGTGATAGCCCGCGCACGGTCATGCGCCCGCGTCCGCCAGGCGCGCGGCGAGCTGGATCGCGCGCACAGCGGCAGCCGCCTTCGAGCGCGTCTCCTCGTACTCGGTCGCCGGGACGGAGTCCGCGACGATGCCTGCGCCCGCCTGGACGCTCGCTCTCCCGCCGCGCAGGAGCGCCGTGCGGATCGCGATCGCCATGTCCATGTCGCCGGCGAAGTCGAAGTACCCGACACAGCCGCCGTAGATCCCGCGGGACGCAGGTTCGAGCTCGTCGATCAGCGCGATCGCCCGCGGCTTCGGCGCACCCGACAGAGTGCCCGCCGGGAACGTCGCCTTGAGCGTGTCGACCGCGGTCGCGTCCGCCCGCAGCTGCCCGACCACGGTCGAGCAGATGTGCATGATGTGGCTGAACCTGCGGACCGCCATGAACTCGATGACCTCGACCGACGTCGGCGAGCAGACCTTGACGAGGTCGTTGCGGGAAAGGTCGACGAGCATGAGGTGCTCGGCGCATTCCTTCGGGTCCGCGAGGAGCTCCTCCGCGAGAGCGACGTCCTCCTCGGGCGTCGCGCCGCGCGGGCGCGAGCCAGCGATCGGGAACGTCACCACGCGGCGGTCCTCGACCTTGACGAGCGTCTCGGGGCTCGACCCGACGACCGCGAAGTCGCCGCCCGCGGCGTCCTGCAGCTGGAAGTAGTACATGTACGGGCTCGGGTTGATCGTGCGCAGCGCCCGGTAGACGTCGAGCGGCGACGCAGGGCAGTCCAGGTCGAGGCGCTGCGAGAGCACCACCTGGAACACCTCGCCGTCGCGGATCGCCTCCTTGCCTGCCTCGATCGCGGCCTCGTAGTCCGTGCGCTCCGAGCGGAACTCGAGCACGGGCTCGGGCGCGTCGCCGAGCGTGACGGCGACGCTCGCCGCGTCGGCCCCGCGCCCCTCGACGAGGGTGCGCTGCATCGCGTCGAGCCGTGCGACGGCGTCCGCGTACGCCTCGTCGACCCGCTCGTCGGTCGCATCGAAGTTGATCGCGTTCGCGATGAGCCACACCGACCCGGTCAGGTGGTCGACCGCGGCGACGTCGGACGCGAGGCACAGCGTGACCTCGGGGACGTCGAGCTCGTCCGGCGCGGACGACGGGAGGGTGGGCTCCCAGTGGCGCACGACGTCCCAGCCGAGCGCGCCCGCGAGGCCGCCCGTGAAGGGCGGCAGCCCGTCGAAGGACGGCGTCGCGAGGACGTCGAGCGTGCGCGCGAGGACCTCGAGCACGTCACCGTCGGTCGGCACGCCCGCGGGCACGTCGCCCGTCCAGCGCGCAGCGCCGTCGAGCACCGACAGCGTCGCGCGCGAGCGCACGCCGACGAACGACCAGCGCGACCAGCCACCGTCGAGCGGGGCGGACTCCATGATGAACGTCCCCGGTCGGCTGCCTGCGAGCGTGCGGTACAGCCCGACGGGCGTGACGTCGTCGACCAGGAGCCGGCGCACGACCGGGATGACGCGACGGTGCTGCGCGGCGAGCCAGGAGAAGCCCTCCGCCGACGGCCACGTCGTGCCCCAGGGCAGGGCCTCGCCAGGTCCCGTCACCGTGCGCTCGTCAGCCGCAGTCATCGCGTCTCCTCCTCGCTCGCTCCCCCGGCCTGCCCGGGGACCTCTCCGACGACCGCTCCCAGGTCGCCGCCGGTGATGAAGCACGTGCGCTCGCCCGTGTGGCAGGCCGCGCCGACCTGCTCGACCTGGACCAGCAGGGCGTCGCCGTCGCAGTCGATCGCGACCGACCGCACGTACTGCGCGTGACCCGACGTGTCGCCCTTGCGCCAGTACTCGTCCCGCGAACGGCTGAAGAACGTCACGCGCCCCTCGGTGAGCGTGCGGCGCAGCGCCTCGTCGTCCATCCAGCCGAGCATGAGGACCTCATGCGTGTCGTGCTGCTGCACGATCGCGGCCACGAGGCCGGCCTGGTCGCGCTTGAGCCGGGCGGCGATCGCCGGGTCGAGGACGGGCGCGGGGTCAGGGGTCGAGTCGTTCACCGGCCGATCATCGCACGCTCGACCGTCACCGCGTCTGCGCGATCCAGGCGGCGTGCATGCGCGCGTACACGCCGTCCGCGGCCACGAGCTCGTCGTGCTTCCCCACCTCGACGACGCGCCCCTCGTCGACGACGACGACGAGGTCGCTCGCCTCCGCGGTCGACAGGCGGTGGGCGATCGTGATCGTGGACCGTCCCTGGGTCAGCGACTCGAGCGCCCGCGCGATGCGCACCTCGGCGACCGGGTCGACAGCAGACGTCGCCTCGTCGAGGACGAGCAGGTCAGCTCCTGCGAGGTGCGCCCGCGCGAGCGCGACGAGCTGCCGCTCCCCCGCCGACAGCGACTCGCCGCGCTGCCCGACGGGCGAGTCGAGGCCCTGCGGCCGGGCCTCGGCCCACTCGGTGAGCCCGAGCTCCGCGACCGCTGCCTCGACCGCTGCGCGCGCCTGAGGCGTGACGACGTCGTCCTCCGCGCCGGCCCGCAGGCCGTACGCGATGTTCTCGACGAGCGTCCCGTCGAACAGGAACCCCTCCTGCGGCACCATGACGACGCGCTCACGCAGCGACGCGAGCGTCAGACGCCGCAGATCGACGCCGTCGAGCAGGACCTCACCCTCGGTCGGGTCCATGAGACGGGCCACGAGCCGGGCGAGCGTCGTCTTCCCCGAGCCGGTGCGGCCCACGACCGCGACACGCGTGCGGGCAGGGACGACGAGGTCGACGTCGCGGAGCACCGGCGGACCGCCGGGGTACGCGTAGCCCACGCCGCGCAGCTCGACCGTCGCGGGGCCGCGCGGGCTCTCGACGCCGTCGGACGGGTCGACGACGTCGAGCGGCGTCTCGAGGACGGCGAGCACGCGGCGCCAGCCGGCGACCGCGTTCTGCATCTCGTTGAGCACCTCGGTCGCCATCTGCACGGGACCGGTGAAGAGCTGGACGAGGAAGAGGAACGCGAGGAGCTTGCCGAGCGTCACCTCGCCCGCGAGCCCGAGGAACGTGCCGACGACCACGACGACGGCGAGCACGAGGTTCGCGACGAGCGTGCCGCTCGCGAACACGGCCGCGACGCGCACCTGCGCGCGGACCGCTGCGTCCCGGTGGCCCGCGACGGTCTCGTCGACGCGACGGCGCGTCCGGTCCGACGCGCCGTAGGCGCGGATCGTCTCGGCGCCGACGACGGACTCCGAGATCGCGCCGAGCATCGCCCCCATGCGCTCGCGCACGACGGCGAACGCCTTGCCCACGCGCTGCTGCGCCGGCCCGATCACGAGGGCGAGCGGCAGGAAGGAGAGCCACACGACGATCGCGAGCTGCCACGAGTACAGCGCCATGAGGACGGTCGCGGCGGTCACCTGGAGCGTCGAGACGAGCAGCATGACGCCGCCCCACTGCACGAACAGGGAGATCGTGTCGACGTCGCTCGTGACGCGCGAGACGAGGGCGCCGCGTCGCTCGGTGTTCTGCGTGAGGACGGACAGGTCGTGGACGTGCCGGAACGCACGCACGCGCAAGGACGCGAGGCCCGCCTCGGTGCTGCGGAACAGGCGGACGTTGACGATCGTCGAGCAGGCGCCCGCGACGACGAGGAGGACCGCGGCGAGGAGGACTAGCGCGGCGACGCGCCCGACGTCGACGCCGTCCGGGCCGCCGAACCCCGTGTCGATCGCCTGCTGCACCGCGACCGGGACGACGACGCGGCCGGCGGCCGCAACGACCGCGAGCACGAGCGTGAGGACGATCCCGTCGACGATCTCGGGCGACGTGCGCACGCCCGCGCGCAGAGTGGCCCAGACGCCGAGCGAGCTGGCTGCGGCGATCCTGCCGGTCGCGTCCGTCGTCGGTCCCTGCTCCGCGCTGCGTGCCCCGGCCCTCACGATCCCTCCCCCTCGCGCTCGTCAGCGCGACGTGCGGCCTCGTCCTCGTACGCGGTCGCGAGCGCCGCATAGCCCGGGTCGCGCTGCATGAGCTCGGCGTGCGTGCCGGTGTCGACCACGCGGCCGCCCGCGACGTGCACGACGGCGTCTGCGAGCGCGACGCTCGACATCCGGTAGGCGACCATGACGACCGTGGGGTGGTCGTCCCGAGATCCTGCGCCCCGGAGGGAGCCGAGGATGTCGCCCTCGACGCGCGGGTCGACCGCGGACGTCGCGTCGTCGAGCACGAGCAGGCGCGGCCGGCGTACGAGGGCGCGGGCGAAGGCGAGCCGCTGGCGCTGCCCGCCGGAGAGGCTCGCGCCGCGTTCGCCGAGCGGCGCGTCGAGGCCGCCGGGCAGGGCGCGCACGACGTCACCGACGTGCGCCTGGTCGAGGGCGGCCCACACGGCGTCGTCCGACGGCGCGGACGGGTCGTCGGCATCCTGGAGCGTGACGTTCGCGCGGACGGTGTCCTCGAAGACGAACGTCGACTGCCCGACGAGGGCGACCGCTGACGTGAGCTGCTCCGTGCTCAGGTCCCGCGCGTCGACGCCGTCGAGGCGGACCGTCCCGTCCGTCGGGTCGAAGAGACGTGCGAGGAGCGAGACGAGCGTCGTCTTGCCGGCGCCGGTCGGCCCGACGACGGCGACGACCGTGCCGGGGTCGACGTGCAGGCTCACGTCGCTGAGGAGCTTCACCGGCCCGCGGCCCGTCGGTACGACGACGCTCACGCCGTCGAGGTCGACGGCGACGCCCAGGCTGTCTCGGGGAGGCAGGGCGCCGGTCCCGGGCACGAGGTCGCCGTCCGCGTCGATCACGCGGCTGATGCGCTCGTACCCGACGAGAGCGCGGGGCAGCTCGCCAAGCACCCAGCCGAACGCACGGACAGGGACCGCGAGCATCGTCAGCAGGTACGCCGCCGCGACGATCTCGCCCGTGCCGACGGCACCCGTGCTCGCACGCCACGCGCCGACCCCGAGGACGAGGAGCGTGCCGAGGGACGGCAGCAGCTCGATCAGCGGGTCGAAGTAGGCGCGCACACGACCCGCGCGCACGTTCGCGGCACGCAGCTCCTGCGCGACGGCGTCGAACCGGCGCTCCTCACGCTCGGCGGTGCCGAGAGCCTTGACGAGGAGGCCGGCCTCGAAGCTCTCGTGCGCGGTGTCGGACACAGCGCCGCGCAGCTGCTGCGCAGCCGTGACGGCCGGCGTCATGCGCCGCTGGAAGACGACGTTGACCGCCAGCACGAGCGGCAGCACGACCAGGGCGGCGACCGCGAGGTACGCGTCGACGGCGAACAGCTGGACCGTCGCGACGACGAGCATGACCGCGACGCCAAGCGCGAACGGCAGGGGGTTGAACACGCCCGTCGCGGCTTCCGCGTCCGAGCTTGCGTGCGCGAGGAGCTGGCCGGTCGGCTGTGAACGGTGCCACGACACGGGGAGCTCGAGGAAACGGTGCGTCACTGCACGGCGATGGTTGGCTCCGAGCTTCGCGTAGCCGATCCCCGCGAAGATGCGCCGCCCGGCGACGGAGAGCGCCAGCGCGAGCGCGGCTGCGGCGATCGCGGCCCCCGCACGCCACACGTCGCCCGGCGTGACGTCGGCTCCCGACAGCGCGGGCACCACGACGGAGTCGGTCGCGCGGCCGAGCACGACGGAGACTGCGACCGTCAGCGCGCCGCCGATCGCGGAGATGCCGATCGCGAGCACGTAGGTGCGCCACTCGTCGCGGATGCCGCGCGCCATGAGCACGATCGACTGCCGTGCCCGGGAGCCCGGCAGGGCGTGCGGACGACGCATGCAGACGCTCCCCTCGATGACGACCCGACGAACGTCATCGTGTCACGAGCCGTGCCACGATGAACGTATGACCTGGCACCAGCACGAACGCGAGACCTTGGCCGCACTCCTGCTCTCCGTCGGCCCGGACGCGCCCACGCTGTGCGAGGGATGGCGGTCCCGCCATCTCGCGGTCCACCTCCTGCACCGCGAGTCCGCGGCGCTCAGCCATCTCAGGGCGGTGCCGGGGCCGGTCGGCCGGGTCGGTTCCGAGGCGTTCGAGGCCGCGGTCGAGCGGTGCCTCGACCCCGAGGAGTACGCCGCGACGATCGACGAGTTCGCGCAGGCGCCCGCCGCGTGGAGCCCGTGGAGCTTCGCCGGCGACTCGGTCAACCTGCTCGAGTTCTTCGTGCACGGCGAGGACGTCCGGCGCGCCGGGGCGCTCGCCCAGGACGGCTCGCTCGCCCAGCCCGGCGCGCCCGAGCCGGGACCGTTGCCGCCGAGCCGCGCGCTGTCGCCCGACCACGCGGACACGATCTGGCAGGCGCTGCGCCGCGCGGCGCCGATGATGCTGCTTCGCGTGCCCGCGGGCCTGGTGTACGTGCGCGACGACGGGCCGCGCGCCGTCGTGCACCGACCGCGCGAGGGCTACGGCACGGTCGTCGTGCGCGGCGAGCTCGGCGACCTCGTGCTGCACGCGTTCCGCCGGGGCGCGCGCACGCGCGTCACGGTCGAGGGCGACGCGGACGACGTCGCGGCGATCGCCGCGCGCTGCCCGCTCCCCTGACGTCCGTCAGCGGACCGGGATGCCCGCCGCCCGCATGTCGTCCTTGACCTGACCGATCGTCAGGGTGCCGAAGTGGAAGACGCTCGCCGCGAGCACCGCGTCGGCACCCGCCTGGGCGGCCTGCGTGAAGTGCGCGGGCTCTCCGGCGCCGCCGCTCGCGATGAGCGGCACGGAGACCGTCCTGCGGACGTCGCGCAGCATGTCGAGGTCGAAGCCCGCGGTGGTGCCGTCGGCGTCCATCGAGTTGAGGAGCACCTCGCCCGCGCCGAGCTCCGCAGCACGCGTCGCCCACTCGACCGCGTCGATACCGGTGCCGCGGCGGCCGCCGTGGGTCGTGACCTCGTAGCCCGACTCGGTGCGCGTGCCGTCCTGGCAGCGGCGCGCGTCGACCGAGATGACGAGGACCTGCGAGCCGAAGCGCGCCGCGATCTCGCTGATGAGCTCGGGGCGCGCGATCGCCGCGGTGTTGACGCCGACCTTGTCGGCGCCGGCCCGCAGGAGGCGGTCGACGTCGTCCGTGCTGCGCACCCCGCCGCCGACCGTGAGCGGGACGAACACCTGCTCGGCCGTGCGGCGCACGACGTCGTACGTCGTCTCGCGGTTGCCCGACGACGCGGAGACGTCGAGGAACGTGATCTCGTCGGCGCCCTCCGCGTCGTAGCGCCGGGCGAGCTCGACGGGGTCGCCCGCGTCGCGCAGGTTCTCGAAGTTCACGCCCTTGACCACGCGGCCCTGGTCCACGTCCAGGCACGGGATGACCCTGATCGACACGCTCATCGAAGCTGTTCCCTCACTCGTCCTCGGACGACGGCTCGTCGCCGTCGGTCCCCTCGTCGCTCCCCTGCTCCCCGGTGTCCCCGGGCGCCGCAAGCGTACCGGCGTACAGGATGTCGACGACGAACACGACCGTCTCCTCGGCCCACGCGGAGTCCGTGCCGCCGTACGCCCATGCGGGCGGCGCGACGACGAGCACCTGGGAGCCGACCGTCTGCTCGATGAGCCCCTCGTCCCACGCCGCGACGGGGCGCGAGTCGCCGACGATCGTCGTGAACGGCGCCCTTCCCTCCGGCCACGTCGAGTCGATGACCTCGCCCGACGACCAGGCCACCGCGCTGTACTGCACGATGACCGTCTGACCGGGCTTCACCTGGTCGCCGACGCCCTTGACGAGCGGCTGCACGACGAGCTGCTCGGGCGGGCCCGAGTCCGGGAGCGTGACCGTCGGGGTGCCGTCGTCGTCGAGAGCGACGGACGGGAGCCCCTCGGGCACGTCGACATCGTCCCCGACCGCGCGGCCGGCGATGAGGTCCGCGACGAGGACGACAGGGGTCTCGTCCACCTCCTCGACGACGAGCACGCGGGCGCCCGCCTCGTGGCCCAGGAGCGCGTCGTGCAGGCGTCCCCCGAGCGAGTCGACCGTCACCTCGTGGACGCGCGGCAGCTCGTCGTACGTGTCGACGATCTGCGTGCCGTCCCGGCCGTCCTGCCCGAAGAGGTTCAGCAGGACGGTCGACCCCTCGACCGCCTTCGGGCCTTCGCCCTCCCACACGACCTCGACGTACGGCTCGGTCACGACGAGCGGCTTCGTGTACTCGAGCTGGGGGACGCCGCCGAACGCCCCCGAGACCGTCACGGTGCGGTCGGGTTCCTCGAGCGACGAGCACGCGACGAGGGACGCTGCGGCGAGCGAGGCGACGACGACGGTGGAGCAGGCGCGGCGCAGGGCACGCGGAACGAACACAGAACTCCTCACATGGACTCGATCAGACGCTCGACCCGCTCGTCGACGTTCACGAACGGGTCCTTGCACAGCACGGTCTTCTGCGCCTGGTCGTTGAGCTTGAGGTGGACCCAGTCCACCGTGTAGTCACGGCGCGCCTCCTGGGCGGCCTTGACGAAGTCGCCGCGCAGCTTCGCACGCGTCGTCTGCGGCGGGACCGACGTCGACTCGAGGATCTCGGCGTCGGTCGTCACGCGCTCGACGAGCCCGCGCTCGGCGAGGAGGTTGTAGAGCCCCTCGGTGCGGGAGATGTCGTGGTACGCGAGGTCGAGCCGCGCGACGCGCGGGTCGCCGAGGCTCAGCCCGTGCTTCGCGCGGTACCGTTCGATCAGCTTGTGCTTGATGACCCAGTCGAGCTCGCGCTCGACGGGCGTCATGTCGCCGTCGCGCAGCGCTGCGAGGCCGCGCGTCCACAGGTCGACGACCTTGCGGTCGGTCGCGGACGCTCCGTTCTCGTCGAGGTGGGCGACAACCTTCTCGAGGTACTCCTCCTGCAGGTCGATCGCGGTGACGACGCGACCGCTCGCGAGCTCGACCGGCGCGCGCCCGGACACGTCCGCACTGATCTCGCGGATCGACCTGATCGGGTTGTCGAGAGCGAGGTCGCGCAGCCGGGCCCCTGACTCGATCAGCCGCAGCACGAGGTCCGTCGCGCCGACCTTGAGCATCGTCGTCGTCTCCGACATCGACGAGTCACCGACGATCACGTGCAGTCGACGGAACTGCTCGGCGTCCGCGTGCGGCTCGTCGCGCGTGTTGATGATCGGGCGCGACCTGGTCGTCGCGCTCGAGACCGCCTCCCAAATGTGCTCGGCGCGCTGGGACAGGCAGAACTGCGCGCCCTGCGGCGTGTTGTGGATCTTGCCGGCTCCCGTGAGCACCTGCCGCGTGATGAGGAACGGGACGAGCAGGTCCGAGAGCTTCGCGAAGTCGCCCTTGCGCCGCACGAGGTAGTTCTCGTGGCAGCCGTACGAGTTGCCCGCGGAGTCGGTGTTGTTCTTGAACAGGTGGATCGTGCCCGAGCCGCCCTCGTCGGCCAGACGCTGCTGCGCGTCCTCGACGAGACCCTCGAGGATGCGCTCGCCACCGCGGTCGTACGTGACGAGCTGGCGCAGGTCGTCGCACTCCGCGGTCGCATACTCGGGGTGCGAGCCGACGTCGAGGTAGAGGCGGGAGCCGTTCGTGAGGAACACGTTCGAGGAGCGCCCCCACGCAACGACCTTGCGGAACAGGTGACGGGCGACCTCGTCGGCGCTCAGGCGGTCGTCGCCCGTCGTCGCGCACGTGACGCCATACTCGGTCTCGAGGCCGAAGATGCGGCGGGTGCTGGTCGCGTCGGTCATCGTGCGTCTCCCTCGATGAGCGTCGCGAGCTCGCTCGCGAGGATCCGCCGGAAGGCGCGACGCGGTCGGCGCCGGTCGAGCACGGCGACCTCGAGCTGGGCCGCCGCGACCTGGTCGCGGTCGTCGCCCTTCGCGAGGACGGCCGCCGCCAGCCACGTCACCTCGGCGAGGGTCATGCCCGGGCGCCAGCCGTCAGCGACGGCTGCGCCGAGCTCCTCGGCGTCCCCGCCCATGACGACGTGGTCGTGCTCGTCGGTCACAGACCCGTCGTAGGACAGGCGGTAGATCTGGTCGGTCGCGGACGACTCCCCGACCTCGGCGACGACGATCTCGACCTCGAGCGGCTTGGACTCGGTCGTGAAGACGGTGCCGAGCGTCTGGGCGTAGGCGTTCGCGAGGCCGCGCGCCTGGACGTCGCTGCGGTCGTACGAGTAGCCGCGCAGGTCCGCGTAGCGGACTCCGGCGACGCGCAGGTTCTCGAACTCGTTGTACTTGCCGACCGCGGCGAACGCGATGCGGTCGTAGATCTCCGAGATCTTGTGCAGCGCGCGCGACGGGTTCTCCGTCGCGAACGCGATGCCGTCGTCGTACCCGAGGACGACGACGCTGCGACCGCGCGCGATGCCCTTGCGCGCGAAGTCCGCCCGGTCCTTCATGAGCTGCTCGGGCGACACGTAGAACGGCATCGTCATGGCTGCATCTCCGTCCGTCGGGCGCGGCGGTCCGCGACGATCGCGGTCGTCGCGGCCTCGAGCTCCGCGTCGGTGACGCGTTCGTAGCCGGCCGCGGTCACGACCGCGACGACCGGCCAGATGTCGCGCAGCGAGTCAGGACCGCCGGTCGCCGAGTCGTCGTCGGCGGCGTCGAACAGCGCGCCCACGGCGGCGCGGACGGCGGCGTCACGCCCGAGGCCCCGCCGCCACTCCTTCTTGAGCGAGCCCCGCGCGAACATCGCGCCCGAGCCGACGGCGTGGAAGTCCTGCTCCTCGTAGCGGCCGCCCGTGACGTCGTACGAGAAGATCCGACCCGTGCCGCGGTCGGCGTCGTAGCCCGCGAACAGCGGCACGACGACGAGACCCTGCATCGCGAGGCCGAGGTTGCCGCGGATCATCGTCGCGAGGCGGTTCGCCTTCCCGTCGAGGGACAGGAGCGTCCCCTCGATCTTCTCGTAGTGCTCGAGCTCGAGCTGGAAGAGCCGTACGAGCTCGACCGCGAGGCCGGCCGTGCCGGCGATCCCGACCGCGGACAGCTCGTCCGCGGGGAAGACCTTCTCGATGTCGCGGCTCGCGATGTGCGAGCCCGCGGTCGCGCGGCGGTCGCCCGCCATGACGACGCCGCCGTCGAAGCGCAGCGCGACGATCGTCGTCGCGTGCGGCACGCCGGCGTCGTGCGGGACGCCGCCCTGCCGCGACCCGGGCAGCAGGTGCGGGGCGTGGTCGGCGAGGAAGTCGACGAACGACGACGAGCCCGGCCGCATGAAGGACGCCGGCAGTCCTCCCGTTGCGTCAGCGCTCATCGGCGGATCACTCGCCGCCCTTCTGGACGAACCCGCGGACGAAGGACTCGGCGTTCGTCTCGAGGACGTCGTCGATCTCGTCGAGGAGGGCGTCCACCTCCGCGTCGCGCGACTGCGCCGCGGGCGCTGCGGGCGGGGCCGGCTCGTTCTCCGGGGCTGCGTCGTCGTGGGACTGGTTGACACGTTCCTGACCGGCCATGACTCCTCCTTCGTCCAGGTGCTCCACTCCATCTAACCCCATCGCGGACGCGGCAGTGAGGCGCGACCGGGCAGCGGTCAGGAGGTCAGCTCGGCGAGGAATCCGACGACGTCGTGGGCGTGCGCCGCGAACAGCGGGCCGACGTGCGCCGCGGTGCCGCGGTGCGGGTCGAGCATCGACACGCGCTGGAGCGAGGCAGCGCCCGGCACGTCGAGGACGACCGCGTCCCAGCTCGCGGCGTTGACCGAGTCGGCGTAGTGCTCCATGACGCCGCCACGGAAGTACGCGCGGGTGTCGAGGGGTGCGTGCACGACGGCGCGCTCGACGGTCTCGTCGGCCGTCACCCTGTCGACGGCG
Organism: Flavimobilis soli; assembly: GCF_002564025.1. Lineage (NCBI taxonomy): Bacteria > Bacillati > Actinomycetota > Actinomycetes > Micrococcales > Jonesiaceae > Flavimobilis > Flavimobilis soli. Next base: position 487,836 of record NZ_PDJH01000001.1, read on the forward strand.
CCCGCCGCGAGCAGCCGCTGGTACACGCCGCGCTCGGGACGCACGTCGCTCCACTGCAGGTCGAACGCCGCGAGCCGCGGGTGGTCCCACGCGAGGTTCTCGCGCTCGCGCATGCGCTCGAGGAGCCGGAGCTTCGCGACCCACTCGACGTCGCGCGCACACTCGGAGGTCGAACGGCCGAGCCGCGCGAGGACGTCCTCCCAGCGGTCGAGGACGTCGACTGTCTCCGCGTCGGCCGAGCCGAGGGCCCGGCACGCGTCACGGGCGACCGCGAGCAGCTCCGTCTGGATCTCGAGCGCGGTGCGGCGCTCGCCCGAGGCGAGAAGCAGCGGGACGGCGAGGTCGAGGTCGCGGCTCACGGTCGCGACGTCGGGCACCGGGTCCGCGAGCCGCAGCGCGTCGAGGCGGGCTGCGGCCCCCGGGAGACGCTCGAGGTTCTCGAGGACGAACAGCATGAGGCTCGTCGTGCCGAGCTTGAGGTAGGTCGCCGTCTCGAGGAGGTTGGCGTCACCGATGATCAGGTGCAGACGTCGCCAGCGGGCGCGGTCGGCGTGCGGCTCGTCGCGCGTGTTGACGATCGGGCGCCGCAGCGTCGTCTCGAGGCCGACCTCGGCCTCCATGTAGTCCGCGCGCTGGGAGAGCTGGAACCCCGCCTCCTGCCCCGTCTGGCCGAGGCCGACGCGGCCCGAGCCGCTGAACACCTGGCGCGTCACGAGAAAGCTCGTGAGCAGGTCCGTGATCGTCGAGAACGGCACGGCACGGTCGACGAGGTAGTTCTCGTGCGTGCCGTAGCTCGCACCCTTGCCGTCGACGTTGTTCTTGTAGAGCACGACGTCGACACCGACCTTGGCGAGCTCGCGCGCCGCGGCGCGCACGACGCGCTCACCCGCGACGTCCCACACGACGCCGTCGTGCGGCGACATGACCTCGGGCGACGAGTACTCGGGGTGCGCGTGGTCGACGTACAGGCGCGCCCCGTTCGTGAGGATGACGTTCGCCGCGCTCGGGTCGTCGTACTCCGGCACGCTCGGGCGCTCGACCGGGACCGACTGCACGGCCGCGTCGCCGGCGTCCGGGTCCGGGTACGCGGGTCCGCTCGGGGCGGGACGCGACGGGTCGTCCGTGAGCAGGGACGGGTGCGCGGCGGCCCGGTCGAGGCGGAAGCCACGTGCGTCCGCGAGCGGGTCCTCGTCGCCGTAGTCCCAGCGCGCCGGCCGGCGCTGCGCCGACAGCGCCCGGTACGCGTTGACGACCTGCGACGACATGAGCATCGCGTTCGCCCTCGGGTTGCCCGGCGTCACGACGCCGTACTCCGTCTCGATGCCCATCACACGCCGCACTGTCACGGCGCCAGCCTAGCCGCGCCGCTACAGGTACTGACCTGTCGAGCCGACCGTGTCGATCGTGCGGCTCGCGCTGCTCCCCTGCTTGACGTCCTGGACGATCGTCCGGATGAAGACGATGCGCTCGCCCTTCTTGCCGGAGATGCGCGCCCAGTCGTCCGGGTTCGTCGTGTTGGGCAGGTCCTCGTTCTCCTTGAACTCCTCGGCACACGCCTGCAGCAGGTGGTCGACGCGCAGGCCGCGGGCGCCGGTCGACAGGAAGTCCTTGATCGCGTGCTTCTTCGCGCGGTCGACGACGTTCTGGATCATCGCGCCGGAGGCGAAGTCCTTGAAGAACAGCACCTCCTTGTCGCCGCTCGCGTAGGTGACCTCGAGGAAGCGGTTCGAGTCGTCCTCGGAGTACATGCGCTCGACCGTGCGCTGGATCATCGCGTCGACCGCCGCGGTCGCGTCGCCGCCGTGCTCGGCGAGGTCGTCCGCGTGGACCGGCAGGTCGGGCGTGAGGTACTTCGCGAAGATCTCGCGCGCACCCTCGGCGTCGGGCCGCTCGATCTTGATCTTCACGTCGAGGCGGCCGGGCCGCAGGATCGCGGGGTCGATCATGTCCTCGCGGTTCGACGCACCGATGACGATGACGTTGTCGAGGCGCTCGACGCCGTCGATCTCCGCGAGGAGCTGCGGCACGATCGTCGTCTCGACGTCGGAGGACAGGCCAGTGCCGCGCGTGCGGAACAGCGACTCCATCTCGTCGAAGAACACGACGACGGGCGTACCGTCGGACGCCTTCTCGCGGGCCCGCGCGAAGATCGAGCGGATGTGCCGCTCCGTCTCGCCGACGTACTTGTTGAGCAGCTCGGGACCCTTGATGTTGAGGAAGAAGCTGCGCATCTGTGAGCTCGACCCGTCGCGCGCCGCGACCATGCGGGCGAGCGAGCTCGCGACCGCCTTCGCGATGAGCGTCTTGCCGCAGCCGGGCGGGCCGTACAGCAGCACACCCTTCGGCGGGCGCAGGCCGTGCTCGCGGAAGAGGTCGGCGTGGTTGAAGGGCAGCTCGATCGCGTCGCGGATCTGCTCGATCTGCGGGCCCAGACCACCGATGTCCTCGTACGCGATGTCGGGGACCTCCTCGAGCACGAGCTCGGAGACCTCGCTGCGCGGTACGACCTCGTAGACGAAGCCGCTGCGCGAGTCGGCCACGAGGAGGTCGCCGACGCGCACGCGCGTCCCGTCGAGGGAGCCCGCGAGCCGCACGACCCGCTCGTCGTCGGAGCGGCCGACGACGAGGACGCGCTCCTCGTCGAGCTGCTCCTTGACGGTGACCGTCTCCCCGACGGGCTCGTACCCGCCCGCCTCGATGACGACCATCGCCTCGTTGAGCCGCAGCTCCTGGCCCGGCCGCAGCTTCGCCACGGCCACGGTCGGGCTGACCGCGAGGTGCATCTTGCGGCCCGAGTACAGGACGTCGACCGTCGTGTCGTCGCGCGCCGCGAGGAACGTCGCGTAGCCGCCCGGTGGGCGCGCGAGGTCGTCGAGCTGGTCGCGCAGCGTGACGATCTGGTTCCGCGCCGCGGTGAGCGCCTCCACGAGGCGCTCGTTGCGCGCAGCGAGCATGGTCAGACGCGGGTCCTCGGCGCTCGCGTCGCCGTGCGGGTCGGACGGTCCGTGGCTCGCGTCGTGGCTCATGGTCGCCTCCTCGTCACGGCGCGGCCGGACGGCCGCGCTCGACCTTCGTCACCTCGACCCTACGCGTCTACGCCTCGGGGTTCGCGGCCTGTCCCACATCCCGGCGGACGCGTCGCACCTTCTTGTCGGAGACGGTGCGCTCGCCGAGGTCCTCGGGCGTCCACTCCTCGGTCGTCGGGTAGTTGCCCTTCGACGGGCGACGGCGGCGCACGGGAGCCTCGACGCCGTCGGCCATGCGGCGCGCGGTGAGGAGGAAGCCGGTGTGGCCGACCATGCGGTGGTTCGGACGGACGGCGAGACCCTCGAGGTGCCAGCCGCGCACCATGGTCTCCCAGGCCTCGGGCTCGGCGAAGCCGCCGTGGTCGCGCAGGTCCTCGGCGAGCCGGGACAGCTGGGTCGTCGTCGCGACGTAGCAGACGAGGACACCGCCCGGCGTGAGCGCCGTCGCCGTGACGTCGAGGTTCTCCCACGGGGCGAGCATGTCGAGCACGATGCGGTCGACCGTGCCGGGCTCGGTCACCTGGGGCAGGACGTCCGCGAGGTCGCCGCAGCTGAGCGACCACGCGGGGTGCGGACCGCCGAAGAACGACTCGACGTTGCCGCGGGCGATCGCGGCGAAGTCCTCGCGCCGCTCGATCGAGTGGACCGAGCCGGAGTCACCGACGGCGCGCAGCAGCGACAGCGTGAGGGCGCCGGAGCCGACGCCCGCCTCGATCACGCGCGCGCCCGGGAAGATGTCGGCCATCGCGACGATCTGGCCCGCGTCCTTCGGGTACACGACGGCGGCGCCGCGCGGCATGGAGAGGGTGTAGTCGCTCAGCAGGGGGCGCAGCGCGAGGTACTCGATGCCGGAGGTGGTCCGCACGACGCAACCCTCGGGCTGGCCGATGATGTCGTCGTGGCGGAAGTAGCCGCGGTGCGTGTGGAAGGTCGCGTTCTCCTGGAGCGCGATCGTGTGGAGCTTGCCCTTCGGGTCCGTGAGCTGGACGCGCTCGCCGACGCGGAACGGGCCGCGTCGTACGGCGGCGCCGGTCGCCTCGGGTCGAGGCTCGGACGTCGGGCGGACGAGCGCCCTGACCGCGGGCGGAGCGTCGTCGCGCGCGGCGGCGTCGGCCGACGTGTCGGGGGCGGGCGTGGGGCTGCTCGGCGCAGCGGGCTGGCTCTGGGTCACGAGGGGCAAGTCTAGGTCGTGCGCGGCCCTGCTGGCCCGCGCGGGCTCAGCGCCGCTCGAGCGCCGCGACGACGTCGGGCACGTGGACGGTGCCGACGACGACACGACCGCGCGTCGCGACCATGACGGGCGCGACGCTCGCGGCGCGGACCGCTGCGAAGAGCTCCGCGCCCTCGAGCGCGACGTCGACCGTCGGCGCGGGCGCGAGCGTCGTGGCCGCCGTCAGCGCCTCGAGGTCGTGGAGCTCGGCGGGGACGGCGCGCAGCGCCTCCCCCGTCGCGTAGGCGACCGCACGGCCCGCCGGATCGACGAGCACGACGCCGTCGACCTCCTCGCGCTCGACCACCGCGAGCGCGGCCGCGACCGTCGCCGAGACGGGTGCGGCGACTGCGGGCCGCACGAAGTCGGAGGCGCGCAGGCGGAGGACGCGCTCCGCACGCTGGGCGGAGGCGACCCCGGCGTCGGCCCCGCGCCACAGGGTCATCGCGATGATGACGGCCAGGATCGCGAGGACGGGGTCGGGGCCGCCGCGGCCCTCGACGAAGGGCCGCAGGACGAGCTGGAGGACGACGACGATCGCGAGCGCGCGACCGAGGAACGCAGCGACGCGGGTGCCGGCATGGCGGCGCCCTGTCGCCCACCACACCGCGGACTCGAGGATCATGCCGCCGTCGAGCGGCAGCGAGGGCAGCAGGTTGAACGCCCCGACGAGGAGGTTCGCCCACGCGCCCGAGTACAGCAGCAGGAGCGTGACGAGGTGCGGGACCCCCGTCACGGGGCCGTCGAGCGCGAGGTAGCCGAGCCACAGCGCACCCGCGAGGACGAGGTTGGTCGCAGGTCCGGACGCCGCGACGACGAGGTGGCTGCGCGGCGTCGCGTCACGCGCCTCGAAGGAGGTGTGCCCGCCCCAGACGGACAGGACGACGACGTCGACGCGGTGGCCGCTGCGACGCGCCGTCCAGGCGTGCGCGAGCTCGTGGAGCAGGACGGAGCCGAACAGCACGACGACCATCGCCGCGCACACGACGACCACGAGGCGCGAGAGGGAACCGGTGTCGGCGGCGAGGCTCGGCAGGAGCGCGAGGTTGGCACGGGCGGTCGGCGCGTACAGGAAGGCGACGACGGCGGCGCCGACGACCCAGCTGGGTGCGACGACGACGGGCGTGGCGCTCAGGCTCGCGACGACGACGCCCTGGGGGTGCCTGCTGCCCACGCGCCACCTCCGGCCCGGGGCTGGGGTGCGTGCGTCGGCATGGTCCACAGGGACAGCCTAGGGTGACGGCGATGTCGGTCCCCCCGCCTACCCTGGACGGGTGACCGAACAGATCCTGGCTGCCGTCCCTGCCGTTCCCGCCGCCGCCCCCGGGGTTGCGACGGACGGCGGTGCGCCCGGCGAGCCGGGCAGGCCGCGGCGCGCTCCTGCGCTCTCGCCGTCGCGCACGAACGACTACGTCCAGTGCCCGCTGCTGTTCCGGTTCCGGACGGTCGACCGGCTCCCCGAGCCGCCGAGCCAGGCCGCAGCGCGCGGCACGCTCGTGCACGCGGTGCTCGAGGACCTGTTCGACGCTCCCGCGGGTGAGCGCACCGCCGCGGCCGCGCACTCGCTCGTGCCCGGGGCGTGGGACCGCCTGCTGCAGGAGCGGCCCGAGTACTCGACGATGTTCGCCGACGCGGACGAGGCGCAGCGGTGGCTCGGCACGGCCGGCTCCCTGATCGACACGTACTTCACGCTCGAGGACCCGAACCGGCTCGAGCCTCGCGCCCGCGAGCTCCTCGTCGAGGTCGAGCTCGAGGACGGGCCGCGGCTGCGGGGCATCGTCGACCGCGTCGACGTCGCGCCCGACGGCGCGGTGCGGATCGTCGACTACAAGACGGGCAAGGCGCCCCGGCCCCAGTACGGCGGGTCGGCGGCGTTCCAGATGCGGTTCTACGGTCTCGTCGTGTGGCGCACGCGCGAGACGCTGCCCGCGATGCTGCAGCTCATGTACCTCGGTGACGGGCAGGTGCTCCGCTCGGCCCCGACGACCGGCGACCTCGAACGCACCGAGACGCGCATCCGCTCCGTGTGGTCGTCGATCGTGCGGGACGCGGAGGCGGAGGACTTCCGCCCGAGCAGGTCGCGCCTGTGCGACTGGTGCGCGCACCGGTCGCTGTGCCCCGCGTTCGGCGGTCAGGTCCCCGAGATCCCCGAAGGGGCGATCCGTCTCAACCTCGGTCTGGCCTGAGCGCTCCCGCCTGGGCGGAGCGCGTCAGCCGTCGGCCAGCAGGTCGAAGGTCTCCCCCGCGGCGACGGCCGCGATCATCGACAGGTCGACGGGCTCGAGGTTCGGCACCCGGCTGAGGTCCGCGCGCTGCGGCAGCGGCAGGACCGACTGCACGCCCACGACCCGGGCGCCCGACGCGGTCGCGGACGCGAGCCCGGGCGGCGAGTCCTCGAACGCGACGCAGGACGCAGGGTCGACGCCGAGGCGCGCGGCGGCGACGAGGTACGGCTCCGGGTCCGGCTTGCCGCGGGTCACCTGGTCACCCGTCACGACGGCGGCGAACGTCCCGGCCGGGACGGCCGCCACGAGACGCTCACCGAGCACCTGGTAGGACATCGTCACGAGCGCGCACGGCACGCCCGCCTCGCGCAGCCGCTCGAGGACCTCCCGCGCGCCGGGGCGCCACGGCATCTCGCGCGACATCTCGTCGCTCACGGAGGCGACGAGGCGCTCGACGATCTCCGCGCGCTCGAGCCGGACACCGCCACGCTCCTGGAGCACGCGAGCCGCCGCGAGCAGGTCCGAGCCGACGAGCGAGAGCGCGTCCTCGTGGGTCCACGTCCCGCCGGACTCGACGACGAGGGCCGTCTCCGCGGCGATCCAGTAGGGCTCGGTGTCGATCAGCGTGCCGTCCATGTCCCACAGGACGGCGGCGGGCAGCGCGCGCCCCGACACGGGGTCGACGGGGGCGCACGTCTGCTGGGAGAAGGAAGAAGGCATGCCTCCATCGTGCCCCATCCGACGAGCCTGTCCGTCCGGACGCAATAGGCTGGAGAGATGGACGAACCGATCCTCCCGGAACTCCCCGACGACCTCGGTGACCTGACGCCCGCGATCGACGGCTCGCCTGCCAGCGAGAACACGACCGGCCCCGACCACGGGGCCGTGATGATCGCCGCGTTCGAGGGCTGGAACGATGCCGGCAGCGCGGCGACCTCCGCCGTCCTGCACCTCACGGAGGTGCTCGGCGGCCACAAGGTCGACGAGCTCGACCCGGAGGACTACCACGACTTCCAGGTCAACCGTCCCGTCGTGTCGACCGACGACGACGGGCGGCGCGTGCTGACGTGGCCGACGACGACGGTCAGCGTCGCCGAGCTCGACGGCCGCCGCTTCGTGCTCGTGCACGGTATCGAGCCGTCGATGCGGTGGCGCACCTACTGCAAGGAGCTGCTCGGCATCGCCACGAGGCTCGGTGTCCGCACGGTCATCACCGTCGGGGGTCTGCTCGCCGACGTCCCGCACACCCGGCCCATCCCGGTCTCGGCGACGTCCGAGGACCCGGCGGTGCAGGCGCTCCTCGGCGTCGAGCAGAGCTCGTACGAGGGCCCTACCGGGATCGTCGGGGTGCTCCAGCACTCCGCCCAGGAGGGTGGGATGCGCGCGCTGTCCCTGTGGGCGGCCGTGCCGCACTACGTCGCGCACCCGCCTTCGCCCAAGGCCACGCTCGCGCTCGTCGTGAAGCTCGAGGACCTGATCGGCGTCCACGTGCCGCTCGGCGACCTCGTCGACGACGCGCGAGCCTGGGAGCACGGCGTCGACGAGCTCGCCGAGGAGGACGAGGAGATCGCCCAGTACGTCGCGCAGCTCGAGCAGGCGAAGGACACGGTCGAGCTGCCCGAGGCGTCAGGAGAGGCGATCGCGCGCGAGTTCGAGCGCTACCTGCGCCGCCGCGAGCGCGGCGACCAGCCTGGCGAGGCTCGGCGTGGACGGCCGGGGTCGAAGGACGGCGGCGGGCACGCGGGGACGCCCCGCGGGAACGTCGCCGGCCCCTCCTCCCCGGACACCGAAGTGCCGGCCGCGCCCGAGGCGGACGGACCGGACGAGCCGGGCGCCGACGGGCGCGAGGACGCAGGCCCGGAGGCCTGACCGGCGACGGCGCGCACGCTGGCCGTGCGAGGCTTGGTGACATGGACTTCCGCATCTTCACCGAACCTCAGCAGGGCGCGTCGTACGACGACCAGCTCGCGGTGGCCCGCGCCGCCGAGGACCTGGGCTTCGACGCCTTCTTCCGTTCTGACCACTACCTGCGCATGGGCGACGGCTCCGGCCTGCCCGGACCGACGGACTCGTGGACGACCCTCGCCGGTCTCGCCCGCGAGACGAGCACGATCCGCCTCGGGACGCTCGTGACGTCCGCCACGTTCCGCCACCCGGGCGTCCTGGCGATCCAGGTCGCGCAGGTCGACCAGATGTCCGGCGGGCGTGTCGAGCTCGGCCTCGGTGCCGGCTGGTTCACGCGGGAGCACGAGGCGTACGGGATCCCCTTCCCGGCCAAGCGGTTCGGGATGCTCACCGAGCAGCTCGAGATCCTCACCGGCCTGTGGGGCACGCCGCTCGACGAGACGTTCTCGCACGAGGGTGAGGTCTACACGCTCGAGGACTCCCCCGCGCTGCCCAAGCCGGTCCAGCACGACCCGCTGCACCCCGGGCGCGCGGGCGTGCCGATCATCATCGGTGGTGGCGGCCCGTCGAAGACGCCGGCGCTCGCCGCGCGCTTCGCGACCGAGTACAACCAGGCGTTCCCCGCGAAGGACACGATCCGTGAGCGGTTCGACGTCGTGAACGCGGCGTGCGAGGCCGCTGGCCGCGACGTGTCCACCCTCAAGCGCTCGGCTGCGCTCGTCCTGTGCGTCGGCACCGACGAGGCTCAGGTGCGCTCCCGTGCCGCGGCGATCGGCCGCGAGCCCGAGGAGCTGCGGCGCAACGGTGTCGCCGGGACGGTGAGCGAGGCCGTCGCGACGATCGGTGCCCTGCGCGAGTCGGGCGTCGAGCGCCTCTACCTGCAGGTCCTGGACCTGCACGACCTCGACCACCTCGAGCTCGTCGCGTCGCAGATCATCCCGCAGGTCGGCTGACCCGCACGCAGAGCGGGGCCGGGCTGTGCCCGGCCCCGCTCAGTCGTCTGCAGGCCCCGGCGAGCGGTGCCGCTCCGGCACGTCCGACGTCAGATCCGCACGCCCAGGAGCGCGTTGACACCACGGGCGATCACGCCGGGCGCACCCTCGTGGACGACGACGTCGTCACGGCTCGACTCCGTCACCGCACGCTCGGCCCACGCGTCGACGGCACGCAGCGCGGTCGGGGCGTCGAGATCGTCACGCAGGGCCGCACGCATCGCCGCGAGCGTCGTCGCAGCCTCGGGACCTCCGTTGCCCGACACGGCCTCACGCCAGCGCGCGAGGCGCATCTGTGCGCGCACGAGGTCGTCGTCGAACCACTCCCACTCCGAGCGGTAGTGGTGGTCGAGGAGCGCGAGCCGGATCGCCATCGGGTCGACGCCCTGCTCGAGCAGGCGCGACACGAGCACGAGGTTGCCGCGGGACTTGCTCATCTTCTCGCCCTGGTAGGAGACGAGGCCGACGTGCAGGTGCGCCGTCGCGCGCTCGCCGTCCGCGAGGAGGCGCAGGTGCGACGTGCTCATCTCGTGGTGCGGGAACAGCAGGTCGACGCCGCCGCCCTGCACGTGGAACCCGCTGCCGAGCCCCTGGCGGGCGATCACGGCGCACTCGACGTGCCAGCCCGGCCGGCCGGTGCCGAGGCTCCCGCCGTCCCATGCCGGCTCGCCCGGGCGCTCCCGTCGCCACAGCAGCGGGTCGAGCGGGTCGCGCTTCCCGACGCGCTCCGGGTCGCCGCCACGCTCGCGGAACAGCGCGGTCATCTCATCGCGGTCGAGCCGCGCGACGTCACCGAAGGACGGGTCGACGCTCACGTCGGCATACACGTCGCCCAGGTCAGGCTGGTCCCCGCCCGCGCCCGGCTCGTTCGGGACGCGGTACGCGGCGCCCGCCGCGACGAGCCGCTCGACGGCGTCGACGACCTGCGGGACCGTCTCGACGGCACCGAGGTACACGTCCGGCGGGACGACGCCGAGCGCCGTCATGTCGGCGGCGAACAGGGCGATCTGGTCGCGCGCCAGGTCGCGCCAGTCCACGCCCGTCGCGTTCGCGCGCTCGAGCAGCGGGTCGTCGACGTCGGTCACGTTCGACACGTAGGTGACCGTGCGACCGGCGTCGAGCCAGGCACGCACGAGCAGGTCGAACGAGACGTAGGTCGCGGCGTGGCCGATGTGCGTCGCGTCGTACGGCGTGATGCCGCAGACGTACAGGCCGGCGCTGTCGCCCGGCACGGGCTGGACACGCTCGCCGGTCGACGAGTCGACGAGCGACGGCATCACGCCGTCGGCGTCGGGGAGGACAGGGATCTGCGGTCTGGGCCAGGCGTGCACCGCCCCAGCCTAGCGGGCGAGCGGCGCCCGGCCGCTCGCCACGGGCGGCTGCTAGGCGACGCCGTTCGCCGTCACGACACCTGCGCCGAGCAGGATCACGACGACCACGGCGAGAGCCAGGCGGTAGACGACGAACGGCAGGTAGGAACGCGTCGACACGAGCTTGAGGAACCAGATGATGACGACGTAGCCGACGACGAACGCCGTCACGGTCGCGACGAGGATCGGCAGGAGCCCCGGCGTGCCCGGCGTCCCGAGCTCGTCGAACGAGCTGACGAGCTTGTAGAAGCCCGAGCCGAGCACCGCGGGGATCGCCAGGAGGAACGAGTAGCGGGCGGCCGCCTCACGGGTGTATCCGAGCAGGCGCCCCATGGTGATCGTCCCGCCCGAGCGCGAGACGCCCGGGACGAGGGCCATCGCCTGCGCGATGCCGAACAGGACCGCGTGGCGGGGGCCGATCGTGTCGAGGGTCCGCTCCTGCCGCGCGAAGCGGTCGGCGACGCCCAGCAGGACGCCGAACACCGCGAGCGTGAGCGCGGTGAGGTAGAGGTTGCGGAACGTCTCGTCGATCGCGTCCTCGAGGAACAGCCCGCCGACGACGATCGGCACGGAGCCGAGCGCGATCCACCACGCCATGCGCGCGTCCGGGTCGCCCGCGCCGAGGCGCTCCCGCCAGCCGGTGCCGTGCGCGCCCGTCAGCGCGCGCCACCACGCGACGCAGATCCGGACGATGTCCTTGCGGAAGTACATGACGACCGCGAGCTCGGTGCCGATCTGCGTGATCGCGGTGAACGCGGCGCCCGGGTCGGACGACATCAGCTCGCCGACGATGCGCAGGTGCGCCGACGACGAGATCGGCAAGAACTCGGTGAGGCCCTGGACGAGGCCGAGGACGATCGCTTCCCAGACATTCACAAGCGGACACTCTACGGGTCGGCCCGGACGGGGCGACCGGCCGGGCCCGGGTGTCCCGTGCGGATCATGTGGCGACCGCGTGCCGACGCCGCCGCGCCTGCGCCGACCCGGCCCGTCCCGCCAGGTAACCTGCCCGCATGGAGCTGCGGCAGCTGGGCACGACCGGGATGCGCGTCTCCGAGCTCGGGCTCGGGACGATGACATGGGGGCGGGACACCGACGAGATCGACGCGGCGGAGCAGTTCCGGGACTTCCTCGACGCGGGCGGCACTCTCATTGACACGTCGGCGTCGTACGCCGACGGCGCGAGTGAGGAGGTCGTCGGCAGCCTGCTGACCGAGGTGCGCCGCGAGGACGTCGTCATCTGCACCAAGGCCGGCGTCCGCTCGACGTCCCGCGGGAACATGCTCGACGCGTCCCGGGGCGCGGTCCTCGGATCGCTCGACGCCTCGCTGCAGCGTCTCGGGACCGACCACGTCGACCTCTTCCTCGTGCAGAACCCCGACCCGCGCACCCCGCTCGAGGAGACGCTCTCGGCGCTGCAGCGAGCCGTCGACTCGGGCCGCGCACGCTACGTGGGCCTCTCGAACCACGCGGCCTGGCAGCAGGCCCGCGCCGCGACCCTCCTCGAGCAGGCCGGCCTCGAGCTCGCGGCCGTCGAGATGGAGTACTCGCTGCTCGAGCGCGGCGTCGAGCGCGAGGTCGTGCCCGCGGCTCTCGCCCTCGGGTCAGGCCTCGTCGCATGGTCGCCGCTCGGGCGCGGTGTACTGACCGGCAAGTACCGGCGCACGATCCCCGCCGACTCGCGGGCGGCGTCGACCCATCTGTCGGGGTTCGTGCAGCCGTACCTCGACCAGGAGTCGAGCGCGATCGTCGAGGCCGTCGCGATCGCTGCCGAGGGCCTCGGCCGCTCGGTGCTCGAGGTGTCCCTCGCGTGGCTGCGGGCCCGCCCCGGCGTCTCGAGCGCCCTCGTCGGTGCCCGCACGCCGGGTCAGCTCCGCACGTCGCTCGCTGCTCTCGATCTCGAGCTGCCACCGGAGGTCGGCGCCGCGCTCGACGAGGTCAGCGCCCCGGCGACCGGCTACCCCGAGCGCCGCTGACCAGGCGCTCGCGGACAGGTCACCGCTCGCGCTTCGCGAGCTCCTCGACCTCGTCCTCGGACAGTCCCTCGAGCTCGTCGTCGTCGAGGTCGTCCTCGTCGATGTCGTCCAGGTCCTCGTCGTCGAGGTCGTCCTCGTCGTCCTCGTCATCGTCGTCGTCCTCGTCGTCCTCCTCGGCGACGTAGAACGGGAGCGCCTCGCCGTACGTCGAGGCGATCGCCTCGTCGTAGACGTCGAAGGCGTCCGCGAGGACGTAGTACGCCTCGTCGACCGCAGGGTCGTCATCCCCACGACGGCCGACGATCGCGCTCAGGTGGGCCTCGAAGGCGGCGACGAGACGGTCAAGTGCAGCGCGTGGTTCGACGGTCATGGCAGCAACGGTATCCCTCTCGCGTGCACAATGGCAGTCGGCGGGTCGTCCCGCCGCTGTCCGACCGAACCGCCGACCGGGAGGAACTGCCCGATGACCGCTCGCTCCGACCGCCGCACGCCTGTCCCCCGCCACGGGGAGTACGAGTACCGCACCGTGTCGATCGCGCGCGACGTCTCGCGCCACGACGCCGCCCGCATGCTCGCGGAAGAGGCCGAGTACGGCAGGTGGGAGCTCGCGACGTCGAGCCTCTACGTCGGTGGGGAGCGTCGGGTCATGCTGCGGCGTCGGATCATCCGGGCGCGCAACACGCTGGGCATCTTCGACTGAGACGCCCGGCGCCGGGAAGGGCCGCGCCCGCCAGGCCCGTCAGCCCTGGGCGAGCAGCCGGTCGAGGACCCGGACGCCGAAGCGCAGGGCGCTGACGGGCACACGCTCGTCGACGCCGTGGAACATCCCCGCGAAGTCGAGCTCGGGCGGCAGCTGCAGCGGCGCGAAGCCGTAGCCCGTGATGCCGAGGCGCGCGAGCGACTTGTTGTCGGTGCCGGCGGAGAGCATGTAGGGCAGCACGACGGCGCCCGGGTCCTCGGCGAGGACTGCGTCGACCATGCGGTCCACGAGCGCGCCGGTGATCGGCGCCTCGAGGCCGATGTCCTCGTGGATCGTCTCGATCCGCACGTGCGGGCCGGCGAGGTCCTCGAGGACGGCCCGCATCGAGTCCCGCTCAGCAGGGAGGAAGCGCGTGTCGAGCACCGCGGTCGCGGTGCCCGGCACGACGTTGGCCTTGTACCCGGCGTCGAGCTGGGTCGGGGTCGCGGTGTTGCGCAGCGTCGCGCCCACGAAGCGGCTCGTCGAACCGAGGGCCGCGACGAGCTCGTCGATCACGTGCGGGTCTTCGACGTCGTAGCGCAGGCCCGTGAGGTCGGCGACGCCGCGCAGGAGCGCCTGGACGGTAGGCGTGAGCGTGAGCGGCCACGGGTGCGCCGCGATCCGTGCGACGGCGCCGGCGAGGTGCGCGACGGCGTTGTCGGGGTTGATCTGCGAGCCGTGCCCGGCGCGACCGTCTGCGACGAGCCGCAGCCAGCCGAGCCCCTTCTCGGCGGTCTGCAGGAGGTACGCGCGCCGTCCGCCGAGCTCGACCGAGAAACCGCCGACCTCGCTGATCGCCTCGGTCGCCCCCTCGAACAGCTCGGGGCGGTTGTCGACCGCCCACCCCGCGCCCAACGGGCCGCCCGCCTCCTCGTCCGCGAAGAACGCGAGCACGACGTCACGCGCAGGCTTGCGTCCCTCGCGCACCATCTGTCGCACGACCGCGAGGATCATCGCGTCCATGTCCTTCATGTCGACGGCGCCGCGACCCCACAGCATGCCGTCGATCTCCTCCCCCGAGAACGGGTCGACCGTCCAGTCGGGCGCGTGCGCGGGCACGACGTCGGTGTGGCCGTGCAGCACGAGCGCGGGGCGCGTGGGGTCGGCGCCCTCGAGGCGCGCGACGACGCTCGCCCGCCGGGGTGCGGACTCGAAGAACGTCGTCTCGAGGCCGACCTCCTCGAGGAGCCCCTGGACGTACTCGGCCGCCGTGCGCTCGCCAGGCCCCGAGCCGTCGCCGTAGTTCGACGTGTCGATGCGCAGCAGCTCACGGCAGATCGTCACCACCTCGTCCTCGGCCTGAGGGACGACGGAGGGGGCGGCGGGGACGTGCTGGGAGGTCATGCGCCCCACGCTACCGGGCGCGGGCGACCGCGGCGGGAACCGTCCGGGAGCCGTCAGGCGAGGCCGCGCCGGGCGAGCAGCGCGGCCGGCGACGCGGGTCGCCCGCGGAGCCGCTCGAACGCGACCATCGGTTCGACGCAGCCCCCGACGGCGAGGAGCTCGCGTCGGAAGACCTCTCCCGTCTCGCGGCCCAGCCCGCCGTTCTCGTGGAACCACTCGACGAGGTCCGCACCGAGCACCTCGGACCAGAGGTAGGCGTAGTAGGCCGCGTCGTAGCCACCGCCGAAGACGTGCGCGAAGTACGTCGAGCGGTAGCGCGGCGGCACGCACGGCACGTCGAGGCCGACGGCGGCGAGCGCTGCCTGCTCGAACCGCTCGACGTCGCGCGCCCCGCCCGGGAGCGCCGCCTCGAGCTCGCTCTCCGTCATCGAGTGCCAGGCGAGATCGAGGAACGTCGCAGCGAGCATCTCCGTCGTCGCGACGCCCTGACCGTGCTGCTGCGCGCGGCGCAGCCGGTCGATCATGTCGTCCGGGAGCGGCACGCCGCTCGCGTGGTGCACCGCATAGCGGCGCAGCAGCGCCGGGTCCCACGCCCACGTCTCGTTGACCTGCGAGGGAACCTCCACGACGTCCTGCGGCACCTCCGTCCCGGACTGCGACGGGCGGCGCACGTCGGAGAGCAGCGCGTGGAGCGCGTGCCCCGCCTCGTGGAACGCCGTGACGACGTCGTCCCAGGTCATGAGCGTCGGCTGGCCGGGCGCAGGCCGGGCGACGTTGAGCACGGTGAGGACGACCGGTCGCGCGCCTGTCAGGTGCGACTGGTCGACGAGGGTCGTGCACCACGCGCCGCCCTGCTTGGTCGGGCGCGCGAGGAAGTCGCCGAGGAACAGCCCGAGCCCGGTCCCGTCGTCGTGCTTCACCTCCCAGACGCGCACCTCGGGGTGGTAGCCCTGCAGGTCGGGGCGCGCGTGGAACGTGAGGCCGTAGAGCGCGGTCGCCGCCGCGAACACGCCGTGCTCGAGGACGCGGTCGAGCTCGAGGTAAGGACGCAGCACGGCGTCGTCGATCGCGTACCGCGCGAGCCGCAGCCGTTGGGTCGCCCACGTGACGTCCCACGGCGCGACGGGGCCGTCGGCGGCATCGAGCACCTCCTGCACGGCCTCGAGCTCGGTCTGGGCGTTCGCGACCGCACGGGGGACGAGCGGGGCGAGCAGCTCCCGGACGCGGTCCGGCGTGCCGGCCGTCACGACCTGCGTGACGTACGTCGCGTGGTCACGGAACCCGAGCAGCGCGGCCCGGCGGGAGCGCAACCGTGCGATCTCGACGACGAGCGGGCGGGTGTCGTGCTGACCCGAGGCGCCGCGGGTCGTCGCGGCGCGGTGCACCTCCTCGCGAAGCCCGCGGTCCGCGAGCCTCGCCTGCACCTCCTGCTGCGTCGGCGAGCCGAGCTCGAGGAGGTAGCCCTCAAGACCCGCGTCCTCGGCCGCGGCGCGGGCGGACGCAACCTCGTCCTCGGTCAGGCCGACGAGCCGGGCCGGGTCCGAGACGCGCACGCCGGCGGCGTTCGACGCCGCGACGACCGCCCGCGAGAACGCCGACTCGAGCTCGGCGAGCCGCGCGTTGATGCGTCGGAGCTCGTCGCGCTGCTCGGTCGGCAGGTCCGCGCCGGACCGTCGGACGTCGCGCAACCGCTCGTCGAGCAGCCGCCGTCCTGCCGCGTCGATCTCGACCTCGCCCCGCGCCACGCGGTCGCCGAGCTCGACGAGCCGCACGTGGACGCCCGCGTGCATCGCCATCGCGTCGTCGTGCGCGGAGAGCTCGGCGGTGAGCTCGTCCTCGAGGTCTTCGAGCTCCGGGCTCGGGTCCGCGTCGAGGAGCGTCGACATGACGGTGAGCGCCCGGTCGAGCAGGTCGCCCGTCGCCTCGAGGGCGTCGAGCACGTTCTCGACCGTCGCGGGCGTCGTCTCGGCGGCGATCGCCTCGACCTCGGCGACCTCCTGGGCGATGCCGACGCGCACCGCGGCAGCGATGTGCTCGACGCGGGTGCGCGCGAAGTCGGGCAGGCCGTACGGCAGGCTCGACGGAGCCGCGAACGGGTTGTCAGGGTCGAGGCTCGGCGCTGTCACCGGGACAGTCTGACACCGCCCTCACCCGCTCAGCGTCAGACGAGCCGGACCGCCAGGACGGCGACGTCGTCGCGCTCGCTCGCCGCGCCCATGCGCTCGACCATGTCCGCGACGAGGTGCTCGAGCGGCGCCTGCGCGAGGTCGGACAAGATCTCCGCGAGCTGCAGGAGCGAGCTCGCCATCGGGCGGCCGCGTCGCTCGACGAGACCGTCGGTGAACAGCAGCATCGTCGCCCCGTGCTCGAGGACGTGCTCGTGGTCGGCGCGCGTCGCACCCGGCGCGACGCCGAGCATCAGGTCGGAGCGGCCGTCGAGCACCTTGACGTCGCCCTCGGGCCCGACGACGACGGGCGAGAGGTGCCCGGCGCTCGACCACACGACGCGGGCGGGGCCGCCCTCGACGAAGGGCGGCGTGACCTGCGCGACGGCGGCGGTCGCCATCGTTCGCGTCGACAGGCGGAGGTTCGCGTCGTCGAGCCGGTTGAGCAGCCGCGACGGCGCCTCGAGCGCGTCGGCGACGAAACCGCGCAGCATGGACCGCAGGTTGCCCATCTGGGCGGCTGCAGCGATGTTGTGCCCGACGACGTCGCCGATGATCAGCGTCGTCGCGCCGTGCACGTGGATCGCGTCGTACCAGTCACCGCCGGCCTGCTCGCCGCGGCTCGCAGGGATGTACCGCGCGGCGAGCTCGAGGCCGGGGACCTCGGGCAGCTTCGTGAGCAGCGCGGACTGGAGCGTGTAGGCGACGGCAGCGCGGGCAGCGAGCAGCTCGGCACGCTCGAGCGCGCGTGCGACGTACGTCGTCACCGCGCGCTTCATGCGCTGGGTCTGCGGCGTCGTGACGTGCTCGTCCGACCAACCGAGCCACAGCCACCCGTCGAGCGGCGCGTCGTCGGCCCGCTCGACACGGAACGGCAGGTAGACCTCGCCGTCCACGTTCGCGGACGTGTGCCCCGACAGGTGCGGGTACTCCTGGACGAGCTCGGCGCGCGTCGGGTAGAAGCGCGCCTGGCCGTCCGCCACGGAGTGCGGACCCGGGTGGTCCGCCGCAGGCTGCAGCTCCGAGTACTCCATCGGGAGGTCCTCGGGGAGGTGCGAGCCCTCGACAGCGTCGAAGCGGCCGTCGACCTGGACGACCACCGCGCTGTACGCGGTGTCGAGCTGCGCGCTCGCGAGCTCGGTCACGACCCGCGCGACGTCCTGGGCCGTCGCGGTCGCACCGAGCCCCTCGCTGAAGGTGAGGAGCACGCGGTTGATGCGGTCGACCGTGCTCGCGCTGCGCTCGGCCGTGCTGAGGCGCTCGAGGATCTCGCGCGCGACGACGCGGGCGGAGCAGACGGCGGCAAGCTCGGTGAGGCGGGCGACCGTCGTGTTGTCGAAGTCGCGCGGCTCGCGCGACATGATGCTCAACGCGCCGACGACGTGCCCGTGGACGTCACGCACCGGGACCCCGGCGTACGAGCGGAAGCCCCAGTACTGGGCCCACCCGCGTCGCGCCAGGTTCTCGTCGGCCTCGGCGTCGTTGACGACCTGGGGTGCGGCGGTGCGCACCACGGCGTCGGTCATCGCGGCCTCGACGGTGACCTCGCGCGTCGTGGCGAGCGACTCCCTCAGGCCGTAGAGGCCAGGGAGCGCATAGCCAGCAGGGGTCTCGAGCGCCACGACGCCCGCGTCCGCACCCGAGACGGAAGCAGCGATCGCCGCGATGCGGTCGAGCTCTTCGTCGGCGAGCACCCTGGGGGCACCGGCCTCCGTCGGCTCGCGGAGGCTCCGCTCGTCGGTCATCATCCGACCATTGTCCACGATGCACAGTCCCAGGTCGACGGTGCCCCGCCGGGGACCTGGCAGATCGCTGAGCACGCCCTGAAGGATCACGGACGCCGCCCACCTGCCCGGGCGCTCGTCGCCGCTCGGGCCGCCAATCGGGTGTCGGGAGGCCCGTGTTCCTGCCGATGTGAACTTCGGGCTCCAGCCGTGCTATGTTTCTTCCCGCAGCCAGACGGGCCAAGGCCCAGAAGGTTCCACTCGTCCGGGTGGCGGAATGGCAGACGCGCTAGCTTGAGGTGCTAGTGCCCTTTATCGGGCGTGGGGGTTCAAGTCCCCCTCCGGACACCGCAGAAGGCCCAGGATCCACGGATCCTGGGCCTTCGTCGTTCCCGGGACGAACGCGAGGCAGCACGTGTCGTACGTCACGTTCACCCGGCTTCCCCGCCCTCCGCCTCGGCCTGGTCGAGGCCCGCGAGGCGCGACACCGCGCGCTCGTGGCTTGCGAGCACGGCCTGCTTCGCAAGCCTCGCCAGGTCGGCGCCGCTGCGCCCCAGCCGGCCGTGGATCAGGTCCCCCCAGTCGTCCGGCAGCGCCGACGCGCCGTAGTGCGCCCCGGCGAGCGCGCCCGTGACCCAGCCCGTCGTCGCCGTGTCGCCGCCGGCCCGGACCGCTGCCACGAGCGCCCGCTCGAGGTGCGTGCCGCCCCGGTCGTTCGCCGTCGACACGATCGCCGCCCACGCGACCTGGACGGCCTCGACCGCGAGACCGTCGTTCTCGAACAAGGTCGGCGACGCGCTCGCCGCCTCCGCGACGTGGTCCTCCCAGCGCCTGCGCAGGTGCCCAGGCACGTGCGTGAGGCTGTCGTCGAGCGGGGCCGGGCCGTCGAGGATCACCGATCGGACCGAGTGCGCCCACAGCATCGCGGGAGCGAGGGCCTCCGGGCTGCCGTGGAGAGTCGTGACCAGCATCTTGACCGCCCGCGTGAGGCGGGGCGCGTCCTCGGGCCCGAGGAAGCCGAGCGCCGCGGCCGCAGCAGGCACGATGCAGGCGCTCGTGACGGGTCCGCGCTCGCGCTCGTGCCGACGCCGCGCGTTGCGTCGGGCGCACTGCGCGGCAGGCAGCCCGGGCGACCTCTCGAGCTGTTCTGAGACGAGACGCAGCACGGCCGTCGTCGCAGGGTCGAGCGGCTGGCCGCCGTGCAGCACGTCGAGCCACGACATGACGATCGTGTCCTGCTCGCGGCTGTCGAGGACGTCACCGCCGCGCGCGAGCACCTCGAGGACGGGGGTCGCGAGCTCCGTCGCCCCGCTCCACTCCCCCGGCTCCTCGCCGGACGACGCGATCATCGTCACAGGGGCGGTCGGCCCGAGCGGTCCGCTGCCGACGTACCCCGCGCCGAGCGCGTCACCGGCCGACGCCGCGACGACGGCTCCGACAGCACGCCGCAGCTGTGCCTCTGTCGGCGCAGGCACGGGCGGCGGCGGTGCGAGGTCGACCGGGCCGGCGTCGTCCGGCACCGGTCCCGGCTCGAGATCGACGAGACCGCCGTCGTCCGGGTCCGAGACAGGTTCGGCGATCACCGGGAGCGCGTCGTCGCCCACGTCGCGTCGCCTGCGACGCAGGCGGGCCGCGACCTTCGATCCCAGCACCCTCACCGTCCGTGCGCCTTCGTCCTCGTCACCGACGGCGGGCGCGCAGGGCGGCGATCGCCGCGAGCGCCACGACGACGGACGTCACCTGTCCGGCGAGGATCACACGGTTGAGGTCGAGGGCGGGGCGCCACGTGACCGCGCCCCCGCTGACGACGTACGCACCGACGGGACGGACGCGGACGCCGAAGCCGCCCCCGCCGCCGGAGGCTTCCGCCGAGCGGGCCGTGCTCGCGCCGTCGTTGGTGGCCGTCGAGCCTCTGCGAGGGCGGTCTGGCGCGGAGCCGCCGCCGTGCCCGTGTCCTTGCCCGCCACCGCCGAGAACCTTCGCGACAGGAATCACGGTCGCGCCGTCGACCTGGTACGGCTCGCCGAACGCGCGGCGGACCGTGAGCGCGTCACTCGCCGCCTCCACCGCAGGGGTCACCTCGTCGTCGTTCGCCATGGATCGCTCCTCCGGTTGTCCGTCCGCCCTCTCATCCTGACGCACCGACAGCCTGAGGTCGACGAGGGTCCGTCCCTTGTGCCACGGGACAGCACGAGGCCGGAGCGACCCCTCGGTCGTCCCGGCCCCGTGGTCCATGGCCCTGTGCTTCACATCCGGTGCTTCACATCCGGCGCTTCGTGCCCCGGTACTTCGTGGTCCCGTCGCGCTTCGTGGCTCGTCAGTCGTCGAAGGCTCGTCAGTCGTCGAAGCCGTGCGCACGCTCCCAGCGGTCCTCGACGCGGTCCGGGGCGTGGCGCCGGTAGACCGTGTCCTTGCCCTTGCCGCCGGACAGGCGGTCAGCGCCGAGCCCACCCTCGATGAGGTCCTGGCCGCTCTTGCCCCAGATCTTGTCCTTGCCCGCCTCACCCTCGAGGTGGTCCGACCCGGAGCCGCCGGAGATGCGGTCGTTGCCGGAGCCACCCTCGATCTGGTCGTTGCCAGCGCCGCCCCAGATCTTGTCGGCACCGCGGCCGCCGTCGATCTCGTCCCAGCCGGAGCCGCCGTAGAGCTTGTCCTTGCCGGACTCCCCGTCGATCTCGTCGTGGCCGGCGCCGCCGAAGATGGTGTCGTTGCCGGCGCCGCCCTCGATCTCGTCGTCGCCGCTGTTGCCGCAGATGACATCGTTGCCGCCGCGGCCGTCGATCTCGTCGTCGCCGGCGAGCCCGACGATGATGTCGCTTCCCGCGGTCCCGACGATCTCGTCGTCGCCGGACGTGCCGACGATCGTTGCGGGCAGCCCGTGGCAGGTGGGCACCTTCGCGGCGGTCGGTGTCGCGGCCTGCGCCGGGAGGGCGAGGAGCGCGGACGCTGACGCCGTCATGAGCGCGACGACTCCTGCTGCGACCTTGTGCTGGCGAGCTGTCATGGTGTTCCTCTCGTCGTGCGGCCGGTCCGGTCGGCCGCGCCTGCTTCCAGGAGACCGTGGCGAGGTTGCGTCTTCGGGAGAGCGGGATGAGACCTCTCTCATCGTCACCCCGCTCGTGCCGGCGGCACGCCGGGTCACTGGAAGTCGCGGGACCTGGTCGGCACCTGGAGCGAGAGCGGGGCGAGGTGCTCGGCGACGAGGTTGGTGGCGCCGTCGGCCCGCTCGAGCCGGCCGCGGACGACGAGCGCTGCGCTCGTGCGGGCGACCTGCCGGAACCGCGACCACAGCCCGGGGCTGCACACGACGTTGAGGAGGCCGGTCTCGTCCTCGAGGGAGAGGAACGTGACGCCGCGTGCGGTGCCCGGGCGCTGCCGGTGGGTGACGACCCCGGCGACGGCGACGCGCCGCTCGGCCTCGTGGACGGTCGCCTCCGCGACGGTGAGGACGCCGGCGGCGTCAAGCCCTTCGCGCACGAACTGCGTCGGGTAGGACTCGGGTGAGATGCCGGTCGCCCAGACGTCCGCGACGGACGTCTCGACGTCGTCCATGCCAGGGAGCGTGGGTGCCTCGACGCCGACGCTCACGCCGGGCAGGGTGTCGGGGCCTTCCTGGGCGAGGGCGGCCGCGGCCCACAGGGCGGGGCGCCGGGCGCCGGTGAAGCAGTCGAGCGCGCCGGCGGTCGCGAGCGCCTCGAGGTGGGCGACCGTGAGATCGACCCGGCGGGCGAGGTCGCGCAGGCTGTGGAACGGACCGTCGGCGCGGGCCGCGACGATCCGCTCGGCGACGTTCTCGCGGACGCCGCGCACGCCGCCGAGGCCGAGCCGCACCGCGAGGTCCCGGCGGGGCCTCGCGGTGCTGTCACCGTCGGGCAACGGCTCGAGGACGGGCTGCACCCCGGAGAGCTGGACGTCGGGCCGCAGGACCGTCACGCCGTGGCGGCGGGCGTCGGCGACGAGGGACTGCGGCGAGTAGAAGCCCATGGGCTGCGCGGCGAGCAGCCCCGCGTAGAAGGCGGCGGGATGGTGCACCTTGAGCCAGGCGCTCGCGTACACCAGGTAGGCGAAGGAGTAGGCGTGCGACTCGGGGAAGCCGAAGTCGGCGAAGCCCTTGAGCTTGTCGTAGATCTGCTCGGCGACGTCCGTGGCGACGCCGTTGGCCTCCATCCCGTCGATGAGGCGCGCGTGCAGCGCCTCCATGCGCTCGGTCGACCGCTTGGAGCCCATCGCGCGGCGCAGCTGGTCGGCCTCGGCGGGCGTGAAGTCCGCGACGTCGATCGCCATCTGCATGAGCTGCTCCTGGAACAGGGGCACGCCGAGCGTCTTGGCGAGCGACTTCTCGAGCCGCGGGTGGAGGTACGTGACGGGCTGCCGGCCGCGAGCGCGGTCGATGTAGGGGTGCACGGACTGGCCCTGGATCGGTCCGGGGCGGATGAGCGCGACCTCGATCACGATGTCGTAGAAGGTGCGTGGCTGCAGCCGCGGGAGGGTCGCCATCTGGGCGCGCGACTCGACCTGGAACACGCCGATCGTGTCGGCGGCGCACAGCAGGTCGTACACGCCTGGGTCGTCGGGGGGCAGGCCGTGGAGCGTGAGCTCGACACCCTCGTGCTCGCGGACGTGCTCGAAGGCGATGCGCAGCGCGGTGAGCATGCCGAGGCCGAGGAGGTCGAACTTCACGAGGCCGGCGTCGGCGCAGTCGTCCTTGTCCCACTGCAGCACGGTCCGCCCAGGCATGCGGGCCCACTCGACGGGGCACACCTCGACGACGGGCCGGTCGCACAGGACCATGCCTCCGGAATGGATGCCGAGGTGCCGCGGCAGGCGCAGCATCTTCTCCGCGAGGTCGATGACGGCCTCGGGGACCTTCCCCTCCTCCTGCACGGACGGCGGGCGGTGCTCGGGCACGACGTCGCGTCCGTCCTCGCTCATCCGGGACCCGGCGACGGGCTCGGGGGCGGGCTCGGGGGCGGGCTGGGCGGCGACAGCCCCGGCGCGGGAGATCGTCCACCAGGGGCTGTCGGGCTCGGTGCCGCGCAGGGTGCCCCACCGCTCGATCCCCTTGCTCCAGGCGTCCTGCTGCCCGACGTCGTACCCGAGGGCGCGAGCGGCGTCGCGCACGGCGGACTTGGGCCGGTAGGAGATGACGTTCGCGACCTGGGCGGCGTGCCGGCGGTCGAACCTCTCGTAGACGTGCTGGATGACCTCCTCGCGACGCGCGGACTCGATGTCGACGTCGAT
This sequence comes from Flavimobilis soli, assembly GCF_002564025.1. NCBI lineage: Bacteria > Bacillati > Actinomycetota > Actinomycetes > Micrococcales > Jonesiaceae > Flavimobilis > Flavimobilis soli. The sequence continues at coordinate 511,753 of NZ_PDJH01000001.1, forward strand.
GTCGGGCGGCCCGTCGCGTTCGGGCGCGAGGAAGCGCTCGAAGAGCAGCCCGTGGCGCACCGCGTCGACCGCGGTGATGCCGAGGGCGTAGCAGACGGCCGAGTTGGCGGCCGAGCCGCGTCCCTGGGCGAGGATGCCGTTGCGCCGACAGAACTCGACGATGTCGTAGACGATGAGGAAGTAGCCGGGGAAGCCCAGCGTCTCGATGATGTCGAGCTCGTGGTGGATCTGCGCCCACGCGCCCGCGACCTTCTCGTCCTCGGGCGGCCCGTACCGCTCCCGCGCGCCGACCTGGACGAGCTCGCGCAGCCAGGACCCCTCGTCGTGGCCCTCGGGAACCGGGTAGGGCGGCAGGCTGGGCGCGACGAGGTGCAGGTCGAACGCGCACTCGGCGGCGAGCCGTGCGGCGGTGGCGACGGCCTCGGGGTGAGCCCTGTGCCGGGCGAGCATCTCGGCGCCGGACCTGAGGTGGGCGGTCGCGGCGCCAGGGAGCCAGCCGTCCATGTCGTCGAGCGAGCGGCGGGCGCGGACGGCGGCGAGCGCTGCGGCGAGCTCTCCGTCCTGCGGGCGGGCGTGGTGGACGTTGCCCGTCGCGACGAGCGGCACGCCCACGGCAGCGGCGAGCTCGGCGAGCGCGTCGTTGCGCTCCCCGTCGTACGGGTCGCCGACGTCAGTGATCTCGACTGCGACGTTGCCGGCCCCGAAGAGGTCGACGAGCCGGTCGAGCTCGCGGCGGGCGTCGCGGGTGCGGGCTGTCGTGCAGGGTTCTGTCCCGTGCACGGGGCACGGCTGGGCGCGCCGCCTGCGCGGCACGGGCGCTGGCGCGTGCGCCGGCTGCGGGCAGTCCTCGCCGCGCAGCGCCTGGCGCACGGCGCCCTTGCGGCACCCGGTGAGCACGAGCCAGTCGCCGTCGGCGCGCGCGGCGAGATCCTCGAGGTCGAAGCGGGGCACGCCCTTGCGACCCCCGGCGAGGTGCGCGTCGGCGATCGCGGCGGACAGGGAGCGGTAGCCGCGCGGCCCGCGGGCGAGCACGAGCAGGTGGGTCGCACGCGGGTCCGGGGTGCCGGTCGGTTCCTCGGGGACGTCGCTGCCGCGCAGCAGGTCCTCGGTCGTGGGCAGGTGCAGCTCGGCGCCGAACACGGTGGGCAGGCCGGCGCGGCGCGCGGCCTCGGCGAAGCGGACGACGCCGTAGAGCCCGTCGTGGTCGGTCAGAGCGAGCGCGTCGAGGCCGAGCCGGACCGCCTCGGCGACGAGCTCCTCGGGCTGGCTCGCCCCGTCGAGGAAGCTGAACGCCGAGTGGGCGTGCAGCTCGGCGTAGGGCACGTGCTCAGTCATAGCTCGCCTCGACGTACCAGCTCCCGCGTGCGCTCGACAGCAGGAGGGCGCGGCTCGTCCCGGCGGGTTCCTCGACGAGGACCTGGAGGTAGACGCTGCGCTCCCCGTCCTCGCGCCACCAGCGCTGCGCGAGCGGCCAGGGCCCGGCCCAGGCGCGCACGGCGGACACCGCGCCGCCTTCTCCGGGCGCCGGGGCGAGCAGGGTCGGTGCGGCGCTCATCGCGAGCCGGCGGTCGACGAGCACGGGCTCCTGCGCCGGGCCGAGGAGCCGCACCGGGGCCTTCTCGGGGAGCACCTCGCTCGGGGGCGGGTCGGGCAGGCGTCCGGGCCAGGGTGGCGTGGTGTCGCGGCGGACCGGGTCCTCCTCGCCCCACGGCACGAGGTGCACCTGGTCGCGTGGGCCGCGCCCTCCCTGGAGGCGGACCGACAGCACGGACCGGGCGCCGAGCAGACCCTGGACGCGCTCGAGCGCGCGGGCCGCGCGCAGGTGCGCGCCCTCGGCACCGCCCCACAGACCGCCCTGCTGGGTGCCGACGTCGACGAGGTCCTCGGCGGTCAGCACGAGCCTGACGAGGCCGCCGTCGGCCGACTCGGAGCGTCCGCCCTCGGCGAGCCACCCCTCGAGCTGCCAGCGGACACGGTCGGTGAGGCGCCCGACGGTGAGGCCGCCGAGCGCTGCGGCGTCGGTGCGCCACGTGCGCACGTGCTCACGGCCGTCCTCGGTGCGGGCGGAGATGCGCAGGCGGGTGCAGGACGCCGAGCGGTCGACGAGCTCGGCGTACAGCTGCTCGGCGAGCCGGCGCGCGGCGAAGGCCGCGCTGTCGACGCGGTACGCGGGCGGGTCGAGCTCGCACGCCGCCTCGACGTCGTCCTCCGGCCTGCGGCGCGCGGGCGGGCGCAGGTCCTCCCCGGCGAGGAGGCGGTGCGCCCAGACGCCCGGCTCCCCGAAGCGGGAGGCGACGTCGCCGAGGTCGAGCGCGGTGAGGTCCTTCGCGCTGCGCAGCCCGAGCCGGTCCCACAGGTCGACGAGGTCACGCACCTGCGTGACGCGGTCGCGGCTCATCGCGACGTGCACGACGTCGCCCAGCGGGCGCGACGCGAGGTACGTGCGGCTCTCCCCTGCCGGGACGACGCGGTTCTCGCGCGCGGCGAGGACGGCCGCGAGGATGCCGTCGCCGACGCCCACCTGGCACTCGTGCCCGGTCGCGTCCGCGACCTGCGTCACGATCTCTGCCGCGAGCGCCTCCTCCGAGCCGTGGAACTGGGCGGCCCCGCTCGCGGGCATGAGGAGCAGTCCGGGGCGCGCGACCTCGAGCCCGGCGACGACACGTTCGACGGCGACGGCGACGGGCTCGAAGAAGCGGGCGTCGCGCAGCTCGTCGACGGGCAGGAGGACGAGCCCGGGGCACGCCTCCTGCGCCTGGCGCCGCCGCATGCCGCGGCGGACCCCGGCACGCCGGGCGACGGCACCTACCGCGACGACGGCGTGGGCGTCCTGCACCGCGACGGGCAGGTGCGCGGGCACGTCCGCGGCCGTCGCCGCGGCGACGACCGGCCAGTCGGGCACCCACACGGCCGTGGTGCGGGTGCTCATCCGACCAGCCTCAGCGCAGGCTGCTCAGCGGCGACGGGCGAGGCCTGCGGCGCAGCCGTCGGGACGTGCGCAGCAGCAGGCCTGGCGGCAGGAACCGCGACAGGCTCGTCGCCGAACGGCAGCACGACGTCGATCCGCGCGCGGACGCGGTCCGCGCGCTCGACCGTGAGCTCGCGGGCGACGACCCGGCCGGTCCCCTGCCCGAGCCCGCGCCACCGCACCCCGGTCGCGCGGATCACCGCGCTCGCCCCGCGCCACGGCGCGGTGCTGAGCAGGACGGTGCCCCGCTCGCGTGCGCGCGCCGTCAGGCGCCTCCGGTCGGCATCGAGGAGCGCGAGGTCCCCGAGCACGACGACGTCCATCCCGTCGACGAGGGCAGCCACGGCAGCGGCAGCACCGTCACCCGGCTCGGGGACGAGGACGAGACGGTCGAGCGGGACGCCGAGGTGCGCCGCCGCGAGCAGCCCGACCCGGGGGTGCCCCACGACCGCGGCCCACGGCTCCTCCCCCAGCTCGTCGACGCGCCCGCACGCCTCGGCGAGCAGCGACAGGACGAGCGCGAGCGACCCGGTGACCTCGGTGACGCTGCCCCGGGTCAGTCCGTGCGGGAGCAGCGCGGAGAGCTCGGGCGGGACCGGCAGGGCGGGGCGCTCGCGCGTCCTGACGCCGAGCGGGGCGGCCGCGCGGTCCGGCATCTCGACGCGGCGAGCGCCTGTGGCATGCTCTGCCTGGCGCAGGGCCGCGAGCGCCCGCGCCGCACGTCCCAGGTCCGGTGCCACCGTCGCCTGCGCAGTCATCGCGCACCACCTCCCCGGACCGTCGCCACGCTATCGAACACATGTTCGATGATACGCGTCGCTCCTGACAACGAAGAACCGGTGCGCCTGTCGCCCCCGCCCCTGACGCGCGGAGGACGCATGATGGAGGCATGGACCTCACGCGACCCGTTGCACCGGACCCGTACGCCTCGCTCCCGCCCGTCCCCTCCTTCTCCCTGACGAGCGACGACATGGTCGACGGCGGCACGCTCCCGCTGCTGCACACCGCGGACGGCGGCGGCACGTCGCCCCACCTCGCGTGGAGCGGCTTCCCTGCGGAGACCCAGGGCTTCGTCGTCTCGTGCTTCGACCCGGACGCACCGACGCCGGCGGGCTACTGGCACTGGACCGTCGTCGACCTCCCGGCGACGACGACGTCGCTCGAGCAGGGCGACGGCGAGAGCGACCTCATGCTCTCGGGGGCGGCCTTCCACGTCCGGGCCGACGGCGGCACGTTCGGCTACGAGGGTGCCGCGCCTCCTGCGGGCGACCGCCCGCACCGGTACGTGTTCGCAGTGCACGCGCTCGACGTCGACACGCTGGGTCTCGACCCTGAGGACAGCCCGACGAAGGTCGCGTTCACGGCGCTGTTCCACACGATCGCGCGTGCGGTGCTCACGCCGACGTTCGCGCGATGACCGACCTCCAGGTCCCGGTCGCCCGGGTCCGGCGCGCGATCCTCGCCGACGCGGACGCGGTCGCGGAGCTCGCGCAGCTGACGTTCCCGCTCGCCTGCCCGCCGGGCAGCGACCCGCGTGACGTGGAGGAGTTCTGCCGCAGCAACCTGACGGCGGCCCACTTCGCGGAGCACCTGCTGTCCCCGCTGACGACGGTGCTCGTCGCGGAGCCGGGCGCCGCCGAGGGAGACGACGGCCGTGCCGAGACCGGACGTCTGCCGCTGATCGCGTACGCGCTGCTCGTGTGGACCGAGGCCCCACCGCCCACGGACGGGCAGGTGCCGACCCCCACGGTGATGCTGAGCAAGTGCTACGCGCACCCGGACGCCCACGGCACGGGCGCGGCGTCCGCTCTCGTCGAGGCCGTCGTCGCCGAGGCGGCCGCGCGCAGCGTGCGCTCGGTGTGGCTCGGGGTCAACCAGCAGAACGTGCGCGCCCAGCGCTTCTACGCGAAGAACGGCTTCACGGTCGTGGGCACCAAGCACATGGTGGTCGGCAGCCAGACGCACGACGACTTCGTCATGTGCCGCACCGTCACCTCCTGACAGCCGTGCCGACGGTCGCCTCGCGGGGCGGCCGCGAACCGGCTCACTCGAGCGTGACGGCGCGCGCCCGCGCGACAACCTCGGCCGGGTCGCCCGCCTCGGCGAACCATGCCCGCTGGCGCTGCGCGCCGTTGCCGGTCGACCACAGGCCGCCGAGCAGGTCGGTCACGAGGTCGAGGTCGCCCGCGTCGACGAGAGCGTCGCGCACGTGCGTGACGAGCTGCCCGACGACGTCGTGAGCCGGGCGCGGTCGCATGTCCGTCGGCGACAGCAGGTCGCCCGACAGGCCGGACCGGCCGGCGCGCCACGACGCGGTGCGCAGCAGCTCCGTCGGTATCCCCGGAGCCGGCTCGCCCGCGGACGCGGAACGTGCGGCCGTCTCGACGAGAGCGCGTGAGAGCGCGGCGACGATCACGGGTGTGCGCGGGTCGAGGCACACGTCCGCGACGCGGATCTCGACTGTCGGGTACCGCTGCGACAGGCGCGCGTCGAAGTAGATCATCGCGTCGTCGAGCACGGTACCGGTCGCGACGAGCGACGCGACCGCGTCTCGGTACGCCTGAGCGCTGCCGAACTCCCGCGAGGGGCCGGCCGTGGGCCAGCGCGACCACACCTGCGACCGGAAGCTCTCGTAGCCGCTGACATTGCCCTGCCAGAACGGCGAGTTGGCGCTCAGCGCGAGGAGCGGCGACAGCCAGGGGCCGATGCGGTCGAGGACGGCGACGCCCTCCTCGTCGTCGGCGACCGAGACGTGCACGTGGCAACCGCTCGTCAGCTGCTCTGCGGCCGTGAGCCCGAACGTGCTCGCCGCGCGCATGTAGCGCAGCTTCGAGACGGTCGTGGGCTCGACGTCGACGGGGCTCGTGGCGAGGGCGACGGCGTGGGCACCCACGGTGGCGGCCGCCGCCTGGACGCGGGCGCGACCGGCGCGCACCTCCTGGGCGAGCTCCTCGAGGTCACGGCACGGTCGCGTGCCGGTCTCGATCTGCTCCTGCATGAACTCGTGCTCGAGACCGCCGCCCGGCGTACCACCCGTCGGGGAGACGACGTCGGCGGGCGTGTTCGCGAGCGCCTCCGTCGCGACCGCGACGGGCGTGCCGTCGTCGCCTACCAGCAGGAACTCTTCCTCGACACCGACTGTCCGCAGATCGTCTCGCACCCGGATACTGTCACACGCGCAGCCACGGCGCGCGAGCCGCGAACCACGGGATCGTCAGACCGCACAGTGGACCCACGAGCAGGGCGAACGTGAGCGTCCCGATGCCGACGTCCCCGCCGAGCGCCCAGCCGAGACCGAGCACGGACAGCTCGATGACGGCGCGCGCGACGGCGATCGGCCAGCCGAAGCGGTCGTGCAGACCGGTCATGAGGCCGTCGCGCGGGCCCGGACCGAGCCGTGCGGCGAGGTAGGCGCCGCTCGCGACGGCGAGGATCACGATCCCGCCGACCATGAACGCGATGCGGACGGGCAGCGGCAGGGGGTCGGGAAGCCGCGCGAGAAGGATGAGGCCGAGGTCGGCAGCGAGCCCCACGATGATGACGTTGAGCACCGTCCCGAGGCCGGGCCGGGTGCGTAGCGGCCACCACGCGAGCAGGACGAGCGCGCCGACGGCGCACGTGACGAGACCGAAGGTCCACCCGGTCGCCAGCGCGAGGCCCTGCGCGAGGACGTCCCACGGGGAGACGCCGAGGCCGGCGTGCACGACGAGGGAGATCGACAGACCGAAGAAGGTGAGCCCGACGACGAGCTGCGCCAGCCGCGGCAGCAGGTAGCCGCGGCGCGGCACCGTCATCCCCGGCGTGGCCGCGGCGGGCGCCGGGGCCGTGGTCTCTGCGTGGTCGATCTTCATGGCTCGATCTCACCTCGGAAGTGGCCTGCCCACAAGGAGCCAATTCGCGTACGGTGGCCCCTATGAGCGACCGATACCTGAGCGCGCACGCCCTCGTCCCGCTCCTGCGAGACCTGCCGAGCGACACACCGCTCTACCGGGCGCTCGCGGACCGGCTGCGCCTCCTCGCGATCGACGGCCGCATCCCGCCCGACACCCGCCTGCCGTCCGAGCGCGACCTCGCCCAGACGCTCGGCGCCAGCCGCACGACCGTCTCCCAGGCCTACGCCGCCCTGCGAACCGACGGCTTCCTCAGCAGCCGTCGCGGGTCCGGGTCGCTCCTGCACGCGCCCGGGTCCCGCCCCGGCACCCTCGGTCCTGACGTGCCCGCGCTCGACCTCACGAAGGCGACCATGCCGGCGGCCTCGCAGCTCGCGGCCGCCGCAGCGGCCGCGGCTGCCGACCTGCCCCGGCACCTCTTGCGCCACGACTACGACCCCGTCGGGCTACCGGCGCTGCGCCAGGCTCTCGCCGACCGCTACACGGGGCTCGGGCTGCCGACCGCACCCGAGCAGATCATGGTCACGCTCGGCGCTCAGCACGCGATCGGCCTCGTCGCGAGCACGCACGTACGTCCCGGCGACCGCGCCGTCGTCGAGATGCCCACCTACCCGCACGCGCTCGACGCGCTCGTCGCGGCCGGCGGGCGCCCCGTCGCCGTCCCCGTCGACGCACGCACGGGCTGGGACGCCGACGCGCTCCTGCGTGCCGTCGCCACGGGGCCCGCCGTCGCGCACCTCATGCCCGACCACCACAACCCGACCGGCGCGATCATGCCCGACGAGCTGCGCACCGCCGTCTGCCACGCCGCCGCGCGCAGCGGAGCTGTCGTGGTCGTCGACGAGACGACCGCCGAGCTCGACATCGACCGTCCCGACCCCTGGACGCCGTTCGCGCGGCACGCCGCGGAGGGCACGCAGGTCGTGACGATCGGTTCCGTCGGCAAGACGCTCTGGGGCGGGCTCAGGCTCGGCTGGGTGCGCGCCGACGTCGAGACGATCGCCCGGCTCGTGGCCGCGCGCCACGTCCACGACCTCGGCACGCCGATCCTCGAGCAGCTCGTCCTGCTGCACGCGCTCCCGCACCTGGCCGATGTCGCGGAGACGCGGCGGGCCCAGCTGCGCGCGTCGCGCGACCACCTCACGGCGCTCCTCGCGCAGCGGCTGCCGACGTGGGACGTCCCGCACGTCCACGGCGGGCTCGCACTGTGGGTCGGCCTGGGCGAGGCCTACAGCTCGCGGCTCGCGCTCGCGGCCCGCGAGCGCGGCCTCGCGATCACGGCGGGACCGCGTTTCGGGACGGGCGGTGAGTTCGAGCGGCACCTGCGCGTCCCGATCACCGCGGCGCCCGAGGTGCTCGACGAGGCGGTCGACATCCTCGCGCGCGCCTGGGACGCGGTCGCGGCGTCGCCCGCGCGACCAGGCCACGCGTTCGTCGACGCGAGCGTCCCGGTCTGAGGCTCAGGCCTCGTCGCGGACCCGCGTCGCCCACGTCGCGACAGCGACCGCGGAGGCGACGTTGAGCGAGTCGACGCCCCCCGCCATCGGGATCTTCACCGTCACGTCGCACGCCGCGATCGTGTGCGGCTTGAGGCCGTCCCCCTCCGTCCCGAAGACGAGCGCGAGCCTCTCCGGGGTGTCGCTCTCGAGCGCGTCGAGGCTGATCGAGTCGTCCTCGAGGGCGAGCGCCGCGACGGTGAAACCGAGCTCGCGCAGCAGGTCGACGCCGTCGGTCGCCTCGGCGCCGCGCGGCGCCGTCGGCCACGCGTCGAAGCGGGTCCACGGCACCTGGAAGACGGTGCCCATCGAGACACGCACGGCGCGCCGGTAGAGCGGGTCCGCGCACGACGGCGTCATGATCACCGCGTCGACGCCCATCGCCGCGCACGCGCGCACGGCCGCGCCGACGTTCGTGTGGTCCACGATGTCCTCGAGCACGACGACGCGGCGTGCGCCCAGCCCACCGCGCGCGGACGCGAGCAGGTCGGCGACGGTCGCGAGCGGCGGCCGGTGCATCGCGGCGAGGGCGCCGCGGTGCAGGTGGAACCCGGTGACCGACTCGAGCACGTCGGCGGAGGCGACATGGACGGGGACGTCGGGGAACTGGCGCAGGACGTCGGCCATGCCGGGGAGCCACTTGTGCTCCATGAAGAACGAGCGCGGGCGGTGCCCCGCCGCGATCGCGCGACGGATGACGGTCGAGCTCTCGGCGATGTAGAGGCCCTTGGCCGGCTCGTGCTTGGAGCGCAGCGCGACGTCGGTCAGCCGGACGTAGTCGGCGAGCTCGTCCGCCGTGGGATCGGTGATGTCGACGAGGTTGAGGTCGGACAGGTCAGGCTGGGCGTCGATCGTGGGCACACGCCATTCTCTCAGCAGCGGGTGCGTGCGACATCCCGGTCAGAGGAGAGCGGCGGCGTGCGCGCGGCGCCAGCCGAGGACCGCGCCGACGCCGCCGAGCGCGGCGAGGACGGGGACGGCGAGGAACGCGGTGTGCATGCCGACCGCGTCGGCGACAGCGCCGAGGATGAACGGCGCGAGCCCGACGGCGGCTCCCCCGGTGAACGTCGCGACGGCCTGTGCCCGGTCGGCGGCCTCCCGTGCGATGCCGAGGACGAGGGCGACGGACAGCGGGTACTGCGCGCCGTAGCCGAAGCCGGCGACGGCGAGGCCGGCGAGGGCGACCGCGGGCGACGTCGCGGTCCACAGGACGGCCCAGCCGACGACGGAGATGCCGAAGCTGACCGCGAGCAGGTGGGCGCTGTGCCAGCGCCGCGTGAGCGGCCCGACGACGAACCGCATCGCGGTCATGCCGGCGATCAGGCCGGCGGTCGTCGCGGTCGCGATGCTCTCGTCGGCCCCGGTGCGCTCGAGCACGAGCGACGTCGACCAGTAGGTCGTCGCGTTCTCGAGGGCGACGGCGGCGACGAGGGTCGTGAGGAACCAGACCGACCCGGGCCCGAGGGCCTTGACGGGCGCGGCGGCGCCGCGCACCTCGACCGCGTGGGCGTCCTCGGGCGTCTCGGCGGGCGCGGTCGCTGCGGCCGGGCGACGCCCGCCGTCGGGCAGGCGCGAGGTCGCCCACGCGACGAGCACGGCGAGGACGACGGTCGTGACGACCGCGGCGCGCCACCCCCAGCCCAGACCCACCGCAGCGCCGACGGCGAGCGGGGCGAAGAGCCCTACGCCGGACCCGACGCCGTTGGCCTCGGTGATCGCCGCCGGCGCCGCGGGCCCGTGGTGGTCGGAGATGCCGACCTGCGACGCGGACACGGCGACGTTGCCGCCGACGGCGAGGACGAACATGCTCGCGAGCGTCGCGGCCAGCACGGGGCCGACGACGAGGCCGACGACTCCCGCCGCGACGACGAGCAGCCCGAGCGCGACCGCGTTGCGCCTGCCGATCGCGGCGACGAGCCGGGGCGTGAAGAACGACGCGGAGATGGCACCGACCGCCATCGCGGTGCCGTGCAGACCGCCGGCGGCCTTCGAGACGCCGAGGTCCTCGGCGAGGAGCGAGACCGACGGGCTGAACGAGTAGAGGAACCACCCCCAGACGGCGAAGGTGCCGTAGGTGGTGATCGTGTACCGGTCGCGGCGCAGCGGGGCGGCGACGGTCTGGGGGTTGGTCACCGCACCATGATGACAGGCATCGAATCGATTCGGTACGTGTGACGCGAGGACTTTGCGGCAGACGCCGCGAGGGCGCGCCGCCGGGGTGGCGGCGCGCCCTCGCGGGTCGCACGTGTCAGCTCACTGCTGCGGGGCAGGAGGCTCCCCGTCGCTCGTCGTCGGCGGGCCGTACGGGGCGACCGGCGGCGTAGGCGGTCCCTGGACGGGCGGCGTCGCGGGCGGAGGCACGGGCACACCGGGGCGCTGGCCGGCCTCGGCGCTCGGGTCGAACGGACGGCCGGAGCGCTGCCCCGCCGTCGTCGCGTCCGCCGTCGCCTCCTGAACCTGACGGCGCGCCTCGGCCAGGGCCTCGGCCGGGTCGGCGAGACCCGCGCTCTGGAAGCGCGGACGCGCACGGCGCGGCTCCGCGTCCCCGCTCGGGGGCGCAGGCGGGGTCGGGACGTCTCCGCCCAGACCGGCGACGACGGCGCCGAGGGCCGACGTGAACTCCGTCGGGACGAGCCACATCTTGCTCGACGAACCGTTCGCGATCTGCGGGAGCGTCTGGAGGTACTGGTACGCGAGGAGCTTCGGGTCCGCGTCGCCCTCGTGGATCGCGTCGAACACCTGGAGGATCGCGCGGGACTCACCCTCCGCCTCGAGGATCTTGGCCTGAGCCGCACCCTCGGCGCGGAGGATCGCCGCCTGCTTCTCACCCTCGGCCGTGAGGATCTGGGACTGCTTGACACCCTCGGCCTGGAGGATCGCGGCGCGGCGGTCACGCTCGGCGCGCATCTGCTGCTCCATCGAGCCCTGGACCGACGCGGGCGGGTCGATCGCCTTGAGCTCGACGCGGTTGACGCGGATGCCCCACCGGCCCGTCGCGTCGTCGAGGACGCCACGGAGCTGGCCGTTGATCTGGTCACGGCTCGTGAGCGTCTGCTCGAGGTCCATCGAGCCGATGACGTTACGGAGCGTCGTCACCGTCAGCTGCTCGATACCGACGATGTAGTTGGCGATCTCGTAGACGGCCGACTTGGGGTCGGTCACCTGGAAGTAGATGACCGTGTCGATGCTCACGACGAGGTTGTCCGACGTGATGACCGGCTGCGGCGGGAAGGACACGACCTGCTCACGCAGGTCGACCTGGGCGCGCACGCGGTCCACGAACGGGATGAGGAGGTGAAGGCCCGCCTCGAAGGTCCGGTTGTAGCGGCCGAGACGCTCGACGAGCCACGCCTGCGTCTGCGGGACGATGCGCACGCTCTTGCCGATGACGATCAGCACGAAGATCGCGACGAAGATCAGCAGGACGTACACGAACGAGAGGTCTTCACCCATAGATGTTCAGCTCCTGGTTGTCCGGGCTTGCGGGATGGGGCTTGCGGGTACGTACCGGTCAGGCGCCTGCGGACTGCTGCTGAGGCTCCACGACCGCGGTCGCGCCGTCGATGCGTCGGACGACCACCTCGGCGCCCGCCGGGATCACGACGCCGTCGTCGTCGGCACGGGCGGTCCAGACCTCGCCCCTGAGCTTGACGAGGCCGGCCGTGCTCGTGACCTCCTGGACGACGATCGCCTCGCGGCCGACGTTCGCCGCCGCGTTGGTCTCGACGAGGGGTTCACCACGGGCGCGGAGGTTCTTGAGCAGGAACGGACGCAACGCGGCGAGGAGCACTGCGGACACGACCGCGAAGGCGACCACCTGCCACGTCAGGTCGAGGCCTGCGGCGGACGCGATCCCGGCGGCGAGGGTGCCGCCGGCGAACATGAACAGCACGAGGTCGAGCGTCAGGGCCTCGATCGCGACGAGCGCGAACATGATGACGAGCCACCAGTACCAGTCCATGATCTCCTCCCCCGTGCTGATCGTCGCGTCAGCGCGACGACGAGCGGTGCTTTACCGACACTTTACCGGAGAAGAGGCAGGTGCGACACCGCTCGAGGCTGCTCGGCGTGCCCTGGAGGGAGCCGCGGTCAGCGCGCGCCGCGGGCCGTGTACCGGCCGTCGTGCGACTCGACCACGAGAGGCAGGCCGAACGCCTCGGAGAGGTTCTCGCTCGTGAGCACCTGGGCGAGCGGGCCGGCCATGAACGCCTGACCGCCCCGCAGCAGGAGCGCGTGCGTGAAGTTCGGCGGGATCTCCTCGACGTGGTGCGTCACGAGCACCATGACGGGCGAGCGCCGATCACCCGCGAGCTCCGCGAGCGCTGCGACGAGCTCCTCGCGGCCGCCCAGGTCGAGCCCGGCGGCGGGCTCGTCGAGGAGCAGGAGCTCGGGGTCGGTCATGAGCGCGCGGGCGATCTGCACGCGCTTGCGCTCACCCTCCGACAGGGTGCCGAAGGTGCGCTCGGCGAGCTCCGCCATGCCGAACAGGCGCAGCAGGTCGCCGGCGCGCCCGAGGTCGAAGTCCTCGTACTGCTCGCGCCACCGCCCGGTCATGCCGTACGCGGCGGTCAGCACGACGTCGCGCACGGTCTCCGAGGCGGGGATGTGCTCCGCGAGGGCAGCGCTCGACAGGCCGATGCGTGGACGGAGCTCGTTGAGGTCGGTGCGGCCGAGCCGCTCGCCGAGGATGTCTGCCGTGCCCGAGGTGGGGTGCATCCGCCCCGCCGCGATCGACATCAGCGTCGTCTTGCCCGCCCCGTTGCGACCGAGGACGACCCAGCGGTCCTGGTCCTGCACGGTCCAGCTCACCTTGTCGAGGATCGTGGTGGTGGAACGGCGGACGGTGACGTCGTGCAGGGCGAGAACCTCGGTCATGGTCACCGAGCCTATCCGCTGAAGCCGCAGACAGGGGTAGGTTTGATACGTGACCGGGACCTCATCTGTCGAGCTGCCGCGTTCCGTGCGGCTCGCTCTGTGGCTCACCGCGGCGTCCCGGCGTGGCGGTCCAGGTGCCCCCTCCGACCATGCCGAGCGTGTCGTCGCGGCAGTAGGTGGCGACGACGAGCCGCACGACCTCCACGAGCCTGGTGTCGAGGTTCCAGAGACCGGCCCTGCGGCGTTCCTCGGGTCCGACGGTTCTGCGTTCCGGCAGCAGGTCGAGCGGTGGATCGCGGGCGGCTGCGCCGCCGTCGCGCTCGTGCCTCCGCCGGGCGACGCGTCCGGGCTCCCGGCCATGGTTCCCGACCGCGCGGTCGAGGCCGGCGAGTGCGTCCTGCTCACGTGCGGCACCCGCCACGCGGTCGCGGTCCCGGAGATCGTCGAGTTCGGCTCGGTCTGGGAGCGCGGGCACTGCGTGACGTGGCACGTGACGGAGACCGGCCCGTGGGCCCCGCGGTTCTTCGAGGCGGTCGGCACGCTCGCGGACGCCGAGAACGCGATGCGGCACGCGGTGATCCAGGCGACGGGCGCGCTCGTCGACCTCGACGTCGCGCAGTGGCGCGAGGAGGCGGCGCGCGAGATCGACCACCTGCGCTCGGGGCTCGTCCCGGCGTGGGACCTCCCGGAGGACGTCCCGCACCGCAACGTGCAGGTGCTGACGACGGCGGCGCGCCTGCGCGCGATCGTCGCGCTCGCGGCCCAGGACGACGGCGGGGCGACCAACCTGTGGCAGTCGGACCAGCGCTCGACGGCGCTGCGCGAGGTCGAGCGCGCCGCGCGGCGCGCGCTGTCGGCCGCGACGTTCCTGCCCGCGGACGACGTCGACGTCACGCACCTGTGAGCGCGACCGAGCCGGTCGCGTCGAAGGGGTCGGGTTTTCCCCCGGGGGTGCGGGTGCGCACCCGATGGTCCAGGGCCATGACCTGCTCGGAGCATGGAGCCATCCGACCGAGGAGGACCTCATGACCACCGAGCGAGTGGTGAACCGCACCGTCCCTGTCCCCGCGTGGCGCGCGGTCGCGCACCGTCAGACGTGGCGCGAGTTCGGCTACCTGAACCTGCAGATGCTGATCGCACCCTTCGCGTTCACCTGGACGGTGGCCGCGGTGTCCTTGGGGGCGGGGCTCCTGGTGACCGTCGTCGGTCTCTTCGTCCCCGCGGCGATGGTCGTGGCGAGCCGCGGGTGGGGCTCGATGTACCGGGGGCTCGCGTCGTCGCTCCTCGCCACCGACGTCGTCGCGCCGCCGGCTCGACGCCGGGCTTCCTCCGTGAGCGGCACCCTGTGGTCGATGCTCACGGACGCGCCGGGCTGGCGCGCGATGCTGTTCTGCCTCGCCTCGCTCCCGCTGGCGATCCTGACCTTCACGCTGACGTGGACGTTGCTGCCGCTCGGCGTGGGTGGGCTGACGTACTGGGCGTGGTACTTCTTCCTGCCCGCGCAGCAGGCCGCGGACGGCACGTGGCACCGCGGCGCCCAGCTCAACGAGTGGTTCCTGGACACACCGCTGCGCGCGCTCCTGGCGGTCGCGGCCGGCGCCGTCGTGCTGGTCCTCTGGGGGCTCGTCAACCGGGCGTCGGCGCTCGTCTGGCGCGCGCTGACCGTCGCGCTGCTCGCACCGACGCGCGCCGAGCTGCGGGTCGCCGCGCTCGAGGAGTCGCGGAGCCGGACCGTCGAGGACGCGGACGCACGCCTGCGCCGCATCGAGCGCGAGCTGCACGACGGCACGCAGGCCCGGCTGGTCGCCGTCGCGATGCAGCTCGGCGAGGCGAAGGAGCTCATGGGCACGGCCCCCGAGGAGGCGTCGAGCCTGCTCGCGACCGCGCACGCCTCGACGAAGGAGACCCTCGCGGAGCTGCGCGAGATCGCGCGGGCGATCCATCCTCCCGCACTCGAGGCGGGGCTCGAGGTCGCGCTCGAGACCCTCGCCGCGCGATCCGCGGTTCCGGTACGCCTCCACGTCACCCGGGCCGACGGCGCCGCGCAGGCCACGCCCGCGGCAGAGTCGATCGTCTACTTCGGCGTCGCCGAGCTCGTGACGAACGCGACGAAGCACGCACAGGCCACGCGGGTCGACGTCGAGCTCGAGCACGGCCGTGACGCGCTGCGTGTCACGGTGCGCGACGACGGTCGCGGCGGCGCGGCCGTCGTGCCGCCGGCTGTCGGCACAGGCTGGTCCGGTACGGGGCTCGCGGGGCTCGCCGAGCGGGTCCGCTCGGTCGACGGCGCGCTGACGCTCGACAGCCCGCCAGGAGGCCCTACCGTGGTGACGGTCTCCGTGCCGACCCACGCCGGATGACGTCTCGACCGACCACCTTGGAGGGTGCGTGCGCCTGATCGTCGCGGAGGACTCTGCGATCCTGCGGGACGGGCTCGTCGCCCTCCTCACCCGTCGTGGCCACGACGTCGTCGAGGCCGTCGGTGACGCCGCCGCGCTCGAGACGCACGTCGCGCACCTCGCGCGCACGGACGAGCTGCCCGACGTCGTCGTGACGGACGTGCGGATGCCACCGTCGTTCACCGACGAGGGGCTGCGCGCCGCGGTCGCGCTGCGCGCGGCGTACCCCGACCTCGGCGTGCTCGTGTTCTCGCAGCACGTCGAGACGCGGTACGCGTCCGACCTGCTCGCGTCCGGCGCGCACGGCGTCGGCTACCTGCTCAAGGACCGTGTCGCCGACGTGGCGGAGTTCATGGCGGCGCTCGACCAGGTCGCTCAGGGACGTACGGTCCTCGACCCGGAGGTCGTCAGCCAGCTCATGGGTGCGTCGCGCCGCGAGGCGACCCTGTCGGCGCTCACCCCGCGCGAGCGCGAGGTGCTCGAGCTCATGGCGCAGGGGCGGTCCAACGCCGCGATCGCGTCGACGCTGTTCCTGTCCGCGGGGGCGGTCGAGAAGAACGTCACGTCGATCTTCGAGCGCCTGGGGCTGCCGCAGGACTCGGCGGACAACCGGCGCGTGCTGGCCGTGCTGCGCTACCTCGGGGTCTGAGACCCTGCAACGGCAGCGGCCTCAGCCCGCGAGCACCGCGCGGTAGATCTCCATCGTCCGCTCGCCGATCGCCTCCCACGCGAAGTGCTCCTCGACGCGACGCCGGGACGCGGCACCCATCGCGGCAGCCCGCTCGGGGTCGCCGACGACAGCCGCGAGCGCGGCCGCGAGGTCCGCGACGAAGCGGTCCGGGTCGACGGGCTCGCCCGTGCCGTCCTGCACCTGCTCGATCGGCACGAGGAGGCCGGTCTCTCCGTCGACGATGACCTCCGGGATGCCGCCGGTCGCCGAGCCGACGACGGGCAAGCCCACGGCCATGGCCTCGAGGTTGACGATGCCGAGCGGCTCGTAGACCGAGGGGCACACGAACACGGTCGAGGCCGCGAGGACGGCGATGAGCACGTCGCGCGGGAGCATCTCCTCGATCCACACGACACCGGACCGGCTCGCCGACAGCCGGGCGACTGCCTCGCCGACCTCGCTCGCGATCTCGGGAGTGTCGGGCGCCCCCGCGCAGAGGACCACCTGGACGTCGGCGGGCAGGCTCTCGACCGCACGAAGCAGGTACGGCAGGCCCTTCTGGCGGGTGATGCGGCCGACGAACACGACAGCGGGACGCCCCGGGTCGATGCCCAGACCGCGCACGGCATCCTCTGCCACCTGCGCCGCGGCCCCCTCGGGTCGACGCCACCGCCCGAGGTCGATGCCGTTGTGCACGACGTGCACGCGCGCGGGGTCGACGTCGGGATAGGCGCGCAGGATGTCGTCGCGCATGCCTCCGCTCACCGCGATGATCGCGGCCGCGCTCTCGTACGCCGTGCGCTCCGCCCAGCTCGACAGCGCGTACCCGCCGCCGAGCTGCTCGGCCTTCCACGGGCGCAGCGGCTCGAGCGAGTGCGCGGAGACGACGTGCGGGATGCCGTTGAGCAGGCTCGCGAGGTGGCCGGCGAGGTTCGCGTACCAGGTGTGCGAGTGGACGAGGTCAGCGCCGGCGACGTCTGCTGCCATCGCGAGATCGACCCCGAACGTGCTGAGCGCCGGGTTCGCCGCGGCGAGCTCCTCGGGGGCGACGTATCCCGTGACCCCCGGGTGCTCGGTCTGGTCGCGCGGCCCGTCGAAGCACCGCACGCGCACGTCGGCGTGCGCCCGCAGGACGCCGGACAGCTCGGCGACGTGCACACCCGCTCCCCCGTAGACGTACGGCGGGAACTCGCGGGTCAGGAGGTCGATTCTCACAAGCGACACGGTAGCGTGTGCGCGCACGTCGCAGCCCCGCGCGACCGGGGCGACACGAGCGAGAAAACGGGCAGCACACCTGTGCGCCAGACCACACCGGCCACTAGTGTCTAGTCATGGCAGCTCCCCGGGTCCTGGCAATCGTCCTCGCAGGTGGCGAAGGTAAGCGGCTGATGCCGCTCACGGCAGACCGGGCCAAGCCCGGCGTCCCGTTCGGCGGGATCTACCGCCTGATCGACTTCGCGCTGTCGAACCTCGTGAACTCGCACTACCTCCAGATCGTCGTGCTGACGCAGTACAAGTCGCACTCGCTCGACCGGCACATCACGAAGACCTGGCGCATGTCCCACCTGCTGGGCAACTTCGTCGCCTCGGTGCCCGCGCAGCAGCGCGTCGGCAAGCACTGGTACCTCGGCAGCGCGGACGCGATCTACCAGTGCCTCAACATCATCTCGGACGAGCGTCCTGACATCGTCATCGTCGTCGGCGCGGACCACGTCTACCGCATGGACTTCAAGCAGATGGTCGACGCGCACATCGAGTCGGGTGCGCAGCTGTCCGTCGCGGGGATCCGGCAGCCGATCGCGCTCGCGGACCAGTTCGGCGTCATCGACACCGACCCGACCGACGCGACGAAGATCCGCGCGTTCCTCGAGAAGCCGACCGACCCGGTCGGCCTGCCTGACTCCCCCGGCGAGGTGCTCGCCTCCATGGGCAACTACGTCTTCGACGCTGACGCGCTCGTCGAGGCCGTCACGCAGGACGCGGCGAGCCTGACGAGCCGGCACGACATGGGCGGCGACATCGTCCCGATGTTCGTCGAGCGCGGCACGGCCGCCGTCTACGACTTCATCCGCAACGACGTGCCCGGTTCGACCGATCGCGACCGCGACTACTGGCGCGACGTCGGGACGCTCGACTCGTACTACGAGGCGAACCGCGACCTCATGGCCGTCCAGCCGGTGTTCAACCTCTACAACGAGCTGTGGCCGCTCTACACGGGTTACGTCGGCCTGCCGCCCGCGAAGTTCGTCCACGCGAGCGGAGGACGCGTCGGTCACGCGGTCGACTCGATCGTGTCGCCCGGCGTGATCGTCTCGGGTGGCCAGGCCGCTGGCTCGGTCCTTTCCCCCGGCGTCGTGCTGCACTCCTGGTCCTCGGTCGCCGACTCGGTGCTCATGGACAACGTCGAGGTGCAGCGCCACGCGCAGATCAACCGCTGCATCATCGACAAGAACTGCGTGATCGAGGAGAACGTCCGCGTCGGCTTCGACCCCGAGGTCGACCGCGCGCGCGGTCTGACGGTCACCGAGAGCGGGCTCACGGTCATCCCGAAGGGGACGATCGTCCGCGACGCGTGAGGCGTCCGGGTCGCGGGCACTGACGCGCGCGGCCCGCGCCGATCCCTATCGTGAGCACGTGACCGCGACCGAGCCCGCCCGCACCGACCGCCACCTCCTCGTGATGGACGTCGACTCGACGTTCATCACCGCCGAGGTCATCGAGCTCCTCGCCGACCACGCCGGCACCCGGGCGGAGGTGGCAGCCGTCACGGAGGCCGCGATGCGCGGCGAGCTCGACTTCGCCGCGTCGCTCGAGCGGCGCGTCGCGACGCTCGCAGGCCTGCCCGTGTCGGTGTTCGAGGACGTCCTCGCGGAGGTCCGGCTGACGCCGGGCGTCGTCGAGCTGCTCGACGTCTGCCGCAGCCGCGGCTGGGTCGTGGGCCTTGTGTCGGGCGGCTTCGAGGAGGTCGTCGCGCCGCTCGCGGCACGCCACGGGATCACGCGGTTCCGCGCGAACCGGCTCGAGGTGCGCGACGGCGTCCTCACCGGGCGGACGACCGGTCCGGTGATCGACCGCGCGGCCAAGGAGCGCACGCTGCGCGAGCTCGCCGAGGCCGAGGGCATACCGATGTCGCGCACCGTCGCGATCGGCGACGGTGCGAACGACCTCGACATGATCGGTGCCGCCGGCATCGGCATCGCGTTCCAGGCGAAGCCGGTCGTCGTGGCAGCAGCGCCCTACTCCGTGCCCGGCCCGCGGATCGACGACGCGGTGGCGGTCATCGACGCGGCGATCGCCGGTCGCTGAGCCCGGCACGCACGCACGAGCTTCGCTCTACGACGCGACGAGGCCCGCCCCTGCTGGGGCGGGCCTCGTCCTCCGTCCGGGTCGACGGCACCGCCGTGACCGTCGGGTGAGCTAGACCTCGGGGCGGAACACTCCCCTGAGCAGCGCGACGTCGTCGCCCCACTGCTCCCACGGCACGTCCGCCGTCAGGACGCTGAACGCCGCGGTCGGCACGCCCGCACGGACCTGCGCGAGCGCGCCCTGGTCGGAGCCAGGCGCGGCGAGCGCCCCCGCGAGCCCGGACACGGCCGGCTCGTGCCCCACGAGGAGCACGGTCCGCACGCGCGCGTCGATGCCGCGCACGGCGGCGAGCAGGCCCGACGGGGTCGCGCCGTAGAGGTCGTCACGCATGTCGACCTGAGGCTCGGCCTGCTTGAGAGCAGCCTTCGCGAGCTCCCACGTCTGACGCGTGCGCAGCGCCGTCGAGCACAGCACGACCTCGGGGAGGAGGCCTCCCTCGACGAGGTGCTTGCCGAGGCGTGTCGCTTGCTTGCGGCCCTGGAGGGCCAACGGACGAAGCTCGTCCGCGGCGCCGTCGGCCGGCTCGGCCTTGGCGTGTCGCAGGACGACCAGGGTGCGTTCTGTTCCGGGCATGGCCCTAGAGTCTCACAAGCCCATCGCGTGGACTCCCCCGTCCACGTGCACGATCTCGCCGGTCGTGGCCGGGAACCAGTCGGACAGCAGCGCGGCGACGGCGCGGGCGGTCGGCTCGGGGTCGGACTGGTCCCAGCCGAGCGGCGCGCGCTCGGGCCAACCGCCCTCCATCTTCTCGAAGCCGGGGATGGACTTCGCGGCGGTCGTGCGGATCGGGCCGGCCGACACGAGGTTGACGCGGATCCCCTCAGGGCCGAGGTCGCGTGCGAGGTAGCGCGACGTCGACTCGAACGCCGCCTTCGCGACACCCATCCAGTCGTAGACAGGCCACGCGAAGCTCGCGTCGAACGTCAGGCCGACGATCGAGCCGCCCTGGGTCATGAGCGGCTTGGCCGCGACCGCGAGCGACTTGAGCGAGAACGCGGAGACCTCGAGAGCGGTCGCGACGTCGGCCCACTGGCCCGACAGGAAGTTGCCGCCCATGACGGACTGCGGCGCGAAACCGATCGAGTGGACGACACCGTCGAGGTGGTCGACGTGCTCGGACACGCGGCCCGCGAGCGCCTCGAGGTCACCCTCGTCGGTGACGTCGAGCTCGATGACGGGCGCGGGCGCCGGGAGGCGCTTCGCGATCGCCTGCGTGAGGCGAAGCTGGCGGCCGAACGACGTCAGGACGACCTCGGCACCCTCCTGCTGGGCGAGGCGGGCGACGTGGAAGGCGATCGAGTGGTCGGTGAGCACGCCGGTGACGAGAAGCTTCTTGCCGTCGAGAAGAGCCATGGGTGGTCCTTTCTGCATCGCGGCCCGTGCGTGCACGGGCCGCGGGAGGTCTGTTGGTGGGGGGATCCGGTCAGTGACCCATGCCGAGGCCGCCGTCGACCGGGACCACTGCCCCGCTGACGTAGGCGGCGTCGGGCGAGGCGAGGAACTGGACGACGCCGGCGACCTCGTCGGGCGACGCGAACCGCCCGGCCGGGATCGTGGCGAGGTACTGCTTCTGGCGTTCCTCGGGGAGCTCGGCGGTCATCGCGGTCTCGATGAAGCCAGGAGCGACGACGTTCGCGGTGATACCGCGTCCGCCCAGCTCCCGGGTGATCGAGCGGGCCATGCCGACGAGCGCCGCCTTCGAGGACGCGTAGTTCACCTGGCCGGGGCCGCCGTAGAGGCCGACGACCGAGGAGATGAGGACGATGCGGCCGCGGCGCATGCGGATCATGCCCTTGGACGCGCGGCGCACGCAGCGGAACGTGCCGGTGAGGTTGACGTCGAGGACCGACTCGAACTCCTCGTCGGACATGCGCATGAGCAGCTGGTCCTTCGTGACGCCCGCGTTCGCGACGAGCACCTCGACGGGGCCGAGCTCTGCCTCGACCTTGTCGAAGGCCGCGTCCACGGACGCGGTGTCGGTGACGTCGCCGACGACGCCGAGCACGCCGTCGGGCAGGTCGCCGCTGCGGTAGATCGTCGCGACGCGGTCGCCGTTCGCCACGAAACGCTCGGCGATCGCGCGGCCGATCCCGCGGTTGGCTCCGGTCACCAGAACGGTGCGCGGCTCGGTCACATGTCCTCCAGGTCGTCGACGTGCTCAGGGGCAGGGTGCGCCCACGTCCTCCCGACGCTACCCGCGGGGAGGGCGCGCACCCGTGAACGGCGCACGCACGGATGGAACGCGCCTCTTGTGGACTTCCCACAAAGATCACAGCCGGCCACCGGGTCCGCACGAGGCGACGCGCCTAGACTCTTGAGGTGATGACTCGAGGCACCGGACGACAGCGGCGACGCTCTGACGACGTCCCGGTGCAGAGGGTGTCCGACGCGCCCCTGTCGCTCGAGGACGACCAGCAGCGGCGCATGCGCACCTACCTGGTCCAGATGTCGATCCGCCTCGTGTGCATCTTCCTCGCGGTCTTCGTGCCCGGCGTGCTGCGGTGGGTGTTCGTCGCAGGAGCGGTCGTCCTCCCGTACACGGCGGTCATCCTCGTCAACGCCGGCCGCGACCGGCGCACGCAGGCGACCCTCATCGACACGCGGGCCCTGCCGTCCCGTCCCTACGCGGACCCCGCAGGCCCAGGTTCGCCCGGTGCGGCGGGGACCTGGGACGATGGGCAGGACCAGCCGGAAGGCCATCGACCCAGGAGCACACGTTGACCACGCCCGAACCCGACCCCGTCGACCGCGAGCTCGTGTGCAGCGGCAAGGGCTGCCGCGCGCAGGCCGTGTGGGCCGTGCTGTGGAACAACCCCAAGATCCACACGCCTGACCGCCGCAAGGTGTGGCTCGCGTGCGACGACCACCGCGACCACCTCGAGAACTTCCTCGACCTGCGCGGCTTCCGCAAGGGCACGATCCCGGTCGAGGAGCTCGAGCAGTGACGGAGCCGGCCACGTCACCCGAGCGCGCTCGCGCGAGGACGCGGCGCGAGTGGGTCGTGCTGTTCGTCGGGGCGCTCGTCGTCGCCCTGCTCTGCCTCGCGGCGGGGCGCTGGCAGTGGCACCGCTACGAGTCGAAGCGCGACGCCGTCGCGATCGTGACGACCAACTACGACGCGCCCGCCGTGCCGTTCGCCACGCTCGTGCCCGAGCCCGGGGCGACGGTCCCCGCGTCCCTCGTCTGGCGCACCGTGACCGTGACCGGCACCTACCTCGAGGACGCGACCGTCCTGCTGCGCAACCGGCCGGTCGACTCGACGGCGGGCTTCCACGTGCTGACGCCGTTCCAGGCCGAGGACCCGGCCGTCACGGTGGTCGTGGACCGCGGCTTCATCCCGATCGGTGCGGACGCCTCCGCGCCCGACGTCGTCCCTGCCCCGCCGGCCGGGACCGTGACGGTCACGGCGCGGCTGCGCGAGGAGGAGTCACCGAGCGGGCGCGGCGCACCCAGCGGCCACGTGCAGTCGATCAACAACGAGCAGGTCCTCGCCGCGGGCGGGCTCCCGGCCGACGACGTCGCGACGATCGACGGCTACCTCGCCGTCGTGTCGGAGTCGCCCGCCCCGGAGACGACGCTGCGGGCGCTGCAGGCCCCGGACACGTCGCTCGGGTCGCACCTGTCGTACACCTTCCAGTGGTGCGTCTTCGCGGCCGGGGCGATCGGCGGCTTCTTCGTGCTGCTGCGCCGCGAGCGGCGCGAGGCGGACGAGCGCGCCGGTCTCGCCGCCGGCGCTGCGGTCCTGCCCGAGGGCACCGCCCCCGAGGTCGTCGCGTGGGTGTCGGGGCGGCGCTCCGGCTCGGCCGACCGCCGGCCGCGCCGCATGACGGACGAGGACGCCGAGGACGCCGAGATCGACGCCCTCGAGAGCGGTCAGGCGAGCGACACCAGCTCGGCGTAGCTGTCGTTCCAGAGGTCCTCGTCGCCGTCGGGCAGCAGGAGGACGCGCTCGGGCACGAGCGCCTCGACGGCGCCCTCGTCGTGCGTGACCATGACGACCGCACCCTCGTACGTGCTGAGCGCACCGAGGATCTCCTCGCGACTGGCCGGGTCGAGGTTGTTCGTCGGCTCGTCGAGCAGCAGGACGTTCGCCGAGGAGACGACGAGCGTCGCGAGCGCGAGCCGCGTCTTCTCACCACCCGACAGCACCTTCGTCGGCTTGTCCGCGTCGTCGCCCGAGAACAGGAACGAGCCGAGCACCGAGCGCACCTCGGTGTCCGTGAGGTCCGGGGCGGAGTGGCGGAGGTTCTCGACGACGGTCATCGACATGTCGAGGGTGTCGTGCTCCTGGGCGTAGTAGCCGATCTTCAGGCCGTGCCCGTGGATGACCGAGCCCGTGTCGGGCTGCTCGACGCCCGCGAGGATCCGCAGCATCGTCGTCTTGCCCGCACCGTTGAGGCCGAGGATGACGACGCGCGAGCCGCGGTCGATCGCGAGGTCGACGCCGGTGAACACCTCGAGCGAGCCGTACGCCTTCGTCAGGCCCTCGGCCATGAGCGGCGTCTTGCCGCACGGCGCCGGCTTGGGGAAGCGCAGCTTCGCGACCTTGTCGCTCACGCGCTCGCCCTCGAGGCCTTCGAGGAGCTTCTCGGCGCGGCGGAGCATGTTCTGCGCAGCGACGGCCTTCGTCGCCTTGGCGCGCATCTTCTCGCCCTGGGCCTGGAGCGTCGCGGCCTTCTTCTCGGCGTTCGCACGCTCGCGGCGGCGACGCTTCTCGTCGGTCTCGCGCTGCTTGACGTACGCGTCGTAGCCGAGGTTGTACTGGTCGATCGTCGAGCGGGTCGCGTCGAGGAAGAACACCTTGGTGCACACGACGCGCAGCAGCTCGACGTCGTGCGAGATGACGACGAGGCCGCCCGAGTAGGTGCGCAGGTACTCGCGCAGCCACACGATCGAGTCGTGGTCGAGGTGGTTCGTCGGCTCGTCGAGCAGGAGGGTGTCGACGCCCGAGAACAGGATGCGGGCGAGCTCGACGCGACGGCGCTGACCGCCCGAGAGCGTGCCGATCGGCTGCGAGAGGACCCGCTCGTCGAGGCCGAGGTTCACGGTGATGCGCTCGGCCTCCGACTCGGCGGCGTAGCCGCCCGCCGCGAGGAAGCGCTCCTCGAGGCGCGGGTAGCGCTCCATCGCCGCCGCGGCGGTCTCGGGGACCGCCGAGGCCATCTGCCCCTCGGCCTCGCGCATGCCGCGCACGATGTCGTTGAGCCCGCGCGCCGACAGGACGCGGTCCATCGCGAGCTGGTCAGGGTCGGCCGTGCGGGGGTCCTGCGCGAGGTAGCCGATCTCGCTCGACCGGGTGATCGTGCCGGAGGTCGGCTGGGTCTCCCCTGCGAGAGTCTTCGTCAGCGTCGTCTTGCCCGCACCGTTACGACCGACGAGGCCGATCCTGTCGCCTGCGGCCACACGGAACGTCGTCGGTTCGAGAAGGAGGCGGGCTCCGACCCGGATCTCGACGCCCTGGGCAGTGATCACTGAGGTTTCCTCCATGCGGTGGTGGCCAGCCTTGGTCGGCGGCACAAACGCCCCCGAGTTTACCGGTGCCTACCGTTTCCCGACGACGTGATAACCGACTCACCGGAGGTCCCACCCATGCCGAGCAGCACCGTCGGTCCCGCCGACGCCCCCGCCGCGAGCAGGTCCGTCGCGGGCACGTCCCTCGCGCCCCGGGCACGGTCGGCGTCGACCGAGACGGCGCTCGTCGCGACGTTCGCCGCGCTCCTCGCGGTCTGCTCGCTCCTCGCGCTGTCCTTCGGTGCTGTCCCGGTCCCGGTGACGCTGCAGACGTTCGCCGTGCTGCTCGCGGGGGCCGTGCTCGGCCCTCGCCTCGGACCGCTCGCGGTGCTGCTGCACCTCGTGGTCGGTCTCGTCGGGCTGCCCGTGCTCGCAGGAGCCAAGGGCGGCCTCGCGGTCCTCGCCGGCCCCTCGGCCGGGTACCTCCTCGCGTTCCCCCTCGCGGCCCTCGTCACGGGCGTGATCGTCGTGGCACTGCGTCGCCGGGGCGCCGCGCTCGTCGCGGTGACGCTCCTCGCGGGGATCGCGGGAACGCTCGTCATCTACGCCGTCGGCGTCCCCGTCATGGCGTGGCGGGCGGGCATGTCGCTCGAGGCGGCCGTCGCGTTCAACAACCTCTTCGTGCCCTTCGACCTCGTGAAGGTCGCGCTCGTCGCGATCACGGCCCCGGCGGTGCACCGCGCGTTCCCCGACCTGCTCCCGACCCGGCGACGCCGCGAGGCCGCGTGACCGACCGCGACCGCACGACCGGCGCTCACGACCGCGCCGGGCTCGACGAGGGCCTCGAGCTCGACGCGGCGGAGGTCCGGGTCGCCGACCCGTCCGTCCCGGGCGGCGTGCGCACGATCCTGCACCCGGTCTCGCTGCGGCTCACCGAACGACGCGTCGCCGTCGTCGGTCCGAACGGCAGCGGCAAGTCGACCCTCGCCCGCCTGCTCAACGGCCTCGTCCTGCCGACGTCGGGTTCGGTCCGTGTCCGCGGCCTCGACACCCGGCGCGACGGCGCTCGCGTGCGGTCGGTCGTCGGCTTCGTCTTCAGCGACCCGGACGCGCAGCTCGTCATGCCGACACCGCTCGAGGACGTCCTGCTGTCCCTGCGCCGCCACGAGCGCGACCGGGCGCGCCGGGAGACGCGGGCCCGCGAGGTGCTCGCGCGTTTCGGCCTCGCCGACCGCGCCGACGTGTCTGTCCACGCACTGTCTGGCGGGCAGAAGCAGCTCCTCGCGCTCGCGGGCGTGCTCGCGACCGAGCCGGAGGTCCTCGTGTGCGACGAGCCGACGACGCTCCTCGACCTGCGCTGGACCGCACACGTCGACGCGCTCCTCGCCGGGCTGCCGCAGCAGGTCGTGCACGTGACCCACGACCTCGCGGCGGCCGCGACGGCGGACCGCCTGCTCGTCGTCGAGGACGGGCACGTCGTCCACGACGGTGACCCTGCAGCCGGGATCGCCGCCTACCGCGAGCGGATGCTCGCCTCGGCGCACGCGCTGGCGACCGGCCACGCCGGGGCAGCCTCCGCCGCCGGCGACGGCCAGGTCGACGTGCGTAGCACGACGACGGCAGGACCGGCATGAGCCGACGCGACGACGGCCGGCGGCCAGCACGTTCACGCCCGGCTCGGCTCGGCACAGGGGCGGGGGCCGGCACAGCTGCGGGGGCCGGGGCCGGGGCGAGCGTGCTCGGGCTGCACGTTCCGGGCAGCTCCGTCGTCCACCGCGCACCGGCGGGGGTCAAGCTCGCCGTGCTCGCGGTCCTCGGGGTCCTTCTCGCCGTCGGCCGGTCCGCGCTCCTCGCAGCGGTCGTCCTCGTGGCCGTCCTCGCTCTCGCGGCCGCCGCACGGGTCGGCGTCGGCGTGCTGCTCCGCCAGGCGCGCGCCGTCCTCGTCATGCTCGTCGCCCTCGCTGCGGTCCAGGCGTGGAGCGTGGGCGTCGAGGCCTCGCTCGCGACGTCGCTCGGGCTCGCGGCGACCGTCCTGGCCGCGGCGCTGCTCACGGCGACCACCCGGGCGGACGCCTTGCTGGACATGCTCACGGCCGTGCTGTGCCGCGCGTCCCGCCTGCCCCTCGTCGGCCGCCGCGTCCGCCCCGAGAGCGTCGCTCTCGCCGTCGCGCTCATGCTGCGGGCGGTCCCCGCCGTCGCGCAGGTCGAGCGCGAGACGCGCGACGCCGCGCGGGCGCGCGGCCTCGAACGATCCCCGCGAGCGCGGCTCGTGCCCACGGTCGTGCGCACCGTCGCGATGGCGCACCGCACGGGCGAGGCGCTCGCCGCTCGTGGAGCGGGCGACGGAGCCTGACGTCGCTTACCGTCAGATCATGACGTTCAACGACGACGCGCGTCTCGACACGAGCAAGGTCCGCCGCGCAGGTGGCGGCAAGGGCATCGCGGTGGGTGGAGGTGTCGGTGTCGTCGCGATCCTCCTCATCGGGCAGCTCCTCGGTGTCGACCTCTCCGGGCTGCTCGGCGGGGGCACCGCGCCGCAGAGCACCGCGTCCGGTGAACCGCTGGACCGGTGCACGACCGGCGCGTCCGCGAACGAGGACGTCGAGTGCCGCGTGGTCGGGGCCGCGACGTCGCTCGACGACTTCTGGACCGACACGTACCCGTCCGTCGGCGACAACCGGTACGCGTCGACGAGCGTCACCCTCTTCTCCGGCCAGGTCCAGACGGCGTGCGGCCGCGCGAGCTCCGCCGTCGGGCCGTTCTACTGCCCTGCCGACCAGATGATCTACCTCGACACCGACTTCTACGACGCCCTGCGCGGCAGCCTCGGCGCGCAGGGCGGCAGCCTCGCGCAGATGTACGTCATCGCGCACGAGTGGGGCCACCACATCTCCAACCTGACCGGGACCATGTCCGCGATCGACCGCGAGGGGACGGGACCGAAGAGCGACGGCGTGCGCCTCGAGCTCCAGGCCGACTGCTTCGCGGGCGCCTGGGTCGCGGGCGCGTCCCAGACGCGCGACGAGGCGGGCACGGCCTTCCTCAAGGCGCCGACCCAGGCGGAGATCGCCGACGCCCTCGACACGGCCTCCGCGATCGGTGACGACCGCATCCAGGAGCGCGCCGGACAGGTGAACCCCGAGACGTGGACGCATGGCTCCTCCGAGCAGCGCCAGAAGTGGTTCACGACCGGCTTCGAGCGCGGCGCGACGGCGTGCGACACGTTTGCGGCGGACGCCCTCTAGCCTCTCTTCGTGACCTTCCCCGCCCCCGGCCCGCGCGCACCTGTCCGTCCCGGGGGCGCGGCGCGGGCGCTCGTCGACCAGCACGCAGCGCTCGTCGCGAGGGCGCGCGCCGTCATCGACCATCTCGACAGCGTCGCCGTGGCCGTCGCCGCGTGGGTCAGCGCCGACGAGCAGCGGCGGGCCCGCGAGGAGCTCTCGCTCGTCCCCGTCGCACGTCTCGGCGAGACGACCGACCGCAACCTGCGGCTCGCTGCGGTCCAGGCCGCCGGGTACACGACCGCCGCAGACCTTCTCGGCGTCGACGTCGAGACGCTCGACGCGATCCCGGGTGTCGGCGAGGCGACCGCGCGTGGCGTCATGGCCGCCGTCGACCAGCTCGCCAGGGCCGCCGTCGCGCTGCGGCCCCTGCGGGTCGTCCTCGACCAGGCCGGGCTGCCCGAGCCTCGAGCGGCTCGCGACCTGCTCGCCCTCCTGCGGAGGTTCATGCGGGTCTCCCCGCTCGTGACGCCGCACCGGCAGTCGCTCGACGACTACGTCCGCTTCGCGGGCCGCGCGACCCGCGACGCCGCCCCCGCGCGGTACGCAGCGCGCATGCTGCTCACGCTGCCTCGCGCACGCCGCGCTGCACTCGAGGCCATCGAGCAGCTCCGGGCGTGGGACGACCTTCTCGCCACGCACGACCTGCCCGGCGTCGTCGCGCGTGCCGAGGCAGAGATCGCGGTCGCGGACCCCACAGGCGTCGCGCTCGCGGACGACTACGCCCGACGCTCCGCGGAGTACGTCACCGCCCTGCAGCAGATCGTCCCGCACGTCGCCGACGCGCTCGCGACCCGCGGGCTCCTGCCCGCGGACCTCGTCGCCCGCGTCGAGTCGCAGCCGCTCGACACGAGGCACCTGACGGTCGCGCTGCGCGGCTACCAGGAGTTCGGGGCACGCTTCGCACTCTCCCAGGGACGCGTGCTCCTCGGGGACGAGATGGGACTCGGCAAGACGGTCCAGGCGATCGCCGTGATGGCGCACCTTGCCGCAGATGGGCACCGGCGCTTCCTCGTCGTGTGCCCCGCCTCCTTGCTCGCCACCTGGGAGCACGAGGTGCACGAACGCTCCGACCTCGCGGTGCACCGTATCCACGGGGCCGGGCGCGCCGAGGCGCTCGCGGCGTGGGAGAGAGACGGCGGCGTCGCTCTCACGACGTTCGAGGGGCTCGTGCACGTGCCGCTCGACCGCGTCGCTCCCCGCTCTGACCACGCACCGACCCCCGGTTCCGCGGACGACGGCGCGGCGGCCGGCGGCGCGGCGGACGGTGCGGCGGGTGACGGCGCGGCGGGTGACGGCGCGGCGGCCGGCGCCGCGGCCGGCGCGGACCCGTGGCGCGTCGGGCTGCTCGTCGTCGACGAGGCCCAGCAGGTGAAGAATCCCAAGGCCGCGCGCTCGAGGCTCGTCGCCACGTGGGCGCAGCGGTGCGCGCGCGTCCTGCTCATGTCGGGCACGCCCATGGACAACCGCCTCGAGGACTTCCTCGCGCTCGTGGACCTGCTCCACCCGGGCCTTTCCGAGTCGGTGCCGAAGCACCTCGGGCTCGTCGGACCGGAGGCGTTCCGCCGCGCGGTCGCGCACGTGTACCTGCGGCGCAACCAGTCGGACGTGCTCGTCGAGCTGCCAGACGTCGTCGCGTCCGACGACTGGGTCGAGCTCGGCGCCCCGGAGGAGGCGCACTACCGCGCGACGGTCGCGAGCGGGAACCTCATGGCGATGCGCCAGGCCGCGTGGCACGCTCCCGAGGGCGCAGCCGCTCCCCCGGCCAAGCTCGACCGCCTGCTCGAG
The DNA here is from genome assembly GCF_002564025.1 of Flavimobilis soli. Taxonomy (NCBI): domain Bacteria; kingdom Bacillati; phylum Actinomycetota; class Actinomycetes; order Micrococcales; family Jonesiaceae; genus Flavimobilis; species Flavimobilis soli. The sequence goes on from NZ_PDJH01000001.1 coordinate 541,937, forward strand.
ATCGTCGACGAGGCCCGCGACGAGGGGCGGTCCGTCCTCGTCTTCTCGTACTTCCGCGCGACCCTCGCCCTCGTCGCGACCGACCTCGTCGAGCGTGGCGTCAAGGTTCACGGCCCCCTCACGGGGAACGTCCCCGTGGCACGCCGGGGCGAGCTCGTCGACGCGTTCACCGCCGACGCCGCCGCCGTGCTCGTCGCGCAGGTCTCCGTCGGCGGGACGGGCCTGAACCTCCAGGCCGCGAGCGTCGTCGTGCTGTGCGAGCCGCAGCTCACGCCGAGCCTCGAGGACCAGGCGATCGCCCGCGCGCACCGCATGGGTCAGGTGCGTCCGGTCCGCGTCCACCGCCTGCTCGGCGCTGACGGCGTCGACGAGCGCATCGTCGAGATCCTCGCGAGCAAGCGCGAGGTGTTCGACGACTACGTCCGCGTGTCCTCGCTCGCGCAGGCGGCCGTCGGCTCGGTCGACGTCGCGCGCGGTGATCTCGCCCGCGAGGTCGTCGCCGCCGAGCAGGCCCGCCTCGGCTACGGACCGTGGTGGGACGAGCTCGCGGAGCCGGCGCCCGGCGAGACCCCGGGGCTGGGCGCGACCGCTGGACCGGGCAAGCTCGACGGACCGGGCTGACCGCACGCGCCCCACGTTCCGGCCCGAGCGCCGCGCGTCCTCTCGGCACGGCTCCGACACGACGAAGGCCGCGCCCCGAGCGGGCGCGGCCTTCGTGAAAGACGGGCATGGTCAGAGGTTGAACCCCAGCGCGCGGAGCTGGTCCTTGCCCTCGTCCGTGATCTTCTCGGGGCCCCACGGCGGCATCCAGATCCAGTTGACCCGGTACCCGTCGGTGATGCCCTCGAGGGCCTGTCCGGTCTGGTCCTCGATCACGTCGGTCAGCGGGCAGGCCGCGGACGTGAGCGTCATGTCGATGATCGCCGTGTTGTTCTGGTCGACGGTGATGCCGTAGACAAGCCCGAGGTCGACGACGTTGATGCCGAGCTCAGGGTCGATGACGTCACGCATCGCCTCCTCGACGTCCGCCGCCGTGGGCGCCTGGTTGGTGGTCATGAGATCTCCTGAGAGTCGGGAGCCGGGTTCGAGGTGGTGGTGTGCGGGGCCGACGCCGTCGCGGCGACAGTACCCGAGCCGTCGCGCCCGAGCGCGTCGGTCCGGACGAGGGCGTCGCGCAGCGCGGCCCAGCCGAGCAGGGCGCACTTGATGCGCGCCGGGTAGCGGGAGACGCCCGTGAACGCCGAGGCGTCCCCGAGCAGGTCCTCCGCCTCGTCGTCGAGGCCCTTGCCACGCGTCCCCATGAGGTCGCGGAAGAGGTCGCCGAGGCGCTCGGCCTGCTGGACGGTGCCGCCCTCGACGAGCTCGGTCATGACGGACAGCGAGGCCTGGGAGATCGAGCAGCCCTGACCCTCCCACGTGACCGAGCCGAGGGTGAGCGCGCCGGCGTCACCGGCGTCGATGCGCACGCGGAGCGTGACCTCGTCACCGCACGTCGGGTTGATCTGGTGCGACTCGCCGCACGCGTGCCCGGGGGCGGCGTCGACGAGGCCGCGCCCGTTGGGCATCTTCGCGTGGTCGAGGATGACCTGCTGGTAGAGCTGTTCCATCGCGTTCGCTGACACGTCTGACCCTCCTAGGACAGTCCGAAGAACGTCCGGACACCCGCAAGAGATTCCCGGAAGGCGGCGACCTCGTCGGAGGTCGTGTAGACGGACGCCGACGCGCGCGCGGTCGCGGCCACGCCGAAGCGGCGGTGCAGGGGCTGCGCGCAGTGGTGGCCGACGCGCACGGCGATGCCGGCATCGTCGAGCACCTGGCCGACGTCGTGCGCGTGCACGCCGTCGACGACGAACGACACGACCGCGAGGCGGTCGCTCGCGTCGGTCGGGCCGATGATGCGCACGCCCGGCACGTCGCGGATCTGCAGCAGCTCCGCGGCGAGCGCCCGCTCGTGAGCGAGCACGCCCTCCATGCCGAGCTCCCGCAGGTAGTCGGCGGCGGCGCCCATCGCGACCGCCTGCGCGACCGGCTGCGTGCCGGCCTCGAAGCGCTGCGGCGGCGGCGCGTACGTCGTGTCGGTCATCGTGACGACCTCGACCATCGAGCCGCCCGTCGTCACGGGGGGCATGGCGTGGAGCAGCTCACGGCGGCCGTAGAGCGCACCGACACCGGTCGGCCCCAGCATCTTGTGCCCGGAGAACGCGGCGAAGTCGACGCCGAGGGCGTGCAGGTCCACCGGCATGTGCGGGACGGATTGGCACGCGTCGAGGACGACGACCGCACCGACCGCGTGGGCGCGGGCGACGAGCGGTGAGACGGGCGTGATCGCGCCCGTCACGTTCGACACGTGCGTGAACGCGACGATGCGGGTCCGATCGCCGATGACATCGTCGGCCTGGTCGACACGGATGCGGCCGTCGTCGTCGACATCGAGCCATCGCAGGACGGCGCCCGTGCGGGCAGCGAGCTCCTGCCATGGGACGAGGTTCGCGTGGTGCTCGGCCTCGGTCACGACGATCTCGTCACCGGGTGCGAGCACGAAGCGCGCGGCCTCTGCTCCCCCGCGTCCGGCGGTCGCGTTCGAGAAGGCGTACGCGACGAGGTTGATCGCGGCGGTCGCGCCCGACGTCCAGACGATCTCGTCCTCGTCGGCACCGACGAGCGCGGCGACCTTCGCACGAGCCTGCTCGAACGCCTCCGTCGCCTCCTCGGCGAGCTGGTGCGCTCCACGGTGCACGGCGGCGTTGCGCTGCAGGTAGAAGTCCTGCTCGGCGTCGAGCACCGGGTCGGGCTTCTGGGACGTGGCCCCCGAGTCGAGGTACACGAGCGGTCGCCCGTCGCGCAGCGTCCGGGCGAGCAGCGGGAAGTCCGCGCGCACCGCCGTCAGCTCGGTCTCGGTCAGCATGAAGGCACCGCCTTGGTCGTCGGCCGCCGACCCGTGCAGGTGGCGGTACGTCTTGTGTCGTGCTGCGTCGCCCGGCCCGGCCCGTGAGGCGCGGGCCGGGCGACGTGTGCGCTTCGGTCAGGCCTTGGCCAGGAAGCGGTCGTAGCCCTCGTTCTCGAGACGCTCGGCGAGCTCGGGGCCGCCCTCCTCCGCGATGCGACCGTCGACGAAGACGTGCACGAAGTCCGGCTTGATGTAGCGCAGGATGCGCGTGTAGTGCGTGATCAGCAGCGTGCCGACCTCGCCGCTCGCGATGACGCGGTTGACGCCCTCGGAGACGATGCGCAGCGCGTCGACGTCGAGGCCCGAGTCGGTCTCGTCGAGGATGGCGACCTTCGGCTTGAGGAGCTCCATCTGGAGGATCTCGTGACGCTTCTTCTCACCGCCGGAGAAGCCCTCGTTGACGGAGCGCTCGGCGAACGAGTCGTCCATGCGCAGGTTGGCCATGGCGGACTTGACGTCCTTGACCCAGTGACGCAGCGCGGGGGCCTCGCCGTCGATCGCGGTCTTGGCGGTGCGCAGGAAGTTCGACACCGAGACGCCGGGGACCTCGACCGGGTACTGCATGGCGAGGAACATGCCGGCGCGGGCACGCTCGTCGACGCTCATCTCGAGGACGTCCTCGCCGTCGAGCGTCACGGTGCCGCCCGTGATCGTGTACTTGGGGTGCCCGGCGAGCGAGTACGCCAGGGTGGACTTGCCGGAGCCGTTCGGGCCCATGATGGCGTGGACCTCACCGGCGTTGATCGTCAGGTCGACGCCGCGCAGGATCTGCTTGGCGCCTTCCTTCGTCTCGACGCTGACGTGCAGGTCGCGGATCTCCAGGGTGGACATTGTTCTCCTCGGAAGCTTGTTTCAGACGGTGGTGTCGACGTCGACGAGGACGTCGTCACCGTCGAGGGTCAGGGGGTAGACGGGGATGGGGCGCACGGCGGGCGGCGAGTCGGGCTGGCCGGTCCGCAGGTCGAAGCGGGAGCCGTGGAGCCAGCACTCGATGAGGCAGCCCTCGACCTCGCCCTCGGAGAGCGACACGGCGCCGTGCGAGCAGATGTCGGACACGGCGTGCAGCTCGCCGTCGGAGTCGCGGACGATGGCGACCTCGACGAGGCGCCCCTCGTCGTTCTCGAGCTCGACCCTGAACGTGCCCTCGACGGGCACGTCCTGGGCCAGGCAGGCGACCTGGGCGGTCATGCCTGCTCGCTCGCCCCGGTCAGGACGGACATCGACTTCTCGAGCTCGGCCTCGATCGAGGCGACGAGACGCTCCTCGACCTCGGGGACACCGATCTCCTGGATGAGCTCGGTGAAGAAGCCGCGGACGACGAGGCGACGCGCGTCGATCTCGGGGATGCCGCGTGCCTGCAGGTAGAAGAGCTGCTCGTCGTCGAAGCGTCCGGTAGCGCTCGCGTGGCCGGCCCCCTCGATCTCGCCGGTCTCGATCTCGAGGTTCGGCACGGAGTCGGCGCGGGCGCCGTCGCTCAGGACCAGGTTGCGGTTGAGCTCGTACGTGTCGGTACCGGTCGCGGCGGCCTGGATCAGCACGTCGCCGACCCACACCGCGTGCGCACCCTCGCCCTGGAGCGCGCCCTTGTAGGTCACGCGGGAGCGGCAGCTGGGCACGGAGTGGTCGACGAAGAGGCGGTGCTCCTGGTGCTGGTCGCTGTCCGCGAAGTAGAGCCCGAGCATCTCGACCTCGCCGCCCTCGGCCGTGAACTCGGCGTCGGGCGTGATGCGGACGACGTCGCCGCCGAACGTGACGACGACGTGCTTGAGCTTCGCGTCGCGGCCCAGGCGGGCGCGGTGGGAGCTCGCGTGCACGGCACCGGCGGACCAGTCCTGGACAGACACGACGGTCAGGTGCGCGCCGTCGCCGACCTCGATCTCGACGGTCTCGGAGAGGAGCGCGTCGCCCGTGTGGTCGATGACGACGACGGCCTCGGCGTGGTGCTCGGCACGCACGAGGAGGTGCGTCGCGGTCGCCTCGTCGCCCTTGCCCTCGATGCCCTCGACACGGATGGACGTGGCCCCCGTGGTAACGGTCTCGGCGGGGATGGTGACGACCGTGGCCTCCTGGAAGGCGTTCCAGGCGACGACGGCGGAGCGGTCGCCGGGGCGGCCGGCGCGGCCGAGGCGCTCGTCGTCACGGCCGACGATCTCGACAGAGACCTCGTTCGGCGCGACGACGGTCGTGCGGACGCCGTGCCCGTCGATCGTCTGGTCGAACAGCGGGGTGAGGCGCGAGACGGGCGAGAAGCGCCACTCCTCCTCGCGGCCCGTGGGGACGGGGATCGCTGCGAGGTCGAAGGAGGTGACGCGCTCGGCGCGGGAGCCCTGCGGGATGCCCGCGCCGTGCGAGTGGGCGCCGTCGAGGCCGGCCTGGCTGTGGTCGGTGCTCAGCGTCTCGGGAGTTGCGGTGGTCATCAGCCGACGGACCCTTCCATCTGGAGTTCGATGAGGCGGTTGAGCTCGAGGGCGTACTCCATCGGCAGCTCACGCGCGATGGGCTCGACGAACCCGCGCACGATCATGGCCATGGCCTCGGTCTCGGCCATGCCTCGGGACATGAGGTAGAAGAGCTGGTCCTCGCTCACGCGGGAGACCGTCGCCTCGTGGCCCATCGAGACGTCGTCCTCGCGGACGTCGACGTACGGGTACGTGTCGGAGCGCGAGATCTGGTCGACGAGCAGGGCGTCGCACAGGACGTTGGACGCCGAGTGCTCGGCGCCCTCGAGGACCTGGACGAGGCCGCGGTAGGACGTGCGACCGCCGCCACGGGCGACGGACTTCGACACGATCGACGACGACGTGCGCGGGGCGGCGTGCACCATCTTGGCGCCCGCGTCCTGGTGCTGGCCCTCGCCGGCGAACGCGATCGACAGCGTCTCGCCACGGGCGTGCTCGCCCATGAGGTAGATCGCCGGGTACTTCATGGTGACCTTGGAGCCGATGTTGCCGTCGACCCACTCCATGGTCGCGCCCTCGGCGGCCGTCGCGCGCTTCGTGACGAGGTTGTACACGTTGTTCGACCAGTTCTGGATGGTCGTGTAGCGCACGCGGGCGTTCTTCTTGACGATGATCTCGACGACGGCGGAGTGCAGCGAGTCCGACTGGTAGATCGGCGCGGTGCAGCCCTCGACGTAGTGCACGTAGGAGCCCTCGTCGGCGATGATCAGCGTCCGCTCGAACTGGCCCATGTTCTCCGTGTTGATGCGGAAGTAGGCCTGGAGCGGGATCTCGACGTGGACGCCCGGCGGCACGTAGACGAACGAGCCACCCGACCACACGGCGGTGTTGAGCGCGGCGAACTTGTTGTCGCCCGAGGGGATCACGGAGCCGAAGTACTGCTCGAAGATCTCTGGGTACTCGCGCAGGCCCGTGTCGGTGTCGACGAAGATGACGCCCTGCTCCTCCAGGTCCTCGCGGATCTGGTGGTAGACGACCTCGGACTCGTACTGCGCGGCGACGCCTGCGACGAGGCGCTGCTTCTCGGCCTCGGGGATGCCCAGGCGGTCGTACGTGTTCTTGATGTCCTCGGGCAGGTCCTCCCAGCTGGTGGCCTGCTTCTCCGTGGAGCGCACGAAGTACTTGATGTCGTCGAAGTGGATGCCGGAGAGGTCGGCGCCCCAGTTCGGCATCGGCTTCTTGTCAAACATGCGCAGCGCCTTGAGGCGGGTCTTGAGCATCCACTCGGGCTCGTTCTTGAGCGCCGAGATGTTGCGCACGACCTCTTCGTCGAGGCCGCGGCGCGCGGTGGCGCCGGCCTCGTCGCTGTCGTGCCAGCCGTAGCCGTAGGAGCCGATCGAGGCGATGATCTCCTCGTCGGACGAGGGCGTCTGGACGACGTTCTCGGTTGGTGCGGTCATGGTGATCCTTCCGCGGTCCGGCCCTGGGGCCGGTGGTGGGTCGAGGTCGGGTGGTCGTGCTGTGCGGCGGGCGACGGCGGTGGCGGGTGGGGCTGCCACGCCCCGACCGGGATGTTCGTCGTGCAGACGTGGCCGCCGCCGGCCAGCGTCGCGAGTCTCTGGACGTGCGTGCCGAGCATGCGCGAGAAGAGCCGGGTCTCGGCGTCGCACAGCTGGGGGAACCTGGCCGCGACGTGCGCGACCGGGCAGTGGCCCTGGCAGAGCTGGACCATCGCGGTCCCTGCGACGGGCCGCACGCTGGGTGCGAAGCCGTCCTCGTGGAGGGCGGCGGCGAGCTGGTCGACGCGGCCCTGGACGTCCTCGGCGGTGATGTGCCGCGCGTAGCGTGCGGCGATCTCGTCGAGGCGCTCCTCCGCGAAGGCCTCGACGCCGTCGGTCCCTACGGTGCGCGCGAGGAACTCGAGCGCCTGGAGGGCGATCTCGGGGTATCCGGCGGAGAGCGCGCCCTGCGCCGCGACGGTCGCGACGTACCGGCGGGCGGGCCTGCCGCGCATCCCGGTGTGCCCCGACTCGTGCACGGCGACGAGCTGCTCCGCCTCGAGCCCCGACAGGTGGCGGCGGATCGCCGCCGAGGTCAGGTCGAGCCGCTCGGCGAGCTCGGCTGCGCTGATGGGGCCGTCGGACATGATCAGCTCGAGGACGCGCTCGCGCGTGCTCGGGTCGGCCACGGGGTGGACGGGATCGACGTGCGTCATCTGCCCACCTCCTGGAGATCGTCCGGTCTGCGCGCCGCCGTTGCGGTGGTCGCGCGAGCACGCCGACGGCGCGCATATACCGAACATTCTCGTTGCATAAATGGGGTGCTGCAAGGAAGGCGACCCTCAGTAGGACCAACGTCACGGCGCCCAGGCGCGAGCCGAGCCTGTGCTGGCGGGCCTCGGCGGGCCCGGACGCGCGTCGAGCACCCCGGCGTGTGCGACACGCCACACGCGACGGGGGCCCGAGGCAGACGCCTCGGGCCCCCGTGCGCGGATCAGGTCAGGACTTCGCCGGCAGGTACGCCGTCGCGTAGACCATGTTGTGGTCCGAGCCGCGCGCGCTGTCCTTCTGCTTGACCACGTTGACGTAGCTCGCGAAGTCGCCGACCCCCAGGCCGAGGACGTAGTCGAGCCGGATGCCGAATCCGTGGGTGTTCGTGCTGACCGTCGTGTCCCAGTGGTTGACCGTGGCGTACTGGGCGTTCGTGCGGCTCTTTGCGATGTACGAGTCCGTGTAGCCGGCCCCCACGAAGACGTCGTGCGGCGCGTTGCCCTCGGCCTTGTTCTGGTACGAGTTCAGGTCACCCGTGACGAGCACGGGCAGCCCCCTCGTGTTGAGCCGCTTCATCGTCGAGACGACCGACTGCGCCTGGCGCCCGCGCAAGGACTCGACGCCGTCGCGCGGGTCGAGGTGCACGGAGACGAACCAGAACTCCCCGCCGGACTTCCGGTCACGGAACTTCGCGTACGCGAACCCGCGCTTGTGGATGTCCGACTCCGAGGCGTTCGAGGCGAGCTCGGCGAAGCACGTGCTGGACCAGAACTTCTCGACGGGCTTGCCCGCGGCGTTCGTCTCGGTCGTGTAGTCCGAGCAAGGGCTCACGAGGGTGAGCCGCTTCGCGTCGTAGAGGATCCGCTGGCCCTGGCTGCCCGAGGTCGTGCCCGGCCGCAGGTAGGGGCTCAGACGCACCATCCGGTAGTCCGCGCTGCTCCCGGCCTTCGCCGCGGCGCTGCGCACGGCTGCGAGCAGGGACTCCGTCTGGCGGACCGTCCCCTCGTTGACGTCCACGGTGTTCGGCGAGAGCTCCTGGAGCCCGACCACGCTCGCGCCCGACGCGACGATGGTCGACGCGATCGTCGCCTTGCGCTTCGTCCAGGGCTTGTTCTTCGCGGCGCCCGCGGGAGCTGACGTGACGTTGTACGAGCCGACCTTGAGCGCCGTCGTCCCCTTCGTCGTCCCGGTGGGGCGGGCGGGCTGCACGACGTGCAGGCCGGGGAAGACGCGGAGCGCGGAGCCGGCGGTGCCCTTGTTGACCGCGCGGAGGCGTACGTAGAGCTGGTTCCCGCTGCCCGCCTTCAGACCGAGCCTGGACGTGACCGAGGCGGGGATGACGTAGGAGGTCCCCTTCTTCGCCGAGAGCTCGACCCGCACGTGCTTGCGGCCCTTCTTCGGCAGGCCCTTCGAGCCCTGGTCGTCGAACGCGGTCGAGCCGAGCTCGAGCCGGTAGTGCGTCGTGTACCTCGACTTGTGCTTCCACGTCACGCGCACCTCGCCGGGCTTGGCACCCGGCACCGCGGTGAGGGACGTGACCGCCTCGGGGGTGTGCACCTTGGTCTTGACCGTCCTCGGCGCGGACCACGGGCCCTTCGCGCCGTTCTTCCCGACGGCGCGGACGCGGACGCGGTAGACGGTGGCGTTCTTGAGGCCCTTGACCGTCGCCTCGACCCGCCCGCGCGCCGGCTTGCCCGTCGGGTTCGCGCGGACCACCGTGACCTTGTTCTTCTTGAACGCCTTGTCGGTCGCCGCCTGCACCTGGTAGCGCTTGACGCCCTTCTGCCAGGTCCACCCGACCCGGACGCCGTGGTGCTGGCTGCCGCCCTTGGCCAGCTTCACCGCGGCGACCTTCCTGGGCTTCTTGGCCTTCGCCTGGGCGACGACTGCGGCGACCGGGGCGGCCTCGGCGCTCGGCACGAGCGCTGACGGGACGACCGCACCACCGGCGAGGACCGCGAACGCCACGGCCCCTGCGAGGGCCGACCGTCGGAGCGTGGGGATGATGTTCACACGTCCACGATCGGGCATCATCGTCCGCGGATGAAGAGTCCGTGACCGACGCCTCACGACCTGAGCGTGGCGCCGGACGGTGCGCCGCGCACACGGCGGCCGCGGCGTCGCTGTTCGTCCTAGACTCGGTGACCGTGCCCACCACACCGGCCGTGCAGGTCACGGACCTCGTCAAGAAGTACGACGGCGTGACCGTCGTCGACTCGTTGAGCCTCACCGCGGCCGCAGGGCGCGTCACGGCGGTCCTCGGCCCGAACGGGGCGGGCAAGACGACGACGATCGAGTGCTGCGAGGGCCTGCGGGTCCAGGACGGCGGAACCGTCCGGGTGCTCGGTCTCGACCCACGCGCCGACGCGGCCCAGCTTCGTCCGCGGGTGGGCGTCATGCTCCAGGACTCGGGCCTGCCCGCGCAGAAGCGCTCGGGCGAGGTCCTGCGGCACGTGGCGCGCATGCACCGCGACCCGTGGGACGTCGCCGACCTCGAGGAGCGTCTCGGTCTCGGCTCGTTCGCGTCGACGACCGTGCGCCGCCTCTCCGGCGGGCAGCGTCAGCGCCTCGCGCTCGCGTGCGCGCTCGTCGGACGCCCCGAGGTCGTCTTCCTCGACGAGCCGAGCGCGGGCATGGACCCGCAGAGCCGCCTCGCGGTGTGGGCCCTCGTCCGCGCGCTGCGCGACGTCGGCACGTCGATCATCCTCACGACGCACCTCATGGACGAGGCGGCCGAGCTCGCGGACGACGTCGTCGTCGTCGACCACGGCCGCGTCATCGCCCAGGGCACGCCCGCCGAGCTCACGGCGGGGTCGGGCGACCAGGTCGCGACGTTCGAGACCAGCGCGGCGCTCCCCCGCGACGCTGCCGCGCGGCTGCGCAGCCGCCTGGGCGACGACGGCACGTGGACGGTCGAGGCGACCGAGACGACGCGTCTCCGCGTCGCAGGGCCGCTCGACCCGGCCGCGCTCGCCGCGGTCCTCGCCTGGTGCGCCGACGAGGACGTCCTCGTCACGCGGTTCGACCTCGGGCGGCGCACGCTCGAGGACTTCTTCCTCGACCTGACCGGACGGAGCATGCGATGAGCGCGACCACCCCGGGCACCGTCCCCGCCCCGGCCCCCGCTGCCGCACCGGCGAGCGCGCGGCTGCGCGCGCAGACGTCGTTCGAGATCGCGTCGATCTTCCGCAACGGCGAGCAGGTCATGGTGACGCTGCTGCTCCCCCTGCTCGCGCTCGTCGTGCTCGGGGGCACGGACGTCGTCGACATCGACCTGGGCGGGCGTGCGCGGATCGACGTCGTCGCTCCGGGCGTCCTCGCGCTCGCCGTCATGGCGGCCGCCTTCACGTCCCAGGCGATCGCGACGTCGTTCGACCGTCGCGGCGGCGTCCTGCGCCTCATGGCGACGACACCCCTCGGCCGTCTCGGGCTGCTCGGCGGGAAGGTCGCCGCGGTCCTCGTGCTCCAGGTGGTCCAGGCGGTCGTCGTCGGCGGCGGGGCCGTCGCGCTCGGGTGGCGGCCGGCGCTGCCCGAGGTGCTCGCGGCCCTCGCTGTCGGCGTGCTCGGCACGGCGGTGTTCACGTCGTTCGCGATGCTCATCGCAGGCACGCTGCGCTTCGAGGCGGTTCTCGCTCTCGCGAACCTCCTGCTCGTCGTCCTCACGCTCGTCGGTGGGGCCCTCGTGCCGGTCGAGTCGTTCCCGGGCGTGACGGGTGAGGTCGCGCGTCTGCTGCCGTCAGGTGCCCTCGGCGAGGGCATGCGCGGTGCGTTCGACGGCGGGGTCGCGCTGCGCGACGTCGTCACCCTCGTCGTGTGGACCGCCGGCCTCGGCTGGGCGACGTCGCGCACCTTCCGCTGGAGCTGACGCGCGACGCGCGTCACGCGCGAGGGATTCGTGCCGCCAGGGGCCCGAGGAATAGCGTAGGAGCCGTGACCACGCCGCACGCTCCCGCTCAGCCGACCTCGACCCTGCCGACGCCGCCGCGCGGCCCGCTCGACCGGTTCCTGCGGTGGACCGACGCCCGACGCCCGACGATCCTCGTCGCGAACCTCGTGGCACAGATCGGCATCATCGTCACGGGCGGCCTCGTCCGCCTGACCGGGTCGGGTCTCGGCTGCTCGACGTGGCCGCAGTGCGAGCCCGGCAGCTTCACCCCCGTCTATCACCCCGAGACGGCGTACCACTCGGCGATCGAGTTCGGGAACCGCACTCTCACATTCGTGCTGTGCGTCGTCGCCGGTCTCACGGCCGTCGCCGTGTGGCGGCAGCGCGAGCGCCTCACGTCGTACCGGGTCCTCGGGCTCGTCCCGCTCATCGGCGTCGTCGTGCAGGCCGTCGTCGGCGGGATCACGGTGCTCGTGGACCTGCACCCGGCGGTCGTGGGCTCCCACATGTTCATCTCGCTCGCGCTCGTCGCCGCGTCGACGTGGCTGATCGTGCGCCACGCGGAGGGTGACGGTCCCGCCCGCGCCGTGCTGCCCTCCCCCGTGCGTGCGGTCGCGGCGGTCACCGGCGTCCTCGCCGTGCCGATGCTCGTCCTCGGTGTGGTCACGACGGGTGCGGGACCGCACTCGGGCGACGACGAGGTCGCCTACCGCTTCGCGCTCGACCCGGCGCACGCTGCCAAGCTGCACGGCATCAGCGTCTGGTTCTACGTCGCGTCCGTCGTCGTGCTGGCCGTGCTCGTCGCGCAGGCAGCGCGAGGCGGGTCAGACGCGAGGAGGCCGCGCCGGGCCCTCGTCCTCGTCGGCGCGGTCATCGCCCTGCAGGCGGCGATCGGTTACACGCAGTACTTCACGGACCTGCCGATCGCGCTCGTGCTGCTGCACATGCTCGGGGCTGCCCTGTCGACCGCGGTCGCGACGAACCTCGTCCTGTCGACCCGCGTGCGGGACTGACGCCGACAGCGTCCAGGACCTGATCCCGAGCGAGGACGACGAGAGGGGCGGACCGATGGTCCGCCCCTCTCGTGCGTCATGCGTGAGTCCTCAGGCTCCGCGGCCGATCCGGCCCGGCGGGACGCCCTCGCGACGCTCGGGCCACGGCGCGTCGCCGGGACGCAGCGTCTCGAGCCCCTGGTGCATCGCTGCGGCGAGGGCCAGGACGCCGACGACGGTCGACGGGTTGTGCAGCCGGCCGGCGAGCACCGACTCGACGGCCTCCTCCCACGGGAGCCAGTGCGGCACCATGTCCATCTCCTCGTCCTCGCGGACGTGGCGCTCGGACTCGGGGACGGGGCTCAGGTCGCGCGCGAGGAACACGCGCAGGGCCTCGTTGTTGCCGCCCGGGGTCGTGAAGTAGTCCGCGAGGACGTGCCAGGTCTTGGCGCGCAGGTCCGCCTCCTCGGCGAGCTCGCGCTGCGCCGCGAGGCACGCGTCCTCGGCCGCGATGTCGAGCAGGCCAGCGGGCGGCTCCCACAGCTCGCGCCGCACCGGGTGACGGTACTGGCGCAGCAGCAGGACCCGGCCCTCGTCGTCCATCGCGATCGTCGCGACGGCGCCGGGGTGGTCGACCCACTCGCGGGTGACGACCCCGGCGTCGCCGAGGTCGACGTCTTCGCTCACGACGTCCCACACGGCCCCGCCGTGGACCGCGCGGCGGTCGACGACGGGCCGCGGGGCGACGCGGTCGAAGATCGGGTCGGTCATGAGTCCTGCTGAGCCACCGCGGCGGCGATCAGGCCCGCGAACAGGGGGTGGGCCTTGGTCGGGCGCGACTTGAACTCGGGGTGCGCCTGGGTCGACACGTAGTACGGGTGCACGTCCGCGGGCAGCTCGACGAACTCGACGAGCGTGCCGTCGGGGGACGTCCCCGAGAAGACCAGGCCGGCCTCCTCGAGCTGCGCCCGGTAGGCGTTGTTGACCTCGTAGCGGTGGCGGTGACGCTCCGAGACCTGCGTGGTCCCGTAGACGCCGGCGATGACGGACCCGGGCGTCAGGACGGCGTCGTACGCACCGAGGCGCATCGTGCCGCCGAGGTCTCCCGCACCGTCGACGTACGCCTGCTGCTCCTCCATCGTCGCGACGACAGGGTGCTCGGTGTTGTCCGAGAACTCCGAGGACGACGCGCCCTCGAGGCCGACGACGTTGCGGGCGTACTCCATGACCATCGACTGCAGTCCGAGGCAGATGCCGAGCGTCGGCACGCGGTTCTCGCGGGCCCAGCGCAGCGCGCCCAGCTTGCCCTCGATGCCGCGCACGCCGAAGCCGCCGGGGACGAGGATCGCGTCGGCGCCGCCGAGCGCCTGCTCGGCGCCCTCGGGCGTCTGGCACTCGTCGGAGGCGACCCAGCGGATGGCGACCTTGGCGTTGTTCGCGAAGCCGCCGGCGCGCAGCGCCTCGGTCACGGACAGGTAGGCGTCAGGCAGGTCGATGTACTTGCCGACGAGGGCGACCTCGACGTGGCGCGCGGGGTTGTGCACGCGCTCGAGGAGCTGGTTCCAGCCGTCCCAGTCGACGTCGTGGAACGGCAGGCCGAGGCGGCGCACGACGTACGCATCGAGACCCTCGGAGTGCAGCACCTTGGGGATGTCGTAGATGCTCGGCGCGTCCTTGCAGGTCACGACGGCCTCGTTGTCGACGTCGCACATGAGCGCGATCTTGCGCTTGATCGACTCCGGCATGTCGCGGTCGGCACGCAGGACGATCGCGTCCGGCTGGATGCCGATGCTGCGCAGCGCGGCGACGGAGTGCTGCGTCGGCTTCGTCTTGAGCTCGCCCGACGGGCCGATGTACGGCACGAGCGAGACGTGCAGGAAGAAGCAGTCGTCGCGGCCGAGCTCGTGGCGCACCTGGCGGGCAGCCTCGAGGAAGGGCTGCGACTCGATGTCGCCGACGGTGCCGCCGATCTCGGTGATGATCACGTCGACGTCAGCGCTCGCCTGGGCGCGCATGCGCGCCTTGATCTCGTCCGTGATGTGCGGGATGACCTGGACGGTGTCGCCCAGGTACTCGCCGCGCCGCTCCTTGGCGATGACGTGCGAGTAGACCTGGCCGGTCGTCACGTTCGCGCTGGCCGTGAGCGGCACGTCGAGGAACCGCTCGTAGTGGCCGATGTCGAGGTCCGTCTCGGCGCCGTCCTCGGTGACGAAGACCTCGCCGTGCTGGAACGGGTTCATCGTTCCGGGGTCGACGTTGAGGTAGGGGTCGAGCTTCTGCATCGTCACGCGGAGGCCGCGCGAGCGGAGAAGGCGACCGAGGCTGGAAGCCGTCAGTCCCTTGCCGAGTGAGGAGGCGACGCCTCCGGTCACGAAGATGTGCCGGGTCGTGGATTCCGACCGCCCGGAGAGTCGATTCGCATGCTCTACCACGGGATTCCACTCTATCAGTGACTTGGCTGCGCGCCCCCGGACCCGCCGCATCGACAGCGTCACATCTGCGGGCCTTCGACCGTGCGACTACCGGTAGACGCGTCGCAGCTGGGCGACGACGTCGTCGCTCGTCGGCAGCTCGAGGGCCCGCATGGCGGCCTTCTCCCCCTGACCTGCACGTCTGCCGTCGTCGGCGAGCAGCGCGGCGGTCTCTCGCGCGAGCGCTGCCGCGTCGCCGACGCGCACGACGACCGCGCCGTCGTCCCCCGTCACCTCGCGCGTGCCGCCCGCGTCGGTCACGACGAGGGCCGAGCCGGCGCCGAGCGCTTCCTGGACCGCGATCGGCTGTCCTTCCCAGACGGCGGTGCTCACGACGACGTCCGCCGCGCGCAGGAGTGCAGGCACGTCGGAGCGTGCGCCGAGCATGCGCACCGGCAGGTTCCGCCGGGCAGCCTCGGCCTCGAGCTCGCCGCGCAGCGGGCCGTCGCCCGCGACGCACCACGTGACGTCGGGGACGTCGCGCGCGAGGTGAGCGGCGGCGTCGAGCAGGGTGTCGAGGCCCTTCTGCGGCGCGAGGCGGGCGACCGTGAGCACGAGCGGGCCCGGAACCTCGAGCGAGGCACGCGCCGCAGCGACGTCGCCCTCGCTGACCGGGCGCAGGGCCGGGGCGGGGACGAGCGCCCGCTCGGCGCCCCGCGCGCCGAGCCGTGCCGCACGGGCGACGAGGTCGCCGCTGACCCCGAGCACGACGTCGGCGCCACGAGCGACGACGCGTTCGAGGACGGCGGACACGGTGCGCACGGCACGTCCCCCGACGGGGAGGTTGTGCAGAGTCACGACGACGCGCGGGCGGGGTCGTCGGCTGCGTGCCGCGATCACGGCGAAGGCACCGGCGCGAAGGCCGTGGGCGTGGACGACGTCGGCTCCCGCCATCGTGGCGCGCAGCGCCCGGACGGCAGCGAGGTCACCCGACCCGGGCCGGGGGCCGATCTCGACGGGCGCGAGCGGCAGCGTCTCGTCGAGGAGGTCGCGTGAGGACGCGGGGCCGGCGACGCGGACGTCGTCGCCCTGGGCCGACAGGGCGACCGCGACGGCACGCACGTGCCGGATGACGCCCCCTGCGCTCGTGCCGAGGACCTGCAAGACGTTCATGCTCGCTCCCCCTCCTGCGCTGCCGGCGCTGCTGCGCCGCCGCGCGTGCGGCCCAGCATCTCGCGGACGGAGCTGCGGTCCGCGACCCATGCGCCTGCGAGGGCGACGCCGACCGCGAGCAGCCCGCCGACGGCGCCCGCCACGAGCGTGCCGGTCGTCCCCGCCCAGGCCTGCGTGACGGCGTCGGCGACGACGCGCCCGGCGACCGCACCGGCCGCTCCGACGCCCGCGACGACGACGGCCGTGCGCGCGACCCCCTGGGACGCGTCCGGGCCGGCCGCGCGGCGCAGCACCACGAGCGCGGCGACCGCGCCGACGACCATACCGACGGAACCGCCGATGCCCAGGGCCACGAGAGCGGCCGCGGCATCACGCCCGCCCCACGTCGCCGCGACCGACAGCACGGCCGAGGTGACGATGCCGACCGCCCAGCCGACCGACGACGCGAGGACCGCGGCGCGGGACCGCTCGAGCGCGTAGAGCACCCGGGTCAGGTGGAGCATGATGCCGAGCCCGACGAGCCCGGGAGCCATCCAGCTGAGCGCCGGGGCCATCGCGGCGATCACGCGGTCGTCCCCGTGGCCGACCACGGAGAACACGCGCGCGACCTGGGGCGCGGCTGCGACCAGCGCGCTCGCGCCGACCGCACCGAGGACGAGCACGGCACGGGTCGTGAGCGAGACGAGGCGCGCGAGCCGCTCGGGCTGGCCCACGACGTCGGCGATGCGCGGGAAGGCGCTCGTGACGAGCGGGACGACGAGGACTGCGTGCGGGAGGACGTAGACGGCCTGCGTGTACTGGTAGACGGCGAACGTGCCGTCGCCGCCGCGGTTGTTGGCGAGCCAGATCGTCGCGACGAGCGAGAGCTGCTGCGCGAGCACGGCGACGACGCCTGCGGCCGCGAGCTTCCGCGCGCGTCGCGCGACACCCTCGGGGAACCGCCACGTGAGCCGCAGCCGGACGCCGCTGCGAGCGGTGGGCAGGAGCAGCGGGACGGAGAGGGCGACGACACCCGCCGTCGTGCCCCACGCGAGCCAGGCGACCGCGCGCGCCGGGAGCGCGGCGAGGTCGTCCTGGGCGCCGTCGGCGGTCGCACCGAACACGAGGTAGGCGCCGATGACGACGAGCGTCGACAGGACGGGGACGAAAGCGGGCCAGAAGAACCGCTTCTGCGCCTGGAGCACGCCCGTCAGCACGACCCCGAGACCGTACAGCGGCACCTGCCACGCGAAGACCCGCAGGAAGTGCGCGGTGAGCTCCAGCTGAGCCTCAGGCGCCCCTTCGCCGAGGAACACCGTGACGAGCGGCCCGGCGAGGACGGCGACGAGGACCGCGAGCGGGACGAGGATCGTGGCGGTCCACGTGAGGGCGGCGGACGCGATCCGGTCGACCTCGGCGCGCGCCCCGCGCGCGAGCGGCGCTGCGAGGAGCGGGATGACCGCGCCGGCGAGAGCGCCGCCGGCGGCGACCTCGAACAGGACGTTGGGCAGGGCGTTCGCCGACGCGTACGCCGTGCCGGTCGCGCCGTAGCCGACCGTGCCGGCCTGCACCATCCACCGGGAGAACCCGAGGATGCGTGAGAGGAGCGTGATCGCCGTGATCATGGCGGCCGCGCCCACCAGGCCGGTGGCGATCCGGCCCGAGCGCGACCGCAGGCTCACGGGCGTCTGCCCCACGCGTCGAGGGTGGAGAGCACGGGCGTGCGCTCGATGACGCGCGAGAAGCTGACGCGCTCGGACGCGAGCGTCAGACCGACGACGGTCGCTGCAGCTGCGAGCCGCACGCGTCGCGACGCCTGCGTGAGCCCGACGCCGACGACGCCGCCGAGCGCGTTGGCGCCGCTGTCGCCGAGCATGTCGAGCTCGGCGAGGTCGGCGGGCAGCGACGCGGCGGCAGGACCGACGACGGCGGCCGCCTGGGCGGGAGCCCCGGCGACGGCGACGGCCGCGGCGCCGATCAGGCCGACCTTGAGCGCGCGTCCGGGGCGCAGGTCGAAGAGGTTGACGAGGTTCGCCGTACCGGCGACGAGCACCGAGTCGAGGGCGAGGTCACCGAGCGCGGCCGCGGCGGACGTCCCCTGTGCGCGTCGGCGGTCCTTCCCGACGAGGGTCGCGGCGACGAACGCCCCCGCCCCGATGGCGGCGATCTTCATCGCTCCGGTGGTGACGCGGCCCTCGCGCAGCGCGCCGAGGTGCCCGCGCAGGCCCTTGTCGCGCTGCTCGGTGTCCTCGCGCAGGTCGTCGTTGAGCCCGGCCGCTCCCCCGGCCAGGGCAGCGATCGCGCCCGCAGCCCCGACACGCGCTCGGCGTGAGGCCGCTCCACCGACCAGCGCACCGGCCGCGAGGCCGGAGGCGAGCGCCGGGCCGCCCATGAGGCTGACACGGGTGCCGCGGAAGTTGGTGCGCAGCCACGTCGCGGTGCCACCGGGCATCTGCTCGTCGAGGGCCGCGCGGACGAGGTTGCGCGCCGTGACCCCGGCGAGCACGCCGGCGACCGAGCCGCGCAGCCGCGTCATGCGTCGTCGCCCCCGTCTGCAGCGTTCTCGTCGTCGCCGTCTGCGTCGCCGTCTGCGTCGCCGTCTGCGTCGCCGTCTGCGTCGCCGTCGGGCTGCTGCACGACGACGGTGCGTGCGGTGCGGTCGACCTCGGCGAGGCGCACGACGGGCGGCGCCACCGCCGTCGCTCCGGCCTGCGGGCCGTAATGACCGACGGTGCCGGAGGCCTGCGCCGCGAGGGTGAGGACGGTCGTGATCTGGCCCGTCGTCGTCGCGCCGTCGGCGACCGTGCTGACCGGGATGTCGCCGCTGGCGATCCCGTCGACGAGCGTCGTGCTCGTCCCGGCAGCGACGACGACCGCCGCCTCGGAACCGGAGACGGCCGCGGCAGCGAGCTGTTCCTGGATGAGGCGTGTCGTCTCGGCCTGCGTGCCGCTGCTCGGGGTCTCGTCGCTCGCGGGCTCGTCCTCGCTCGTGAGGAGGACGAGCATGTCGGCGGGTGCGGCGTCCTCCTGGACGTACGAGACGAGGTCGCCTGCGGCGAGGAGGCCCTGGAGCACGACGGCGTCCGGCGAGTACGCGTCGCCCTGGTTCGCGTCGACCTGCACGAGCGACAGCACGAGCGCCGTCGCGAGGTCGGCATCGACAGACCCGTCGGACGTCTCCGGCAGGTACTGGGCGAGGTTGGCGGCGAGCGACTGCCGGAACTTGGCCTGGCCCTCGCTCGTCCAGGTGTCGGCGAGCTTGACGCGCGCGGTCACGGATCCGCCCCCGGCGGCGACGCGGTCGCTGATCGCGGCGACGGTCTCGTCGCCCGCGGGGTCGAGCTCGACGATCGCGACGCGACGACCGGAGATCGAGCCGGCGACGAGGCTCGGCGCGGTCGCGTCGAGGAAGGCGTCGCGCTGGGAGAGGTCGGCGGCTGCCTCGTCGAGGTCAGCGCGCAGCTGCTCCTTGTCCGCACGCAGGGACTCGACCTGACCGGTGAGCTGGTCGCCGATCGCCTCCTTGAGCGGGCCTGCGCCCAGCACGATGCCCACGGCGAGCGCCAGGAACACCGAGATGAGGGAGACGAGGTGGTAGCGGAAGTCGATCACGGCGTGGGTTCATCCTCGGTCGGTAGCAGCGGGGTTGCGGGTGTGGCGGATCAGGTCTGGTCAGGGTGATGCGAAGAGCCCGAGGAACCAGCTCCAGACGTCGTCCATCCAGGCTCCCGTGAGCCCGAAGAGAGTCTGCCCGGCGGCGGTCGACATGAGCGCGACGACGAGCGCGACGAGGCCCGAGACGACGAGCAGCGTCAGCTGCGCGTTCGAGATCCGCTGGCGGTAGAGGCGCGAGACGCCCTTGGCGTCGACGAGCTTGCCGCCGACGCGCAGCCGCGTGAGGAAGGTCGACGCCATGCCGGAGCGGCCCTTGTCGAGGAACTCGACGAGGGTCACGTGCGTCCCGACGGCGACGATCACGTCGGCGCCCTTGTCGTCGGCGAGGAGCATCGCGATGTCCTCGCTCGTGCCGGTCGCGGGGAACACGACGTGCTTCGCCCCGAGGCGCTCGACGCGCTCGAGGCCGGGCGCCTTGCCGTCGCGGTAGGCGTGCACGACGATCTCGGCGCCGCTCGTGAGGGCCTTGTCCGAGACCGAGTCCATGTC
Organism: Flavimobilis soli; assembly: GCF_002564025.1. Lineage (NCBI taxonomy): Bacteria > Bacillati > Actinomycetota > Actinomycetes > Micrococcales > Jonesiaceae > Flavimobilis > Flavimobilis soli. Next base: position 562,158 of record NZ_PDJH01000001.1, read on the forward strand.
GCCGACGATGATGTCGGGGCGCCAGCCCTCGTCGAGGATCGCGTCGGCGCCGCCGTCGACCCCGATGAGCACGGGGCGGTACTCGCGGATGTACGGGCGCAGCGTCGCGAGGTCCTCGCGGTAGTGGTAGCCGCGGACGACGATGAGGGCCTGACGCCCTTCGAGCTTCGTCGAGATCTCCGGCACGCCGACGCCGTCGAGCAGGAGCTCACGTTCGCGGCGCAGGTAGTCCATCGTGTTCGCGGCGAACGCCTCGAGCTGGGCAGAGAGCCCCTCGCGCGCCTCCGCGAGGCTGGCCTCGACGGTCTCGGCGGTCTGCAGCTCCCCCTCGGCGACGAGGCGACCGCCCTGGAGCACCTGGGCGCCGTCGACCTGGATCCGCTGACCCTCGTTGAGCGCCATGATGTCGGGGCCCAGGTCGTCGATGAGCGGGATGCCCGCCTCGACGATGATCTCGGGGCCGAGGTTCGGGTAGCGGCCCGAGATCGACCTGGACGCGTTGAGGATGGCGGCCGGCTGCGCGGCGACGAGCGCCTCTGCGGCGACGCGGTCGATGTCGAGGTGGTCGATGACCGCGATCTCGCCGGCGCGGAGGCGCTTCGTCAGGTTCTTGGTGCGGGGGTCGACGCGGACAGGGGCGTGGAGCCCCTGCGTCGTCTCGTCGATCCGTCGTCTGCGGGAGGAGAGTTTCATCGAGGTGATCATCCCATGTCGGCGGCGGCGAGGAGCTCTGCGGCGTGGGTGCGCGCGGCGTCGGAGTCCTCCTGGCCGGAAAGCATGCGCGCGAGCTCGGTCACGCGGTCGTCGGACGTGACGACCCTGACGTCGGACTGCGTGACGACGTCACCTCCCGAGCCCGCGGACTTGGTGACGACGAGGTGCTGGTCGGCGTACGCGGCGACCTGGGCGAGGTGCGTGACGACGACGACCTGGGCGGAGCGCGCGAGCGCGGCGAGGCGTCGCCCGACCTCGAGCGCGGCGCGACCGCCGATACCGGCGTCGACCTCGTCGAACACGAACGTCGGCACGGCCCCACCGCGCTCCTCGCGCGCGGCCTGGGCGAGCACGACCTCGATCGCGAGCATGACGCGGGACAGCTCTCCGCCGGAGGCGCCCTTGCCGAGCGGGCTCGCCGGCGCGCCGGGGTGGGGGCGCAGGCTCATGACGACGGCGTCCGCGCCCCAGGGACCGGGCTCGTCAGGCCGGACCTCGACCTCGAGCCGGGCGCCCGCCATGGCGAGCCCGTCGAGCTCGGCCGAGACGAGGTCGGCGAGCCGCTCCCCCACGTCGCGGCGGGTCGCGCTGATCGTCGCGGCACGCTCCGAGAGCTCGGTGTCGATCTCGTCGCGCCGGGTGGCGAGGCCGGCGAGACGTTCGTCGCCCCCTTCGAGGTCGAGCAGCCGCAGGCCTGCCGTCGACGCCCACTCGAGCACGGCGTCGACGTCGGAGCCGTAGCTTCGCGTGAGCTGGCCCAGCTCGGCGCGACGGGCGTTGGCCTCCTCGAGCCGACCGGGGTCGACCGCGAGATCCTGGAGGTACCCGGAGAGGTCGGCAGCGAGCTCGGCGAGCTGGAACCCGACCTCGGCGGCGCGCTCGGCGAGGCGTGCGAGCGTCGGGTCGTGGGCGGCCGCGGCCTCGAGCTCGCGACGCGCGCGGTCCACGAGCGACACGGCGGACGGAGCGTCGCCGGACGCGAAGTCGTCGCCCGCGACGGCGTCGTGCGCGACCGCGGCGCGGGCACGCAGGTCTTCGACGTTGCTCAGCCGCGCGATCTCGGCGTCGAGCTCGGTGTCCTCGTGCGGCTGCGGGTCGACGCGCTCGACCTCGGCGAGGCCGAGGCGGAGCAGCTCGGCCTCGCGTGCGCGGTCGTCGCGCTGAGAGGTGAGGCGGTCGATCTCCTCGACGACGGCGGCCCGCTCGGTCCACAGTGCGTGGTACTCCTCGAGCTCGCGGGCGTGGGCGCTCCCGGCGAAGGCGTCGAGCGCCTCGCGCTGCCTCCGCGGGGAGCGCAGGCGCAGCTGGTCGCTCTGGCCGTGCACCGTGACGAGCTCTTCGGCGAGGTCGGCGAGCACGCTCTGGGGCACGCTGCGCCCGCCGAGGTGCGCGCGCGAGCGGCCGGACGTGATCGTCCGCAGGACGACGAGCGAGCCGTCGTCGTCGAGTGCTCCCCCGGCGTCCTCGACGCGCTCGGCGACGGCGGAGCCTGGTGCGAGGACGAAGCGCCCCTCGGCGAGGGCGCGGTCGGCGCCGACGCGGACGCGCTCGACGTCGGCCTTGCCGCCGAGGAGCAGGTCGAGCCCGGTCAGCAGCATGGTCTTGCCAGCACCCGTCTCGCCGGTGATCGCCGTGAGCCCGGGGGCGAGCGGGATGTGAGCCCGGCTGATCACTCCGAGGTTCTCGATCACGATCTCTTCGAGCACTGTCAGTCCTTCGGGTGGTGCGGGATGACGGGCTGGGAACCGGTACGCGGCGCGCCGCCGCGCCAGCCCACGACCGGGAGGTTGAACTTGCGCACGAGCCTGTCGGTGAACGGTGCGTGGCTCAGCCGCGCGAGCCGCACGGGGTCGGAGCCGCGACGCACCTCGATGCGTGCCCCTGGCGCGACGTCGACCCGACGGCGGCCGTCGAGGGTGAGCACGCCGCCCGACTGCGAGCGCGTGACGATCTCGACCGCGAACGTCGAGCGCGGCCCGACGACGAGGGGCCTCGCGAAGAGCGCGTGCGCGGCGAGCGGGACGAGGAGCATCGCGTCGACGTCGGGCCACACGACAGGCCCGCCGGCCGAGAATGCGTGCGCGGTGGAGCCGGTGGCGGTCGAGACGACGACGCCGTCGCAGCCGAAGGAGGACAGGGGCCGCCCGTCGACCTCGATCGCGACCTCGAGCATGCGCTGCCGGTCGGCCTTCTCGACGGTCGCCTCGTTGAGCGCCCAGCCGACGACGGGCTGCTGGTAGCCGGGCGCGCGCACCTCGACCTCGACGACGCCACGCTCCTCGACCTCGTAGTCGCGTGCCGCGACCCGTTGGACCGCTGCCCGCAGGTCCTCGCGCTCGCTCTCGGCGAGGAAGCCGACGTGGCCGAGATTGACGCCCAGGATGGGGACGGAGGTGCCACGCGTGAGCTCCGCCGCGCGCAGGATGGTCCCGTCGCCCCCGAGCACGACGACGATCTCGGCGTCGGCCGTCTCGGGTCGGTGCGCCCCGGCGAGGTCGCCGTGCGGGGTGGGCAGGTCCTGGTCGTGCAGGACGACCGTGAACCCTGCTGCCGTGAGCTCGTGCATGGCTTCCCGGAGGGCGACGAGCGCCTCGGGCCGGCCGCCGTGGGTCACCACGATCGCGGTCCTGGTCACTGGTCACCTCCGTCCGTCGTCGCGCCGACCACGTAGGCCTGGCGCCCCTCAGAGTCTGCCACCGCGGCGCGCACGGCGGCGGCGCTCCACGCCGGGTCGACGTCGCCGCGACGGGGGCTGAACCAGCAGAAGAACTCGCGGTTGCCGCTCGGCCCGGGCAGCGAGCTCGCCGCGACGGCGACCGGTGGTGCCCCGAGCTCGGTGGCGCAGCGCACGACGTCCAGCACGGCGGAGACGTGCAGGCCAGCGTCACGGACGACGCCGCCTCGGCCGAGGCGCTCGCGCCCGACCTCGAACTGCGGCTTGACCATGAGCAGGAGGTCCGCCGAGGGCGCAGCCGCGCGCAGCGCCGGGAGGACGAGCGTCAGGGAGATGAAGGACAGGTCGGCGACGACGACGTGAACCTCGTCAGGAAGGTCGTCACGTGAGAGCTCGCGCGCGTTGGCGCCCTCCCGGACGACGACGCGCGGGTCGGTACGCAGGGTCGGGTCGAGCTGGTCGTGACCGACGTCGAGGGCCACGACCTGGCGGGCGCCCCGCTCGAGCAGGACCTGCGTGAACCCTCCTGTCGACGCCCCGACGTCGAGGCAGCTCGCACCGTCGACGAGGGGGCGGGGGCACGGCAGGTCGCGCTCGTCGAGCGCGTCGAGCGCGCCGAGCGCGCCTGCGAGCTTGTGCCCGGCGCGCGAGACGTACCTGTCGACGTCACCGGGGAGCAGGCGGAGCGTCGTGGAGTCGTCGACGGGGTGCGAGGCGCGCGTGACGGGCGTGCCGTCCGCGAGGACGCGGCCGTCTCGCACCGCGTGCTGGGCGAGCGTGCGCGAGCGGACGAGCCCGCGCGCGACGAGGGCGACGTCGACGCGCTGGGCGCCTGCGGTCATGTCAGTCCTCGTCCTGCCCGGCGAGGTGCGCCTCGAGGTCGCGGTGGACCTGCTCGACGACCTGGACGTGCTCGACGACCGGGCGCTCGTCCAGACCGTCGAGACGCTCGAGCATGCGGTCGACCTCGGCGTCGCCGGTGCGGCTACCTGGCATGGTCTCCTCCTGTCGGCACTCGGGTGGTCGGGGAACGGCACGTGGCCCTGACGCGGCGTGTGGTTCATGGTGCGTGGCCTGCAGACCGGCCTCACCCAGGTTAGCCCGCTCCCCTGGTACGACGACGCCGCAGCGACGGACGTGTGTCCGAGGCTGCGGCGCCTGTGCCTGGTGGCAGGTGCCTCAGTGGTCGCCGACCGCGAACTCCGGGACGGAGTCAGGGGCGACCGCGCCGGCGCCGGAGTCGACACTGTCCCACGCAGCAGCGCACGCCGCACGGACGATGTCGACGCCGTCCGCGTCGTCGGCGAGCTTCGTGTCGTCGAGCTCGAGACGTCCGTCGACGACCCGGGCGGCCGCGCCGCGGCTGACCCACCAGCCGGACTCGAGCCGCGGCTCGGGGTGCGCGACGAGCAGCGCACGCAGGTCCTCACCGATGAGGTGCGGACGCAGGTGCGGCTCGGCGAGCACGTCGTCGCGCGCGGTGTTGACGCCCGTGAGGACGTGCAGACCGGGGTATCCTCCGGCGCGCGCGCCGGCGAGGTCGGTGTCGAGGCGGTCACCGACGACGAGCACACGCTCGGCGCCGGCGCGCTCGACCGCGAGCTCGTACATCCGCGGCGACGGCTTACCGGCGCTGTCCGGCGTGACGCCGGTCGCGTTGACGACGGCTCCGACGAGCGCGCCGTTTCCGGGCGCGTAACCGCGGGCCGTCGGCAGGGAGAGGTCGAGGTTGCTCGCGACGTACCAGGCGCCGCGCCCGACGGCGTACGCCGCCTCCGCGAGGTCCTTCCAGCCGAGCTCGGGCGCGAAGCCCTGGACGACTGCGTCGGGCTCGTCGTCGGCGGAGCCGACGACCGTGAAGCCCGACGTCGTCACGGCGGTGCGCAGGCCGGCGCCGCCGACGACGAGCACCTTCGCCCCGGGTGCGAGCCGCGTCTCGAGAACCTTGGCCGCGGCCTGGGCCGCGGTCATGACCTCGTCGGGCTGCGTCGGGATGCCGAGCGACGTGAGCTGGTCCGAGACCGACTCGGGCTCTCGCGACGCGTTGTTGGTGACGAAGACGAGCCCGAGCCCGCGCTCGCGCGCGGACGTGAGCCCCTCGGCTGCGTGGTCGATCGGCAGCGGGCCGCGGTAGGCGACGCCGTCGAGGTCCACGAGCGCGAGGTCGTAGGCCTCGGCGAGCGGCCGGTCGGTCCCGATGAGGCCGGCTGCGGTCACTTCTCGTCCTCCGTGCTGTCAGTCTCGGCGTCGTCCTCGGGAGCGTCGCCGCGCTCGTCGGGAGCGACGGCCTCGGCGGTCTGCGTCGCGCCGCTGGTCGGGTCGTCGGCCTCCAGGGCTGCGTCGTCGCTCTCGCCGTCGGCGACCTGTGCGTCGCCCCTCGGGGTGTCGGCCGACGTGTCGGTGTCGTCTCCCTCGGTCGCTGCCGCGTCGTCAGGCGTCTCGGGCTCGGGGACGAGCTCCTCGGTCAGGTCGTAGACGACGACGTCGTCCTCCTCGTCGACCTCGCCGCTCGCGGCGCGGATCTCGTCGGCGGTGAAACCGGCGAGCGCGTGAGCAGCGGCGTCGGGGCGACCGGCGGCCTCGTGGACGAGCGAGCGTGCGACGGCGACGCGCGCCTCGAGGAGGCGTTCCCCGCGCGGGACCTCGATCTGGTCGAGCACCGCGAGTGCGGCGTCGAGCTCGCCGAGGTCGCCGCGGGCGCCGCTGACGACGATCGCGAGCTCGACCTTGGCGGAGGGCTCGAGCGTCTCGGCCTCAGGCGTGGCTGCGAGGGCGATCGCCCGTTCAGGGCGCTCAAGTCCGCGCTCGCAGTCAGCCATGACCGGAAGGTGCTCGGACGACCCGTTGAGCCGACGCACGGTGCGCAGCTCGCGCAGCGCCTCGGCGTAGCGACCCGTGCGGTAGGCCGCGAGGCCTGCGGCCTCGCGGACGATGTCGACGCGCCCGCCGCGGCGGACGGCCTCCTGGGCGTGCTCGTATGCCAGCTCCGGGTCGACGTCGATGAGGCGGGCGACCATGACGAGGTGGCGCCCGACGGCCTCGGCGTTGTCCTTGCTCAGCGTTCGCAGGCGACCGCGAGCGTCGCGGTCGAGCTCGCTGAACGAGACCTCGTCGGGCAGGACAGGCCCGTGGCGCGGGGCGTCGCCCTCAGCGTTGCGCGGGCGGTCGTCACGGGCAGGACGGTTGCTGTGCTCGTGGCGGTCGGGACGCTGCCGCAGACCCGGGCGGTCGTCACGACGGCGGTCGTCGCCGCCCTCGTAGCCGCGCGAGCCTGCACGGTCCGAGGTGCGGGGGCGGTAGTCCCCCGCCGGCGGACGGCCTTCGCGGTGCGCAGGACGACGGTCGTAGCTGGACGGACGACGCTCGCCGCTGGTGGAGCGCTCGTCGCGACGCGCCGCCCCGCTCTCGCTACGGGGGCGCTCGTCCCGACGGTCGGATCCGAAGGAGGGACGCGAACCGTAGGACGGGCGGGAGTCGCGGCCACCACCGCGGGAGCCGCCGAACGATGGGCGCGAACCGTAAGAGCCACGCTCGTCGCGCTGGGTGCGCTCATCGTCGCGGCGGGGCTGACCGCCCCGGAAGCCACGCTCCTCGCGACCTGTGCCGCGATCGTCGCGACGCTCCGCGCCGAACGAGGGACGCGAACCGTAGGACGGACGAGAGTCCCGGCCTCCACCTCGGGGCCGACCGAACGAGGACCGCGCGTCGCGGTCTCCATCGCGCGAGTCGCCGAACGTCGGGCGCGAGTCGCGGTCGTCGCGGCCTGCACCGTAGGACGGGCGCCGGTCACGGCCGGAGTCGCGCGTCGGGCGGGAGTCGCGGTCACCACCGCGGGAGCCGCCGAACGACGGGCGCGAACCGTAAGAGCCACGCTCGTCGCGCTGGGTGCGCTCATCGTCGCGGCGCGGCTGACCGCCCCGGAAGCCACGCTCCTCACGACCCGTCCCGCGATCGTCGCGACGCTCCGCGCCGAACGAAGGACGCGAACCGTAGGACGGACGAGAGTCCCGGCCTCCACCTCGCGGGCCGCCGTAGGAAGGACGCGTGTCACGGTCGTTGCGCGTTGCACCGGAGCGGCGGTCGTCGTTGCGGAAGGACCCACGCTCGTCGCCGCGGTCGTTCGAGCTGGGCCGGGCGTCGCGGCCAGCGCCGTAGCGGCTGCCCTGGTTGTCGTCGCGGCGTGCGTCGCCGTAGCGGGGACCAGAGTCGCGGCGGCCGTAGCTACCGCTGCGCGGTGCTCTGTCGCTGCGCGGTGCTCTGTCGCTGCGCGGTGCTCGGTCGCTGCCGCGGTCGTCGCGGCTGCCTCGGGGTGCGGACGAGGACCGCCTGGGCTGCTCGCCGTCGTCGCGGCGGTTCCTGTCTGGGTTCTCGTTCACGCTGATGCGGTTCCTTCCACGATTGAGTTGCGCTCCATTGTCGCAGAGAACGATGGGGAGCGAGGTGTGACGAATGACGGGCCTTCGCGGCCCCGTTGCCGCGCGGGGGTCCGGCTGGCGGCAAGAAGCGCCGCCGAGCCGGGTCGTGAGACCGGGACAGCGGCCGGCAGGCCGGTGGCCGTCCCTGCATGCGCGCACGCCAAAGGCCCACCCCGTGCGGGGTGGGCCTTTGGTGAATGGTTGTCCGGCGGCGTCCTACTCTCCCACCCCGTCTCCAGGGCAGTACCATCGGCGCTGAGAGGCTTAGCTTCCGGGTTCGGAATGGGACCGGGCGTTTCCCTCTCGCTATGACCGCCGTAACTCTATGGAGATATCCGTCGCTGGTATCTCGGGAACCGCACAGTGGACGCGTAGCACAAAATTAGTTGTTATCAAGTTGTCGGCTCATTAGTACCGGTCAGCTCCATGAGTCTTTGGTCCTCACTTCCACATCCGGCCTATCAACCCAGTGGTCTACTGGGAGCCTCTCACCCGCAAGGGGCGTGGAAACCTCATCTTGAAGCAAGCTTCCCGCTTAGATGCTTTCAGCGGTTATCTCTTCCCAACGTAGCCAACCAGCCATGCTCCTGGCGGAACAACTGGCACACCAGAGGTTAGTCCGTCCCGGTCCTCTCGTACTAGGGACAGGTCTTCTCAAGTTTCCTGCGCGCGCAGCGGATAGGGACCGAACTGTCTCACGACGTTCTAAACCCAGCTCGCGTACCGCTTTAATGGGCGAACAGCCCAACCCTTGGGACCTACTCCAGCCCCAGGATGCGACGAGCCGACATCGAGGTGCCAAACCATGCCGTCGATATGGACTCTTGGGCAAGATCAGCCTGTTATCCCCGGGGTACCTTTTATCCGTTGAGCGACGGCGCTTCCACAAGCCACCGCCGGATCACTAGTTCCGACTTTCGTCCCTGCTCGACCTGTCAGTCTCACAGTCAAGCTCCCTTGTGCACTTGCACTCGACACCTGATTGCCAACCAGGCTGAGGGAACCTTTGAGCGCCTCCGTTACATTTTAGGAGGCAACCGCCCCAGTTAAACTACCCACCAGGCACTGTCCCTGGTCCGGATCACGGACCGAAGTTAGGTATCCAGAGCGACCAGAGTGGTATTTCAACGATGACTCCACCGACACTGGCGTGCCGGCTTCACAGTCTCCCACCTATCCTACACAAGCCGCACCGAACACCAATACCAAGCTATAGTAAAGGTCCCGGGGTCTTTCCGTCCTGCTGCGCGTAACGAGCATCTTTACTCGTAGTGCAATTTCGCCGAGTTCACGGTTGAGACAGCGGGGAAGTCGTTACGCCATTCGTGCAGGTCGGAACTTACCCGACAAGGAATTTCGCTACCTTAGGATGGTTATAGTTACCACCGCCGTTTACTGGGGCTTAAATTCTCAGCTTCGCTCCGAAGAGCTGACCAGTCCTCTTAACCTTCCAGCACCGGGCAGGCGTCAGTCCGTATACATCGTCTTGCGACTTCGCACGGACCTGTGTTTTTAGTAAACAGTCGCTTCCCCCTGGTCTCTGCGGCCTTCAAACGCTTCCCGGGCAAGCCGGTACACGCCTCAGGCCCCCCTTCTCCCGAAGTTACGGGGGCATTTTGCCGAGTTCCTTAACCATGATTATCTCGTCGCCTTAGTATTCTCTACCTGACCACCTGAGTCGGTTTAGGGTACGGGCGGCTAGAACCATCGCGTCGAGGTTTTTCTAGGCAGCATAGGATCACCGAATCATCCCCCATACGGGGTCACCGTCAGTTCTCAGGCTATGTGAGCAGCGGATTTGCCTACTGCTCGCCCTACAACCTTGGACGTGGTCAACCATCGCCACGCTCGGCTACCTTCCTGCGTCACCCCTGTTAATACGCTCACCTACTACCAGCTCGGGTCGCGGCCTCGCCGCACACCAAGACCCCGAAGGGTCAACAGGTGACGGTCCGGGCGCTTAGCATCACCGGGTTCGATCTGGGCGGTTCTTCGCCGGTACGGGAATATCAACCCGTTGTCCATCGACTACGCCTGTCGGCCTCGCCTTAGGTCCCGACTTACCCAGGGCGGATTAGCCTGGCCCTGGAACCCTTGGTCATTCGGCGGACGGGTTTCTCACCCGTCATTCGCTACTCATGCCTGCATTCTCACTCGTGTAGGCTCCACCACTGGGTTACCCCGCAGCTTCACTGCCCACACGACGCTCCCCTACCCATCCACATGCCTGGACCACGAAGGCCTAGCGAAAATGTGAATGCCACAGCTTCGGCGGTGTACTTGAGCCCCGCTACATTGTCGGCGCGGAATCACTTGACCAGTGAGCTATTACGCACTCTTTCAAGGGTGGCTGCTTCTAAGCCAACCTCCTGGTTGTCTGTGCAACTCCACATCCTTTCCCACTTAGCACACGCTTAGGGGCCTTAGCTGGTGGTCTGGGCTGTTTCCCTCTCGACTACGGAGCTTATCCCCCGCAGTCTCACTGCCACGCTCTGTCTTACCGGCATTCGGAGTTTGGCTGACGTCAGTAACCTTGTAGGGCCCATCGGCCATCCAGTAGCTCTACCTCCGGCAAGAAACACGTGACGCTGCACCTAAATGCATTTCGGGGAGAACCAGCTATCACGGAGTTTGATTGGCCTTTCACCCCTACCCACAGCTCATCCCCCCAGTTTTCAACCTAGGTGGGTTCGGTCCTCCACGCGGTCTTACCCGCGCTTCAACCTGGCCATGGGTAGATCACTCCGCTTCGGGTCTAGACCCAGCGACTATGATCGCCCTGTTCGGACTCGCTTTCGCTACGGCTTCCCCTCACGGGTTAACCTCGCCACTGAGCACTAACTCGCAGGCTCATTCTTCAAAAGGCACGCTGTCACCCCTGCTAAGGAGGCTCCAACGGATTGTAGGCACACGGTTTCAGGTACTATTTCACTCCCCTCCCGGGGTACTTTTCACCTTTCCCTCACGGTACTTGTCCGCTATCGGTCACTAGGTAGTATTTAGGCTTATCGAGTGGTCTCGACAGATTCACACGGGATTTCTCGGGCCCCGTGCTACTTGGGAACACTCTCGGGAGGCTACGCCATTTCGTCTACGGGGGTGTCACCCTCTGTGCCGGCCCTTCCCAAGGCCTTCGACTATGACGAAGCTTTCTGACTCCCTGACCATCCGGCAGAATGATCCAAAAGGTCCCACAACCCCGATGACGCAACCCCTGCCGGGTATCACACGCCATCGGTTTGGCCTGATCCGCTTTCGCTCGCCACTACTCACGGAATATCTCTTCCTGTCGGTACTGAGATGTTTCACTTCCCGACGTTCCCTCCACACACCCTATATATTCAGGTGCGGGTACCTGGACATGACTCCAGGTGGGTTTCCCCATTCGGACATCCTCGGATCACGGTTCGTTTGCCAACTCCCCGAGGCTTATCGCAGGCTACAACGTCCTTCTTCGGCTCCTAGTGCCAAGGCATCCGCCCTGTGCCCTTAAAAACTTGACAACAGCTAAATTGCAGATACCAAAGATAAATCTTTGATGTTACAAAGATGCTCGCGTCCACTGTGCAGTTCTCAAGCTACCAACGACCCCACCCCCTCATCAGCGCCGCGCCTACCGGCGACCCGAAGATCACCGGCGGTTCACCCGCCAGGGGCAGTCCGTGAAGGAAACCAGTCCACCCGACGCCGTCACCGGCACCGAGAGGCCTGTTCCCTCAGGACCCAACAGTGTGCTTGAACTCCCCCAGGCCGCCGGCACGTGGCGTTCCCACCCCACAAGGAGGCGTACTGACCGGTGCACCAGCACCCGAGCTCGCAAGAAGTCAATGTTCCACCCATGAGCGTCCCACCCCAGGCGCGTTCGGCCCGAGCGTGGCACTTGACCGACCGGCACCGCCACCCGCAAGGCAGGTGAACCAGTGGTAGATCCGATCGGTTGTGGCTCCTTAGAAAGGAGGTGATCCAGCCGCACCTTCCGGTACGGCTACCTTGTTACGACTTAGTCCCAATCGCCAATCCCACCTTCGACGGCTCCCTCCACAAGGGTTGGGCCACCGGCTTCGGGTGTTACCGACTTTCGTGACTTGACGGGCGGTGTGTACAAGGCCCGGGAACGTATTCACCGCAGCGTTGCTGATCTGCGATTACTAGCGACTCCGACTTCATGGGGTCGAGTTGCAGACCCCAATCCGAACTGAGACCGGCTTTTTGGGATTCGCTCCACCTCGCGGTATCGCAGCCCTTTGTACCGGCCATTGTAGCATGCGTGAAGCCCAAGACATAAGGGGCATGATGATTTGACGTCATCCCCACCTTCCTCCGAGTTGACCCCGGCAGTATCCTATGAGTCCCCACCCGAAGTGCTGGCAACATAGGACGAGGGTTGCGCTCGTTGCGGGACTTAACCCAACATCTCACGACACGAGCTGACGACAACCATGCACCACCTGTACACCAGTCCGAAGACGCACACATCTCTGCATGATTCCGGTGTATGTCAAGCCTTGGTAAGGTTCTTCGCGTTGCATCGAATTAATCCGCATGCTCCGCCGCTTGTGCGGGCCCCCGTCAATTCCTTTGAGTTTTAGCCTTGCGGCCGTACTCCCCAGGCGGGGCACTTAATGCGTTTGCTGCGGCACGGAACTCGTGGAATGAGCCCCACACCTAGTGCCCAACGTTTACGGCATGGACTACCAGGGTATCTAATCCTGTTCGCTCCCCATGCTTTCGCTCCTCAGCGTCAGTTGCGGCCCAGTGACCTGCCTTCGCCATCGGTGTTCCTCCTGATATCTGCGCATTCCACCGCTACACCAGGAATTCCAGTCACCCCTACCGCACTCTAGTCTGCCCGTACCCGGTGCAAGCTCAAGGTTGAGCCTTGAGTTTTCACACCAGACGCGACAAACCGCCTACGAGCTCTTTACGCCCAATAATTCCGGACAACGCTTGCGCCCTACGTATTACCGCGGCTGCTGGCACGTAGTTAGCCGGCGCTTCTTCTGCAGGTACCGTCACTTTCGCTTCTTCCCTGCTGAAAGGGGTTTACAACCCGAAGGCCTTCATCCCCCACGCGGCGTCGCTGCATCAGGCTTGCGCCCATTGTGCAATATTCCCCACTGCTGCCTCCCGTAGGAGTCTGGGCCGTATCTCAGTCCCAGTGTGGCCGGTCGCCCTCTCAGGCCGGCTACCCGTCGTCGCCTTGGTAGGCCATTACCCCACCAACAAGCTGATAGGCCGCGAGTCCATCCCCCACCGATAAATCTTTCCAGGCACACCCCATGCGAAGGTGCCTCGTATCCGGTATTAGCCACGATTTCCCGAGGTTATCCCGAAGTGAGGGGCAGGTTACTCACGTGTTACTCACCCGTTCGCCACTGATCCAGCAGAGCAAGCTCCACCTTCACCGTTCGACTTGCATGTGTTAAGCACGCCGCCAGCGTTCGTCCTGAGCCAGGATCAAACTCTCCGTAAATGTTTGACGCCAACCAGGCGAACCCGGTTAACAACCATACGAAGCAGACCATCCCGAAGGACAGCCTGAATAAAACTGGCATCAAGATCGAAAACTTGCGTTTTCAATCCATTATCCAAAGGAATCCTCTATGAGCAACCCGACCCAGCCCAGGAAGGACCAGACCAAGCCACCCGACAGGGATATTTGGCATTGACTATCAAGCACACTGTTGAGTTCTCAAGGAACAGACGCGCATCCCCACCAACCCTTCCGGGCGGCTCGGAGGCAACCGTTCAAACTTACCCGATCCATCCCGCCGTGTCCAACCCGCATCCCGGCAGAACCGAGAGCTGGTTGTGATCGGCTGGAGGGCCGGACCGATACTCTACCTCATTCCCGCGCAGAGCACGAGAGCCGAGTTTCGCATCGAGGAGTCACCCTCGGGGACCGGCCGGCCGCTCCTTCACACCTGGGTGCGAGGCCTGCGGCAGTCCGTTCCTCCCCTCTCGGGGCGACTCGAAGAACACTACGGGGCGGCGACGATCAGGGTCAAGTTCCGTCCCGGTGACGACCGTCACCGCCCACCCGCTCAGGCGCGAGCGGCCCCCTGGCCAGGCTCGTCGCCCAGCACCGCGACCGTCACCGTGCGCTTGCCACGGCGCAGCAGCACGTAGCGCTCCGCAAGCACGTCGTGCGCCGAGAGCACTGCGTCCTCACCGGACACCTTGACGTTGTTGACGTACACGCCACCCTCGGCGATCGCGCGTCGCGCCGCGCTCTTGCCCTTCACGACACCGGTAGCAGCGAGCACGTCGGCGACCGGGTCCCCGACCGCGAAGCCCGTCCGCGGAAGGCCCTCCGTCGCCGCCGCGAGCGTCTCAGGATCCAGGTCCGCCAGCTCGCCGCGTCCGAACAGCGCCTGGCTCGCGGCGATCGCCTGCTGCGTCGCGCGCTCGCCGTGCACCATCGTCGTGACGTCCGCCGCGAGCGCCTTCTGCGCCTCACGCGCCGCCGGACGCTCGGCGACGGCCGCCTCGAGCTCCGCGATCTCCTCGCGCGTCCGGAAGGTGAACGTGCGCAGCCAACCGACGACGTCGGCGTCGTCCGCGTTGACCCAGAACTGGTAGAAGGCGTACGGCGACATCATGTCCGGCGCGAGCCACACGGCGCCGCCCTCGGACTTGCCGAACTTCGTGCCGTCCGCCTTCGTGATGAGCGGCGTCGTGAGCGCGTGGACAGACTTCTGGTCGGCCTTGCGCACGAGCTCCACACCCGACAGAAGGTTGCCCCACTGGTCGTTGCCGCCCGTCTGCAGGGTGCAGCCGTACCGGCGGTTGAGCTCGAGGAAGTCCATGCCCTGGAGGATCTGGTAGCTGAACTCCGTGAACGAGATGCCCTCGTCGGACGCGAGCCGGCGCGCGACCGTCTCCTTCGCGAGCATCGTCCCGAGGCGGTAGTGCTTGCCGACGTCGCGCAGGAAGTCCAGCGCCGACAGGCCGGCGTGCCAGTCCAGGTTGTTGACCATGCGCGCCGGGTTCTCCCCCTCGAACGAGAGGAAGCGCGAGATCTGGGTCTGCAGGCGCTCGACCCAGCCGGCGACCGTCTCGCGGTCGTTGAGGACACGCTCGCCCGACATGCGCGGGTCCCCGATCAGGCCCGTCGCCCCGCCGACGAGTGCGATGGGGTGGTGGCCCGCGAGCTGGAGGTGGCGCAGCAGGACGAGCTGGACCAGGTGGCCGTGGTGCAGGCTCGGCGCGGTCGGGTCGAAGCCGCAGTAATAGGTGATCGGACCGTTCTCGAGAGCCGCGCGCAGGGCCTCGACATCAGTCGTCTGGCTGACCAGCCCGCGCCACTGGAGTTCATCAAGAACGTTGCTCACCGCTGCTCCTTCGTGCTTCGCGACCTCGGACGAGGTCAACAGCACTAGTCTGCCCTGTCCGCCGACGCGGCTGCGACGGGCCACGGAACTGCGAGACGGTCGGGTCCCCGGCGAGCCACAGCCGCCACGGGAACCGCTCGGGGTCCGCCCCCGCTGCGCCCACCCCCACGCGAGGACCCGTCTCGACGGCACCCGCCGGTACCGCGTGCTCACGGACGAGAAGCTCGAGGCCTTCGCCGGTGAGAAGGTCCGCGCCGTCGTCGGCCAGGGTCAGACCGAGCGCGTCCGCGAGGCGCGCAGGCCCGCGCGCCAGGTCCACGGGCGAACGGACGACGCCGCGCACCTGCCGCCGTGCCGTCGCAAGGTCCGCTCCCTCGACCACCTCACCCGCACGCAGGAGGACCGCGCGCGCCGTCCCCTCCTCGGCGCCCACGACGTTCGCGCAGTGGTGCAGCCCCATGTGGCGGTAGACGTAGAGACGGCCCGGAGGGCCGAACATCGTCGCGTTGCGACGGCTCAAGCCCCTGAACGCGTGCGACGCCGGGTCCGTCTCCCCCGCGTACGCCTCGACCTCCGTCACGCGCAGCGTGACGCGC
Source organism: Flavimobilis soli (assembly GCF_002564025.1). NCBI lineage: Bacteria > Bacillati > Actinomycetota > Actinomycetes > Micrococcales > Jonesiaceae > Flavimobilis > Flavimobilis soli. The sequence goes on from NZ_PDJH01000001.1 coordinate 577,891, forward strand.
CCGTCAGGTGTCGTGCGCACCAGGTGCGCGTCGAGCAGCCCGTGCGCGACGTCGAGCACCGGTCGCACGAACCAGCGGCGCGACACAGGCAGACGGCCCTCGGCCCCCGAGGCCGCGGGCGGCCCCTCGAGGGTGGGGCGCCTCGGGGCGGGCGCGCCGGCCGGCGGGGTCTCGTGAGGGCGTTGGTGCACGTCCCCATGGTGCTGTCTCGGTGGCGCGAGCGCCTCCCGCGGCACGCGGGCTCGGGCCGTGCTGGGCGCCATCACGCCGGGTCGGCGCCCCGGCTGCGTCGTCCGCCGCGAGCAGCGGGCACCGTCAGGCCAGCAGTCATCCGCTGACGCCCCGCGCCCGCCGGGCACCGACGCTCCGACACCGCCGGCCTCTCACCGGAGCCGGTCAGTCCTCGACGAGGTTGCCGGTGCCGTCGAGGCGCACGTGGGCGCGCTCGCGCGTGCGGTGCTCGGCATAGTGCTCGCGCTCCTCCCGCATGAACTCGCGCCAGGCCGGCTCGAGGGCTGCGCCGTCACGCTCGAGACCACGCTCGAGGCGCACGTCGTCCGGCGCCTCGACCCACACGACGAGCGGCGAGAACCGCTCGGTCCCGAGGCTCGCCGAGCCGCAGCCCTCCACGACGAGGAAGTCGGCGAGCGGGACCGAGTGGCGCTCCGCGTACTTGCCCAGGCCCCAGTCGTACCGGCGGTACCTGCCCGGACGCCCCTCCGCGAGGGGCTCGAGCACCCACTCCACGAGCCGGTCGACGCCCGCGCGCATGCCGGTCCACCCCTCGTACAGGTCGTCCATGTGCACGACCTGCGCCGGGAGCAGCGCACCGAGCTGCGCCGCGAGCGTCGTCTTGCCCGAACCTGCCGGACCGTCCACGCACACGAGGCGCGTCGCCCCGAGCCCCGCGGGCCGCTCCGCCGCCATGCTCGCGACCAGCTCCACGACATGAGCGGGGGCGGTCACGACGTCACCTCCGTCGTCATGACCGCCCCCTTCGTCGTGCCGCTGGTCGTCGGCGCCTCAGGCACCGACCTGGCCTCGGGCGAACGCCCGCAGCTGGGCCGCACGCTCGCGCGCGGCGACGAGCTGCTCGGCCACCCGCGCAGGCGCAGTCCCCCCGACCGCGTCGCGCGAGGCCAGCGAGCCCTCGACCGTCAGGACGCTACGCACGGCCGGCGTCAGGTGCACCGAGACGTCGGCGAGGTCTTGATCCGTGAGATCCCACAGCTCGATCCCCCGCTGCTCGCACACCTGGACGCACGCGCCCGCGACCTCGTGCGCCACCCGGAACGGCACGCCCTCACGGACGAGCCACTCGGCGATGTCCGTCGCGAGCGAGAAGCCCTGCGGCGCGAGCGACGCCATGCGCTCGGTGTCGAAGGTCATCGTCGCGACCATCCCCGAGAACGCTGGCAGGAGCACCTCGAGCGTGTCGACCTGGTCGAAGACCGGCTCCTTGTCCTCCTGCAGGTCGCGGTTGTACGCGAGCGGGAGGCCCTTGAGCGTCGCGAGAAGCCCGGTCAGGTCGCCGATCAGGCGACCGGCCTTCCCGCGCGCGAGCTCCGCGACGTCCGGGTTCTTCTTCTGCGGCATGATGCTCGACCCCGTCGAGAACGCGTCGTCGAGCCGGACGAAGCCGAACTCCTTCGTGTTCCACAGGATCACCTCCTCCGCGATGCGGGAGAGGTCGACGCCGAGCATCGCCGAGACGAACGCGAACTCCGCCATGACGTCACGCGAGGCCGTCCCGTCGATCGAGTTCTCGACCGGGCCGTCGAAGCCCAGCTCGGCCGCGACCGCGGCCGGGTCGAGCCCGAGCGACGAGCCGGCGAGCGCACCCGAGCCGTACGGCGACCGGGCCGCGCGGGCGTCCCAGTCGACGAAGCGCTCGACGTCGCGCATGAGCGGCCACGCGTGCGCCAGCAGGTGGTGCGCGAGCAGCACCGGCTGTGCGTGCTGCAGGTGCGTGCGCCCCGGCATCGCCGCGCCCGGGTGGGCTGCGGCCTGCTCGACGAGCGCGTCGACGACGTCGAGCACGAGGCCGGCGATCACGCGCGCCTCGTCACGCAGGTACATGCGCGTGAGTGTCGCGATCTGGTCGTTGCGAGAACGGCCCGCACGCAGCTTGCCGCCGAGCTCGGCGCCCGCGCGCTCGATCAACCCGCGCTCGAGCGCCGTGTGCACGTCCTCGTCGTCCTCGCCCGCGACGAACGCCCCGGACGCGACGTCCTGGCGCAGCCGCTCGAGCGCGTCGAGCATGCCCGCGAGCTCGTCGTCCGACAGGAGACCCGCGCCGTGCAGGACACGCGCGTGCGCCTTGGAGCCCGCGATGTCCTGGCCCGCGAGCCGCCAGTCGAAGTGCGTCGACTTGCTCAGCGCCGCGAGCGCGTCGCTCGGACCGCCCGCGAAGCGACCGCCCCACAGGCTCACGCGCTGCGTGCCCTCCTCGTGCCCGTCCGTCGTCATCGTCAGAGCTTCCCGGTGCCGAAGTCGACGCCGTTGCCGAACTTGACGTCGCGCGCGGCAGCGAGCTTGGCGGTGAGGCCGTAGATCTCGATGAAGCCCTTCGCCTGCGACTGGTCGAACGAGTCACCCTCGTCGTAGGTCGCGAGGTTGAAGTCGTACAGGCTCGCCTCGGAGCGGCGGCCCGTGACCGTCGCGCGGCCGCCGTGCAGCGTCATGCGGATGTCGCCGGAGACGTAGCGCTGCGTGTCGTCGATGAACGTGTCGAGCGAGCGCTTGAGCGGGCTGAACCACATGCCGTCGTACACGAGCTCGGTCCAGCGCTGCTCGACGCCGCGCTTGAAGCGCGCCTGCTCACGCTCGAGCGTGACGTTCTCGAGCTCCTGGTGCGCGGCGATGAGCGCCATCGCGCCCGGCGCCTCGTAGATCTCGCGCGACTTGATGCCGACGAGGCGGTCCTCGACGATGTCGATGCGGCCGACGCCCTGGGCGCCTGCGCGGCGGTTCATCTCCTGGATCGCCTGGAGCGGGGTCACCGAGACGCCGTCGATCGCGACCGGGATGCCCTGCTCGAACGTGATGACGACCTCGTCCGCGACGGGCGGGAACGTCGGGTCGTCGGTGTAGCTGTAGACGTCCTTCGTCGGGCCGTTCCAGATGTCCTCGAGGAAACCGGTCTCGACGGCGCGGCCCCACACGTTCTGGTCGATCGAGAACGGGTTGTGCTTCGTCGTCGCGATCGGGAGGTTGTTGGCCTCCGCGTACGCGATCGCCTTCTCACGGGTCAGCGCGAGGTCGCGGACGGGCGCGATCGTCTTGAGGTCGGGCGCGAGCGACGTCGTCGCGACCTCGAAGCGCACCTGGTCGTTGCCCTTGCCGGTGCAGCCGTGCGCGACCGTCGTCGCGCCGAACTGGCGGGCAGCACGCACGAGGTGCTTGACGATCGTCGGGCGCGACAGCGCCGAGACGAGCGGGTAGCGGTCGAGGTACAGGGCGTTGGCCCGCAGGGCGGGCATGCAGTACTCGGCCGCGAACTCCTCGCGGGCGTCCGCGACGTAGGCCTCGACGGCACCGCAGTCGAGCGCACGCTGGCGGATGACCTCGAGGTCCTCACCGCCCTGGCCCAGGTCGACGGCGACGGCGACGACCTCGGAACCGGTCGCCTCCGCGATCCAGCCGATGGCCACAGAGGTGTCCAGGCCGCCCGAGTAGGCAAGCACGACGCGATCAGTCATGGCAGTTCTCTCTCTCACACAGTTGGGGTGTTCGTAGTCTTTCAGGGCCGCGCTCGCGCGGTCACGTGCGTCGGGTGGCTCAGCCACCCTCTGCGAGGCGCAGCAGTCGGGCGGCGACGGCTGCGCCGCCCTCGTCTCCGTCCCGTGCGATCACGAGGACCGTGTCGTCCCCCGCGATCGTGCCGATCACGTCGGGCAGGACCGAGTGGTCGAGCGCCGAGGCGAGGTAGTGCGCGGCACCCGGCGGGGTGCGCAGCACGACGAGGTTGCCGGACGCCTCCGCGGAGACGAGCAGCTCCTCGCACAGGCGCGCGAGGCGCGCCGCGAGGGACTCCGTGTCCGACGTCGTCTGCAGGCTCCGGTCGCCGCCCTCGCCCGGGACGGCGTACACCGACACCCCGCGCGACGTGCGGACCTTCTGCGCGCGCAGCTCGATCAGGTCGCGCGAGAGCGTGGCCTGCGTGACCTGCACGCCGTCGTCGGCGAGGGCCGCGGCGAGCTCCGTCTGCGAGTGGATCTCGTGGGACGTGAGGATCGCGCGGATGCGGGCGTGGCGCGCCGCCTTCGTCGAGGGCGTGCCGGTCGGGGTGCTCACGCCTGCTCCAGGAGCCAGGTCAGGAGCGCCTTCTGGGCGTGCAGGCGGTTCTCGGCCTCGTCGAAGACGACCGACTGCGGGCCGTCGAGAACCTCGGCGGAGATCTCCTTGCCGCGGTACGCCGGCAGGCAGTGCAGGACGATCGCGTCGGACTTCGCGTGCGCCATGAGCGCGGCGTCGACGGCGAACGGCAGGAACGGCCGCTCCCGGTTCGCGCTCTCGGCCTCCTGGCCCATCGAGACCCAGGTGTCGGTCGCGACGACGTCGGCCCCCTCGACCGCCGCGACCGCGTCCGACGTGACCGTGACCGAGCCACCCGTCGTCGCGGCGACCGCCTGCGCGTCCGCGACGATCGCCGGGTCGGGCAGGAAGCCCTCGGGCGCGCCGACGCGCACGTGCATGCCGGCGACCGCGCCACCCAGGAGGTAGGAGTGCGCCATGTTGTTCGCACCGTCGCCGACGTACGTCAGGACCTGCCCGGCGAGCGCGTCGACACCACCGCGGTGCTGCGCGACCGTCGCGAGGTCCGCGAGGATCTGGCACGGGTGGAACTCGTCCGTGAGCGCGTTGACGACCGGCACGGACGAGTGCGCGGCCATCTCCTCGACGCGCTCCTGCCCGAACGTGCGCCACACGATCGCCGAGACCTGGCGGTCCAGCACGCGCGCGGTGTCCGCGATCGGCTCGCCACGGCCGAGCTGCGAGCCCGCGGCGTCGATGACGAGCGGGTAGCCGCCCAGCTCGGCGACACCGACCGAGAACGACACGCGCGTGCGGGTCGACGGCTTGTCGAACATCACGGCGACGGCCTTCGGGCCCTTGAGCGGGGTCCGCAGGAAGCGGTCGGCGTGGAACTCGAGGGCGAGCTCGAGGACCTCGCGCTGCTCGGCCGGGCTGAGGTCGTCGTCTCGCAGGAAGTGGCGGGGCATGTCAGCTCTTCTCGGTCGTCGGGAAGGGAAGGGCGGTGAGGAAGGCGACGAAGTCGCGAGCCTGGTCCAGGGTGAGGATCAGCGGAGGCGCGAGGCGCAGGGCGTCCGGCGCCACGGCGTTGACGATGAAGCCCGCCTCGAGAGCGCTCGCCGCGACCTGTGCGGCGACCGGCTCGGTCAGCTGGACGGCGAGCAGGAGGCCGGCCCCGCGGACGGACGCGACGAGCGGGTTGCCGCACGCCGTGATCTCGTCGCGCAAGAAGGCCCCGACCGCGCGGACGTGCTCGAGCAGGCCGTCGCGCTCGATCACGCCGATCGTCGCGAGCGCCGCTGCAGCCGCGACGGGGTTGCCCCCGAAGGTCGTGCCGTGCTGGCCCCGGCCGACGAGGGTCGCCGCGCGCTCGCCGAACGCGACGATCGCGCCGACCGGGAAGCCACCGCCGAGACCCTTCGCGAGCGTGACGACGTCCGGCACGACGCCGTCGCCGATCGTGGCGTCCTGGAACGCGAACCAGCCACCCGTGCGGCCCATGCCGGTCTGCACCTCGTCGAGGACGAGCAGCGCGCCGTGCGCGGCCGTGAGCTCACGAGCGCGGGCGAGGTAGCCCGCAGGGTGGGAACGAACGCCCGCCTCCCCCTGCAGCGGCTCGACGACGAGCGCCGCGACGTCGTCGCCGTCCGTCGCGAAGGCCGCCTCGAGCGCGGCGAGGTCACCGAACGGCAGGAACTCCACACCGCCCGGGAGCGGCTCGAAGGGCTCGCGGTACTGCGACTTCGACGTGAGCGACAGCGCGCCCATCGTCCGACCGTGGAAAGCACCCTCGAGCGCGAGCACCCGCCTGCGCGGCGTGCCGTCGGCGCGCAGGTTGCGACGCGTCATCTTGAGCGCGCCCTCGTTCGCCTCGGCGCCCGAGTTCGCGAAGAACACGCGCGAGCCCTCGGGAGCACCCGCGAGCTCGAGGAGGCGCTCCGCGAGAGCGATCTGCGTCGGGGTGCCGAAGAAGTTCGAGACGTGGCCGAGAGTGCCGAGCTGCGCGCTGATCGCCGCCGTCAGCGTCGGGTGCGCGTGGCCGAGGGCGTTGACCGCGATACCGGCGAGCAGGTCGAGGTACCGCTTGCCGTCCGCATCCCACACGTACGGACCCTCGCCGCGCACGAGCACGCGCTGCGGCGGGCCGAACGTGTCCATGACGGCACCGCGGTAACGCTCGGTCCACGCGGCCGAGCTGGTCGGGGCGAGCTGCGCGTCGGCCCCCGTGGGCAGCATCTCGCTCATCGGGTCACCTCCTCGGTGCGCGGGCCGCCCGGGTGCACGAGCGTGCCGTTGCCCTGGTTGGTGAACACCTCGAGCAGGACCGAGTGCGCGACGCGACCGTCGATCACGGTCGCGCGGGAGACGCCGCCCTGCACGGCGCGCAGGCACGCCTCCATCTTCGGGACCATGCCCGACTCGAGGGACGGCAGGAGCGCCTCGAGCTCGGTCTCGGAGATCGTCGAGACGAGCGACGACCTGTCGGGCCACGACGTGTACAGCCCCTCGACGTCCGTCAGCACGATGAGCTTGCGCGCGCCGAGCGCGATCGCGAGCGCGGCAGCGGCCGTGTCCGCGTTGACGTTGAGGACCTGCGTCGCGTCGTCGAGGTCGGGAGCGACCGTCGACACGACAGGGATCCGGCCCGCGTCGAGAAGGTCCTGGACGGCGGACGGGTCGACCGAGACCACGTCGCCGACCATGCCGACGTCGACGGCCTCGCCGTCGACCGTCGCCGTGCGACGCCGCGCCTGGAACAGGCCACCGTCCTCTCCCGAGAGGCCGATCGCGACGGGACCGTGCGCGTTGATGAGGCCCACGAGCTCGCGCGAGACCTGACCGGTGAGGACCATCCGCACGACGTCCATCGCCTCGGGCGTCGTGACGCGCAGCCCACCACGGAACTCCGACTCGATGCCGAGCCGGGCGAGCATCGACGAGATCTGCGGGCCGCCGCCGTGCACGACGACGGGGCGCAGGCCGACCTGCCGCAGGAAGACCATGTCCTGCGCGAAGGCAGCCTTGAGCTCGTCGTCGACCATGGCGTTGCCGCCGTACTTGACGACGACGAGCGCGCCCTCGAGGTCGCGCAGCCACGGGAGCGCCTCGACGAGCACCTCGGCGCGCTGGTGCGGCGTGAGGTCGATCGGTGCGGTGGTCATGGTCCCCGTCTCTCGTGTCGTGGGCGGCCTCGCTCCTCAGGAGGAGTAGGCGCTGTTCTCGTGGACGTAGTCGTGCGTGAGGTCGTTGGTCCAGACGGTCGCCTCGGCGTCGCCCGCGTGGAGGTCGATCTCGACGAGGACCTCGCGCTGCGACGCGAGGTCGACGAGGTCGCGGTCCTCGCCCACGCCGCCGGCACGGCAGACCTGGACGCCGTTGATGCTCACGTCGAGCGTGAGCGCGTCGTACGGGGCGACCTCGGGCGGGACGGTGCCGACGGCCGACAGGACGCGGCCCCAGTTCGGGTCGTTGCCGAAGATGGCTGCCTTGAAGAGGTTGGAGCGCGTGACCGCGCGCGCGACGGCGACGGCCGCCGTCTCGTCGGACGCGTTCCGGACGTGCACGGCGATGTCGTGGCTCGCGCCCTCGGCGTCCGCGACGAGCTGGCGAGCGAGCGACGCGCACACCTCCGTCAGGACCGTGGTGAGCGCGTCCGCGTCGACGCGCACGCCCGAGGCGCCCGAGGAGAGCAGGACGACCGAGTCGTTCGTCGACATGCAGCCGTCCGAGTCGACGCGGTCGAAGGTCCGGGCGGTCGCGGCGCGCAGCGCGGCGTCGGCGTCCTCGGCCGTCACGACGGCGTCGGTCGTCAGGACGCACAGCATCGTCGCGAGGCCCGGGGCGAGCATGCCCGCGCCCTTCGCCATACCGCCGACGACCCAGCCGTCGCCCGCGGCGACGGCGGTCTTCGGCACCGTGTCGGTCGTCATGATCGCGTGCGCCGCGGCGTCGCCACCCTGCGGGTCGAGCGAGGCCGCGGCGGCCTCGACGCCCGGGACGAGCTTGTCCATGGGGAGCCGCACGCCGATGAGCCCGGTCGAGCACACGACGACGTCGCCCGCCGAGACGCCGAGGACGTCCGCGGTGCGCTCGGCCGTGACGTGCGTGTCGAGGAAGCCCTCGGGGCCGGTGCACGCGTTGGCGCCGCCCGAGTTGAGGACGACGGCGTGCGCGACGCCGTCGGAGAGCGCCTGGCGCGACCAGACGACGGGTGCGGCGACGACACGGTTCGACGTGAAGACGCCGGCGGCGACGTGCTCGGGACCGTCGTTGACGACGAGCGCGACGTCGGGCTTCCCGGTGGACTTGAGCCCGGCTGCGACGCCTGCGGCCCGGAACCCCTGTGCTGCGGTGACGCTCACGGCGCGACTCCTTCGACGCTCAGGCCCGTGGTCTCGGGGAGGCCGAGGGCGATGTTCATGGACTGCACGGCGGCGCCCGCCGTGCCCTTGACGAGGTTGTCGATCGCCGTGACGGTGACGACGCGACCGGCGCGGCGGTCGACGGCGACCTGGACGAGGGCGGTGTTGGCGCCGAGCGTCATCGCGGTCGTCGGCCAGGTGCCCTCGGGGAGCAGGTGGACGAACGGCTCGTCCGCGTAGGCGTCCTGCCACGCGGCGCGGATCGCGTCGTCCGGCGTCGCCGGGTCGACGAGGCGTGCGGTCGCGGTCGCGAGGATGCCACGCGACATGGGGACGAGCGTGGGCGTGAACGAGATGGTCACGTCGGGCGCGCCCGCGGTGCGCAGGTTCTGCGCGATCTCCGGGATGTGCCGGTGGGTGCCGCCGACGGCGTACGGCTGGGCGGAGCCGAGCGCCTCGGAGGCGAGCAGGTGGCTCTTGAGGCTCTTGCCCGCGCCGGAGTAGCCGTTCGCGAGGACGGCGACGACGTCTGCCGGCGAGACGAGGCCAGCGGCGACGCCGGGCTGGAGCCCGAGGGTGACGGCGGTGACGTTGCAGCCGGGGACGGCGACGCGGCGTGCGCCGGCGATGCTCTCGCGCTGGCGCGTGCCGGGGCCGGTGATGAGCTCGGGCATGCCGTACGGCCAGGTGCCCGCGTGCGCAGAGCCGTAGTACGTCTCCCAGTCGGCGGCGCTCGCGAGGCGGTGGTCGGCGCCGAGGTCGAGGACGAGGACGTCGTCGGGAAGCCGTGCGGCGATCTCGCCGGACGCGCCGTGGGGCAGCGCGAGGACGACGACGTCGTGGCCCGCGAGGGCCTCGGCGGTCGTGGGTTCGAGCACGCGGTCGGCGAGCGAGCGCAGGTGGGGCTGGTGCTGGCCGAGCGTCTGGCCCGCGTTGGAGTGCGCGGTGACAGCACCGATCTCGACGTCCGGGTGCGCGGCGAGGAGCCTGAGGATCTCGCCACCGGCGTACCCGCTGGCTCCGGCGACCGCTGCTGTGAAGGTCATGCGTATAAACATACACGCTATTGCATAACTCTTCACCCATCCCCGGGGTGTGTCCCCCTATCCTCCCTCAGCGCCCCCGTCACCCGAGGGACGCGAGCACGACGCGACGTGACGCGTCGTGGCCCAGCGCCGCGACATCGACCAGCGCGACGACCCGCCCTGGCCGGGGCGACAGCACGACGACGTGGTCCGCGAGCGCGACCGCCTCGTCGACGTCGTGCGTCACGAGCACGACCGCCGCGCCGTCCCCGAGGACCCCCTCCTCCCGGTGTGCGGCAAGCCACCCGTTCATGTCGCGGCGGGTGATCGGGTCGAGCGCGCCGAACGGCTCGTCGAGCAGCAGCACCTGCCGCCCGGCGAGGACCGTACGTGCGAGCGCCGCACGCTGACGCATCCCGCCCGACAGCTCGTGCGGCCACGACCGCTCGAAGCCCGCGAGGCCGAAACGGTCGAGCAGGCCGCGCGCCGCGTCGGTCGCTTCCCGGCGCGACGTCCCGCTCACCTGAGCGCCGAGCGCGACGTTCCCCAGGGTGCGCCGCCACGGCAGCAACGAGTCGCCCTGCGGCATCCACGCGACGTCGGGCCGCCCGTCGTCGCCGTGCGGGAGCCGGACGGCGCCGCCGTCGACCACCGTCCCCGCGACCGCGAGACCCGCGAGGATGCGCAGCAGCGTCGACTTGCCGCACCCGGACGGGCCCACGACCGCCGTGAGCCCGCCACGCGCGACCCGGAACGACACGTCCGCGAGTACGGCGCGACCGCCGAGCGACACGCTCAGCCCGCGGACCTCGACGCTCCCCCGCCCCTCCGCGGTCCCGAGGTCGGGCCGGACGTCAGCCGAGGAGGTCATCGGTCCACAGCTCCTCCGCCGTCAGGCCCGGCTCGACGAGCCCCTCCTCCTCGAGGAATGCGAGGAACTCCCGCCACACCTCCGGGTCCTGCCAGCCCCAGGGCTTGCCTGGCGCCGTGATCTCCGCTGCGAGGTACGCCGCGCTGAGCGACACGAGCTCGCGGTCGAGCTCCGGGACAGCCTCCAGGAGCGTGTCGGCGGCCGCCTGCGGGTCGGCTACCGCGTCCTCGTAGCCGCGTCCGACCGCCGCCACGAGCTTCTCGACGACGCCCGGCCGCTCGGCCAGCACCGTCTCGGACGTCGCGAGCAGCGGCGTGTACCAGTCGGGGATGCAGTCCGTGTGGTCCGCGAACGGGATGGACGCGACGTCGAGACCGTCGACGTCGCGCAGCCTGATCGTGTCCCAGCCCTCGAAGACCCATGCCACGTCGAACTGGCCCTGCGTCAGCCCGACCCGGAAGTCGTCGCTCACGAGCGGGGCGAGCTCGACCGCGTCCGGGTCGCCGCCGTCGCACGCCACGAGACGACGCACGAGCGCCTCCTCGAGCGCGCTGCCGTAGCTGCCGTACGTGCGCCCCGCCAGGTCGCGCGGACGCCCGATACCCGCGCTGCTCAGGCCGATGAGGCTCGACGTGTTGCGGCGCAGGACCGCAGCGACCGACACGACGTCGGCCCCCTTGGCCCGGGCCGGGACGAGCGCCTCGGCGACGGAGTACGCGACGTCCGCCTGGCCCGCCGCGACGAGGCTCAACCCCGACGCCTCCCCCGGCTCGACGATCGTCACGTCGAGCCCCGCCTCCGCGAAGTAGCCGCGGTCCTGCGCGACGTACAGGCCGAGGTGGTTCGTGTTGGGCGTCCAGTCCAGGACGACGGTCACAGGCGTCAGGTCGCCCTCGACCGCGCCGCTCTGCGGCGGCGCCGCGCAGCCGGCGGACAGGGCGATGAGCGCCGCGGTGAACGCGGCAGCGGTACGAGCTCTCATGCTGGTCTCCTTGCGAGCAGGTGGGTTCCGGGTTCGCGCCGCTGCCACGGCAGGGCGGCGCGCGACGCCGCGTCGACGATCACGAACAGCAGCGCGGTGAGCAGCGCGACGAGGGCGACCGCGACGAAGATGCGGTCGACGTCGTACCCCTTGCGGGCGCGCTGGATGAGGACGCCGAGGCCGCTCGTCCCAGCGAGATACTCCGAGACGACGGCGGCGCCGACGGCGTACGTGGCGGCGAGCCGCAGCCCCGACAGGGCCCCGGGCAGCGCGGCCGGCGCTCGCACGAGCAGCAGCACCTGGCGGCGCGTGCCGCCCAGACCGCGCAGGACGTCGCCAAGCTCCCCCTCAGCGTCGCGCATCGCGCCTGCCGCCGCGACGAGCACGGGGAAGAACACGGTGAGCGCGACGAGCACGACCTTGGGCGCGAGCCCGACACCACCCCACAGCACCATGAGCGGCGCGAGCACGACCGTCGGCACGGTCTGCGTGAGCGTGAGCAGCGGCAGCAGCGCCCGGTCGAGCCAGGGCGAGGCCGCGGCCGCGAGCGCGAGCGCGCTGCCTGCGAGGACTCCGAGCACGAGACCGAGGAGTGCCTCCGTCATCGTCGTCGTGACGTGGTCTTCGAGCAGCGGGGCGAGCCCGACGGCTGCGGACACGACCTGGCTCGGCGCGGGGAGGATGAACGCCGGGACGTCCCCGACGCGGACGGCCACCTCCCACACGACGACCAGGCCGGTCGCGAGCACCGCCGGCGGCCACGCACGCGCCAGCAGGTCCGCACCCGGGCGCGGGGCGACGCTGCTCACGCCCGGAACTTCGCGACGAGGTCCTCGATCGTCGGGCCGTCGTCGTCGGCGCCCTGCCCGACCTTGATGTGGCTCGTCACGCCGCGGGCGCCTGCCGCGAGCGTTGCCTCGTGGACGCGTCGCAGCAGCGCCCAGACCTCGTCGGGGCTCCCCTGCACGGTCGTGCCCATCGCACCGACCTCGTGGACGAGACCCGAGTCCTGGATGACGGCGATGGCGGGGTCGATGTGGGCGTAGGGCTGGTCGGCCGTCCCGGCGGGGCGGGGCGAGACCTGGATGTGTGCGAGCACTTCTTCGCTCCTCGAGCTCGAGGGCGCCGCCGCGACGGGCGCGCGCACGACCGTCGCGCGCCGACGAGGCGCGCCGCAGCACGCGTCGGCGAGGACGCGAGCAGCGGGACGGTTCGAGCAGACAAGGTGCCGACGGCACCGACGCATCCCTCCGCTGGCATTACCCAGTTCAGGTTCGCGGGTCGGCGGCTCGGGTGGTCTCCCATCCGCCCTCTCAGCTTGGTGCACCAAGCTCCCCGGCGTTTCCCCGTCAACGTATCGGCCGTGCTCGCACGCCGCGACCGTCGTCTCGCGATCCGGGACCGCCGCGTCGACCCGGACGCCCGACGGGTGGTTGGCTGGGGTGATGAGAGCGATCGAAGCCGTACGCGCAGGTGGTCCCGAGGTCCTCACGCTGGTTGAGCGTCCCGCGCCGGACCCAGGTGCGGGCGAGGTCGTCGTCGACGTCGCGTTCGCGGGCGTGAACTTCATCGACACGTACCGCCGCTCGGGCGTCTACCCGGCGCACTTCCCGCACGTGCCCGGAAGCGAGGGTGCGGGCGTCGTCAGCGCCGTCGGACCTGGAGTCACGGACGTCGCGGTCGGCGACCGCGTCGCCTGGGTCGACGGCCCCGGCTCGTACGCCGAGCAGGTCGTCGTCGCAGCAGACCGCACGGTCCCCGTGCCCGACGGCGTCGACCTCGCGACCGCGGCCGCACTCATGCTCCAAGGGCTCACCGCGCACTACCTCGTCGACTCCAGCCACCCCGTCGGCCCCGGCGAGGACGTGCTCGTGCACGCAGGCGCGGGTGGGGTCGGCCTCCTCCTGACGCAGCTCGCCGTCGCGCGCGGCGCGCGCGTCATCACGACCGTCTCGACGGAGGCGAAGGCCGAGCTCTCGCGCGAGGCGGGCGCGACCGCCGTCGTCCGCTACGACCAGCTCGACGACCTCACGGCGCAGCTTCCCGAAGCCGTCCGCGCCGTCGCCCCGGAAGGCGTCCACGCGGTGTACGACGGCGTCGGCCGCACGACGTTCGACGCGTCGCTCGCCTCCCTGCGGCCGCGCGGCATCCTCGTGCTGTTCGGCGGAGCCTCCGGCCAGGTGCCCCCGTTCGACCTGCAACGGCTCAACTCGGGCGGCTCGCTGTTCGTCACCAGGCCCACGCTCGGCGACCACGTCGCGACACGACCCGAGCTGCTGCGTCGGGCCGACGAGCTGTTCCACGCCGTCCGGCTCGGGGCCCTCAAGGTCCGCGTCGGCGGGACGTACGCACTCGCCGACGCGGGTGAGGCGCACCGGGCGCTCGAGGCGCGCGAGACGACGGGCAAGCTCGTGCTCGAGGTCGGCGGGGAGGCGCTGTGAGCGTCGAGGCGGGCGGCTTCGACGACCTCGTCGCGGCCGTCCGGGACTTCTCGGAGGAGCGCGGCTGGACGCCGGTGCAGACGCCGAAGAACCTCGCCATGGCGCTCACCGGGGAGGCGGGCGAGCTCGCGGCCGAGCTCCAGTGGCTCGGCTCCGACGAGAGCGTCGACGCCGTGCGCACCGACCGTGAGCTGCGCGAGCGCGTCGCGATGGAGATGGCCGACGTGCTCATCTACCTCGCGCGCCTGGCCGACGTCACGGGGATCGACCTGCTCGACGCCGCCCGCCGCAAGCTCGCGGTCAACCACGGGCGCTTCCCGGTCGGCTCGGCGCCGTCGCGAGCGCACGACGGGTGACGCCAGGCGCGCGAGGGACACCCGCCGGGACCGACGGGCACCGTCGTCCGCTCTGGGAGGTGTCACCGTGGGCCCCTCACGACGCCGAGCGCATGCTCGGAGCATGACGACCACGATCACGCCGAACATCTGGTACGCCGGCGACGCCGAGGAGGCTGCCGCCGCCTACACGGCCTTCTTCCCGGACAGCCATGTCGTGCAGACCGTCCGCTACCCCAGCGAAGGACTGCCCGACTTCCAGAAGGACATGGCAGGCAAGGTCCTGACGATCGACCTCGTCGTCGGGGGCCTGCCCCTCACGCTCATCAACGCCGACGCGACCTTCCGCCCGAACCCATCGATCTCCTTCATGGTCAACTTCGACCCGTCCCGGGACCCCGAGGCGCGCGAGCACCTCGACGAGCTCTGGGCGCGCCTGGCCGAGGGTGGCCGCGTCCTCATGGAGCTCGGCCAGTACCCGCACAGCCCGCGGTACGGCTGGGTCGAGGACCGCTTCGGCGTGTCCTGGCAGCTGATCCTCACGAACCCCGACGGCGACCCGCGCCCGTTCGTCCTGCCGACCTTCCTCTTCGGCGGCCCCGCACAGAACCGCGCCGCCGAGGCCAGCGCCTACTACCGGGAGGTCCTGCCCGGCTCCCACGAGGGTGCCACCGTCCTCTATCCCGAGGCCCTTGGGCCCGCCGTCGCCGGGTCCGTCATGTTCAGCGACCTCGTGCTCGCCGGCACGTGGGTCGCCATGATGGACGCGGCCGCCGAGGTGGACCACACGTTCGGCGAAGGCGTGTCGCTCGCCGTCACCGCCGCGGACCAGGCCGAGATCGACCGGCTCTGGGCGGCGCTGTCCGCCGTCCCCGAGGCCGAGCAGTGCGGGTGGTGCAAGGACCGGTTCGGCGTCTCGTGGCAGGTGGTCCCCGAGAACATGGGCGAGCTCATGGCGCACCCGGGGTCGTACGAGCGGCTCATGCAGATGAAGAAGATCGTCGTCGCCGAGCTGTGACCGGGCACCCGCGCGCGGGCGCGGGAACGACAGCGGCCCGACCCCGCCGGAGCAGGATCGGGCCGTCGGCGCGAGAGGTCAGCGCAGCTGGGCGCCGAGCTTCTTGCCCGCAAGCTTGATGACGCGGCCGCGGATCTCAGCCGTCTGCTCCGCCGTCAGCGTGCGGTCCGCACCACGCAGGCGCACCGCGACCGCGACCGACTTCTTGCCCTCGCCGACCTGCGGGCCAGTGAACACGTCGAAGACGCGCACCTCCTCCGCGAGGTCGCCGACCGCCTTCACGACGACGGCGCGCACCGCGCCAGCGGCCACGTCCTGGTCGACGACGAAGGCGAAGTCCTCCTTCGCGAGCGGGAACGTCGACACCGGCACGGCCTGGACGGGGTCGGTCGGGGCGGCGGCCACGATCGCGTCGAGGTCCACCTCGAACGCGGCAGACCGGCGCGGCAGGTCGAGGCGCTCGAGGACCTGCGGGTGCAGCTCGCCGGCCCAGCCGACGACCTTGCCCGACGGCAGCTCGAGACGCGCACAACGGCCCGGGTGCCACGGCATGCGGGACGTGTCGTTCGCCGTCGTGAGCTCGACGCCGACCGTGCGGGCGACGAGGCGCACAGCCTCGACCGCGTCCTCCCAGCCGGCGGGACGGCCAGGCCCCCACCAGCCCGCGCGCTCGCGCGCACCAGCGAGGAAGCCCGCCGCGTGGCGCGGCTGGTCCGGGACGGCGGCCGCGAGAGCCTCGAGCTCGTCGGCCGTCGGACGGCGGCCGCCCGGGAGCTGCGGCGCGACGGGCGCGCCTGGGCGGGGCTGCGTGACGAGCCCGATCTCGTAGATCGCGAGGTCCGTCATGCCGCGGCCGACGTTCCTTCGCGCGGTGCCCAGGAGGGTCGTCAGCAGGTTCGTGCGCAGCTCGGGAGCCTCGTCCGAGAGCGGGTTCGCGAGTCGCACGGCCTGGCGCCGCGCGTCCTCGGCGTCGAGGCCGAGCTCGTCGTGCTGCGCCGTCCCCACGAACGGGTACGACAACGTCTCGACGAAGCCGGCCTCCGCGAGGGCGCGCGCGACCGAGCGGCGCGAGCGCTGCGCGGCCGTGAGGCCGGTACCGGCGGGGGCTGCGGGGACGATCGACGGGATGTTGTCGTACCCGTCGATGCGCGCGACCTCCTCGACGAGGTGCTCGGGGGCCTCGATGTCGGGTCGCCACGACGGAGGCGTCACCTGGACGGCCTCGCCGTCGCCGTCAGCCAGCTCGCAGCCGATCATCGTGAGGATCTCGGCGATGCGCTCACGACCGTGGTCCACCCCGGTCAGGCGCAGCGGCTCGGACCACGGGAACGTGATCGCGGGCGTCGCCGGGACCGCGTCGAGGTCCGAGACGGCAGGGTCGGCGGTGCCGCCGCCGTGCTCGACGAGCAGGTCGACGACGCGCTGCGCGGCCACGCCCGGCAGACGCGGGTCGACGCCGCGCTCGAACCGCTTCGCAGCCTCCGACGGGATCTTGTGCCGGCGCGACGAGCGCGCGATCGTCACGGGATCGAAGTGCGCGGCCTCGACGAGGACGTCGGTCGTCGTCTCGGACACCTCGGACACCTGCCCGCCCATGACGCCCGCGAGCCCCTGGACGCGCGAGCCCCGAGCGCCGTCGGGCGAGTCGGTGATGAGGAGGTCGCCCGGGTCGAGCGTGCGCTCGACGTCGTCGAGCGTCGTGAAGCGCTCCCCAGCCGCCGCGCGGCGCACGACGATCGGCGCGGAGACCTTCGCGAGGTCGTACGCGTGCAGGGGCTGACCGAGGTCGAGCATGACGTAGTTCGTCACGTCGACCGCGAGCGAGATCGGCCGCATGCCCGCCTGCGTGAGGCGCTTCTTCATCCACTCGGGCGTGGGCGCGCTCGGGTCGATCCCCCGCACGATGCGCGTCACGAAGCGGTCGCAGCCGACGACCCCGTGGACAGGAGCCACGTCGTCGACCTCGACGGCGAAACCGTCGGTCGTCGCGGCGGGCGTCTCGCGCAGGCCGGGGTCGGTGAACGCCGCTCCCGTCGAGTGCGAGTACTCACGGGCGACGCCGCGCATCGAGAAGCAGTAACCGCGGTCGGGCGTCACGTTGATCTCGAGCACGGACTCCCCCAGGCCGAGCAGCTCGACCGCGTCCGTCCCGTTGGGCTGCCCCGTGAACCCGAGCCGGTCGAGCACGATGATGCCGTCGTGGTCGTCGCCGAGGCCGAGCTCGCGCTGCGAGCAGATCATGCCGTCGGACACGTGCCCGTACGTCTTGCGCGACGCGATCGGGAACGGCCCAGGCAGGACCGCGCCGGGAAGCGCGGCGACGACGCGGTCGCCCGCGGCGAAGTTGTGCGCGCCGCAGACGATCCCGCGCGGGACGGTCGGCTGGCCGTCGTCGTCGAGCACGTTGTGCTCGCCGACGTCGACCTGGCACCAGTTGATCGTCTTGCCGTTCTTCTGCTCCTCCTTGACGAGGGAGACGACGGTCCCGACGACGAGCGGTCCCGTGACGGCGGGGCCGTGCACGGCCTCCTCCTCGAGACCGACGCGGACGAGGTCGGCAGCGAGCTGCTCGGCGGTCAGGCCCGCCGGGAGCTCGACGTGCTCAGCCAGCCAGTCGAGTGCGATGTTCGGCATCAGAACCCCATTCCGAACTGCGTCGAGAAGCGGACGTCGCCCTCGATGATGTCGTGCATGTCAGTGATCCCGTGACGGAGCATCAGGGTGCGCTCGAGGCCCATGCCGAACGCGAAGCCCGTGTACTCCTCCGGGTCGATGCCCGCAGCGCGCAGGACGTTGGGGTTGACCATGCCGCAGCCGCCCCACTCGATCCAGCCCGCGCCGCCCTTCTTCTGGGGGAACCACAGGTCCATCTCCGCAGACGGCTCGGTGAACGGGAAGAAGCTCGGGCGCAGGCGCGTGCGCGCCTCGGGGCCGAACATCGCGCGGGCGAACTGGTCGAGCGTGCCCTTGAGGTGCGCCATCGTCAGGCCCTTGTCGACGGCGAGGCCCTCGACCTGGTGGAAGACGGGGGTGTGCGTCGCGTCGAGCTCGTCCGTGCGGAACACCTTGCCCGGGCACGCGATGTAGATCGGGACGTCGCGCGAGAGCATGGTGCGCGCCTGCACGGGCGACGTGTGCGTGCGCATGACGAGGCCCGAGCCCGCGCCGTCAGCCTCGGGGCCCGCGACGAAGAACGTGTCCTGCATCTGGCGCGCGGGGTGGTCCGGCCCGAAGTTGAGCGCGTCGAAGTTGAACCACTCGGCCTCGACCTCGGGGCCCTCGGCGATCTCCCAGCCCATCGCGACGAAGAAGTCCGCGACCTGCTCCGAGATCAGCTCGAGCGGGTGACGAGCACCTGCAGCGACGCGGTCCGTCGGGAGCGTGACGTCGACAGCCTCGGTGACGAGGACCTGCGCCGCGCGCTCGGCCTCGAGCTCCTCCTGGCGGGTTGCGAGCGCCTTGGCGAGGCGGCCGCGAGCCGGGCCGAGAAGCTTGCCGGCGGTCGCCTTCTCGGCGGGCTCGAGCTGGCCGATCTCACGGTTGGCGAGCGCGAGGGGGCTGCGGTCCCCGGCGTGGGCGATCCGCACCTCCTTGAGCGCCTCGAGGTCAGCAGCCGACGCGACGGCGGCGAGAGCCTCCGTCAGCGCCGCGTCGATGCCAGCGGCGTCGAGCGGGGACAGGGGCGTTTCTGGCGTGGACATCCGTGCCTTCCGGAACCGGAGCGAGTGGGATCGTCGATCATTCTACGAGGCCCGGACCCCGGATCCGCGCCCCGTCCGCACCCGCGCGCGGCCCGGCGTCGAGCGGCAGGCCGCGCGGGGCGGGCGTCAGAGCGCGACGATGCGCCAGCCGACCTCGTGGCTCTCGCCCGGCTCGAGCAGCACCAGGTCCGTGCGCGAGTTGAACGCGTCGGGCGGGCACGTCATGGGCTCGACGGCGAGGCCGCTGCGGAACGCGTCGCCTGGCCCCTGCGGGGTGTGCACCTGCAGCCAAGGGCTGCCCGCGTCCCACTCCATCGCGACCCCGGTGCCCGACGGCGAGCGCACCTCGACGCGCCCCTTCCCGTCCTCGAGGACGAGGCCCGTGTAGGCGTGGTCGATGAAGGTGTCGCCGACGGGGCGAGGCGCGCGGAAGTCGAGCCTGCCGCCGTCGTACGTCGCGACGTCGGCGACGCCGGTCGGGACGAGACGGTCAGGCGTGACCGTGAGCACCTGCTCGGCGGGGATGCGGACCTCCCAGTCGTCGACGGGCTCGGGCCCTGCGACGAGGTACGGGTGCGGGCCGGTGCCGTACGGCGCGCGGCCGGTGCCGACGTTCGTCGCGCGCACGGTCCAGCTCAGGCCCTCGGCGGTCAGCGCGTACGTGACCTCGCAGCGGACGCGGAACGGGTAGCCGGCCTGCGGCGCGATCGTGTGGGCGAGCGTCACCGACGCCTCGTCGCCGGCGACGACGCTCCACTCAGCCCATGCGCCGAGGCCGTGCAGGGCGTGCCCGCGCTCGGGCTCCGTCAGGGACAGGACGTAGGTGTGCCCGTCGACGTAGTAATGCCCGTCGACGACGCGGTTGGGCCACGGAACGAGGACCGCGCCGCGGTACCCGGGCCGGACGTCGTCCTCGCCGTACGGCGTCACGAGGGGGCGGCCGTCGTGCTCGAGGACCCGCAGGCTCGCGCCCACGGAGGCGATCACGGCACGGTAAGGGCCGCTGGTCAGGATGTGTTGCGTGCCCGAGGCGGGCACCGTCGCGTCGTTGCTCACGTGAACATCTAAGCGCACCGCGCGGCTCTCGCGCGCAGGGCCGAGGGTACGTCCGTGGTCCGTAAGGCCCTTAGCGTCGAGCGCGGCTCTCGCGCGCAGGGCCGAGGGCCCTGTACGGGTCAGCGCTGGGCGCGCGCGGAGCCGTACAGGCACACGGTCGCGGCCGTGGCGAGGTTGAGCGACTCGGCGCGGCCGCGGATCGGCACGCGGACGACCGCGTCCGCGCGGTCGCGGTCCTCAGGACGCAGGCCCCAGGCCTCGTTGCCGAACACCCACACGGTCGGCGCAGCGAGGTCGGGCTGGCCTGCGCCGGGCGCTCCGACGACGTCGAGCAGGTCGTCGAGGTCGTGCGGGCCGACGCCGTCGGCCGCGAGGACCGCCATGCCGAGACCGCGCACCGTCCCGAGCACGTCGTCGTACGACGCACCCGCGACGACGGGCAGGTGGAAGAGCGAGCCCGCGGTCGAGCGCACGACCTTGGGGTTGAGCACGTCGACGCTCTCCCCGGCAAGCACGACGGCGTCGGCACCGGCCGCGTCGGCGGCCCGGATGACCGTGCCGGCGTTGCCGGGGTCGCGGACGTTGAGGAGGACGGCGACGAGCCGCGGGTCGCGTGCCGCGACGTCCTCGAGGGAGGCGCGGGGGTGGTCGAGGACGGCGACGAGGCCCTGGGCGTCGGGGCTCATCGCGTCGAGCACCTCGTCGGAGCCGGTGCGGAGCGTGATGCCCGCGTCGTGGGCCGCGTCGACGATCTCGGTGTACCGGTCGGCCGCTGCCTGCGTGAGGTACAGGTCGCGTACGAGTCGCGGTGCGTGCAGCACCGCTTCCCGGACGCCTTGCGGCCCTTCGACGAGGAAACGGCCGGTGCGCGAACGCGCAGAACGCCCGGACAGTGCCCGTACCGATCGCACCCGCTCAGCGCGGGGGTTGATCAGCTCGGGCATGTCCGGGCGTCCTGAAGCTGCGAAGCGCGCGACGTCTCGAAGGACGTACGGCTCAGGCAGCAGCCTTGGGGGCGTTGACGTCGGCCGGGAGGGCCTCCTTCGCGACCTTGACCA
Organism: Flavimobilis soli; assembly: GCF_002564025.1. NCBI lineage: Bacteria > Bacillati > Actinomycetota > Actinomycetes > Micrococcales > Jonesiaceae > Flavimobilis > Flavimobilis soli. Next base: position 598,996 of record NZ_PDJH01000001.1, read on the forward strand.
GCGCGTTGAACGCGTTCGCGTCCGTCACGGCGAGGTCAGCGAGGACGCGACGGTCCACCTCGACACCAGCAGCCTTGAGGCCCTGGATGAAACGGTTGTAGGTCATCCCCTCGGCGCGGACCGCAGCGTTGATGCGCTGGATCCACAGCTTGCGGAAGTCACCCTTGCGCGCCTTGCGGTCGCGGTAGGAGTAGACCATCGAGTGGGTGACCTGCTCCTTCGCCTTGCGGTAAAGGCGCGAGCGCTGGCCGCGGTAACCGCTGGCCCGCTCGAGGGTTGAACGACGCTTCTTGTGGGCGTTGACTGCCCGCTTCACGCGTGCCACGTGATGCTCCTTGGTTCTCGGGGCTCACAAGCTCCTTCAGGGCGCAAGACGCGCCCCGAGGGTCACTTGCCGAGCAGCTTCTTGATCTTGGGGGTGTCGGCGGCCGAGACGACCTGGTCGGCGCTCAGGCGGCGCGTACGACGGCTCGACTTGTGCTCGAGCAGGTGGCGCTTGTTGGCCTGCTCGCGCATGACCTTCCCGGAACCGGTGATGCGGAACCGCTTCTTGGCACCGGAGTGCGTCTTGTTCTTCGGCATGGCTGCCGTGTCTCCTCAGGGTCGGTCGTGCGCCGGGTGGCGTACGACAGTGTCGGTCGGGGCCTCACGTGCAGGCCCCGCTCGGTGTGCAGGTCTCGTCACTCGCTCTTCGGCGCAGGCTTGGGAGCGGGCTTCGGTGCAGGCCGGGCAGGCTTGGCGGCCGCCGGCTTCGGGACGGAAGGCTTGGGCGTCGCGGCCGGCTTGGGGCTGGCGGCGGGCTTCGGCGCGGCTGCGGGCTTGGCCGCAGCCGGCTTGGCGGCGGCAGGTGCAGCCTCGGCGACCGGAGCAGGCTCGGCGGGCGCGGGAGCCTCGGGCGCGGCCTCCGCGGCGGGTGCCTGCTCGCCCTCCTGGCGCGGGGCGCGGCGGGTCTCCTCGCGCTTGCGGCGCTGCTCGCTCTTGGCCTCGGCCTTCTTCTTGACCGGACCGAGAACCATGGTCATGTTGCGGCCGTCCTGCTTCGGCATGCTCTCGACGAAGCCGAGCTCGGCGACGTCGTCGGCGAGACGCTGCAGGAGGCGAACACCCATCTCCGGGCGCGACTGCTCGCGACCACGGAACATGATCATGACCTTGACCTTGTCGCCTGCCGACAGGAAGCGCTCGACGTGGCCCTTCTTCGTGCCGTAGTCGTGCGGGTCGATCTTGAGGCGGAAGCGGATCTCCTTGAGGACGGTGTTGGCCTGGTTGCGCCGGGCCTCACGCGCCTTCATGTCTGCCTCGTACTTGAACTTGCCGAAGTCCATGAGCTTGCAGACCGGAGGGCGCGCGTCAGGCGCGACCTCGACGAGGTCGAGGTCCGCCTCCTGCGCCAGGCGCAGCGCGTCCTCCACGCGGACGATGCCGACCTGCTCCCCGTTGGGGCCGACAAGCCGGACCTCGGGGACGCGGATCCGATCGTTGATGCGGGGCTCGCTGATGGAAGTCTCCTCAGAACTCGGTGGTGTGCACAGAGACGAAGAAGGCCTCCGTCCCTGCGAGCAGGAGGAGGCCATCACATCCGTCTCGGGGGCACGGTGCACCCACGAGCGAGCGGACGCGACGAGGCGACCGCTCTGGACCGGGACCCGGTCCCTGTCGGCTGCGAGGCAGCTCGGGCGGGACCTAGGTGGGATGTTCTCCACTTGCTCTCGGCGCGTGCGCAAGCACGCACCGATCAGTCAGGGACCAACGTTACCACACGACCGCGCACCGTCCGGCACGGGCGGATCAGAACCGTTCCGTTACTTGAACGATTCCAGAAAAGATGCTTGACTGCAGGTCATGAGCACCTCGACCCACGCACCCGACGACGTCGCAGCCCAGCTGCGCGCGGCCGGCCTGCGCGTGACCGCGCCCCGCATCGCGGTCCTGGAGTGCCTGCGCGCCTGTCCCCACGCCGACGCCGACACCGTCCTGACCCGGGTCCGCGAGCGTCTCGGTTCCGTCTCCGTCCAGGCCGTCTACGACGTCCTGCACGCGCTGACCGAGCGCGGGATCGTCCAACGGATCGAGCCCGCCGGCCACCCCGCGCGCTACGAGGTGCGCGTCGGCGACAACCACCACCACGTCGTCTGCCGCTCGTGCGGCGCCGTCGGCGACGTCGACTGCGCGACCGGGCACGCCCCGTGCCTCATCCCGAGCTCGACGCACGGCTTCACGATCGACACCGCCGAGGTCATCTACTGGGGCACCTGCCCCGCCTGCCGCGACGCCGGCACCACGACTGCCTGACCCACCCCGCCCCCGGCGAGCAGGCTCGCCGGGCATCGCCATCCAGGCGCACACCACAGAAGCCCGCAAGGGCAGAAGGAGACACCCGTGACCGAACCGACCTTCACGACCAGCCAGACCGGCACCCCGATCCCCTCGGACCAGCACTCCCTGACCACCGGTCCCGACGGCATCACCGCCCTGCACGACCGCTTCCTGGTCGAGAAGCTCGCCTCCTTCAACCGCGAGCGCGTGCCGGAGCGCAACCCCCACGCCAAGGGCGGCGGCGCCTTCGGCCGCTTCGTCGTGACCGAGGACGTCTCGCGCTTCACGAAGGCCGCCGTCTTCCAGCCCGGGTCCGAGGTCGAGACGCTCCTGCGCTTCTCGTCCGTCGCCGGCGAGCAGGGCTCCCCCGACACGTGGCGCGACGTCCGCGGCTTCGCTCTGCGCTTCTACACGACCGAGGGCAACTACGACATCGTCGGCAACAACACCCCGGTGTTCTTCATCCGCGACGCGATCAAGTTCCCCGACTTCATCCACTCGCAGAAGCGCACGGGCGCCTCCGGCCTTCGCGACGCCGACATGCAGTGGGACTTCTGGACGCTCTCGCCCGAGTCCGCCCACCAGGTCACGTACCTCATGGGTGAGCGCGGCCTGCCGCGCTCGTGGCGCCACATGAACGGCTACGGCTCGCACACCTTCTCCTGGGTCAACGGCGAGGGCGAGCAGTTCTGGGTCAAGTACCACTTCAAGTCCCGCCAGGGTGTCGAGGCCATGTCCAACGAGGAGGCGCAGCACCTCGCCGGCACGGACGCCGACTACTACCGCCGCGACCTGTTCGAGGCCATCGAGCGCGAGGAGTTCCCGGTGTGGGACCTCTTCGTCCAGGTCATGCCGTACGAGGAGGGCAAGACCTACCGCTTCAACCCGTTCGACATCACGAAGACCTGGTCGCACGCCGACTACCCGCTCATCAAGGTCGGCGAGCTCACCCTCGACCGCAACCCGCAGAACTTCTTCGCGGAGATCGAGCAGGCGGCCTTCTCCCCGTCGAACCTCGTGCCGGGCATCGGCATCTCGCCCGACAAGATGCTCATGGGCCGCGTGTTCGCCTACCCGGACGCGCAGCGCTACCGCATCGGCGCCAACTACAACCAGCTGCCGGTGAACATGCCGCACGCCGCTGAGGTGCGCAACTACCAGCACGAGGGCCAGATGCGCTACCACTACGCGCCCGCCACGATGCCGGTCCACGCGACCAACTCGGTGGGCGGCCCGGCCGCCGACGGCGCTCGCGCCGGCGAGGTCTCGTGGGAGACGGACGGCGCGCTCGTCCGTGCGGCCCAGACGCTGCGCTCGGACGACTCGGACTTCGGTCAGGCGGGCACCCTCTACCGCGACGTGTTCGACGAGGGCCAGAAGGCGGCCTTCCTCGAGACGCTCAAGGGCCAGGGCGCCGGGATCACCGTCCCCGAGATCCGTGAGCGGTTCTTCTGGTACTGGGGTCAGGTCGACGCTGGCCTCGGCGAGCAGCTGCGGGCAGCCCTGAGCGCCTGACACCTGTCCTCTCCCGAGCCCCGGCTCGGACCGCAGCCCCGCACGCGACCCGCGTGCGGGGCTGCGTCGTCTCACTCACCCCGTGCGTTCTCGGCCCCGCACGTGGGAGACAATGGAGGCATGACGAACCCCTCTCCCCAGGCCAGCCCGAGCGACGACGCCGCGCAGGCCACCCGAGACATCGCCGACGTCGCAGCCGTCGAGGTCATCACGACCGCAGCGGTCCACCTCATGAGCGCGGCTGCCGTGAAGTGCGGCCTCGCCGAGGGCGAGGAGGACCTCATGGATCTCGACGAGGCCCGCAAGCTCATCACCGCCCTCGCCGGGCTCGTCGTCACGTCGGCCCCCGACATCGGCAACCAGCACGCCCGCTCGCTGCGTGACGGCCTGCGCTCGCTGCAGCTCGCGTTCCGCGAGGCGAGCGTGATCCCGGACGCCCCGGGCGAGGGCCCGGGCGAGAAGCTCACCGGACCGGTCTACTGAGACCAGCCACCAGACGCGACGAAGGCCGCGCCCGCGAGGGGCGCGGCCTTCGTCGTACGTCAGCCGTCAGGCCTTGCCGATCCGCAGCTCGAGCGAGTCGACCCGCTCGCTGATCACGCTGCTCGCGGCGAGCGAGCGGTTGACCCAGGCGAGCACACGGTCGAGACCGGCACGGTCGAGACCGCCGTCGATGCCGAGCGCGACGGCGACCTCGGCCGTCCGGCCGGGCACGGCGTCGGCCCGGACGACGTGCTGGGCCGGGAGCGCTGCGTCGCGCACGGCGGCGCGCACCGCCTCATCGACGACGCCGTCGCGCACCGCGGGCTCCCACGTGCGGCCCTGGGCGAGCGCCCACACGGCGGGGCGCGGCACGAGGACGGTAGTCGGTCCGCCGGGGTCAAGGACGAGCAGGGCCCAGCCCTCCTGGACGGCCGAGAGCGCCGCGCGCGTCGCGTACGACGGGACGGGGCGCGCGTCGGCACGCCAGCGCGCCATCGCCTCGACCGAGGAGAACACGGGGAGCGCCTTGCGGCCGTCCGGAGCCTCGAGCGCGACGACGCCCGCGCTCGCTTCCTTGTCGACGTCCTGGCCGTGCTCACCACGGCCCGCGACGTCGAGCTCGGCGATGACCGGCACGAGCACGCGCGCGGACGCGAGCGCCTCGACGACGCGCTCGAGGTCGGCGGTTCGGCCGCCGGCCGCGTACGCCTCGAGCGCTGCTGCGAGGGCGGGCTCGCACGAGCCGTCGTCGCCCGCGAACGGGTTGGACCTCAGGTCACGCCCAGCCCACGGCGTTCCTGCCGAGTCGGCAGGGACGCCGTGCCCGTGCCCGTCGTGCGGGGCGTGGGTCACGGCCGGCCTGCGACGTCGAGAGCCTCGGGCAGCGTGAACGCGCCCGCGTAGAGGGCCTTGCCGACGATCGCGGAGTCGACGCCCTGCGGGACCAGCGCACGCAGCGCGCGCAGGTCGTCGAGGCTCGAGATCCCGCCCGACGCGACGACCGGGGCGTTCGCACGGCGGGCGACCTCGGCGAGCAGCTCGACGTTGGGGCCGCGGAGCGTGCCGTCCTTCGTCACGTCGGTGACGACGTAGCGCGAGCAGCCAGCAGCCTCGAGACGGTCGAGGACCTCCCACAGGTCGCCGCCCTCCTCGGTCCAGCCGCGCGCTGCGAGGGTCGTGCCGCGGACGTCGAGGCCGACCGCGACGACGTCGCCGTGCTCGGCGATGACCTTGGCGGTCCACTCGGGGTTCTCGAGCGCGGCGGTGCCGAGGTTGATGCGCGCGCAACCGGTCGCCAGCGCGCGCTCGAGCGACTCGTCGTCGCGGATGCCGCCCGAGAGCTCCACCTTGACGTCGAGCCGTCCGACGACGTCGGCGAGGAGCTCGGCGTTCGAGCCGCGGCCGAAGGCGGCGTCGAGGTCGACGAGGTGGATCCACTCCGCCCCGCCCGCCTGCCAGTCGAGCGCCGCGCTGAGCGGGTCTCCGTACGAGGTCTCCGAGCCGGCCTCGCCCTGGACGAGGCGCACGGCCTGTCCGTCAGCGACGTCGACGGCGGGGAGCAGCACGAGACGGTCGGTCATGGGGTTCATCTCCAGGGGTGTTCGGGCTCGGCAGCAGCCGAGAGGGGCGGCGGTACCTCGCGTCAGCGCAGGGACGAGAGCCAGTTGGTGAGGAGCTGGGCGCCGGCGTCGCCGGACTTCTCCGGGTGGAACTGCGTCGCGCTGAGCGGGCCGTTCTCGACGGCTGCGACGAAGCGGCCACCGTGGTCGGCCCACGTGACGAGCGGCGGGCGGAACCGGCCGTCGGCCGGCTCGTCCTGACCGAGCGTGAACGTCTGGGCGGCGTACGAGTGCACGAAGTAGAAGCGCTCGTCCTCGATGCCCGAGAAGAGCGTCGTGCCTGCAGGGGCGTCGACGGTGGCCCAGCCCATGTGCGGGACGACGGGGGCGTGCAGGCGGTCGACGATGCCCGGCCACTCCCCCAGCCCCTCGGTGTGCACGCCGTGCTCGTCGCCCGCCTCGAACATCACCTGCATGCCGACGCAGATGCCGAGCACGGGACGGCCGCCGGCGAGACGGCGACCGACGATCTCGTCGCCGCGCACGGCGCGCAGGCCCTCCATCACGGCGGCGAACGCACCGACCCCGGGCACGACGAGGCCGTCAGCCGACTCGGCGGCGGCACGGTCGTTCGTCAGCTCGACCTGGGCGCCGACGCGCTCGAGCGCACGCACCGCCGAGCGGACGTTCCCGAAGCCGTAGTCGAGGACGACGACGGACGGCGCACTCATGACTTCTTCCTCGCCTTGCGTGCGAGGGACGCAAGCAGACGGGCGGCCTTGAGCCGCGAGTACTGCCCCGCGGGGAGGACGCCCTTGATGTCTGCGAGCGTGTGTGTGCCGAGGAGCAGGCCCTCGAGGTCGTCGGGCGCGCCGTCGAGCAGCAGTCCCGCGGGGATGTCGTCCCCACGCTCGCCGTCGAGCCAGCGAGTCGCCGTGATCTGGTTCTCGCGACGCTCGACGAGGATCGCCGGCACGCCGCTGATGAGCTGCGAGATGCCCGCCGCGACCTGCGCGGGACCGTCGCCGTCGAGGTCGCGGCACACCGCGACCGCTCCGACACCCTGGGCGAAGAACACGTCCACCTCGAGCTTCGCGACCGTGCACACCGCGGCGAGCGGGTCCGCGCCGGCGACCTGCGTGAGGACGAGGGCGACGGTCGGCTTCGTCGTCGTCTCCCCGAAGATGCTCAGTCCCGACAGGTCGTCCGGGATGTCGAACGAGACGTCGTCGGGCAGCTCGTCTGCGGCGCCCGGCACCGCGTCGGAGCTCACAGCGCGCCCTTGGTCGACGGCACGCCGTCGACACGCGGGTCGAGCGCGACCGCGGCGCGCAGGGCGCGCGCGAGCGCCTTGAACTGCGCCTCCACGATGTGGTGCGGGTCGCGGCCGGCGAGCACGGTGACGTGCAGGCAGATGTTCGCGTGGTGCGCGATCGACTCGAGCACGTGGCGCGTGAGCGAGCCCGTGAAGTGACCGCCGATCAGGTGGTACTCCTGGCCCGCCGGCTCGCCGTCGTGCACGAGGAACGGTCGGCCCGACACGTCGACGACGGCGCGTGCGAGCGCCTCGTCGAGCGGCACGTGGGCGTCCCCGAAGCGCGCGATGCCGCGCTTGTCGCCGAGGGCGACCTTGAGCGCCTCGCCGATGCAGATCGCGACGTCCTCGACCGTGTGGTGCGCGTCGATGTGCGTGTCACCGGTCGCCTTGACGGTGAGGTCGATCAGGGAGTGCTTGCCCAGGGCCGTGAGCATGTGGTCGTAGAACGGCACCGTCGTCGAGATGTCCGTGCGGCCGGTCCCGTCGAGGTCGATCTCGACGACGACGGACGACTCGGACGTCGCCCGCTCGATGCGTGCCGTCCTGCTGCTGCGGGTCACAGTCCTGCTACCTCCACCAGGGCGTCCTTGAACGCCACCATCTCCTCGCGCGTGCCGATGGACACGCGCAGCCAGCCCTCGGGACCAGTCTCCCTGATGAGCACACCCCTATCCAGCAGACCCTGCCAGATCGCGTGCCGGTCGGCGAACCGGCCGAACAGCACGAAGTTCGAGTCCGAGTCCGCGACGTCGAGCGGGCGCCCGTCGTGCGTCTGCGCGCGCAGCCACTCGACCGTGCGGTCGCGCTCGGCGCGCAGCGCGGCGACCTGCCCGAGCAGCTCGTCGGCGTGCGAGAGCGCGGCACGCGCGGTCGCCTGGGTGACGGCCGAGAGGTGGTACGGCAGGCGCACGACGCGCAGCGCGTCGACGATCTCGCGGCGCGCCGCGAGGTAGCCGAGCCGTGCGCCCGCGAGCGCGAACGCCTTGGACATCGTCCGGCTGACGACAAGGTTCGGGAAGCGCTCGAGCAGCTCGAGCGCGGACGGCACGCCCTCGCGGCGGAACTCACCGTACGCCTCGTCGACGACGACGATGCCCGGGGCGCCGTCGACGTCGACCTCGAGCGCGGCCTCGCACACCGCGACGATCGTGTCGACGGACAGCGCGGTGCCGGTCGGGTTGTTCGGGCTCGTGAGGATCGTCACGGACGGCTGGTGCTCCGCGACGACGGCGGTCGCGTGCCCCGGGTCGAGCGTGAAGTCCGCCTCGCGACGGCCGACGACGTACTCGGAGTGCGTGTCGCGCGCGTACTCGGGGTACATCGAGTAGGTCGGGGCGAAGGACACGACCGTGCGACCGGGACCGGCGAAGGCCTGCAGGAGGTGGAGCATGACCTCGTTCGACCCGTTCGCCGCCCACACCTGCTCCGCCTCGACGCGGACGCCGCTCTCACGGGCGAGGTAGTCGGCGAGGTCTCCGCGCAGCCCGAGGAAGTCACGGTCCGGGTAGCGGTTGAGGCCCGCGGCGGCGTCGGCGACGGCGCTCGCGATGGACGCGACGACGGCCTGGCTCGGCCCGTACGGGTTCTCGTTGACGTTGAGCAGGACGGGCACGTCGAGCTGCGGAGCGCCGTAGGGCTCGATGCCGGCGAGCTCGGGGCGCACGGGCAGGCGCAGCGCGCGGGGGGTGTCAGTGTTGCGGGGGTTGGCCACGACGTCACTCTAGGAGTTCGGCCTGACAGCCGTCCGCGCATTTCACGAGATGGTCGGCGCTACGCCGTCTCGCGGTCTGCGTCGTGCCGGACCCGGTAGTACAGGGACACGACCCCTGACTCGAACGTGCGCGACGCGAGGAGCTCGAGGTCGACACGGCGCTCGTGCAGGGCGAAGATCGGCTTGCCACCGCCGACGAGGACGGGGAACACGCGCACGAGGTACTCGTCGACCAGGTCGAGGTCGGCCGCCTGAGCAGCGAGGTCCGCCCCACCGATCGCGATGTCTCCCTCCCCGGGCTCCGCGCGCAGCCGCGCGATCTCCTCGGCGAGGGTGCCGGTGGCGAGCCGTGCGCTCGGGACGACGTCGGTCAGCGTCCGCGAGAACACGACCTTCGGGAGAGCGTTCCACAGGTCCGTCCACTCGCGGTCCTGCGCGCCGAGCGCAGGGTCGTCCTTGATCTCCTCCCAGTAGAGCATCGTCTCGTAGAGGCGCCGGCCGAGCAGGTGGACCCCGACATCCTTGACCTCGTCGATCGACATCTGGAAGAGCGCCGGCTCGGGCTCGGTCCACTGGAAGTCGCCGTCCGGCCCTTCGATGAACCCGTCGAGCGACATCCCCATCGAGTACGTGACCTTGCGCACGTCGGACCTCCTCGCGTCTCACGGCGGCGGCCGCACCGCCCCTCGTCCAGCGTCGTGCCGTCGCCCGGTGCTGACCAGGGCGGCAACGCCCTGAGGTCCGGTCCACACACCCTGGGCGTCCGACGGCGATGTCCGTCCCGGTCCGTAGGCTGGAGACCATGACGACCGAGGACCAGCCCGACCCGCGCGACGGGGCTCCCGACGACGCCGCGACGACCGCCGACGACGTCCCCGCCACCGAGGCTCAGGCCGAGGAGCCGCGCGAGCGGCGCGGGACCCCGGGGCGCTGGGGCGCCGAGCCGGACTGGTCCAAGCTCGAGGGTGTACCGCGCCGGCGCGTCGAGGTCACCGGGCCCGGGTGGGGTGCGTCGTCGATCGACGCGCGCAACCTCGTCGACCGGCCCGAGGCCGAGCCGACGCTCGACCTCAGCCCGCTCGGCGCACCTCCCACGCGCCCGCTCGCGCCTTCGACGGCCCCGCCCGCGGCGGAGGCTGCCGCGCAGGTCGCCCAGCAGCCGTCTCCCGGCGCGCCCGCGAACCCTGCGCACGCGGGCCCTGCGGCACCGAGCGCACCGGCGACGAACGCTGCGTCCGCGAGCGCGCCGTCGGCGAAGCCGGCTCCGGTGGCGGCCGAGCCCGAGCCCGCCTGGTCGGCGGCCTGGGACGAGGACGTCCCGCCCGCCGAGCCGCCCGCCGACTGGGACGAGCCGGTCTGGGTGCCGGAGGACGACGGCGCACCGGCCGCCGGTGCGCGCGGTCCGCTCCGCCGTACGGCCCGGGGCGCGCGCCCGACGAGCGGGCACCGGCCCGACGTCGTCCCCGTGAGCACCGAGGGGCTCGACGGGCGCGAAGCGGCCGAGGCCGTCCTGCGGCGCCTGGTCGGGCGCGACGACGCGCGGCTGCGCGACGACCAGTGGCGCGCGATCGACGCGATCGTCTCCCACCAGCGCCGCGTCCTCGTCGTGCAGCGCACCGGCTGGGGCAAGTCCGCCGTCTACTTCGTCGCGACGTCGCTCCTGCGCGAGCGCGGCGAGGGGCCGACGGTCATCGTGTCGCCGCTCCTCGCGCTCATGCGAGACCAGATCGCGGCGGCTGGCCGCGCCGGGGTGCGCGCCGTGACGATCAACTCGTCGAACGTGACCGAGTGGGACGACGTCCACGACCGCATCGCCTCCGGCGAGGTCGACGTCCTGCTGTGCTCCCCCGAGCGCCTCAACAACCCGGACTTCCGTGACACCGTGCTGCCGCGCCTCGCCGCGACGGCGGGTCTCGTCGTCGTCGACGAGGCACACTGCATCTCGGACTGGGGCCACGACTTCCGGCCGGACTACCGCCGGATCCGTGACCTCGTCGCGGATCTTCCCGCCGGCATCCCCGTGCTCGCGACGACGGCGACCGCGAACGAGCGCGTCACGCTCGACGTCGCGGAACAGCTGGCCGTGCACCGTGACGACCAGGGCCACGTCGCTGCGGGCGACGACGCCCGTCCTGGCGACGAGGTGCTCGTGCTGCGCGGCGGGCTCGACCGCGAGTCGCTCCACCTTGCCGTCCTGCCTGTGACCGACCAGCCCACGCGCATCGCCTGGCTCGTGGAGGCGCTGCCCCGGCTGAGCGGCTCGGGCATCGTCTACTGCCTCACGGTCGCCGCTGCCGAGCAGGTCACCGAGCAGCTGCGCACCGCAGGCATCGAGGTGCGCGCGTACACGGGCCGCACCGACACCGCCGAGCGGGAGGCCCTCGAGGCCGACCTCAAGGAGAACCGGGTCAAGGCGCTCGTCGCGACGTCAGCGCTCGGCATGGGCTTCGACAAGCCCGACCTGGGCTTCGTCGTCCACCTCGGCGCCCCGAGCTCGCCGATCGCGTACTACCAGCAGGTCGGCCGCGCCGGGCGCGGCGTCGACCGCGCGACCGTCGTCCTCGCCCCGGGCGAGGAGGACCAGCGCATCTGGGACTACTTCGGGTCGCTCGCCTTCCCCGCGGAAGGGCAGGTCCGTGCGGTGCTGCGCGCGCTCTCGGACAACGGCACGATGTCGCTGCCCGCGCTCGAGACGCGCGTCGACCTCAAGCGGTCGCGGCTCGAGATGATGCTCAAGGTGCTCGACGTCGACGGCGTCGTCAGACGCGTGCGCGGCGGCTGGGAGGTCACCGGCGAGCCGTGGACGTACGAGGGTGAGCGCTACGAGCGCGTCGAGCGCGCCCGCCGAGCGGAGCAAGAGGCGATGCTCGCCTACCAGTCGACGACCGGCTGCCGCATGGCCTTCCTGCGACGCCAGCTCGACGACCCGGAGCTCGAGGACGGCTGGCGCTGCGGTCGCTGCGACCGGTGCTCGACGCTCGACCTGCCCGCGGCCCCGGACCCGTCGCTCGTGCGCCAGGCCCGTGCCGCGATGGACCGGCCCGGCATCGAGATCAGCACGCGCCGGCAGTGGCCCTCGGGGATGGCCTCGCTCGGCGTCGAGCTGTCCGGCAGGCTCTCCCCCGAGGAGCTCGCCGAGCCCGGCCGGGCGGTCGCTCGGCTCGACGGGCTGGGCTGGTCCGCCCCGCTGCGCGAGCTCTTCGCCCCGACCACGCCCGACGGCGAGCTCCCGACGCCGTTGCGCACCGCGGCCGCGCGCGTGCTCGACGACTGGGCGGAGGCCAAGGGCGTCGACGGCATCGTGTGGGTCGCCTCCGCGAGCCGCCCGGTCCTCGTGAGCCACCTCGCGCACGGGCTCGGCCGCTACCTCGGCAAGCCCGTCGTCGGGTCGATCGAACCCGCGCCCGGCGTCCCGGCAGGCCGGCGCGACGTCAACTCCGCGATCCGTCTCGCGGGCGTGGTCCAACGCCTGCGTCCCGCGCTCTCCGAGGCCGCCGCGGCGGGCCTCCCCGGTCGGAGCGTGCTGCTCGTCGACGACCTCACCGACTCCGGGTGGACCCTCACCGTCGCTGCCCGGATGCTGCGCCAGGCCGGTGCCGCGCGCGTGCTGCCGTTCGTGCTCGCGCAGGCGTGACCGTCCCGGTCCCCAGGAGATTCGAGGAGAGCCCATGAGCGCCGCCCCACCACCCGTCGCCCCGCGCGACGTCCGCCTCGTGGCTCTCCTGCGCGGCGTCAACGTCGGCGGCCGCACGATACCGATGGCGGAGCTGCGCGCGGTGGTCGCCGCGAGCGGTGCCCGCGCGGTGCGTACCGTCCTCGCGAGCGGGAACATCCTGCTCGACGTCGCCGAGGACACCCCGCGGGCCGAGGTGCGCGCGGACCTCGAGAGCAGGATCAGCGAGGCGTTCGGCTACGACGCGCACCTCGCGCTGCTCCCCCTCGACCTCACGGCCGCGCTCGCCGACGCCGTCCCGTGGCCAGACGACGAGTCGGCCCACGGCTACGTCGTCGTCTCGACGAGCACGGGCCTGCTCGCGGAGGCCGCGGCCGAAGCGGCCGCGGCGACGGAGGCAGGAGGCGGTCCGTCCGAGGGCGCGGTCGAGGCGTGGCAGACGCCGCCCGCACCTCTCGCTGGACGCCTCGCGGACGAGGGCCTCGACGCCCTCGTGTGGCGCTGCCCCCGCGGGTCGTCCCTCACGACCTCGCTCGCCAAGGTCCTCGCACGCTCGCGCTACCGGGCGGCGACGACCCGCAACGTGAGAACCCTGCGTCGTCTCGCCTAGCCCGCCGGATCGTGAGGGCCGCGTCGGCCCGGGCCGGTATCGGCAGAGGTCGACGCGCTAGACGTCGGCGTGCTCAGGGGGCCAGACCACCCGGAATCGTTCCGCGACCACGACCGAGTCGCCCGTCAGGACGAAGCCAAGCTCGGCGCCGACGCGCTCCCAGTACCGGCGGTGGTCGCGGCGCCAGGACTCGATCGAGCGGTCCCCCTCGCCCTCGTCGTACGCGAACGCGGCGTCGACGTCGCGGAAGCGCACCCGCCGCACCTCGGTCGTCTGCAGGATCACGCGGGGCGTCCCCGCGCCGTCGCACACGACCCAGTGGTCGCCGGCCTCGGGTGGCGTGTCGCCGAGCACCTCGTACTCCGCGACGAGCGACGCCGTCGCGCGCTTCGCCCCCGCGAGGACCAGACCGAGCAGCTCGTCAGCGAGCGCCGGGCCGTCGCCGAAGCTGTCGAGGACAGGAAGCGGCGTCCCCGGGGCGGGTCCCCGCCCGGAGGCGAGATACTCGGCCCACATCGCGGCGGCCGCGCGTTCGTCGGGCGGGGTCATGCTGTACCTCGTCTCGTCTGCGTGGCGCTCGCGCCGGGTCAGAACCGCGCGCTGATGGCCTCACCGTGCGCGGGAAGGTCCTCCGCCTCGGCGAACGAGACGATCTTGCCGGCGATCTCTGCCAGCCCGTCGCGCGAGTACTCGACGACCTGGACCGCTCGCACGAAGCTGTGCACGCCGAGCCCCGAGGAGAAGTGCGCGCACCCTCCCGTCGGCAGGACGTGGTTCGAGCCCGCCATGTAGTCGCCCAGCGGCACCGGCGAGTACGGGCCGACGAAGATCGCGCCCGCGCTCGTGACGCGGTCCGCGAGCGCGGGCGCGTCGGCCGTCTGGATCTCGAGGTGCTCTGCGCCGTACGCGTTGACGACCGTGAGGCCGTGCTCGACGTCGTCGACGAGGACGATCGCGGACTGCGGGCCGCCCAGCGCCGTCGCGACGCGTTCCGCGTGGCGGGTCGCAGCCGCTCGGCGCGCGAGCGCGACGTCGACCGCGTCGGCGAGCTCGACCGAGTCGGTCACGAGGACAGACGCGGCCATCGGGTCGTGCTCGGCCTGGCTCAGCAGGTCCGCAGCGACGTGCTCCGGGTCGGCGGTCGCGTCGGCGAGCACGGCGATCTCGGTCGGCCCGGCCTCCGCGTCGATGCCGACGACACCGCGCACGAGGCGCTTCGCGGCCGCGACGAAGACGTTGCCCGGGCCCGTGATGACGTCGACCGGCTCGGCGAGCACGTCACCGTCCTGCGGCAGCTCGGCGGCGGCGCCGTACGCGAGCATCGCGACCGCCTGGGCACCGCCCACGGCGTACACCTCCTCGACGCCCAGCAACGCGCACGCCGCGAGGATCGTCGGGTTGGGCAGGCCGCCGTCCTGCGCCTGGGGCGGGGACGTCACGACGAGGGAGCCGACGCCGGCCTCCTGCGCCGCGACGACGTTCATGATGACCGAGGACGGGTAGACCGCCAGGCCGCCCGGCACGTAGAGGCCCACGCGCTGCACGGGGATCCACCGCTGCCGCACGCGTGCACCAGGCGCGACGTCGACGACGAAGTCCTGGGGGCGCTGCGCGGCGTGGACCTGGCGGACGCGGCTGATCGACTCCTCGAGGCTCGCCCGGAGCCCGGCGTCGAGCCCGTCGAGCGCCGCGGCGAGAGCCTCGGCCGGGACCCGCAGGTGCTCGGGCCGCACGCCGTCGAACTTCTCGGCGTAGTCGCGCAGCGCCGCGGCGCCGCGCGAGCGTACGTCCTCGACGATCGGTGCGACGAGCTTGGTCGCGTCCTCGACGCCCACCTCGGGACGAGGGAGGGTCGCGGCGAGCTCGCGGGCGGACAGGGAGCGACCACGCAGGTCGAGACGGTTGATCACGACGCCGATTCTAGTCCCGGCGCCCCCGGCGGTCGCGGCGCCCGGGACTGCGCACGTGCCGGACCTGAGAGACTGGAAGCATGAACGACGTGACGATCCGCGACGAGTCCATCCGGCTCGGCCAGTTCCTCAAGCTCGCCGACCTCGCCGAGTCCGGCGCCGAGGCGCGCGAGCTCGTGGCTGACGGCGCCGTGAGCGTCAACGGCGAGACGGACGAGCGGCGCGGCCGCCAGCTCGTCCCTGGCGACGTCGTCACTGTGTCGGGCCCCGGCGGGACCCGCACCGCGCGCGTCGCACGCGCCTGACCGGCGACATCGGCACCCCGAGCCCGGGCGCACCACGCCTGACGCCGGGCGGCAGCGAGCCACGCAGGCGGGGCGTCAGCGCGCCATGTACGCCGAGCTCATGACCTTGTCGACCTCCATCCGCAGGACGACGCGCTGCGGGTTCGGCTCGAGAGTGCGGTAACGCACGCCGTACCGCCGCACCGCCTCCGCGATCTCCTCGGGGTCGTCGACGACCGTCGTGGGTCCCTCGAGCGTGATCCAGCGGCCCCCGTCGACCTGGCAGACCGCCGCGCGGGCCGGCACGCCGCCCGGACCGCCAGCCGCGAGGTTGCGCGCCTTGACGCTCGTGACGTTCGTCGTGATGCGCAGCACCCCGGCGCTGTCGTCCCACGTGAAGCCGACCGGGACGACGTGCGGGGTGCCGTCGGGGCGCAGGGTCGTCAGCGTCGCGAGGTGGCGCTCCGTGACGAAGACGTGCTGCTCAGGGGTCAGGTGGATCACGAGTCGCTCCGGTCTGTGGGAAGGGCGGCGGGCGCCGCGTCACGGACGAGGCACGTCAGCGACGCTTGTACGCCGTGGGGCAGGTTCGTCAGCTGGCGAGGCACGTCGGGCCCAGGAGCGCCTTGAGGTCGCCGAACAGCGCGGGCGATCGCTCCACGCGCAGCTTGTCCTCGACCTTCATGAGCGTCGCCCGGCCTGGCTCCGTCAGCTTGAGGTGGACCTCCGTCGCGCCCGGGTGCGTGCGCAGGATGTCGCGAAGCCGCTCGACGACCGGCTGCGTGCACCGCGACACCGGCACCGTCACGAGCACCGGTGAGTCAGGGCCCGCGCTCGTGTCCGGCAGCGAGAGCTCCATCGCCTGCAGCGACATCGTCTCGTCACGACGCCGGACGCGGCCCTTGAGCGTGACGATCTGGTCCTCGGCGAGGATCGTCGAGTACGCGAGGTACGTCTCGCCGAAGAACATGACCTCGATCGACCCTTCGAGGTCCTCGATCGTCACGGCCGCCCACGGGTTGCCGTTCTTCGACATCTTGCGCTGGAGCGACGTGATGAGGCCGGCGATCGTCACGACCGAGCCGTCGGCACGTCCCTCGTCGGTGATGAGCTGCGCTATCGACGTCTCCGCGGCGCGGGACAGCACGTGCTCGAGCCCCGAGAGCGGGTGGTCCGAGACGTACAGGCCGAGCATCTCGCGCTCGAACGTGAGCAGCTGCTTCTTGTCCCAGTCGGGCAGGTCGGGGACGTCGATGCTGAAGCCGATCGCCTCGTCGGCGTCGGACGCACCGAAGTCCGCGAAGAGGTCGAACTGCCCCTCCGCCTCCTTGCGCTTGACGCCGATGACCGAGTCCACCGCCTGCTCGTGCACCATGACGAGCGAGCGCCGCGTGTGCCCGAGCGAGTCGAACGCTCCGCCCTTGATGAGCGACTCGATCGTGCGCTTGTTGCACACGACGGCCGGCACCTTGTCGAGGAAGTCGGTGAACGACGTGAAGTCACCCTTCTCCTCGCGCGCCGCGACGATCGACTCGACGACGTTCGCGCCGACGTTGCGGATAGCGGTGAGGCCGAAGCGGATGTCAGCGCCGACGGCGGTGAAGTTGGCCGAGGACGAGTTGACGTCCGGCGGGAGCACGGTGATGCCCATGTGGCGGCACTCGTTGAGGTAGAGCGCCGACTTGTCCTTGTCGTCCTTGACGCTCGTGAGCAGCGCGGCCATGTACTCGACCGGGTAATTCGCCTTGAGGTAGGCCGTCCAGTACGAGACGACGCCGTACGCGGCGGAGTGCGCCTTGTTGAACGCGTAGTCGGAGAACGGCAGCAGGATGTTCCAGAGCGTCTGCACGGCGTCCATCGAGAAGCCGCGCTCCATCATGCCCGCCGAGAAGCCCTCGAACTGCTTGTCCAGCTCGGCCTTCTTCTTCTTGCCCATCGCGCGGCGCAGGATGTCTGCCTGACCGAGCGAGTACCCGGCCAGCTTCTGCGCGATCGCCATGACCTGCTCCTGGTACACGATCAGGCCGTACGTGTTGCCCAGGACGTCCTCGAGCGCCTCCGCGAGCTCGGGGTGGATCGGGGTGACCTCCTGGAGCCCGTTCTTGCGCAGCGCGTAGTTCGTGTGCGAGTTCGCACCCATCGGGCCCGGTCGGTAGAGCGCGCCGACCGCGGAGATGTCCTCGAAGTTGTCAGGACGCATGAGCTTGAGCAGCGACCGCATGCCGCCGCCGTCGAGCTGGAACACGCCGAGCGTGTCACCGCGGGCGAGCAGGTCGTACGTCTTCTTGTCGTCGAGCGTGAGCTCCTCGAGGACGACCGGGTCCTTGCCGTTCGCGACGATGTTGTCGAGCGCGTCGTCGAGGATCGTCAGGTTGCGCAGCCCCAGGAAGTCCATCTTGATGAGGCCGAGCTCTTCGCACTTCGGGTAGTCGAACTGCGTGATGACGGCCCCGTCCTGCGGGCGGCGCATGATCGGGATGATGTCGATCAGCGGGTGGCTCGACATGATGACGCCGGCCGCGTGCACGCCCCACTGCCGCTTCAGGCCCTCGATGCCCTTCGCGAGCTCGACGACCTTCTGCGCGTCCGGGTCGGCCGCGTGGACCTGGCGGAACTCCTCGGCCTCGGCGTAGCGCTTGTCGTTCGGGTCGAAGATGCCCGACAGGGTGATGTCCTTGCCCATGATCGCGGGCGGCATCGCCTTGGTGAGCTTCTCCCCCATCGCGAAGGGGAAGTCGAGGAGACGCGACGAGTCCTTCAGTGCCTGCTTGGCCTTGATGGTTCCGTACGTGACGATCTGCGCGACGCGGTCCTCGCCGTACTTCTCCGTGACGTACTTGATGACCTCGCCGCGACGGCGCTCGTCGAAGTCGACGTCGAAGTCAGGCATCGAGACGCGGTCCGGGTTGAGGAACCGCTCGAAGATGAGGCCGTGCTGGAGCGGGTCCAGGTCGGTGATGCGCATCGCGTACGCGGCCATCGAACCCGCACCGGAGCCACGGCCCGGGCCGACACGGATGCCGTTGTCCTTGGACCAGTTGATGAAGTCGGCGACGACGAGGAAGTAGCCCGGGAAGCCCATCTGCGTGATGACCTGGCACTCGTAGTCCGCCTGCTTGCGGACCTCGGGGCTGATCCCGTCGGGGTAGCGCGCGTTGAGCCCGCGCTCGACCTCCTTGATGAACCAGGACGTCTCGTCCTCGCCCGGAGGGCACGGGTAGTTCGGCATGTAGTTCGCGCTCGTGTCGAACGAGACCTCGCACTGCTCCGCGAGCAGCACGGTGTTGTCGCACGCCTCGGGCAGCTCGGCCCACGTCCGGCGCATCTCCTCGGCGGACTTCACGTAGTAGCCGTCGCCGTCGAACTTGAAGCGGCCGGGGTCGGCGAGCTTCGAGCCCGAGTTGATGCACAGCAGGGCGTCGTGCGACGCGGAGTCCTCGCGCTTGACGTAGTGCAGGTCGTTCGTCGCGAGGAGCGGCGCACCGATCGTCTTGGCGAGCCGTAGGAGGTCCTTGAGCACACGGGTCTCGATGTCGATCCCGTGGTCCATCAGCTCGACGTAGAAGAACTCCTTGCCGTAGATGTCCTGGAGCTCCCCGGCGACGCGTACGGCCTCGTCCCACTGCCCGAGCCGCAGCCGTGTCTGGATCTCTCCCGAGGGGCAGCCGGTGGACGCGATCATGCCGGCCGAGTAGCGCTCGATGAGATCGCGGTCCATGCGCGGCCACTTGCCCATCTGGCCCTCGAGGGAGGCGTACGAGCTCGCGCGGAACAGGTTGTGCAGGCCCTCGTTGTTGCGCGCCCACATCGTCATGTGGGTGTACGCGCCACGCGCCGAGACGTCGTCGGCCTCCTGGCCCGCCTCACCGAAGCGGACGCGCGTCTGGTCGAAGCGGCTCGTGCCCGGCGTGACGTACGCCTCGACGCCGATGATCGGCTTCACGCCGGCGGCCGTGGCCTGCTTCCAGAAGTCGTACGCGCCGAACAGGTACCCGTGGTCGGTCGTCGCGATCGCCGTCTGCCCGAGCCTGTTGACCTCGGCGAACAGATCCCCGAGGCGCGCTGCGCCGTCGAGCATCGAGTACTCCGTGTGGGCATGGAGGTGGACGAAGTCCGATCCGGCAGAGGGCATGACCCGATCCTATGACGGACCTCGGACGCTCCGAGAACCGGCTGGCAAGGCCGCCGACACGCCCCTCCGGGGCGACCGTCAGGGCCGCCGCAGATCGATCCAGGCGTCCTTGTGCTCGATCCCAGCGTCGAGGTAGAAGTCGCCCACGACGGTGTACCCGAGGCGCTCGTAGAAGCCGAACGCCTGTCGCTGCGCGCTCAGCTCGCAGCGCACCACGCCGTCGACGGCGCACGTGTCGAGCGCGATCTCGTGGAGGGCCTCCATGAGCGCGACGCCGACGTGCAGCCCGCGCGCGACCGCGCGCACGGCGACCCGGCCGACGTGCACGACGCCCGGGTGCGCCGGGTCGGTCAGCAGGCGTGCCGTGCCGACGGCACGCCCGTGCGAGTCCCGGGCGAGGACGTGTGTCGTCGTCTCCGCCGTGTCGAGGTCGTCGAGCTCCTCCTCGGCAGGCACCTGCTGCTCCTCGACGAACACCTCGAAGCGGATCGCGTAGCACTCCTCGAGCTGCGCCTGCGTCGCGACGACCTCGACCATCACGCCCGAGCCGGAGAGGTCAGCGGAAGCCATCCGACACCACCTCGAGCGCGTGAGCGAGGTCCGAGGGGTACTCGGACGTGCACAGGACGGGCTGGCCCGTCACGGGGTGGTCGAAGCCGAGCCGCATCGCGTGGAGCCACTGCCTGGTCAGGCCCGTGCGCTCGGCGAGGCGCGGGTCGGCGCCGTACGTCAAGTCACCGACGCAGGGGTGGCGCAACGCCGAGAAGTGCACGCGGATCTGGTGGGTGCGGCCCGTCTCGAGGTGCACCTCGACGAGGCTCGCCGCGGGGAACATCTCGAGGACCTCGTAGTGCGTCACCGAGTGCTTGCCGTCAGCGACGACCGCGAACTTCCAGTCGGACGACGGGTGCCGGCCGATCGGCGCGTCGATCGTGCCCGTCGTCGGCTCGGGGTGGCCCTGGACGAGCGCGTGGTAGACCTTCTCGACCGTGCGCTCCTTGAACGCGCGCTTGAGCGCCGTGTATGCGATCTCGCTCTTCGCGACGACCATGAGGCCGCTCGTGCCCGCGTCGAGACGGTGCACGATCCCCTGGCGCTCGGCCGCGCCGGACGTCGAGATCCGGTAGCCGGCAGCGGCGAGGGCCCCGACGACGGTCGGCCCGGTCCAGCCGGGCGACGGGTGCGCCGCGACGCCGACGGGCTTGTCGACGACGACGAGGTCGTCGTCCTCGTACCGCACGACCATCCCGGGCACAGGCTCAGGCTCAGGCTCGACGGCGGCGGCCGGGTCGGGCAGCTCGACCTCGAGCCACGACCCCGCGACGAGGCGGTCGGACTTGCCGACGGTGCGACCGTCGACGCTCACGGCGCCGTCGGCCGCGAGCTCCGCGGCACGCGTGCGGGACAGCCCGAGGAGGCGGGCGAGAGCGGCGTCGACGCGCTCGCCCTCGAGCCCGTCCGGGACGGGAAGAGAACGCGAGGTCATCGTTGCTCCGGCTCGCCGGCCGCTGCGGCGTCCGCCTCCTGGGGACCCTCGTCGGCGTCGGTCGACACGGCCGGTTCCGCCGCCAGGTCCGCAGCGTCGGCGCTCGGCTCCGCGCCGCCGCTCGAGGCGGGCGCGTCAGCGGTCATCGGGGTGCCCCGGAACGACAGCATGATGAGCAGCCCGGCGGCGGCGACGATCGCGATGTCCGCGACGTTGCCGACGAAGAAGCCCGCGTAGTTGATGAAGTCGACGACGTGCCCCTCGGGGAAGCCGGGCGCCCGGAACAGCCGGTCGATCAGGTTGCCGACCGCGCCACCGAGGACGAGCGCGAGCGAGACCGCCCAGGCGCGCGACGTGATCCGCCGGGCCCGCGTCGCGATGACGACGACGACAGTCACTGTCAGCAGCGTCAGGACCCACGTGAAGCCGGTCCCCATCGAGAGCGCGGCCCCCGGGTTGAACAGCAACTTCCAGCCGAGCAGCTCACCGAGGAACCACGTCGTGGAGGCCCCGAGCTCGAGGGTGCTCAGCGCGAGCTGCTTCGTCAGCTGGTCGACGATCGCGACGCCGGCCGCGAGGCCGAACATGAGCGCGGTGAGGCGCGGCGCCCTGGTGGCGGCGGGCGCGCTGGCCGCCACCGCCTCGTCGCCTTCGCGGACGTCGTCCGGGCGGGCGCCGTGCGACGTGACGTCACCCGCTTCCTCGGTCAGCGTCGTTCCTCGCGCTGCTTGCAGGTCACGCACAGCGTGGCGCGCGGGAAGGCCTGGAGACGTGCCTTGCCGATGGGGCCGCCGCACGACTCGCACGTGCCGTAGGTGCCGGCCGCGATCCGCTGGATCGCGTGCGTGTTCTGCTGGAGCAGGTCGCGGGTGTTGTTGACGAACGTGAGCTCCTGCTCACGCTCGAGCGCGCTCGAACCAGAGTCCGCCTGGTCGTCCCCTGCGCCGTCACCCGAGTTGCGCAGCAGCTCCGAGAGCTCTGCGTCCGCGTTCGCCAGCTCGACCTCGAGGCGCTCGACCTCGGCGATGAGCTCGCTCGCGACGGCCTTGGCCTCCTTGAGCGTCCACGGCTCCTCGCCCTCGCGGACCTGGAACGTCTTGACGTCCTTGGTGAGGCGCGGGAAGCGCTCCGCAAGGCTGGGGGTTCGTTCTTCGTCCTGGATCGACATCAGGGTGGCCTCTCTGTTCAGAACTGCCGAGGATAGACGGCCACGACCGGCCCAGACAACACGCGCGGTAGCGGTGCCTGTGGCCGGCCGTGGTCGGTGGTTCGGTCGGGACGTCGTCCCGTCGGCTCAGAGGCCGGGGCCGTTGACCTTGTTCGACGGCGGGATCGAGGACCCGCGCGCGTTGAGGTCGCCGAGCAGCGACTCGAGGTAGCTCTGGAGGCGGGTGCGGTAGTCCCGCTCGAACTGGCGGAGCTCGTCGATCTTGCGCTCCAGGAGCGAACGCTCCTGCTCGAGCTGGCCGAGCGTACGTGCGGAGGTCTCCTGCGCCTCGCGGACGATGCGCTCGCCCTCGGCACGTGCCTCGCTGACGAGACGCTCGCCCTCCTCCTGGCCGGAGCGGACGTAGTCGTCGTGCAGCTTCTGCGCGAGCTGGAGCATGCCGGTGGCCGACTCGGGCTCGCTCGCCCGGGACACGGGGGCCGGGGCGGGCGCGGGGACGGGGGCCGGAGCGGGCTCCGGCACGGCCTCGCGGACGGGCTCCGCGGTCGTGGCGGGCGACGGTGCGGAGGCCGCCTGGGCCGCTGCCGCGTTCTCGCGGGTCAGCTCGGCGACGCGACGCTCGGCCGCGGCCAGCTTGGCCTTGAGGTCGTCGTTCTCGCCCTGGAGCGCCCGCAGCGTGTTGAGCACCTCGTCGAGGAAGTCGTCGACCTCGACGACGTCGTAGCCCTCGCGGAACTTCGTCGCCGTGAACTTCTTGTTGAGGATGTCGTCTGCAGTGAGCAGTGCCATCGTGTCACCTCGTTGAGTTACTCGGGTTATGGAGCCGGGACGTCGATGACGACCACGCACTCACGCTAGCGGATAAAGAGCGTGCCGCGCGCGCACGCCCGTCTTCTGTCTCGCGGGTCAGCTCGCGAGGCTCCCGAAGATGTTCACCAGGACGGAGGTGGCGAGCATCAGGATCAGGAAGGCCAGGTCGAGCTGGACGCGCCCGAGGCGCAGGGGCGGGATCAGGCGCCGCAGCAAGCGCAGCGGCGGGTCGGTCACGAGGTACACGCCCTCGATCACGACGAGCCCGAACCCGTGCGGTCGCCAGTCACGCGCGACGACGCGCACGAGGTCGACGACGATGCGTCCCAGGAGCACGATGAAGTACACGAAGCACAGCGTGGCCAGGACGCCGAACAGCTGCTGCACGTGCGTCTGCTCAGCTCTGGTTGAAGAAGCCGGCGTGCGAGCGGTTGTCGCCCGACGCCACGTGCTCCTCGCCGGTGATCTCGACGTTCTCGGGCGAGAGCAGGAACACCTTGTTGGTGACGCGCTCGATCGCACCGCGGAGGCCGAAGATCAGGCCGGCCGAGAAGTCGACGAGACGCTTGGCGTCCGCATCGTCCATGTCGGTGAGGTTGATGATGACGGGCGTGCCCGAGCGGAACGCCTCACCGATGACGCGCGCGTCGTTGTACGACCGAGGGTGCACGGTCGTGATGCGGCGCAGGTCGGCGGCCGCAGGCGCCTGGGGGCGCTGCGCGGCGGCGCGGTTGATGGGGGTCACCTGGGCAGGGAAGTCCTGGGACATCGCGGGAGCCTCCTCTTCGACGTACTCCTCGGCGTACTCGTCCACGTATGCGTCGGCATACTCCTGGTCCCCACGGTCGTCCGCGAGGCCCAGGTACAGCATCGTCTTGCGAAGCGCTCCGGCCATGACCCATCTCCGTCCATCGTCACACTGGTGGATTCACGCTAACCGCACGTGTTCGCCGCGCTCGGTACCGACACGCCCAGGGCGGGAGGTTCCGCTCAGCGCCCCGGCACCGTGATCCGGACGACGCCGGCGAAGCGTCCGGTGGTCGGGTCGCCGGTGCGTCCGGCGCGACGGTAGGAGAAGAGGTCGTCGTCCTCGATCGTGCAGCGGGCGACGCGCGTGACGGAGGCGACACCTGCTCGGTCGAGCTGCTGCTCGACCCCTGCGGCGAGGTCGAGCGCGGGTGTCCCCCACGACGTCGTCGACCAGGTCGCGGGGACCCGAGCTGCGACGTCCGCCCGCATGTCCTCGGGGACCTCGTAGCAGTCACCGCACGCGCACGGCCCGACGGCGGCACGCACGCGTGCCGGGTCCGCGCCGCGCGCGACCATCGCGTCGAGCGTGCGCAGCACGACCTCGCTCTCGACGCCCCGGCGCCCTGCGTGGGCGACCGCGACGACGCGGGCCTCGGGGTCGGCGAGGAGGACGGGGACGCAGTCCGCGACGAGCACCCCGAGCGCGACGTCGGTCGCGCTCGTGACGAGGCCGTCAGCCTCGCCGACGGTGCCGGGCAGCTCGCGCACCGCGTCCGCTCCCGCGACGTCGACGACGTCGGCGCCGTGGACCTGCGTCGCGAACGCGACGGGCGCGCCGACCGCCGCGCCGACGCGGCGCCGGTTCTCGACGACGGCGCCCTGGTCGTCGCCGCACGCCATGCCGAGGTTGAGACTCGCCCACGGCGGTGACGAGACACCGCCGTGGACGGTCGTGAAGACGGCACGGACCCCGGGACCGAGGTCGAGCTCGATCGTCCGGGGCCCGTGCTGCGGGTCGGTCACGGAGCTACTTGAGGAAGTCCGGGATGTCGAGGTCGTCCGTGCGTCGGCGCGGCGGCTCCTCGTCGAAGATCCGGGGAACCTCGAGCTGGCCCGTGGCGGGCGTCGGCTGCACCGGCTGGTAGACGTTCGGCGTCGGCTCGGCCGTCTCCTGCGCGGAGGACGCGTACGGGTCGGTCGCAGGGACGACGGGCTGGTAGCGCTCGCCCTCCTCGACCGGGACCACCGGGCGGGCCTGGGCGTGCATGCCGGTCGTCGCGGCCGGCTCCTGGCGACGCGTCGCAGGGCGCTCGATCGCGGGCGCCGGTGCGGCGCTCTCGACCTGGCCGAGGCCGCGGCCGTCCTTGCGCACCTGCGGGGCGCCGCCGTCGAACCCGGCGGCGATGACGGTCACGCGGACCTCGTCGCCGAGCGCGTCGTCGATGACCGCACCGAAGATGATGTTCGCCTCGGGGTGGGCGGCCTCGTGGACGAGGCGCGCGGCCTCGTTGATCTCGAAGAGGCCGAGGTCGGAGCCGCCCTGGATCGAGAGCAGCACGCCGTGCGCGCCGTCGATGCTCGCCTCGAGCAGCGGCGACGAGATCGCGAGCTCGGCGGCCTGGACCGCGCGGTCGTCGCCACGGGCCGAGCCGATGCCCATGAGGGCCGAGCCGGCGCCCTGCATGACCGACTTCACGTCGGCGAAGTCGAGGTTGATCAGGCCCGGCGTCGTGATGAGGTCGGTGATGCCCTGGACACCCGAGAGGAGCACCTGGTCGGCCTGGTGGAACGCGTCGAGCGCCGAGACGTTGCGGTCGGACATCGACAGCAGGCGGTCGTTCGGGATGACGATGAGGGTGTCGACCTCGTTGCGCAGCGCGTCGATGCCCGCGTCGGCCTGGTTGGAGCGGCGGCGACCCTCGAACGTGAACGGGCGCGTGACGACGCCGACGGTCAGGGCGCCGAGCGAGCGGGCGATGCGCGCGACGACGGGCGCACCACCCGTGCCGGTGCCACCACCCTCGCCCGCGGTGACGAAGACCATGTCGGCGCCCCGCAGGACGTCCTCGATCTCCTCGGTGTGGTCCTCGGCTGCCTTCTTCCCGACCTCGGGGTCGGCGCCAGCGCCGAGCCCGCGCGTGAGCTCACGACCGACGTCGAGCTTGACGTCGGCGTCGGACATCAGCAGCGCCTGAGCATCGGTGTTGATCGCGATGAACTCGACTCCCTTGAGCCCCACCTCGATCATGCGGTTGACGGCGTTCACGCCACCGCCGCCGATGCCCACCACCTTGATGACGGCCAGGTAGTTCTGCGGTGTTGCCACGGGGGTACCTCTCGATCGGTGCTGGCAACCTTCACCCTCAGGTAGAGGGTTAGAGTTATGTCACGTTCTGCTAGTGGGACGCTATGCGCCATGACGACCGTGGGCAACGACCACGGGCGCGTGTCGCTCCGCGATGTGCAGCCGTCCCGCGCGACGCCGCCGCTCAGCGGGTGATGGGCGCGTTCGGCGCCGAGACGTCGAACACCTTCGACCCCTTCGACGCCTTCGCCTTGCGCAGCACCTCGAGCACGCGGACCTTCAGGGCCGCCTCCGCGGAGCTCCCCCACACGACCGTCGCGCCGCCGCGCATCTCCATCTGGACGTCGTCCGGGCTCGTCGCCGAGATCGTCCGCACGTCCTGCGCGATCTTCGGCGGCAGCGCGTTGAGCAGGATGAGCGCGCTCGCGAGCGTGCGCCGGCTGTCCTGGTCGAGCGGGAACGTGATCTCCGGCAGACCGTCCGGGACCTTGGTCGACAGACCGACCTGGACGCCCTCGTCGTCGAGCAGGACGTATCCCTTACCCTCGGGCACCGCCGCGACGGGCTCGCGCGAGACGAGCCGGACGCTCAGCCCGCGGGGCCAGTCCCGCTCGATCGTCGCGTCACGCACGCCCGGCACCTCGAGGATCCGGGCGCGCAACCGCACCGTGTCCAGCCGCGTGAGCGGCGTGCCCGCCTGGACCGCGACGACCTCCTCGACCGCCCCAGGCGCGATGACCGTACCCAGGCCCTCGACGACGACCTGGTCCTCGTCGAGAGCGAACGCAGGCGAGAAGAACACGCCCCACACGCCAGCACCCACCACGACCAGGCCGGCGACGACCCACAACGCGCGGCGCAGCAGCAGGTGCCGACGAGCGGCCGCCTTCTCGGCGAGGCGCGCCGCGAACCCCGTCGAGACCGTCGGCACTCGCACGGACGGACCGGGCAGCGGCGCGACCGGCACGGGAGCGCACGGCGCGCTCTTCGCGCTCGGTCGTCGTGCGCCCGCCGGGCGTGCAGGGACCGACGGCGGCGAGGGCGGCGACGGCACCGGCGCCGCGGGAGCCTGGCGCGGGCGCGGCGCAGGAGGAGCGGCCCGACGCTGCGTCGGGCGCTCCCCCGGGCGCGGGGCGCCCGGCCGCGGACGTGCCGGTGGCTTCACTCCGACGACCTCGCCAGCTCGTCGAGGACGACGGGCGCGAGCTCGGTGACGTCACCCGCGCCGATCGTCAGCACGAGGTCGCCGGGACGTGCGAGCCGCGCGACCGTCCGGGCGGCCTCGACCTTGTCCGCGACGTACCGGGCGCCGCGGACGCTGCGCGACGTGATGAGCTCGCCCGTCACGTCCGGGTCGTCGTCCTCGCGCGCGGCGTAGACACCCGTCACGACCGCCTCGTCGGCGAGGTCGAGCGCCGCCGCGAACTCGGCGGCGAACGCCTTGGTCCGGGAGAACAGGTGCGGCTGGAACAGCGCGAGCACGCGCCCCTCCCCTGCCGCGGGGCGCGCACCGGTGAGGAGCGCCGCGACCTCGGTCGGGTGGTGCGCGTAGTCGTCGACGACGCGCACCCCGCCCGCCGAGCCGCGGTCCTCGAAGCGACGGCCCGTACCGACGAACGCGCCGACGGCCTCGACCGCAGCCCCCAACGGGACGCCGAGCAGGAGCGCCGTCGCGACCGCGCCCGCGGCGTCGAGCATGTTGTGCTCGCCAGGGACCCGCAGGGCGACCGGGGCGCTGCCCGTCGCTCCCCCGACGCCCGCGACGTGGAGCGTCGCCGTCGAGCCGTCGCCCGACGGCGTGTAGCCCTCGACGCGCACGTCGGCGTCCGGCGACGTGCCGTACGTCACGACCTGGCCGCCGACCGCACGGTGGCCCTCGACGATCCGGCGTGCACCGGCGTCGTCGACGCACGCCACGAGGTGGCCGCCCGGCCGCACGCGTGCTGCGAACTCGACGAACGCCCGCTCGAACGCCTCGGTCGTGCCGTAGTTGTCGAGGTGGTCCGGCTCGACGTTCGTGACGACCGCGATCGTCGGTCGGTAGTTGAGGAAGGAGCGGTCCGACTCGTCCGCCTCGGCGACGAGCACGTCGCCCGACCCGAGATGGCCGCCCGGGAGCGCGCCGTCCGCGGTGCGCACCGAGCCGCCGATCGCGAACGACGGCGCGAGGCCAGCCCCCTCGAGCAGCACGGCGATCATCGCGGACGTCGTCGTCTTCCCGTGCGCGCCCGCGACGGCGACCGCCCGGTTGCCCTCCATGAGCGCCGCGAGCGCCTGCGAGCGGTGCAGCACGCGCAGCCCCGCGGCCCGCGCAGCCGCGAGCTCCGGGTTGGACTCGCGCACGGCGCTCGACACGACCACCGTGCTCGCTCCCGCGACGTGCGCGGCGTCGTGCCCGACCCACACGCGCACGCCGTCGGCCTCGAGGGCGTCGAGGACCGCACCTCCGCGCGCGTCCGAGCCCTGCACGTCGACGCCGCGGGAGCGCAGCAGGCGCGCCACGACGGACATGCCGGCCCCGCCGACACCCACGAGGTGGACCGTCCCGAGGTCAGCGACGGCCGGGACGTCGTCCGCGAACCGCGACATCGGCGACCCAGCCATCACGCCTCACCCGCCGCGCGCTCGACCAGGTCCGCGACGTCCGCCGCCGCGCCCACGCGGCCGACGCGCGCCGCGGCCTCGGCCATCTGCGCGACCCGCTCCTCGTCGGCGAGCAGGGTGAGCAGCTGCGTGCTCACCCAGTCGGGGGTCACCTCAGCGTCGTCCACGAGGAGGCCGCCGCCCGCGTGCACCGCAGGCAGCGCGTTGAGCCGCTGCTCACCGTTGCCGATCGGCAGCGGCACGTACACGGCGGGGAGCCCGAGCGCCGTGAGCTCGGCGACCGTGCCCGCGCCCGAGCGGCACAGCACGACGTCGCACGCCGCGAGCGCGAGGTGCATGTCTTCGAGGTACTCACGCACGTGGTACCGGCCGGCGAGCGCGGGACGCTGCTCGAGCGCGTCCGTGAGGGCCTCGGACTTGCCGTTGCCGGTGAGGTGGAGCACCTGCGCGTCGGACGCGGCGACGTCGTCGAGCGCGCGCGTCATCGCGTCGTTGAGGCTCTGCGCGCCGAGCGAGCCGCCCGTGACGAGGAGAGTCCTGCGGTCGGGGTCGATGCCCAGGACCGCCGCGGCCTCGCGTCGGACCTTCGCAGCGTTCTCCTCGCGGGCGCGGACGAGGTCGGCGATCTCGCGCCGCAGCGGGAGGCCCGTGATGATGCCGCCGCGCAGGGGCGTGCCCGGGAAGGTCACGGCCACAGAGCGCGCCCACCGGGCGCCGAGCTTGTTCGCGAGCCCAGGACGAGCGTTCTGCTCGTGGATGACGACGGGGACGCCGAGGCGGCGCGCGGCGAGGTACGCGGGCGTCGACACGTAGCCGCCGAAGCCGACGACGACCTGCGCCTCGTTCTCCGTGATCGCACGCGACGCTGCGGCAACGGCCGCACGCAGACGCCGCGGCACCGAGAGGAGATCCGCCCCGGGGCGACGCGGCAGCGGCACGCGCGGCACGACCGCCATCGGGTAGCCTCGCGCCGGGACGAGCGTCGACTCGAGACCCTCCTGGGTCCCGAGGACCGTCAACCGCGCCTCGGGGTGCCGCGACCGCAGCTCGTCCGCGACCGCGAGCATCGGGTTGACGTGCCCCGCGGTCCCTCCTCCGGCAAGAAGCACCGACTCAACCACGTCTCACGCGTCCTTCCGACGACGACGAACCGACCCGCCGACGACCGCGAGCGACCGCCGGACGGTCCCGGACCGAGCAGCGAGCGCCTCGCGCGCCCCTGGCTCGTCCCGGGCAAAGCTGATCACGACCCCGAGTGCGGCCATCGTCATGATGAGCGCGGAGCCGCCCGCCGACACGAGCGGGAGAGGGACGCCGATGACCGGCAGCGCACCGATCACGACGCCGATGTTGACGAGCGCCTGCCCGACGATCCAGCAGCAGATCGCGCCCGTCGTGACCTTGACGGCCGGGTCCGGGTGCCGCACGACGACGCGCGACATCGCGTAGCCGAGCGCCCCGAACAGCACGAGCATGAGCACCGTGCCCTGGAGGCCGAGCTCCTCACCGATCACGGCGAAGATGAAGTCGTTGTGCGCCTCCGGCAGGTACAGCCACTTCTCGCTGCCTGCGCCGAGCCCGACGCCTGAGAGCCCGCCCGAGGCGAGCGCCCACTTGCCGTGGATGAACTGGTAGCACGTCGCGACGCTCGGGTCGCACGACGCGTTGAGCCAGGAGTCGATGCGTCCGAGGCGGTTGCTGTTGCCCTGGAACGCGACGAGCGCCCACACGGCCACGCCCATCGCGAGGCCGCCCGCCATGAACATCCGCCCCGGGACGCCCGCGATCCACAGGGCACCCGCGACGACCATGAGCAGGATGATCGCGGTGCCGAGGTCGTGGCCCGCGAGCACGAGACCGACGACGATACCGACGACGGGCACCGCGGGCATGAAGACGTGCCCCCACTGGTGCAGGAGCCGCGCCTTGCGCGCGAGCACCGTGCCGAGCCAGATCGCGAGAGCGAGCTTCGCGATCTCTGCGGGCTGGACGGTGAATCCGCCGAGGTAGATCCAGCCCGTGTTGCCGCCCTTCGAGCGGGCGAGCGGCGTGAAGATCAGCAGCTGCATGCCGATCGCGGCGGCGAGGAAGGGCCACGAGACGCGCTTGTAGAACGACGGCCGCATCAGGCTCGCGGCGACGAGGGCGATCGTGCCGAGGAACGCGTACTGCGCCTGCCCGAGGAAGATCTCGTAGGGCGAGTCGCCGCGCTGGAGGGACTTGACCGACGACGCGGACAGCACCATCCCGAGGCCGATCAGGACGAGCAGGGTCGTCAGCCCCACGAGGAGGTAGTAGCTCGCGACAGGGCTGTCGAGGAACCCGAGCAGGGGTCGGCGCCGGGCACGCTCCGGTCGGGACGTGCCCTCGGATTCGGTCGAGGCGCGAGCGCGGTCCGTCGCCATCCGCGTCGTCACCTCCTCACTCACCGTCGCGGCTGTGCTGGCGCGCGGCCGCGGCGAACTTCTCGCCACGCTCCGCGTACGAGCGGAACTGGTCCATCGAGGCGCAGGCCGGCGCCAGGAGAACCGTGTCACCCGCCTGCGCGAGGCTGGCGGCCGCAGCGACGGCGCGCGCCATCACGGTCCCAGTCTCGCCAGGATCGACACGCACGACCGGGAGATCGGGCGCGTGTCGGTCGATGGCTTCCGTGAGCAGGCTCGCGTCGGCACCGATGAGGACGGCGGCGCGCAGCCTGTCACGACGCTCGATCACGAGGTCGTCGAACGTCGCGCCCTTGGCGAGACCTCCCGCGACCCACACGACCGTGCCGGGCGCGA
The DNA here is from genome assembly GCF_002564025.1 of Flavimobilis soli. NCBI lineage: Bacteria > Bacillati > Actinomycetota > Actinomycetes > Micrococcales > Jonesiaceae > Flavimobilis > Flavimobilis soli. Next base: position 630,410 of record NZ_PDJH01000001.1, read on the forward strand.
AGGCGGCGAGCGACGCAGAAGCCGCGTGCGCGTTCGTCGCCTTCGAGTCGTCGACGTAGGCGACGGTGCCGCCGGGGACGGTCGCGGTCGCGACCGTCTCGATGCGGTGCTGACCGGGACGGAAGGCCCGGGCTCCACGGCGCACGTCGTCCGCCGCGAGGCCGTGCGCGCGGGCGAGCGCGGCCGCCGCGAGCACGTTCGCGACGACGTGCGGCGCGACGCGGCCGTCCGGGCCGGCGAGGTGCTCGAGGTCCGCGAGGGTGAGCAGCTCCTCGGCGCTGTCGTGACGGGACGGGTCGTCGGCCCGGGTGTGGAAGGCCCTGTCGACGACGATGTCCTCGACGAGCCCGATCTCGGCGCGTCCGGGCGAGCCGAGCGTGAAGCCCACGGCGCGGGCCCCCTCCTCAACGTCGGCCCGCTCGACGAGGCGACGCGTCGCCGGGTCGGCGACGTTGTAGACGCACGCGACCTGGGCCCGCTCGAAGATGCGGCCCTTGTCGGCTGCGTACGCCTCGGCGGAGCCGTGCCAGTCGACGTGGTCGGTCGCGATGTTGAGGACCGCGCCCGCCTCGACGGACATCGTGTGCGTGAAGTGCAGCTGGAAGCTCGAGAGCTCGACGGCGAGGACGTCGACCGCAGGGTCGACGGCCGCCTCGACGACCGGGCGACCGACGTTCCCGACCTCGGCGACCTCGCGGCCCGCCGCAGCGAGCATCGACGTGAGCATTCCGACCGTCGTGGTCTTCCCGTTCGTGCCCGTGACCGCGAGCCACGGCGCGGGGCCACCGCCCGAGGCCCGGTCGACGCGCAGCCGCCACGCGAGCTCGATCTCGCTCCACACCGGCACGCCCGCCTCGGCAGCCGCCGCGAGCAGCGGGTGCGACGGCGCCCAGCCGGGCGACGCGACGATCAGGTCGACCGTCGCGAGGTCGACGTCCGCGCTGTCCTGGAGGTCGGCGTCGGGCGCCTTCGCGTCGAGCGTCGTGACCGCGGCCGCGCGCCCGTCGAGCGCTGCGGCGACCGCGCGGCCCGTGACGCCGAGCCCTGCGACGAGGACGCGCGCGCCAGCGAGGTCGAGGTCGTCCGAGGTGCCAGGGTGACCCGACGTCACCATCCGGCGACCCACTCGGTGTAGAACAGGCCGATGCCGAGCGCGGCGAAGAGGCCCGCGATGATCCAGAAGCGGATCACGATCGTGACCTCGCCCCAGCCCGAGAGCTCGAAGTGGTGGTGGAGCGGCGCCATCTTGAACACGCGCTTGCCCGTGAGCTTGAAGCCGCCGATCTGGATGACGTCCGACATGACGATCACGACGAACAGACCACCGATGATGGCCGCGAGGATCTCGGTGCGCGTGAGGATCGACAGCGCGGCGAGCGCACCGCCGAGCGCGAGGGAGCCCGTGTCCCCCATGAAGATCTTCGCGGGCGACGCGTTCCACCACAGGAACCCGAAGAGCGCGCCGGTGATCGCGGCCGCGACGACCGCGAGGTCCCACGGGTCGCGCACCTCGTAGCAGCTCGGTCCCGCGGACGTGATGACGGCGCAGCGCTGGTTCCACTGCCAGATGCCGACGAACGTGTAGGCGCCGAACACCATGAGCGACACGCCGGTCGCGAGACCGTCGAGGCCGTCCGTGAGGTTCACCGCGTTGGACCAGGCCGTGATGAGGAAGTTCGCCCACAGGACGAAGAGGATCAGGCCGATCGTCGCGCCCGCGAACGCAAGGTCGATGCCCGTGTCCCGGACGAACGAGATCTTGGTCGACGCCGGCGTGCGGAAGCTCGCGTCCGGGAAGTTCAGCGCGAGCACCGAGAACGCGATACCCACGAAACCCTGGCCGATGATCTTGCCGCGCGCGGACAGACCGAGGCTGCGCTGGCGGGAGATCTTGATGAAGTCGTCGAGGAACCCGACGAGGCCGAGGCCCGTCATGAGGAACAGCGCGAGGAACGTCGAGACGCTCGGCAATCTCCCCGCGACGATCGCGGACGCCGCGACCCCGACGAGTACCGAGCCGATGATGACGACGCCGCCCATCGTGGGCGTGCCGCGCTTGGTGAAGTGCGCTGTCGGCCCGTCCTGGCGGATGAACTGCCCGTACTGCTTGTGCACGAGGTACCGGATGAACAGCGGCGTCAGCAGCAGCGACAGCACGAGCGCCGTGCCGCCCGCGACGAGGATGGCGATCATGCGGCGGCCCCCGCGGCCACGAGGCTGTCGGCGAGGCGCCACAGCCCCGTGCCGTTCGACGCCTTGACGAGGACGACGTCACCCTCGCGGAGATAGTCCGCGAGCAGCTTCTCGGCGGCCTCGAGGTCGTCGACCTGGACGACCTCGTCGCCCCACGACCCCTCCATCTGGGCGCCGTCGAAGATCGCCCACGCGCCGGGCCCGACGACGATCGTCAGGTTGATGTTCAGGCGGACCGCGAGCCGGCCGACCTCGTCGTGCCGCTCCCGGCTCTCCTCGCCGAGCTCGAGCATCTCACCGAGCACGGCGACCGACCGCCGCTCGCGCCCCGCGACGACGGCGAGCGCCTTGAGCGCCGCACGCATCGAGTCGGGGTTCGCGTTGTAGGAGTCGTCGATGACCGTGACGCCGTCGGGGCGGTCGACGACGTGCATGCGGTGCGGGCTGAGCGCGGTCGCGGCGCTCAGGCGCTCGGCGACGGTCGCGACGTCGAGCCCGAGCTGGAGGCCCACCGCCGCGCACGCGAGCGCGTTCGACAGGTGGTGCTCGCCGACGAGCCTCAGGCTCACGGGGGCGCTGGCACCGCGCGCGTGCAGCACGAAGGACACGCGGCCCGCGCGGTCGATCCGGACGTCGTCGGCGGCGACCTGCGCTCCCGAGACGGTCCCGAACGTCACGACGTCACCTGCGGCGAGCGACGCCATCGCGACGACGCGGTGGTCGTCGGCGTTGAGGACGGCGACGCCGCCCTCGGCCGCGCCAGTGACGAGCTCGCTCTTGGCGCGGGCGATCGCCTCGACACCTCCGAACTCGCCGAGGTGCGCGGTGCCAACCGCGAGGACGACAGCGACGTCGGGCGGGGCGATGCTCGTGAGGTACATGATGTTGCCCTCGTGGTCCGCACCCATCTCGAGGACGAGGTAGCGCGTCGTCTCCGTGACCTGCAGGACGGTGAGCGGCAGCCCGATCTCGTTGTTGAACGAGCCGCGCGGCACGACCGTCTCCCCCTCCGGGGAGACGACCTGGCCGATGAGGTCCTTCGTCGTCGTCTTGCCGACCGAGCCGGTCACGGCGACGACCTTGAGCTCGCCGCGCGAGCGCACACGCGCGAGTACCTCCCGGGCGAGCTGCCCGAGCGCCAGCTGCACGTCGTCGACCACGACGACCGCCGGGGCGTCGACGTCGCGACCCGCGAGGACGACGGACGCGCCCGCCTCCGTCGCCTTGCCCACGAAGTCGTGACCGTCGACGTGCTCGCCCGCGAACGCGACGAAGAGCCCTCCCGGCTCGACGAGCCTGGAGTCCACCACGACCGGTCCCGTGACGACTACGCCGCCGTCGCCGACGAGCCTGCCGCCGGTGAGGCGGGCGATCTCGTCGGCCCTGAGAGCGATCATGCGTGCGTATCTCCTTCGTCGTGCGGCGTGGGCGCCGTGCGCTCGCGCCCCGTGCTCCGGGCGGCCAGCGCGGCCCGCGCCTCCACCCGATCATCCAACGGCAGGTCGACCCCGTCGACCTCCTGGACCGTCTCGTGCCCGCGCCCCGCGAGCAGGACCGTGTCCGTGGCGGCAGCCGAGAGGACCGCCTGCCGGATCGCTTCCGCGCGGGGCGCGATCTCGAGTATCTCAGGTCCGGGACCCTCACGTCCGGTGACGGCCCGGGCACCCGCGATCACCTCGGCGCGGATCGGGCCCGGCGGCTCGCTGTGCGGGTCGTCGTCCGTGACGACGACCACGTCCGCGAACCGCGCGGCGACCGCCCCCATGTGGGGGCGCTTGCCGCGGTCTCGGTCCCCCGTCGCGCCGAAGACGACGACGAGGCGCCCGGGCGTCGTCATGCGCAGCGAGCTCAGCGCGAGCTCGAGCGCGTCGGCGTTGTGCGCGAAGTCGACGACGACGCGCGGCGCGTCCGAGAGCACCTCCATGCGGCCGGGGACGCGGGCGTCGAAGCCCTCGGGCCCGAGCGCGGCGACGAGCGTGTCCGCGTCGACGCCGGACTCGAGCAGCATGACGCACGCGAGCGCGGCGTTGGCGACGTTGAACCCGCCCGGCAGCGCGACGCGCGTCGCGACGCGGCGGCCGTCGCGGTGCACGAGCGTGAAGCGCGAACCGCCCGGCTCGGTCTCGACGTCCTGGACCGTCCAGTCGGCGTCGGCGTCGACGGTGGTCGTCGCGACCGTCGTGACGGGCACGCGGGCCTCGCGCGCCAGGCGCGCACCCCACTCGTCGTCGACGACGACGACCCCGCGCCGGGCGCGCTCGGGCCCGAACAGCTCGGCCTTCACGGCGAAGTAGTCCTCGAGCGTGCCGTGGAAGTCGAGGTGGTCCTGGCTGAGGTTGGTGAAGCCGACGACGTCGAACACGATGCCGTCGACGCGATGCATCGCGATCGAGTGGGACGACACCTCCATCGAGAGCGTGTCGACGTCGTCCGCGACCATCGCCGCGAGCCAGCCCTGCAGCTCGGGTGCCTCCGGGGTCGTGAGGGTGCTGGGCACGACGGTGTCGCCGAACCGCGACTCGACCGTGCCGACGAGACCCGTGCGGCGGCCGAGAGCGCGCAGGGCGTGGTCGAGCAGGAACGTCGTCGTCGTCTTGCCGTTCGTGCCCGTGACGCCGAAGGTGCGCATCGCCGCGGCGGGTTCGCCGTGCACGGCCGCGGCGACCGCGCCGAGCGTCGCGCGGACGTCCTCGGCGACGAGGACGGGGACGTCGCACCCGGCGTCCCGGACCGCCCGGGCGCCTGCCGCGTCGGTGAGGACCGCCGTCGCGCCCCGACTCACGGCGTCGGCGGCGAACGATGCGCCGTGCACGCGCGCCCCCGGGACGGCGGCGAACAGGTCACCCGCCTCGGCCCGACGGTTGTCGAGGACGACGGACGAGACCGTCACCGTCGGGTCACCCTCGAGCCTGACGCCCGGGTGCGCGGCGAGGTCGGCGACCTGGACCTGTCGACGGGCAGGCGGAAGGATGCGCGAAGAGCTCACGGAGCAGAACCTATCTGGTGCGCGCCGGCCCGGCGCTCGGACGGACCGCGGCGTGACGTGTGAGGAATGTGCAGGCTCACCACTCGAGCGGGAACGTCTTCGGCTTCGAGTCGTTCGGCTCGACGCCGAGGTGCTGAAGCGCGAAGGCCGTCACGTCCGAGAACACGGGCGCCGCGACGACGCCTCCGTACTGGAGCTCCGGGTAGTACAGGACGACGGAGACCGCGACGCGCGGGTCGTCCGCCGGGGCGACGCCGTTGAACGACGCGACGAAGTGGTCGAGCTTCCCGGTGTGCGGGTTGGCCGCCTGCGCGGTTCCCGTCTTGCCCGCGACGCGGTAGCCGGGGATCGCGGCGAGCGAGCCCGTACCGTCCGAGACGACGGACTCCATCATCGCGAGGACGGTGTCGGCGGTCTTCTCCGAGACGACGCGCACCGGCTCGTCGACCTCGTACGGGGTCACCGTCCCGTCGGGCGCGACGTACTCCTTGACGATGTGCGGCTGCGCACGCAGGCCGCCGTTCGCGATCGTCGCGAACACCTCGTTCGCCTGGATCGCGTTCACGGAGACGCCCTGTCCGAACAGGACGTTCCACTGGGTGCGGCCGTCCCACTTCTCGACGGGGTGCAGGATGCCGGGCGACTCGCCCGGCAGGCCCACGCCCGTGCGCTTGCCGAAGCCGAACTTCGACAGGTAGTCGTAGCGCACCTGCTTCGGGATCTTCTCGCCGATCTGCACGGTGCCCGTGTTGGACGACTCGGCGAAGATGCCCGCGACCGTCATCTTCTGGACGGGGTGCTCGTGGGAGTCGCGGATCGTCTGGTTGTTCGACGTCACGTACGCGTCAGGCACCTCGAACTTGCTCGTCGGCGTGACGACACCCGTCTCGAGCGCTGCCGCCATCGTGATGACCTTGGCGGTCGAGCCCGGCTCGAAGACGTTCGACACGGCGCGCGAGCCCCACGTCGACGGGTCGGACGAGCTCAGGTCGCCCGGGTTCACCGTGTCCGTCTCGCCGAGCGCGAGGACCGCGCCGGTCTTGACGTCCGACACGATCGCGAAGCCGTACGTCGCGCCCGTCTTGCGCTTGGCGGCCTGGATCGCGTCCTGCGCCTTCCACTGCAGGTCGCCGCTCAGGGTGAGGCGGACGTCCTGACCGGGCTGGGCCTCGGTGCGCTCCTGCTCACCGGTCGGGATCTGGTGGCCGCGCAGGCCCGTCTCGACCTCGTACGAGCCGGGCGTCCCGCGCAGCGCCTCGTCGAAGGTCTGCTCGACGCCGGCCGAGCCCACTCCCTCGGCGTTGACGAAGCCGATGATGTTGCCCGCCGTCGTGCCGTTCGGGTACTCGCGCACGCTCGTGCGCTCGGCCGCGATTCCCGTGATGTTGAAGGCCTTGACCGCCTGCCACGTGTCCGGCAGGACGTTCTTGGCGATGTACTTACCGCGGCTCGTGCCGACGAGGTCGGCGGCGAGCTCGGTCGGCTTCACACCGAGGATCGGCGCGAGGACCTCGGCGGCAGCCTCGATGCCGGTGCCGACGATCTCCCGGTCGACGACGTGCTTCCACGTCGGGACGAGCGTCAGGTCGGCCTTGATGTGGTACCGCTCCCCCGACGTCGCGAGCACGTTGCCGTCCGCGTCGAGGATGTCGCCACGACCCGCCGGGATCGTGCCGCTCACGAGCCGCTGCTCGAGTGCCGCGGCGGCGAGCTCAGGGCCCTGGATGATCTGGATCGACACGAGACGGCCCGTGAAACCGACGAGCACCGCGAGCACGCCCGCCATGAACCAGCGCTGACGTCGACGGGGGTCACCGACACGCGCGCGCGGCACGAGCGGCTTGCGCGGTGCGGGCGGCGTCGGCCGACGGCTCGCGGACGGGCGCGCGACCCCGGGACGCTGGCCCGGACGTGCGGGCGCGGCACCGCGGGCGCGGGAGCTCTCTGCGCCGCCGCGCGTCGGCACGGCGCCCCGTGAGCGCGGGGGCACGGCGCTGCGGGCACGCGGGGCCGTCGTGGCACCGGCGCCAGCCGCCGCGCCCGGGCGGCCCTGGGCGGGACGAGGCGGCGTGACGCCGTCGCGCGGTGCGACGCCTGCCGGGCGCTGCGCGCGAGCACTCGAGGCCTGACGGTGCGGTGCCTGGCTGCGCGAGGCGCCCTGCTTGCGCGGTGTGCCTTGGCCACGGCCTGGGGGCTGACCGCTGCGCGGGCTCGCGTCGCCGAACCCCGCGCCCGCCTGGCGGCCTGCCGACGTGCGGCGCGGCTGCTCGCCGGCGCGCGGAGGCACGCGGCGCGGCTGAGCCGTGCGCGACCTCTGCTCGTCCATCTCTACGTCCTACTTCTTCGCCGGGGCGGGCGCCCCGATGATCTTTCCGGCGCCGAGATCGATGAACGCGGGGGTCGAGTCCTGGACCATGCCCAGCTCGCGGGCCCGCTTGGCGAGCGCCCCCGGGGACGACTTCGCGTCGAGGTCCGCGAGGAGCGCCTGCTCCTGCTCGGCGAGCCGAGCGATCGTCGACTGCAGGTCACGCTCCTCGTACGCGCCGTGCGCCATCGCCGTGTTCAGCAGCAGCACGCTCACGAGCGCCGCGACGAGGACCGCCATGCAGAGCAGCACGAACGGGACCCGGCTGCGCGACCGCGCCGGGGCCGCGACGAGATGGATGTCGGGCGTCGGCTGCGCGGGCGCGGGGGCGGTAGCCCGCCGGACCGAGGGGGCGAAGGAAGGCACGCGTGCGGGCGCTGCGCTCGAGCTCATGGGTGCACCGCCGTACGGTCGAGAAGGTGGTCAGGGGTCGGTCGGGTCCGGCGCGCGGCGCGCAGCCGGACGGAGGCTGATCGCGGGTTGCTCTCGAGCTCCGCGCCGCGGGCCTCCTCCGCGCCGCGGGTGAGCAGCTCGAGGTAGGGCTTGTGCGTCTCGGGCTCGACCGGTAGCCCGGGCGGGGCGCTCGACGTCGCCCCGCGGGCCAAGGTCCGCTTGACGATGCGGTCCTCGAGCGAGTGGTACGACTCGACGACGATCCGCCCGTCGACCGCGAGCACCTCGACCGCAGCGGGGACCGCGCGGGAGAGCACCTCGAGCTCGCCGTTGACCTCGATCCGCAGCGCCTGGAAGGTGCGCTTGGCCGGGTTGCCCCCGGTCTTGCGGGTCGCGGCGGGGATGCAAGCACGCACGAGGTCGACGAGCTCGGCGCTGCGCGTCCACGGGCGTTCCTCGCGGCGTCGGACGATCGAACGGGCGATCTTGCTCGCGAACCGCTCCTCGCCGTACTCCCGCAGGATGCGCGTGAGGTCCTTCTCGCCGTACGTGTTGAGGACGTCGGCCGCCGTGAGACCGGTGGTGGCATCCATGCGCATGTCGAGCGGCGCGTCCTGCGCGTACGCGAAGCCGCGGTCGGCCTCGTCGAGCTGGAGGGACGAGACGCCGAGGTCCATGAGGACGCCCTGGACCTTGCTCAGGCCCTGGTCCGCGACGACGTCGGCGATCTCGTCGTAGACCGCGTGCACAGGGGTGAACCGGTCGCCGAACCGCTCGAGCCGCCTGGACGCGAGCTCGAGCGCCTGGGTGTCACGGTCGATCCCGACGACCCGCGCCGCGGGGAGCTGCTCGAGGACGGCCTCGGTGTGGCCGCCCATGCCGAGGGTGCAGTCGACGAGGACGGCGCCGGGAGCCGCGAGCGCGGGGGCGAGGAGGTCGACGCAGCGCTGGAGGAGCACGGGGACGTGGCGGTCCTCGGTCGGACGCGGGTCGTTCGCCATGAGCTCTCCTCTCGTTGCTGGTCGTCGCCCGGGAGCGCGGTGCGGGTCGTGCAGGTGGGGTTCGTGCAGGTGGACGGGGCAGGTCGGTGGTGCTGAGCAGCCGCCCGACCAGGTCTCCCACCGCGACCCCGCTGGCACCGGGGAAGGTGCGCCAGATGGGGCGGGAGGAGGCCGAGACGTACGGCTGCGCGGGTCCTAGAACGGGAAGGGAGGCAGCACCTCCTCGGCCGTGTCGGCATAACCGGACTCCTGGCTCGCCAGGTACTCGTCCCAGGCGGCGGCGTCCCAGATCTCGACGCGGGTTCCCATCCCGATGACGGCCACGTCGCGGTCGAGCTTCGCGTACTCGCGCAGGGGCGCGGGGATGGAGATGCGGCCCTGCTTGTCGGGGATCTCGTCGCTCGCGCCCGAGAGGAAGACACGGAGGTAGTCGCGGGACTGCTTGCTCGTGATCGGGGCGAGGCGGATCTGCTCGTACATCCGGCGGAACTCGTCCATCGGGAGGAGGTAGAGGCAGTGCTCCTGGCCGCGGGTCATCACGAGGCCGGAGGCGAGCTGCGACCGGAACTTGGCCGGGAGGATGAGCCGCCCCTTGTCGTCGAGACGCGGGTTGTAGGTGCCCAGCAGGAGGCTCGGCGCGCCCGTGAACGACTCAGCGCCCATGCGGATGCACCTCCCTCCATCTCCCGATGGCCCCACAGTACTCCACATTCCTCCACCGTCAACGACATCCAGCGCGCAATGCGCGCTCCGCCGCGACAAAGCCGCAGGTCAGAGCGATGGAGGAAAGTGGAGGGAATATCGCGCCAGCGGCCGCCGTAGCCAGCTGCCACGCCGACTGCCGCCTGAGAAGGGCGTGCGCGGCCGCAGAAAGCCGGTACCCGCTCCCCGCGCCGGGGGCTGTGGTGGAGCGAAGTGGGGGCCCGCCAGGGAGGGGCGGTTGAGCCCGCTCCGGGTCGGGACGAGTCCCGCACGAATCACCCTGGGGACGAATGCCTCGCACGGGTGCGTTTCCTCTAGGCTTCACCCAGCCGACGAGGAGGAACCGTGACGACGACGCAAGTTCCGAGCACCCAGGAGCTCTGGGAGATCACCACCACGTGCGACGGGATCCGCGAACAGCTCTCTGGAGTGCTCTCGGGCAAGCCCGAGGTGGTGCTCACGACGATCGCCGTGATGCTCGCCGAGGGCCACATCCTCCTCGAGGACGTCCCCGGGGTCGGCAAGACGACGCTCGCCAAGGCGCTCGCCCGCGCGATCGACGGGCGCGTCGGCCGCATCCAGTTCACCCCGGACCTGCTGCCGAGCGACCTCACCGGAGTGAGCATCTACCGCGCGCAGCAGCACGAGTTCGAGTTCCGTCCGGGACCGATCTTCGCGAGCATCGTCATCGGCGACGAGATCAACCGCGCCTCCCCGAAGACGCAGTCCGCGCTCCTGCAGTGCATGGAGGAGGGCCAGGTCACGGTCGACGGCCGCACCTACTCGCTCCCCCGCCCGTTCCTCGTCGTGGCGACGCAGAACCCGGTGGAGATGGAGGGCACGTACCCGCTGCCCGAGGCGCAGCGCGACCGCTTCATGGCATGCCTGAGCGTCGGCTACCCGACCGCCGAGGCCGAGCTCGAGATGCTCGAGCGCCGCGAGGGGCGCGATCCCCTCGACTCCGTCCAGAAGGTCACCGACGCCGCGACGATCGAGCGTTTCGTCCAGACCGTCCACCGCATCCACGCCGCGACCGCCGTCAAGCGCTACATCCTCGACCTCGTCGCCGCGACGCGATCGACGCCCGCGCTGCGGCTCGGCGCGTCACCGCGCGCCTCGGTCCAGCTCCTGCGTGCCGCGAAGGCCGTCGCCGCCCTGTCGGGACGCGAGTACGTCATCCCGGACGACGTCCAGCTTCTCGCGCACCCCGTCCTGTGCCACCGCCTCATCCTGAGCCCGCAGGCCCGCGCGGGCGGGCAGACGACCGCGTCCGTCGTCGACGACGTGCTCGCCTCCGTCCCGGTCCCGAACCCGCACCACGCCTCGTGACCGTGCACCCCGCAGGCCTGACGCCGGCCCGCGTCCGGCTCACCGGCCGCGGGGTGGGGCTTGCGGCTGCAGGGGGCGCGCTGGCTGTCGGCGGGCACGTCGTCGACCTGTCGGCCGTCGCGCTCGCCGGGTGCGTCGTGGGGGTCGCCCCCGTCGTGTCCTGGCTCGCGCTGCGAGCCCGGCCGCTCGCGCCACGGCTCCGCGTGCGTCGCTCCCTCCAGCCGACGCCCGCGCACGCTGGTCAGGACGTGTCGGTCACGACGGAGGTCGGCCCTGCGCACCTGACCCCCTGGTCGGTCGCGGCGTCCCGCGCGCTCAACCTCGGCGAGGCCGTCCCCGCAGCGCTGCGTGGCAGCACCGTCCTGCGCGCCGCGGTCACACCCACCTCTCGGGGCACGTCGCTGCAGTACACGCTCCGCCCCCGGCAGCGCGGCCGCTGGCCCGTCGGCCCGCTCGCGACGCGCCGCTACGACGCCCTCGGACTCGCGACCGCGACCGAGCAGGTGGGCGACGCCGTCCCGCTCACCGTCTGGCCGTCCCTGCTGTCCGGGACGATCAGCGACACCGGTGCCCGGTCCGGCCTCACGCCGCTGCGCGCCGGCGCGAACGACCCGAGCGACGAGGACACGTCGCTGCGCACGTACCAGGCCGGCGACGACCTGCGCCGCGTGCACTGGGCCAGCGCGGCCCGCCACGGCGAGCTCATGGTCCGCACGAGCGAGGGCGCGAGCCAGGCGCCCGTCCTCGTCATCCTCGACGTCGCGTCGCTCGACAGCGACACCGAGCCCGGCTCGCAGAACCATGTGGCGCTCGAGTGGACCGTGTCGGTAGCGGCTTCGGTCGCCGTCAACCTCCTCGACTCTGGCCACCCAGTCCGCCTCGTCCTGTCCGACGGCGGTACCGCCCAGGCCGGCCTGCGCGGGGGCGACGGGCAGGCTGGCGCGCGCTGGGTCCGCTCGCGTGACGCGCAGGGCCGCGCGGTGCTGCTCGACCTGACGGTCGACGCGGGCCGCCGTGAGCCCGGTGACGAGACGTCAGGGACGCGAGACGACGTGCTCTCGAGCCTCGTGGGCGACAGCCAGCTCGGTGAGATCGTCATCGCCGTGACCGCGGCGACGAGCAGGGACGAGACGGCACCGCTCGCCGTCGTCGGCGGGACGGCGTCACGGCGCTACGCCATGGTCGTCCCGGCGGACGGCACCTCGGACTCCGTACCGACGCTGCTCGAGCACGGCTGGCGTGCAGCACTCCTGCCCGTGGGCAGCGACCTCGTGTCTGCCTGGGACGACCTGACGGGAGGGAATCGATGACCCGGATGAGCGCCCCGACGCCGTCGGGCATCCCCACGCCCGGCAAGGTCGTCGCCTCGGGCGCGGTCGTCCTCGCTATGACGGTCGCGTGCGTCGCGGGCCTCGACGGGCTGATCCAGCCAGGGGCGTGGCGCTGGACCGTCGGGGTGATCCTCGCGATCGTCACCGCGGTCATCGTCGCCGCGCGTCTCGCGCTGCGGCGCTGGGCCGGACCGGACGTCAGCACCGCCGCCAGCCTGACCCCGTCGCTCGCCGGACTCGCAGCCGGGCTCTGGCTGCTCGCCGCGCGCTTCGGCGGCAGCGCGCCGCGCGCGACGAGCGGCGACCTCGACCCCGTGGTCACTCTCGAGAACTTCCGGGGCCTCGCGCGGCTCGCGCGCACGGTCGAGGAGATCGCGGTCACGACGATCGCCCCGATCCAGCCGCTCGAGGCGATCGTGGCACTGTTCGCCGCGGGTGCCTGCCTCGTGCTCGTCCTCATGGACATGTTCGTCGCGGTGCGGGTCCCCGCCCTCGCCGGCCTCGCGACGTCGCTGCTCTGGCTCCCGTCGCTCATGATCGTCGGCGACGTCGCCACGTGGTCGGTCGTCGCGGTGACCGCTCTCCTGCTCGTCCTGCTCGCCGTCGACCGGCCATCCGTCGCGACCGCACGCACGGGACGCGCGACAGCGCGCGAAGCAGCGATCCCTGTCGCCGGAGCGGGCCTGACGGTCACGGCGGTCGTCGCAGCCGGCCTCGCGGTGTCGCTCGTCCTGCCGTCGCTCCCCTGGCGCGGCGCGGTCAGCGCTCCCGACCTGAGGACGGGCGTCGCGAACCTGACGGACGACCTCGACCTGCGCAGGAGCCTGCAGGAGCAGTCGACGCGCGAGGTGCTCACCTACACGGTGTCCGAGGGTGCTCCCCCGGTCGGGCCGCTGCGCACGACGTCGCTCCTCGACTTCGACGGCCGCCAGTGGCTGCCGTCCGACCCCGACACCGAGCCGGCACGCCCTGGCGACCTGCTGTGGCCCTCGCTCGCGGAGGGCAGCTCAGCGACGAGCTTCGCGCTCCGCATGCAGTTCGAGGGGCTCGCCTCGTCGACCGTGCCGGTACCGCTCGAGCCGCGCATGATCACGTCGGACCGGGAGATAAGCTACGACGCCAGCCGCGACGCTGTCGACGTCGCGGACAGGCTCAGCAGCGGCGACTCGCTCGAGATGACGGTCATGCCGCGCAACCTCGACCCCGACCGGCTGCGGGCCGGGTCCCCGCTGGAGCCCTCGCAGGGCTTCCCCAACCGGTTCGCGGACCCCGAGCTGATGGTCCCGGAGACGTCTCACGCGCCCGAGATCGCGCGTCTCGCGTACTCCGTCGTAGGCGACGTCGACAACCAGTACGACGCCGCCGTGGCTCTCCAGGACTACCTCCGGACGAGCCCGGAGTTCAACTACTCGCTCAGCGTGCCCGCGCCGACGTCGGACGACGCGGTATGGGACTTCCTCCAGGACGGCACCGGGTACTGCGTCCAGTTCGCGTCGGCGATGACGATCATGGCCCGCACCCTCGGCATCCCAGCGCGCATGAGCATCGGCTACCTCCCCGGGACGGTGGGTGCCGACGGCGTCGCGGTCGTACGCGGGCGTGACGCGCACGCGTGGCCCGAGATCTACTTCGACGACGTGGGCTGGGTGCGGTTCGAGCCGACGCCGGCGCTGCAGTCGGGTGCGCTGCCGACGTACGCGGCGACCGCGACGGAGACCCCCACCCCGACGGCGACCGAGACGCCGACGCCGACGAGCACGTCGCAGCGCCCGACGAGCAGCACGACCTCGGGGACGAGCACGACGGCGACAGCGACGGCGGCGACGTCCTCGTCGTCAGGGGCGAACGGGGCGCTCGTCGCGTCGCTCCTCGTCGTGCTGGTCGTGGCGGCGGGCCTGACCGTGATGCTCGTACGTCGCCGCGCGGTGCACGTCCACGTACGTGACGTCGAGGACGCGTGGTCGACGATCGTGCGCGCCGCGCGCACGGGCGGCATCGAGATCGACCCTGCCGCGACGCTGCGCGCTACGGCCGCCCACGTTGTTCCCGGGGGCGAGGCTGTTGGCGAGGTGGCTCGGCGCGTCGAGGTCGCGCGGTACGCGCCTGCGGCGCCCGCGGCCGACCGTGAGGAGCTCGACGGGCTCGTGCGGGCTGCCCTCGACGAGGTGCAGGCGCGGGTGTCGGCGCTCGCCGCTGCCGAGAACCGGACCAACCCGGCCGACGCGGGCGGCGCTCCTGGCTCGACGGTCGGGGACGCTGATCGGGGCGGCCCACGGGCGTGAGGCTGCGGGGCGGGCCGGTCAATTCGCTGAGGGAAGCCCGGGGTGGCGCCAGCGAGGCGAGCCGGTCAGCTCGTCGAGCACAGCCAGGGGCTGGGCGCGAGAGGGGTGCAGGCCAGATACAGGGCGATGCGCTCCCCCGGCTGCCCGGGGAGGTGAGGGTCAGAGACCTTCGTCGCGGCGGCGGTCCCAGCGCTCTTCCAGGCGGCTCATGAAGTCTCCGGACCCGCGCTTCTTCGCGGCCTTGGGCGTCTTGGAGATCTTGCCGTGGGCGTCGACGGTGCCGAGCGGGCCCTTCTTGGCGGTGGGGCGCAGGAGGGCGTAGGCGACTCCGCCGAACATGACGGCGAACCCGATGATCCCGACTGCGGGGAGGTCCGTCATGACACCGACGATGAGGAGGACGACACCGACGATCACGCCTGCGCCGGCGAGGACGAACCGGATGCCGGAGCGCGGCGCCGTGGGCGACATCGCGTTCGCGAGCTTGGGGTCCTCGGAGTACAGCTGCTGCTCCATCTGCTCGAGCACCCTCTGCTCATACTCTGAGAGCGGCATGAGCACCTCCTCGTGTCGACGCGCCGGACCTGTTCCACCTCAAGGATAGGTCGAGATCTTGGGCGGCGGTAGTCGCACGGCTCCGAGCACCGCTGCGCTCTCGGGCTCAGGAGGAGCGGCGCAGGCCGGAGGCTCCGAGGCTGATCGCGGCGCTGCCGAACTTTCCTCGCACCAGGTCGAGCGCGGCCTCGGCGTCCCGGCGCCCCTGGCTCGTCTCGAGGACGGCGTCCTCGAGAGTCGGCTGGCTCACGCTCCCGGCACGTTCCCGCAGGTCCTCGACCCGGATGCCCACGAGACGCACGTCCAGCCCTCGCAGGTCGACACCGGAGAAGAGCTCTCGCGCGACGAGGTAGACGTCCCGTGCGACATCGGTCGGCGAGCCGAGGGTCCGTGAGCGCGTGAGGGTCCGGAAGTCGCTCGTGCGCACCTTGAGGGAGACGACGCGCCCGACGACACCTTGGCGCCGGAGCCTGGTCGCGCAGCGGTCAGCGAGCTCGAGCAACCGGGCCTCGATCTGGGACATCTCGGACGAGTCCTCGCGGAACGTCACCTCGGCGCCGATCGAGCGCTCGACCTGCGTCGTCTCGACGGCCCGCGGGTCCCTCCCCCAGGCAAGGTCGTGCAGCCGGGCACCCGAGGCCTTGCCGACGACCCGCTGCAGCAGCGTCACGTCGGTGTCCGCGAGCTGGGCGACCGTCGTGATGCCGAACCGTTCGAGCGCTTCCTCGGTCTTGCCGCCCACGCCCCAGAGCGCCCCGACGGGCAGCGAGCGGAGGAACGGGACGGTCGCTGCCGCCGGGATCACGAGCAGCCCGTCAGGCTTGGCGTGCACCGAGGCGATCTTCGCGACGAACTTCGAGCTCGCCACCCCGATGGAGCACGGCAGGCCGAGCTCGGCCGCGACCCGGGACCGGATGTCGGCGGCGATGACCGACGGCGGTCCGAGACGGCGACGGGCCCCACGGACGTCGAGGAAGGCCTCGTCGACACTGACCTGCTCGACGACGCTCGTCACGTCACGGAGGATCCCCATGACTGCTGCTGACGCTTCCCGGTAGGCGGCGTGGTCCGGGCGGATGACGACTGCCTGGGGGCAGGCTCTCAGAGCGCGTGCCATGGGCATCGCCGACGACACCCCGAACGCTCGCGCCTCGTACGTCGCGGCGAGGACGACGGACCGCTCGCCGCCACCGACGATCACCGGCCGCCCGACGAGCTGCGGCTGGCGGACGAGCTCCACGGAGGCGAAGAACGCGTCCATGTCGACATGCAGGATGTGGCAGCCGTCGTCGGACGTACCCCACTGCCCGGGACGGACCGACGCCCGCGGCCCCCGGCTCACGAGGCCCTCACGACCGCCCGGCGAGCGCCCGTGGCGTCACCCGCGAGCAGGACGGCGACCGCGTCACGGAAGTCCTCGGCAGCCGCGAGCGCCTGCTCCGCGACCGCGGTGTCGACGGCGGAGAGGTCGCCCGCCTCGATCGCAGCCCGCACGCGGGCCGACCTCGAGAAGACCTGGACCCACTCGGCGAGCTCGGGGACGAACTCTCCCGCCAGCTGCCAGACGTTCCGGCCACGACCGCGTACCTTGGCGCGCCCACGCGCCTCGAGGATCGCACCAGCGGCGCGCAGCGCGGCGAAGTGGGCGTGCAGGAAGGTGTCGGCCGGGTCACTCGACAGCTGGGCCGCAAGGATCTCGGCGTCGCACCGCTCGAGGAGGCGGCCAGTTGCACGGCCGACGCGAGCCTCGGCACCTTCCGCGTCGGCGCGGACCGGGGAGACGGTCGAGGGGTAGGCAAGGACGAGCCGTCCGGCGGCCGGACCGCTGCTCTTGTGGATCGTCGTCATGTCCTCCACCTCCCACCTCAATGATCGAACATCTGTTCGATCGCGTCAACCCTTGGCTCCGTGCTGTGCCCGTACGGTTGAGCCATGGCTCGTTCGTCACGTCGACACAACCACGTCCCTCTGACACCGCAGGGCGCCGACCTGCCGGTCGGGCCCGTCGACATCGCCTCGGGGACGGTCGAGCTCGAGGTCGACCGCGACGACCCGCGCGCCGTCACCGTGCACGTCAACGGCGTCCCGAGCTCGTACGTCCACCTCGACGACCCCACCGTCCTCGCGTTCGAGTACATGCAGCAGATGGCGTGCCTGATCGATGCGCTCCCCGCCGGCCCGCTCTCGGTGGTCCACGTCGGCGCCGCCGGATGCTCTCTCGCCCGGTACGTCGCCTCGGCTCGTCCTGGCAGCCGCCAGCTCGCTCTCGACCCGGACCCGACGCTCCTCGAGCTCGTCCGCGGCTGGTTCGGCCTCCCGCGTGCGCCCGAGCTGCGGCTGCGCGCCCAGGACGGTCGCGAAGGCCTCGCGGGCCTGCGCGACTCGAGCGTCGACGTCGTCATCCGCGACGCGTTCGCACCCGACACCACCCCCACGCACCTCACGACGCAGCAGTTCCTCGCCGAGGTCGCGCGCGTCGTACGACCGGGCGGGATCTACCTCGCCAACATCGCCGACCGCGCTCCGCTCGCGCTCACCCGTGCTGAGGTCGCGACCGCTCTCGCCGCGCGCGAGGTCTCGCCCGAGAGCGACGGCGTGCGCTCACCGTGGCGCGACGTGGCGCTCGTCGCCGAGCCTGCGGTCCTCAAGGGTCGCCGCTACGGCAACCTCGTCCTCGTCGCCGCGCGCGCCGGCGCCGACGGCGCGCAGCGACGCTCCTGGCTCAGCGACGTCGACCGCCCGCTCCGGGTGTTGCCCGTGCCAGCGACACGGCTCGGCCGCGACGAGCTCGCCACGATGAGCGCGGGAGCAGCGCCTCTCGTCGACCCGCCCGACCCTGCGGCCGCCTGAGGGCGTCAGCCCTCGTCGTCCTCGACCGAGTCGCCCGGCACCGAGTCGTCGGGCGCCGAGTCGTCGTCACGGCCGGAGTTGTCGCCCTCGCTGCCGCCGCCGTCGAACGAGGCGGACGTCTGCTCGGCGAGGAAGCGCTCGAACTCAGCACCGATCTCCTCGGCCGTCGGGATCGGCACAGGCTCAGCCAGGAGGCTCGTGCGACCGACACCCTCGACGTACGCGTCGTACTGACGCTCGAGCGCGTGCACGACGCCGAGGATCTCCTCGGACTCGGACGCCTGCCGAGCGATCTCCTCGAGCGACTCCGTCGCCGCCTCCTCGAGCGCCTCGGCGTCGAGGTCGAGGCCCGTCGCGACCTCGATCCGGCGCAGCGCCGCGAGCGCTGCGGGGGCGAACTGCCCCTGTGCGAGGTAGTGCGGCACGTGCACCGCGAAGCTCATGGCGTCCGCGCCGGCCTCGCCCAGGCGGCGCTCGAGCAGGGCGCCGAAGCTCCCGGGTACGGAGACCCGGCCGAAGATGCGCGGCTGCACGCCGACAAGCTCGGCTCGGGTGGCGCTCGTCGTGGCCCCGACGGGCCGCGTGTGCGGGACCGCCATCGGGATGCCGTGGACGCCGACCGCGAGGCTCACGCCGAACTGGTCGACGAGCCCCTGGACCGCCGCTGCGACGCGCTCCCACTGCAGGTCGGGCTCGCGGCCGTGCATGAGGAGGAACCCGGTGCCCTCCGCGTCCTTCACGAGGTCGATGACGAGCCGCGGCTCGTCGTAGTCGGCCCAGTGGTCCTCGTCGAAGACCATCACGGGGCGGCGCGAGCGGTAGCTGAGGAGCTGGTCGACGTCGAACGTCACGAGACGACGAGCCTCGAGGCGGTCGCGCAGGTGGTCTGAGGTCAGCTCCGCGGTGCTCCCCGCGTCGACGAAGCCGTCGAGCACGTGGATGAGGACAGGCCCGTCCGCGCCAGGGCCGCTCGCCAGGCTGGCGGCGACGTCAGCGTCGAGGTGGTAGATGTCCTGCGGGTCGAGCACCGGCTCCTCCTGTGGTGTCGTCGGCTGCGTGCCCGCTCGTGCGGGCCGCACACGTTCCAACGACGCCCGGTGCCGGTTGATTCCCGAGGCCACGCGTCCGTCATAATGGTTGGCCGTGACCGACGAGGAGAGCACGAGGTGACCAGGTGACGGTCGACGACGGTCGGTCGGGGACGGCGGCACGTCCGCCAGAGGTGCTCAAGGAGCAGGCGGTCGTCGACGACCTCTACGCGCGGCTCGACGAGCTGCGCGCTCGCGCCCGCGCGCGACTGCGCGACGTGCGCCGGTCCGGCCCGTCGGGTTCGCCGCAGAACCGCTCCGAGCGCGACGCCTTCGCGACGCTGTACGAGGATCGCCTCGCGCAGCTCGAGGCGGTCGAGGACCGCCTCGTCTTCGGTCGGCTCGATCTCGCCGACGGCGGCGACCGCTACGTCGGTCGCATCGGTCTGAGCGACGAGGCGCACAACTCCCTCCTCACCGACTGGCGGGCGCCCGCCGCGCAGGCGTTCTACCGCGCGACGAGCGCGCAGCCCGACGGCGTCCTGCGCCGTCGGCACCTCGTCACGCGCGGCCGCGACGTCGTCTCGGTCGAGGACGAGATCCTCGACCTCGACTCGATCGACGAGCATGACACGACCCACCTGTCGGGCGAGGGCGCGCTCGTCGCCGCGATGGCGGCGGGCCGCACGGGGCGGATGTCGGACATCGTCGCGACGATCCAGGCCGAGCAGGACCGCATCATCCGCTCGCCGCTCGAGGGAGCGCTCGTCGTCCAGGGCGGCCCGGGCACCGGCAAGACGGCGGTCGCGCTCCACCGCGCCGCGTACCTCCTCTACGCGCACCGGCGGGTGCTCGAGCGCTCGGGCGTGCTGCTCGTCGGCCCGAGCGAGGACTTCCTCGGGTACATCGACCAGGTGCTCCCCTCCCTCGGCGAGACGGGCGTCGTGTCGACGACGATCGGCTCGCTGCTGCCCGGAGTCCGCGCGACCGCGGTCGAGGGCGACATCGCGGCGCGCCTCAAGGGCGACCTCGGCTTCGCGCGGTCGATCGCCCGCGCCGTGCGCGCCCGCCAGCGTGTCCCGCGCGAGGACGTGCGGCTCGAGCTCGACGGCGTGCCGCTCGTCATCCGGCGTGGCGACGTCGAGCAGGCGATCGACCGGGCGCGCCGCACGCGCAAGCCGCACAACCTCGCGCGGGCCGTGTTCGTCAAGGACGTGCTCAAGCGGCTAGCGACGCAGTACGCCGAGCACGTGGGCACGGACATGGAGCCCGAGGAGCGCGCGATCGTGCTCGAGGACCTGCGCTCGCACCGCGACGTGCGCGTCACTCTCAACCTCGCGTGGTTCCCGATCACGCCGCAGCGCCTCGTCGAGGACCTGTGGGTCAAGCCGCACCGCCTCGCGGAGGCGGCGCCGCACCTGAGCGCGGAGCAGCGCGCCGCGCTGCGTCGCGAGCCGGGCGCGCCCTGGACGGACGCGGACGTCCCGCTGCTCGACGAGGCGGCCGAGCTGCTCGGCGAGGACGACGAGGCGTCGCGCGCCCAGGCGCGCGCGGACGCGGAGCAGCGCAAGCGCGACGTCGAGTACGCCCAGCAGGTCCTTTCCCGCTCGGATGCCGGTGCGCTCGTGTCCGCGGAGATGCTCGCGGACCGCTTCTCGTCGGGTGGCTCGACGCTCACGACGGCGGAGCGCGCCGCGGCCGACAGGTCGTGGACGTACGGGCACGTGATCGTCGACGAGGCCCAAGAGCTCTCGCCGATGGCGTGGCGGATGCTGCTGCGCCGCTGCCCCACGCAGTCGATGACGATCGTGGGAGACGTCGCCCAGACGTCGAGCAGCGCGGGTACACGTTCGTGGTCGGCGATGTTCTCGCAGGTGCTCCGCCCGGGCTGGCGCCTCGAGGAGCTCACGGTGAACTACCGGACGCCGTCGGCCATCGCGGAGGCGGCCCAGCGGGCTGCGGTCGCGGCACGTCTTCCCGTCTCTCAGGTGACGTCGGCGCGCGAGGTGCCCGAGTCGCTGCACGTGGTCGCGCTCGTCGACGGCGAGCAGCAGCTCCGCGACCTCGTGTCCGACGCCGTCGCCCGCCACGTGCGTGCGGACGGCACCGGCCGCGTCGCCGTCCTGGCCGCGCCCGGACGCGTGGACCGCCTGCGCGAGGTGCTCTCAGACCCGGCTGACGGTGTGCGCACCCCCGTGCCGGACGCTCTGGTCGTCCTCGACGTCCGCAGCTCGAAGGGTCTCGAGTTCGACGCCGTCGTGCTCGTCGAGCCCGACGAGCTCGCTCCGTCGGACCTGTACGTGGCGATGACCCGCCCGACGCAGCAGCTCGTGCTGGTGCACTCGCGCGACCTGCCGGAGGGTGTCGTCCCGCAGCTGTGACGGGTCCAGCGGCTGGACGGGTTTGTGGGGCCCGTCGCGCCCGGCCGATACTGGCCGGGTGCAACGAGCCCTTCTGCTGGAGAATCTCCACCCTCTCGCCACCTCGATCCTGCAGGCGCAGGGCATCGAGGTAGTCACACGCACCGGCGCTCTCGACGAGTCTGAGCTCATCGACGCGCTGGACGGCGTGCACATCCTGGGTATCAGGTCCAAGACCACCGTCTCGCAGCGCGTGATCGAGTCCGCGCCGGACCTCATGGCGATCGGTGCGTTCTGCATCGGCACCAACCAGATCGACCTCGCGGCTGCGGCGCGTCACGGTGTCGCGGCGTTCAACGCGCCGTTCTCGAACACCCGCTCGGTCGTGGAGATCGCGATCGCCGACATCATCGCGCTCACGCGTCGCCTGACGGTGTTCAACGACGAGATGCACGCCGGGGTCTGGAACAAGTCGGCGGTCGGCGCGCACGAGGTGCGCGGCCGCACGCTCGGCATCGTCGGGTACGGCAACATCGGCACGCAGCTGTCGGTGCTCGCCGAGAACCTCGGCATGTCTGTCGTCTTCTACGACACCGCGGAGAAGCTCGCTCTCGGCAACGCGCGCCGCATGGAGTCGCTCGACGAGCTGCTCGAGGTCGCGGACATCGTGACGCTCCACGTCGACGGCCGCGCGGGCAACGCCGGCATGTTCGGTGCGGAGCAGGTCGCGAAGATGCGCCCGGGCGCGATCTTCCTCAACCTGTCGCGCGGTTTCGTCGTCGACTACGGTGCCTTGCGCGACGCGATCCTGTCCGGTCAGGTGGCTGGCGCCGCGGTCGACGTCTTCCCGACGGAGCCGAAGCGCAAGGGCGACCCGTTCACCTCGGAGCTCCAGGGCCTTCCGAACGTCATCCTCACCCCGCACACGGGCGGCTCGACCGAGGAGGCGCAGGAGGCGATCGGCCAGTTCGTCGCGACGAAGATCCGCGACTACCTGTCGACGGGCTCGACGACTCTGAGCGTCAACCTACCGAACCTTGCGCTCGAGCACGGCGACGGCGTCAACCGGCTCGCCTACCTGCACCGCAACGTGCCTGGAGTGCTGGCCCGCGTCAACCAGATCCTCGCTGCCCACGACGTCAACATCGAAGGCCAGCTCCTCGCGACGCGTGGCGAGCTCGGTTACGTCGTCACTGACGCCGAGGGCGCCATCCCCGCCGGGGTGCTCGACGAGCTCGGCGCGCTCGACGCGACGATCCGTCTCCTGCAGGTCGGCTGAACCAGAACGGTACGAGGGGCGCCCGGGATGTTCCCGGGCGCCCCTCGTCGTCTGCGCGGACGGTGTCAGCCGGACTTCCGGCGGAAGGTCCGCTGCGTCGGTCCGCTGGTCTCGGAGCCGTGCACCGCTCCGGTGTTCTGCTCGCTGTCACCGCCGGGGTGCTGGGCCGCGCTCTTGCGCTCGAGCGCCTCGCGGAACTTGTCCTTCACGTCCTGCGGCACTGCTGGGCGCTTGTCGTCCGTCATGCCTCACCTCCGTGTGTGTCGACGGGCCGCGTCTGCGACGCCTGCTCCCCAGCCTGCCCCGATCCTGACGGGTGCGCCAGGAGAAATCGCTGGGCAGAGGGCGCGGGCCTGGCCCGCGGCGAGACGATCGAGCCCGCAGACGGCGCCCGGGGCGAGGGACCTACTCGGTGACACCGACCTCGTCGGTGTCGACGACCTCGTCGTTCTGCGACTCAGCCTTCTCGCGGTCGGCACGCAGGGCGGTGATGGCGGCCTCGAAGTCCTCGAGCGAACCGAAGTCCTGGTAGACGCTCGCGAAGCGGAGGTAGGCGACCTCGTCGAGCTCGCGGAGCGGGCCGAGGATCGACAGGCCGATCTCGTTCGCGTCGATCTCGGCGCTGCCCGACCCACGGATGGAGTCCTCGACGCGCTGCGCGAGGATCGCGAGGTCGTCGTCGCTCACGGGCCGGCCCTGGCAGGCCTTGCGGACGCCGTTGACGACCTTCTCGCGGCTGAACGGCTCGGTCGCACCCGAGCGCTTGACGACCGTGAGGCTCGAGGTCTCGATCGTGGAGAAGCGCTTCTGGCACGCGGTGCACTGACGCCTGCGCCGGATGGAGAGGCCGTCGTCCGAAGTGCGGGAATCGATGACTCGCGAATCCTGATTCCGGCAGAACGGGCAGTGCATCACAGTCCTTCGCGACGGGCGGGGCGTACTCTCTCGCCGAATCTAGGTGGCGCACCACCGTGAAGCAAGGCAAACCGCCGCGCGAAGGGTGCTCACCTGATCACGGAAGGACGGGCACCACGAGCTGCTGACCGACCGACAGCTGGCTGCCGGAGAGCTGGTTGAGCTCCATGACGTCGTCCATGACGTCGCGGACGTCCTGCCCGGCCGGCGTGGCCGCGGATGCGATCTGCCACAGGGACTCCCCCGACGCGACGGTGTGGACGGTGACCTCATGCGGCGCCGCCGGAGCGTCAGCGTCCGCGCCCGATGCGAACAGGACGGCACCGAGCGCGACGACCAGCAGCGCGAGCAGCGAGAGCACGACGCGCCCACGACGCGTGAGGCGCAGCGGCGCCTCCGCCCGCGGCGGTCGCGCTGCGGAGACACGCTGCACGCGCGGGCGCAGCTCGACGACGACACCGGTGCGTGCGCCCGGCCCTGCGACCACCATGCTGCTCATCTGAACTCCGCTCCCGGCACCCCCCGGCGCCTGCTCCTCGAATCGAACACTTGTGCGTCGAACGCTTGTTCTATTTCTAGCAGCGCCGAGGACGCTTGTCGAGACACGATCGAACGGGTGTTTGAAACGTGTCCCGCGCTCCCCTACGCTGAAGCAAGAGCATCACGAGCCTCTGACACTGCGGTGCGGCGGTCTGGATGCCCGCCTGACCACCCGGGACGGCGACCGTCCGACGAGCAGGGAGCCGAGCGTGAACGAGACCAGGACGCGAGAAGCCGACGTGGATACGGGCGGAGAGGTCGTCGCCCTCGACGAGACCCTGACGCCGCGCCAGCGCGCCGTCCTCGAGTGCATCCGTCAGTCGCTCGAGGCGCGCGGCTACCCGCCCACGATGCGCGAGATCGGGGAGCGCGTCGGCCTCACGAGCCCGTCCAGCGTCAAGCACCAGCTCGAGGTGCTCGAGCGCAAGGGATTCCTCCGCCGCGACCCGAACAGGCCGCGCGCGATGGAGATCGTGCAGCCGCACGACGCACAGCTCGTCCCGCTCGACCGCGGCCCGGCCGAGGTGACCGCCCACCCGGCCCTCGCGCTCGCCTCCGAGGGCGCGGCGCCCGACGACAACCGCCCCGCGCCGTCGTACGTGCCGCTCGTCGGGCGCATCGCCGCCGGCGGCCCGATCCTCGCCGACCAGGTCGTCGAGGACGTGTTCCCGCTCCCCCGCCAGCTCGTCGGCGACGGGGACCTGTTCCTCCTGACCGTCGTCGGCGACTCGATGATCGAGGCGGCGATCTGCGATGGCGACCTCGTGGTCGTCCGCAGCCAGCCGGTCGCCGAGAACGGCGAGATCGTCGCCGCCATGATCGACGGCGAGGCGACCGTCAAGACGCTGCGCCGCGCGAGCGACGGCGTCTGGCTCATGCCCGCCAACCCGGCGTACCAGCCCATCCCCGGCAACGACGCGACCATCCTCGGCCGTGTCGTGAGCGTGCTGCGATCGCTCTAGCAGTCACCGCCCACAGCGGGCTGTCCAGACATGGCGCGGGCCCGGACCTCCAAGGTCCGGGCCCGCGTCACGTCTGCTTGCTCGCGTCCGAGCGGCTGAGCCACCGGGTTCCCGAGCGTCCGGGGTGCCGACCCTACGGTCGGCAGCGCGTCAGAACCCGAACTGCCGCGCGACCGAGCGCAGCTGGTCTGCCGACTTCTTCAGCCCGTCGTACTCCGAGTCCGACAGCGGGATCTGGAGCGTGTCGTAGATGCCGCGCCGGCCGACGATCGACGGCACCGAGAGGCACACGTCGCCGATGCCGTAGTAGTCGTCGAGCAGCGAGGAGACCGGCAGCACCGAGTGCTCGTTGTTGAGCACAGCCTCGATGATGCGCGTGCCCGCGAGGCCGACCGCGTAGTTCGTCGCGCCCTTGCCCTCGATGATCCGGTAGGCCGAGTTGGCCACCTCGTGCGCGATCGTGGCGCGGACCTCCTCGGTCAGCGGGCCGTGCTCGCCCGAGCGGTTCCACTCGAGGAGCGGCACCGCACCGATCGAGGCGGAGTCCCACAGCGGGATCTCAGAGTCGCCGTGCTCGCCCGCGATGTACGCGTGCACGTTCTGCACCGCGACGCCGCAGTGCTCGGCGATGAGGTAGCGCAGTCGCGACGAGTCGAGCACCGTGCCCGAGCCGAACAGCTGCTGGGGCGGCAGGCCTGAGATCTTGAGCGACGCGTACGTCACGACGTCGACCGGGTTGGTCACCATGATGTAGACCGCGTTGGGCGCGACCTCGACGAGCGGCGGGAGGATGTTCTTCATCAGGCCGATCGTCGCGCCTGCCAGGTCGATCCGGCTCTGGCCGGGCTTCTGCTTCGCGCCGGCGGTCACCACGACCACGTCGGCGTCGGCGCACACCGCGATGTCGTCCGACCCGATCACCTCGGCCTGCGGGACGAACTGGACGCCGTGCTGGAGGTCGAGCGCCTCGGCCTCGACCTTGGCCGCGTTGATGTCGTGCAGCGCGACGGTGCGAGCGGCCCCGCGCATGAGCGCGGCGTAGGCGAGCGTGGCGCCCACGGCGCCGGCACCGACGACGGCGAGCTTGGTCGTGCGGCGCGAGGGCTCGAGAGCCGGGTCAGGGGTGTGCGTTGACATCGTTCCTCCGGTTCGGACGTCGTCGCCGCGCGAGGGCACGCGCGGCTGTCGCCAGCCTAGCCAGCCAGGCGACGCAGCGCCGCGACGACCGTGTTGTGGTCGCTCGTCGGCCACAACGGGGGCATCGACCTGGTCAGGAACGTGCCGTAGCGTGCCGTGTGCAGCCGCGGGTCGAGGACGGCCACGACGCCCCGGTCGGTCGTCGAGCGCACGAGACGCCCCGCGCCCTGGGCGAGCAGGAGCGCGGCGTGGGTCGCGGAGACCTGCATGAACCCGTTGCCCCCGGCGGCGGCGACGGCCTCGGTGCGTGCCGAGCGCACCGGGTCGTCGGGGCGCGGGAACGGGATGCGGTCGATCAGGACGAGGCTGCACGCGGGGCCCGGCACGTCGACGCCCTGCCACAGCGAGAGCGTGCCGAAGAGGCACGCCTCCTCGTCCTCGGCGAACTGCTTGACGAGGGTCGGCAGCTGGTCGTCGCCCTGGCAGAGTATCGGGACGTCGAGGCGGCCGCGCATCGCCTCGGCCACGGCGTCCGCCGCGCGTCGCGACGAGAAGAGCCCGAGGGTGCGGCCGCCAGCGGCCTCGATGAGCTCGGCGACGACGTCGAGCTGCGCCTCCGTCGCCGGCTCGCGGCCCGGGGCGGGCAGGTGCTTCGCGACGTAGAGGATGCCTTGCTTCGCGTAGTCGAACGGCGTGCCGACGTCGATGCCGGACCAGCCGCGCACGGACGGCGGCTCGGGCTCGTCGCCGGACGCCGCGCCGTCCCGCGCGGTCGTCCCTGGCTCGCTGCCTGCCGGTCCGAGCAGACCGAGCGACCGCGCGACCGGCTCGAACGTGCCTCCGAGGCTCAAGGTCGCGGACGTGAAGATGCCCGTGCGCTCGGCGAGGAGGTTCGTCCGGACGAGCCCGGAGACGTTGAGGGGCGCGCTGTGCAGGCGCGTGATGCCGGAGGCGTCCCAGCCGCCGTCGGCGGAGCTGCGCGCGCTCCACAGGACGTCGTGCCCGGTCGGGTCCGCGGCCATGCCCTCGGCGACCTCGAACAGGACGAGCATCGCGGCCTGGGCGATCTTCGCGCCGCCCTCGGTCGCGTCCTTCTCGCCCGTGGCGGGCTTGAGCGCGGTGACGAGCTCTCGCGCGGCGTCGCGCACGTTCGCGACGGCGGCGCGGACGCCGTCGGGCAGGCCGCGCGGGAAGCGGCCCTCCGGGAGGTCCATGAGGGCGGCCCCGAGGTCCGCTGCAGCGCGGTCGAGGTCGGGCGTCGGCAGGCCTGCGTGCCGGCGCGCGAGACGCGCCGCGGCCTCGATCGACGCGGCGGAGAGCTCGGCGGTCGACTGGCTCGTGATGCGGTCGGCAAGCTCGTGGGCCTCGTCGACGACGAGCACGGAGTGCTCGGGCAGCACGTGCGTGCTGCCCGACGCGGCGATGCCGAGCATCGCATGGTTCGTGACGACGACGTCGGCCTCGCGGGTCTGCGCGCGCGCCTGCTCGGGGAAGCACTCGGACAGGAGCGGGCACTTCTGGCCGAGGCACTCGAGCGAGGTGACCGACACCTGGCGCCAGGCGCGGTCGGAGACGCCGGGGACGAGGTCGTCGCGGTCGCCCGTGCCGGTCTCCTCGGCCCAGGCGCGCAGGCGCAGGATCTCGGCCCCGAGCCGGCGCACAGGCGAGGCTTCCGCGTCGTCGGCGTCAGGCTCGGCGCGCGGCTCGTCGCCCGGGAGGTCGAACAGCGTCGCACCCGGCTCGTCGGACGGATAACCGCCCGCGAGGCGGTGCTTGCAGAGGTAGTTCTGCCAGCCCTTGAGCAGCGCGACCGCGGGCTTGCGCGGCAGGTGCGGGGCGAGCGCGTCGACGACGAGCGGCAGGTCGCGCGTGAGGACCTGGCGCTGGAGCGCGAGGGTCGCGGTCGACACGACGACGCGCTCCGCGTTCTCGACGGCGTGTGAGACGACAGGGACCAGGTAGCCGAGCGACTTACCCGTTCCCGTACCTGCCTGGACGAGCAGGTGCTCGCCCGTCGCGATCGACGTCGCGACGGCACGCGCCATGTCCTGCTGCCCGTGTCGGACGCTGCCGCCGAGCGCCTCGACCGCGGTCCCGAGGAGCTTGACCGCAGCGTCCGCGGCCTGCTCCGGGGTTCCCCTGCCGGCGTGGTCGTCGGTCCTGGGGGTGTCGGTCACCGGCACATCCTACGTGCGCGGGGCAGGCCGCGGGCGGCCCGTCCTCAGACCAGCGAGGCCGTCTTGAGCTCGGTCGCGAGCCCCTCCGCCGCACGGCCGCGCAGGAGCGTGCCGTCGGCCGTGTGCTCCTCGTGGTCGATCTCACCCTCGAGGTGCATCCGGTTGACGAGGTCGCCCCGCGTGTACGGCACGACGACCTCGACGGCGACGTCGGGGCGCGGCAGCGAGTCCGCGATGAGCTCGAGGAGCGCGTCGATCCCCTCGCCCGTGTGCGCCGAGACGACGATCGTGGACCGTTCCCGACCACGGATGCGGGTGATGACCTCGGGGTCCGCGACGTCGGCCTTGTTGAGGACGATCACCTCGGGGACGTTCTCGACGCCGGGGATCTCGGAGAGGACCTCGCGGACCGCGGCGATCTGTCCCTCAGGGTCGGGGTGGGACGCGTCGACGACGTGCAGGAGCAGGTCGGCGTCGCCGACCTCCTCGAGGGTCGAGCGGAACGCCTCGACGAGCTGGTGCGGGAGCGAGCGGACGAAGCCGACGGTGTCGGCGAGCGTGTAGACGCGGCCGTCCGCGGTCTGTGCGCGGCGGACCGTCGGGTCGAGGGTCGCGAACAGCGCGTTCTCGACGAGCACGCCTGCGCCCGTGAGGGCGTTGAGGAGGCTCGACTTGCCGGCGTTCGTGTAGCCCGCGATCGCGACGGCGGGGATCGCGTTGCGACGACGGGTGGCCCGCTTGGTGACGCGCGCGGGCGCCATCGCGGCGATCTCGCGGCGCAGCTTGGCCATGCGGTCGCGGATGCGGCGACGGTCGAGCTCGATCTTCGTCTCACCGGGACCGCGCGAGCCCATGCCCGCGCCGGCGCCGCCGACCTGGCCACCGGCCTGCCGGGACATCGACTCGCCCCAGCCGCGCAGGCGCGGCAGCAGGTACTCGAGCTGCGCGAGCTCGACCTGCGCCTTGCCCTCACGGGACTTGGCGTGCTGGGCGAAGATGTCGAGGATCAGCGCGGTCCGGTCGACGACCTTGACCTTGATGATGTCCTCGAGCGCTCGTCGCTGGGACGGGGCGAGGTCACCGTCGACGATGACCGTGTCGGCGCCGACCGCCGCGACGATGCCGGCGAGCTCGGCTGCCTTGCCCGAACCGAGGTACGTCGACGGGTCGGGGGTCTGCCTGCGCTGGAGGAGTCCGTCGAGGACCTGCGAGCCGGCCGTCTCGGCGAGGGCTGCGAGCTCGCGCAGCGACACCTCGGCGTCGGACGTGCTGCCGCCCGAGTAGACGCCGACGAGGACGACCTTCTCGAGGCGCAGCTGGCGGTACTCGACCTCCGTGACGTCCTCGAGCTCGGTCGACAGGCCGACCACCCGCTTGAGTGCGCTGCGCTCGACGAGGTCGAGCTGGTCGCCGTCGGCCGAGGTGTGGACCGTGCCTCCCGCGTCGAGCGCGGTACCCGCCCGAGCCAGCACCCGCGCGACGACGTCGTCGGCGATGTCACGCTCCTCGCGGGGCGTGGGCTCAAGGGTGGGGTTCGTCATGTGGTGCCTTCCGTGGTGGGGTTCCGGGCGCTGCGTCATGGACGGCGCCGCCCTTCAAGGTTCCCACGCTCGCGGGCACCGGGCGAGGGATTTCACGCAGGGCGTGAGCCACACCCGCCCGCCCGCGCGGTCCTCAAGCCTCACGTGGCGGCCGTAGGCTACTGACGCTGGACAGTCGTCACCGACCCGCAGGAGAGCTCGACGTGAGCAACGACCACTACTTCACGGCGCAGCCGGCGTCGAAGGACGAGCGCCGGCTCGTGAGCGTCCGTCTGGACGGCCGTGACGTCGAGGTCGAGACCGCTGGCGGCATCTTCTCCCCCGGTCGCCTCGACCTGGGCACGCAGGTCCTGCTGCGTTCCGTCCCGGAGCCGCCGCAGACCGGGAACCTGCTCGACGTCGGCTGCGGCTGGGGTCCCGTCGCGCTCACGCTCGCCCTGCAGGCGCCGGGGGCGGCGGTGTGGGCCGTCGACGTCAACGAGCGTGCGCTCGACCTCACGCGCCGCAACGCGGCGCGCCTCGGCCTCGAGAACGTCACCGCGTGCCGTCCCGAGGACGTGCCCGACGACGTCCGGTTCGCAGCGCTGTGGTCGAACCCGCCGATCCGCGTCGGCAAGGACGTGCTGCACGACCTCCTGCGGACGTGGCTCCCCCGCCTCACGGACGACGGCGTCGCGCACCTCGTGGTGCAGCGCAACCTCGGCGCCGACTCGCTGCAGGGCTGGATCGCCCGCGAGATCCGCCCGGACGTGACGCGTGCCGCGAGCGCGAAGGGGTTCCGCGTGCTGCGCGTCGGCCCTGGGACAGCCGCGGTGCCGGGGGCTACGCCGACGGAGTGACGAGCCCGGCGCGCAGGGCGTCGAGGTCGACAGCCCCGTGCGCGACGAGCACGGCCGGGCCCGCGAGCTCGACGCGCTGCTCGGGCAGCATGCGCACCCGGACTGTCCCGCCCGGGACGTCGACGAACCACGTGCTCGGCGCTCCGGCGCCGGCCCACGCGGCGACCGCGAGCGCGGCCGCGCACGCGCCCGTCCCGCACGAGCGGGTCTCGCCAACGCCGCGCTCGTGGACGCGCATGCGCACGTGCCCGACGGCGGTGCCGTCCGCGTCCTGCGTCTCGGCGCGCGGCACGACGTACTCGACGTTCGTCCCGGCGGGCGGCACGGGAGCGACCTCAGGGATCGTGGTGAGGTCGAGCCCGTCGAGCTCGGCGTCCGTCGCGAGGGCGACGACCGTGTGCGGGTTGCCCATGTCGACGCTCAGCGCGACGCGCACACCCTCGAGCCCGGTCGTGCGGACCTGTGCGTCGTAGCCGTCCGCGAGCGCTGCGGAGCCTCCGGGCAGGTGCCACCGCCCCATCTCGACGGCGTAGCTGTCGCCCTCGCGGTGCACGCGACGCACCCCGGCGCGCGTGCCGATCGCGAGCTCGTGGCCGTCCGACAGGTCGACGAGGCCCAGGTGCTCGAGGAACCGCACGAAGACGCGCACGCCGTTGCCGCACATCTCCGCGATCGAGCCGTCGGCGTTGCGGTAGTCCATGAACCACCTCGCCTCGGGATCCTCGTCGAGCACGGCGCGCCCTTCCGGGAGCGCGGCGCTCGGCACGACCCGGATGAGGCCGTCGCCGCCGATGCCTGCGCGGCGGTCGGTCAGGGCGCGGACGTCGTCGGGCGTCAGGGCGAGCCGGTCGTCCGGGTCGGCGACCAGGACGAAGTCGTTCTGCGTCCCGTGCCCCTTGGAGAAGGCCAGCTGCTGCGTCATGAGCCCAGGGTACGGCGCACCGGGACGGTGACGTCGACGGGGTCCAGGGCGCCGGCGTCCGCCCGCGCGACGACGTCGAGCGCCTGCTCGACGACGTCGGGAGCCTGCGCGTCGAGCCACACGATCCGCGGGTCGCGGCCGAACCAGCCCATCTGGCGACGGGTGAGCCTGCGGGTCGCGACGACGGTGCTCTCCTGGGCGGTCGCCTCGTCGATCTCGCCGTCGAGCATCGCGAGCACCTCCGCGTAGCCGACGGCGCGGCTCGCCGTGCGGCCCATGCCGCGCTCGCGCAGGGTGCGGACCTCGTCGACGAGACCGTCGCGCCACATACGCTCGACCCGCGCCTCGACGCGCGCGTCGAGCGCGGCGCGGTCGTGGTCGAGGCCGATCTGCACGGTCGGCAGGACGTACTCCTGGAGCGGGAGATGCGCGCTGAACGGCTCGCCCGTGATCTCGATGACCTCGAGCGCGCGCACGATGCGCTTCGTGTTGCCGGGCCCGATGCTCGCGGCGGCCTGCGGGTCGCGGCGGGTCAGCTCGTCGTGCAGGACGCGCGTGCCCTCCTGCTCGGCGCGCCGTTCGAGCGCGGCACGCACGTCGGGGTCGGTCGGCGGGAAGTCGATGTGGTCGAGCAGCGCACGCACGTAGAGGCCCGAGCCGCCCGCGACGACCGGACGGGCGCCCCGCTCGAGGACGCGTGCGACGTCGGCCCGCGCCTCGCGCTGGAACGCCGCGACGGACGCCTCCTCCGACGGGTCGATCACGTCGAGCTGGTGGTGGGCCACCCCGCGGCGCTCCGCGACGGGCACCTTCGCCGTGCCGACGTCCATGCCTCGGTAGAGCTGGAACGCGTCCGCGTTGACGACCTCGCCCTGGGCGCCGTCGCGCTCGGCGAGCCTCAGCGCGAGCTCGATCGCGAGGTCGGACTTCCCCGTCGCCGTGGGTCCGACGACCGCGACGACGACGCGTGCTGCGGCGTCGCTCGCGGGGTCCTGTCCGTTCGTCCTGAGCACCCCGACACGGTACCCGAGGGTAGGGTGACGACCATGGCCTTCTGGACGCGCGACTCCCGCCGCGGGCCGTCCGAGGAGCCCGACGGCGCAGGTCAGGAGCCCTCGGCCGGCCCCGCCCTGTCCCCGCTCGACCTTCCGGACGAGCACCCCACGACGACGGACCCCGCCGTGTTCCCGCGGCCGGTCTCGATCGACCGCGTCGCGGAGGACCTGCGCCGCCGCGGCGCCGGTTTCTCCGTCGCCGACCGCACCGGCGAGCTGACCACCCTGTGGGGCACGCGCTCGTTCGTCCTCTCGACGCTCGGCGACCCGCCCACGATCCTGCAGGTGCGCGGCCAGTGGAACCGCGAGGCGTCGATCTACCACCTCGACGACATCCTCGCGTTCTGCAACGACTGGAACATGCAGCGCTTCTGGCCGAAGTGCTACGCCCAGGTGCGCGACGACGGCGCCGTCCTGGTCCGCGCGGAGAACGCCTACGACCTGCACGCGGGCATCAACGACGCGCAGCTCAACCAGCTCGTCAGCTCTGCGTTCGCGACGACCGCGACCTTCTTCGCCGGGCTCGACGCGCGGTTCCCCGACCCGCTCCTCGAGGCGGGCGCATGAAGGGCCTGCCGCTGCGCCGTCGTGCGGGCGAGCCGGAGCCGTCCGGGCCTGTCCCGATCCCGTTGACGCGCGCCCGCATCGCGGCGTTCCTCGACGGCGAGGGCTACAAGCACGTCATGGACGACGACGGCGACCTCGCCGCGAGCTGGAACGGCAACCCGTTCTGGATCATCGTCTCGGGCGAGCTCGAGGAGGTCCTCCAGGTGCGGGGCCGCTGGGCGACGACGGCCCCCGTCGACGCCCGCACCTCGCTGCTGCACGTCGTCAACGGCTGGAACCGCGACCGGTTCTGGCCCAAGGCCTACGTGCGCGAGGAGGGCGGCCGGCTCGCCCTGTACGGCGAGTGGTCGACCGACCTCGCTCACGGTGTGACCGACGACCAGCTGGCGAGGTTCGTCCTGACGGGCCTCGCGACGACGCTGCAGCTCTTCGACCACGTCGCCGCGACGCTGCCGCCGCCCGACGTTCCCGACGCGGGCTGAGCCCGTTCGCGCTTCCCGGTGCGCACCGGCGTTCGGACACTTACCTCATGGCGCCCACCTCCTGGCGCCAACGTCCTGGCGCCGACCTCCTGGCGCCGAGCGTCAGACGTCGGCGTGCAGGGCGGCCGAGCACCCGGCGCGGACCGTGCCGCCCTGACCCGCAGCACCGCGGGCGCTGCCGGAGGTCAGGCGCGGCGGACCGTGGGCAGGCCGAGCGTGATCGGGCCCACCGAGGCGGGCGCGGCGCCGTGCGAGTGGTCGTCGCCGCCGAGCCCGAGACGGGCGCGCTCGCGAGCGACCCAGGCGTCGCCGGCGCGCGTGCGGCGCACCTCGTAGACGTCGTCGACCTCGCTGCGGTCCGCGACGAGGTGGTGCGGCGCCGTGCGGGTCACGCGCGTGACGACGAGGTCGCCCGGCCGCGGCAGGCGCGGGTCGAGCTCCTCGGCGAGGCGGGCGTCCGCCGCGCCAGCGCCACCGCCGACGCGCGCCACGCCGTCGGGCAGCGCGACGTGCACGAGACGGTTGTCACGGGCGCGGCCCGTGACGCGGTGCGACGCGTCGTCCTTGCGCCCTGCGCCCTCGCCGACGAGCACCTCGACGGTGCGGCCGAGCTGGCGGGCGGACTCCTCCTCGCTGATCCGGTCCTGGAGCGCGACGAGGCGCTCGAAGCGCTCCTGGACGACCTCCTTCGGGAGCTGGTCCGGCAGGTCCGCCGCCGGCGTGCCCGGGCGCGGGGAGTACTGGAACGTGAACGCGTTCGTGAAGCGCGCAGCCTCGACGACGCGCAGCGTCTCGAGGAAGTCCTCCTCGGTCTCCCCCGGGAAACCGACGATGATGTCCGTGCTCACCGCGGCGTCGGGCAGCTGCGCGCGCACCTTGTCAAGGATCGCGAGGAACTTCTCCGAGCGGTACGAGCGCCGCATCGCGCGCAGGACCCGGTCCGAGCCGGACTGCAGCGGGAAGTGCAGCTGCGGCATGACGTTGTGCGTCTGCGCCATCGCGTCGATCACGTCGTCCGTGAAGGCTGCGGGGTGCGGGCTCGTGAAACGCACGCGCTCGAGCCCCTCGATCTGACCGCACGCGCGCAGCAGCTTCGCGAACGCGCCGCGGTCGCCGAACTCGACGCCGTACGAGTTGACGTTCTGGCCGAGCAGCGTGACCTCGATCGCGCCCTGAGCGACCAGGGCCTCGACCTCGGCGAGCACCTGGCCCGGGCGACGGTCGCGCTCCTTGCCGCGCAGGTGCGGCACGATGCAGAAGGTGCACGTGTTGTTGCAGCCGACGCTGATCGACACCCAGCCCGCGTACACGGACTCGCGCCGCGTCGGGAGCGTCGACGGGAACACCTGAAGCGACTCGGCGATCTCGACCTGGGCCTTCTCGTTGTGGCGCGCCCGCTCGAGCAGGACCGGCAGGGCGTCGAGGTTGTGCGTGCCGAAGACGACGTCGACCCACGGCGCCCGCTCGACGATGCCCGCGCGGTCCTTCTGCGCGAGGCAGCCGCCGACGGCGATCTGCATGCCCGGGCGCGACCGCTTCATCTCGGCCAGCTGGCCGAGGTTGCCGTAGAGCTTGCTCGCCGCGTTCTCGCGGACGGCGCACGTGTTGATGACGACGACGTCGGCGCGGCTCGCTGCCTCGTCCGCGGCGGACGCGCGCACGTAGCCGGCCTGTTCGAGCATCCCGGCCATGTGCTCGGAGTCGTGCACGTTCATCTGGCAGCCGAGGGTGCGCACGGCATAGGTGCGCACGTCGGCGGTCGCGTCGACGGCGGGCAGGACGGGGGTCTCGGTACGTGTGGACATCTCTCCCAGTTTACGGCGCGCGGGACCCCCTCCCGGGCACGCCCGAGGCCTCACTGCCCATGGCACGAGACCTGCATCCATGACCCGATCGATACCTTTTCGTGACCCGTTCGGGTGGCGCTCGTCACGCCCAGACCCTACGGTCAGGAAATGGTGGACAACAGCACAACACCGGCAAGTCGGCATGCATCCGGCACTGACGGGCAGTCCCCGCGCGACTCCGCGCCGCTCGTCGAGCTGGTCGACGTCAACAAGCACTTCGGTGACCTCCACGTCCTGAAGGACATCAACCTCGAGGTCCGCCGTGGCGAGGTCGTCGTCATCATCGGCCCCTCAGGCTCCGGCAAGTCGACCCTGTGCCGCACGATCAATCGGCTCGAGACGATCGACTCCGGCACCATCCGCGTCGACGGCAAGGTCCTCCCCCAGGAAGGCAAGGAGCTCGCCCGTCTCCGCGCCGACGTCGGCATGGTCTTCCAGTCCTTCAACCTCTTCGCCCACCGGTCCGTCCTCGACAACGTGACCCTCGGCCCCGTCAAGGCCCGCGGCATCAAGAAGACCGACGCGGAGAAGCAGGCGCTCGCGCTCCTCGAGCGCGTCGGTGTGCAGAACCAGGCGCAGAAGCTCCCTGCCGCCCTCTCGGGCGGCCAGCAGCAACGCGTCGCGATCGCGCGCTCCCTCGCGATGAGCCCCAAGGTCATGCTCTTCGACGAGCCGACCTCCGCCCTCGACCCCGAGATGATCAACGAGGTCCTCGACGTCATGGTGGCCCTCGCGAAGGACGGCATGACGATGATCGTCGTCACCCACGAGATGGGCTTCGCCCGGCGAGCAGCCGACCGCGTCGTCTTCATGGCCGACGGCCAGATCGCCGAAGAGGCGGACCCCGAGACGTTCTTCACGGCGCCCCGCACGGACCGCGCCCGCGACTTCCTGTCCAAGATCCTCACCCACTGACCCCCGCCGCACCGCGGCGGGTGACGAGACCCTGGAGGAACACCATGCGCACGAAGCTCATCGCGGCCGGGACGGCCGCAGCAGCCTTGGCAGCACTGCTCACCGGCTGCGGATCGTCCGACGACGACAAGCTCACGATCGGCATCAAGTTCGACCAGCCGGGCCTCGGCCTGCGCAGCGGCTCGGAGTACAAGGGGTTCGACGTCGACGTCGCACGGTACGTCGCCAAGGAGCTGGGCTACGACGAGGACCAGATCGAGTTCAAGGAGACGCCCTCCCCTCAGCGCGAGAACATGCTCCAGTCCGGTCAGGTCGACATGATCTTCGCGACATACTCGATCACGGACGCGCGCAAGGAGAAGGTCGCGTTCGCCGGCCCTTACTTCATCGCCGGCCAGGACCTCCTCGTCGCCGCCGACAACACCGACATCACCGGCCCCGACACCCTCGACGGCAAGAAGCTCTGCTCGGTCCAGGGCTCGACGTCGGCGCAGAAGGTCAAGGACGACTACTCGACGGGCGTCCAGCTCCAGGAGTTCGACACGTACTCCAAGTGCATCGAGCAGCTCGTCGCCGGCACGATCGACGCCGTGACGACCGACGACATCATCCTCGCGGGCTTCGCCGCCCAGGAGGCCAACGCCGGCAAGCTCAAGGTCGTCGGCAACCCGTTCTCCGAGGAGCAGTACGGCGTCGGCCTGCCGAAGGACAACGACACGTGCCAGAAGGTCAACGACGCGATCTCGAAGATGATCAGCGACGGTTCCTGGCAGAAGGCCGTGGACGCGAACACGGCGGAGGGCTACACCCCCAGCGCCGCGAACCCGCCGACCCCGGCCGCCTGCAGCTGATCTCCCCCGGGTGGGCGCGGGGACGCGCCCACCCACCCTCTGACCGACAAGGTGATCGATGACGACGCTCTCGACCGACGTCTCCTCGCTCTTCGCCCAGTACGACATCTTCGGGGCGTTCGCGATGACGCTCCGCCTGACCGGCATGGCACTGATCGGCTCGCTCGCGATCGGGACGGTGCTCGCCGTCATGCGGATCTCACCGATCCCGTCGCTGCAGCTCGGCGGCGCGATCTATGTCAACGTCGTCCGCAACACCCCGCTGACGCTCATCCTGGTCGCCTGCTCCCTCGGCCTGTATACGCAGCTCGGCATCGTGCTCGCGGACAGCTCGTCGTCGACATTCATCGTCGACAACAACATCCGCCTCGCCGTCCTCGGCCTGTCCGTCTACCACGCGTCGTTCGTGTGCGAGGCGCTGCGCTCCGGGGTGAACACGGTGCCGACCGGGCAGGCCGAGGCGGCCCGGTCGATCGGGTTGTCGTTCGGCCAGAGCCTGCGGCTCGTCATCCTCCCGCAGGCCTTCCGCGGGGCGATCGCCCCGCTCGGGAACGTCGTGATCGCGCTGACGAAGAACACGACGGTCGCCGCGACGATCGGCGTCGCCGAGGCGTCCTACGTCATGAAGGAGATGATCGAGTTCCGTCCGGACGTGATCTTCCTGGTGTTCGGGATCTTCGCGGTCGGCTTCGTCCTCATCGTGCTCCCCGTGGGCGTCTTCATGACCTGGTTGTCCCGACGAGTGGCGGTGACCCGATGAACGTGAACCCACTGTTCGACGCGCCCGGCCCCCGGACCAAGCGCGCCTTCCGCGTCGCGAACGTCGTCGCGCTCCTGCTCCTGCTCGGCGGCCTCGCGTGGGTCGTCCTCGTGCTCGAGCGCCGCGGCCAGCTGACGGCGGCGAAGTGGGAGCCGTTCCTGACGTCCGACGTGTGGTCCGACTACCTGCTGCCAGGCATCGGCGGCACGCTCGGGGCCGCCGCGTGGTCCGTCGTCTTCGCGGGGATCTTCGGCGTCGTGTTCGGCCTCGGACGGTTGTCGCAGAGCCGCGTCCTGCGGGGCGTGAGCGGCGCGATCGTGGAGTTCTTCCGCGCGGTGCCCGTCCTGCTGATGATGGTCTTCGTCTACCAGCTGCTGATCGTGTACCGCCTTGTCCCGTCCGACCGCCTCGCGCTGACGGCGGTCGTGACGGCGCTGACGCTCTACAACGGCTCCGTCGTCGCCGAGCTGGTCCGCTCGGGCGTGCTGTCCCTGCCGAAGGGGCAGCGGGAGGCCGGGCTGTCGGTCGGCATGACGCACGGTCAGACCTTGCGCAGCGTGCTGCTGCCTCAGGGCATCACGGCGATGCTGCCGGCGCTCGTGAGCCAGCTCGTCGTGGTGGTCAAGGACTCGGCGCTCGGGTACCTGATCAGCTATGCGGAGCTCTTGCGCCAGGCGGAGTACGTGGCGACGAACTTCTCGAACTACATCCCTGCCGTGATGGTGATCGCGGCGATCTTCATCACGATCAACTTCGCCCTCTCGGCGGTCGCGGACCGGCTGGCGCGTCGCTTGCGGTCCCGGACGTCGGGGCGTCTGGCTCCTCAGGCCCCGGGACTGGTGACCAGCACGAAGTGACGGTGCGCCGGCTCAGTCGGCGGTCGTCCGATCAGCCAGCGGTCGCGCGGGCGCGCAGCTCGCGAACGACGGTCACCGTGACCTGACCGAGGACGAGGTCGCGGTCGGCGATGTCGCGGGCGATCTGGTCCGCGAGCCCGCTCAGCGCGGAGTCGGGCACGGCGCCGGGCTCGACGACGACGCGCACCTCGTGCCCGGACGCCATGACGATGACCTTCGAGACACCGGGCACCCCGCTGACGTGCTTCTCGAGCTCTTCCATGCGGCGCACGAAGGCGTTCGGGTCCTCACGCCGTGCGCCTGGGCGTGCGGCGGAGATCGCGTCGGCGATCTGCACGATCACGGCTTCGATGCTCTCGGTCGGCACCTCGTCGTGGTGCGCGGCGATCGCGTTGACCACGACGGGGCTCTCGCCGTGCTGTGCTGCGAGGCGCGCCCCCTCGGCGGCGTGCGTCCCGGCCTCGGGGCGCGTGACGCCCTTGCCGATGTCGTGGAGGAACCCGGCGCGTCGGGCGCTCTCGACGTCGGCTCCGACGTCGGCGGCGACAGACGCCGCGATCAGGGCGGTCTCGACGAGGTGCTCCTGGACGTTCTGGCCGGCGGACGCCCGGTAGGCGAGCTGGCCGACGACCGTGAGGAGCTCGGGCGGCAGGCCGCGTACGCCGGCGTCCTGCGCGGCGGCGAGGCCGCTCGCCTGCACGCGTTCCGCGGTCTCGCGGGTCGCCTCGGCGACGGCCGTCTCGATGCGGTCGAGGTTGACCCGCCCGTCGGCGACAAGCCGTTCGAGAGCGACACGGGCGACCTCGCGGCGCTCCGCGTCGAAGCAGGACAGCACGACGTCGTCGGACTGGTCGTCGACGATCATGGTCACGCCGGTCAGCGCTTCGAACGCGCGGATGTTGCGGCCGTCCTTGCCGATGACCGGTCCCTTGAGGTCGGGTGACGGGAGCGGGACGACGGAAACGGCCGCCTGGGTGCTCGTGGGCAGTGCGAGGCGGCCGACGGCGTCGACGATGATGCGTCGCGCCCGGGACTCGGAGTCCTTGCGGACCTGTTCCTCGTGGCGACGCGCCTTGTCGAGCGCCTCCTGGCGGGCGTCGTCGACGAGGCGGCGCACGAGCCGTTCGTGGGCATCGCTGACGGTGAGCCCGGCGGTCTCGGCGAGCTGCTGATCGATCTGACGCTCGAGCGCGACGAGACGCCGGCGCTCGAGCTCGGCCTGCTCGCGGAGCGCATCGAGCTCGGCCCGCTCGGTCTCGAGGCGGGACGCGGTCCCAGCGAGCCGCTGCTTCTCGACCTCGACACCGCGCTCTCGCTCGGTGACACGCTCGTCGCGGCTGGCGACGTCCTTGGCCTGTGAGGTCACCGCCTCGCGGACGGAGGCGGCATACTCGCGCGCCTGCTCACGGACCGCTTCGGCCTCGCGGCGGGCGACGAGGACGAGGAGAAGTGCGACGAGACAGGCGCCGAGCAGGACGAGAAGCAGGAAGCTCGTCTCGGCCGTTCCCATGGCCCTCCCTCATCGTGCGATCCCTGACCTGACGTGCCCATCCTTTCAAACGGACGCGACCTGTGACGACCGTGTCCCGCGTGTCGGCGTCAGTCCTCGTCCTCGACGATCTCACGGATCACCTGCATGGCCAC
Organism: Flavimobilis soli; assembly: GCF_002564025.1. Lineage (NCBI taxonomy): Bacteria > Bacillati > Actinomycetota > Actinomycetes > Micrococcales > Jonesiaceae > Flavimobilis > Flavimobilis soli. Next base: position 671,075 of record NZ_PDJH01000001.1, read on the forward strand.
GCTCGACGAGTAGCCCTTGCGTCCGAGGAAGCCTGCGAGCCGTCGGCGGCGCGTGTCCGCGGGGAGCGCCGTCATCCTGGCCGCTCGCGTCGCGGCGATACGTCGTGCGGCGTCGAGCTCGGCGTCGTCGTCGACCTGGTCGAGCGCCTCACGCGCGACCGTCTCGTCGATGCCCTTCGTCCTCAGCTCGGCTGCGAGAGCCCGGCGGGACAGCCCGCGCTCCGCGAAACGGGTGCGGACGAGCGTCTGTGCGTACTGCACGTCGTCGATCAGCCCGACCTCTTCGAAGCGGTCGAGCACCTCGTCGGCGATCTCGGGGTCGACGTCGCGGTCGGCGAGCCCTTGAGCGAGGCGTGAGCGGCTCTTCGCGGACGCGGTCAGGGCGCGCAGCACGTACTCGCGGGCACGCTCGCGTTCTTCCTCCGGGTCCGGTGCGGCCGAGGTGACGCCCTCCGGCTCAGGGGCGCCCGCCCACGGATCCTCCTGCGCACGCACGGACGCGCCGCCCCGGCGTGCGGGGCGACGCGTCTGTGCGGGCGGGCGCGTCAGAAGTCGACCTTCTTGCTCTTCGACGCCTTGGTGGCCTTCGCGGCTGGCGCGTCGGCGACCGTGTCGCCCGGAGCGTCAGCAGCGGCCGGCTCTTCGGTGCTGGGCACGATGCCGAGCTTCTCGAGGATGCGACGCTCGATGTCGGCGGCGAGCTCGGGGTTGTCCCGGAGGAACGAGCGGGCGTTCTCCTTGCCCTGGCCGAGCTGGTCGCCGTCGCACGTGAACCACGAGCCGGACTTGCGCACGATGCCGTGCTCGACGCCGAGGTCGATCAGGCTGCCCTCGCGCGAGATGCCGACGCCGTAGAGGATGTCGAACTCCGCCTGCTTGAAGGGCGGCGCCATCTTGTTCTTGACGACCTTGACGCGAGTGCGGTTGCCGACGGCGTCGGTGCCCTCCTTGAGGGTCTCGATGCGGCGGATGTCGAGGCGCACGGACGAGTAGAACTTGAGCGCCTTGCCACCGGTCGTCGTCTCGGGCGTGCCGAAGAACACGCCGATCTTCTCGCGGAGCTGGTTGATGAAGATCGCGGTCGTGCCCGAGGAGCTCAGAGCACCCGTGATCTTGCGGAGGGCCTGCGACATGAGGCGGGCCTGGAGGCCGACGTGGCTGTCACCCATCTCGCCCTCGATCTCGGCCTTGGGGACGAGCGCCGCGACGGAGTCGATCACGATGATGTCGATCGCACCCGAGCGGATGAGCATGTCCATGATCTCGAGGGCCTGCTCCCCCGTGTCCGGCTGCGAGACGAGCAGCGCGTCCGTGTCGACGCCGAGCTTGCGCGCGTAGACCGGGTCGAGCGCGTGCTCCGCGTCGATGAACGCGGCGATGCCGCCTGCGCGCTGGGCGTTGGCGACGGCGTGCAGCGCGACGGTCGTCTTTCCCGAGGACTCGGGGCCGTAGATCTCGACGATGCGGCCGCGCGGGAGACCGCCGATGCCGAGCGCGACGTCGAGCGCGATGGAACCGGTCGGGATGACCTCGACAGCGGGACGGTTGTCGTCACCGAGACGCATCACCGAGCCCTTGCCGAACTGGCGGTCGATCTGGCTGAGCGCTGCTTCGAGCGCCTTCTCGCGGTCAGCGGTAGCTGCCATGGCTGTCACCTCTGTGCTCGGGCGACCTGCTGGCCGCGCGTCTTCGGTCGTGCGTGATGTCGTGCCGACACTAGGACCGACCTCTGACACCGTCGCAGGACGGGGTGGTGCCGGTGCGTCCCGAGACGTGCCGACGTCTCTGGGGACAGACGATACCGAACATCTGTTCGAGAGGCGACGGGGTTCTCCCCCGGCGTGTCGCGAGGCTCAACGACGCGGTGGCGCCTGCCGGTGCGGGTCCGTACCCCAGCGCTTGCCCTCCGGGACGGTCATCGCGTCGCACAGCGCGTGCCAGACGACCCGCGGCTCCTCGCCGTCGTCGAGGGCCTGGACCGCCGTCCGGTCATGGAGCGCGGGCAGCACCTGGTCGCCCGTGATCGAACGCCCGTAGGCGCGGCCGAAGACGTCGTCGACCAGGTCCCAGAACTCGCGGTAGCGCACCACCCAAGCCTGCCACGCGTCGAGGACGCCGCCATGCCGCTGTCGGTGGTGAAGGACACAATGGCCTGCATGACCCGTCCCGGTGCCACGAGCGAGCCTGCAGCGGCCCCGTCGGACGCGGACGCCCTCGCGGGGTTCCACCCGGCGACCCGCGCGTGGTTCGAGGGCGCCTTCGCGGCCCCGACCGCTGCCCAGGCGGGAGCGTGGGCGGCGATCGACGCAGGCGACCACGCTCTCGTCGTCGCGCCGACCGGATCGGGCAAGACGCTCGCGGCGTTCCTGTGGTCGATCGACCGGCTCCTGACCCGCGGGCGCGACGAGGAGCCAGCCGCGGGAGCCGCCGACCTGGTCCAGGACCGCATCGTCTACGTGTCGCCGCTCAAGGCCCTCGCGGCCGACGTCGAACGGAACCTCCGCGCGCCGCTCACGGGGATCAGCCACGCCGCGCAGCGCCTCGGCCTGACCGTCCCCGAGCTGACGATCGGGGTCCGCACCGGGGACACCCCGCCCGCCGAGCGTCGTCGGCTCGCCGTGCGGCCGCCCGACATCCTCATCACGACGCCCGAGTCGCTGTTCCTCGTGCTCACGTCCAACGCGCGCGAAGGGCTGCGCGGCACGGGCACCGTGATCGTCGACGAGATCCACGCCGTCGCCGGGACGAAGCGCGGCGCGCACCTCGCGGTGTCGCTCGAGCGGCTCGACGACCTGCTCGACCGACCCGCGCAGCGGGTCGGGCTGTCCGCGACGGCGCGACCGGTCGCCGTCGTCGCGGAGATGCTCGCAGGCCACCGAGCGCCCGAGGACGGCGGGCGTGCCGTCACGGTGGTCCAGCCGCCCGCGCACAAGCAGGTCGAGGTCGACGTCGTCCTCCCCGTCGAGGACCTCACCGACCTGACGCGCCCGACCGCGGACACGGGGCCCGACGTCGTCGACCTCTCGGGCGCCGCGGCAGGGCCGCTCAACCGCCCGTCGATCTGGCCGCACGTCGAGGAGCGCATCGTCGACCTCGCGCAGGAGCGGCGCTCGACGATCGTGTTCACCAACTCCCGGCGCACGGCCGAGCGGCTCACCGCGCGCCTCAACGAGATCTGGGCGGAACGCCAGGGCGAGACGGTCCCGGACCCTGGTGCGACCCACCCGGCGGCCGTCCCAGGCCAGTCCGGCACCGCGGCCGGAGCAGGCGGCGTCCTCGCCCGCGCGCACCACGGCTCGATGTCCCGCGCGGAACGCACGTTCACCGAGACCGAGCTCAAGGCGGGTCGGCTGCCGGTCGTCGTCGCGACCAGCTCGCTCGAGCTGGGCATCGACATGGGGGCGGTCGACCTGGTGATCCAGGTCGGTTCGCCGCCGTCCGTCGCGAGCGGCCTCCAGCGGGTCGGTCGGGCGGGGCACCAGGTCGGCGCCCCGAGCCACGGCATCGTCCTGCCGACGTTCCGCGGCGACCTGGTCCCCGCGACGGTGACGGCGACCTTGATGCGCGATGGCCAGATCGAGTCGCTCCAGCCGGTGCGCAACCCGCTCGACGTGCTCGCGCAGCAGATCGTGGCGATGGTCGCGATGGAGGACCGCACGCTCGACGACGTCGCGGCGACGGTCCGTCGCAGCGCGCCGTTCGCCCAGCTCCCGGACTCGGCGCTCCGGTCGGTCCTCGACATGCTCTCCGGCAGGTATCCGAGCGAGCAGTTCGGCGAGCTGCGCGCGCGGCTGACGTGGGACCGAGCGACGGACGTGCTCACCGCTCGTCCGGGCTCGCAACGGCTCGCCGTGACGAGCGGCGGCACGATCCCCGACCGAGGCCTGTACGGCGTCTTCCTCGCCGCGTCCTCCGGCTCGGCGGGCGCGGGCGCGGACGACGGCGTCCACGCGGACGAGGCTCCCGTGCGTGCTCGCGGCGGGCGACGTGTCGGCGAGCTCGACGAGGAGATGGTCTTCGAGTCCCGCGCCGGCGACACGTTCACGCTCGGGTCGAGCACGTGGCGCATCGAGGAGATCACCCCCGACCGCGTGCTCGTCTCTCCCGCCCCAGGCCTCCCCGGGCGCCTCCCGTTCTGGAAGGGCGACGCTCCCGGGCGCCCCGCCGACCTAGGGCGCGCGCTCGGCGCGTGGGTCCGCTCGCTGCCTGCCGCACCCACGCGGCGCGACCGCGAGCGCGCCACCGGCACGCCGACCGACCCGCGCCTCGGGGCGCTCGAGGCGCAGGGTCTCGACCCCTGGGCCGCGACGAACCTGCTCACGTACGTCGACGAGCAGCGTGACGCGACCGGCACGGTGCCCGACGACCGGACGATCGTCGTCGAGCGTTTCCGCGACGAGCTCGGGGACTGGCGCATCGTGGTCCACTCGCCCTACGGCGCGCGGGTGCACGCGCCGTGGGCGCTCGTGCTCGCGGCCAGGCTGCGTGAGCGCCTCGGGGTCGACGTCGCGGCGATGCACGCTGACGACGGCATCGTGCTGCGCCTGCCCGACGACGGCCCGACCGCCCCCGTCCGCCACGACCCGTCGGGGCCCCGCTGGGCCGACACGTCCGAGGCTCCCGACCTCGTCGACGACCTCATGCTCGACCCCGAGGAGGTGCACCGCCTCGTGCGCGACCACCTCGGCGGGTCTGTCATGTTCGCGTCGCGCTTCCGGGAGGCGGCCGCCCGCGCTCTGCTGCTCCCGCGCCGCTCCCCCGACCGCCGCCAGCCCTTGTGGCAGCAACGGCAGCGCAGCGCCCAGCTCCTGGCCGTCGCGTCCGAGCACGACCAGTTCCCGATCGTCCTCGAGGCGGTCCGTGAGTGCCTCCAGGACGACTTCGACGTCGCGGCGCTCGTCGACCTCATGCGCGCGGTCGCCGCAGGCGAGGTCACCGTCGTGCACGTCGACACGCCCTCGCCGTCGCCGTTCGCGCAGTCGCTCCTGTTCAGCTACACGGCCCAGTTCCTGTACGACGGCGACGCGCCGCTCGCGGAGCGCCGCGCGGCCGCGCTCACGCTCGACCCGAACCTCCTCGACGAGCTGCTCGGCCGCACCGCGGAGGCTCAGGTCGCCGACCTCCTCGACGTCGACGCGGTCGCGCGAACGGCGGCCGAGCTCGCGGGGCTGACCCCGGACCGCCAGGCACGGCATGCCGACGACGTGCTCGACATGCTCCGCAGGCTCGGTCCGCTCACGCTCGCGGAGATCGAGGAACGGACCCTCCCAGACGTCCGGGACCACGCGCCCCGTTGGCTCGCCGCGCTCGAGGCCTCACGCCAGGTCTTCAGCACCCGCCTGCCCGGTGTCACCACCCCCGACCCCGTCTGGGCTGCGACGACGGACGCCGCGCGCCTGCGCGACGGGCTCGGCGCGCCGCTGCCCGTGGGCCTGCCCAGCGACCTGACCACGCCCGTCCCGGATCCGGTCGGCGACCTGGTGCTCCGGCACGCGCGCACGCACGTGCCGTTCCCCGCGTCCGAGGTCGGCACGCGCCTCGGACTGCCGCCTGCCGTCGTCGACGACACCCTCGCCAGGCTGAGCGCCGCAGGCCATCTCGTGTCGGGGCGCCTCCTGCCCGAAGCGCTCGGAGGCACCGGGTTCGAGCACTGCCACCGGGACGTCATGCGGGTCCTGCGGCGCCGCTCGCTCGCCGCGCTGCGCGCCGAGGTCGAGCCCGTGCCACCGCGGACGCTCGGGGTGTTCCTCCCCCGGTGGCAGCGCGTGGGCGCGCTGCGCGGCCGCGCAGGACTGCTCTCGGCGATCGAGCAGCTCGTCGGGGCACCGGTCCCGGCGAGCGACCTGGAGTCGCACATCCTCCCGGCGCGCGTCGTCGACTACGAGCCGAGCATGCTCGACGAGCTCACGACCTCGGGCGAGGTGCTGTGGTGCGGGCACTCGTCCCTCCCCGGCTCGAGCCGTACGGCGGGCAACGGCCTCGTGTCCCTGCACCTCGCCGACACGGCGCACCTCACGCTGCCGTGGACCGCCGTCCAGGACGCCGACGACCCCTCCGTACCGGGGGCCGACGGCACGAGCGGCGACGAGGAGACAGCCGCCGCGAGACGGGTCGAGAGGCTCGTGCTCGCGGCTCTCGACGGCGCGGGGGCGTTCTTCCTCGACCGGCTCGTCGACCGGGTCCGCGACGCGGGCGAGGGCACCGAGCTCCCGGTCGACCTCACCGCGGCCGTCCGAGACGCGCTGTGGGAGCTCGTGTGGGCCGGACGCGTCACGAACGACTCGCTCGGTCCCGTCCGCGAGCTTCTCGGGCCGAGCCGGACACGCACACCGAGCCGCTCGCGGACCGCGCGACCCGTGCGCCGCGGCCGGACCGGCCTCGCGGCGCTCGCTGCGGCGAGCCGCGCCGGCAGCGTCGGCCCGCTCCACGGCGGTGGCCGCTGGTCCCTGCTGCCGCAGCCCGAGCAGGACCCGACCGTGCGCGCCCATGCGCTCGCGACGGTGCTGCTCGAGCGGCACGGCGTCGTCACGCGCGCGCTGGCCGCTGCCGAGCAGGTCAGCAGCGCGCAGATCGGCGGCGCTTTCCGTGTGCTCGGAGCCCTCGAGTCCCAGGGCGAGGCGCGGCGCGGATACTTCGTCGAGCACCTCGGCGGCACGCAGTTCGCGGTCCCGGGCGCTGTCGACACGTTGCGGCAGGACTCGCGCGACCTCGAGCGGGCCGCCGAGCGCGGCGTCCCGGAGCCGTCCGCGCGGGCCACGTTCGTGCTCGCCGCGACGGACCCCGCCAACCCGTACGGTGCTGCGCTTCCGTGGCCGGCGCCGCGCGAGGGCGTCTCGCACCGCCCGGGCCGCAAGGCGGGCGCCGTCGTGGTGATCGTGGACGGGGACCTCGTCTGGTTCGTCGAGAGGGGAGGCCGCACCGCGCTGTCGTTCTCGGCCGACGGCGACCTGCTCGCGGCAGGCGCAGCAGCCCTCGCGGGCGCGGTCCGCGACGGTCGCCTCGGGCGCATCAGTCTCAGCAGGGTCGACAGCCACGACGTGTTCGGCGCATCGGGCCCGGCGCTCGACGCACTCGTCGGCGCCGGCTTCGCCGTCACGCCGCGCGGTCTGCGCGTAGCCGCCGGAGGTGCTCGTGCCTGAGGGCGACGTCCTGCGCCTCACCGCCGCCCGGCTCCACCAGGCCTTCGCCGGGAGCACTCTCACGCGTGTCGACCTGCGCTGGCCCGGGGTCGACGACGCGACGCTCCTCGGAGCGGTCGTCACCGAGGTCGTCGCGTACGGCAAGCACCTGCTCGTACGGACGGACCACGGCTGGACCCTCAGGACGCACCTGCGCATGGAGGGATCGTGGCGCGTCGCCCGGACCGGCTCCGCCCAGGCGCGCGGCAGGTCGCCGTACGTCCGGGCGGTCCTCGGCAACGACACCTGGACGGCGATCGGCCACCGCCTGGGGATGCTCGACGTCGTCCGCACCCGCGACGAGCACGTCCTGATCGGGCATCTCGGCCCTGACCTGCTCGACGACGACCTCGTCGTCGACGTCGACCTCGTGCGCGAGCACCTTCTCGGAGACCGACCGCAGACCCCGGTCGCCGAGGCTCTCCTCGACCAGACCCGGGTCGCGGGCATCGGCACCCTCTACGCCTCGGACAGCCTCTTCGTCACGCGCGTGCACCCGTGGACGCCGCTCGCCGCGATACCCGAAGATCGGCTCGTGCTCGTCCTCGCGACGGCTCAGGACCTCATGCGCAGAGCGGTCGCCGAGGGGCTGGGCGCCAGGAAGAAGCTGGTCCACGCACGCACAGGGCGGCCGTGCGTGCGCTGCGGCACGGCGATCACCGTGCGACAGGCCCGCAGGCCGCCCTACGAACGTCCGATCTTCTTCTGCCCGCAGTGTCAGAGCGAGCAGGCTCGGTGGGCCTGACGGCCGCACCGGTACGGTCGGCTCAGCCGACCGGGGTGAGCTCTCGCGGGGAGCTCGGGAACCTGTCGACCGCCGTGGCGAACTCGTCCGGCACCGTGTCCGGGATGAGCAGTCCCTCGGCGACCGCGACCCGGTCGCTGACCTCGCGGAGCACGAGCGACAGCGGCAGGTCCAACGCCTCGCAGATGGAGCCCAGCAGCTCTGAGGACGCTTCCTTCTGCCCTCGCTCGACCTCGCTCAGGTAACCCAGGGACACACGTGCCGACGAGGACACCTCACGGAGGGTTCGCCCTTGCCGCTGGCGCGCATCGCGCAACACGTCCCCGATCTCTCGTCGTAGGACAATCATCTGACGCCCCCTCTCTGCTTCTCGGCCGCCCGCGTTCGGTGCTGTGCACCGCCGTTCGTAGCGACGTTGGTCCGGCTGGTGGTTCTACGGTACCGCCGAGAGCCGATAAGCACCTCGGCAAATCGACGATCCTTGGGAATCACCCGCACACTCGTCACAACTCGCCAGGGGCCTCGTTTGTTCCCGCCCCCGGGTCCTGGCCTCCGAGCACCTCGAGCGCCAGCCTGATCGCGGCAGCCACGGCCGCTGCCCGGATCGTCGCCCGGTCGCCGTCGAGAGACAGGCGGCGCACCGTCGGGGAGCCGTCGAAGGCCGCGGCGACGAACACCGTGCCGACCGGCTGGCCGTCCTGCGGCTCCGGTCCCGCGACGCCCGTCGTCGCGAGCCCGACGGAGGCTCCCGCGACGCGCGTGACGCCCGTCGCCATCTGCTCCGCGACGTCCGGGTGCACGGCCCCTTCCCGCGCGAGCAGGTCAGCGTCGACGCCGAGGACGCTCGCCTTGAGGTCCGTCGCGTACGCGACCACTCCCCCGCGGAAGACCGCCGACGCGCCCGGCACGTCCACGATCGCGCTCGCGAGCGCCCCGCCGGTGAGCGACTCGGCGACCGCGAGCGTGCGCCCCTGCGCCCCGGCGAGGGCGACGAGCTCGGCGGCGCGGCTGCGGGTCATCGGCGCGGACGGAGCCTGGCGGCCTGGACGAGGTAGTCGACGCCCGTCACGACGGTCACGACGACGGCCGCGGCCATGAGGACGACACCGACGACGTGGACGAACCCGGGCAGCACCCAGGCCGGCGCGAGCAGCGCGACGATCGCAGCCGACTGGAGGACGGTCTTGAGCTTGCCCCCGCGAGAGGCTGGGAGGACGACGTACCGGAGCATGAAGAACCGCATGACGGTGATGCCGAGCTCACGGACGAGGATGAGCGCGGTGACCCACCACCAGAGCTCCCCGATGATCGACAGCCCGACGAGCGCGGTGCCGACGAGCGCCTTGTCGGCGATCGGGTCGAGCAGCTTCCCGAGGTCGGTCACGAGGTTGCGCCGTCGCGCGAGGTAGCCGTCGAGCTTGTCCGTGCTCGCCGAGACCGCGAAGATCGCCGTCGCGACCCAGCGCCACGTCTCCGACGCTCCCCCGTCGACGAGCAACGCCCACACGAAGAAGGGGACGGTTGCGATCCGGGTGGCCGTGATCGCGTTCGGAAGGTTCCACTGCTGGCGCCACGGCGTCGTCGTAGTCGGCACGCACCCAGGATAGGTCCTGGGCGCAGGGCGGTCGTCGCGGGGCGCGCCCTGGTCGCGCTAGTGTCCTCGCATGCGTCACGCCCGCCTGTCCCCCGGAGCTTCGCGCGGTCGGCGCATCCTGATCGGGGCAGCGGTCGTGTCCGTCGTCGGCGCGAGCGGGCTCGCCGTCGCGACGTCGATACGCGACGACGCACCGGGGACCCAGCCGACGAGCGCGGCCTCGAGCGCCGCGAGCGCGCCCTCGATACCGGCTCCGGCACCGACCACGACGACACCCGCGGCTCCGCCGGACGTGACGTTCACGATCCTCGCGGCGGGCGACGTCCTGCCGCACCTGCCCGTCATGGCGTCGGCGCGCAAGGGTGACGGCTACGACTTCAGCCCGCTGCTCGCGGGCTTCGACCGCTGGGTCGACGGGGCCGACCTCGCGCTGTGCCACATGGAGGTGCCGGTCGCGCCGAAGGGGCGCCCGGCGAGCGGCTACCCGCTCTTCGGCACGACGCCGCAGCTCGTCAAGGACCTCGCGGAGCAGGGGTGGGACGGTTGCTCGACGGCGTCGAACCACTCGGTCGACCGCGGCTACGCGGGCGTCGAGCGCACGCTCGACGTGTTCGACGAGGAGGGCCTCGGGCACGTCGGCACGGCCCGGTCGGCCGAGGAGGCTCAGGCCCCGGCGCTGTACCGCGTGACGGTCGACGGTCAGCCGACGCTCGTCGCGCAGCTCTCGGCGACCTACGGCACCAACGGGATGCCCGTCGACGCGGACAAGCCCTGGTCCGTCTCGCTCATCGACACCGACGCGATCGTGGAGCAGGCCAAGGCGGCCCGCGCCGACGGCGCGGACATCGTGCTCGTGTCGATCCACGACGGCACCGAGTACCGCACCGCCCCGACCGAGCACCAGGAGAAGGTCGCCGCCGCGCTCGCGAAGTCTGGCGAGGTCGACGTGATCATCGGCCACCACGCGCACGTCCCGCAGCCCATGACGAAGCTCGACGGTGGGCCGGGCGGCCGGGGTACGTGGGTCGCCTACGGTCTCGGCAACCTCTTGTCGAACCAGTCGGCAGAGTGCTGCGCACCCGAGTCGTCGAACGGGCTCGCGCTCGTCGCCGAGGTCACTCGCGTCGCCGGCGGACCGGCCGAGGTCACCGACATGAGGTGGGTCGCCACGACGGTCGACCGCGTCGGGAAGCACAGCCTGCACGCCCTCGCCGACATCGAGGGCAAGGCCACGGGCAAGCTCTCCGCGAAGGAGATCGACCGCCGCTACGACCGGGTGCGCGACGCCGTCGGCACGGACCTGGAGGAGCTCACCACCCCGCCGGCGAAGCAGGACAGCACGGTGAAGGTGATCGCCCGCCCGCGCTGAGCGAGCGAGACGCGGCCCTCCCACGTCTCCCGGTCCGGACAGGACGGCGACAGCGCCCCGCGGCGCCTGCGCCCCTGTGCGGTACGAACGATCCCGGGCCCGGGTCTCTAGCGCCCGGTCTCGTTCCAGGCGTCGTCCTCGCCAGGCGTGTCGTCGTCGTAGTAGTCCGTGGCCGTCGGCGGCAGGCCCGAGTCCGCTCCGGCCGCATACCGGTCCCCGTCGTCGGCCTGGTCGTAGGCCGACGCACCCGTCGAGGGCCCAGGCTCGCCGCGGAGCATCGCGAGCGTCGCGGGCAGGTCGTCCGGCTGCACGAGCACCTCGCGCGCCTTCGACCCCTCAGAGGGCCCCACGATCTCGCGCGACTCGAGCAGGTCCATCAGTCGCCCGGCCTTCGCGAAGCCGACGCGGAGCTTGCGCTGCAGCATCGACGTCGAGCCGAACTGCGACGTGATGACGAGCTCGGCGGCCTGCAGCAGGACGTCGAGGTCGTCGCCGATGTCCTCGTCGACCTGCTTCTTCGCCGCGGTGACGGTGACGTCCTCGCGGTAGACGGGCTTGAGCTGCGCCTTGACGTGCGAGACGACGGCGTGGATCTCGCTCTCCGTGACCCACGCGCCCTGGACGCGCATCGGCTTCGCCTCGCCCATCGGCATGAAGAGCGCGTCACCCTGACCGATGAGCTTCTCCGCGCCCGGCTGGTCGAGGACCACGCGGGAGTCGGTGAGCGACGAGGTCGCGAACGCGAGGCGCGACGGCACGTTCGCCTTGATGAGGCCCGTGACGACGTCGACGCTCGGACGCTGCGTCGCGAGCACGAGGTGGATGCCCGCCGCGCGGGCGAGCTGAGTGATGCGCTGGATCGACGCCTCGACGTCGCGCGGGGCGACCATCATGAGGTCCGCGAGCTCGTCGACGACGACGAGCAGGTACGGGTACGGGGCGATCTTCCGCTGCGAGCCCTCGAGCGGCTTGACCTTGCCCGCGCGCACCGCGGTGTTGAAGTCGTCGATGTGCTTGAAGCCGAACATCGCGAGGTCGTCGTACCGCGCGTCCATCTCTCGCACGACCCACTCGAGGGCCTCGGCGGCCTTCTTCGGGTTCGTGATGATCGGCGTGATGAGGTGCGGGATCCCCTCGTAGATCGTGAGCTCGACGCGCTTCGGGTCGACGAGCACCATCCGCACCTGGTCCGGGGTGGACCGCATGAGCAGCGACACGATCATCGAGTTCACGAAGCTCGACTTACCGGCACCGGTCGCTCCGGCGACGAGGATGTGCGGCATCTTCGCGAGGTTCGCGACGACGTACCCACCCTCGACGTCCTTGCCGATACCGATGACCATCGGGTGCTCGGTGCGCCGGGCGACCGAGGAGCGCAGCACGTCGCCGAGAGCGACCGTCTCGCGGTCGGCGTTGGGGATCTCGATGCCGATCGCGGACTTGCCGGGGATCGGCGAGAGGATGCGGACGTCGGCGCTCGCGACGGCGTACGCGATGTTCTTGCTGAGCGCGGTGACGCGCTCGACCTTGGTCCCCTGGCCGAGCTCGACCTCGTAGCGCGTGACGGTCGGGCCGCGCGAGAAGCCCGTGACGGACGCGTTGATCGAGAACTGCTCGAAGACGTTGGTGAGCGCCTCGACGACCCGGTCGTTCGCGGCGGAGCGCACCTTGTGCGGCGGCCCCTTGACGAGGCTCTCCTCGCTCGGGAGGAGGTAGACGACGTCGCCCTCGAGCATCGGCTGCTCCCCCGGCGGCACAGGGGCGGTCGGAGGGGCCGCGAGCTCTTCCGCCGGGGGCTCGACCGCGGAGATCGCCTCGGTGTCGGCGTCGTGGTCCACGGGCGCGGCGAGCACCTCGGGCGCGGCGGCCTCGAGGACCTCCGTCTCGTCCGGGGCCTCGATCTCGCCGCGGAGCGCTGCTGCCTCGAACGCCTCGTCACCGACGTAGCCAGGCAGGCCGTCGTGCTGCGCGACGTCCTGCGCGCGGGAGCCCGCGCGACCGAAGCGACGGCGGCGCTTGGGTGCCGCTTCCTCGGGCTCGCCGTCGTGCCGGGAGACGCCGGGCGCGAGGGCGAGCGGCCCGTCATCGTCGAGCTCGGCAGGCACGCTCTTGCCGGTGAGGCGGTCGACGAACGCCCGCACGCGCGGGACGATCTGGTTGATCGGCGTCGCGGTCAGCACGAGGACGCCGAAGAAGCCGAGGATGAGCAGCACCGGGACGGCGATCCACGCGCTCAGTCCTGCGACGAGGGGGTTGCCCACGACGAAGCCGACGAGGCCGCCCGCCGAGCGCACGGCCTCCCAGTCGCCCAGCCCGGGCAGCCCCGAGGAGATCGCGACGAGGCCGCACACGCACACGACGATCGCGGTCAGACCGATCGACTTGCGGCTCGTCACCGCCGAGTCGAGCGGGTTGCGCATGAAGCGCACCGAGAGCCACAGCAGCAGCAGCGGGACGACGACACCCACGACGCCGACCGCGCCGGCCACGAGCACGTGCACCCACTCCATGACGAAGCCCTCGAGGCGGAACCACTCGCGGCCCGCCGTGATGATCGTCAGCGCCAGGAGCAGCAGCGCCACCCCGTCACGACGGTGCGCGGGGTCGAGGTCCTGGGCGCCCTGGCCGATCCGGCGCGCGGAGCCACCGACGAGGTGCGCGCAGCCCATCCAGGCGCCCTTGACCATGCGCACGGGCAGCGGGGACCGCGCGGGTCCGGCGTCGGACGCAGGCTTGCGTCCCGTCGACCCGCCGCGCGCGGACCCGGACTTCGCGGCCGCAGGGCGCGCCGAACCCCCCGAGGCGCGCACCGTCGTCGAACGGTTGCGCGTTCCGGAGGAGGTGCTGGACCCACGTGTCGCCATGCTGTGAAATCTACCGTCCAGACGCACGCAGCCCCGGCAGGCACCGCCGCGAGGCGGGCCGCCGGGGCTGCGTGGCGAGGGTCACGCCTCGACGACCACCGGGATGATCATCGGACGGCGACGCAGGCGGTTCGACACGAACCTGCCGACCACGCGACGCATCACCTGCTGGAGCTGGTGGGTGTCGACGCTGCCCGTCGAGGCAGCCTCCTCGAGGGCCGCAGTGAGCTGCGGGAGGATCGACTCGAACACGGCCTCGTCCTCGGCGAAGCCGCGGGCGTGGATCTCCGGGCCGGCCAGGACCTTGCCGGTACCCGAGTCGATCACCGCGAAGAGGGAGATGAAGCCCTCCTCACCGAGGATGCGACGGTCCTTGAGCTCGGCGTCCGTCAGCTCGCCGACGCTCGAGCCGTCGACGTAGACGTAGCCGCACGGGACAGCACCGACGATCGACGCCTTGCCGTCGACGAGGTCGATGACGAACCCGTCCTCGGCGAGCACGACGCGCTCCGGGGGGACGCCCGTCCGCACGGCGAGCGCACCGTTAGCCACGAGGTGTCGCACCTCGCCGTGGACCGGCATGACGTTCTTCGGGCGCAGGATGTTGTAGCAGTACAGGAGCTCGCCTGCCGACGCGTGCCCCGAGACGTGCACCTTGGCGTTGCCCGAGTGCACGACGCGCGCGCCGAGGCGCGTGAGGCCGTTGATGACGCGGAACACCGAGTTCTCGTTGCCCGGGATGAGCGACGACGCGAGGATCACCGTGTCACCGGGGCCCACCGAGACCTTGTGGTCGCGGTTCGCGATGCGCGACAGCGCGGCCATCGGCTCGCCCTGCGAGCCGGTGCACATGAGCACGACCTGGTCGTCACGCAGCGTGTCGATCTTCTTGATGTCGATGAGCAGGCCCTCGGGCACGTCGAGGTACCCCAGCTCGGCGGCGATCCCCATGTTGCGGACCATCGACCGGCCGACGAACGCGACGCGGCGGCCGTGGGAGTGCGCGGCGTTGAGGACCTGCTGGACGCGGTGCACGTGGGATGCGAACGACGCGACGACGATGCGCTTCTCGCACGTGTCGAACACCGAGTCGAGGACCGGGCCGATCTCCGTCTCGTTCGTGACGAAGCCCGGGACCTCGGCGTTCGTGGAGTCGACCATGAACAGGTCGACCCCCTTCTCGCCGAGCCGCGCGAAGGCGCGCAGGTCGGTCACGCGCCCGTCGAGCGGGAGCTGGTCCATCTTGAAGTCGCCCGTGTGCAGGACCGTGCCCGCCGACGTGGTCACCGCGACCGCGAGCGCGTCGGGGATCGAGTGGTTGACCGCGACGAACTCGCAGTCGAAGACGCCGAGCTTCTCGGTCTGCCCCTCCTTGACCGTGAGGGTCAGCGGGGTGATGCGGTGCTCCTTGAGCTTCGCCTCGATGAAGGCGAGCGTGAGCTGCGAACCGACGAGCGGGATGTCACGGCGCAGGCGCAGGAGGTACGGCACGCCACCGATGTGGTCCTCGTGGCCGTGCGTCAGGACGATCGCCTCGATGTCGTCGAGACGGTCCTTGATGTAGTCGAAGTCAGGGAGGATCAGGTCGACGCCGGGCTGGTGGTCCTCGGGGAACAGCACCCCGCAGTCGATGATCAGCAGGCGTCCCTCGTGCTCGAGGACCGCCATGTTCCGGCCGACCTCGCCCAGCCCGCCGAGAGGCACGACGCGCAGTGCGCCGGGTGCCAGAGGGGGCGGTGCGGGAAGCTCGGGGTGGGAGTGGCTCAACGTGGTGCCTTTCGTTCGGCTCAGTCGACCAGGCCGGCAGCCACCAGGTGGCTGCGCACGCCGGCGACCTCGTCATCGGTGGCTGCCACCTGGGGCAGCCGAAGAATACGGTTCGGCAGCAGGCCGAGGATCTCGAGCGCTGCCTTGGCCATGACGGCCTGGAAGCCCGCGCCGTTGACGGCGTCGATCGCTTCCGTGATGGTCGAGAACACGCGCCAGGCGCGAGCGTGGTCGCCCGCGTCGAAGGCTGCGGTGATCTCGGCGAGCTGGTCGCCGACGAGGTGGCCGGCGACCGAGACGATGCCGCTCGCGCCGTACGCGAGGTAGGCGGGGTAGAGGGAGTCGTCACCGCAGTACCAGGCGAGGCCGGTCGACGCGATGAGCTTGGACGCCCCGTAGATGTCGCCCGTGGCGTCCTTGATCGCCACGACGTTCTCGTGCTCGGCGAGCCGGGCGATCGTGGAGGGGGCGAAGCGGACGCCGGTGCGGGCCGGGACGTCGTAGAGCATGACCGGCAGGTCCGTCGCCTCGGCGACGGCGAGCGTGTGGCGGTAGACGCCCTCCTGGCTCGGCCGCGAGTAGTACGGGCTCACGACGAGGAGGCCGTGCGCTCCCGCGGCAGCGGCCTGCTCGGCCATGCGCACGGCGTGCGCGGTGTCGTTGGACCCTGCACCTGCGACGATCCGCGCGCGGTCACCGACCGCCTCGACGACGGCGGTGACGAGCTCGGCCTTCTCGGGGGCGTGCGTCGTCGGGGACTCGCCCGTCGTGCCGTTGAGCACGAGCCCGTCGTGCCCGTGGTCGACCAGGTGGGTGGCGAGCCGCACCGCGGCCTCGATGTCCACCTCCCCGTCGATCCGCATCGGGGTGACCATGGCGGTGAGCACTGCGCCGAACGGGCGCGCAGGGGTCTGTGCAGGCATGGTGACAACCTACCGCGCCGCGCCTGCGGGCGCGGTCTTGTCCCGCGTCGCGTCTCCGCGCCTGACGGGATGCAACTGCTATCCTCCCGCACCATGGGGGCAGGAACAGGGAACAACCTTGTCATGACGCGCGCGGGATCGCCTGAGACAGGCGCGCCCGCGCCGCAGGACGAGCGCACCGCGCGCGACGGCCAGGGAGTCTCTCGCCGCCGTGTGCTGACGAGCACGCTGACCGCGGCCGCGCTCGCCGCCGCCTCGACCTATACGGCGTCCGATGCCGTCGCGCGTCGTCCGCGCAAGCACAGCCCTACCTACCGCGTCTCGCCCCGCCCGGAGCTCCAGACGACGCGCCGCGACTCCCGCGTCGTGTGGCGCGGCCACCCCGCCGAGCGGCTCGCCTGCCTGACGTTCGACGACGGGCCCGACCCGCGCTGGACGCCGATGGTGCTCGACCTGCTCGCCCGGCACGACGCCCGCGCGACCTTCTTCGCGCTCGGCTCGCACGTCGTCGCGCACCCCGACGTCGCTCGCGCGACCGTCGCGGCCGGGCACGAGATCGCGAGCCACGGCTGGGACCACAAGGACATGACGATCCTCGAGCCCGAGCCCCTTCTCGACGACGTGCGTCGCACCCACGAGGCGATCGTCGAGCACACCGGTGCGACGCCGAGGCTCGTACGTCCGCCGTGGGGCCGCATCGACTCGCCCGGCCTGTGGGCAGCATCGGAGCACGGGTACGACGTCGCGCTGTGGTCGCACCACCTGCCGACCGACGGCGCCGCCGCGAAGGTCGACCGTGACATCGAGACCGCGAGCCCGGGCATGATCGTCCTGTGCCACGACGGTCGTGGGACGCCCGCCGAGCCGCTGTTCGTCGAGGTCGAGCGTCTCGTCGCGACGCTCACGGCGGACGGGTACCGCTTCGTCCCCGTCTCGGAGATGCTCGCGGCGCCCGAGGCGCACTAACCGCGCACGCATGGTCGTGCCGAGCAACGCCTCGCCCGGACGGCCAGGCGAACTGCCGAGCTGCGCCCAGCCCGCTCACTCCCTCACTGGTCGCTCCCGGGTGGCCGGCCCTGGACCACACGCGGCTAAGCGCCTGCGCGCTCGTACCGGGTGATCGCGAAGCGCATGCCGTTCGCGGCGGTCGTCCACCCCCGCGCGGGCTCGCGGTGCACGACCCGCCACTCGTCCTCGTCGATCTCAGGCGCGAACGTGTCCGCCTCGGTCAGCGTGTCGATCGTCGTCACGACGAGCACGTCCGCGTGCGGCATCGCGAGCTCGTAGACCTGTCCCCCGCCGACGACCCACGCGTCCTGGCCGCGCACGTGCTCGAGCGCCTCCGCGAGGTCCGTGACGACGAGCGCACCGGGCGCCTCGTAGCCGGGGTTGCGCGTCAGCACGACGTTCTCCCGGCCGGGCAGCGGCCGGAACCGCTCGGGCAGCGACTCCCACTGCAGCCGCCCCATGATGACCGGCCGCCCGCGCGTCGTCTCGCGGAAGTGCGCCATGTCCTCCGGGAGGTGCCACGGCAGGTCGCCGTCGCGGCCGATCCCGCGGGCGCGGTCCTGCGCCCAGATCATGCCGAGCCGGCCCGCGGTCATACCGCGACCGGCGCGCTGATCGACGGGTGGTGCTCGTACCCGTGCACGACGACGTGGTCGAACGTGTAGTCGAAGAGCGACGGTGCGGGCCTCAGCTCGAGCGTCGGGAACGGGTACGGCTCGCGCGAAAGCTGCTCGCGCACCTGCTCGTGGTGGTTGTCGTAGATGTGGCAGTCCCCGCCCGTCCAGACGAAGTCGCCGACCTCGAGCCCGACCTGCGCCGCGACCATGTGCGTCAGCAGCGCATAGGACGCGATGTTGAACGGCACGCCGAGGAAGAGGTCGGCGGAGCGCTGGTACAGCTGGCACGAGAGCCTGCCGTCAGCGACGTAGAACTGGAAGAACGCGTGGCACGGCGCGAGCGCCATCGCGTCGAGCTCGCCGACGTTCCACGCCGAGACGATGATCCGGCGCGAGTCCGGGTCCGTCCGCAGAGTCTCGAGGACCTGCGCGAGCTGGTCGACGTGGCCGCCGTCCGGCGTCGGCCACGAGCGCCACTGGACGCCGTACACGGGTCCGAGCTCCCCGTCGGCGTCCGCCCACTCGTTCCAGATGCGGATGCCGTTCTCCTGCAGCCAGCCCACGTTCGAGTCGCCGCGCAGGAACCACAGGAGCTCGCCGACGACCGACCGCACGTGCACGCGCTTCGTCGTGACGAGCGGGAAGCCGCGTGACAGGTCGTAGCGCATCTGGTGCCCGAAGACGCTGCGCGTCCCCGTCCCCGTGCGGTCCGACTTGGGCGTCCCGTTCTCCATGACGTGCCGGAGCAGGTCCTCGTACTGGGTGTCGATGACGGTGTCGCGCGAGGGGGCGGTCATGAGCCAGATCGTAGTCCGGTCGACGCCGTCGGGCGGGGCATGTCCGCGGCGCTCCGGCGTGTCTGCAGGACGGCCGCAGGCCGGTCCGTGAGGGAGACTAGAGGGATGAGCCTGTTCTCCCCCACCGCTGACGTCTCGGTCCGCCCAGCGGTTCCCGGCGACGAGGACGCCGTCGCCCGAATCCAGCTCTCGGCCTGGGCCGCGACGCACGCGGAGGTCCTCACCGAGGACGTGCTCGAGAAGCTTGACGCCGAGCGCATCCGGGCGCAGTGGCGCGACGCGATCACCGCTCCGCCCGGGCCCGGCTTCGCCGTGCTCGTCGCGTGCGCCGGGCCGACCGTCGTGGGTTTCTGCGCCGTCGCACCGGGACAGCTCGTGTCGCTCGAGGTGCTTCCCGAGCACCGCCGCGGCGGGCACGGCTCCCGCCTGCTCATGGCGGGCGTGGACCGGCTGCGGTCCGACGGCGCGGAGGAGGTCGTGACGTGGGTGCTCGACGGCGACACCGGGCGCGAGCAGTTCCTCGCAGGCGCAGGCCTCGGCCCTGACGGGCGCACCCGGGTGCTCGCGACGGGAGTCAAGGACGTCCGCGAGGCGCGCTGGAGCGCGGCGCTCTAGAGCGTCGCCCGGCTAGCGCTCGGCTGCGCGGAACAGCGCGGACGCCTTCCGCAGGCCTGCGCGGGCGCGCTTGCGGTCCCCCGCGGCGTCGTACGCGAAGGACAGGAGGTACCAGGCCTTCCAGCTGTCCGGCTCCGCCTCCGCGCGGGCCCGCGCGACCTCGAACGCCGCGTCCGCGGCGGCGCGGTCGATGCGACCGCCCGGCGAGCGCGGCAGGTCGTCGACCGGGAGCTCGCCGCGCTCGGCGAGCAGGTCGGCCATCTTCTGCACCGTGAACGCGAGCTGCCACTCGCGGACGATCAGCCCGAGGCACACGAGCGGCGCGACGAGCGCGGCGAGCCCCATCGTCACGCCGAACGGGTCGCCCGTGCGCACGAGCGCGATCCCCTTGCCCACGACCGCCCAGAGGTACAGGCCGAACAGCGCGGTGACGACGACCGCAGGAAGGACTCCGCGACGCATGCTCGGGGCCCTCAGGAGAGGTCCAGGACTTTCTCGAGGCCGACGGTCAGCCCGGGGCGCGACACGACCTCGCGGACGGCGAGCAGGACGCCGGGCATGAACGAGACGCGGTCGAACGAGTCCTGTCGGATCGACAGCTGCTCGCCGGTGTTGCCGAAGAGGATCTCCTCGTGGGCGACGAGGCCACGCAGCCGCACCGCATGCACCCGGACGCCCTCGACGTCGGCTCCGCGCGCCTCCCAGCCCGTCTCCGTGGCGTCGGGGCTCGGCGCGACGCCGGCCTCCGCGCGCGCCGCGGCGATCGCGTGCGCGGTGTGCCGGGCGGTGCCCGACGGCGCGTCGACCTTGTCCGGGTGGTGCAGCTCGATGACCTCGACCGACTCGAAGTAGCGTGCCGCCTTCGCCGCGAACGTCATCGCGAGAACGGCGGAGAGACCGAAGTTGGGTGCGATCAGGACGCCGCGCGGCGTTCCGGCCTGCGCGAGGCGCTCGAGGTGCTCGCTCACGCGGCCGCGGGAGTCGTCGTCCCAGCCTGTCGTGCCGACGACGACGTGCGCGCCCGCGTCGAGGGCGGCGTGGACGTTCGTCTCGGTGACGGAGGGGACGGTGAAGTCGATCGCGACGTCGGCCCCGCTCTCGCGGACGACGGCGGCGACGTCGTCGCCCGCGTCGACGCGGGCGACGAGCTCGAGGTCGGGGGCACCGTCGACCGCGGCGCACACGGTCTGGCCCATGCGACCGGCGGCTCCGAGGACGGCGACCTTGAGAGGGGTGGTGGTCTGGTTCGTCACGAGGTTCACCCTAGCCGCCGCGCGGTCGGGCGTCGGTCGCGTCCGTCCTGCGGCACGGCTCGCGCGCCGGGACGCCGCGCCTCTCCCGGGGACGACGGAGCCCCGGCGAGCAGGCCCGCCGGGGCTCCGTGCTGTCGTCTGCGTGCCGGGTCGTCAGCCGCCGAACGGGCCGACGCGCACGATCGTCCGGTCGCGGGAGGCGAGCTCCTTCGCGAGGGTCTGGACCTCCTCCGCGGTGACCGAGCGCATGCGCTCGAGCGCTTCCTCGAGGCTCTGCAGCTCGCCGTGCACGAGCTCGGCCTTGCCGAGCCGGCTCATGCGGGAGCCCGAGTCCTCGAGGCCGAGGACGAGACCACCGGAGAGCTGGCCGCGGCTGCGCTCGAGCTCGGTCGCGGTGATGCCGCCGTCGGCGAGCTTCTCGAGCTCGGTCGCGAGCAGCGCGGTGACCTCGTCGACCTTGCTGGGCGCGCAGCCTGCGTAGAGGCCGAAGATGCCGGTCCCGCCGAAGCCGGAGGCGAACGAGTACGTCGAGTACGCGAGGCCACGACGCTCGCGGATCTCCTGGAAGAGGCGCGAGGACATCCCGCCACCGAGGACGGCGTTGAGGACGGTCATCGCGTAGCGGCGGTCGTCGGTCGCGCTGAGGCCGAGGCAGCCCAGCACGACGTTCGCCTGCTCGACGGGACGGTGCACGTCGCACTCGACGCCACGTGGGATCTCGCCGAGATCGTCGATCGAGTCGGTGCGGCGCGGCCGCGGAGCGTTCGCGGGGTCGAGGTCCCAGCCGCCTGCGACGAGGGCGTCGGCCACCTGTGCGCAGAGCACGTCGTGGTCGACGTTGCCCGCGGCGGACACGACGAGGGTCTCGGGGCGGTAGTGCCAGCGGTAGTGCTCCCACACCGCGTCCCGCGGGACGGCGTTGATCGTCGCGGGCGTGCCGCCGATCGGGCGTCCGAGCGGGTTGTCCCCGAGGACGGCCTTGGAGAACTCCTCGTGGACGACGTCGCTCGGGTCGTCGTCGTTCATCGCGAGCTCTTCGAGGATGACGCCGCGCTCGGTCTCGAGCTCGTTCGCGTCGATGCGCGCGGAGGTCACCATGTCGGTGATCACGTCGACCGCCATGGGCAGGTCGGTGTCGAGCACGCGTGCGTAGTAGCAGGTGTGCTCCTTGCCGGTCGCGGCGTTGGCCTCGCCGCCGACGGCGTCGAACGACTCGGCGATGTCGAGCGCGCTGCGGCGGGCCGTGCCCTTGAAGAGCAGGTGCTCGAGGAAGTGCGTCGAACCGAAGTGCCCGTCGGTCTCGTCTCGAGAACCGACGGGCACCCAGGCACCGATCGATGCGGAGCGCTGGCCGGGCATCGACTCCGTGATGACCCGGACCCCGCCGGGCAGGATCGAGCGCCTGATGACGGCGCCGTCCTGCCCGGCGGTGAGCTCGCTACCGGGCTCTCCGGCCCGGGTGAGGGGAAGGTCCCAGCTCACGTCAGGCGTCGGCCTGCTCGTCGCCGGACTCTTCGCCCTCGATGACCGCGTGCAGCGACAGCTTGCCGCGCGGGTCGACCTCGCCGATCTCGACCTGGACCTTCTGGCCGATCGACAGCACGTCCTCGACGTTCTCGACGCGCTTGCCACCGACGAGCTTGCGGATCTGGCTGATGTGCAGCAGACCGTCCTTGCCCGGGGACAGCGAGATGAACGCGCCGAACGAGGTCGTCTTGACGACCGTGCCGACGAAGCGCTCGCCGACCTCGGGGACGTGCGGGTTGGCGATCGCGTTGATCGCCGCACGGGCGGCCTCGGCCGAGGGGCCGTCGGTCGCGCCGATGTAGACGGTGCCGTCGTCCTCGATGGAGATGTCGGCGCCGGTCTCGTCCTGGATCTGGTTGATCATCTTGCCCTTCGGGCCGATGACCTCGCCGATCTTGTCGACGGGGACCTTGACGGCGATGACGCGCGGGGCGTTCGGCGACATCTCGTCGGGCGTGTCGATCGCCTCGTTGATGACGTCGAGGATCGCGAGGCGAGCCTCCTTGGCCTGGGTCAGCGCGCCGGCGAGCACGTCGGCGGGGATGCCGTCGAGCTTCGTGTCGAGCTGGATGGCCGTGACGAACTCGCGCGTACCGGCGACCTTGAAGTCCATGTCGCCGAAGGCGTCCTCGGCACCGAGGATGTCGGTGAGCGCCGCGTAGCGGGTCTCACCGTCGACGGTGTCGGAGACGAGGCCCATCGCGATGCCCGCGACGGCGGCGCGCAGCGGCACACCGGCGTTGAGCATCGACAGCGTCGAGGCGCAGACGGAGCCCATCGAGGTCGAGCCGTTGGAGCCGAGGGCCTCGGAGACCTGGCGGATCGCGTACGGGAACTCCTCGCGGCTCGGGAGCACGGGGATCAGCGCGCGCTCGGCGAGAGCACCGTGGCCGATCTCGCGACGCTTCGGCGAGCCGACGCGACCGGTCTCACCGGTCGAGTAGGGCGGGAAGTTGTAGTGGTGCATGTAGCGCTTGCGCGTCTCGGGCGCGAGCGTGTCGAGCTGCTGCTCCATGCGGAGCATGTTGAGCGTCGTGACGCCGAGGATCTGCGTCTCGCCGCGCTCGAAGAGCGCCGAGCCGTGCACGCGCGGGAGGACCTCGACCTCGGCCGAGAGCGTGCGGATGTCACGCAGGCCACGGCCGTCGATGCGGAAGCCGTCCGTGAGGATGCGCTGGCGGATGAGCTTCTTCTGCACCGAGCGGTACGCGGCGGAGAGCTCCTTCTCGCGACCCTCGAACTGGGCGGAGAGCTGCTCGACGACCTCGGCCTTGATCTCGTCGAGGCGAGCCTCGCGAGCCTGCTTGTCGGCGATCGAGAGGGCCTCGCCGAGGCTCGCCGTCGCGGCGCCCTCGACGGCGGCGTACGCGTCGTCCTGGTAGTCGGGGAACGTCGGGAAGACCTGGGTCTCCTTCGCGGCACGGGCCGCGAGCTCCTGCTGCGCCTCGACGAGGGACTTGATGAACGGCTTGGCCGCCTCGAGACCCTGGGCGACGACCTCTTCGGTCGGCGCGACGGCACCCTCGTCGTGGATGAGGGTCCAGGACGCCTCGGGCGCCTCGGCCTCGATCATCGCGATCGCGACGTCGTCACCGACGACGCGGCCGGCGACGACCATGTCGAACGTGGCGCGCTCGCGCTCGGAGTAGCGCGGGAACGCGACCCACTGACCGTCGATCAGCGCGATGCGGACACCGGCGACCGGGCCGGAGAACGGCAGTCCGGAGAGCTGCGTCGACGCCGAGGCGGCGTTGATCGCGAGGACGTCGTACGAGTCGTCCGGGTGGATCGCCATGACGGTCAGGACGACCTGGACCTCGTTGCGCAGGCCCTTGACGAAGAGCGGGCGCAGGGGGCGGTCGACGAGGCGGCACGCGAGGATCGCCTCGGTCGAGGGACGGCCCTCGCGACGGAAGAACGAGCCGGGGATCTTGCCCGCGGCGTACTGGCGCTCCTCGACGTCGATCGTCAGGGGGAAGAAGTCGAACTGCTCCTTGGGGTGCTTGCCGGCCGTCGTGGCCGACAGGAGCATGGTCTCGCCGTCGAGGTAGGCGGCGACTGCGCCGGCTGCCTGCTTGGCGAGGCGGCCCGTCTCGAAGCGGACGGTGCGGGTGCCGAAACGACCGTTGTCGATCGTTGCTTCGGCGAACTGGATCTCGGGACCCTCCACGGGTGCCCTCCTCTCGTCTCCCGCCCTGCTCCCGACGGTCTTCGATCGAGGCCCACGCAACGTGTTCACGCTGACGGGAGCCACTACCGAGGACCGGACGAGACAGTCAGGGCGGCGGTTCAGATGGTGACGAACGAGTCTTCGTCAGGACGGTGACACTACGCCAGCCCGGACCCTGAGGGGCCCGGGCTGGTGAGGTGTCGGATCAGCGGCGCAGACCGAGGCGCTCGATCAGGCTGCGGTAGCGGTTGATGTCGACCTTCTGCAGGTAGCCGAGGAGGCGACGGCGCTGGCCGACGAGGAGGAGCAGACCACGACGGCTGTGGTGGTCGTGCTTGTGCTCCTTGAGGTGCTCGGTCAGGTCCTTGATGCGCTGCGTCAGCATCGCGATCTGGACCTCGGGCGAACCGGTGTCACCCTCGTGGGTGGCGTACTCGGTCATGATGGCCTGCTTGGTGGCCTTGTCGAGGGGCACGGCTCTCCTTGTGTTTCTTCTCGTTGCGCGGCGCCCTGGGGCTGGTTCACCCGGGCTCTCTCTGTCCGCGGCCGCTATGACGGCACACCGATCCTATCAGGCGGGCACCAGCGAACGTAGGCCCTGCTCAGCGCGCCGTCGTGACGGCGCTCACGCGCACGGTCTTCGCATCGAGGGACTTCACGCTGATCGTGCCGGAGAACGCCCGGGGCAGCTTCACCGTCAGCCTGCTCAGACGCTTGGTCTTGCTCGACGCGAGCGAGAACGTCTTGACCTTCGTCTTGCCGGCGTAGACCGCGATCCGCCCGTAGCCCTTGCCCTTGGCCGCGGTGACCTGGATCGTGCGGACGTCCTTCGCCTTCTTGACCTTGAGGGTCGCGCCCTTCTTGTTCGTCGAGAAGGCGAGGTCACGGAAGAAGGAGCCGTGCTTGACCTTGCTCCACTTCTTGGCGCCCGTGGACCGGACGAGCTTCGAGGTGGCGACGGGCCGGGTCATCGTCGGGAACACCGCACGGGCCGACGTCTTCTTCCCCGGCGCGACCGCGCGGACTCCCACCTGGGCGGTCACGCCGTCCTCGAGGGTGATGACGTGCTTGCGTGACGTCGTGGTCGCGACCGTCTTCCACGCGCCGTAGGCCTTGCCGTGGGCCGCGGTGCGCACCTGGACCTGGTAGCTCTTGGCGCCGGGCACGGCGGCCCAGCGCAGGGTGGCCGACGGCGAGAGCCGGACGGGCGCCACGGTCGCGCCCGGCTTGGTGAGCGCCGGCTTGGCGAGCGTGGTCGACGCCTGCGCGGGCGGGGCCGTCGTCGTCGCGGTGAAGCGCGGGAACGCGAGCGAGCTGACGGCGACGCGTGCGTCGTCGAGCGTGACGAGACGGATACGGCCGCTCGTCGCCGCGGGGAGGTCGAGGACGCGCGCGGCCGCGCGGTCGACCTTGGACGCCGACCAGCTGAGCGTGCCGAGCGGCGTGTCTCCGAGCAGCACCTGCGTGCGGCCGTAGCCGGGCCCGGCCTCGCCGTGGACGACGACGCGCCGGGCGTCTCGCACGTTCGCGACGGCGAGGCTCGCGCCTGCGACGTTCGTGGACCGCAGGTTGCCGTTGACGGCGTTGTTGCCGGACTCCTTGGTCCAGCCGATCTTCGAGGACCAGGTGATGGCCGACGTCGCGACGGGACGGGCGGTCTGTGTCAGGACGCTGAGCGCGCCGCGGCGGCCCGCGGAGTCGACGCCGCGCACGGCGACGATCCGGTTCGCTCCCGCGTCGAGCGACACGGTCGCCGACGTGCCGGTGACGCTCGCGTAGGTCCCCCAGCCGCGGGAGTCCGTCATGGCGTTGCCGTGGCTGCCCACGCGCGTGATCAGCTCGTACCGAACGGCGCCGGGCACCGCCTGCCACGAGTACGTCGAGCTCGCGTCGAGGTGGGCGGGGTTCTGCCGCGCGCTGTGCGTGGTCACGGCCGGTGCAGCGAGCGCGGTGCCGGCCTTGCCGTGCGTCGCGACCGCCTTGTCCACGAGCTTCTTGACCTCGGTGCGGATCGCGGGGAGCTCGGCGTAGAGGTACTTGCCGGGGCACGCCGTGATGTTCGTGTCCCGGTGGCCCTGGATGACGTTGACCGTGACGACCTGCCCGGGCTTCGCGTGCACGCCGCTCTTGGTGCTCGTCCCGGTCACGAGCTGGGTCTTGCCCTTCGGGTCGAGACCGTGCTGGTACGCCTTCCAGGCGAGGAGCTTCGAGATCGCGGTGACCATCTTCGCGGTGGGCTTGCCCGTCTCGAAGTTGCCGATCGCCGAGATGCCGATCGTCGTCGTGTTGTAGCCGCCCGCCTGCGCGCCGATCGGCAGCGTGTCGATCGCGCCGTAGCGCCCTTCGTAGAGGTTGCCGTACTTGTCGACGAGGAACTGGTAGCCGATGTCCGGCCACTTCATGCTCTGGGTGTGGTACGCGTAGATGCCGCGCACGAGCTTGGGGCCGTCGCCCTTGCTGTAGGAGTTCGAGTTGACGGTGTGGTGCACGTACATCGCGTTGAGCACGGCCGACTGGTCGGGGGTGCCCCAGCCGCGGCGGAGCGACTCGTCGGCGCCCCACTTCTTGCGCGTGACGATCGTCGGCTCGATCTCGTAGCCGTTCGCGGCAGCGGCGGTCGCCGCGGGCCCGGACGACGACGTCGCGACGGCGTCGGCCGCCGAGTCGCCCGCGTCGACGAGCTCGATGCGCAGGCCCGACGGCGCGTCGCCGCTGACCGTGCGCACACGCACCTGGATGCCGTCCGCGCCTGCCGACGCGATCGGCTCGGTGCCGGTGCGGTCGGAGTCCGCGAGCCCCTCGGAGGCGGGCAGCGTCGTCCACTCCCCCCACGCACCGTGCTCACGGATCCGCACGACGACCTCGGTGACCTCCTCGGTGCTCGCGGCGTCCCACGTGACACCGGCGACCGTGAACGGGTCGGTGCGCTCGAGTGCGCTCAACGCTGCGAGGTCCTCGTCCTGGACGGAGGCGAGCGGCTCGACCTCCTCGGCGTGGTCGTCGTGGACGCCCTCCGGTTCCTGCGCCTCGGCGACGGCGAGGTCACGCACGAGCTGCGGGTCCGTCGTCTCGGGGTCGACAGGCGCCTCGATCGCGGTGGGGTCGGCCGCCGCCTCGGGGTCGATCCCGTCGAGCGGCAGCGTCGTGAGCTCCGGGCTCACGGGTGATGCGGCGGCGACGGGGAGCGTGACGACCGGCAGCGCCACCCCGGTGATGGTGAGCGCGGCCGTGAGGACGACCGGGACGATCCTGCGCATGCTTCTCCCTCTCGTGCGGCCTCGGGGGTGGCCGCCCTGGTGCCTATCGGCGCGGAGGGCGCGAGAATCAGCAGACGAGCCCGTCCGAGTTGCACGATAACGCACGGCGCACAGTCACACGAGCACCTTCCACCACACCGCGCAGGCCCTCGACGACCCGCGGTTCGTGCGCCCGCCCGGGCCCCCGACGTTCGACGAGGTCAGCGGTGCTCGAGCACCTCACGGCAGCGCGCGACGTCCTCGGCCATCCGCTCGACGAGCGCCTCGACCGAGTCGAAGCGCAGCGTCGGGCGCAGGTGCTCGACGAGCTCGAGCTCGACGACCTCCCCGTACAGGTCCAGGTCGGTACGGTCCAGGACGTACGCCTCGACCCGACGCTCGACACCCTCGAACGTCGGGTTGGTGCCGATCGAGATCGCCGCCGGCAGCACGAGGTCCTCGACCGGCGTGCCCTCGGGCGCCGCGTCGCGCCGCAGGCGACCCGCGTACACACCGTCGGCCGGGACGTGCCCCTCGATCGGCCAGCCGAGGTTCGCCGTCGGGTAGCCGATCGTCCTCCCCCGCGCGTCACCGTGCACGACCGTCGAGCGCACCCGGTGGTTGCGACCGAGCACCTGCGCAGCGCGCGCGACGTCGCCGTCGACGAGCAGGTTGCGCGCGCTCGTCGACGACCAGCGCCCGCCCCCGAGCCCGAGGTCCTCGATCGCGACGACCTCGAAGCCGTGCTGCACCCCGAGCTCCTCGAGGGTCGCGAGCGTCCCCGAGTTTCCCCACCCGAACCGCACGTCGTGCCCGACGACGACGCGCGCCGCGTGCAGCCCGCGGACGAAGCACGACTCGACGAACTCCTGCGGCGACTGCCGCGCGAACTCGAGCGTGTAGTCGATCACGAGGACGGCGTCGAGCCCGAGCGCCGCGAGCAGCTCGAGGCGCTGCGCAGGGCTCGTCAGCAGCTCGGGCGCGTTCTCCGGCTGGTGCACGGCGCGCGGGTGCGGCACGAACGTCACCGCGACCGACGTCAGACCACGCTCGCGCGCCTGGTCGACGACGCTCCGCAGCACCTCCGCGTGCCCGCGGTGCACGCCGTCGAAGTTACCGATCGTCACGACCGTGGGGCCGAGGTCGTCCGGGACCTCCGTCAACCCGTTCCAGACCTTCACGGCTGCTCCTGCCCGCGGGTCGCACCCGCACGGTCCGGCACGGTAGTGCCGGAAGTCCTGGCAGCGAGGTCCTCGAGCGTGCCGAGCACCGCGAGTGGCTGAAGCTTCTCGCCGGCGACCTCGGTCACGGCCACGAGGGACCCGTCCGGGGCGACCGCCGCGACGGGGGCGCCCTCCTCCTCGCCCTGGCGGGCGATCCGGCGGCCGTGCAGCAGCTCGACGACCTCGACGTCGGTCAGCTCGCGCGAGGCCATGATCGCTCGCGCGGCGCGCGCGAGCGGCAGCACGGGAAGAGCCTCGTCGCGCTCCTGCGCGGCGACCACGAGCTCGTCGACCGTGGGGGCGTCCTCGACGGCGTAGCCGCCGACCCGCGTGCGGCGGAGCATCGTCAGGTGCCCTCCGACCCCCAGGTCGGTCCCGAGGTCGCGCGCGAGCGCGCGCACGTACGTCCCGGACGAGCACGCGACGACGACGTCGACGTCGAGCACCGAGCGGCCGTCCACGTCGACGCGGCGCAGCTCGAGCACGTCGAAGCGCGCAACCGTCACGGGACGGGCGTCGAGCTCGACGGTCTCCCCCGACCGGGCGAGCGCGTACGCGCGCTTGCCGTCGACCTTGATCGCCGAGACCGTGCTCGGAACCTGCAGGATGTCGCCCGTGAGCCGCGCGACGCCGTCGCGCACCGCGTCCTCGGTCACGCTCGACGCGTCGACCACCGCGACCTGGTCGCCCTGCGCGTCGTCCGTCGTCGTCGTCTCACCGAGGCGGATCGTCGCGCGGTACTCCTTGTCGGCGCCGACGACGTACGTCAGCAGGCGCGTCGCCCGTCCGATGCCGATCACGAGGGCTCCGGTCGCCATCGGGTCGAGCGTGCCGGCGTGCCCGACCTTGCGGGTGCGGGCGAGATAGCGGACCTTGGCGACGACGTCGTGGCTCGTCCAGCCGAAGGGCTTGTCGACGACGAGGATGCCGTCGGGCGCGGGGGGCCAGGTCCGGGTGTCCGGACGGCGCTGAGGGCTGGGGGTCACGGGTCTCAACGTTATCAGCGGCGCGGCCGGGCCGACGCCGCGGGCGGTCGGCGTCCGCAGGACGGTCGCGCACGCATGAGAGGGCCGGACCCGCCGTGCGGCAGGTCCGGCCCTCTCGTCGTGCGCGACGTCGACGCTCAGGCGTCGTCGTCCTCGTCCCGCGGCTTCTTGTACGGGTCGGCGTCGCCGGCGAACTTGGCCTCGCGACGGATCTTCTCGAGCTCGGCGTCACGACGGCGCGCCTCGAGGAGCGCCGAGTCGAGCAGCGCCGCGGTCTCAGGGACGGCGTCGAGGATGAACTCGATGGCCGGCGTCAGACGGATGCCCGTCTGCTTGCCGACCTCGCTGCGGATGATGCCCTTGGCGCTCTCGAGCGCCTTCGCGGTGTCCGCCTGCGCGTCCTCGTCACCGAGGACCGTGTAGAAGATCGAGGCGTTCTGCAGGTCGCCCGTCACGCGGACGTCGGTGATCGTCACGAAACCGAGGCGCGGGTCCTTGATCCGCGTCTCGAGCATCTGCGCGACCACGACCTTGATCCGGTCAGCCACCTTGAGGGCCCGGGGGTGATCCACCATGTCGTCGCTCCTGTTCTGGTGGTGCTGTCTGGGATGGGACGCCGGGAGGGCCGGACCGTCGGTCCGACCCTCCCGGCGTCACGTGCGTCAGGAGCGCGGCTTCTCGCGCATCTCCCACGTCTCGATGACGTCCTCGACCTGCAGGTCGTTGAACGACCCGAGACCGATACCGCACTCGAAGCCCTCGCGGACCTCGGTCGCGTCGTCCTTGAACCGCTTGAGCGACTCGATCGTGAGGTTGTCCCCCACGACGACGCCGTCGCGCAGCACGCGAGCCTTCGCGTTGCGGCGGATGAGACCCGACCGGACGATCGAGCCCGCGATGTTGCCGAACTTGGAGGACCGGAAGATCTCGCGGATCTCGGCGGTACCGAGCTGGACCTCCTCGTACTCCGGCTTCAGCATGCCCTTCATGGCAGCCTCGACATCGTCGATCGCCTGGTAGATGACCGAGTAGAACTTGATCTCCACACCCTCGCGGTCCGCCATGTCGGCGACGCGCTCGGCGGTCTTGACGTTGAAGCCGATGATGACGGCGTTGTCGACCGTCGCGAGGTTGACGTCGTTCTGCGTGATCGCACCGACACCGCGGTGGATGACGCGCAGCTGGACCTCGTCGCCCACGTCGATCTTGAGCAGCGAGTCCTCGAGCGCCTCGACGGCACCGGAGACGTCACCCTTGATGACGAGGTTGAGCGTCTCGACCTTGCCCTGCTCGAGAGCCTGCGTGAAGTCCTCGAGGCTGATGCGCTTGCGGCGCTTCGCGAGCGTCGCGGCGCGCTCGGCGGCCTCACGCTTCTCGGCGATCTGGCGAGCCGTGCGGTCGTCCGGGGCGACGAGGAACGAGTCGCCTGCACGCGGCACGGACGTCAGACCGAGGACCTGGACCGGACGCGCCGGACCAGCAGCCTCGACGGCGTTGCCGTGCTCGTCGAACATCGCACGCACACGGCCGTGGGCCGTGCCCGCGACGATCGAGTCGCCCACGTGGAGCGTTCCCTGCTGGACGAGCACCGTCGCGACCGCACCGCGGCCCTTGTCGAGGTTCGCCTCGATCGCGACGCCGCGGGCGTCCTTGTTCGGGTTCGCACGCAGGTCGAGCGCCGCGTCCGCCGTGAGGAGGACCGCGCCGAGCAGCTCGTCGATGTTGAGGTTCTGACGCGCGGAGACGTCGACGAACATCGTGTCGCCGCCGTACTCCTCGGCCACCAGGTTGTACTCGGTGAGCTGCTGACGGATCTTCGCCGGGTTCGCCGACTCCTTGTCGATCTTGTTGACCGCGACGACGATCGGCACACCGGCGGCCTGGGCGTGGTTGAGCGCCTCGACCGTCTGCGGCATCACGCCGTCGTCGGCCGCGACCACGAGGATCGCGATGTCGGTGACCTCGGCGCCACGGGCACGCATGGCGGTGAACGCCTCGTGACCCGGGGTGTCGATGAACGTGAGGGCACGCTCGACACCCTCGTGCATGTGGCGCACCTGGTACGCACCGATGTGCTGGGTGATGCCGCCGGCCTCGCCGGAGACGACGTCGGTACGGCGGATCGCGTCGAGGAGGCGCGTCTTTCCGTGGTCGACGTGACCCATGACGGTCACGACCGGCGGACGGGCCTGGAGGTCCTCGTCGGACTCCTCCGCGAGCTCGCCCTCGAGGTCGATGTCGAAGGACCCGAGCAGCTCGCGGTCCTCCTCCTCCGCCGAGACCATCTCGATGACGTAGCCGAGCTCGGCGCCGAGGGTCGCGAACGTGTCCTCGTCGAGCGACTGCGTCGCGGTCGCCATCTCACCGAGGTGGAACAGCACCGTGACGAGCGACGCGGGGTTCGCGTCGATCTTGTCGGCGAAGTCGTTCAGCGACGAGCCGTGGCGCAGACGGATGACCGTGCTGCCGTTGCCACGAGGCACCTGCACGCCGCCGAGCGACGGCGCCTGCATCTGCTCGAACTCCTGGCGCTTCGCCCGCTTCGACTTGCGCCCGCGGACCGGGCGCCCTCCAGCACGACCGAACGCACCCTGGGTGCTTCCGCGACCAGCGCCTCCGCGGCCGCCGCCACCACCGGGACGACCGGCGAAACCGCCGCCACCACCGGGAGCGCCGCCCGGCGCGCCGGGACGGCTGAAGCCGCCGCGGCCGCCGCCGCCACCGCCCGGACGGCCACCGGCACCACCAGGTGCGGGGCGGCCGACGGACGTGCGGCCGGGCATCATGCCCGGGTTAGGACGGGGACCGCCCGGACGCGGGGCGCCGGGACGAGGTGCGCCCGGACGCGGGGCGCCGGGACGGGGACCGCCCGAGCGCTCGCCGGACGGCGCCGCCTGGGCGTCGGGGCGGGCGCCGGCACGCGGCATGCCCTGGCTCGGGGCGAACGGGTTGTTGCCCGGGCGGGGACCGCTCGAGCGCGGCATGCCCTGGCTCGGGGCGAACGGGTTGTTGCCCGGGCGGGGACCGCTCGCGGACGGGGCCTGCCGGGGGGCAGGGGTCGGAGCAGCAGGCTTCGCGCTCGGCGCCGCGGGGGCGGGAGCGGCCGGGGCCTTGGCTGCGGGAGCCTTCGGGGCCGGGGCGTCCTCGGCCGCCGGGGCCGGTGCCGGCTTCGCGTCTGCGGCAGGCTCGGCGGCCTTCTCTGCGGGGGCGGCCGGGCGCGCAGGCGCCTTGGGGGCACGAGCGGGCTTGGCGGCCGGCGCGGGTGCGTCGGCGGCTGCCGGGAAGGCGTCGCGGAGCTTCCGGACGACCGGCGGCTCGATGGTCGACGACGCCGACCGGACGAACTCACCGAGCTCGCCCAGCTTGCTCATGATGGTCTTGCTCTCCACACCGAGCTCCTTGGCGAGCTCGTACACGCGGATCTTTGCCACATCTCTCCTGTCCAGGCCCATCCCCGGACAGGGAGGGACCGATCTATTTCTGGGGGCTCATCGCTGAGTACTCATCGGGTGCCCATCGGCGTCTGACCCGCTTTCCTTGGTGACTGTCCAGACTCGTGACGCCCGGCAGCAGGGAGCTGCCCGTCGCGTCCTTCGTGCTCTTTCATCCAGCTGCGCACCGCCGTGAGATCGGCTGGGCCGTCGAGGCGGAGCGCTCGTGCAGGTGCTCGCCGTCGTTCTGCGAGCTCCAGGCAACGTGGCTCCGGGTGGATCCACGCGCCGCGACCGGCGAGGCGCTTCCGCTCGTCGACGACGACCGGGACCGCCCCGTGCCCGGGACCCGGCTCGGCCGGACCGGTGCGCTGACGCACCAACCTGACCAGCTCGGCACGCTTCCCGGTGCCACGGCAACCGACGCACGTCCGGACGGGTCCGGGGGCATGGTCCTGCCCGGTCTGCGACCCGTCACGGTCATAGAGGGAGGGCACGGCAGGCCCGGTGTGCGTCTGCACGCGGTCCAGTCTAGCGCCCCTGTCCAGTCTCGGGCGCAGGCACACCGTCGCCACCGCCGTCAGAACGGATGTCGATCCGCCATCCGGTGAGCTTCGCGGCGAGGCGAGCGTTCTGGCCCTCCTTGCCGATCGCGAGCGACAGCTGGAAGTCCGGGACGACGACACGCGCTGAACGGGTGGCCTCGTCGACGATCTCGACGGAGGACACGCGCGACGGCGACAGGGCGTTCGCGACGAACTTCGCGGGGTCCTCGTGGAAGTCGACGATGTCGATCTTCTCGCCGTGGAGCTCGGCCATGACGGCGCGCACGCGCTGACCCATCGGGCCGATGCAGGCACCCTTGGCGTTGACGCCCGGGACGGTCGCGCGGACGGCCATCTTCGTGCGGTGACCTGCCTCACGTGCGAGGGCCACGATCTCGACGGTGCCGTCGGCGACCTCGGGGACCTCCATCTCGAAGAGACGTCGCACGAGGTTGGGGTGCGTGCGGCTCAGCGTGATCTGCGGGCCCTTGAGGCCGCGCGCGACCTCGAGGACGTACGAGCGCAGACGCTCGCCGTGGACGTACTTCTCGGTCGGGACCTGCTCGTGCGCCGGGAGGACCGCCTCGGTGCCGCCGACGTCGACGAGGACGGTCCGCG
Source organism: Flavimobilis soli (assembly GCF_002564025.1). Taxonomy (NCBI): domain Bacteria; kingdom Bacillati; phylum Actinomycetota; class Actinomycetes; order Micrococcales; family Jonesiaceae; genus Flavimobilis; species Flavimobilis soli. The sequence continues at coordinate 705,541 of NZ_PDJH01000001.1, forward strand.
GGTCGCGGCCCTGCTGGATGATGCCGCCGAGCAGCTCACCCTCCTTGTCGCGGAAGTTGCCGAGCACCTGGTCGTCCTCGGCGTCGCGCAGGCGCTGCACGATGACCTGGCGCGCGGTCGCGGTCGCGATGCGGCCGAAGCCCGCGGGCGTGTGGTCGAACTCGGGGCCGAGCTCGCGCAGGGTGCGGGTCGTGCCGTCCTCCTGCTCGACCTCGGTGACGATCTCCTCGCGGGCGAGGACGGTGACGTGCCCGGACTTGCGGTCCACGACGACGCGGGCGTTGTGGTACGCGTCGGGGGTGCGCAGGTACGCGGAGTGCAGCGCCTGCTCGATGGCCTCGATCAGCAGGTCCAGCGGAAGCTCGCGCTCGTGCTCGAGCATCCGCAGCGCGGTCATGTCGATGTCCATGTCAGGCCTCCTCGTCCTCGGGTCCGAGATCGACCTCGTCGATCCGCTTCATCTCGACCTCGATGCGCCCGCGCCGCACGGTCGCGAGGGGCACGCGCACCTCGTCACCCTCGACGTCGAGGACGACGTCGTCGCCGTCGACGTCCGTGACACGGCCGACGACCGGCTGGCCCTCGGTGCGCTCGATCCGCACGAGACGCGTGCGCGCACGACGGAAGTGACGCTGCTCGGTGAGGGGTCGCGACGTACCGGGGCTCGAGACCTCCAGCTGGTAGGCACGCGGGAACAGGTCGGACGCGTCGAGCGCGTCCGAGACGGCGCGGGAGACCTCAGCGACACGCTCGAGGTCGACGCTCCCCACCTCGTCCTCCTCGAGGTCCACGGTCACGCGGACGACGGCGCGCTGCGCCGGGCCCACGATCGTGACGTCCTCGAGGAACAGCCCGCTCGCACGCACGACCGGGGCGATCACGCTCGCCACCGCTGTCGGCGTCGGTGTCTCGGCCTCTGGTGCCATGTTCATCTCCTGTCGGATCCAGGCGCACATCTGCACCTGGTGACGACCGGTGTGTACTTGTACGCGCAGCACGCACAGCCTATCTGCCCAGCAGGGGTGCGGCATGCCGTGCCCGGGTGACGCTCGTCGCGCGTGGCATGATCGGCAGCGATGGAACAGCACCAGCTCCTGCCCTCCGCGTCGCGGCCGGCCCTCCCGCGCGCCGCCGCGACGCTCCCGGGACGCGTGCGTCGCGGGCTGACGGCCGGCCGGCTCCGCCGCCTCGCGGCCGCCGCCGCCGTGGTGGCCGTGCTCACGGGCTGCGGGGTGCGCATGGAGACGCCCTCCCCCACCCAGCCCGTCCCCGACGCGGTCGAGGCCGCCCGTCGCGCCGCCGTGCAGGACGTCGTCGACGTCGAGGCCCAGGCCCGCGCGACGATCGCGGCCCTGCCAGCCGACGCGAAGGGTGACGAGAAGCGCGCGGTCGAGCGGAAGCGCGACAACCTGCAGGCGATCCTCGACGACTCGACCGCGCACCTCGCCGCGCTCGGCGGCCAGTACGTCTCCGGGCTGCTCGACGCCGACGGCGTCCCGCTCCCCGCCGAGCCCACGCCGGCCGACGCCGAGCCGGGCAGCCAGCAGACCGTCGACCGTCTCGTGCAGTCCTACGCGCGCGCCCGTGGCGCGCTCGCGACCCAGGAGGACGACGCCGTCGCGAGGCTCATGGCGTCCGTCGCCGTCGCACAGCTCACGCGCGCCCAGACGCTCGCCGCCGCGGGCGGCGACACGCTCCCGGAGACCGACGCACCGGCGTCGGCGCAGGTGCCTGACGCGCTCCCGGAAGGCGTCGACGTCGACGCGGACCTGCTTCCGCTCATCGCGGCGGAGGATGCAGCTGGTTACGCGTACGAGGTGCTCTCCGCCCGCGTGACCGAGGCCGAGCGGGTCGCCGCCCGCACGCGCGCCGCCCAGCACCGTGCACGCGCCGAGGCGTGGGCCCGCCTCGCGGAGGTCGACGGCACGGCCCAGGACCCGCGCGAGGTCGCCTACGCGTTGCCCGACGGGGTTCTCGCGGACCCGGTCGACACCTCAGGCCTGCACGCTCTCGAGACGGGCCTCGCGACGAGCTACGCGACGCTCGTCGCCGAGGTCGCCCCCGAGCTGCGCACCGCGATGCTCGACCTGCTCACGGACAGCTACGGTGCAGCCCTCACGTGGGGCGCCACGCCGGTCGCCTTCCCGGGCCTGCCCGAGCGCGCGTCCGAGGGCTGACGCGCCGGCCAGCGCGACCGGCGTCGAGCCAGCACCACCGCCGCGCCTGTGCCGTCACCGCCGAAGGTCTCGGTAGCGTGACGCCATGACCGCAGCAGCACCGCCCGTGATCGAGGCGCACGCACTCAGACGCACCTTCGGGGAGGTCGTCGCCGTCGACGGGATCGACCTGACCATCCGCCGGGGCGAGGTCGTCGCCGTCCTCGGCCCGAACGGCGCGGGGAAGACGACCACGATCGAGATGCTCCTCGGACTGCGCCGCCCGACGTCGGGCACGGTGCGCGTCCTCGGGGCCGACCCCGAGTCCGCGTCGGTCCGCGCTCGCGTGGGCGCGATGCTCCAGGACACCGACGCGCCGGGCTCGCTCACGGTCGCCGAGATGATCACGCTCGTCGGCACCTACTACCCCGTGCACCTGCCGACGCCGTTCGTCCTCGAGCGCGCGGACCTCGTCGAGCACGCAGGCAAGCGCGTCAACCAGCTGTCGGGCGGGCAGCGGCAGCGGCTCTCGTTCGCGCTGGCGATCGTCGGGGACCCGGACATCCTGTACCTCGACGAGCCGACCGCGGCGCTGGACGTCGTCGCGCGGCAGCGCTTCTGGTCCTACGTCCGCACGTTCGCCGACCTCGGCCGCACGATCGTGTTCTCGACGCACGACATGAGCGAGGCGGACGAGGCCGACCGCGTCGTCCTGATCGACCGCGGCCGCGTGATCGCGGACGCGAGCCCCGCCGAGCTCAAGCGCCTCGTCGCGGCGACGACCGTCGCGCTGCGCACCGACGCTGCGCCCGAGGCGCTGCACGCGCTCCCGGGCGTCCGCAGCGCGAGCGTCGCGGAGCCCGACGCAGACGGGCTGCGTCCCGCTGTGCTCAACGTGAGCGACGCCGTCGCGCCGCTGCGCGCTCTCCTCGCGTCCGACGCGACCGTCGTCGACCTCCTCGTGACCGAGGCGAGCCTGACGACGGCGTTCCTCCACCTCACCAGCCAGCCCGAGCAGCCGGAGGCCACCGCATGAGCACCGACCAGGACCTCGCCCGCGTCCCGAGCCCCGAGGCGCTGCCGAGCGGCGGACGCCTGCGCCGGCTCGCCGCCCAGGTCACGTCCGAGGTGACCCGCTACCGGCGCCTGCCGGAGTACTTCATCGGCGTCGTCGTGCTGCCCGTCATCCTGTTCGCGATGTTCGGCCTGCCCAACGCCGGCACGACCCTGCCGGGCGGGACGACGGTCGTCGCGCTGCTGTTCGTGTCGTTCTCCTGCTACGGCGTCGTGTCGCAGTCGTTGTTCTCGTTCGGCGCGGAGCTCGCTGCCGAGCGCGAGGCCGGGTGGCTGCGGCGGCTGCGCGCGACACCGATGCCGATGAGCGTCTACTTCGCGGGAAAGCTCGCCGTGAACCTCGTGTTCACCCTCCTCATCGCGGTCGCGACCGCGCTGCTCGCGAGCCTCGCGGGCGACGCGGACTTCGATCCCGCGCGGCTCGCAGCGACCGTCGGGGTGCTCCTCCTCGGCACGGTCGTGTTCTCGCCGATGGGCGCGGCGATCGCCTACTGGGCGCGCCCGCGCGCGGCCTCGACGATCGTCAACCTGGTCTTCCTGCCGCTGTCGTTCCTGTCGGGCTTCTTCTTCCCGCCGAGCCAGCTCCCGGACGTCCTCCAGGGCGTCGCGCCCTGGCTGCCGACCTTCCACTTCGGTCAGCTCGCGTGGCGAGCGATGGCCCCCGCCGACGACGTGCGCCGCTTCGGCGCCGAGCTGTCCGGGAGCACGTGGCTGCACGTCGCGGTCGTGCTCGTGTGGGGGCTGGTCTGCACGGCCGTCACCGTGCAGGGCTACCGGCGCGAGCTGCAGCGCGAGCGTTCGTGAGACGACGACGGCCGCGGGCGCACGCCCGCGGCCGTCGACCAGACCTGGATGTCAGAAAGCCCTGACGAGCTCCTCGACGTGCGCGACGACGTCGTCCACGGCAACCTGCACGCGCTCCGTGCTCGTGCGCTCGCGCACCTCGATCACGCCGTCCGCGAGGCCGCGACCGACGACGACGATGAGCGGGACGCCCAGGAGCTCGGCGTCGGCGAACTTCACGCCGGGCGAGACCTTGGGGCGGTCGTCGTACAGGACCTCGACGCCGCGCGCGGAGAGCTCCGTCGCGACCTTCTCCGCGGCCGCGAACACGGCCGCGTCCTTGCCCGTCGCGACGACGTGCACGTGCGCCGGGGCGACGTGCGCGGGCCACGTGAGGCCCGAGTCGTCGTGGTTCGCCTCCGCGAGCGCCGCGAGCACACGGGTCACGCCGACGCCGTAGGAGCCCATCGTCACGGTGACCTGCTTGCCGTTGACATCGAGCACCTTGAGGCCGAGCGACTCGGCGTACTTGCGGCCGAGCTGGAAGATGTGGCCGATCTCGATGCCGCGCGCGAGCTCGAGCGGGCCCGAGCCGTCGGGTGCGGGGTCGCCGGCGCGCACCTCGGCGGCCTCGATCGTGCCGTCACCCACGAAGTCGCGGCCGGCGACGAGGTCGAAGACGTGCTTGTCGACGGCGTTCGCGCCCGTGATCCAACGCGTGCCGGGGACGACGCGCGGGTCGAGCAGGTAGCGCACGCCCTCCTCGTCGCCCGTGTTGGCGCGGCCGACGGCCTGCGGGCCGATGTACCCCTTGACGAGCTCCGGGTGCTTCTTGAACTCGTCCTCGCCGGCGGGCTCTGCCTCCGCGGGCGCGAGCGACGCCTCGAGGCGCTTCATGTCGACCTCACGGTCGCCGGGCAGGCCGACGACGACGAGCTCCTTCGAGCCGTCCGGGTGCGTGAGGGACAGCACGACGTTCTTGAGGGTGTCCGCAGCGGTCCACTCGCGGCCGTCCGTGCGCGGGTGGTTCGCGTTGGCGAAAGCGACGAGCGACTCGATCGTCGGCGTGCCGGGCGTGTCCTCCACGTGCGCCGCGGGGGCGTCGTCGAACGGGATCGCGTCGGGAACCGGCGTGACGACCGCCTCGACGTTGGCCGCGTAGCCGCCTGCGGAGCGGACGAAGGTGTCCTCGCCGATCGGGCTCGGGGACAGGAACTCCTCCGAGCGCGAGCCGCCCATCGCTCCGGCCGTCGCCGCGACGATGACGTACTCGAGACCGAGGCGCGTGAAGATGCGCTCGTAGGCCGCGCGCTGCGCCTGGTACGACGCCTCGAGGCCCTCGTCGTCGATGTCGAACGAGTAGGCGTCCTTCATGACGAACTCGCGGCCGCGGATCAGGCCGGCGCGGGGGCGCGCCTCGTCGCGGTACTTCGTCTGGATCTGGAACAGCGTCAGCGGCAGGTCCTTGTACGACGAGTACAGGTCCTTGACGAGGAGCGTGAACATCTCCTCGTGCGTCGGCGCGAGGAGGTAGTCGGCGTCCTTGCGGTCCTTGAGGCGGAAGAGGTTGGGTCCGTACTCGGCCCAGCGACCCGTCGCCTCGTAGGGCTCGCGCGGCAGGAGGGCCGGGAAGTGCACCTCCTGGGCACCGGCCGCGATCATCTCCTCGCGGACGACGGCCTCGACCTTGGCGAGCACGCGCAGGCCGAGCGGCAGCCACGTGTAGATGCCGGGGGCGGCGCGGCGGATGTAACCCGCGCGGACCAGCAGTCGGTGGCTGGCGACCTCCGCGTCGGCGGGGTCCTCTCGCAGGGTCCGGACAAAGAGCTGACTCATTCGCAGAAGCACAAGGGCAAGCCTACCGACTGGCAGCCGCTGCCCCCGCCGCGTCAGAACATCACGGTGGCGTAGGTGCCCTCCCGCACGAAGCCCACGCGCTCGTAGGCCGCGAGCGCCCTGCTGTTGTAGGCGTTGACGTAGAGCGACACGAGCGGCGCGTGGGTCGCGAGCGCGGCGTCGACGACGGCGGCGACCCCGGGCGCGGCGAGGCCCTCGCCGCGTCGGGACGGCGTGACCCACACGCCCTGGAGCTGGGCGACCTGCGGGACGAGCGCCCCGACCTCCGCCTTGAACACGACCGTGCCGCGGCGGCCGTCTCCCCCGCCGTCGATGCGGGCGTAGGAGCGGCCCTCGGTGATGAGCTGCAGCACGCGCCGCTCGTAGCCGGACGACGACGCCGAGAGCGGCGAGTAGCCGACCTCCTCGACGAACATGCTCACGCACGCGGGCAGGAGCGTCCCGAGCTCTTCGGGGAGGCTCAGCCGCACCTCGGGGTCGGGCTCGACCGCAGGCGGCGAGGAGATGACGAGAGAGGGCTGCTCGGGCCGGATCTCGCGCGCAGGCCCCCACGCGCCGTCGAGGTGGTTCCACACCCCGAGCACCGCGCTGGCGCGCCCGACGACGGAGGACGAGCGGCGCCCCCTGCTGCGCGCCATCGAGGCGAAGGCCGCGTACGCCTCCTCGCGCCGACGCGGCGTCAACCAGGGAGGCACGACGGGGACGAGGTTCGCCCCGGCCCAGCAGACAGCCTCGAGCGGCCCGTCGGCCGGGAAGCCCCACGCCTGGCCGCCCGACGCCGCGAGGCCGCTCTCGGCGGCCGTGAGCAGCCGGCAGTACGCGAGGACCGACCCGACCGGGTCGGCGGCGCACAGCTCGAGCGCAGCGGGCAGGTCGGCGTCGATCAGCTGCCGGGCCTGCCCCAGGCCCGGGGCCAGCTCGCGACCCACGGGTCGTCCGCGCTCAGCCAGCGACCGACACGGTCGGGGCGGTGCCCTCGACCGGCTCCATCGTCTCGGCGATGCGCATCGCCTCGTCGATGAGCGTCTCGACGATCTGGTCCTCGGGGACGGTCTTGACGACCTCGCCCTTGACGAAGATCTGGCCCTTCCCGTTGCCGGAGGCGACGCCGAGGTCCGCCTCGCGCGCCTCGCCCGGACCGTTGACGACGCAGCCCATGACCGCGACGCGCAGCGGGACGGCGAGCCCCTCGAGCCCCGCGGTGACGCGCTCGGCGAGCGTGTACACGTCGACCTGCGCTCGACCGCACGACGGGCACGACACGATCTCGAGCTTGCGCGGGCGCAGGTTGAGCGCCTGCAGGATCTGGATGCCGACCTTGACCTCCTCGACGGGAGGCGCCGACAGGGAGACCCGGATCGTGTCGCCGATGCCCTGGCTCAGCAGCGCCCCGAAGGCCGTCGCCGACTTGATCGTGCCCTGGAACGCCGGGCCCGCCTCGGTCACGCCGAGGTGCAGGGGCCAGTCGCCGCGCTGCGCGAGCAGCTCATAGGCGCGGACCATGACGACCGGGTCGTTGTGCTTCACCGAGATCTTGAAGTCGTGGAAGCCGTGCTCCTCGAAGAGCGACGCCTCCCAGACGGCCGACTCGACGAGCGCCTCCGGCGTCGCCTTGCCGTACTTCTCGAGCAGACGGCGGTCGAGCGACCCGGCGTTGACGCCGATGCGGATCGACGTACCCGCGTCGCTCGCGGCGCGCGCGATCTCCTTGACCTGGTCGTCGAACTTGCGGATGTTGCCCGGGTTGACGCGCACGGCCGCGCAGCCTGCGTCGATCGCGGCGAAGACGTAGCGCGGCTGGAAGTGGATGTCGGCGATCACGGGGATCTGCGACTTCTTCGCGATGATCGGCAGCGCGTCGGCGTCGTCCTGCGACGGGCACGCGACTCGGACGATGTCGCAGCCCGCGGCGGTCAGCTCGGCGATCTGCTGGAGCGTCGCGTTGATGTCGGTCGTCGGCGTCGTCGTCATCGACTGGACCGAGATCGGTGCGTCGCCGCCCACCTCGACCGCGCCCACGCGGATCTTGCGGGTCTTGTGCCGGGGCGCCAGGACGGTTGGCTGCTCCTTGACGGACGGGATGCCGAGGCTGATCGGTACGCTCACCCGGCCAGTATCCCCCTCAGCGACACGCTGCGCCGCGTCGGCGCAGCGTGCTGCACACAATCCACCCGCTCCGGTCAGGTCAGGGTCACGGGCACGACGAGGTCGGCGACGATCAGGAGGGCGGAGATGCCGATGAGCACGACGAAGACGCCGTACGCGAGCGGCATCATCCGCGCGGTGTCGGCGGGCCCGGGCAGGGGCGAGCGGCCGCGCAGGCGCGCGACCTGTCGCCGGGCTCCCTCGTAGAGCGCCCCGACGACGTGACCGCCGTCGAGCGGCAGCAGCGGGATCAGGTTGAACACGAACAGCGCGACGTTGAGGCTCGCGAGCAGCGACACCCAGATGACGACGCGGTCGCCTGACGTCACGCCCTCGATGTCGGCCGAGCCGACCTCTCCGGCGACGCGGCCGACGCCGACGATGCTCATGACCGAGTCCTGCGAACGTTCGCCGCCCGTGACGAGGGTGCGGCCGACCTCCCACACCTGGACCGGCAGCGTGCTGACGATCCGGGCCGTGCCCGTGACCTGGGCCCACAGCGTGTCGACCGTGTCGCCGACTCCTCCGCGGACCTTCTCGACCGTCGGGCCCACGCCGACGTACGCGGACGTCACCGTCTGCGGCCGGCCCCCGTCGTCGAGAACGGGTGCGCCCGCCGCGTCGACGACCGTGCGCGTCACGGTCTGCGGCTGCACCGTGAGCTCGGCACGCGCGCCGTCGCGCTCGACGACGACGGTCGCCGGACGGTCACCGTTCGCGCTGATCGCCTCCGTCACGTCGGTCCAGGTGTCGACGTCGGTGCCCGCGTAGCTGACGATGCGGTCGCCGGGCTCGAGACCCGCAACCGCGGCCGGGGACTGCTCGTCGCCCGTGACGCACTCGCCCGCCGTCGTCGTGGGGACGCACGGCACGATCCGCTCGACCGTCGTCGTCGGCTGCACCGAGCCCACGCCCATGACGAGCACGCCCATGAGGACGAGCGCGATGAGGAGGTTCATGAACGGGCCGCCGAGCATGACGACGACCTTCTTGCCGGCGGACAGCCGGTAGAACGCACGGTGCTCCTCGCCCGGGAGGATCTCCTCGGCGGACGCCTCGCGGGCGTCCTGCGCCAGCTCGGCGAAGCGGCCGGGCCGGTTCTCGCCCGTGCCGGGCGCGTACATCCCGACGAGCCGCACATACCCGCCGAGCGGGATGGCCTTGACGCCGTACTCCGTCTCGCCGCGCGTGCGCGACCACAGCGTCGGGCCGAAGCCGACCATGTACTGGCTGACGCGCACGCCGAACCGCTTCGCGGGCACCATGTGCCCGACCTCGTGGAGCGCGATCGACAGGAGCATCCCCACGACGAAGACGACGACACCGATCAGGTACCCCATGCGACTGCTTCTCCTCGGTGCTGTGCGTCGGCCCGGCAGGGCGTTCAGGCTGATGGTACGGCTGGCAGGCGCCTGGCGGGAACGGCGAGGTCAGCGCGCGAGCAGCTCGTTCGCCCGGGCCCGGGCCCAGGCCTCAGTGTCGAGCAGGAGGCTGGGAGTCAGGTGGGAGCCGCCGGTGCCCTCGTGCTCGCCGAGGACCGTCTCGACGGTCGCGACGATGTCGAGGAAGCCGATACGGCCGGCGAGGAACGCGGCGACGCACTCCTCGTTCGCGGCGTTGAGCACGGCCGGGTGCGTCGGCGACGCGGTCGCGGCGTGCCGCGCGAGCGCGACGGCGCGGAACGTCTCCTCGTCGAGCGGCTCGAACGTCCACGACGTGGCGGCGGTCCAGTCGCACGCGGGCGCCGCGTCGGGCACACGGTCGGGCCAACCGAGGCCGAGCGCGATCGGGATGCGCATGTCCGGCGGCGACGCCTGCGCGATCGTCGAGCCGTCGGTGAACTCGACCATCGAGTGCACGACCGACTGCGGGTGCACGACCACGGCGATGTCGGCGACGGGGACGTCGAACAGGAGGTGCGCCTCGATCAGCTCGAGGCCCTTGTTCATCATCGACGCCGAGTTGACCGTGACGACCGGTCCCATCGCCCACGTCGGGTGCGCGAGAGCCTGCTCGGCCGTGACGGCCGCCATCTTCTCGCGGGTCCAGCCGCGGAACGGCCCGCCCGACGCGGTGAGCACGAGCCTGCGCACCTCGTCGCGACGCCCGGAGCGCAGGGCCTGCGCGATCGCCGAGTGCTCCGAGTCGACGGGCACGATCTGCCCCGGCCGCACCGCGGCCTCCTTGACGAGAGCACCGCCGACGACGAGGGACTCCTTGTTCGCGAGCGCGAGCGTCGAGCCCGCCTCGAGAGCGGCGAGGGTCGGCTCGAGGCCGACCGAGCCGGTGATGCCGTTGAGCACGACGTCCGCGCCGCACGCCGCGACCTGGGCCGCGGCCCCGGGGCCCGCGAGGACCTCGACGGCGGCGCCGTCGAGCGCGTCGACGACCGCAGCGCGCGCAGAGTCGTCGTGCACCGCGACGACGCGGGCACCGACCTCCCGCGCCTGGCGTGCGAGCAGGCCCGGGTCCCGGCCGCCCGCGCTGAGCGCGACGACCTCGAAGCGCTCAGGGTTGCGCGAGACGACGTCGATCGCCTGCGTGCCGATCGACCCCGTCGATCCCAGCAGCGCGACCGTGCGACGCCCGGCGGAGGTCACTCGACGCCCAGCAGGACCTCGATGGCACGGGTGAAGAACGCGTCGACGGGTCCCTCAGCGTAACCGTCGCGGCCGCGACGACGGCGGAACTTGGCCTCGCGGATCTCGGTCGACGTGATCGGCTCGCCGCGGTCGAAGTAGCTCACGAGGCGGGCGCACAGCGCGTCGACGTCGTCGGCGTCGTACGACCACTGCCCGCGACGTCCCGGGGCGAACTTCTCCCCCGCAGGGCGGCTCAGGCGGCCGTACAGCGTGCGCGCGCGCTCCGCGAGCAGCGCCATCCATGCCTGCTGACCGTGCTGCGCGACGTACTGCGTGCGCTCCTTCGCGACGAACGCCGACTCGAGGCGGTCGAGCGCCGCGTCCACCTCGGTGAACGCGTAGCCGCCCCGCTTGAAGCCGAAGGCGGCGCGGTGGATCGCCGCGGCGTCGAGCCCCGTCTTCTCCGCGCCCTCGTACTCGCGCCGTGCGCGCTCGAAGAGCGCGTCGACGTCCTCCGGGGCGTACCCGGTACGGAGCTTGGACACGGTCGAGAACATGGTGCTGCTCACTCGTCCTCCTCCTCGGCGGCCAGCTGGCCGCACGCGCCATCGATGTCGCTGCCGCGGGTGTCGCGGATCGTCGTGGGGATGCCGTGCCCGCGCAGGCGCGCGACGAACTCGGCCTCGACCGCAGGGTCGCTCGCCGTCCAGATCGAGCCGGGCGTGGGGTTGAGCGGGATCGGGTTGACGTGCACCCAGCCGCGACCGCGCGCGTTGAGCTTCTTGCCGAGGAGGTCGGCGCGCCACGCGTGGTCGTTCATGTCGCGGATGAGCGCGTACTCGATGCTCACGCGGCGGCCCGTGATCGTGTGGTACTCCTTCGCCGCGTCGAGCGTCTCGTCGACCGACCAGCGGGTGTTGATCGGGACGAGCTCGGACCGCAGCTCGTCGTCGGGCGCGTGCAGCGAGAGCGCGAGCGTGAGCGGCAGGCCCTCGCCGGAGAGCTTACGCATCGCGGGCACGAGGCCGACGGTCGAGACGGTGATGTTGCGCGCCGACATGCCCATGCCGTCCGGCACGGGGGCGATCAGCTGACGGATCGTGCCCATGACGGCCTTGTAGTTCGCGAGCGGCTCTCCCATGCCCATGAACACGAGGTTGTTGAGCCGGCCCGAGCCGCCGGGGATCTCGCCGTCGACGAGCGAGCGCGACGCCGCGCGCACCTGCTCGACGATCTCCGCCGTCGACAGGTTGCGGGTCAGGCCGAGCTGGCCGGTCGCGCAGAACGGGCACGCCATGCCGCAGCCGGCCTGGCTCGAGACGCAGAGCGTCGACCGGTTCGGGTACTGCATGAGCACCGACTCGACCTTCGCGTCGTCGAACAGGTGCCAGAGCGTCTTGACGGTCGTGCCGCCGTCGGCCTTCAGGGTGCGCGACGCGCGCAGCAGCGGCGGGAAGAGAGTCTCGGTGAGGCTGTCGCGGGTAGCGGCCGGCAGGTCGGTCATGAGCGCCGGGTCCGAGGTGAGGTGGCCGTAGTAGTGCTGCGCGAGCTGCTTCGCGCGGAACGGCTTCTCCCCTGCCTCGGTCACCGCGGCTACGCGCTCCTCAGGCGTGAGGTCCGCGAAGTGGCGCGGCGGCTTGCCACGACGGCCGGCAGCCGGGGTGGCGAGGTTGAGCGTCACGGGGACGCGTCGTTCAGACATGGGAGAAGTCTCTCAGGGTTGGTCAGCCCGCGGCCGGGAGGGACACGGACAGCAGGAGGTACACGAACGGGGCGGTCAGGAGCAGGGAGTCGAGGCGGTCGAGGACACCGCCGTGGCCGGGCAGCAGGGTGCCCATGTCCTTGAGCTCCATGTCCCGCTTGAGGAGCGACTCGGCGAGGTCGCCGAGGGTCGCGGTCACGGGCGTCGCGACGCCGAGGGCGAAGCCGACCCAGAGGGGCTCGTCGAGGAAGACGACGCCGCCGACGAGGCCGACCGCGAGGGCCAGGAGGAACGAGCCCGCGAGCCCTTCCCAGCTCTTCTTGGGGCTGATCGTCGGGGCGAGCGGGTGCTTGCCGAAGCGGACCCCGGCGAAGAATCCGCCCGTGTCGCTCGCGACCGCGAGCAGCACGAAGACGAGGACACGCGTCGCGCCGTCGGGCTGCGCGAGCAGGAGCATCGCGAAGCCCGCCATGAGCGGAAGGTACGCCGCGGCGAACGCGCCGGCGGACGCGTCGCGCAGGGCGCGGGCACCCCGGGCGTCGATCGCCCGCCAGACGACGACGCCCACCACGGTGAGCACGAACGACACCATGAGGGCCTCGAGGCCCGACGTGTACGCCGAGACGAGGATCCCTGCGGTGCCCACCCACAGCGGGGCGAGCGGCAGGTGCACGTCGCGCCGGGAGAAGGCCTGGGCGAGCTCCCACAGCGCGGCACACACCGCGACCGCGGCGAAGAGGACGAAGGCTGGCTTCCAGAGGAACAACGAGCCGACGACGACGACGAGCAGGCCTACCCCGACGGCGACGGCCTTGGGAAGGTCACGTCCGCCGGTCGAGCTGGTGCGAGGCTCGGCGTCCACGGGCAGGTCAGCCATCAGACCTCGAGAAGCTCGGCTTCCTTGGCAGCGAGGATGACGTCGATCTCGTCGGTGTGACGCTTGGTCACCGCGTCGAGCTCCTTCTCCGCGCGCGAACCCTCGTCCTCGCCGATCTCGCCGTCCTTGACGGCGCGGTCGATGAGGTCCTTGGCCTTGCGGCGGACGGAGCGGACGGAGACGCGAGCCTCCTCGGCCTTCGACTTGGCGAGCTTGACGTAGTCGCGGCGACGCTCTTCGGTCAGGGCGGGCAGCACGACGCGGATGACGTTGCCGTCGTTCGCGGGGTTCACGCCCAGGTCGGAGTCGCGGAGCGCCTTCTCGATCGCGGTCATCGCCGTCTTGTCGAACGGGGAGATGAGCACCGTGCGCGCCTCGGTCACGTTGAACGACGCGAGCTGCTGCAGGGGCGTGGGGCTGCCGTAGTACTCGACGAAGATCTTGGAGAACATCGCTGCGTTGGCACGACCGGTGCGGATCGCCGCGAAGTCCTCCTTGGCGACCTCCAGGGCCTTGTCCATCTTTTCCTCTGCCTCGAGGAGGGTCTCGTCGATCACCGGTGCTCCTTGTGTCGCGGTTGGCGCTCGCGTCGGCGAGCAGGGGTTGCTGGGATTCGCGCTCAGCGCGTGGTGACTACCGTGCCGATGTTCTCACCCAGGAGGGCGCGGGTCACGTTGCCGGGCTCCCCCATGCCGAACACTCGCATCGTGACGTCGTTGTCCATGCAGAGGCTGAAGGCGGTCGAGTCGACGACCTTGAGGCCGCGCTGGAGGGCGTCCGAGTACGTGAGGGTGTCGAGCTTGCGGGCGTCGGGGTCGACGTTCGGGTCGGCGGAGTAGACGCCGTCGACGCCGTTCTTGCCCATGAGGACCTCGTCGCAGCGCGTCTCGAGGGTGCGCTGGACCGCGACCGTGTCAGTCGAGAAGTAGGGCATGCCTGCACCGGCGCCGAAGATGACGACGCGGCCCTTCTCCATGTGCCGGATGGCGCGCAGCGGGATGTAGTTCTCGGCGACCTGGCCCATGGCGATCGCGGTCTGCACGCGGGTCGAGACGCCCTGCTTCTCGAGGAAGTCCTGCAGGGCGAGGCAGTTCATGACCGTGCCGAGCATGCCCATGTAGTCGGCACGGGCGCGGTCGAGGCCGCGCTGCGAGAGCTCGGCGCCGCGGAAGAAGTTGCCTCCGCCGACGACGATCGCGACCTGGACGCCCTGGTTGACGGCCGCGGCGATCTCGGCCGCGACGCGCTGGACGACGTCGGGGGCGAGCCCGATCTGACCACCGCCGAACATCTCTCCGGAGAGCTTGAGCAGGACGCGGCGCGCCTTGCCGGGCTTCTGCGTGGTCGTGGTCTCGTCGGTCATCGGGTCTCGCCTTCTCGTGCTCTCGTGGTCCGTCCGCGGGTCACGGGCGGGTGCTGAGGATGGTGCGGGTGCGCCGTCGGCCCGACCCCAGCGGGGTCGGGCCGACGGCGCGTGCAGGAGTCAGGCCCCGACGCGGAAGCGCACGAAGGACACGACGTTGCCGCCGGCCTCCTGAGCAACCTTGCCGACGGTCTTGCTCGGGTCCTTGGCGAGCGGCTGCTCGAGAAGGACGACCTCTTCGAAGAACTTGTTGAGACGGTTCTCCGCGATCTTCGCGATGATGTGCTCGGGCTTGTTGCCGCCCTCGTTGCGAGCCGTCTCCTCGACGATGCGACGCTCGTTCTCGACCGCGTCCGCGGGGACGTCCTCGCGCGAGAGGTAGGTCGGGGCGAGCGCGGCGACGTGCTGCGCGACGTCCTTGCCCACGGCCGCGCCGGCCTCGTCGGTGACGACGAGGACGCCGATCGTCGGCGGGAGGTCCTTGGCCGTGCGGTGCACGTAGCTCGTGACCTTGGGGCCGGAGACGACGGCGACGCGACGGAGGACGACCTTCTCGCCGATCTCGGCGGCGAGGGCGGTCACGGTGTCCGCGACGGTGCCCTCGGCGGTCGGGGCGGCGAGGGCCGACTCGACGTCGGTCGCGCCGGCGGCGACGACCGCGGCGAGCACGGTGTCGGCCAGACCGATGAACTTCTCGTTCTTCGCGACGAAGTCGGTCTCGCAGTTGAGCTCGATGAGCGTGCCGGTCTCACCCGCGTCGGACGCGGTGATGTCGACGGCGACGAGGCCCTCGGACGTCGCGCGGTCCTCGCGCTTGGAGACGCCCTTGAGGCCCTTGATGCGGAGGATCTCGAGAGCCTTCTCCGAGTCGCCGTTCGCCTCGTCGAGCGCCTTCTTGACGTCGAGCATGCCGGCGCCCGTGCGCTCGCGCAGCGCCTTGATGTCAGCGGCGGTGTAGTTCGCCATGGTGTGGTCCCTTGCCTGTGGTGGTGTGCGGTGGGCAGACGGCAGCCGGGCGGGGTGCTCCCCGCCCGGCTGCGGTCATCACTCGGACTTCGGCGCCTCGGCCTCGGCGGCCGGAGCAGCCTCGGCGGCGGGGGCGGCCTCAGCAGCCGGAGCCTCGGCAGCAGCGTCACCGGCGAGGAGCTCGCGCTCCCACTCGGCGAGCGGCTCGGCCGGCGCCTCGGTGGCGCCGGACTTGCCGGACGCACGCTGGAGGAGGCCCTCGGCGACGGCGTCGGCGATCACGCGGGTCAGCAGCGCGACGGCGCGGATGGCGTCGTCGTTGCCCGGGATCTTGTAGTCGACGACGTCCGGGTCGCAGTTCGTGTCGAGGATCGCGACGATCGGGATGTTGAGCTTCTGCGCCTCGGCGACAGCGAGGTGCTCCTTGTTCGTGTCGACGATCCAGACGGCGGAGGGGACCTTCGCCATGTCACGGATACCACCGAGGGTCTTCGTGAGCTTGTCCTTCTCGCGGCGGAGCACGAGAAGCTCCTTCTTCGTCAGGTTCGAGCCGGCGACGTCGTCGAAGTCGATCTGCTCGAGCTCCTTCATACGCTGAAGGCGCTTGTGGACCGTGCCGAAGTTGGTGAGCATGCCACCGAGCCAGCGGTGGTTGACGTAGGGCATCCCGACGCGAGCGGCCTGCTCGGCGATGGGCTCCTGCGCCTGCTTCTTCGTGCCGACGAACAGGATCGAGCCGCCGTGGGCGACCGTCTGCTTGACGAACTCGTACGCGGTGTCGATGTACGACAGCGACTGCTGCAGGTCGACGATGTAGATGCCGTTGCGCTCCGTGAAGATGAAACGCTTCATCTTCGGGTTCCAGCGGCGGGTCTGGTGCCCGAAGTGGACACCGCTCTCGAGGAGCTGGCGCATGGTCACGACTGCCATGGCACTTCCTTCCGGCACGGTCGCGGATCCTCCGCCTGCCCGTGCACATGATCGGCGGCCCGGCGGGCCGCGTGCGGTTGTCGGTCGACCCGGACGGGGCGACCCCTGGTGCCCTGAGCCGAGGGACCGGCGAACCGGACCACCCCACGGCTCCCCACCGCCCGCAGGCGGCCGTGACCGACTGGCAGTCACGACGGGAGAAGGACACGCGATGTCACCGGCTGGGTAGCACCATCGAGGTTGGTCGACGGCATGACGCAGCCAGAGCGGGTCAAGTCTACCTGACGTTGCCCCGCCCACAGACATCCCCGCAGGCGACGCGCGTCACGGCCGGCGACGGCGACGAGCACCGAGGTTCACAGCCGTGCTCGGCTCGGGGCATGAGCCTCCTGACCGCCCCGCTCCGCGCACCCGCGGCGGCGCTCGCTGCGCTGCTGCTCGTCACGCCGTCGGCCCCTCCCGTGCACGAACCGGTGCCGTCGCTGGCGGGCGCCGCGGCCGGCAGCTGGGTCCGCCCAGTCCAGCCCGGGGGCGTCGTCCACGGTTTCGACCCGCCCGCGCAGGCGTGGCTCGCGGGTCACCGCGGGGTCGACCTCACGGCGAGCGTCGGCGACGTCGTCCGCAGCCCGGCCGACGGCGTCGTGACCTTCGCCGGGCCGGTCGCAGGCCGGGGCGTGCTCGTCGTCACGCACGACGACGGTCTGCGGACGTCCCTCGAGCCCGTCGACGCGACGGTCGCGCGCGGGAGCCGGGTGAGCGCCGGCGACCCCGTCGCGACGCTGTCGACCGACCCGGGGCACTGCACGCCGGCGGCGTGCCTCCACTGGGGCGTGCGAGCCGGCGAGACGTACGTCGACCCCCTCGCTCTCCTGGGCCGCGTACGGATCGTCCTCCTCGGACGGCGCGGCCTGCGTCAGGGGGACGCTGTCAGGCGTTCTCGGCGGCGACGAGAAGGTCGCGCAGGCGGGCCATCGCCGCCGTGTGCATCTGCGAGATGCGCGACTCGGTGACGCCGAGGATCGTGCCGATCTCCGCGAGGGTCATGTTCTGGAAGTAGTAGAAGGTCAGGACGAGCTTCTCGCGGTCGGAGAGCCGGCCGATCGCCTGCGACAGGAGGTACTTCGTCTCCTTCGCCTCGAACGTGCGCGCCGGGTCGTTCGTACGGCTCTGGTGCGTCGCGTCGACCGCGCTCACCTGACCGAACTGCTCGGCACCGATGCTGAGCAGCTCGTCGAGCGCCACGACGTTCGCCGAGGCGACCTGGGTACGGACCGCGCGCACCTCCTCGACCTGGACACCGAGCCGGGCCGCGACCTCGCTCTCCTGCGGGCTGCAGTGGTGGAGCGCCTCGAGCTCGCTGTGCGCCCTGTCGATCGCTCGGGCCTTGGTACGCACCGAGCGGGGCAGCCAGTCGATCGAACGGAGCTCGTCGATGATGGCGCCGCGGATGCGGGAGGACGCGTAGGTCTCGAACTTGATCTCGCGGTCCAGCTCGAACTTCTCGATCGCGTCGATGAGCCCGAACATCCCGTACGAGACGAGGTCGGCGTGCTCGACCGAGCTCGGGAGGCGGGTCGCGATGCGCGACGCGACTGCGGCGACGAGCGGCGCGTAGTGCAGGATCAGCTGCTCGCGACGGACCGGTGCGGCCTCGCGCTTGTACTCGAGCCAGGCCTGCGCGATCTCGTCCGCGACGTCGACCTGGTCGGGCACGAGGTAAGGACGGAACGGCGCCGTGGGGCCCTCGACCGGCGTGGCGGTGAGGTGAGTCGTTGCTGGCTGGCTCATCGGTGTTCCTCGGTACTCAGGCACGGGGGTGCGCAAGCTGGAATGACGAGCGCAGACGCTCGGGGCTGACGTGGGTGTAGCGCTGGGTCGTGGCGAGGGTCGCGTGGCCGAGGACCTCCTGCACGCCGCGGAGGTCGGAGCCTCCTGCGAGCAGGTGGGTCGCGGCAGTGTGACGCAGGCCGTGCGGTGCGATGTCGTCGACTCCTGCGAGCGCCGTCAGGTCGTGGACCGCCTGACGGATCTGGCGCTGCCCCCAACGCTGCCCGCGGTTGCCGATGAGGAGTGCACGCTGGGTGGCCGAGGACACGAGGACGGGGCGCCCTCTCTCGAGCCACTGCGTGACGGCGTCGGCAGCGGGGACCCCGAACGGGACGGCCCGCTCGCGATCCCCCTTGCCGACGACGCGGACGAGCCGCTGCCCGAGGTCGACGTCCTCGACGTCGACACCGACGAGCTCGCCCACGCGGATCCCGGTCGCGTAGAGCAGCTCGACGGCAGCCCAGTCGCGAAGGTGTGTCGGGTCGCCGCTCGCGGCACGCTCGCGCGTCGCCTCCATGAGCCGCTCGGCCGCCTCGACACCGAGCACCGTGGGCAGCGTGCGGTCGGCGCGCGGGCTGGCGAGCCTGCTCGCGGGGTCGGCAGCGAGGTATCCGCTGCGGGCGGCCCACTCGAAGAAGGAGCGCACGCTCGCCCCGCGTCGCGCGAGGGTCGCGCGCGAGAGGTTGCGCTCGCTCTGGTCGGCGAGCCACGCGCGAAGATCGTCGATCGTGACGTCTGCAACCGTGCGGCTGCCGTCCCGGCAGACGTAGGAGACGAGCTGCTCGACGTCGCTGCGATAGGCGCGGACGGTGTGGGCGGCGAGGCCACGCTGGAGCTCGAGGTGCGCGCAGAAGTCCGCCACGAGCGCATCCCACTGCGCCGTGTCGGTGTGACCGCTGTCATTCTGCACGGGACAACGGTGGCGCGCACACTGGCTCTGCACAAGTGCCGAAACTGATAAATCGCGGCAACCGTGTCCGTTTCGTCACAGCACGGACCGATATAATGATTCACAGCCTGAGAAGTTCATGGGAACGTAACCGGCGAACCGCGCCGGGACTTGTTCATACCGTCTTCAGAACTTGCGCCGCACCGCATCGTCGGCCGCTCACGAACCACCTCGAACGCTCAGGATCCGCACCAGGACGCGGTCGAGGCGACGGGAAGGATCGCGCAGCGGTTTCCACGGCACCGGGGCGACACACCCGTCAGCGGCCTGACCCGCGCACGCTCCGCCGGGCGTCGGCCGCTGCACGGCACAGGGTCGCTCACGCCTGCCCCGCATGCCTGCGCCACCCCGCCGTCGTACGGCTGACGAGCCCTCGCGCCTCGAGCTCTCCGAGACCTGAGAGCACCTCGCGCGGCCCGACCCCCGCGGAGCGCGCGAGGGAGTCGAGCCCCGCTGGGCTCCGCAGCGGAAGGGCGTCGTAGACGCTGCGCGCGACGCCGGCGAGGCCGTCCGTCGGACGAGCGGGCGCGCCCCGCTCCGGTGCGACGTCGTCCCCGATCGCTCCGGCGAGCTCGGCGACCTCGTCAGCGTCGGTGACGCAGACGGCAGCGTGCTCGCGCATGAGCCGGTGGCAGCCCGCGGAAGCCATCGAGGTGATCGGACCGGGGACCGCACCCACAGGACGGTTGAGGCGCGCGGCGTGAGCCGCCGTGCTGAGAGAACCCGACCGCCACGCCGCTTCCACGACGACCGTCGCGCCCGAGACCGCAGCGATGACCCGGTTCCGCTGCAGGAACCTGGTCCTGCTCGGCATCGACCCGGGCGGCACCTCGGAGACGACGGCCCCGCCCTCCGCGAGGACGCGTTCGAGCAGGTCGCGGTTGCCCGCCGGGTAGAGCCTGTCGACGCCGCCCGCCATGACCGCGACGGTCGTCCCCCCGGCCGCGAGCGCCCCCCGGTGCGCCGCCGCGTCGATCCCGTACGCGCCGCCCGAGACGACGGCGAAGCGCCGGTCCACGAGCCCGGCAGCCAGGTCGGAGGCGACGCGCGTGCCGTAGTCGGTGCTGGCACGCGCACCCACGAGGGCGACCGACCGTGCGAGGGCGGCGTCCCAGTCGGCAGGGCCGTCGCGACCTCCGCGGAACCACAGGCAGAACGGTGCCGCGTCGCCGAGCAGGTCCGCTCCGCGGGGCCAGCCGGGCTGTCCCGGCAGGAGGAGACAGCCGCCGAGCGAGCGCAGCACGCTCAGCTCGCGCCGCGGGTCGAGGCCGTCGAGCCTCGGCGCCCAGCGGGCGAGCCCACCGAGGAGCCGACGGCCGAGCGCGCTGCGCCGCGCCGCCGGGACGGCGAGCCGCTCGAGCAGCCCGTCGACCGCGGGTCGCTCGGCGGCGGGGCCGGTCGCGGCGAGCACCCAGTCGAGCGCGGCGGTCGCACCGACCGCCCGGACCAGCATCCCGGCGGTCGCGTCCCCCGGCTCGGCGACCCGGCTCCACGCCGCGGCCGCGAGGCTCGGGTCGGCCGTGTCGAACGCGACCCTCACGCGACGCTCCCCCGGGTCCGCAGCGCGAGCGCCTGGCCGATCTCCTCTCGCCCGGGGCTCCCGAGCCCCGCGAGGTCCGCGAGCGTCCACGCGGCCCGCAGGACGCGGTCGGCGCCGCGCAGGCTCAGCGTGCCGCGGTCGAGGGCGGCGTCGAGCAACGCCACCCCGCCGTGCCGCGGACCGAGCAGCGTCCTGAGGTGGCTCCCCGGCACCTGGGAGTTGGTCGTCCAGCCGTGCGGGGCGAGCCGCTCGCGCTGGGCCGCGCGCGCCGCGGCGACACGAGCGGCGACGACCGCCGTCGCCTCTCCCGCTGCGTTCTCGGCGATCTCGGTCCGGGTGACCGGGCCGACCTCGAGCTGGAGGTCGACGCGGTCGAGCAAGGGCCCGGCGAGCCGGCCGAAGTAGCGTCGGCGGGCCATGGGCGCGCACGTGCACCCCGTGCCCTTGCCTACGGCGAGGCCGCACGGGCACGGGTTGGCAGCGAGCACGAGCTGGAAACGCGCGGGATACCTCGCCGCCCCGCTCACGCGGTGGATCACGAGCTCACCGTTCTCGAGCGGCTGGCGCAGGGTCTGCAGCACGCGGCTCGAGAACTCGGGCGCCTCGTCCATGAAGAGCACACCTCGGTGCGCCCTCGATGCCGCCCCGGGGCGGGGCACTCCCGACCCTCCCCCGACGATCGACGCGGCGGTCGCGGTGTGGTGCGGGTCCTCGAAGGGAGGGCGCCGGATGAGGCCGCGCGTCGGGTCGAACGTACCGGCGACCGAGTGCACCGCGGTGACCTCGACGGACTCCTCGTCGGTGAGATCGGGCAGGAGACCGGGGAGCCGCGCGGCGAGCATCGTCTTGCCCGCGCCGGGCGGCCCGACCATGAGGAGGTGGTGCGCCCCGGCTGCTGCGACCTCGAGGGCGGCGCGCGCCTCGTGCTGCCCGACGACGTCGGCCAGGTCCGGCACAGGCTCGGGCGCCGGCGGCACCGCCCGTCCGGCGCGTGCCGCACGCGCCACCGGCTCGGGGATGTCGGCGCCGTACGCGTACGCGAGCTCGGCGAGCGAGGCGACGGCGTGGACCTCGGCGCCGGGCACGAGGCGGGCCTCGCGCTCGTCGGCGACGGAGACGACGACGCGCCGCGCGCCGCCCGCGACCGCGGCGGCGACCGACGGGAGCACCCCGCGCACGGGGTGCACGCGCCCGTCGAGCCCGAGCTCGCCGAGATGCACGACGCCGCGCGCGGACGTGGCGTCGACGAGCCCGGCCCCGCTGAGCGTCGCGACCGCGATCGCGAGGTCGAACGCCGAGCCGTGCTTGGGCAGCGAGGCGGGTGACAGGTTGACGGTCACCTTGCGGTTGGGCCAGGGCAGACCGCTCGACGTCACCGCGGCGCGGACGCGGTCGCGCGCCTCGCTGAGCGAGGCGTCCGGCAGCCCGATCAGCGTGAACCCCGGGACGGAAGCGGCAAGGTGCGCCTCGACCTCGACGAGGTGGCCCGTGAGACCCACGAGAGCGACGGCGCCCGCGGTGCCGAGCCCGCTCACGAGACACCGACCAGGTGCTCGAGGACGACCGGGCGTCCGGGCTCAGCGACGATCGCGACGACGTCGACGCGGACCGATCGTGGCCTCAGGTCGTGCTCGTGGAGCCACTGCCCGCCGAGCTTGCGCACCCGCGCCAGCTTGGCGTCCGTGACGGCCTCGGCGGGGTGGCCGAACCCGCGTCCCGTCCGCGTCTTGACCTCGACGAGCACGAGCTCGTCGCGGTCGAGCGCGACGATGTCGAGCTCACCGGCGTGCCCGCGCCAGTTGCGGTCCAGGACCGTCCACCCGAGCTCCTCGAGCCGCTCTGCGGCCCACTGCTCTCCTCGCCGTCCGACGGCGTCCTTGGCACGCATGGCACCACCTCCGCCCCCGAGCGTGCGGCGGGGACGTGGCGGGACGCGCGGGCGGAGCGGCGCGCGGTGGACCCGCGCGGAGCGGTCGCCGCCTGTGGGCGGCCGTCCCGGCCTCGGTTCAGATCGTCAGCTCGGGACGCGCGAGCTCCTCGACGTTGACGTCCTTGAACGTCACGACGCGCACCGACTTCACGAAGCGTGCCGAGCGGTACACGTCCCACACCCAAGCGTCCGCGAGCGTCAGCTCGAAGTACACCTCGCCCGCGGCCGAGCGGACCTGGAGGTCCACCTGGTTGGCGAGGTAGAACCGGCGCTCCGTCTCCACGACGTAGGAGAAGAGGGAGACGACGTCCCTGTACTCGCGGTACAGGGCCAGCTCCATGTCGGTCTCGTAGTTCTCGAGGTCTTCAGCGCTCACCCGACCATCATCGCCCATCCACGGCGCCCGCAGGCACCGGAGCACGCTCAGGGAGCGACCACGACCGCCGGTGCAGGTCGCACGGACCGAGCTCGCGCAGCGCGTCGAGATGCACCTTGGCGCCGTAGCCCTTGTTGCTGTCCCAACCGAACATCGGGAACTGCTCGTGCGCGGCCGCCATGAGCCGGTCGCGCGCGCACTTCGCCAGCACGCTCGCTGCGGCGACCGACGCGCACCGTATGTCGCCCTTGATGACCGTGCGGACCTCGCGGACCGCATCGACCGGCGGCGCCTCGAACGCGTCGAAGAGGTCGCCCGTGGGCGGCGTCAGCCAGTCGTGCTTCCCGTCGAGCACGACGGCGCGCACGGGCCCGCACGTCGCTTCCGCGGCCGCGAGGGCGCGCTCCCCCGCTCGGCGCAGCGCGACGATGATCCCGGCCTCGTCGATCTCGGCCGGGGTCGCATGGCCGACGCCCCACGCGGTCACCCATTCCTGCACGAGCGGCTCGAGCCGCTCGCGCGCCGCCGGGGTCAGCAGCTTCGAGTCGGTCAGCCCCTCGGGGTACGGAACGCGCAGGGCGTCGGGACCGACCACCGCGACCCCGACGGTCACGACACCCGCGAGGGCGCCTCGACCCACCTCGTCCATCCCCGCGACGAGCGGCACGCCCTCCGCGCACCACCCGTCCTCGAGGAGGACGTCGGGCGGCTGGACGGTCACGGCTCCGGGACCTCGCCGAACACGTCGCCCGGGTTGCGCATGATCGCGATGCGGTCGGCGGGCCACACCTTGGCGAAAGCGACGCCGACGACGCTCTCGAGCGGCACGAACGGCCCGCCCGGCTGCCCCCCGGTGAAGCGGGAGTCGTACGAGCCCTGGCGGTTGTCGCCCTGCACCCACAGGTGGTCCTCGGGCACGACGACGTCGAAGTCGACCTGGCTCGGGATCGAGCCCGGGCGCATGTACGACTCCTCGTCGAGCGGGGCACCGTTGACGCTCACGCGACCTTCGGCGTCGCAGCACACGACGTGGTCGCCCGGCAGGCCGATGACGCGCTTGATGAGATGCTCGCCGGAGTCCTGCGGCATGAGGCCGACGAACGTGAAGAACGACTCGACGGCGTCGGGCAGCCCGCTGCTCGCGGGCGTGGTCGAGTCGAGCCAGCCGCCCGGGTCCTTGAACACGACGACGTCGCCGCGGCTGAGGTCGAACGGGCCGGGCGTCAGCTTCGAGACGAGGACGCGGTCACCCTTGACGAGGGTCGCCTCCATGGACTCGCTCGGGATGAAGAACGGCTGCACGAGGAACGTCTTGACGGTCCAGGAGAGCACGAACGCGGCCACGAGGATGATCGCCGTCTCCTTGAGGAGCGCCGCCCAGGTCGACTTCTTGCGGGGTGGGCCGGCGTGCCTCGCGTGGCCCTCGCCCTGAGGCTGCTGCGCGTCGTCGTCGCGCGGGTCGGTTCCCGGGGCGTCCATGTTCGTCACTGCTCCACTGTGCCACGTCCGACGGTGTCGGACGTCCGCGGCTCACGGCGGCGCCGGGCGCGGACAAGGTCCGGGTACGACTGCGGGCGAGCGACCGGTGGTCGCTCGCCCGCAGGGCGGCAGGAAGGCCTGCCAGGTGCTCGTCAGGCCTTGGGGGCCGTCTCGCGCTTCTCCTTGATGCGGGCCTTCTTGCCGCGGAGCTTGCGGAGGTAGTAGAGCTTGGCGCGACGGACGTCACCGCGGGTGACGACCTCGATCGACTCGATCGTCGGGGAGTTCACCGGGAAGGTGCGCTCGACGCCGACGCCGAAGCTGATCTTGCGGATGGTGAACGTCTCGCGGACGCCGTCGCCGCGGCGGGCGATGACGATGCCCTGGAACGCCTGGACGCGGGAGCGGTTGCCCTCGACGACCTTGACGTTCACCTTGAGGGTGTCGCCGGCGCGGAACTCGGGGATGTCGTTACGCAGCGACGCTGCGTCGACGGAGTCGAGCGTGTGCATGATGTTCTCCTCGTCCTGCCACAGGTCAGGAGCGCGATCGTGGACCTCGAGGGTCCGTCTGTCCAGAGGTGGTGCCTGGCGGGTTCCTCACCCGCCGCGCTCAGGCTCTCCCCTGTGGCAGAGGCCCGTGACGCACCGACGAACTATCTTGCCACATCAGGGGCTGCTCGACGCAATCGCCCTGGCGTGACCGCCACCTCACTCCGCGGGTGCGTCGTGGTGCAGCGCGCCGTCGCGCACGTGCCAGCCCAGCTGGGCGAGCAGCGCGCGGTCCTTCTTGTCGAGCGAGTCGACGTCGAGAGCCGCGACCATGTCCGGCCGGCGCGCGGCGGTCCGCTCGATCGCCTGGTCGCGCCGCCAGCGCGCGACCTTGCCGTGGTGCCCGCTCATGAGGACGGGCGGGACCTCGAGGTCACGCCACGTCGGGGGCTTCGTGTACACGGGGTACTCGAGCAGCCCAGCGACGGAGTGGGACTCCTCGACGACGGACTCGGGGTTGCCGAGCACGCCCGGCAGGAGCCGTGCGACGGCCTCGATCATGACGAGTGCCGCGACCTCACCGCCGTTGAGGACGTAGTCCCCGATGGAGGCCTCCTCGACGCGGACGCCCGCCGAGCGGTAGTGCTCGGCGACGCGCGCGTCGATCCCCTCGTAGCGGCCGCACGCGAAGACGAGCTGCGGCCGGGTCGCCCACTCCTCGGCGGTGCGCTGCGTGAACGACGGGCCTGACGGTGTCGGGACGACGAGCGTCGCACCTTCGGTGAGGACGTCGTCGAGCGCGGTGCCCCACACGTCGGGGCGCATGACCATGCCGGCGCCGCCGCCTGCGGGCGTGTCGTCGACCGTGCGGTGGCGGTCGGTCGTCCAGTCGCGCAGGTCGTGGACGCGCAGGTCGAGCAGGCCCGCGGTGCGGGCCTTGCCGACGAGGGAGAGGTCGAGGGCGGCGAGGTACGCCGGGAAGATCGAGACGACGTCGATACGCACTCAGCCGCGCTCCTCAGCGTCGGTCTCGCCGGGCTCCGGGAGCGCGACGTCGAGGTTCGCAGCGTCGCGCGCGAGGAGCCCGCCCGGCGGGGTGAGCACGATGCGGCCGCCAGGGACGTCGACAGTCGGGACGATCGCGGTGACGAACGGCACGAGGGTGCGGGCGCCGTCGGTCTCCTCGAGCACGAGCACGTCGTGCGCGGGCAGGTGCTCGAGACCCTTGACGGTCCCGACGACCGTGCCGTCCTCGAGCTCGGCACGCAGGTCTGCGAGCTCGTGGGCGTACCAGGCGTCCTCCTCGTCAGAGTCCTCGGCGTCGACGACGAGCTCGACGCCGCGCAGCGCCTCGGCGGCGCTGCGGTCGCCGACGCCGTCGAGCTGGACGTACCACTTCCCGTTGGACACGCGGTTGCGCGTGACGGTCAGCGGGCCGCGGTCGGCCGGCTCGGTGTCGAGGACCGCGCCGACGGCGAGGCGGTCCTCGGGGATGTCGGTGCGGAGCTCGAGGGCGACCTCGCCGCGCAGGCCGTGGGCCTTGCCGATCCGGGCGACGGTGAGACGCGAGCTGGTCATCGAGGGACTCCTGGGGTGGTGGTGGGATGCGTCAGGCCCGACACCCTCGCGGGGGTCGGGCCTGACGTGGAAGTGCGTGGCGTGCCGACGGTCGAGGACCGTCTGCTCACCAGGGTGCGATGCTCACCGACGGTCGACGTCGACGACGTCGACACGCACGGGGCCGTCGGTCGCGAGGG
This sequence comes from Flavimobilis soli, assembly GCF_002564025.1. Classification (NCBI taxonomy): domain Bacteria; kingdom Bacillati; phylum Actinomycetota; class Actinomycetes; order Micrococcales; family Jonesiaceae; genus Flavimobilis; species Flavimobilis soli. The sequence continues at coordinate 732,325 of NZ_PDJH01000001.1, forward strand.
CGCTGACGACGGTGCGCAGCGCCTTGGCGGTCCGGCCGGAGCGGCCGATGACGCGACCCAGGTCGTCGGGGTGCACACGCACCTCGAGCAGCTCGCCGCGGCGCAGGGCCTTGGCGTTCACCCGGACGTCATCGGGGTTGTCCACGATGCCGCGGACGAGGTGCTCCAGAGCATCAGCGAGCATCAGGCCTGCTCCTCGGCCTCGGTGCTCTCCTCGGCCGGGGCCTCGTCAGCAGCGGGGGCCGCGGCCTTGGCCTCGGCAGCCTTCGCCTTGATCTTCTCGGCCTGCTCGGCGGCAGCGGCGATCGCGGCGGCGGGGTCGACCTTCTCGCCCTTGACGCGCAGCGTGCCCTCGGCGCCCGGGAGGCCCTTGAACTTCTGCCAGTCACCGGTGATCTTGAGGAGAACAGCGACCTGCTCGGTCGGCTGCGCGCCGACGCCGAGCCAGTACTGCGCGCGCTCGGAGTCGATCTCGATGAGCGAGGGCTCCTCGGTGGGGTGGTACTTGCCGATCTCCTCGATCACGCGGCCGTCGCGCTTGGTGCGCGAGTCGGCGACGACGACACGGTAGTAGGGAGAACGGATCTTGCCGAAACGCTTCAGACGAATCTTGGTGGCCACAGTGGTGGTCTCTCCTGGTTCTGAGTATGGGCGGACCGCGCCGATCCTCGGTGGGGCCGGGGTTCGGGATGATCCAGGACACGGTGTCGCGCGGAGAGAGGGGCCGGGCACACCGAGTACAGGGGTACATTCTGCCAGACGCGAACCGCATCTCCAACCGTGCGACGCGCCACACGCGGGAGTCCCGCACCACCGACCTCTCGCCCGCGTCGCACACGCAGGCCCCTCGGTCCCCTAGGCTCTGGCCAGCCCTGACGCACGCCTGGAGGACCGATGCCGAGCACCGACGCCCGCGACACAGCCGCATCACCACGGCGGACCGCCATCGACGGAGTGCCTGTCCTGTGGGAGGACGTACGCACCGACCCCGGCGCCTACCTCGTTCTCGCGGTGGGCTACCGCGACGCGTCCCCCGCCGAGGTCGGCCTGTCGCACCTCGTCGAGCACCTCGTGATGCGCCGCGTCGACGCGCCCCCGGGAGCGAACGCGAGCTCCGGCCCCGACGAGACGGTGTTCTGGGCGACCGGTTCCGCGCGGGTGCGCGCCGACTTCCTCACATCCGTCTGCGAAGCCCTCGAGCACGTGCGCACGATCGACGACGAGTCGCTCGACACCGAGCGCCGGACGATCGTCGCCGAGATCGGTCGCGAACGCCTCTGGGGAACGCACGAGCCGTTCAGCCTTCGTTTCGGCCTGAGAGACCTCGGGGTGCTCGGCGTCAACCACGGGCGGCTCCTCGACTGGACGGCGGCCGAGGTGCGCAGCTTCGCCGAGCGGCACCTGCACGCCGGGGCCGCGACTCTCGTCCTCACCGACGAGCCGTGGGACGGTCTCCGCCTCCCGCTGCCCTCCGGTCCCGCCCCGGTGCGCGACGTCCCGCAGGACTCGCTGGAGCGCAGGGCGGTCCACCGCGTGCCGGGCGCCCCGCTCGTCTGGACGGCCGCGACCGGCGCCGAGCACAGCAGCGGCGCGACCGCGCTCGCACGCGCGGTCCTCGAACGGGCCGTCTACGCAGCGGCTCGGACCCGCGACGGCAGCGCCTACGCCGTACAGGCCTCGCGCTGGTTCGTCGGCCCCGGCGAGGCTTGGCACCTTGAGCTCGATGCGCCCCCGCACGCGTGCGCGACGGCCGTCCGCGCGGTCCTGGAGACCGTCGACCGGCTGACGGTCGAAGGTCCGACGCCCGACGAGCTGCGCTCGGCGCGCGAGGTCATCCTCGCGGAGAGCCAGCACTCAGCCGCGAGGATCGGGAGGCTCATCGAGCGGGCCACGCTCGAGAGGCTCAGCTCTCCTCGCCTGCCCGTCACGGCGGACGACGTCGCGCGCGTCGAGCTCGACGAGGTCCACGCCGCGCTGCGCGCTGCGTCATCCACCGCGGTGCTCACCGTGCCGGCAGACCCGCAGGCGGACGACGCGGTCGAGATCGCCGAGAAGGGCGGTTACGCCTGGACGACCGGTTGCGAGGATCCTGAGGGCCGCAGCCCCAAGGAGGTCGTCGACGCAGCCTTCGACGTCCCCGGGACGCTGCGGGGCCGCGCGACATCGACCGTGCACTCCGGGAAGCTCTTCAGCCCTGCACGCGGCGCGACAGTCGTTGTCTGCGACGACCGCCTCGTCCTGATCGATCACGGCTTCACCGCCACGCTCCTGCTCGACGAGCTCGAGCTCGTCGGGCGTGACTCGGACGACGACATCGAGCTCGTCACGTCGCGAGGCGGCGTCGTCGTCCTGCACCCGGCACACTACCGCGGCCTGCCCAAGGCGCTGGACGCGTGGGTCGAACGCGCGCCGCACGCCCACGTGTACGACAAGACCCGGGTGGCGCTGCTCGGCGCTGAGGGCTGAGGCGGAGGGTCGAGCCCGACGCCTCAGGCGACCCTGGTCCCGCGGAGCACGATCGCGCTCGGTGCCGCGAGCACCGCGACGTCCGCTGCGGGATCGGCCGGGTAGACGACGACGTCGGCCTCCGCGCCCTCGTCGACGGGGGCGACGCCGAGGTAGTCGCGGGTCCGCCAGCTCGCCGCCGCGAGGATCTCGAGGGCGGGGATGCCGCACCGCGCGAGCTCGGCGCACTCGGTCGCGATCGTCCCGTGCGAGATCGTCCCGCCGGCGTCGGTACCGACGAGGAGCCGTACCCCGGCGTCGAACAGGTTGCGGACGTGCTCGTAGCGGCGCGCGTGCATACGACGCATGTGCGCCGCGTACACGGGATAGCGGACGGCGCGCGCGGCGATCGACTCGAACTGGCCGACCTGCATGAGCGTCGGGGTCACCGCGATCCCCCGCCGCGCCACGTGGTCGATCTGCGCGTCGTCGAGACCCGTGCCGTGCTCGAGGCAGTCGACCCCGGCAGCGAGCAGCCCGGGCAGCGCCTCGTGGGAGAACGTGTGCGCGGTGACGCGGGCGCCCGCCGCGTGCGCCGCGGCGAACGCGTCGACGAGAACGTCGTCGGACCACAGCGGGCGCAGGTCCGCCCGCTCCCCCTCGTCGCGGTCGATCCAGTCGGCGACGACCTTGACCCAGCCGTCCCCGCGAGCAGCCTCGTGGGCGAGCTGCGCGGGCAGGTCGTCGACACGCTCGAGCTCGACGCCGTAGTCGCGCAGGTACCGCTTGGGCCGCGCGACGTGCGTGCCGCACCGCACGAGCCGGGGCAGGTCCTCGCGCTCGTGCACCCACCGCGTGTCGAGCGGCGAGCCCGCGTCGCGCTGAAGGAGCACCCCGGAGTCGCGGTCGATGATCGCCTGGCGCTCCGCCTCCTCGCGCGAGACGGCCCCCGTGGCGCCGAGCCCGACGTGGCAGTGCACGTCGACGAGACCCGGGACGACCCACCCCTGGACCCGCACGACGTCGCGGCCTGGCAGCGTCGGGCGCGTGAACGTCAGGCGTCCACCGACGACCCAGGCCTCGGCGCGGACGTCGTCGTCGCCCAGGCGCACCGGCCCGGCGAGGTGCAGCACCGTCTCGCGCCCGGACGTCATGTCAGCCGCCGAGCAGCTTCTTCAGCTCGTCCATGTCGGGCACACCTGCGGCGTCGCTCTTCGAGCCGAGGCCGAACGCGGAGCCCTTCGACGCCGCGGGAGCCTCGAGGAGACCGGCGGCGCGGGCCGCGGCCTCACGCTCCTGCTGGGCGCGCTTCGCCGGGTTGCCAGACTTCGCCTTCTTGCCCTTCTTCGGCTGCGGCGCCATGCGGCCCTTGGACTTCTTGCCGCCCATGCCGGGCAGCGCCCCCATACCGGGCAGCCCGCCGCCCGTACGGGCCATCTGCTTCATCATCTTCTGGGCGCCCTCGAAGCGCTCGATGAGCTGGTTGACGGCCGTCGTCGTCGTGCCGGCACCCTTCGCGATGCGCGCGCGGCGCGAGCCGTTGATGATCCGGTGGTTCGCACGCTCGGCCGGCGTCATGGAGCGGACGATCGCCTCGACGCGGTCGACCTCGCGCTCGTCGAAGCTGTCGAGCGCCTCGCGCATCTGGCCCATGCCCGGCAGCATGCCGAGCATCTTCTTCATCGAGCCCATGTTGCGCATGGCCTGCATCTGCACCAGGAAGTCGTCGAGCGTGAAGTCGTCGCCCTTCTGGAGCTTGGCGGCCATCTTCTCGGCCTGCTCGGCGTCGAACGCCTTCTCGGCCTGCTCGATGAGGGTGAGGACGTCACCCATGTCGAGGATGCGCGACGCCATGCGGTCCGGGTGGAACGGCTCGAAGTCCTCGAGCTTCTCGCCCGTGGACGCGAAGAGGATCGGGCGGCCCGTGACGCGGGCGACCGAGAGTGCCGCGCCACCGCGCGCGTCGCCGTCGAGCTTCGACATCACGACACCGGTGAAGTCGACGCCCTCGAGGAACGCGCTCGCCGTGGCGACCGCGTCCTGACCGATCATCGCGTCGATGACGAACAGGACCTCGTCGGGCTGCGTCGCCTCGCGGATCTCGCGCGCCTGCGCCATGAGCTCCGCGTCGACGCCGAGACGTCCCGCGGTGTCGATGATGACGACGTCGTGCTGGCGCGAGCGCGCCGTCGCGACACCGCCGACGGCGACGGCGACCGGGTCACCCGTGGGGACCTCGTCCTCGCCCGCGACGCCCGGGTGGGGCGCGTAGACGGTCGCGCCGGCGCGCTCGCCGACGACCTTGAGCTGCGTGACGGCGTTCGGACGCTGCAGGTCCGCGGCGACGAGGAGGGGCGTGTGGCCCTGGTCCTTGAGGTGCTTCGCGAGCTTGCCCGCGAGCGTCGTCTTACCGGCACCCTGGAGGCCCGCGAGCATGATGACCGTCGGCGCGGTCTTCGCGAACGTCAGACCGCGCGCCTGATCGCCGCCGAGGATCGAAACGAGCTCCTCGTTGACGATCTTGACGACCTGCTGCGCCGGGTTGAGAGCCTCGGAGACCTCGGCCGACAGGGCGCGCTCACGCACCGCGGCGGTGAACTCGCGAACGACCGGGACGGCGACGTCGGCGTCGAGCAGGGCTCGACGGATCTCGCGCACGGTGGCGTCGATGTCCGCCTCGGACAGGCGCCCGCGCGTGCGCAGGTTCTTGAACGTCGACGTCAGACGGTCAGACAGGGTGGCGAACACCGGGTATCCCTCACGATCACAGCAACGATGACAGGCGCCCAGCCTACCCGGCCAGGGCGGTCAGGCCGCGCCGGGTGAGGTCGTCGACGAGGCGCGCACGCCAGGCGGTCCACCCGTTCGGCCCGAGGGAGGACGAGTCCGCCTCCGTGACGACCCGCAGGATCTTCAGCAGGTCCGCGCGGTGGTCGACGGCGTCGAGCAGCTCCGCGAGCGTCTCGGGCGAGTCGGGGTCGGCGGTCGTCGCGAGGCGCGACAGGGTGAGGTGGTGCCGCACGATGCGCGCGACGTCGTCCGCGACGTGCTCCTCGAAGCCCATCCGCCGCACGATCGTCGGGGCGAGCTCGGCGCCGACGACGGAGTGGTCGGCCGCGCCGGCGCGCTTGCCGATGTCGTGCAGGAGCGCCGACAGCAGCAGCACCTCCTGGTCGTCGACCTCGCGCCGGTCGCGGCCGGCGCGAGCGACGACCTCGACGAGGTGCCGGTCGACCGTGTGCCGGTGGATCGCGGAGCGCTGCGGGCGGTTGCGGACGGCGGCCCACTCGGGGATCCACCCGGTGACGACGCCGACGAGGTCGAGCGCCTCGAAGACGGGCACCTGGTCGTGCTGCGCCCCGAGCAGCGTCATGAGGTAGCCGCGCGCGACCTTCGGCCAGGGCTCGGGCAGCGGCGGGCAGCCCGCGAGATTGACCGACGTCACCGGCGAGATCGCGAGCCCCGTACGGGCGGCGGTCGCTGCCGCCCGCAGCGGCAGCAGCGGGTCCTTCTCCGGCTGGGCGTCGATCGCGAGGACGAGCTCGCCGTCGTGCTCCACGAGGCCGTCGGACACCGCCCGCAGGCGCGGCGGCACGCGCTTGCCGCGCACGACGAGCGGCCTGCGCGCGACCGAGGGCCGCACGAGCGCCTGGCGCGCGCGCCGGACCGTCGTGTCGAGCGCGTACGTCACCGTGCGCCCCGCCTCGGCGAGGGACGCGAGCAGGTCGTCCGCGTCGCCGACACCGAGGAGCTGGGCGACCTCCTCCTGCTCCTGCTGCACCAGGCGGTTGGTGGAGCGGCCCGTGACGACGTTGAGCGCGTCGCGCACGTCGAGCAGGTGCGCCCTCGCGCGGTCGACGTCGCCGTGCGGACGGTCGGTGAGCCAGGACGCCGCGAGGGCGGAGAGCACGACCGCGTCCCGGATGCCGCCGCGCGCCTCCTTGAGGTCCGGCTCGATCAGGTACGCGATCTCGCCGCTACGCTCGGCGCGCGTACGCGTCGACGCGAGGAGCTCGGGCAGGCGCCGACGCGACGCGCCGCGCCAGTCCGTCAGCACCGCCGACGACGCCTTGTGGACGAGCAGCGCGTCGCCCGCGACGACTCGCGTGTCGAGCAGCCCGACGGCGGCCGGCACGTCCGTCGACGCGACCTGGCGGCACTGTGCGAGCGAGCGCACCGAGTGGTCGAGGTCGAGGCCCGCGTCCCACAGGGGGTACCACAGCCGGTCCGCGAGCGCGGACAGCTGCTGAGCGGTGCGCGTACGGCCGTCGTGCAGGAGCACGAGGTCCAGGTCGCTCAGCGGCCCCGCGTCCCCGCGGGCCAGGCTCCCCACCGCGGCGAGCGCGACACCGTGCTCCGGCTCGTCGCCGAGGGCCTCGCGCCACAGCTCGGCGAGCGCCGCGACGACGACGTCGCTCTGCCGGCGGCGGCGCTCGGTGCCCGACTCGGCGCTCGGGTCCTGCATCGTCTGCCGTGCGTCCTCGATCCGGAAGCGGCGGAGGTCCCGCACCCCGATGGAATCGGTGTGCGGGACCTCCTGCGCTCCGGACCGGTTGTCTCCGTCCCGGTCGTCCTGCATGTGACCTACAGGGCGTCCGCGCCGCGCTCGCCCGTACGGACCCGGGCGACCTCGTCGACGGGGACGGACCAGACCTTGCCGTCACCGATCTTGCCGGTCTGGGCGGCGGTGACGATGACCTCGAGGACCGTGGCCGCGTCCTCGTCGGTCACGAGGACCTCGATGCGGATCTTCGGGACCAGGTCGACCGTGTACTCGGCGCCGCGGTAGACCTCGGTGTGGCCCTTCTGGCGGCCGTAGCCGGAGGCCTCGGAGACGGTCATCCCACGGATGCCTGCTGCTTCCAGAGCCGACTTCACGTCGTCGAGACGGTGCGGCTGGATGATTCCAGTGACGAGCTTCATGCCTTGCCCTCCGTGATCACTCGGCCAGAGCCGATCGTTTCGTATGCGGCCTCGCCGTGCTCGGCGAGATCGATGCCGCCGACCTCGGCCTCCTCGGAGACCCTCCAGCCGATGGTCTTCTTGATGGCCAGGCCGATGATGCCGGTCATGACCGCCGAGACGATGATCGCGACGAGGGCGATGAGGACCTGGACGACGAGCAGCTTGGCGCCGTCGCCGAAGAACAGGCCTCCCTCGCCGGCGAGGAAGCCGATGCCCACGGTACCGACGAGACCGCCGACGAGGTGGACGCCGACGACGTCGAGCGAGTCGTCGTACCCGAAGCGGTACTTCAGGCCGACCGCGAGGGCGCAGAGCGCACCGGCGACGACACCGAGGATGATCGACGTGACGGGGCTCAGGGCGCCCGCAGCCGGGGTGATGGCGACGAGACCGGCGACGATGCCCGACGCGGCACCGAGCGAGGTGGCGTGACCGTCACGGATCTTCTCGACGACGAGCCAGCCGAGGATCGCGGCGGCGGTCGCGGAGGTGGTGTTGACCCAGGCGAGGCCTGCGTCCTCGTTCGCGCCGAAGGCGGAGCCGGCGTTGAAGCCGAACCAGCCGAACCACAGGAGCGCGGCACCGAGCATGACGAACGGCAGGCTGTGCGGGCGCATCGGCTCCTTGCCGAAGCCCTTGCGCTTGCCGACGATCAGGGCGAGCACGAGGCCCGCGACACCGGCGTTGATGTGGACGACCGTGCCACCGGCGAAGTCGATCGGGGCCACAGCGGCCGCGCCGTCGACGACACCGAAGACCTTGGCCGCGAGGCCGTCCTCGGAACCGGAGAGGAAGCCGCCGCCCCAGACCATGTGGGCCATCGGGAAGTAGGACAGCGTGACCCACAGCGGCACGAACGTCATCCAGCCGCTGAACTTGACGCGGTCCGCGATCGCACCCGAGATGAGCGCGGTCGTGATGATCGCGAACGTCACCTGGAAGGCGACGTCGATCACCTGCGGGTAGTTGCCGAGCGTGCTCACCACCGCGTTGCCGTCAGCGTCGGTCAGCGTGCCCGAGAGGCCGAACTGGTCGAACGGGTTCGCGAAGAACCCACCGACCGTCGGGCCGTACGACATCGACCAGCCCCAGAGGACGTAGATGACGCCGATGATGCCCATGGCACCGAACGACATCATCATCATGTTCAGGACCGACTTAGCGCGGACCATGCCTCCGTAGAAGAAGGCCAGGCCAGGCGTCATGAGAAGCACGAGCGATGCTGACATCAGCATCCACGCGGCAGCTCCGGTATCCCATTCCATCGGATCATCTCCCATCGCCAGCCCCTCGGCCGGCCCGGGATCAACCTTCGCCCAGCAGGATTACCTCTGTTCGCTGAGTTTGTTACGGCCGTGAATCATGCCGCGGCTGAACGTAAACACTGTGTGTCATGCACCCTCCGGGGGCCCGAGGCGCCAGCGTCAGACGCCGAGCAGGCCGTCGACGAACGCCTCGGGGTCGAACGGCGCGAGGTCGTCGGGGCCCTCGCCGAGGCCCACGAGCTTGACCGGAACGCCGAGCTCGCGCTGGACGGCGACGACGATGCCGCCCTTCGCGGTGCCGTCGAGCTTCGTCAGGACGATGCCCGTGACGCCCGCGACCTCGCCGAAGACGCGTGCCTGGTTGAGGCCGTTCTGGCCCGTCGTCGCGTCGAGGACGAGGAGCACCTCGGTGAGCGGCGCCTCCTTCGTGATGACGCGGGAGATCTTGCCGAGCTCGTCCATGAGGCCGGCCTTGTTCTGCAGGCGGCCCGCGGTGTCGACGAGGACGACGTCGGAGTTCTCGCGACGGCCGCGACGTACGGCGTCGAACGCGACGGCCGCGGGGTCGGCGCCGTCGCGGTCGGAGCGGACGGTGGGGACGCCGACGCGCGAGCCCCACGTCTCGAGCTGGTCGGCGGCCGCGGCGCGGAACGTGTCGGCGGCGCCGAGCACGACCGAGCTGCCCTCCGCGACGAGCACGCGGGCGAGCTTGCCGACCGTCGTCGTCTTGCCGGTGCCGTTGACGCCGACGACGAGGACGACGGCGGGGGTGGCAGAGCCGTCCTCGGCGGTCGCGCCGGTCGTGCCGAGCGAACGGTCGAGCGTCGGGTCGACGAGCTTGAGCAGCTCGCTGCGGAGCATGTCGCGCACGACGGCGGGGTCCGCGATGCCGTGCACGCGCACCTGGGTGCGCAAGGACTCGATCAGCTCGGCCGTCGGGCCGGCGCCGACGTCGGCGAGGAGGAGGACCTCCTCGAGCTCGTCCCAGTCGTCCTCGGAGAGGTGGTCACGCGAGAGGACGGCGAGCAGCTTCTGGCCGAGCGGGGAGCCGGAGCGTGCGAGCCGGTCACGCAGGCGCGCGAGGCGTCCGCCGACAGGCTCGGGGACCTCGAGCGAGGGCGCGGCCTGCGCGTCCTCCTCGACGAGAAGCTCGGGCTCGTCCTCGATCGCCGCGGCGGCGTCCTCGAGGGTCGTCGTGCCGGGCCCGACGCCTGCGGTCGGGACGCTCGGAGGGGCCGCGGGTGTGCCGGTGCCGCGACCTCGGCGGACGCGCGGGCCCACGAGCGCGGTCGAGACGCCGGCGAGGACGACGAGGGCGAGCAGGATCCAGAGCCAGGAGAAGTCGTTCACCGGACCAGTCTCTCAGGAAGGCGCGGGGTCGCGCTCAGACGGAGCTGCCGCTCAGACGCGGGAGCGGGGGCCGCGCTGCGGCACGGTCGTGCGGACGACGTCGGCGGCCTTCTCCAGGCGCGCCGTGATCTCCTCCGCCTGGACGTACCCCGCGCCGTCCTCGAGGTTGGCCTGGAAGAGGTCGGTCATCGTCGTCTCGACGGGCGGCGCATCGACGATGCGCGCGATCTCGTCCGCGCCGAGGTCGGGGGTCTGCGGGCCGCGACCGCGCAGGCTCGCCCACGCAGCCTTGAAGTCGGAGAACATCCCGGCGACCCCGCGACCCGAGTCGAAGCGCTCGGTCGTGGCGAACCCGGCCGCGACCATGACGAGGGCGGCGGCGACGAGGGCGACGAGGAGCCAGGCGGAGAAACCGATGATCTGCTGCACGGCTCTATTGTCGGACGAATCCGCGGCCCTGGGGCGGACTCCGCGCTGTCGTGCGCGATTCGCCACACGATCTTCACCCACCCGTCCGGGTGCGCCGGGAACGACCTACGCGACGGGCGCCGCAGCGGCCTCGCGGCCGTCCCGCAGGCGCTGGCTGATGACCTGCGTGACGCCGTCGCGCATCGTCACGCCGTACAGCGCGTCGGCGATCTCCATCGTGCGCTTCTGGTGCGTGATGACGATGAGCTGAGAGTCCTCCTGGAGCTCGCGGAAGATCTCCAGCAAGCGGCCGAGATTGACGTCGTCGAGCGCCGCCTCGACCTCGTCCATGACGTAGAACGGGCTCGGCCGGGCCTTGAAGATCGACACGAGCAGCGCGACCGCGGTCAACGACCGCTCGCCGCCCGAGAGCAGCGAGAGCCGCTTGACCTTCTTGCCCGCGGGACGCGCCTCGACCTCGATGCCGGTCGTGAGCATGTCCGACGGGTCGGTCAGCACGAGGCGCCCCTCGCCCCCGGGGAACATGCGCGGGAAAACGCGCTCGAACTGCTCGGCGGTGTCACGGAACGCGTCGGCGAACACGCGCTCGACCCGGTCGTCGATCTCCTTGACGATCTGCAGCAGGTCGGCGCGCGAGCGCTTGAGGTCGGCGAGCTGCTCGGTGAGGAACTGGTGGCGCTCCTCGAGCGCGGCGAACTCCTCGAGCGCGAGCGGGTTGACCTTGCCCAGCTGTGCGAGCGCGCGCTCCGCCGTGCGCAGGCGCTTCTCCTGCCCGGCACGTACGTACGGGACCGTGCGGGGCTCGCTCTCCCCCGCCTCGCCGTCGGCTCCCTCGGCAGGCTCACCGAGGACCGGCACGGGCCGGTCGGGGCCGAACTCGTCGACGAGCACCTGCGGGTCGATGCCGAGCTCCTCGGTCGAGCGCGCCTCGAGCTGCTCGATACGCAGCGCCTGCTGCGCGCGGGCGACCTCGTCGCGGTGCACGACGTCAGTCAGCTCGCGCAGCGTGCCGGTGAGCGAGTCGACGCGGGCCCGCACCTCGACGAGACGCGCGTCGCGTGCCGCACGGGCCACCTCCTGGGCGTCGCGCTCGGCGGCCACGACCGCGAGCGACTTCTCGAGGACCTCGAGCGTGACCCGGGCCCCCTCGGCGACCGCCGACGCGCGAGCCGCCTGTCGGGCACGCTGCTCGGCACGCCGGGCCGCGCGGGCCTGCGCCTCACGCTCGGCGGCAGCAGCGCGCGTGAGCGACTGGGCGCGCCCGGCGAGCGCACGGGCACGCTCCTCGCTCGTGCGCAGCGCGAGACGTGCCTCGGTCTCCTTCGCGCGGGCCGCGGAGGCCTCCTGGGCGGCCTCGTCGCGGGCCTTGGTCGCGGCGGCGAGCGCTTCCTCGGTCGACTCGGGCTCGGCCTCGGCGACCTGGAGCCGCTGGACGAGGTCGGCGAGCGCCTCCTGCTGCGTCTCGAGCGTCGCCTCCGCCCGTGCGAGCGCCTCGGCGGCGCGCTCCTCCTCGGCGGCCGCGGCGCGAGCCGTCGCGCCGAGGTGGCCCAGCTGCTCGGCGACCGCAGCGAGAGCGGCGTCGGACTCGTGGAGCCGCTCGAGGGTCTCGTCGTGGACCTGCGCGGCCTCGACTTCCTCGGCGAGCGCCGCGGCGAGGCGCTCGTCGAGCGTCGCGGCCTCCGTCCCGGCGGCCGCGAGGCCGCTGCGCGCGTCGTCGAGAGCGGCCTGCAGGTGCAGGACGCTCGGCGCGGCCGCGGAGCCGCCGAGAGCAAGGTCGCGCCCGAGGACGTCACCGGCGCGCGTCACCGCGACGAGCTCGGGCGACGCCTCGACGAGCACGCGTGCGTGCGCGAGGTCGTCGACCACGACGTGGTCGGCGAGCAGCGACGCCACGGTCGCCGCGAGCGCGGGCGTCGTGCCGACGACGTCGCTCGCCCAGCGGGCGCCGTCGGGCAGCGTGCGCGCGGCGCGGGCAGGGGCCTCGCGGCCCTCGGACGCGACGACGAGGGTCGCGCGTCCGGCGTCGTCGGCGCGGAGCCAGCGGATGACGTCGACAGCGCCGCCGAGGCTCTCGACGGCGAGCGCGTCCGCCGCGTTCCCGAGCGCGGCCGCGACCGCCTCCTCGTAGCCCGGCTCGACCGTGAGCAGCGCGGCGAGCGAGCCGAGCACGGGTGCGAGCTCGGCGTCCTCGGACGCGAGGATCGCCCCGGCCGCGTCCTTGCGCTCGAGGCTCAGCTCGAGCGTCTCGGCGCGGGCCGTCAGGGTCGCACGCATCGCGCGCACCTCGTCGAGTCGGGCGCGGACCTCTCGGACCGCGGCCTGTGCCGCGTCGAGACGCGCGACGGCGGCCTCGTGTGCGGCGTCGAGACCGACCTCGCCCTCCTCGACGCCCGCGACCTCGGACTCGAGCCGGGCGAGCTCCGCCTGAGCGGCGCGCCCACGCTCCCGTGCCTCGTCCGCCCCGGCGCGCAGTCGCCCGATCTCCGCGACGGTCGCCTCGACGCGCGAGCGCTGCGCCGCGACCTGGCCGGCGAGCCGGGCGAGCCCCTCGCGCCGGTCGGCAGCGCCGCGCAGCAGCGCCGCGACCTCGCGCTCGGCGTCGTTCGCGCGCTTCTCCGCAGCCTCACGGAACGCGACGACCGTCTCGAGCGCGGTCCGGGCCACCTCGGTCTCCCCCGCGAGCTCCTCCTCGGCGGCGCGCGCCCGCTCGGCCTGCGCCTCGAGCGCACCCGGGTCGGAGCGCTGCTCGACCGGCTCGGGCGTGCCGAGCAGGCGCAGCCGCTCGGTCGCGAGCGTCTGCGTGCCGCGGACCCGCTCGCGCAGGGAGGACAGGTGGTACCAGGTGTCGGCGACCTGGGCGAGCTGCGGCGCGGCCGTCGCGGCCGCCGCCTCGAGCGCCGCGAGCTCGTCGCGAGCCGCCGCGAGGTCCTTCTCGACCTCGGACTGCCGGGCGCGCAGCGCTGTCTCGTCGGCCTTCTCCTGCTCGAGCGTCGCGACGAGCTGGACGAGGTCGTCCGCGAGGAGGCGCGCGCGGGCGTCGCGCGCGTCCGCCTGGACGACCTGGGCGCGGCGGGCGATCGCCGCCTGCTTCCCGAGCGGTCCGAGCTGGCGGCGCAGCTCGCTCGTCAGGTCGCTCAGGCGCGTGAGGTTCGCCTGCATCGAGTCGAGCTTGCGAAGCGCCTTCTCCTTGCGCTTGCGGTGCTTGAGGACGCCCGCTGCCTCCTCGATGAAGCCGCGGCGCTCCTCCGGGGTCGCGCGCAGGACCGTGTCGAGGCGCCCCTGGCCGACGATCACGTGCATCTCACGGCCGAGGCCAGAGTCGGAGAGCAGCTCCTGGATGTCGAGGAGGCGGCACTGCGCACCGTTGATCGCGTACTCGGAGCCGCCGGTGCGGAACAGCGTCCGGGTGATCGTCACCTCGGAGTAGTCGATCGGCAGGGCGCCGTCGGTGTTGTCGATCGTGAGCGACACCTCGGCGCGGCCGAGCGGCGGGCGACCGGACGTGCCGGCGAAGATGACGTCCTCCATCTTGCCGCCGCGGAGGGTCTTCGCACCCTGCTCCCCCATGACCCACGAGAGCGCGTCGACGACGTTCGACTTGCCCGAGCCGTTCGGACCGACGACGCACGTCACCCCGGGTTCGAAGCTCAGCGTCGTCGCAGACGCGAAGCTCTTGAACCCGCGCAGCGTGAGGGTCTTGAGGTGCACGGACCGAGCCTAGCGGCCCGGTGCTGCGGGGCGGCGGCAGCGCCGCCCCGCAGAGGTGGCCGTCAGAGGCCGGGGAACCAGAGCGCGATCTCGCGGGCGGCCGACTCGGGCGCGTCCGAGCCGTGCACGAGGTTCTGCGCGACCCTGAGACCCCAGTCGCGGCCGAGGTCGCCGCGGATCGTGCCGGGCGCGGCTGCCGTCGGGTCCGTGGCGCCGGCGAGCGAACGGAAGCCCGGGATCACCTGGTGACCCTCGATCACGGCGGCGACGACCGGGCCGGACGACATGAACTCGACGAGCGGCTCGAAGAAGGGCTTGCCAGCGTGCTCCGCGTAGTGCTCCTCGAGGAGCTCACGGGTCGCGACGCGCAGCTCGAGGGCCACCAGGCGGTAGCCCTTGGCCTCGATACGTCGCAGGATCTCGCCGGTGAGGCCGCGTGCGACGCCGTCGGGCTTGACCAGGACGAGGGAACGCTGCGGAGCAGGGGCTTCAGTCATGAGGGCGAGTTTACCGATCTGTCCGCGTCCCGCCCCAGACGGTCAGACGTTGGGCGCCTCGTCGGGGTGCGCGGCGTCGTACTCGGCGCGTTCCCGGTCGATGCGTCCGCCGAGGCGCAGCGACGCGACCCACAGCCCGATGAAGACGATCGCGACGATGCCCATGAGCGGGATGACGAGCGTCCAGGCGGCGACGAGCACCTGGGCGACCGAGCCAGCGACATAGCCGCCGGGACGGCCGCACGCGCGGGAGAGGACGACGAGCACGACGAACATCGTCGCGCCGACCGTCCAGATGACGGCGGGCTCGAGGTTCGGCACGGAGTCCGGCAGGCCCGCAGGGACGTTGCGCAGGCCGTAGAGCACGAACGTCGCGAACACGACGACGAAGGCCTCGAGCAGGAGGATCGTCGAGGTGAACTGGACCTTGGCGGACTTCTTGGCGCGGATGACCGGGGTCTCGGGGGTGCCGGGCTGAGCGTCTGTCACGCCGCCCAGGCTACCGGCCGGGCGGAGCCCGGCCGGAGCCTGCGACGTCATCCGGCGACCGCCTCGCCGCGCGCGACCATGCCGGCCTCGTCCGAGAGGCGGACCTCACGCAGGAAGAGCGCGAGGACGAAGCCGAGCACGAGCAGCGGCACGAGGTACCAGAACGACGGCGCGAGCGCGTCGGCATAGGCATCGATGACGCCCTGCTTGAGCGCTGCCGGGAAGTCCTGGACCGCAGCAGGGGTCAGGCCCGCCGGGTCGAGCTGGGCGAGCTGCTCCGGCGGGACCGTCGCGGCGAGGCCGCCCATGTTCTCCGTGAGGCGGTTCGTGAACAGCGTCGAGAACAGCGCGACGCCGACCGCCGCACCGATCTCGCGGAAGAAGTTGTTCGAGCTCGTCGCCGTGCCGAGCTCGTGGGGGTCGACGGCGTTCTGCACCGCGAGCACGATCGTCTGCATGACGAAGCCGAGCCCGGCACCGAGCAGGAACAGGAACACCGAGAAGGTCACGAGGCTCGTGCTGCCGTCGATCTGCGTCATCACCGCGAGCATGATCGAGGACAGGGCGAGGCCCGCCACGGGGTACATCTTGTAGCGACCGGTGCGGGTGATGAGCACACCCGAACCGATCGTCGTGAGCATCATGCCCGCCATCATCGGCAGCATGAGCAGACCGGACTGCGTGACGCCGGCGCCCGAGGACATCTGCAGGAAGGTCGGCAGGAACGTCAGCGCCGAGAACATGCCCATGCCGACGACGAGACCGATCGTCGTCGAGATCGCGAACGTGCGGTTGCGGAACAGGTGCAGCGGGATGAGGGGCTCCTCGGCACGCGTCTCGGCGAGGACGAACAGCGCGGTCGCCACGACGAAGCCGGCGGAGAGCCCGATCAGCAGCGGGTCGGAGAAGTCATAGCTGCCCGAGCCGCTCCAGCTCGTCCAGGTGGCGACGAGGACGAGGCTCGACGTCGCGACGATCATCGTGACGATGCCCGGCCAGTCGATCTTGCGGCCCGCACGGTGCGACGGGAGCTTGAGGGTGATCCACGAGACGACGAGCGCGGCGACGCCGACGGGGATGTTGATCCAGAAGCACCAGCGCCAGTCGAGGTGGTCGGTGAAGAGGCCGCCGAGGAGCGGGCCGGCGACCGCGGAGACGCCGAACAACGCGCCCATCGGGCCCATGTACTTGCCGCGCTCACGTGCGGGGATGATGTCCGCGATGATCGCCTGCGACAGGATCATCAGGCCACCGCCACCGAGGCCCTGCACCGCGCGCCACACGACGAGCTCGCCGAACGACTGCGAGAACCCCGCGCCGGCCGACGCGAGCGTGAAGAGGCCGATCGAGAAGAGGAACGGCCAGCGGCGACCCCACAGGTCGCCGAACTTGCCGTAGAGCGGCATGACGATCGCGATCGCGAGGATGTATGCGGTCATCAGCCAGCCCTGGTGCTCGACACCGCTGAGCTCGCCGACGATCGTCGGCATCGCGGTGCCGAGGATCGACTGGTCGAGCGACGACAGGAACATCGACGCCATGAGGGAGCCGAAGATGAGCCAGATCGTGCGCTTGTCGAGGACGACGAGCGGCTTGTCAGCGTCCTCCGGGACGCGCTGGTCCGGGGTGGTCGCGGTGGCAGACATGTGTGTTCCTCCGTCGTTCTGGGGCTCCCGTGCGGTGCGCGTCGGCGCTGCAGGTGCCGCGGCGCGTGCGGGCGCGCAGCAGCCGGGACCCCGTGACGTTACACGTCCGGACCCGTCGAAGGGCAGAGAAAATGTGTGTGGCGTCCGCCTCAGCGGAGCGACGGCACGGGGAAGCAGCGCAGGACGGCGGGCTCAGACCTCGCCGAAGCCGCCCTCGATCGCCTCGACGACGGCGGCGATGGCCTCCTCGGCCTGCGGGCCCGACCCGTCGACCTCGACGACCTGGCCGCCGACGGCGCCGAGCTTCATGAGCTCGAGGACGCTCGCAGCGTTGACACCGCCGATCGTCAGGCTCGCGTCGTAGCCCGCGACCATGCGAGCCAGCAGAGCCGCAGGTCGCGCGTGCAGACCCATCGGGTTGCGGACCTCCACCTGCCGGGCGAGCCCGGTCCCCGTCGCCGCCATCGTGTCCTCCTCGTCCGAGGCCCCGTGCTGGGTCTCCTCGCCAAGGTTGCCGGATCGGCGGACGAAGGTCGAACCGGCGTGCTCCGCCGCGGCGAGCACGGCGTCGAGGTCTCCCCCGCCGTGGGCGGTGACGGCGGCCGCGACCGTCCCCTCGACGAACGGCGCGTCTGCGAGGCGCGTGCGCGCGGCGACGTCGTCGTCGAGGAACTCGATCGCGGACTCGACCGTGAGGACGGCGGACCCGAGGTCCGCGAGGACGACGACGCCGAGCGCGCCCTCCGCTGCCCCGCTGAGCTCCTCGAGCGTCCGGTCGAAGTCGGTGCCGAGCCCGCCGTCGGGCAGGCCGCCGACCGGCCGGATCGTCACCCCGGGCGCCATCTGGGCGGCGAGGCCCGCGGTGCCCTCGGCGATCTGCGCGCTGTGCGACACGAGGACGAGCGCGACGCGCTCCGGCCGCACGTCGTCAGCCACGCGCAGCCTCGGCTGCTGCGGCGAGCAGCAGGACCGTCGAGCGGGCGCCCGGGTCGAGGTGACCGCGGCTGCGCTCGCCCAGGTAGCTCGCACGGCCCTTGGTCGCGACGAGGTCGACCGTCGAGCGGGCTCCCTCCTCCGCGCCCGCGAGAGCTGCCTCGAGGACCTCGGCGGGGCTGGCACCCGCGGCCGCCGCCGCCTCGGCGGCGTCGACCGCGGGCGACCAGGCGTCCACCATCGTCTTCTCCCCCACCTCGGCACGACCGCGCGAGGTGATGCCCTCGAGAGCACCCTCGAGCAGCGCGACGACGGCGTGCGCGTTGAGCTCGGGGATGCCCGTGACCTTTGCGGCGCGGAGGTACGCCGTCCCGTACAACGGGCCGGACGCTCCTCCGACCGTCGACATGAGGGTGGTCGCGACGACCTTGAGCACGTCGCCGACGTTCTCGGCCTCGAGACCGTCGACCTTCGTGCGGACCGCCGCGAACCCCCGGTCGAGGTTCGCGCCGTGATCACCGTCGCCGATCTGGCGGTCCAGCTCGGTCAGCTCGTCCCGCGCCTCGGCGATCGAGTCCGCGGAAAGCCGGACCCACCTCAGCGCCCACTCGACGTCCAGCGACATGTGCGTGCTACCTCCAGGGAGAGACGGGGACGCGTCCGGTCACCACCGCAGGGCGGGGGTGTGCACGGGTGCGTCCCACAGGCTCGTCAGCTCGTCGTCGAGACGCAGCACCGTCAGCGACGCGCCCTGCATCTCGAGAGACGTCACATAGCTGCCGACCAGCGAACGGTCGACGGTGACGCCGCGGTCCTCCAGGAGCCGCCGTGCCCGACGATAGACGACGTACAGCTCGGACGAGGGCGTGCCGCCCATTCCGTTAACGAACAGCAACACACGCTCGCCGCTCTCGAGCCTGAGGTCCTCGATGATCGGGGTCAGAAGGGCCTCGGTGATCGTGTCCGCGTCCGCGGCGGGAATGCGGTGGCGGCCGGGCTCGCCGTGGATGCCGATGCCGATCTCGATCTCGTCGTCGGGCAGGTCGAAGCTCGGCCGACCGACGTGCGGGACGGTCGGCGCGTAGAGCGCGACGCCCATCGAGCGCACCCCGGACGAGACGCGCTCGGCGATCGCCGTGACCCCGGCGAGGTCGTCGCCGCGCGCGGCCGCGGCGCCCGCGATCTTCTCGACGAGCACGGTGCCTGCGACGCCGCGCCGTCCTGCCGTGTACAGCGAGTCCTCGACGGCCACGTCGTCGTGCACGAGGACGGTCGAGACCTCGACGCCGTCCGCGAGCTCGACGGCGGTCTCGAAGTTGAGCACGTCGCCCGTGTAGTTCTTGACGATCGCGAGGACGCCGGCGCCGTTGTCGACGGCCTCGATCGCCGCGGCGACCTGGTCGGGGGTCGGGGACGTGAACACGGCCCCGGGTACTGCTGCGTCGAGCATGCCCTCCCCGACGAAGCCCGCGTGCAGCGGCTCGTGTCCGGCGCCTCCGCCGGACACGAGGGCGACGGTCCCGGGAGGCGCCTTCGTCGCCCGGGTGACGAACAGCGGGTCCGTGTGGACGGTGACGAGGTCGGGGTGTGCCAGGCCGAATCCTTCGACGGACTCGTCGACTGCCTTGGCGGGGTCGTTCAGAAGCTTCTTCATCGCAAGATCCTTCCTGCGGGGACTCAGCCCCTTCCGAGAAGCACCCTGGCCTCTGCGGCCAGGACCACCGAGCCGGTGACGATCACGCCGGCTCCGGTGCCGACGCCGATCGTGTCTTCACTCTCCGCCAATGTGGCCGCGATGTCGAGAGCAGCGTCGAGGCGAGATGCCAGGTGAACACGGTCGTCTCCGAAGACGTCGACCGCGAGCTCGTGCAGGTCCTCGGCCTCCGTGGAGCGCGGCGACGACGACTGCGTCACGACGATCTCGGCGAGCACGGGCTCGAGGACGGAGAGCAGACCTTCCGCGTCCTTGTCCCCCAGCACGCCGACGACGCCGATGAGCCGCGTGAAGCCGAACGCCTCCTCGAGCGCGTCGACGAGCACCTCGGCACCTGCCGGGTTGTGCGCGGCGTCGACGAGGATCGTCGGGCTGGACCGCACGACCTCGAGGCGTCCGGGCGACGTCACGGCGGCGAAGCCCGCCTCGACGACGCCGGCCGGGAGGGCTGCGCCGCCGGTCACGAGCGCCTCGGTCGCGGCGAGCGCGAGCAGGGCGTTGTGCGCCTGGTGGGCGCCGTGCAGCGGCAGGAAGATCTCCGTGTAGAGGCCGCCCGGAGTCGACAGGTCGACGAGCTGCCCGCCGACCGCGACGTGGCGCTGCGCGACCGTGAGCTCGGCGCCGTCGCGCACGAGCCGCGAGGCTCCACGCTCGCGCACCTCGGCGAGGAGCACCTCCTCGACCTCCTCGACCTGCTGACCGACGACGACGCTCGCACCTTCCTTGATGATCCCCGCCTTCTCGTGGGCGATCTCGACGACGGTCGAGCCGAGCCACTGCGCGTGGTCCATCGCGACGGGCGTGACGACGGCGACGTCGCCGTCGGCGACGTTCGTCGAGTCCCATCCGCCGCCCATGCCGACCTCGACGATCGCGACGTCGACCGGGGCGTCCGCGAAGGCCGCGAACGCCATGACGGTGAGCACCTCGAAGAAGCTCAGACGCGGCCCGCCCGCGGCCTGCGAGCGGGCGTCGACCATCTCGACGTACGGCTCGACGTCGCGGTACACCTCGACGAACCGCTCCTCGGTGACGGGCTCGCCGTCGATCGCGATCCGCTCTGTCACGCTCGTCAGGTGCGGGCTCGTGAACCGGCCGGTGCGCAGGCCCTGCTCGCGGACGAGCGACTCGACCATGCGAGCCGTCGACGTCTTGCCGTTCGTGCCGGTGATGTGCACGACGCGGTAGGCGCGCTGCGGGTCGCCCAGCAGCTCGCACACCTCGCGCACGCGGTCGAGCGTCGGCTCGAAGTCGTGCTCGGGGTTGCGCGCGATGATCGACGCGTAGACGTCTGCGAGCTCGGGCGAGCGCCCGATCGTCTCGTCCTTCTTCTTCTTGCGCGCCACGTCAGCCCTGGGCCTTCGCGACGGCGACCGAGTGTGCGTCGGTGCTCGACGACCCGACCGTGACGGACACCGACAGCGTCTCGGCCGCGATGAGGTCGCGGTGCGCCTCGACGGCGGCGACCTGCTCGGCCGGGACGCTGAGCGTGAGCTCGATGCGGTCCGACACGTTGAGGCCGGCGGCCTTGCGCGCGTCCTGGACCTCGCGGACCAGGTCGCGGGCGTAGCCCTCGGCGCGCAGGGCGTCGTCGAGCACGAGGTCGAGGACCACGAAGCCGCCGCCGGGCAGGACCGCGGCACCGACGGTGGGCTCGGCCGCGCCGCCCGAGGCGCCGACGACCGTCGTGACCTCGTACTCGGTGGGCTCGAGCGGCACGTCGCCGTCGGGCGTGACGACGACGACCGTGCCGTCGGCGTCCTCGCGCCAGGCGCCCGACTTCGAGGCCTTGATCGCGGCCTGGACGCCGCGACCGAGGCGCGGCCCGGCCGCACGCGCGTTGACCGTGAGACGACGCTCGATGCCGTACTCCTGGGCCGCACCCGAGTCGAGACCGACCAGGTCCACCGCCTTGACGTTGAGCTCCGAGGCGAGCAGCTCGGTGTAGGGCTCGAGAGCCGACGGGTCGTCGACGACGACCGTGAGGCGCGACAGCGGCTGGCGCACACGCAGCTTGTTGGCCTTGCGCACGCCGAGGCTCAGCGAGCACACGGCGCGGACGCGGTCCATCGTCGCGACGAGGTCGGCGTCGTCCGCGAGCACCGTGCCGAGCGTGGTCGGTGCGCCGCCGGCGTCCACGAGCGTCGGCCAGTCGGTCAGGTGGACGCTGCGGCCGCCCGTCAGGCCGCGCCAGACCTCCTCCGTCAGGAGCGGGGCGAGCGGGGCCATGACACGGGTGAGCGCCTCGAGCGCCGTGAAGAGCGTGTTGAACGCGTCGGCGTCCTCGGCCCAGAAGCGGTCGCGCTGCGTGCGCACGTACCAGTTCGTCAGGACGTCGAGGTGGTCGCGGACCGTCTCGCACGCGCCAGCGATGTCGTACGCGTCGAGCTGCTCCTGGACCGTCGCGACGAGCAGGCGCGTGCGCGCGAGCAGGTAGCGGTCCATCGCGGGCAGGCCCGCGACCTCGTCCTCGGCGACCTGACGTGCCGTGATACCGGCGCCACCGTTCGCGGCGCCCGCGTAGAGCGTGAAGAAGTAGTACGTGCTCCACACCGGCAGCAGCACCTGGCGCACGGAGTCGCGGATGCCCTCCTCGGTGACGACGAGGTTGCCGCCGCGCAGGATCGGGCTCGACATGAGGAACCAGCGCATCGCGTCGGAGCCGTCGCGGTCGAGGACCTCGGTGACGTCCGGGTAGTTGCGCAGGGACTTGCTCATCTTGCGACCGTCAGAGCCGAGCACGATCCCGTGCGACACGGCCGAGCGGAACGCGGGCCGGTCGAACAGCGCGGTCGCGAGGACGTGCAGCGTGTAGAACCAGCCGCGCGTCTGACCGATGTACTCGACGATGAAGTCGCCCGGGTAGTGGTGCTCGAACCAGTCGCGGTTCTCGAACGGGTAGTGCACCTGCGCGAACGGCATCGAGCCCGAGTCGAACCACACGTCGAGGACGTCGGGGATGCGGCGCATCGTCGACCTCCCCGTCGGGTCGTCGGGGTTCGGTCGCGTCAGCTCGTCGATGTAGGGGCGGTGCAGGTCCGGCTCGCCCTTCTCGTTGAGGGGCAGGCGGCCGAAGTCGGCGGCGAGCTCGGCGAACGAGCCGTACACGTCGACACGCGGGTACGCGGGGTCGTCGGACACCCAGACGGGGATCGGCGAGCCCCAGTAGCGGTTACGCGAGATCGACCAGTCGCGCGCGTTCGACAGCCACTTGCCGAACTGCCCGTCCTTGATGTGCTCGGGCGTCCAGGAGATCTCCTGGTTGAGCTCGACCATGCGGTCACGGAACTCGGTGACGCGCACGAACCAGCTCGACACGGCCTTGTATATCAGGGGGTTCCGGCAGCGCCAGCAGTGCGGGTACGAGTGCTGGTAGGTCTCGTGACGCAGCACGACCGGCCGCTTCTCGGCGGCGACGTCGGCGAGCGGGCCGGTGCCGTCCTTGAGGTCGCGGATGATCTCGGGGTTCGCGTCGAACACCTGCTGGCCGGCGTAGTCGGGCACGAGGCTCGTGAAGCGGCCGCGCGCGTCGATCGGGACGACCGGCGTGATGCCAGCGGCGTCGCACGCCGCCTTGTCGTCCTCACCGAACGCGGGGGCGAGGTGGACGAGGCCGGTGCCGTCCTCGGTCGTGACGAAGTCGGCGGCGAGCACCTGGTGCACGGCCGGGTTCTCGGCGTCGTCCGCGAAGTAGCGGAACGGCGGCGCGTAGCGACGCCCGGCGAGCTCCGCGCCGCGCACGCGGCGCAGCACCGACGCCTCGGCGTCGTCGCCCAGGTCGAGCTCCTTCGCGTACGCGGCGAGGCGGGCCGCGCCGAGCACGACATCCTGGCCTGCGACGACCGAGCCCTCGCCCGCGCGGACGACGACGTACTCGACGTCGGGCCCGACGGCGATCGCGAGGTTGGACGGCAGGGTCCACGGCGTCGTGGTCCAGATGAGCGCGAGCTCGCCCGACTCGAGGCGCACGCCGACCGTCAGCGCCGGGTCCTGGCGCGACTGGTAGACGTCGTCGTCCATGCGCAGCTCGTGGTTGGACAGCGGCGTCTCGTCGCGCCAGCAGTACGGCAGCACGCGGTAGCCCTCGTACGCGAGGCCCTTGTCGTAGAGCTGCTTGAACGCCCAGATGACCGACTCCATGAAGGAGGAGTCGAGAGTCTTGTAGTCGTGTCCGAAGTCGACCCAGCGCGCCTGGCGCGTGACGTACTCCTGCCACTCCCCCGTGTAGCGCAGGACCGAGCTTCGGCACGCCTCGTTGAACGTGTCGATGCCCATCGACTCGATCTGCGACTTGTCGGTGATGCCGAGGATCCGCTCGGCCTCGAGCTCGGCCGGCAGGCCGTGCGTGTCCCAGCCGAAGCGACGCTCGACGCGACGGCCGCGCATCGTCTGGTAGCGCGGGACGACGTCCTTGGCGTATCCGGTCAGGAGGTGCCCGTAGTGCGGCAGGCCGTTCGCGAAGGGCGGGCCGTCGTAGAACACGAACTCGTTGTCGCCGTCCTGGCCTGCAGGGCGCTGGTCGACGGACGCCTGGAACGTGCCGTCCTGCTCCCAGTACGCGAGGACCTCGCGCTCGAGGTCGGGCAGGTTCGGGGACGCGGGGACGGCGCCGTCGCGGTGCTGGGGGTAGACCATGCGAGTGTCTCCTGGCGGTGGTGGCAGCAGTGATGCAGGTGCATGCGAGGACGACGGTCCCGGGCGTGTGCCCGGTACCACCGCGGTACCACCCCGCTTGTCAGTGCGCTTCCTCGCCCGGGGGCGCGGTGGCGTGCTGACCGCTCGTTCGGCTGTGACGGGCCCACCCGTCCGGTTCTACTGGGGCCCGCTCGCGCGGAGCCTGTTCTTCCGGAGGCTCGCCGGTGATGGCCGGGTCGACGCCTTTAGGCCCATCGTACTACCCGTGCCGGTCCGTCCTCGGATCCCGGCGGTGCTCAACGGGCTGCGCGACGGCGGCGCTGCGAGAACGCCTCGATGTCCCGCGCGACGAGCTCCTCGACGGTCGCGGGGCGCCCGCTCCAGCGGGACCACAGTGCGTCGTCGCCCTCGAGCGCGGGCGACGACGCGACGGTGGGCGTCGGCACGGCGCGGAGGGCGGGGCGGGCGACGCTGAGGACGTCGACGTGCGTCGTCGCGGCGGGACGGGTGAGGAGAGCGGTGGCGGCCATGGGGATCCTTCGACGTGTGCGGCACGGGCTGCGGCAGCCGGGACCTGTGCTGGTCCCGGGATCGGCACGGCTGCGACGGTGCAGCGGTGCGGATCTGCTCGCCGACCGGGGATCGGTACTGCCGTCCGGTCAGCGAGCCGTCAACAACAGCGACAGAAGGCGGCGGTGCGGCGCACGAGCGTGCGCGCAGCCCCGACGTTGCCACGGCGGGAGCCGTGGGACGAGATCAGGGGCGTCGAGGTCACGGGAGCATCGTGCGTGACGACGTGCACGAGGACAACCGTTCCCCGGCGGCGTCCCACACTGTGGGCACGTCCCGGCGAGCGCGAGGCCGGGGCTCAGGGCTCCCGCGCGACGACCGTGTTCGAAGCCTGCGCGCGCGGCCGGATGATGAGCGAGTCGACGTTGACGTGGTGCGGGCGCGTGAGCGTCCACACGATCGCGTCAGCGACGTCCTCGGCCAGCAGCGGCTCGGCGACGCCCGCGTAGACGCGGCTCGCAGCCTCGGCGTCGCCGTCGTACCGGTTGAGCGAGAACTCCTCGGTGTGCACCATTCCGGGCGCGATCTCGATGACCCGGACCGGCTCGCCCACGAGCTCGAGGCGCAGGGTGTTGGCGATGATCCGCTCGGCATGCTTGGCCGCGACGTAGCCGGCGCCGCCCGGGTACGTGTCGTGCCCGGCGGTCGACGTGAGCACGACGACGTCCCCGCGGCCCGACGCGCGCAGCGCGGGCAGCAGCGCCTTGGTGACGCGCAGGGTGCCGAGCACGTTCGTGTCGTACATCCGCTGCCACCGCTCGACGTCGGCCTCCGCGACCCTGTCGACGCCGAGGGCGCCGCCCGCGTTGTTCACGAGGGCGTGCACGGGGCCCTCGGCCGTGATCTTCTCGACGGCGGCCGCGACCGCGGTGTCGTCCGTGAGGTCCGCGACAACAGGGACCGCGCCGGTCTCCTCGGCGAGCTCAGCCAGCCGGTCCGCGCGCCGCGCGACGGCGTAAACGTCCCAGCCGATCGAGCGCAGCAGCACGACGGTCGCCCTGCCGATGCCCGACGACGCGCCCGTGACGACCGCACGCAGGGCCTCGGGACGGACCGCGTCGTCCGCGCCGCGACGCGCGGCGCGACGACCGGCACGGGTCGCGGGGACGGTCGAGTCGTCAGGGACGGAGGGTGCAGCTACGTCGTCACTCATGACCTCGATCCTCCCACGCACGACGCCGAGGGTCGTCCCGACCGCCCGGCGGACACGTCGTCCTGGGCCGTCACCGCGCCCTAGGCTGGTCGCACGGCCACGGCAGGTCGACGTGACCCGCCCGGAGGCGGGACGAGGACGAGGGGCGGACTCATGAAGATCGGGTTCATCGGTGCGGGCAACATGGCGACCGCGATCGCGTCGGGCATCGTCGCGCGTGGCGTCGTCCAGGGCAGCGAGGTCGTCGTCCACGACGTGCACGCCGCCGGCGCGCAGGCGCTCGCCGAGCGCCTCGGCGCGACCGTCGCCCCGTCGAACGAGGCGCTCGTCGACACGGTCGACGTCGTCGTCCTCGCGATCAAGCCGCAGGTCATCCCGACGGCGCTCCCCCCGCTGGCCGCGGCTCTCGCGGAGAGCGGCGCGCTGCTCGTGTCGATCGCGGCCGGCACGTCGCTCGCGCGGCTCGAGCAGCTGCTCGGCGACGGTGGCGCGGAGCTGCCGGTCGTGCGCGTCATGCCGAACGTCAACGCGATGGTCGGCGCGGGCATGGCCGCGGTCGCGGGCAACAAGGCCGCGAGCGCGGAGCAGGTCGCGACCGTCGTGGACCTCTTCCGTGCGGTCGGCGACGCGATCGAGCTGCCCGAGTCGTCGTTCTCGACGTTCACCGCGATCGCGGGCAGCGCCCCGGCGTACGCGTACCTGTTCATCGACGCGCTCGCGCGCGGCGCCCTCAAGGCGGGCATGCCCAAGGCGATGGCGACCCGCATCGCGGCGCAGACGGTGCTCGGCAGCGCCCAGATGGTCCTCGAGTCGGACGACGCGCCGTGGGTGCTCATCGACAAGGTCTGCTCCCCCGGCGGCACGACGATCGCCGGCCTCATGGCGCTCGAGGACGGCGGCTTCGTGTCGACCGTCGTCGACGGCGTGCAGGCGACGATCGACCGCGACCGCGAGCTCGGCGCGGGGTCCTGAGCCCCGCTTCCCCGCCCCTGCAGGGCTGATCCGGTCACCCGCCGGGGCGTGTCAGCGGTAGCGTTGACCTCACGATCCGTCCGGCCGACCTGCCGGGCGTTGCGAGCCCTCGTGTGGGCCGCCGGTCGTCCGGGACGCCTGTCGTCGCGCCCCTCCCCGCAACCGCGCCGCGCCGTCGTGCCCGACGGCGCCTGCCGAGCCCAGGAGGCCCCGTGCCCGCAGCATCCCCTCGTGCCGTCGTCCGCCGCCGCGCCGTCGCGGCCGCGCCCGTCGCTCTCGTCGCCCTCGCGCTCACCGCGTGCGGGGGCGCGACGTCGCCCGGGGCCTCGGGGGGTGGCACGCCGACCTCGGCGTCGCCCACGTCGGCGTACCCGCTGACGATCGACAACTGCGGGACGTCCGTGACGTTCGAGACCGCCCCGACGCGGGTCGTGACGGTCAAGTCGTCGACGACCGAGATGCTGCTGGCGCTCGGCGCAGGCGACACGATCGTCGGCACCGCCTACCCGGACGGGCCTGCGCCCGCGCCGTGGACCGAGGCCGCCGCTGCGATCCCCGTGATCTCCGACAAGGTGCCGAGCAACGAGGTCGTGCTCGCCGAGGAGCCGGACCTCGTCTACGCGGGCTGGGAGTCCGTCTTCTCAGCCGACGGCGCGGGCGAGCGGGCATCGCTCGAGGCGCTCGGCGTGCGCACGCTCGTCGCACCGTCCGCGTGCAAGGAGAAGGAGTACCGCCCCGACCCGCTCACGTTCGACGACGTGTTCACCGAGATCGAGCAGGTCGGCCAGCTGATGGACCGCAGCGCCGAGGCCGAGACGCTCGTCGCGGCGCAGCGCGCCGACCTCGAGACGGTCGTGCCCGACGCGCGCGGGCTGAGCGCCCTGTGGTTCTCGTCCGGCTCGGACACGCCCTACGTCGGCGGCGGCATCGGCGCGCCCGCGCTCATCATGAAGACCGCGGGACTGACCAACATCGCCGCGGACATCGACGACTCGTGGGGCCCGATGGGCTGGGAGGCCGTCGCGGCCGCCGACCCCGACGTCATCGTCCTCGTCGACTCGCCGTGGAACAGCGCGGAGAAGAAGATCGGCATACTCGAGGGCTCCCCCGTGACCGCCGAGCTGAGCGCGGTCAAGAACGAGGCGTACGTCGTCGTGCCGTTCCCCGCGACGGAGGCAGGCGTGCGGACGGTGTCCGCCGCCGCGAGCGTCGCCGAGCAGCTCACGAAGCTGACGTTCGAGGACTGACGTGACCACGACGACCCGCTCCCCCGACGCACGCGCCACGTCGCCGCTCCCGGCGCCGCGTGCGCCGCGCGCGGGTGCGCGGACCGCGACGCTCGTCGTCGTGGGGTCGGTCGTCCTCGTCGTGAGCATCCTCCTCGCGGTGCTCGTCGGGCCCGCCGACCTGCGCCCCGGCGAGGTGTGGGCGTCGGTGCTGCACCACCTCGGCCTCGGTCCTGCGCCGTCGAGCGCGCTGCGCGACGCGATCATCTGGGACGGCCGTCTGCCGCGGACGCTCACGGCTGCTGCCGTCGGTGCGGGCCTCGCGACGTGCGGCGCCGTCATGCAGTCGCTCACGCGCAACCCGCTCGCCGACCCGTACCTGCTCGGGCTGTCGTCGGGCGCGTCGCTCGGGGCGGTCGTCGTGCTCGTCCTCGGCGCGGCGGTCGCGCTCCCGGTCGCGGCGTTCGCCGGGTCGTCGCTCGCCCTCGTCGCGGCCCTCGGGCTCGCGGGTGCCCTCGGCTCGCTCACCCCGACGCGCACGATCCTCGCCGGGCTCGCCGTGAGCCAGCTGTGCGCCGCGGCGACGAGCTTCGTCATCTTCTGGTCCGCGACGGGCGACTCGTACCGCGAGGTCCTGTCGTGGCTCATGGGCTCGGTCGCAGGGGCGACATGGTCGTCGGTCGCGATCGCCGCAGGGGCGCTGGCCGTCCTCGGGGTGCCGCTCGTGCTGGCCGGGAACGTGCTCGACGCGTTCACGTTCGGCGACGCGTCGGCGTCGAGCCTCGGTGTGCACGTGCCCGCCGCCCGTTGGGGGCTGCTCGGCGCGGTCGCGCTGCTGACGGGTGCGCTCGTGAGCGTCTCGGGGTCGATCGGCTTCGTGGGGCTGATCCTCCCCCACGCCGTGAAGGCGCTCACGGGCGGGCGGCACCGCGTCGTCCTGCCCGTCGTGGCGCTCGCCGGCGCGACGTTCCTCGTGTGGGCGGACACGATCGCGCGGACCGTCGTCGACCCGCGCGAGCTGCCCGTCGGCATCGTCACCGCGGCTGTGGGAGCGCCCGTCTTCGCGGCGATCCTGTGGCGCGGGCGGAAGGGTGTCGCATGAGCCCCGTGCCCGGCGCGGGCCTGCGCGTCACCGGGGCGACGTGGTCGGTCGAGGACCGTCGCGTCGTCGACGAGATCGCGTTCACGACGCCGGCGGGCACCGTGACCGGCGTCCTCGGGCCGAACGGCTCCGGGAAGTCGACCTTGCTGCGCGCCCTCGCGGGTGCGCTCCGGCTCGACGACGGCGAGGCGTCGTTCGGCGCGGACGACCTGCTGCGCATGCGCCGGCGCGAGCGCGCGCGCCGCGTCGCGCTCGTCGAGCAGGACTCCGCCCCCGACCGCTCGATCACCGTCCGCGCGGCCGTGCTGCTCGGGCGCATCCCGCACCGCTCGCTCCTCGCGGGCGACAGCACGGCCGACGACGCCGCCGCCATGACCGCGCTCGTGCGCGTCGGCATGGCGGACCTCGCCGACCGCGACCTCGCGACGCTCTCGGGCGGCGAGCGGCAGCGCGTCCACGTCGCGCGGGCGCTTGCGCAGGAGCCCGAGCTCATGCTGCTCGACGAGCCGACGAACCACCTCGACGTCTCGGCGCAGATCCGCGTCCTGGACCTCTTGCGCTCGTTGTCGGGCGAGGGCGTGACGGTCCTGACGGCGCTGCACGACCTCAACCTCGCGGCGTCCTACTGCGACCGCGTCGTGCTGCTCGCGCGCGGTCGCGTCGTGGCGGTCGGGACGCCGCTCGAGGTGCTCACGCCCGAGCTCGTCAAGCACGTCTACGACGTGCGCTGCGAGGTCCTCACGCACCCGACGACAGGCCGGCCGCTGCTCGCGTTCAGCGGCTGAGCGAGGCCTCACGAGCCGCCTACCTGGGCCGTTGCGGGGCTCTCCTGCTGCTCCTGTCCGCCACGCCACACCCGTCAGGGCTAGTACAAAGCGCTCAGGACCGGTAGTGTCGTCGTTGAAGTTGCTTTGTCTCTCGTGTCTTTGCCGCAGTGTGGGTCAGTGCCCGCGGATCTTGTTCTTCAAGAGTTGACTACGGATACACCGTGACGGACAGGGCTCCGAAGTGCGGAGCCCCTCCGATCCTCTTGAAGGAGATCACCATGACTGTTGGAACTGTGAAGTGGTTCAACGCTGAGAAGGGCTTTGGCTTCATCGCCCCCGAGGACGGCTCCGCCGACGTGTTCGCGCACTACTCCGCGATCGCGACGCAGGGCTACCGCTCGCTCGACGAGAACCAGCGCGTCGAGTTCGACGTGACCCAGGGCCCGAAGGGCCCGCAGGCGGAGAACATCCGCCCGCTCTGATCTGAACCGGTGACGCAGCGACGAGCCCTCGTGAGAGACGTTCGTCTGCGCTGATCCTCCCCGATGCCCCGGTCCTTGCGACCGGGGCATCGGTGCATATCCAGGCTCCCACGGGCAACGACGCCCGCCTGAGCAACCCGCACGACCGCCACGGCGACGACGCCCGGCACCTTTCTTGACCGCTCCGCAGCAGACCCCAGGAGGTCCTGTGAGCTCTACCACCCTCTCCACCACGCCCCCCGCCGACTCCCCGCGCGTCCGCCAGGTCAGCGACTACACGGACCTGGCCCGCGAGGTCCGCGAAGCCGGGCTCCTCAAGCGCAACTACCCCTACTACTGGGCGAAGCTCGTCGGGATGGTCGCGGTCTACGCCGCGCTCGTCACCGCCTTCGTCCTCATCGGCGACACGTGGTGGCAGCTCGTCACCGCCGCGGTGGCCGCCGTCGTCATGACCCAGGCCGCCTTCCTCGGGCACGACGCCGCGCACCGCCAGATCTTCGTCTCCGGCCGGTGGAACGACTGGACGAGCCTCGTCGTCGCGAACCTGTTCGTGGGACTGTCCTACGGCTGGTGGCAGCACAAGCACACCAAGCACCACGGGAACCCGAACAAGGAAGGTGTCGACCCTGACATCGACCTGCCCGTCCTCGCCTTCACGCCCGCCCAGGCGGACGCCCGCACGTCGCGCCTGACGCAGTGGTTCACGCGCCACCAGGGCTGGTTCTTCTTCCCCCTGCTGCTCCTCGAGGGTCTCGACCTGCACTACCAGGGCCTCAAGCGGGTCTTCGGCCGCGCCCCGATCGCGCGCCGCGGCGTCGAGATCGCGTTCCTCGGTGTGCGCCTCCTCGGTTACGTCGCGCTGGTCCTGTGGGTCCTGTCGCCGCTGACGGCGGTCGCGTTCTTCGCGGTCCACCTCGGTCTGTTCGGCCTCTACATGGGCGGCTCGTTCGCGCCCAACCACAAGGGCATGCCGATCGTCCCGAAGGACCTGCGGATCGACTTCCTGCGCCGCCAGGTGCTCATGAGCCGCAACGTCAAGGGCGGCCGGTTCATGGACGTCGCCCTCGGCGGCCTCAACTACCAGGTCGAGCACCACCTCTTCCCGTCGATCCCCCGCACGAGCCTGCGCCGCGCGAAGGTCATCGTCGAGCGCTTCTGCGCCGAGCGCGGCGTCACCTACACGGAGACGACGCTGTTCGCGTCGTACGGGATCGTCATCCGCTACCTCAACGAGGTCGGCCTCGGCGTGCGTGACACGTTCACGTGCCCGCTCGCCACGAGCATGCGCTGACGGTCGCCCCAGCGCGACGACGTACACCGCGAGGTCCTGCCCGGCTCGGGCAGGACCTCGCGTGCGTCCAGGGCGATGGCGACAGCCGCCCACGCCGTACCTGGGCGGACGACGCTCGGCTAGACGAACGCCGGGTCGGCGAGGATCGCGTCGATCTGGGTGAGCGCGGCAACCATGCCTTGCTCCTGGCCCATCGCGAGCAGCTGTTCCATCGCCTCGAGGGAGGTGAAGTAGCTGAGGATGGCCATCTCGGTCGTCCCGTCGTGCTCGTCGAACGTGACGATCATCGTCCCGGCGGGCATGGACTCGTCGGGGTTGCCGTCGCTGTCGGCGAACCCGTCGAGCACCTCCAGGCGGCGGGGCGGGTCGACCGCGACGATCTCCCAGAATCCGTAGAACTTCTCGCCCTCAGGGCTCGGCGAGGATCTCGCTCATCCGTTCGGTGCGGCTTCGCCCCACCCCCTCGAGGCCGTCGAGCAGCCGCGCTGCTCGACGGACCGTGTCGACGTCGCCACTGACGAGCTGCTCTCGTCCTCTGCGTCGCTTGGTCACCAGGCCGGCCTCCTCCAGCACGGCGACGTGCTTCTGCACGGCGGCGAAGCTCATCGGGTAGTGACGGGCGAGTGCGGACACCGAGTGCTCGCCCTGGAGCGTGCGCGTCACGATGTCGCGGCGCGTCACGTCGGCCAGCGCCCGGAAGACCCGGTCGACCCGTTCACTCTCCAGCACATCTACAACCATGCGGTTGTACATGAGCGGTCGAGCGTCCGCCGGTCATAGGTCCCGCCACCCAGCCCCGCGCCCGACGAGCAGCGCGCTAGTCCGCCGAGACTGCGTCGTCGCGGGCTGGCTCTTCCGCACGGGCGTCTGCGAAGCCACGCGCATACGCCTCGGCCGTCCCCTCGGAGAACAGGTCGTCCGCGCCGAGGCGAGGCAGGGTGCGGGCGCCCGGGCCGTCGTCGTCCGTCACCAGGTGGCCCAGGCCCCGCACGACGGCGACGGGTCGGCCCGTGACCTTGCCCTTGGCGAGGTCCGCGGCGGCGGCGATCTCGTCGGCGACGGCGCGCACCGTCATGCCGAGCTCGCGGCCCGCGCTGTCGCGGCGGCCCCGCTCGTCCTCGACGACGCGCACGCCGGCCGCACCGATCGCGAGGTCGACGAGGCCGTCGCGCCACACGCGCCCGGCCGTGTCCGTCACGACGACGCCGACGCGCACCCCGAGGACCGCGCGCAGCCCGGCGCGCAGCCGTGCCGCGGACGCGTCAGGGTCGAGCGGCAGCAGCAGCACGGTGCCCTCCGGCGTGTTCGACGCGTCGACCCCAGCGGCGGCCATGACGAGGCCGAGCCGGTTCTCGACGATGCGCAGCGGCGGCCCGTCGGGCCGCTCGCGCGTCGCGACGACGCGCACCGTCTCCGCGGTGATCGCGTCCTCGCGGTCGGCAGCCGCGACGACGCGCCCCTCGGCCTTCGACACGACCTTGCTCGCGACGACGACGACGTCGCCGTCCTCGAGCTCTGGGCACGACCTCGCGACGATCGCAGCCAGGTCGTCGCCCACGGCGACCTCGGGCACGCCGTCGGGCGCCCAGACCTGAAAACCTGCGCTCACCGCGACAGCTTGGGCAGCACGTCCTTGGCGAACACGTCGATCCACTCGCGCTGGTTGCGGCCCACGTTGTGCAGGTAGATGCGGTCGAACCCGAGGTCGACGTACTTCTGGATGTTCGCGCGGTGCACGTCGGGGTCGGACGAGATGACCATGCGGCCCTCGAAGTCCTCCGGTCGCACGAGGCGCGCGATCTGCTCGAACTCGAACGGCGAGCGGATGTCCGCCTTCGGGAACTTCATGCCGCCGTTGGGCCACTCGGTCATCGCGTTCGCGAGCGCCTCCTCGTCGGTCGGAGCCCACGACAGGTGGATTTGCAGCACCTTCGGCATCGACTCCGGGTCGCGACCCGACTCGCGCGCGCCGTCGTCGAACTTGCCGAACAGCATCGAGATCTTCTCGAGCGGCGCACCGACCGTGATGAGACCGTCCGCGTACTTGCCCGCCCGCTTCGCAGTGACGGGGCCAGCGGTCGCGACGAGGATCTCCGGCGGGACCTCGGGCATCGTCCACAGGCGTGTCGACTCGAGCTTGTAGAACTGCCCGGAGTGCTTCGTGTCCTTGCCCGCGAGCGAGGCCGTGAAGAGCTTCTTGATGATCTCGATCGCCTCGAACATGCGGTTGATCCGCTCGGGCGCCTCGGGCCAGTACTGACCGACGATGTGCTCGTTGAGCGCCTCCCCCGAGCCGAGCCCGAGCCAGTGCCGCCCCGGGTACATCGCGGCGAGCGTCGCGCTCGCCTGCGCGACCATCGCCGGGTGCCAGCGGAACGTCGGCGCCGTCACGCCGGGACCGATGTCGCCGCGCGTGCGCTCGCCGAGCGCGGAGAGCACGTTCCACACGAACGCGCTCTGCCCCTGCTGCGGCACCCACGGCTGGAAGTGGTCCGCAGCCATGACGCCCGAGAAGCCGAGGGACTCCGCGTACGCGGACAGCTCGACGATCTCGGTGGGGTGGAACTGCTCGAGCATGGCGGCGTAGCCGATGGTCAGGTCCATGAGCCGAGCCTAGCCGTCGCCCCGGACAGACGCCCCGGGGAAGCGCTCGCGCCCGCCCGGCTCGCCCTCGACCACGGAAGTTGCCTACCAGGGCCCTGGATCTGGGATCATGGGTTCTCATGAGCACTCCCGAGACCACCGGACCTGAGTCGACGCCCACCACGGGCATGCAGAACGGCGTCATCGCCGCCACCGTCGGCGAGGTACCCGACAAGGTCAGCCTCGACGGTCTCGAGGCGAAGCTCGACGAGCGCTGGGCCGCCGAGGGCACCTACTCGTTCGACCGTACGGCCGAGCGCGCGGACGTCTACTCGATCGACACCCCCCCGCCGACCGTCTCGGGATCGCTGCACGTCGGCCACGTGTTCTCCTACACGCACACCGACGTCGTCGCGCGCTTCCAGCGCATGCGCGGCAAGTCCGTCTTCTACCCGATGGGCTGGGACGACAACGGCCTGCCGACCGAGCGTCGCGTGCAGAACTACTACGGCGTGCGCTGCGACCCGTCGCTGCCCTACGTCGAGAACTTCGTGCCGCCGTTCGAGGGTGCCGAGGGCAAGAGCGTCAAGGCCGCCGACCAGCAGCCGATCAGCCGCAAGAACTTCGTCGAGCTGTGCGAGCGGCTGACGGCCGAGGACGAGAAGCAGTTCGAGGCGCTGTGGCGCCACCTCGGCCTCTCGGTCGACTGGTCGCACCACTACCAGACGATCGGCAAGCGGGCGCAGGCCACCGCGCAGACGGCGTTCCTGCGCAACCTCGCGCGCGGCGAGGCCTACCAGGCCGAGGCTCCGGGTCTGTGGGACGTGACGTTCCAGACCGCCGTCGCCCAGGCCGAGCTCGAGGCGCGCGACTACCCGGGCCACTTCCACAAGGTCGACTTCCACGCGCCCGACGGCACCGCCGTCCAGATCGAGACGACGCGCCCCGAGCTCCTCCCGGCGTGCGTCGCGCTCATCGCGCACCCCGACGACGAGCGCTACAAGCACCTGTTCGGCACGACCGTGACGTCCCCGCTCTTCGACGTCGAGGTGCCGGTCCTCGCGCACCCCGCGGCCGAGCCCGACAAGGGCGCGGGCATCGCGATGTGCTGCACCTTCGGCGACCTGACCGACGTCCAGTGGTGGCGCGAGCTGCAGCTGCCGACCCGCTCGATCCTGGGCCGCGACGGCCGCATCACGCGCGAGGTGCCGGCGTGGATCACGTCCGAGCGCGGCGTCGCGCTCTTCGAGGAGATCGCCGGC
Organism: Flavimobilis soli; assembly: GCF_002564025.1. Classification (NCBI taxonomy): domain Bacteria; kingdom Bacillati; phylum Actinomycetota; class Actinomycetes; order Micrococcales; family Jonesiaceae; genus Flavimobilis; species Flavimobilis soli. Next base: position 767,809 of record NZ_PDJH01000001.1, read on the forward strand.
AAGACGACGTTCTCCGCGCGCGCGGCGATCGTCGAGGGGCTCAAGGAGTCCGGCGACCTCGCTGGCGACCCGGTCCCCACGCAGCGCAAGACCAACTTCTTCGAGAAGGGCGACAAGCCGCTCGAGATCGTCACGAGCCGCCAGTGGTACATCCGCAACGGCGGCCGCGACGCCGACCTCAACGCGGCGCTGCTCGCGCGCGGCGAGGAGCTCAAGTTCCACCCCGAGTTCATGGCGGTTCGCTACTCGAACTGGGTCGGCGGCCTCAACGGCGACTGGCTCATCTCGCGCCAGCGCTTCTTCGGCGTGCCGATCCCCGTCTGGTACCCCGTCGACGCCGAGGGCGAGCCCGTGTGGGACTCCCCGATCGTCCCCGACGAGGCGAGCCTGCCGATCGACCCGTCCTCCGACGTCCCGCCGGGCTACACCGCCGACCAGCGCGGCCAGGCCGGCGGCTTCGTGGGCGACCCCGACATCATGGACACCTGGGCCACGAGCTCGCTCACCCCGCAGATCGCCGGTGGCTGGCTCGACGACCCGGACCTGTTCAAGCGCGTCTTCCCGATGAACCTGCGCCCGCAGGGCCAGGACATCATCCGCACCTGGCTGTTCTCGACCGTCGTGCGATCGCACCTCGAGCACGGCTCGCTGCCGTGGACCGACGCCGCGATCTCCGGGTGGATCCTCGACCCGGACCGCAAGAAGATGTCGAAGTCCAAGGGCAACGTCGTCACGCCGATGGGCCTGCTCGAGGAGCACGGCTCTGACGCCGTGCGCTACTGGGCCGCCTCGGCGCGCCTCGGCACCGACGCGGCGTTCGAGGTCGGCCAGATGAAGATCGGCCGCCGCCTCGCGATCAAGATCCTCAACGCGTCGAAGTTCGCGCTGTCCTTCGCGGGCGAGGGCGAGGTCCGCCTCGACCCGAGCCTCGTGACCGTGCCGCTCGACCGCGCGATGCTCGCCGGCCTGGCCGACGTCGTCGATGCCGCGACGGAAGCGCTCGAGGCGTACGACCACACGCGTGCCCTCGAGATCTCGGAGACGTTCTTCTGGACGTTCTGCGACGACTACCTCGAGCTCGTCAAGGACCGTGCCTACGGCGGCGGCAGCGACGACGTGTCGGTCGAGACGCAGTCGGCGCGCGTAGCGCTCGCCCTCGCGCTCGACACGCTGCTGCGCCTGTTCGCGCCGGTGCTGCCGTTCGCGACCGAGGAGGTCTGGTCGTGGTGGCGCACCGGTTCGGTGCACCGCGCCCCGTGGCCCGTCTCGGGCGGCCTGCGCGTCGCTGCGGGTGACGCTCGCTTCGATGACCTGACGGCTGCGGGCAACGCTCTCGCCGCGCTGCGCAAGATCAAGTCCGAGGCGAAGGTCTCGATGCGCACGCCGATCCTCCTCGCGGAGCTCGCCGTGCCCGCCGCGGCGATCGCGGCGGTCGAGGCGGCCGTCACCGACATCCGTGGCGCCGGGCGCGTCACGGGCGAGCTGCAGCTCGTCGAGGCAGCCGAGGGTCAGGGCGACCCGAACGTCCAAGGCGGGCTCGTCGTCGTCCGCTCGGAGCTCGGCGAGGCCGAGGCGCGCAAGCCGCGCGGCTGAGCAGCACACCACCCACCGGGCGGGGGCGCCTGCGCGCCCCCGCCACCCGGACGCCGGTGGCGCCACCGCACGACGCCTCGCCCGACGCCTCAGGGACTCAACGAAAGGCCCCTCATGCGTGAGACCTCCTCTCCCGACCTCGTCGACGTGCCCGAGGGTTCGTCGCTCTGCACGATCCTCGCCCTGCGCGTCGCCGCGAACCCGGGCGGGGTGCTGATCGAGCGCAAGGCAGGGCTAGCCGGGGGCTGGTTCCCGGTCACCGCGCAGCGCTTCGCCGACGAGGTCGTCGAGGTGGCGAAGGGCCTCGTCGCCAAGGGCGTCCAGCCGGGCGACCGCGTCGCGATCATGTCGCGCACACGCTACGAGTGGACGCTGCTCGACTTTGCCTGCTGGTCCGCCGGCGCGGTGCCCGTGCCGGTCTACGAGACGAGCTCCGCGGACCAGGTGCGCTGGATCTGCTCCGACGCCGGGGTGAGCCTCGCCGTCGTCGAATCGTCCGCGCACGCGTCCCTCGTCGACGAGGCGCGCACCGACCTGCCCGACCTGCGTGAGGTCCTCGTCATCGAGAACGACGCGATCGAGGAGCTGCGCCGTGCCGGCGCGGAGGTCGACGACGCGGTCGTCGCGGAGCGGACCGAGGCGGTCCGCGGGGACGACCTCGCGACGATCATCTACACGTCGGGGACGACCGGCCGCCCGAAGGGTGCCGAGATCACGCACTGGAGCTTCGCGTACCTCGCGCGCAACGGCATCCGCTCGCTCCCCCAGGTGTGCACCGTCCCGGGCTCGCGCACGCTGCTGTTCCTGCCGCTCGCGCACGTCTTCGCGCGGTACATCCAGATCGTCGCGATCTCGTCGGGCTCGGTGCTCGGCCACACGCCTGACACGCGCAACCTGCTGCCTGACCTGAGCACGTTCAAGCCGACCTACCTGCTCGCGGTGCCGCGCGTGTTCGAGAAGGTCTACAACGCGTCGGAGCAGAAGGCCGGCTCGGGCGCGCCGCTCAAGCTGTTCCGCTGGGCGGCGAAGGTCGCGATCCAGACGTCGCGCGCGTGGGACACCCCGCAGGGCCCTTCGCTCGCGCTCAAGGCGCAGCACCGGCTCGCGAGCGCGCTGCTGTTCTCGAAGCTCCGTGCCGCCCTCGGCGGCCAGGCGAAGTACGCGATCTCGGGCGGCGCGCCGCTCGGCGAGCGTCTCGGGCATTTCTACCGCGGCATCGGCCTGACGATCCTCGAGGGCTACGGGCTCACCGAGACGACGGCGCCCACGGCGGTCAACCGCCCCGACAAGCTCAAGGTCGGCACCGTGGGCGCGCCCTTCGCGGGGACGAGCCTGCGGATCGACGACGACGGCGAGGTCCTCGTCAAGGGACCGCACGTCTTCCGGGGCTATCGCAACAACCCCGAGGCGACGGCGGAGGCGTTCACGGACGGCTGGTTCCGCACGGGCGACCTCGGCACGATCGACGACGACGGGTTCCTGCAGATCACGGGCCGCAAGAAGGAGATCATCATCACCGCGGGCGGGAAGAACGTCGCCCCGGCGGTGCTCGAGGACCGCTTCCGCGGTCACCCGCTCGTGAGCCAGTGCGTCGTCGTCGGCGACCAGCGCCCGTTCATCGCGGCGCTCGTGACGCTCGACGCCGAGATGCTGCCGGGCTGGCTCGCGTCGCACGGGCTACCAGGCATGTCGGTCCCCGAGGCGGCCGAGCACCCGGAGGTGCTCGCCGCGCTGCACCGTGCGGCGGAGCGGGCGAACAAGGCTGTCTCTCGAGCCGAGTCCATCCGCAAGGTGAGGGTCCTGACGACGGACTTCACCGAGGAGAACGGCTATCTGACGCCGTCGCTCAAGGTGAAGCGGTCGCTCGTGCTCAAGGACTTCGCGGACCAGGTGGACGCGATCTACGGGTGACGCCGCGGGGGTACCACATGTGGATCGCCTCACACACATACTCAGGACCATGTCTCACGTCTCGGTTGTATATGTATGATGTGCTCGGAATAATCATTCACGATCAGACGTCAGGACGCTCATGACCTCCCTCAAGCACCTCGTCCCCGCCCTCGCCGTCGGCGCCCTCATGCTCACCGGCTGCTCCTCGACCGAGTCTCCGACCACCCCCGCGACCGACGCGTCGGGCGCTCCCGCCATCGCGCTCGTCAAGGGCGACGTCCTCACGGTGTGCACCAACCCGCCGTTCGAGCCGTTCGAGTTCATCGAGGGCGACAAGATCGTCGGCCTCGACATGGACCTCACTGCGGAGATCGCGAAGGACCTCGGCGTCGAGCAGCAGGTCATCACCACCGGCTTCGACGCGATGGAGTCCGGCGCCGCCCTGAACACCAGCCAGTGCGACGTCGTCGCGACCGGCATGTCGATCACCGAGGGACGCAAGGCCAACATCGACTTCTCGGAGCCGTACTTCGCCGCCGACCTGGGTCTGCTCGTCAAGGCAGGCTCGGACATCGCGTCCGAGGCGGACCTCGAGGGCAAGAAGATCGGCGTCCAGAAGGCCACGGTCGGCGACACCTGGGTGGCCGACAAGGGCCTCACGGGTGTCCAGTTCGACGACCTCGGGCTCCAGATCCAGGCCCTGAAGACCGGCCAGGTCGACGCGGTCATCAACGACTACGCGGTCCTCGGCACGTACGAGAGCGACGAACTCGCGATCGTGGCGACGCTCCCGACCGACGACGTGTACGGCATCGCCGTGAAGAAGGGCAACACCGCCCTCCTGGAGAAGGTCAACGCGACACTCGCCCGCGTGAAGTCGGACGGCACGTGGACCACGATCCACACCGACCGCTTCGGCTTCGCCCCGGCCGAGGACTGAGCACACCATGACGTCACCGGCTCCCGCCGCCGCCCGGACCGCCCCGGCCCGGGCGCGGCTGAGTCCGCGCCGCCGAGCGCTGATCTCTCGTGTCGTCCAGTATGCGGTGCTCGTCATCGTCCTGGGCGCCGCCGCCCTGGCGATCGACTGGGACAACGTCGGTACCAACATCTTCAACCCTGACGCCGCGCGCGCCGTCCTGCCGCAGCTGCCCAAGGCGTTCCTCAACACGGTCACGTACACGATCGCCGCGTTCGCGGTGGGTATCGCGCTCGGCACGCTGCTCGCACTCATGCGGCTGTCGTCCGTGGGGCTCTACCGCGCGATCGCGACCGCCTACGTCGAGTTCTTCCGGGGCATCCCCGCACTGCTGTTCGTCCTCACCGTCGGGTTCGGCGTGCCCTACGCGTTCGGTGTCCAGTTCGACTCGGTCGTCACCAAGGTCGCGATCGGGCTAGGCATGGTGTCGGCCGCGTACATCGCGGAGACGCTCCGTGCAGGTCTGCAGGCCGTCCCCAAGGGTCAGATCGAGGCGGCGCGATCGCTCGGCATGTCCCACACGCGCACGATGGTGACGATCGTGATCCCGCAGGCCTTCCGCATCGTCCTGCCGCCGATGACCAACGAGGTCATCCTCCTGACCAAGGACACGGCCCTCGTGTTCGGACTCGGCCTCACAGCAGCCGACTTCGAGCTCACGAAGATCGGGTCCAACGCCCTGTCGAGCCCGGCAGGCGGCGGCATGACGGCGCTCTTCGTCGTGGGCTTCTGCTACCTCATCATCACCATCCCGCTGGGATACCTCGCGCGGAAGCTCGAGGCCAAGGGCGCTAGGAGCCGCGCATGAACGCCACGACGCCGGTCGTGCAGATCAGCGACCTGCACAAGTCCTACGGGCCCCGCGAGGTGCTCACGGGCGTCGACCTGACCGTCGAGCAGGGCGAGGTCGTGTGCGTCATCGGGCCGTCCGGCTCGGGAAAGTCGACGCTGCTGCGCTGCGTCAACCAGCTCGAGACGGCCACCTCGGGATCGATCGTCGTCCTCGACACGGAGATCACCGACCCGGACGTCGACATCGACGTCGTGCGCACGCACGTCGGCATGGTGTTCCAGGGCTTCAACCTTTTCGCACACCTGACAGTGCTCGAGAACTGCACGATCGCACAGCGCAAGGTCCTGAAGCGCTCGAAGGAGGAGGCGGAGCGCATCGCTCTGCAGAACCTCGAGCGCGTCGGCCTGGGCGACCGGGGCGCCGCGCACCCCGCGCAGCTCTCCGGCGGCCAGCAGCAGCGCGTCGCGATCGCCCGTGCGCTCAGCATGGACCCGCAGCTCATGCTGTTCGACGAGCCGACGTCAGCCCTCGACCCCGAGCTCGTCGGCGACGTGCTCGCCGTCATGCGCGAGCTCGCCGAGGGCGGTATGACGATGATGGTCGTCACGCACGAGATGGCGTTCGCCCGCGAGGTCGCCGACCGCGTCGTCTTCATCGACGGCGGCGTCATCGTCGAGCAGGGCCCGCCCGCCGAGGTGATCGGCAACCCGCAGGAGCCGCGCACGCGGCTCTTCCTCGAGCGGGTCCTCGACCCGACCCGGGCCCACCCGGGCGACGAGGACTGACGATGCCGTCGCGCCGCTCGCTCGAGTCGGACAGCCCGGGATCCTGACGACGCGAGGGGCGCGGTGCACCAGCACCGCGCCCCTCGCGCTCTCCGGCGCCTGACGCGCCGACTCAGGCGTTGACGGTCGCCTTGGGCGCCGTCGGCCGCGACAGGCTTGTGAGCCCTTCACGCGGGGTCGTCGCGTCGTGCCACCGCAGCAGCGCGCCCACGCCCTCGCGGGGTGACCGCTCCGCGGGAGCGAACGTGAGGCCTGCGTCCTGGGCGATCGCGCTGCGCAGCAGCGCCACGGACGCGGGCAGCTCGCGCAGGTTCTCGACGCCCAGGTCTTCGAGCTCGGCGCGGGACACGGCGATCTCGAACGGGTCGTCGCCGACCCAGACGCTGCCCGTGACGACCGTCTGCTGCGCGACCTCCGCGGAGACGACCAGCTCTTCGACCTGGCCCTTGCGCAGCACGTCGACGACGTCGGCGAGGGACGACACGGCGCGGCCGCCCTTGCCGTGGTGCTCCTCGAACTTCTCGAGCACACGCTCGCGTCGCTTGGCGCGGCAGGCCTCGAGCGCTTCCTCGACCTGCTGCTGGAACGCGCTCTCCTTCGCGCCCGGCCCGCGGCTGCCGCCCTGCACGACGACGGCGAGGGCCTTCGCGCGCTGCCCGAGCGCTGCCTCGACCAGGCTCACGGCCCGCTTGTCGCCCGACAGGACGATCGCCTCGGGAGCGTCGCGCGCGACAAGCCCGTCGAGCGCGGCCGCGACCTCCTCGGCGTTGCGCTCCCACGAGTCGATCGCACGGTTCTCGATACGGCCCTCGGACGTGCCGCCGGCACGGACGTTCTCGATCTCGTCGTGGCCGCCCTCGACGGTCGCGTGCCAAGCGACGTCGGCGGCGCCCCAGCCTTGCCGCACGATGTCGGCACCGCTGCGGTCCACGAGCACGACGACGTGGTCGACGTTCTCGTCGCCGTACAGGGAGGCGAGCAGCAGCTCGGGGACGGAGCCGCGCGTCGCCGTCGAGGTGACCGGGGCGACGCGGACGAGACGGTCGACGAGGATGCCCTCGTCATCGGTGGCGACGATGACGCGGCCTCGGGCTCCGGGACGGCGAACGGGGCGTCCGAGCGCCTCGTCGAGCTCGCTGAGGAGCGACGTGGGCGTTCCTGCTTCTTCGAGCGTCCGGTGCAGGGAGCGCCATCGCTCCTCCACCTCCCGGTCGGCTCGGCCACCCTCTCGCGTCACGTCGATCGAGACGGTGGTGAACGGGGCCTTGCGGCCCAGCAGCGGACGGATCCAGTCAAGCTTCATCGCGACCCTCGTTTCGCCGTGGCCGGCCCGGGGTGGCCAGCCGTCCCTCTACTCTCTGACGGAACGACGAAGCCCGCCACCCTCGGGCGAGGGAAGCGGGCTCGGTGCGGGTGTCTTCTAGGAGTAGATGTCGAGGACGGGCGCCTCTCCGCCCTGCTCGTCGGCGATGAGCTGGTGGCGGCGCTTGACCTCGGTGACGATGAACGTGCGGAAACGCTCGGCGAAGACGGGGTCGAGGCCGGCGCTCGCCGCGATCTGGGCGAGCCGCTCGATCTGTTGCGTCTCCCTGGCGAGGTCCTCGGGCGGCAGCCCGCCTTGTGCCTTGAGCTCGCCGACGCGCTGGGTGCACTTGAAGCGCTCGGCGAGCAGGTACATGAGTGCGCCGTCGATGTTGTCGATCGAGTGGCGCAGCCGGACGATCTCCTGGGGCAGCTCGGGGGTGGTCTCCCCCATCAGGCGCTCTTCTCGCGGTGCACGTCGTCGGCACGCATGACGAGCGTGGGCTCGCCCTCGCCGAGCACCACGTCCCGGTCGACGATCACGCGGTCGATGTCCTCGCGGCTGGGGATGTCGAACATGATCGGCTGGAGGGTCTCCTCGAGGATCGCGCGCAGGCCGCGGGCGCCGGTCTTGCGCTCGAGCGCCTTGGCGGCGATCGTCACGAGCGCGTCCTCGGTGAGCTCGAGCTCGACGCCGTCGATCTCGAACATGCGCCGGTACTGCTTGACGAGCGCGTTGCGCGGCTGCGTGAGGATGCTGACGAGGGCGTCCTCGTCGAGCTTCGACACGGACGTGACGACGGGCAGACGACCGATGAACTCGGGGATGAGGCCGAACTTCACGAGATCCTCGGGCCGGACCTCACCGAAGAGGTCACCTTCCTCGTCGGAGTCCATCGGAGCGCCGAAGCCGACGCCGCGCTTGCGGACGCGCTGCGCGATGATCTCCTCGAGGCCCGCGAACGCTCCCGCCACGATGAACAGGACGTTCGACGTGTCGATCTGGATGAACTCCTGGTGCGGGTGCTTGCGACCACCCTGCGGCGGCACCGAGGCGACGGTTCCCTCGATGATCTTCAGCAGCGCCTGCTGCACACCCTCGCCGGAGACGTCGCGGGTGATCGACGGGTTCTCGGACTTCCGGGCGATCTTGTCGACCTCGTCGATGTAGATGATGCCCGTCTCGGCCTTCTTGACGTCGAAGTCGGCCGCCTGGATGAGCTTCAGGAGGATGTTCTCGACGTCCTCGCCGACGTAGCCGGCCTCGGTGAGCGCGGTCGCGTCGGCGATCGCGAACGGGACGTTGAGCATCTTCGCGAGCGTCTGCGCGAGGTAGGTCTTGCCGGTCCCGGTGGGGCCGATGAGCAGGATGTTCGACTTGGCGATCTCGACCTGGTCGTCGTCGTCCGCCGTGGGCTTGCCGGTCAGGCCAGCCTGGATCCGCTTGTAGTGGTTGTACACGGCGACGGCGAGGGCACGCTTGGCGGCGTCCTGCCCGACGATGTACTGGCTGAGGAAGTCGAAGATCGTGCGGGGCTTGGGCAGCTCGGCGAGTCCTGTCTCGACGGACTCGGTGAGCTCCTCCTCGATGATCTCGTTGCACAGCTCGATGCACTCGTCGCAGATGTAGACGCCCGGTCCGGCGATGAGCTTCTTGACCTGCTTCTGCGACTTCCCGCAGAAGGAACACTTGAGCAGGTCGGCGCCGTCTCCGATGCGTGCCAAAGCGTTACCCCTTCCAGCGCCGTCGCTCCGTGCGAGAGACGACTGTCTAGTCCATTGCACACCACCGGAGCGCCGATGTCAGGTGCGACGCTCCGGCGGAGGTGTCAGGCCTTCGGCAGGGCCGGAGCCTTGCGGCTCTGCATCACCTGGTCGACGATGCCGTAGTCGGCGGCCTGCTGGGCCGAGAGGATCTTGTCGCGCTCGATGTCCTGGCGGACCTGCTCAACGGGGTTGCCCGTGTGCAGGGCGAGCGTGTCCTCGAGCCACTCGCGCATGCGGATGAGCTCGTTCGCGTGGATCTCGATGTCCGAGGCCTGGGCGTAGCCGCCACCCTCCATCGCGGGCTGGTGGATCAGCACGCGCGCGTTCGGCAGGGCGAGGCGCTTGCCCGGCTGGCCGGCGGCGAGGAGCACGGCCGCGGCGGAGGCCGCCTGGCCGAGGCACACCGTCTGCACCTGCGACTTGATGTACTGCATCGTGTCGTAGATCGCCGTCATCGCGGTGAACGAGCCGCCGGGCGAGTTGATGTACATGTTGATGTCACGGTCGGGGTCCTGGCTCTCGAGGACGAGGAGCTGGGCCATGACGTCGTCAGCGGACGCGTCGTCGACCTGGACGCCGAGGAAGATGATGCGGTCCTCGAACAGCTTCGCGTAAGGGTCCTGACGCTTGAAGCCGTAGGGGGTGCGCTCCTCGAAGCTGGGGAGCACGTACCGGTTGGACGGGCCTGCGGGGGCCATGCCTCCGGCGAGGGCGGCGCCGTAGGGGCCGGCCAGCCGCTGGGCGGTGGAGATGTACTGGGACTCGATGCTCACTGGTTTCTCCTGGAAGCTCGGTGACCTGGGGTGGGGGGCGGACGCGTCAGGCGTTCGCCGTGCCGCCGCCGCCAGGGACGGAACCGGCGTGGGTGACGACGTGGTCGATGAAGCCGTACTCGAGGGCCTCGGCTGCGGTGAACCAGCGGTCGCGGTCGGAGTCCTGGTTGATCTGCTCGACGCTCTTGCCGGTCTGCTCGGCGATGAGCTCGGCGAGGACGCGCTTCATGTGGAGGATCAGCTCCGCGTTGATGCGCACGTCGGTCGCGGTGCCGCCGATGCCGCCGGAGGGCTGGTGCATCATGACGCGTGCGTGCGGCGTCGCGAAGCGCTTGCCCTTGGCGCCGGAGGAGAGCAGGAACTGCCCCATCGACGCGGCCATGCCCATGGCGACGGTCGCGACGTCGGGCTGGATGAACTGCATCGTGTCGTAGATCGCCATGCCTGCGGTGATCGAGCCACCGGGCGAGTTGATGTACAGGAAGATGTCCTTGTCGGGGTCCTCCGCGGCGAGCAGCATCATCTGCGCGCAGATCGCGTTGGCGTTCTCGTCGCGCACCTCCGAGCCGAGCCAGATGATGCGCTCCTTGAGGAGCCTGTTGTAGATGGAGTCGTTCAGGCCCAGGCCTGCCACGTCACCGCGGGCTGCCACCGGCATCTGCTCGTTCACGCTCATCTCCCTATGTATGGGTTTCACCTTCGACGACCCTAACGCGGGAGCACCGTCGTCCCTGCCCGCTGGAGGGCCCTTTTCGCTTTGGGCGCACATGCTCTGCCGGGACGGTCCGGGTAGCGCGAAGGCCGCGCCCGTCGGGGCGCGGCCTTCGCGGTGCTCGTGCGGGAGCGGGGAGGCTCAGGCCTCCTCGGACTCCTCGGACTCCTCGGCGGCAGCCTCAGCGGCCTCCTCGACGGCCGAGACGGCGGCGTCGTCCTCGTCGGAGCCGATGAACTCGGACAGGTCGACGACGTTGCCCGACGCGTCCTTGACCTCGATCTGGCGCAGCGCGACGGCGAGGGCCTTCGAGCGGGCGACCTCTCCGACGATCTGCGGGATCTGGCCGGAGCCGTCGATCTGCTTGATGAACTCGTTCGGGTCCATGCCGTACTGGCGCGCAGCACCGAGCAGGTACTCGAGGAGCTCGCCCTGCGCGACCTTGACGTCGAGGCTCTCGGCGAGGGTGTCGAGCAGGATCTGGTTCGTGATCGCGGTCGTGGCCTCGGTGGTGACCTCGGCACGGTGCTCGTCGTCCTCGAGACGACCCTCGGACTCGAGGTGGCGGTGGACCTCGGCCTCGACGACGCCGGACGGGACCGGGATCTCGACGGCGGCCTTGAGGGCCTCGAGGAGCGCGTCGCGGGCCTGCACGGCCTGGTTGGACGTCTTCATGGACGCGACCTGCTTGCGCAGGTCCTCGTCGAGCTCGGCGATCGTGTCGAACTCGGAGGCCAGCTGGGCGAACTCGTCGTCAGCCGCGGGCAGCTCGCGGGTCTTCACCGAGGTGGCGGTGACCGAGATGGTCGCCTCCTTGCCCTCGTGCTCGCCGCCGGCGAGGGCGGAGGTGAAGGTGGTCGACTCGCCGGCCGAGAGGCCGATGAGCGCCTCGTCGAGGCCGTCGAGCATGGTGCCCGAGCCGATCTGGTACGACGTGCCGGAGATCGAGTCGATCTCCTCGTCGTCGATCTTGGCGGACATGTCGATGACGACGAAGTCGCCGTCCTGCGCGGGGCGGTCGACGCCCACGAGGGAGCCGAAGCGCTCGCGCAGAGCGTCACGACGCTCGGTGACGTCCTCGTCGGTGACCTCGACGTCGTCGACCGTGATGTTCAGCGACGACAGCTCGGGGATCTCGATCGTCGGGCGGACCTCGACCTCGGCGGTGAAGTGCAGCTCACCGTCGGTCTCGGACGGGTCCGGAACCTTCGTGACCTCGACGGTCGGCTGCGCGAGCGGGCGGAGCTCGTGCTCGCGGATGGCGTCGGAGTAGAAGCCCGGGAGGCCCTCGTTGATGGCGTGCTCGAGGACCGCGCCACGACCGAAGCGCTGGTCGATGATGCGTGCGGGGACCTTGCCCTTGCGGAAGCCGGGGACCGTGACGTCCTTGGCGATGTGCTCGTAGGCGTGGTCGATGCTCGGCTTGAGCTCGTCGTACGCCACCTCCACGGTCAGCTTGACCTTGGTGGGCTCCAGGTTCTCGACGGCGCTCTTCACTTGCTGATCTCCAGATGATCGGGGGCCGACCGGGCAGACGCACCGGCGCGCGGGTAACCAGACGATCCTACGGCATCGGCGCGCATCCGCGTACGGGACCTGAGCGGCCTCCTCGTCACGCGCCTGCAGCGTCGAGGAACCTCCGCCAGCCCGACGCGCGCCTCGCAGCGAAAGCGCACCGCTGTCACACACGTCGGCGACCCGCCGTGGCAAGGGCATCGGCCACCTGCCACACGGTCGCCTCTGCCCGGGATCTCGCCTGCCGGCTCTCGGAAGGTCTCAGGGAGCTGGTTGCACGTACACGCGGGCGGCACTCTACAGACCGCGCTCTTCTTCGCTCGGGAACGGAACACAAGGTGCCGATTGATCGGTAGGCGGCCGTGGGCCGGCACCGATGACAAGGAGAGCGACGATGGCCTGGCTCGATGACTCGACCGCGGCGAAGACCGAACCGGTCAACGCGTGGTTGATCGTGGGCGACAAGGAACCACCAGCGCCGCGGCGCACCTGGCGTGTGTTCGGTCGATCGCGGGCGGGAGGCACATGGACGGGTCCGTCGCAGGCGCGTCCCCGGGATGTCCCGTTCCTGTACATGATGGCGCCGCACAAGGCGGTGCGGTTCGTCGCGCGGGTCACCGGTGAGCCGTTTCGGGACCGCACCGCGGCCATCGACGCAGAACGTGAGGTTGCGTCCAACCAGTGGCTGGTCCCCACTCGACTTTCCGCCTGTGAGGTTCAAGAAGCTCGACGACCTGCGTGGCGGAGGACTCATCCTGCGCGGCAAGCCGCGCACGTACTTGACGCCGGACACGGTGGCGAAGATCCGTGCGCTCATGAAGCAACGGGCCGGCGACGCGGCATCTGACTCGTGGGAGCAGGTGGTGCAGGTGCCTGTGGGTGACCCGGGACGCCCAGAGCCCTCGACCATGACACTCGAGCAGTGGGCCGTTGAGGAGTTCATCGTCGCCCCCGTTGCTACGCATGGTCTTCGACGGCGTCGAGGGCTACAAGGCTGAACGGCAGCAGCGCCACAAGGACGTCGGTATCCCGGACTGGGAGCTCGTGCGTGACGGGCAGCGGCTCGGAGTCGTCGAGACGAAGCTGAAGGTCGCCCCAGCCCGGTCGTGGGACACGTCGGCCCGGGCGCGAGAGCTGACGCGGTACATGCGCCACCTCGAGGTCCCGGGCATGCTCATCGACTCGCAGCGCGCCCACTTGTTCCGCCGCGGCGAGAGCAACCCGGTGAGGACGATCGAGCGGCGCAGCGTGACCGCCTCGGACCTGTCAGCGATCCGAGAGCACTTCCTCGCCGGGTGAGCGTCGCACCGGTGAGGCGCCGCCGTCTCTCCACGTAGCCGGTCGAATTAGCCAGCGTCAGCTCAAGCGCCTCCGGAGATCGCTTGCGACCATCACACGTGATCGCTATGTTCCACGTCACGGTCGAGATCGCCCGTAACGACCAAGGGGTCGCTCCATCGACTAGAGAGGGGCCCTGTGGACATCCAGCGTCTACAAGGACTCCCGATGCAAGTAGAAGCTCCTACGCGCCATGCACTCAGGCCCGCGGTCGCGTTGGGCAGCTGTGCGGTCGCGCTTCTCCTTTCAGCCGGGCTGGCCGTGCTCGGCGTGCAGGACCTCCTGCCGCTCGAGGTCGCGATGATCCCCACCTTTGGCGTCTGCATTCTCCTGGTGCGAGCGACACACAGTCCGCGATTCTCCTGGGCATGGCGCGCGGAGGGCGCGGAACCAGGAACTGGGGGGCGGCAGGATGACATGTAGCTCTGGCGGTCGCCCGTCCCGATTCGGCGGAACGCTCACAATCTCGGGGCCGACGTCCCCCACCCACCGCCAGAACGACGAAACCTCGCGCCCGCCCCCCAAGGGGCCTCTCACGAGAGGTTCTGTCACAAGATCCGCAAAGATGCGTCAGCAACTCTTGGTCGGGGTGACAGGATTTGAACCTGCGACCTTCCGGTCCCAAACCGGACGCGCTACCAACCTGCGCCACACCCCGGGGTACCCCGTCGAACGGGGTGCTCCCGGACGAGTGTAGGGCCTCGTCGCCGGCGGCGTCGGGCCCGCCCACGGGCGCGCGGCGGCGGCCGGGAGGGCGTGCGATCTTTGCTAAGGTATCCGGGCTGGCGCTCGCTCTGGGTGCAGCACGCGGATGTAGCTCAATGGTAGAGCCTCAGTCTTCCAAACTGATTACGCGGGTTCGATTCCCGTCATCCGCTCCACCGCGGCCTCTCCCGCCGCCCACTGGCTGACACGGCGTTGCTTCAGCCCCCTCACCACGGCTAACGTTCCTTACGTGCGCGCCGTCTGGCGTGCGAGAACAGCAGGCACGCCCACCGCGGCGCTGCCCCTCGGGACCTGGGAGGCTCATCGTGCACATGTGCGCCGCCGCTCCCGTCCTGTGCTGCCAGCCGTGTCGCTGCGCAGCCCCCTGTTGCTGTCTGTAGAGCGCTGGCCCCACCTCGGCCTCGCGCACCGCGGGGCGTCCCGCGGTCCGCTCACCGCACCCAGCGCTCTCCCCTGGCATAGGCCACCCCTGGCGAAACGTCGCCGCACCTCGCAGCACCCTCACCTCCCTGCCGCACCGTCGGCCCCCTCCCCGCACCGCGGGACTACCTGAAGAGGAAGTCATGGCACGCATCTACGAGAACGTCTCGGACCTCGTCGGCAACACCCCCCTCGTCAAGCTCAACCGCATCGCCGAGGGCGTCGAGGCGACCGTCGTCGCGAAGCTCGAGTTCTACAACCCCGCCAACTCGGTCAAGGACCGCATCGGTGTCGCGATCATCGACGCGGCCGAGAAGTCCGGCGAGCTGCCCCCGGGCGGCACGATCGTCGAGGCGACGTCGGGCAACACCGGCATCGCCCTCGCGATGGTCGGCGCGGCTCGCGGATACAACGTCGTGCTGACGATGCCCGAGACCATGTCGAAGGAGCGCCGCGCACTCCTGCGCGCGTACGGCGCCGAGCTCATCCTCACGCCCGGCTCCGAGGGCATGAAGGGCGCCGTCAACAAGGCCAACGAGATCGCCGCCGAGCGTCCGGGGGCCGTCCTCGCCCGCCAGTTCGCCAACGCGGCGAACCCGGACGTCCACCGCCGCACGACCGCCGAGGAGATCTGGGCGGACACGGACGGCCAGATCGACATCCTCGTCGCCGGGATCGGCACGGGTGGCACCATCACCGGTGTGGGCCAGGTGCTCAAGGAGCGCAAGCCTGACGTCAAGATCGTCGCGGTCGAGCCGGCCGAGTCGCCGATCCTCAACGGCGGCCAGCCGGGCCCGCACAAGATCCAGGGCCTCGGCGCGAACTTCGTCCCCGAGATCCTCGACACGGCCGTCTACGACGAGGTGTTCGACGTCGACGCCGAGACGGCCGTCGCGGTGGCACGCCGCGCAGCGAAGGAGGACGGCCTGCTCGTGGGTATCTCCTCGGGTGCCGCGATCCACGCTGCTCTCGAGATCGGCAAGCGTCCCGAGAACAAGGGCAAGCTGATCGTCGTCGTCGTGCCGTCGTTCGGTGAGCGCTACCTGTCGACGATCCTCTACGCGGACCTGCTCGACTGACATCCCGCGCTTGTGGCCGCCCGCTCTGGCGGGCGGCCACAACCGTTCTCCCCAGCACTCTCCGTCGCCCACCGAGGAGCACCATGACCGCCTGGCAGCGCGCCCGCCAGATCCTTCGCGAGGACCTCGAGGCCGCGATCTCGCGGGACCCGGCCGCGCGCACCCGCATCGAGGTCGCTCTCGCCTACCCGGGCCTGCACGCGCTGTGGGCACACCGGTTGACCCACCGCATGTGGCGCGTACCCGTGCTGCGCCTGCCCGCGCGCCTGATCTCGCAGGCGACGCGTGCGGCGACGGGCGTCGAGATCCATCCGGGCGCGACGATCGGTCGGCGCCTGTTCATCGATCACGGCATGGGCGTCGTGATCGGGCAGACGGCGGTCGTGGGCGACGACGTCGTGCTGTTCCACTCCGTGACGCTCGGGGGCCGCTCGATGACGCACGGCAAGCGCCACCCCACGGTCGGCGACCGTGTCGTGGTCGGCGCGGGCGCGAAGATCCTCGGGCCCGTCTGGATCGGTGACGACGCGCAGATCGGCGCGAACGCGGTCGTCGTCAAGGACGTCCCGGCCGGGGCTGTCGCGGTCGGTGTCCCCGCGAAGGTGCGGCAGACGACGGCGGTCGAGCGTGAGGAGCGTGCCGTCACGCCGCTCGAGGACCCCGCGCTGATCGAGTACATGATCTGAGACGCGTCCCACAACAACCCTGCTTGTTCTAGTTGGCTTAGAACAAGTAGGGTTGTCGCATGATCTTCCGGATCGACCCGAGCGCCCCCGAGCCGCTCTTCGCCCAGATCGCGACCCAGGTGCGCCTCGCGGTCGCAGCAGGCGAGCTCGCGCCCGGTGAGCGGCTCCCCGCCGCACGCGCCCTGGCCGAGTCGCTCGACCTCAACGTCCACACCGTCCTGCGCGCCTACCAGGAGCTGCGCGACGAAGGGGTGGTCGACCTGCGCCGCGGCCGCGGAGCGGTCGTTGCCGACGCCCCCGCACCCGACCTAACAGCACTACGTCAGGCGATCGCCGTTGTCGTGCAACGCAGCCGCGAGGCCGGCGTCACAGCCGAGACCACCACCGCCCTGCTCAAGGAGGCCCTGCGATGACGACCGCACGCACCACCCAGGCGAAGGCAGCCGTCCCCCACCGCGGCCGCAACGCGCTCCTCACCGTCGCCGTGCCGCTCATGCTCCAGACCGTCACCACGGTGGTCGCGCTCTCGTGGCGCGACGACCTTCCCGAGCAGGTCGCCACCCACTGGGGCACCGACGGGCCCGACGGCTTCTCCTCGGTCGTCGGCTCCGTCGCGACGCTCGGCGGCACCCTCGTCGCCCTCGCGCTGACGTTCTGGGCGATCGGCCACTTCTGGGGCCAGGCGTCCTCGACCCGACGCCTCGCCGCAGGCGTCTCCGTCGGCACGGCCGTGTTCCTCGGCGGGATCCAGCTCCTCACTCTCGCCGAGCAGCGCGGGCTCGAGGACGCCGCACAGGCCGGTGACGTCGGGTTCGCCCTCGGCGTCTCCCTGATCGCGGCGATCGCGATCGGTGTGCTCGTCGCCTGGCTCCTCGTGCCCGGCGACGTCGTGCAGGCTGCGACCGCCCCCGTCCCCGCGACCGCGCCACGCCTCCCTCTTCCCGAGGGGGAGCGCGCGGTGTGGATCCGCCAGGTGACCGGCCGTTCAGGGGCATGGATCATGGTCGTCACGACCGTCCTGACCGGACCCATGGCCATCCTCACCGCACAGTGGTGGATGCTGACGATCCCAGCCGCCCTGGCTGCGCTCGGCGTGACGATGCTCGTCTGGACCGTCCGCGTCGACGCACGAGGGCTCGACGTGCGCTCCGCCGTCGGCTGGCCACGCATCCACGTCCCCGCGACGAGCGTCGAGGGAGCCGAGGCCCGACAGGTGCACCCGCTCCACGAGTTCGGCGGGTGGGGCTGGCGCACCGGGGTCGGCGGCACGATCGGCATCGTCATGCGCAAGGGCGAGGGCATCGAGGTCGTCCACTCCGGCGGCAAGCGCCTCGTGGTCACCGTGGACGACGCCGAGACTGCGGCCGCGCTGCTCAACACGATGGCGGACCGCGCACGCTGACCCGGCACGCACGCCGGGAGCCCGGGCACGCCGCCCGGGCTCCCGGCGTGCGATCCCCCTGGCATCCCGCGCAGGTATCTGAGACTCTGGGTATCACTCAGTGCCGGACGACGACGACCGGCCGCGACCACGAGGAGCCCGCATGCGCTTCGGACTGCACACCGGCTACTGGTCCGCCGGTCCCCCACCCGGCGTCGCCGAGGCCGTCCAGATGGCCGACAAGCTCGGCCTCGACTCCGTCTGGACCGCCGAGGCGTACGGCTCCGACGCCTTCACCCCCCTCTCCTGGTGGGGCGCCTCGACCTCCCGCGTCCGGCTCGGCACCGCCGTCGCGCAGATGTACGCCCGCACCCCCACCGCGACCGCGATGGCCGCGCTCACGCTCGACCACCTGTCAGGTGGTCGCATGGTCCTCGGCCTCGGCGCGTCCGGGCCACAGGTCGTCGAGGGCTGGTACGGCCAGCCGTTCCGCCGTCCGCTCGCACGCACCCGCGAGTTCGTCGACATCGTGCGGCAGGTGGTCGCCCGCGAGCGCGTCCAGTACGACGGCACGTTCTTCCAGCTCCCCCTCCCCGCTCCCGGCCCGGACGCAGGGCCCTACGCGCCCACCGGGCTCGGGCGCGCGCTGCACTCGACCGTGCGCCCGCTGCGCCCGGAGATCCCGATCCACCTCGCCGCCGAGGGGCCGAAGAACGTCGCCCTCGCGGGCGAGATCGCGGACGGCTGGCTCCCGCTGTTCTACGCGCCCCGGCTCGACGACGAGCTGCGCGCCCCGCTCGAGGAGGGCCTCGCGCGTCGTTCAGGGGCGCGCTCGCCGCGCGAGGACTTCGAGGTGTGCGCGACCGTCCCGATCGTCATCCGCGACGACGTCGAGGAGGCCGCCGACCAGGTCCGGCCGTTCCTCGCGCTGTACATCGGCGGGATGGGCGCCAAGGGCGCCAACTTCCACCTCGAGGCCGTCGCGCGGCTCGGCTACCGCGAGGTGTGCGACGACGTCCAGCGGCTCTACCTCGACGGGCGACGAGCCGAAGCCGCTGCCGCGATACCCCTCGAGCTGGTGCGCGACGTCGCGCTCGTCGGCACGCTCACGCAGGTCGTGGCAGGCATGGCCGCCTGGGAGTCGACGGCCGTCACCACGATGCTGTTCCAGGCGGACGAGCAGACCCTGCGCGCCCTCGCGTCGGCGCCGGGCCTGCTCGGCTGAGCGGGACCGCGGACAGCTCAGCCCGACCCGGGTTCCAGCTGCAGTCGTTCCACCATGATCCCCGCTGCGAACAGCTCCAAGTCCATCGGTGCGTCCTCGTTGACCGTCTCCATGAACCAGCGACCACGCTCCTCGAAGACACAGACGTCGAATGATCCGTCGTATGCCAACGCGCTCCGGTCGTACCAAGCGGTGCCTGGGATCGAGAGGCAGGCGAAACCGGGCAGATCGTCGTCGAGAACAACGTCGACGGCGTCCGGGTCGAAGCCCGCGCGAGCCGCCTCCCTCTCGTCATCACGAAAGCCGAACGCGTCGTACCGCTCCGCACAGAAGTAGGGGTGGTCGCCGCGCGCCCGGTGAATGGACGAGTCCACGAGCGAGCAGAGCTTCTCCGAGTCGTCCGCGGCGACTGCAGCGACGTAGTCCTCAATGACCCCGAGAGCTCGTTCCTTCTGCTCAGCGCGGGTGATCGCACGTCCGGCGGCCACGATCGTGGCGTCCTTGAGCTGAAGGACGTTCCCCAGTGCGAAGACTCCACCAACGAGCACTCCCAGCACAGCAGCAGCCCATGCGAGCACGCGGCGGCGGCGCGTCCTCTTGGGCACCGAGCCCTGGACTCCCCATGTGCACTGCGGGCTTCGAGCCCGCTGCATGGAGGACGACGCCGAGGGAGGCGCCGGGAGCGGAGGCGGCGGCACGGGCGGCGGCACGAGAGGCGTACCGATCTCGTCGAGCGAGGCGTCATCGGCAGTCATGGGTGGACCGTAGGCGGTTCCCAGCGGAGTACGAGGGCGTCCTCCCTTTGCTGTGGACGGGCACATGCTCGACTAGCGGTGTGGGCACGAACGAGCCCGGTCAGTGCCAAAGCCCCCTACGCTCGACTTCATGGTTGATGTCCACGACCGTGTTCCCCGCGCTATCCCGCGCCCACTCACGGTCCGCGAGCGCGAGGCGCTCGTCGCGCTCGTCGAGCGCGGGACGCCGCCGGACGGTGCCGCAGTCACGGCGGAGGACCGACGGCGTTGGCTCGATCAGGTCCCGTCGGTGCGCGCAGGAGCGCGCTGCCGGTGCGGCACTTGCCCTTCGATCGTTCTCACGGACGAGGCCGGCACGACGCCGGACGGCGGCGATCGCGTCGTGCTCGAGGCGTCCGCCGCGGGTGCCCTGCTGCTCCTGTTCGTCGACGACGACCGGTTCAGCTACCTCGAGCTCGCCCCGCTCGACGACGACGCGTCGTTCGCGGAGTTCCCCGCAGCCTCGACCTTCACGTCCTGAGCGCGGCGGATACGCTCGCAGCATGACCGATCAGACGCCTCCCGTCCCGTCGTCCGTCCTCACCGCCGCCGGCCTCGTCGGTGGCTACGCCGTCGCGCGTGCGACGGGCGTCCGCGCTCTCGGCGGCGTCGCGCTCGCAGCAGCGGGCGTCGCCGCCGGCCGCACCTGGGTGCGCGCGGGCATCCCGCAGACGGCCGCCCTCGCCGCGACCTACGTCGCGGCGTTCGGGCTCTCGCACCCGCTCGCCAAGAAGATCGGCGCCTGGCCGTCGGTCCTCACCGTCGCCGCGGCTGCAGGGGCGGCATCACACCTCCTCGCCGACCGCGCGGTCGTACGTCGCTGAGCGCGCCCCCGTCGCCTGACTCTGTGGCGCCCTCACACGACGGCGACCCAGAGCCCGTCCCTGGCCCGGGTCATGGCGACATAGAGCTCGCGCCTCAGCAGCGTGCGAGTCTCGGCCGCGGCCGCATCGTCAGTCGCGCCCGTGCGGCCGCCCGAACCGACGGGCGTCTCGGCGAGCCACTCGCCGCGTACGTCTGCCAGCAGCACGTGCTTGAACTCGAGCCCCTTCGCTCGCTTGATCGTGCCGACCTTCACCGCGTCGGACACCTCACCTCGATAGCTCTGCAGATCGACCGTCTTCACGCCCCCTCGTGCCAGCGCCGCGTGCACGGCTGAGCACGCGCGGCGGCCGACGCACAGCACGGCGATGTCGCCCAGCGCGACCTCGACATCCGTCGCGACCTGGTTCACCCGTTCGACCACGGCCTCTAGGCGTGCGCGCTCGCTGGCAAAGCTCACCACCGTTGGGGCGACTCCCTTCCTGACCACTGTCCCCGCGACGTCGCCTGTCCGGAGCACCGACGCACCGGCGGGCGCCTCGAGATCAGCGATCTCGTCGCCGTCGACCATCCGGCGGGCGAACTCGAGGATCTCCACCGTGTTGCGGTAGTTCACGTCCATCACCACGCCGCGACCCGCGACCGATATGCCGAGCTCGGAGAGCGTGTACCCGCCGGGATAGATGGACTGCTGACCGTCGCCGATCAACGTCAGGCCGTCGGGGGCATCCCCGACGAGCGTGTGCAGCATGCGAACGGCAGACGCCGAGAGGTCCTGCGCCTCGTCCACGATGACCGAGACATAGCCCTCGAGCGGCTCCCGCTCCAGCTCCCGGCAGGCGAGGAGGATCAAGTCCTGGAAGTCGTGGATGCCCGCCGCGGCGAGACGTGACGAGTACGCCAGGTGAAGGTCCCATACCGATCTGCGCAGGTCGACCGTCAGCGGGTACTGCCTCCCTGTGCGCGCCAGGTCCGCGTACTGCTCGAATCTGGTGATGCCCCGTGCCTTGATGACCTGGAGCACCTCCTCCTTCCAGTAGGACTCGGGAGCCTTGCCAGCCGCGAGGGCGGTGCCGCGTCCGGCCTCGTTCCACGCCCACGCCCACGCGTTGTCGGCCTTCCTGGGCTCGACGACGGTGTCGATGCCTCGCTCGTCGAGCACACGCTTCGCGAGACTGTGCACGCCGGTGAACTCCACCCGGTCCGCTACGTCAGGCGCCATCCGGCGCATGAGCCCGCTCAGTACATCGGGAAGCGTCCGCACGAACGTCGTCACGAGAACCTTGCCCGCCCGGGCACGCGCGAGGTAGGCAGCGCGATGCAGGCC
The DNA here is from genome assembly GCF_002564025.1 of Flavimobilis soli. Lineage (NCBI taxonomy): Bacteria > Bacillati > Actinomycetota > Actinomycetes > Micrococcales > Jonesiaceae > Flavimobilis > Flavimobilis soli. The sequence goes on from NZ_PDJH01000001.1 coordinate 789,719, forward strand.
GACGACGGTCTTGCCCGTACCGGCGGCCCCGCGGATCCGGGAGGGACCGTTGAACGAACGCCGTACCAGCTTCGCTTGCGACGGGTGCAGGAAGGTCATCCACTCCTCGACCGGTGCTGCGAGCAGGCCCTCGAGCAGCGCTGCCTCGACCTCGCTCGTCGAGATCAGCTCGTCCTGCACAGGCGCCCGCGGCGCGGCGAGCACCGGCTCGGGCACCGAGACGTTGACCGGGGCCGGGGCCCCGACGACCGGGAAGCTGGTGAGCGCGGCGGCCAGCACGGTGTCGACCTGCGACTGGGTCAGTCGCATGCCGCGCGACGCGATGTGCCGGAGGACGTCCCTCTCACCGACGATCTCGACCGGACCGATGCTCTCGCGCACGCCCCGTCGGCCGGCGAGCACGACTACCGGCCTCACCTCCCCCGGAGGCAGTCCGATCTCTGCGAAGACGCCCTCCGCCTTGTAGGCGAGGTCTGCGAGCGTGAGGACGTCGTCCGTAGCGTCCAGCTGCCCACGGAAGATGCGGCCGCCCTCGATCGAGACCTCGGCCCACGACTTCGTGTCGACGATGTAGACGCCAGACGGGCCGATGACGACCATGTCCACCTGCGCCCGGCGGCTCCCAGGCCACTGCCGGTCGGCAAGAAGGTGGTAGCCCGCCGCGCTCAAGGGGGCCAGTGCACGCGCCGTCGCCATCTCCGTCGTCGCTGCCGCCCCGTAGTTCGCTGCATGGACCCTCGCCTCGGCTGCCGCACGTTCGTGCGCGGCTGCGAGCGCGAGCTGTCTCTGAGCCTCAGCCTCAGCCGAGCTGCCTGCCACCATCGGTGTCTGCCCTCCCCCGACATGTCATCGGCAGAACGCTGGTGAAAGTTGAGCGGGGCCCGGTCGTACCGGACAGAACGCCGGGAGCCCCGGTCTCATGACCGAGGCTCCCGACGGTGGTAGGTGCCGCGCCACGGTGCCCGGACCGGCGGTTGTCATCGTCCCGGTCGTTGAACCGCCCCGAGCTGTTCGGGGCCGTCACCGTGGTGCCCTCGGTCGTGGGCTGGTCCGGGCCAACGGACCCGGGCAACCTCACGCCGATGCGTCGTCGTCCCCCGTGCGACACGGACGGGAGACCGACGCGAGCCGGCCGTCGCGGCGCCGGATCGTTCCCGGCGCCTGCGCGCTCGCGCTGCATCTCTGCGCGCATGAGCTCTCGTGGCCTGCTGACTCCCACAACAGCGGGCGTCCCGAGAATGTTCCCGTGCCCGCCCCGCAGGCGTCACGTCTTTTTCTGCAGCCGGGCTGCCGAGAGGCGGACGCGTCCGTCGTCGGTCAGCGGGCAGGCCTCCGCGCGGAGCTCCGCGAGCGCAGCGAGCCGGTGGTGCGCGGGCGGCTCACCCGCGGCGTTGACGACGCGCCACCACGGCACCGCCGCCCCGGCCACGCGGAGCGCGGCACCCACCTGACGCGGGCCACCGCGCTCGAGGCGCGCGCCCACGACCTCGGCGACGTCGCCGTACGTCATCACCCGCCCTGGCGGGATCTGCTCGACGACGTCGAGCACCGCCTCCACGTACTCGTCGTCCACCCGCGCCACGTTAATGCTCTGGTGCGACACGGGAGATGCCCTGGTCGTGGCGCCGGGGCCGCTGCCAGAGTGGAGGCATGAGCTTCCCTGCTGGTTACCGCACGCGTCCGCTCGGCCCCGAGGACCAGCGCGAGGTCCTCTCGCTCGACTCGTGGGGCTTCCCGACCGGCACGGACCTCGAGACGCTCGCCGAGATCGGCCTCGAGCTGCACTGGGACCGGTACGTCGGCGTCGTGACCGACACCGCCGACCCGGACGCGGTCCCGATCGACGGAGCCCGCCCGGTCCGCTCGGAGCTCGTCGCGATGCACGGCTCGCGCCCGTTCGCGCAGTTCCCGGTGCCCGGCGCCGAGATCGCGGTGGGGGGCCTCACATGGGTGATCGTCCACCCGCAACACCGCCGCCGCGGCATCCTGCGCGCCATGATCGACCACCACTTCGCGGCGTGCCGCGAGCGCGGCGAGGCCGTCTCAGCCCTGTTCGCCGCGGAGGCGACGATCTACGGCCGCTTCGGCTACGGTCTCGCGGCGAACGACCTGCGCGTCACCGTGCCGCGCGGGGCGGCCCTGCGGCCCGCGCTCACGGACGACGGCGCCGCGTCGTGCACCGTGCGCATCGAGGAGCTGTCGTTCGAGCGCCACGGCGCACTGATCGACGCCGTGTCGACCGAGGCGAGCCGCCGCCCGCTCGGTGTGGACGCACCGCACGAGGCCCTGCTCAACCGTCCCGGCTCGGTGCGGTACGACGCGCTGACCGGCCGTCGGCGGCTCTCGGACCCGGTCGCGTTCCGCGAGGGCAAGGAGTCCAACCGCATCGTCATCGTCGAGCGGGACGGCGAGCCCCGCGCGTTCGCGATCATGCGCCGCGAGTCGCGCTGGGAGGTGGCCGGTCCGCGCGGCGTCGTGCACGTCTCGGAGGCGGTCGTGACCGACCCCGGCTCGGCGCGCGTCCTGTGGACGACGCTGCTCGACCTCGACCTCATGGCCGAGACGCAGGCGGCGTTCCTCCCCGAGGACGACGTGCTGCTCGAGCTGCTCGTCGACCCACGAACCGCGCAGGCGCGACGCGCAGACAACCTGTGGGTGCGCGTCGTCGACCCGGCCGCTGCCCTCGCGCAGCGGCGCTACGCCGCGCCGCTCGACGTCGTGCTGCACGTGCAGGACGCGGTGCTGCCCGAGAACACGGGTGCGTACCGCGTCACCGCGGGCGCGTTCGAGCCCGCGACCGCGGCGCGCACGGATGCGTCGCCCGACCTGTCGCTCGACGTCCGCACCCTCGGCTCGGCCTACCTGGGCGGTGTGACGCTCGCGCAGCTCGCGCTCGGCGGGCACGTCGTCGAGCACACGCCGGGTGCGCTCGCGACGGCGTCGGCGGCGTTCGCGTGGCCCGTCGCGCCCGTGTGCCCCTGGGTGTTCTAGCGCAGGGCGCGCCTGGCAGGGCTCAGGACTGGCAGGTCGGGCACCAGAACAGGTTGCGACCTGCGGCGTCGCGCACCTGGACGGGCGTGCCGCACACGCGGCACGCGAGGCCGTCGCGGTGGTACACGTAGAACGACTCGTCACGGCTGACCACGCTCGGGTCGCCGTCGGTGTTCTGCCGCACGCGCCGCGGGTCCATGTGCCCGAGCTCGTGGCCGCGGCCGCGGTGCTCGGGACGCGTCGTGACGATGCGCCCGGTCCGCACGCCGTCGCGCATGAGGACGACGAGGTCGTCCCACAACGCTCGCAGCGTGTCCGTCGGGACGGCCGTGCCGGGCAGCGACGGGTCGAGGCCGGCTCGGAAGAGCGCCTCGGCGCGGTAGATGTTGCCGACGCCCGCGATGACGTCCTGGTTCATGAGCTGCAGCCCGATCGCGGTCCGCGACCGGTGCACGCGGTCGACGAAGCGCTGCGGGTCCGCGTCGTCGCGGATCGGGTCGGGCCCGAGCTTCGCGACAACGGCGCGGCGTTCGGCGTCGGTGACGACCTCGCACGCCGTCGGGCCCGTGAGGTCGGCGACGGCATGCTCGCCGAGGATGCGGACGCGCACCTGCCCGCGTGGCGGCGCGGGCTCGAACGGACCGTCGCTCTCGACGTGCGCGACGTCGTCGGGCACGTCCGGGAGCGCCGTCTCGGTCTCCCCGACGCGCCTGCGCGGCGCGCCGATCGCGTGCGCGACGGCGACCGAGCCGTCGCCCGCGAACGTCCATGAGCCGTACAGGCCGAGGTGGACGCGCAACCAGTCCGCGTCCCCCTCCGCGACGTGCTCCCCCGGAGCCGCGCCGCGCGGTGCGAAGCCGAGGAACATCTGCTTGCCGAACGCCTGCGCGTGCGCGAGCACCCGGCCGTCGAGGCGCGCCGCACCCGCGGCGAAGCGACCCTGCGGGCTCGTCACCGCGACGGGCGCACCGCCGAACAGCTCGTCGAACGTGCGCGCCAGGCGGTGGACCGTGTGCCCCTCAGGCACGCGGCACCACCTTGGTGGTGTGCATCGGGATCAGCGCGACGCCTCGTAGGCCGCGAGCTGGTCGATGCGGCGCTGGTGGCGCGCCTCGCCGCTGAACGGCTCCGCGAGGAACGCGTCGACGAACGTCGTCGCTTCCTCGAGCGAGTGGCGGCGCTCGCCGATCGCGATGACGTTCGCGTCGTTGTGCTGGCGGCCGAGCTTCGCCGTCTCGACGCTCCAGGCGAGCGCCGCGCGGACGCCGGGAACCTTGTTCGCGGCGATCTGCTCGCCGTTGCCCGAGCCGCCGATGACGATGCCGAGCGAGCCCGGCTCGGCGACGACGGCCTCGGCGGCCGAGAAGCAGAAGGCCGGGTAGTCGTCCTCGGCGTCGTACTCGAACGCACCGTGGTCCACGACGTCGTGGCCCGCAGCACCGAGGTGCTCGATCAGGTGGGTCTTGAGAGCGAATCCGGCATGGTCAGAAGCGATGTGAACGCGCATGCGCCCATTGTGCCGCACCAGGGTGCAGGCCCGTAGGACGGCGGGCCGCTCTCGAGACGCCGGATGAGGGTCTTCGCCCCTAGGGTTGTCGCATGACGATCGACGAATCCGCCGCGCTGCGCTCCGGCATCGACCTCGACGCGCTCGACCCGGCCACCCGCCCGCAGGACGACCTCTACCGCCACGTCAACGGCCGGTGGATCGACTCGTACGAGATCCCTGCCGACCGCGCCCGCGACGGAGCCTTCCGCGCGCTGCACGATCGCGCCGAGGAGCACGTCCGCGACATCATCGTCGAGGCCGGCGAGCAGGCCGCCGCTGGCACCGACGACGCCGCTGACCCGCAGGCGCTCGCCCGCACCCAGGTCGGGGCGATGTTCGCGAGCTTCATGGACACCGACCGCATCGCCGAGCTCGGTATCGCGCCGCTCGAGGAGGACCTTGCCCCCGTCCGCGCGGCCGAAGACCGTGACACGCTGACCCGCGTCCTGGGCTCGCTGCAGCGCACCGGTGCCGCGTCCGGCCTGTCGTTCTGGGTCGACAACGACGCGCGCGACCCCGAGACGTACGTCGTCTACCTCATGCAGTCCGGTCTCGGGCTGCCCGACGAGTCGTACTACCGCGAGGAGCAGTACGCCGAGGTCCGCACCGCGTACGCGGCGCACGTCGGACGCATGCTGCGCCTCGGCGGCTTCGTCCCCGAGGGCGACGCGCAGGCCGCGGGCGAGCGCGTCCTCGCGCACGAGACCCTGCTCGCCGCCGAGCACTGGGACGTCGTGCGCGACCGCGAGGCCGAGGCGACGTACAACCCGATGACGCTCGGCGACCTCGCCGAGCAGGCCCCCGGCTTCGACTGGGCCGCCTGGGTCGAGGCGCTCGGCGCCTCCGCCGAGACGTTCGCGCGCGTCGTCGTGCGCGAGCCGTCCTTCGCCGTCGCGTTCGCACGGCTGTGGGCGGAGGCGGACCTCGAGGACTGGCGCCTCTGGCTCGCGTACCACGCGATCTCCGCCCGGGCCCCGTACCTGACCGACGAGCTCGTCGAGGCGAACTTCGACTTCTACGGCCGCACCCTCACCGGCGCGCAGGAGCTGCGCGAGCGGTGGCGCCGCGGCGTCTCCGTCGTCGAGGGAGCGCTCGGCGAGGCCGTCGGCCGCGTCTACGTCGAGCGGCACTTCCCGCCCACGCACAAGGCCCACATGGAGCGGCTCGTCGCCAACCTCATCGAGGCGTACCGCCAGTCCATCACCGAGCTCGACTGGATGGGCGAGGAGACCAAGGTCAAGGCGCTCGCCAAGCTCGACACGTTCAACCCGAAGATCGGCTACCCGACGAAGTGGCGCGACTACTCCGCGCTCGTCGTCGACGCGAACGACCTCGTCGGGAACGTCCGCCGCTCCAACGCGTTCGACCTCGACTTCGAGCTCAACAAGATCGGCAAGCCGATCGACCGCGACGAGTGGTTCATGACGCCGCAGACGGTCAACGCCTACTACAACCCGGGCATGAACGAGATCGTCTTCCCGGCCGCGATCCTGCAGCCGCCGTTCTTCGACCCGGAGGCCGACGACGCGGTCAACTACGGCGGCATCGGTGGCGTCATCGGCCACGAGATCGGTCACGGCTTCGACGACCAGGGCTCGAAGTACGACGGCGCCGGTCGCCTCGAGGACTGGTGGACCGAGCAGGACCGCGCCGAGTTCGAGGCGCGCACCAAGGCGCTCATCGCGCAGTACGACGCGTTCGTACCCGCGCAGCTCGCCGGCACCGACCACCACGTCAACGGCGCGCTCACGATCGGCGAGAACATCGGCGACCTCGGCGGCCTGTCGATCGCGTTCAAGGCGTACACGATCGCCCTCGGCGGCGATCTCTCCTCCGCGCCCGTGATCGACGGCCTGACCGGCGCCCAGCGCGTCCTGCTCGGCTGGGCGCAGGTGTGGCAGACGAAGGCGCGCGACGAGGAGGCGATCCGCCTGCTCGCGATCGACCCGCACTCCCCCGCCGAGTTCCGCTGCAACGGCATCGTCAGCAACGTCGACGAGTTCTACGAGGCGTTCGACGTGCAGGAGGGCGACGCGCTCTACCTCGCCCCCGAGGAGCGCGTGCGCATCTGGTGACACGAGCGTGAGGACGGCCCCGGACCTTGCCCAGGTCCGGGGCCGTCGTCGTTCTCGAGGAGTCCAGCGGGCTCAGCCCGGGAGGTCCGGCGGGGCGGCCTCAGTCCGCTCTGCCGCACCTCGTGCTCGCCGCGTCAGCGGATCTCGCCGCCCGCGCGGGCGAGCGTGAAGCCACGGCCTGTCGTGTCGTCGGTGCAGGTCACGCCCGCCTCCTCGCTCGTGCACGTGTAGCCGAACTCGCGCGCGACCTCGCCGTACCCGAGGACGTCGACCTTCTTGCCGGCCTTCTTCGGCTTCTCGTTCTTCGGCACGCACGGCACCTCGGGCACGCCCGCGGTCGTCACGACGTAGACGTGGCCGACGCTTCCGTCGCAGCCCTCGACCGGGGCGGGGTCGTTCGCGAGGTTCGCGATGCCGCACCGCGCGCCGTTCTCGTCGATCGTGCACGTGATGTTGCCGCTCGGCGACGCAAACGTCCGGGCCGTACCCGACCGCTCGACGGGCGCCGGGGCGTCCTGGCCGGCGGTCGCCGACGGCGTCGCGCTCGACGTCGTCGTGCTCGTCGCCGTCGGGGACGACGGAGCGCCCGGGCCCCGGAACGTCACGAACGCGACGATGACGACCGCGAGCACGAGGACCACGTCCACGAGGATGAACGCGATCATCCCGTTGCTCAGCCGCGGACGGGGGGACGGTCCTGCACTCATCGACATCGCTCCTGCGCCGGGCTCGCATCCAGTAGTCTCAGGGCGCGCCGACGGGCCCGGCCCCCGCCCGACGCACATCTCAGGGTAGGTGCTGGGGCCCGACGGCGCAGGTGGAGTCAGTCGAAGACGGGGCCCTGCGTGCGCGTGCGCTTGAGCTCGTAGAAGCCGTCGAACTCGGAGACCAGGACGACGCCGTCCCACAGGCGGCCCGCCGCTTCGCCCTTGGGGGCGGGCGTGATGACCGGACCGAAGAACGCGGTGCCGTTGAACGCGACTACGGGCGTGCCGACGTCCTCCCCGACCTTGGCGATGCCCTCGGCGTGCGAGGCGCGCAGCTGCTCGTCGTACCTGTCGGAGTCGTACACGTCGAGGAGCGACGCCGGCAGGCCGACCTCCGCGAGCGCCTCGGCGACGACCTCACGACGGTCGGTGCGGCCCTGCGGGTGGAAGCGGGTGCCGATCGCGTCGTAGAGGGGCTTGATGACCTGCTCGCCGTGCTCGACGCTCGCGGCGACGACGACGCGCACGGGGCCCCAGCAGTCGTCGAGCATCGCGCGGTAGTCGGCCGGGAGCTCGCGGCCCTCGTTGAGGACGGAGAGGCTCATGACGTGCCAGCGCACCTCGATGTCGCGCACCTTCTCGACCTCGGTGATCCAGCGCGAGGTCATCCACGCCCAGGGGCACGCGGGGTCGAACCAGAAGTCGGCGACGTCCCTCTGCACGGGTGCTGCGGCGGGCATGGTGGTCGTGGTCTCGGTCATGGTGCTCCTCGGGTCGTCGGTGTCGCACGAGTGCTGTCTCACCGGGCCGAACGTGCTGTCCCGCACCCATATTCCACGAGAGCTCGACGGGCCGCGCGTGGGATGATCGAGAGCGCCACGTCCACCTTCGCGTGGCGACCCACCTCCGCGAGCCGAGGCGCCGTGCGCCCGCTCGCGACGAACCGAGGAGCAGCAGTGCCCGGAGAGAACCTCACCCGCGCCGAGGCCGCCGAACGCGCCAGCATCGTCGCGACCCAGTCCTACGAGATCGACCTGGACCTCACGACCGGGCCCACGACCTTCGCCTCCACGACCGTCGCCCGCTTCACCGCGACGCCAGGAGCGAGCACCTTCATCGACCTCGTCGCGCCGACCGTCCGCGAGATCACGCTCAATGGCCGCTCGCTCGACCCGGCCGAGGTCTTCGCCGACTCGCGCATCGCGCTCGCAGACCTCGCCGAGCAGAACGAGCTGCGCGTCGTCGCCGACTGCGCGTACACGAACACGGGCGAGGGCCTGCACCGCTTCGTCGACCCGGTCGACGGCGAGGTCTACGTCTACACCCAGTTCGAGGTCCCGGACTCCCGCCGCGTGTTCACGGTGTTCGAGCAGCCCGACCTGAAGGCGACGTTCCAGTTCACGGTGACCGCACCGACGGGCTGGCAGGTCGTGTCCAACGAGCCGACTCCGGAGCCCGCTGTCGACGGCGACAAGGCGACGTACGAGTTCGCGCCGACGCCGCGCATCTCGTCGTACATCACCGCTCTCGTCGCGGGCCCCTACTGGGTCGCGCGCAGCGAGCTGACGAGCGCGGACGGCCGCACGATCCCGCTCGGCGTGTTCTGCCGCGCGTCGCTCGCCGAGCACATGGACGCGGACTACGTGTTCGAGAAGACGCGCGAGGGCTTCGAGTTCTTCGAGAAGCACTTCGAGTTCCCGTACCCGTTCACGAAGTACGACCAGCTCTTCGTGCCGGAGTACAACATGGGCGCGATGGAGAACGCGGGCTGCGTGACCTTCACGGAGTCGTACGTGTTCCGCTCCAAGGTGACCGACGCCGTCAAGGAGCGACGCGTCGTGACGATCCTCCACGAGCTCGCGCACATGTGGTTCGGCGACCTGGTGACGATGCGCTGGTGGAACGACCTGTGGCTCAACGAGTCGTTCGCGGAGTGGGCGTCGACGCTCGCGACCGCGGAGGCCACCGAGTGGACCGACGCGTGGACGACGTTCGGCTCGATGGAGAAGGCCTGGGCGTACCGCCAGGACCAGCTCCCGTCGACGCACCCGATCGTCGCGACGATCAACGACCTCGAGGACGTCCAGGTCAACTTCGACGGCATCACGTACGCCAAGGGCGGCTCGGTGCTCAAGCAGCTCGTGGCGTGGGTGGGCCTCGAGTCCTTCATGCAGGGCGTCGCCGCGTACTTCCGCAAGCACCAGTTCGGCAACACGGAGCTGAGCGACCTGCTCAGCGAGCTCGAGGCCGCGTCCGGCCGCGACCTCGGCGAGTGGAGCCGCCTGTGGCTCGAGACGGCGGGCGTCAACACGCTGCGTCCCGAGATCACGACCGCGGACGACGGCACGATCGAGTCGTTCGCGATCCTGCAGACCGCCGCCGAGTCGCACCCGACGATCCGTCCGCACCGCCTCGCGGTCGGCTTCTACACGCTCACCGATGACGGCCTGAGCCGGACGCACCGCGTCGAGCTCGACGTCGCGGGCGAGCGCACCGAGGTGCCCGAGCTCGTGGGCCTTGCCCGCCCCGACCTCGTCCTCCTCAACGACGACGACCTCGCCTACGCGAAGATCCGCCTCGACGAGGTCTCGCGCGCCACCGCCGTCGAGCACCTCGCGGAGATCACGGACCCGCTGGCCCGTGCTCTCGTGTGGGGCTCGTTCTGGGACGCGACGCGCGACGGCGAGGTGCCGGCGAGCGAGTTCGTCCGGCTCGTCGTGAACAACATCCCGTCGGAGACTGGCTCGACGACGCTGCGCACGACCCTGGGCCAGGTCGTCCTCGCAGCCCGCAGCTACGTCGCTCCCGCGCGTCGTAAGCAGACGCTCGAGGCGGTCGCAGACGCGCTGTGGGCGTTCGCGCAGAGCGCGGACCCGGCCTCGGACGCGCAGTTCCAGTTCGTGAAGTTCTTCGCGCAGGTCGCGTCGACGCCGAGCCAGCTCGCCGCGGTCGAGGCGCTCCTGTCGGGTGAGGTCGAGCTCGAGGGCCTCACGGTCGACACGGACCTGCGCTGGGAGCTGCTCTTCGCGCTCGTCGCGGGTGGACGTGCGGGTACGGCGGAGATCGATGCGGCGCTCGCCGCGGACGCGACGGCGTCGGGCGAGCAGCAGGCCGCCCACGCGCGTGCGGCGATCCCCACGCTCGAGGGCAAGAAGGCCGCATGGTCGAGCGTCGTCGACGAGGAGGGCAAGCCGAACGCGATCATCCGCGCGACGGCCGCCGGCTTCGTCACCGCGCACGACCCGCAGCTGCTCGCCCCGTTCGTCGAGACGTACTTCGCGTCGCTCTTCCCGATCTGGGAGTCGCGGACGTACCACATCGCCGAGGAGCTCATCGAGGGCCTTTTCCCGGCCGTCCTCGCGAACGAGGAGCTGCACTCGGCAGCGCAGGCCTGGCTCGACGCGCACGCGGAGGGCTCGGAGCGCGTGGCGCCGCCGGCGCTGCGCCGCCTCGTCGTCGAGGGTCTCGCCGACGTCGAGCGCGCTCTCGCTGCGCAGGCGGTCGACGCCCAGGCCTGAGCGGACCACGCCCCTCGTACGGATCGCCCGGGTGCACACGTCACGTGTGCACCCGGGCGATCTTTCGCTGTGCGCCCTCCTCCCCCGTCCACGGGTCGCCCGTCGGCACACCTGAGGCGTGCGCACGAGCGATCCGTCGTGCGGAGGGGGGCGACGGTTCCTGTCACAGAGACGATGACGGCCCGTCACCCTCGCGGGTGACGGGCCGTCGTCGTACGGCGGGAGCTCTCAGGCGTCCTTCATGACCGCCGCGAGCGAGCGCAGGCGGGGGTTCTCGAACAGCTCGTCGAGCAGGACGGTCTGGCCGGTCGAGTCTCCGAGCGGCACCTTCCAGTTCGGGTACTCGAGGTCCGTACCCGGCTGGTTCTGCGCGCGGCGCTCGCCGACGGCGTCCGCGAGCGAGACACCCAGGAGGACCGACGGGGTGAGCTTGATGAGGCGGTGCAGCGCCTCCACGAGCTCGCGCTCCGACGGGTCGTCGCCGATGAGGCCACGGCTCGCGAGCAGACGGATCATGTCGTCGCGCTCGGCGCGGGCCTCGTTGCGGACGACCTGGACGGGCGCCTGCAGCAGGCCGAGGCTCTCGCGCAGCTCGACGTGCTCCCCCGCGAGGTAGCCAGCGGTCGGGGGCAGGTCGTGCGTCGTGACCGACGTGAGCGACATGCGACGGTAGTTCTCGGGCGGCAGCGCGTTGCCGTCGTAGCCCTTCTCGAACCACAGGATCGACGTGCCGAGGATGCCGCGGTCCGTGAGGTAGTCGCGGACCCAGCCCTCGAACGTGCCGAGGTCCTCACCGATGACGACCGCGCCAGCACGCTGCGCCTCGAGTGCGAGGATGCCGATGATCGCGTCGTGGTCGTAGCGCACGTACGCGCCGTCCTTCGGGCTCGAGCCCGACGGGATCCACCAGAGGCGGAACAGACCGATGACGTGGTCGATGCGGATCGCTCCCGCGTGGCGCAGGACCGTGCGGAGCATGTCACGCAGCGGGCGGTAGCCCACGCGGCCGAGCTCCTTGGGGTGCCACGGCGGCTGGGACCAGTCCTGGCCCTGCTGGTTGTACATGTCCGGCGGCGCGCCGACGGAGGCACCGGTCGCGAGGACGTGACGCATGGTCCACGCGTCCGCGCCGGCCGGGTGCACGCCGACCGCGAGGTCGTGCATGATGCCGAGCGACATGCCGCCGTCGAGAGCCGCGGCCTGGGCTGCGGCGAGCTGCTCGTCCGCGACCCACTGGAGCCACGAGAAGAACTCGACGCGGTCCGCGAGGCGCTCGCGCAGGGCGCCGACGGCGGGGCCGCTGATGTCGAGGAGCTCGTCGGGCCACACCTCCTCGGGGTGGATCTCCTTGATCGCCGACCACAGCGCGAAGTCCTCGAGGCCCTTGCCCTCGGCTGCCTTGAAGCGGTCGTACTTCGCCTGGCGGTACGCGGAGCGCGGCGCGGCGAAGATGACCTCGAGCGCGGCCTTCTTCGTGGTCCACACGAGGTCGCGGTCGATCGGGTCCGTGGACCGGTTGAGCGCGTGCGCCTCCTCGGCGGCCCACTCGACGAGCGAGCGGTCGGCCGCCGTGAGGTACGCGGCCTCCTCGATGTTCTCGGGGCGCACGTAGATCGGGTTGACGAAGCGACGCGTCGTCGGGAGGTAGGGCGACGGCGTCATGGGGACGCCGGACTCGCCCGCGTGGACGGGGTTGATCAGCAGGAAGTCGGCGCCGAGCTCGGAGGCCGACCGCCACGCGGTGGCCGCGAGGTCGTCGAAGTCGCCGAGGCCCCAGGACTGCTCGGAGCGCACCGAGTAGATCTGCGACATGAAGCCCCAGGCGCGGCCGTGCTCGAGCTGCGGCGGCAGGGACAGACGGTTCGGCGTGACGACGAGGGTCGCACGGTGCTCGCCGTCGGTGCTGCGCGAGCGGAGCACGTGCCAACCGAGCGGCAGGTCGCCGGGGATCTCGAACGTGGCCCGACCGATCATGCGGCCGTCGACCCAGCGCGGCGGGACGTAGACGTCCTGCTGGTAGGTCGGGCGGGTTCCCCCACCAACCTCGGGGTCGAGCTCGATCCACACGTCGACGGGCTCGCCGTCCCAGACGTGGACGGGGATCTGCACGGCCTGGCCCTGGCGCGCGATCACCGTCGGCGGCAGCGGCTCGCGCCACGGCGCGTCCTCGGCGTGCGCGAGCGCGACGTCGATGCGCGCGGGCGAGGTCGCGTCGACGCCCAGCGCGCCCAGGACCTTCACGAGGGTGTCAGCGCTGACCTGCTGCTCGTGCCCGTCGAAAGACCAGTACTCCGTCGCAACGCCGCACTCCCTCGCGAGGCGCAGCAACGACTCCGTTCGTTCTGCTTGTTGCTCCACGCCCTCGATCTTTGCAGACTTAGGAGCTTCCGCGTGGGCCTTTGGCGCCCGAACCGCGTGCAAGTTTCAGAAACGTTACGCAACTACGCCATTCGCAGGACGTGATCTTGGTCACAGTCCGCCTCGCCCTAGGCTTGAGGCATGCTCAGAGCCGACACGCCGACCCCCTCGCCCACGCCCGGAGAGCTCGACCTGCCGACCCGCGCCGAGGTCGAGTCGCAATGGTTCGACTGGTTCGTCGGGACCCCGCTGCGCATCCTTCTCATCCTCGTCGTCGGCATGATCGTGCTCGCCGCCGTCCGACGGATCATCCGCGGGGTCACCAACCGCCTCGCGCGCGAGCCGCGGAACGAGATCGGCAACGTCCTTCGCCGCGTCACCCCCATCTCCGCGGAACGACGAGCGAACCGCGCCCGCACGCTCGGCTCCGTCCTGCGCTCGACCGCCTCGATCGTCATCGGCTCGATCATCCTGCTGCTCGTCCTCGACGAGCTGAGCATCAACCTCGCTCCGCTCCTCGCCTCTGCCGGCGTCGCGGGCGTCGCACTCGGCTTCGGCGCGCAGAGCCTGGTCAAGGACTTCCTGTCCGGCACCTTCCTGCTGTTCGAGGACCAGTACGGCGTCGGCGACGTCGTCGACTTCGGCACCGTCACCGGCACCGTCGAGTCCGTCGCCCTGCGCGTGACCAAGGTGCGCGACGCGGACGGCACCCTCTGGTACATCCGCAACGGCGAGGTGCTCAAGGTCGGCAACCACTCGCAGGGCTGGAGCCGCGCGATGGCGGAGATCCGCGTCGCGTACGGCTCCGACGTCCCTCTGGTGCGCAGCCTGCTGCGGCAGGCCGCCGAGGAGGTGCGCTCCGACGGCGCGCTCAACCCGCACATCCTCGCCGAGCCTGAGGTCTCCGGCATCGAGGACCTGTCCGGGGAAGCGCTCCTGTTCCGCGTGACCGTCCGCTGCGAGGCCGGGCAGCAGGTCGAGGTCGCCCGCGCCCTGCGCCTCGCCTGCCTCACCGCGCTGACCGACGCCGGAGTCGAGCTCGTCGGGGCGACGCGCATGACCGTCGTCGCGCCCGTCGGCGCCGAGGCCGGCCCCAGCGCTGCCAGCACGGCCGCGAGGACCGGGGCGACGCCGTCGACGACGGGGGCAGCGAGCACGACCGAGCCAACTTCGGACTGAGCCCGCCGTGGGCTCAGCCCTCCGTGGGCTCAGCCCGCCGGTCTGAACCCACCGGATCGAGCCTGCCGGGCTGTGCCCTCGGATCTGATGCCACACGGCGGGCCGGAGCCCCGACAGCAGGGCCTGGCCCGACCGTCCCGCACCTCGACCCAGGAAGCACGAAGCCCCGGCCCCCGAAGGGGCCAGGGCTTCGTCAGGTCTGCCTGCTCAGCTCCAGCGCAGGAGCGGGTCGCCCGCGGCGACCTTCGTGCCAGGCTCCGCGAGGATCTCGAGCGCCGTCGCGTCGCCCTGGAGAGCGACGACCGGGCAGATGGCCGCGTAACCGGCCTCGGTCACCGCGTCGGGCGACCAGGTGACGATGACGTCGCCCGCGCTGACCGCGGCACCCGCCTCGACCTCCTTCTCGAAGCCCGATCCGCGCATGCCGACCGTCCCGACACCGAGGTGCACGAGGAGCGTGCGCCCGTCGGCGAGCTCGAGCGCGAACGCGTGCGGGAACGACGTCGCGACGACGCCGTCAGCCGGCGCCACGACCGACTGCTCCTGCCCTGCGTCCGGGATGATCGCGACGCCAGGCCCGACCATCGCGGCCGCGAAGACCTCGTCGGGAACATCGGCCAGGGACACGACGGTCCCCGCGAGCGGAGCCGCGACCTCGAGCGGTCCGCGCGCCATGCTCAGCGCAGTCCCTCGAGCTCAGCAGCGAGGTTGTCCGCCTCGGGGCCCACGATGACCTGGACGATCCGGCCCGAGCGCACGACGCCGAAAGCGCCCGTCTCGCGCAGACCAGCCTCGTCGACCTGTGCCGGGTCCGTGACCTCGACGCGCAGCCGCGTGATGCACGGCTCGAGGTCGACCACGTTCTCGCCGCCGCCGAGGGCAGCCAGGATCTGCTCCGCCTTGCTCATGTCCGCACTCCCGTGTTCGTCCGTCGCCGCCGGGTCCGTCCCGGACCTCGCGGCCTGCTGCTTCGGGCCGGCCTGGGGCCGACGCACCTTCACCTAGCCTACGTCCCCACGGGCGCGCGGGCAGACGGCGACCACCTGCGCTGCGTGCGGTGCCGTCGTTTGGCGCAGCGCCGCCGAAGGGAGACACTGAGGACGGTCACACCCCTCGACGACCCGCCAACGAAGGCAACGGAGGCACCGTGAACCCGGCACCTGAGCAGCGGACGATCACCGGCATCGGCGTCAGCCGCGGGATCGTCTCCGGACCTGTCGTGCACCTCCCCGAGCCGATCGAGGAACCGCCCGCCGGCCTTCGCCTGAGCCCGAGCGACGACACCGCCGCCGCAGCGGCACGCATCCCCGAGGCCGTCGCGGCCGTCGTCGCGCAGCTCGAGGCGGCGGCGAGCCACGCGACGGGTGACGCAGCCGACGTCCTCGTCGCGACCGCCGCCATCGCGGCCGACCCGACCCTGAGCGCCGACGCGCACCGTCGCGTCGTCGAGGAGCACCTCGTCCCCGAGCGTGCCGTGTGGGAGGCCGCCGACGCCGTCGCGGCCCAGCTCGAGGCGCTCGGCGGCTACCTCGCCGAACGCGCGAGCGACGTGCACGACGTGCGCGACCGCGTCGTCGCGCAGCTCACCGGCCGCCAGGCGCCCGGTGTCCCCGACCGCCAGGAGCCGTTCGTGCTCGTCGCGACGGACCTCGCGCCGTCGACGACCGCGACGCTCGACCCCGAGCGCATCCTCGCGATCGTCACGGACGGCGCAGGCCCGACGTCGCACACCGCGATCGTCGCGAACGCGCGCGGCATCCCCGCGATCGTCGGCGCAGCCGGCGCGAGCGCGACCCTCGAGGAGGGCGCGACCGTCCTCGTCAACGGCGCCTCGGGCGTCGTCGTCCTCGACCCCACGCAGGAGCAGATCGAGGCGGCGGGCAAGCTCGCCGCGATCGACCGCACGTTCGACGGCACGGGCCGCACGAGCGACGGCCACCGCGTCCAGCTCCTCGCCAACATCGGCAACCCCGACGACGCCGAGGCCGCGGCCCGCGTCGGCGCCGAGGGCGTCGGTCTCTTCCGCTCGGAGTTCTGTTTCCTCGGGCGCGAGACTCCGCCGAGCGTCGAGGAGCAGGTCGAGCAGTACCGCCGCGTGCTCTCCCGGTTCCCGGGACGCAAGGTCGTCGTGCGCACGCTCGACTCGGGCGCCGACAAGCCGCTGCTCTTCCTCACGTCGCCCGACGAGGAGAACCCGGCGCTCGGCGTCCGCGGCCTGCGCGCCGCAGCGACCTGGCCAGGCCTGCTCGACGACCAGCTCGAGGCGATCGCCCAGGCGGCGGCCGCCGAGAAGGCCGAGGTCTGGGTCATGGCGCCGATGGTGTCGACGGTCGACGAGACCGAGGACTTCGTCGCGGCGTGCGCCCGGCACGGCCTGGACACGGCCGGGGTCATGGTCGAGGTGCCGAGCGCCGCGCTGCTCGCGGGGCCGATCCTCGCGCGCGCGTCGTTCGCGTCGATCGGCACGAACGACCTCACGCAGTACACGATGGCCGCCGACCGCCTGCTCGGCTCGCTCGCCGCGCTCTCCAACCCGTGGCAGCCCGCCGTCCTTCAGCTGATCGCCGCGACGTGCCGCGCGGGCGCGCAGCAGGACCGCCCGGTCGGCGTCTGCGGCGAGGCCGCGTCGCACGCGTCCCTCGCCGCGGTGCTCGTCGGGCTCGGCGTGACGTCGCTGTCGATGACGCCGCGCGCCATCCCCGACATCGCGACCGCGCTCGGCGCCGTGACGCTCGAGGAGTGCAGGGAGGTCGCCCGCCTCGCGCTCGACGCCGAGACCGCCGAGGCCGCGCGCACCGCGGTGCGCGCCCGCCTCCCCCAGCTCGCCGAGCTCGGGCTCTAGCCCACCGCGAGCGCCGCCTGCGCGCCCGGGGTGTGACGCCCGCCTCGGACTCGTGCCCGAGCCGGCGTGGGAAGATCGTCCGGTGACTGACGACTCCTTCTACGCAGCGGTGGGAGGTCACGAGACCTTCCAGCGGATCGTCGACGCCTTCTACGAAGGTGTCGCGAACGACGACGTCTTGCGCCCCATGTACCCCGAGGAGGACCTCGGGCCCGCCAACGAGCGCATGGTCATGTTCCTCGAGCAGTACTGGGGCGGCCCGACGACGTACTCCGAGCGACGCGGCCACCCTCGCCTGCGCGCGCGGCACATGCCGTACAAGGTCAACCCGCTCGCCCGGGACCGCTGGATCACCCACATGACCGCTGCGGTGCGCAGCGTCCGCCTCTCCCCCCTGCACGAGGCCGAGATGCTCGACTACGTCGAGCGCGCCGCGCACTCGATGATCAACACGTTCGACGACTGAGGCACCGATGACCGAGACCAGCAGCCAGACCCCGACCGAGGCTGCAGAGCCCTTCCGCAACCTCCAGGCCGTCCTCGAGCTCGACCGCACGGGCGACGACACGTTCGTCGGCTCGAGCCTGCCCCAGCTCAACGGTCGCGTGTACGGCGGCCAGGTCCTCGCGCAGTCCCTCCTCGCCGCCGGCGCGACGACGCCCGAGGACCGCCCGCCGCACTCGCTGCACGGCTACTTCCTGCGCCCCGGCGCCCTCGACGAGCCGATCACCTTCGACGTCGAGCGCATGCGCGACGGCCGCTCCTTCAGCGTGCGCCAGGTGCACGCCGTGCAGAACGGCAAGCCCATCCTCACGATGACGGCCTCCTTCCAGGAGGTGCAGCCCGGGATCGACGAAGCGCAGACGATGCCCGACGCGCCCTCCCCCGAGTCCGTCGAGTCGGCGGTCGACAAGCTCGGCTCGCTCGACCACCCGGTCGCGAAGTTCTGGACGAGCCAGGCCGCGTTCGACATCCGGCACGTCAACGGCTCGCTCTACCTGTCGCCCGACCGGGAGGGGGACGACCGGCAGATGGTGTGGCTGCGCGCCCGCGGCCCCGTCGCCGGCGGCCAGCTCATGCACCGCGCCATGACGGTGTACGCGTGCGACCAGCTCATGCTCGAGCCGGTGCTGCGCCGCGCGAACCTCGGCTGGGCCACGCGAGGCCTGTCGATCGCGAGCCTGGACCACGCGATGTGGTGGCACCGGGACGTGCAGGCCGACGAGTGGCTGCTCTACGTGCAGAGCTCGCCGAGCGCGTCGGGCGGCCGCGGGCTCGGTGCCGCGCGCATCTTCGCGCAGGACGGCACGCTCGTGGCGTCGATCGCCCAGGAGGGCATGATCCGCGTGCCCGACGTCAGCTGACGCCGACCACGCTCTTGTCACGGACGGCAGCCTCGCCGTCCGCAGGTGGGTGTGCTCAGTCCCAGAAGGGCGGGAGGTCGTCCTCGTCCAGCAGGCTCGTGGGAACGTCGTCGGTCGTGATGCTCATACCTCTACCCTCGGCACTCCTGCGCCCGTCCGTAGAGGACGTTCGGCCCACCCCGCGCCCGCGTGAGACGACGCTTTCCGCTCAGCGGGACGGGCCCGCCTCCCCCGCGACGAGCCCGGCCAGCTCGCGCTCCAGGTTCGTGCGGGCCACCCGCTCCCACCGCCGCGCTCCCTCGTCCGTGGCGAACAGGCGCCCGAGGCCCAGGAGCGAGCGCAGCACCGCAGCGCGGCCCTCGCGGAAGGCCTCGTCCGGCACGTGCGAGTACTCGGTACGCACCTGGCGGACGTAACGCGCGTAGCCGGCCTCGTCCGAGCCGAGGATCGACAGGTCGGCGTCGCACACGAGCGCGCCGTGCGCGTCGTCGGCTGCGACCCGGTGGTCGGCCGTCAGCAGGACCAGGCGCGAGACCTCGCCGACCTCGTCGGCGGGGACGAGCCCGACGAGCAGCTCCCGTGCGAGCGCGGCCGAGCGTTCCTCGTCCTCGCCCGCGACGCCGTCGTGCACCGCGTCGTGGAACCACAGCGCGAGCGCGACAGGACGCGGCACGTCCGGCTCCACGATCGCGGCCGCGCGCAGGACCTGCGCGAGGTGACCGGGGCCGTGGTAGGCGCGGTGCGGCTCGTGCCAGCGGTCGAGCAGCACCTCCCCGACCTCCGGCGCGCCCGGCAGCAGCGCCTCCCAGCGTACCGAGAGGGACGCGCGGCGCGCCTCGCGCCGCTCGCGTCCCGGGACGCGCAGGCCCGACGCCGCGAGCCGCCGCGAGAGGTCCCGTCCGGACACGGGGAGGGCGCCACGGGCGACGAGCTCCTCGTACCGCTCGGCGGCGACGTCGTAGTGGTCGAGGTCGAACGCGCGCCGCGGGACGCCCGCAGACTCCGCGAAGGCGTGCAGCTCGTCGAGCGAGGAGTCCGAGACGAGGTGTGCCCAGAGGGTGCCGTGCGCCGGCCAGGCGGGCGGGTCGATCAGGACCGCCACGTCGTCACCGGCGGCCGCGACGGAAGGCGACGGGCTCCTCGACGAACGGCTCCCACGCAGCACGCTCGGCGTCGCCGATGCGCCGCGGAGTGCCGGTCTTCGGGTCGACGAGGACCATCGTCGTCGCCGCGCGGGCGTAGACGGTGCCCGCGTCGTCGGTGACCTCGTAGCAGATCTCGAGGCTCGCGCCGCCGAGCCGCCCGAGCCACAACGTGACGATCACCGGCGCGCGCCGGTACGCGAGCGGCGCGAGGTACTCGATCTCCTGGTGCGCGACGAGCGTGAACGTCTCCGCGCCGGGCGACGCGTCGAGCACCGCGGTGGGGCGCGCGACGGGCGTGCCCGCCGGGTCTCCCTCGACGGCGGGGTGGCGCCAGAACGCCTCGATCCGGGCCTCCTCGAGGAGGCGGAGCATCTCGACGTTGTTGACGTGGGCGTAGGCGTCCATGTCCGACCAGCGCAGCTGGACGGGGATGTGCAGGCGGGTCATGCCTTCACGCTAGGCCATGCGCGAGCGTCGCCGCGTAGGACCGGACGCCGCGCGCTCGGCTGCCGCGCGGCAGGCTCGCCACGTGTCGAGGCGTGCCCGCGCCGGCCCGACCACCGTTGCCTCGGCGACGCCGCGGACGCCTGCCTCGAGCGCGGCACGTGCCTGGCGACGGCGACGCGCGGCCGTGGTGCGGCCGAACAGGCCCGCGATCGCGCCCACGAGCGCGCCGGCTGCCAGGCCGCCGACGGCGAGGGTCGTCGGCCACGGGAACGTCGCGTCGCCCACGTGCCACGAGACGTCGGGGGCGGGGAGGCGCAACGCGTCGAGCCCCGCGAGCGCGGCGAGCCACGCGAGCCCTGCGAGAGCGACGACGAGGAGGAGCGTCTGCACCCAGCCGAGCGCGCGCGCCCAGCGCGGCGGTCCGGGCGAACCGAGGGGCGCGGCGACGACGACCTGGTCGAGGGCGTCCGCGAGCACGTCCGGGTCGGGGCGCGCGGCGGTTGTCGGCTGCCAGGCCTCGGGCAGCGCGCGAGCGACACCGTCGGCGTGCTCGCGCAGAGCCTCGGCGGTCCGGGCGCGGACGGCGGCGGTGGGCCTGGGCATGGACGAGCGGCGCACCTCCGTGGTGGCGGCGTCGGGACGCTCCCCGTCCGGGTCGGGCCGCAGTCCCAGCCGCCGGAGCGGGTCGGCGCGCAGGCTCGCGACCCATCGCGTGACCGGCCACCCGGCGGTCGTCCGCACCTGGCGGCGGGCCGAGAGCCCGACGGCGTCGACGACCGTCTCCGCGCCGCTCGCCCCGAGCAGGGCTTGCACAAGGCGGTCGTCAACCCCGCCGGACAGCCTGGGAGCGTCGCTCGGCGGCTCGGTCAGCTCGAGGATGCGCCGCGCGCACGCACGCACGTCCTCGAGAAGGCGTGCCGCCATCGCCTGACGCCGTCGGACGGCGTCGGCCACGAGGCCCCTGAGCTCGGTGACGCCGAGCCCCTCGGTCGCGGAGGTCGCGAGGACGTGCGCGTTCGGCAGGCCGTCCTCGGCGACACGCTCGCGCAGGTCGGCGAGGCACGTCTCGCGGTCGTCGTCGGAGAGGCGGTCGGCGTGGTTGAGCACGACGACGACCACGCCCTCGTATCCGGAGAAGCCGCGCAGGTAGCCCTCGTGGAGAGCGGCGTCGGCGTACTTCTGCGGGTCGGTCACCCAGACCATGAGGTCGGCGCGGGCGAGCAGGCGGTCCGCGCGGACGCGGTGCTCGGGGACGACCGAGTCGTGGTCCGGGAGATCGAGCAGGACGAGGCCGTCCGCTCCCTCCTCGCCGTCGACGAAGGTGCGTTGCGTGACCTCGAGCCAGTCGAGCAGCGCGGCCGGGCTGCTGCCGGGCCACACGGCCGCGACGGCGCGGGACGTCGTCGGGCGCAGCACCCCCGGGCGCGCGACCTCCGCGCCGGCGACCGCGTTGAGCAGGGAGGACTTGCCCGAGCCGGTCGACCCGGCGAGGGCGACGACCGTGCGGTCGGCGCCGAGCGCGACACGCTCGCGCACCCTGGGCAGCAGCTCCTCGACGTCGCGGGCGAGCCCGGGGTCGGCGTCCGCGAGCACGTCCCGTCCCGCGAGCCACGCCTCCTCGAGCGCCTCGACACGTCCGAGCACGCCCTCGCTCGCGTCGGCGGGCACGTCCCGCCGTGCGCTGCTCACCGCGCCTCTCCGCGGTCGGCACGCGCCCGGGCGAGAGCGTCGCGGGCGCGCTCGATCCGTGCCGGGGCGTCGGCGTCGACGCGCTGCGCGTCGAGGCGGGACTGGAACCGCACGCCGTCGGCCTCGAGGACGGTCCGCACGCGCGCGTCGAGCCGCTCGCGCGCGTTCACGGCGAGCCTGCGCACGGCGTCGTCCCCGAACACGGCCTCGAGGAGGCGCTGGGCGAGCACGGCGGTGCCGCCTGCGATGCCGACCTCCGCGCCCGTGAGCCCTCCCGTCGAGGCGAACACGACGACCATGAGCGCGACACCGAGGCCGTTGACGCCGAAGGAGAGCGCGCGGGCGCGGCCGCGCGTGGACTGCCCTTGCGTCGAGACGAGCTCGAGCACGTCGCCCTGCCAGGCGCGCACCTGCTCGGCGACGTGCTCGCGGACCTGGGGCCCGCCGCGCGCGAGTCCCTCGGCGAGGTCACGGCCCGCCGGGTCGGCGCGCCACGCGTCGTACGTGCGCTCGGCCGCGCCGTGGACGGCGTCGAGGACGACGGCCTCGAGGTCGTGCCCGACGGCGCGAGCGACCGCGGGTGCGTCAGCGGTGCGGCCGCGGAAGAACGCGGTGATCCGGTCACGTGCGCGCCCGACGCCCTGCTCGACGCGCCGCAGGAAGTCGCCCGTGCCGACGAAGTCCTGCCACCGGGCGAGCACCTCGCCGCGGAGCATCGCGCCGTCGGCCGTCGCACGAGCGACCTGAGTCGCAGCCGCCTCCTGCTCGCGCGTCAGCACGGCGGCGAGGCGGTCACGGGCGGCGACCTGCTCCCCCGCCGCGCCGGCGAGGTCGGTGAGCCGCCGGCCGAGGTCCTCGACCGCACCGTCGAACGTCGCAGCGACGACGCGGCGGCGTTCCTCCGGCTGGGTGACGGCGCCGAGCCAGCCCCGCAGCCCCACGAGGTGCTCGGGGCCGAGCACTCCCGAGGTGAGCCGCGTCTCCTCGACCGGGAACACGCGTGCGCCCGCGTGGCCGCGCTCGGCGAGCATGCCCTCGAGGTGCTCGGTGATCGCGGCGCGCGCGTGCGCGTCGACGCGGTTGAGCACGAGGGCGACCTGCGTGCGCCGCTCAGCCGCGGCGTCGAGGAGGTCCCACGGGACGGCGTCGGCGTAGCGGGCGGCGGTCGTGACGAAGAGCCACAGGTCGGCCGCCGCGAGAAGCTGGGCAGCGAGGTCGCGGTTCTCGGCGACGACCGAGTCGACGTCGGGCGCGTCGAGCAGCGCGTATCCCGGCCCGACGGCGTCGGTCGGCACGAGCCGCAGCGTGCGGTGCACGGAGTCGGCCGGCACGGGGTCCTGCGCGCCCGCCCGGCTCAGGCCGGGCAGGACGCGGTCGTCCGCGAACCAGTGCGCGTCCTGCGGGTGGTGCGCCAGGACGGGGGCGAGCGTCGTCGGGCGGAGCACGCCTGACGGGCTCACGGGCGCCCCGACGAGGGAGTTGACGAGCGTCGACTTGCCCGCGCCCGTCGACCCGCCGACGACGACGAGCATGGGCGCGTCCGCCGAACGGGCGCGCGGCAGGAGGTGGTCGTCGATCCGGGCGAGAAGGTCGGCGCGCAGCGCGGTCGCGTCCTGAGCGCCGGGGGCTGGGAGGTCGAGCCGGAGCTCGTCGACCGCGGCCCGCACGTCCTCGAGCGCCCGGACGACGCCGCCCGGCCCGTCGGTCCGCGAGGAGGTCGCACCAGCCGTCATGACCTCACCCTACGGTCGCAGACGCACGCAGGCCCGGCAGCGCTTGCGCTGCCGGGCCTGCGTCAGACCTGCTGAGGACTGTCAGTCGCGGGTGAGGCGACGGTGCGTCACGCGGTGCGGACGCGCCGCCTCGACACCGAGACGCTCAACCTTGTTCTGCTCGTACGACTCGAAGTTGCCCTCGAACCAGTACCAGCTGGCCGGGTTCTCCTCCGTGCCCTCGTACGCGAGGATGTGCGTCGCGACCCGGTCGAGGAACCAGCGGTCGTGGGAGACCACGACGGCGCAGCCGGGGAACTCGAGGAGAGCGTTCTCGAGCGAGCCAAGGGTCTCGACATCGAGGTCGTTGGTGGGCTCGTCGAGGAGCAGCAGGTTGCCGCCCTGCTTGAGCGTGAGCGCGAGGTTGAGGCGGTTGCGCTCACCACCGGAGAGCACGCCGGCAGGCTTCTGCTGGTCCGGGCCCTTGAAGCCGAACGACGCGACGTACGCGCGCGACGGGATCTCGACGTTGCCGACCTTGATGAAGTCGAGACCGTCGGAGACCACCTCGAAGAGGGTCTTCTTGGGGTCGATGCCGCCGCGCGACTGGTCGACGTACGAGATCGAGACGGTCTCACCGATCTTGAGGTCGCCGCCGTCGAGCGGCTCGAGGCCGACGATCGTCTTGAAGAGCGTCGTCTTACCGACACCGTTCGGGCCGATGACGCCGACGATGCCGTTGCGCGGGAGCGTGAAGCTCAGGCCGTCGATGAGCTGGCGCCCGTCGAAGCCCTTCTGCAGGTTCGTGGCCTCGAGGACGACCGAACCCAGGCGCGGACCCGCCGGGATCTGGATCTCCTCGAAGTCGAGCTTCCGGGTGCGCTCCGCCTCGGCAGCCATCTCCTCGTAGCGGGCGAGACGAGCCTTCGACTTGGTCTGGCGGCCCTTGGCGTTGGACCGGACCCACTCGAGCTCCTCCTTGAGTCGCTTGGCGAGCTTCGCGTCCTTCTTGCCCTGGACCTGGAGGCGCTCCTGCTTCTTCTCGAGGTAGGTCGAGTAGTTGCCCTCGTAGGGGTACAGACGGCCACGGTCGACCTCGCAGATCCACTCGGCGACGTGGTCGAGGAAGTAGCGGTCGTGGGTGACGGCGAGGATCGCACCGGGGTACGTCGTCAGGTGCTGCTCGAGCCACAGCACCGACTCGGCGTCGAGGTGGTTGGTGGGCTCGTCGAGGAGCAGCAGGTCGGGCTTCTCGAGGAGGAGCTTGCACAGCGCGACGCGGCGACGCTCGCCACCGGAGAGGACCTTGACGTCCATGTCGCCGGGCGGGCAGCGCAGGGCGTCCATCGCCTGCTCGAGCTGGGAGTCGAGGTCCCACGCGTCGGCGGCGTCGATCGCCTCCTGGAGCTTGCCCATCTCCTCCATGAGCTCGTCGGAGTAGTCCGTCGCCATGAGCTCGGCGATCTCGTTGAAGCGGTCGAGCTTCGCCTTGATCTCGCCGACGGCTTCCTGGACGTTGCCGAGGACGGTCTTCTCCTCGTTGAGCTCCGGCTCCTGCATGAGGATGCCGACGCTGTAGCCGGGCGACAGGCGCGCCTCACCGTTCGAGGGCTGCTCGAGACCGGCCATGATCTTGAGGATCGTGGACTTTCCGGCACCGTTCGGGCCGACGACGCCGATCTTCGCCCCGGGGAGGAAGTTCAGCGTGACGTCGTCGAGGATGACCTTGTCACCGTGCGCCTTGCGCGCCTTGTACATGGTGTAGATGAACTCAGCCACGGATTCTTGGACCGCCTTGTGATCGTGAGGGGTGAGCGTCGCACGCGTCGGGGCGTGCCGTGCCCGCCGCCGCCCGTGCGGCCCGGCTCGTCGCCGGGCGCGCAGGCGTCGACGGGCGACGCACAGACCCCCCAAGCCTACGCGGTCGCAGGCTCGTATGCTCCGAGCTCCTCCCCGACCTCCGCGGACGCGTCGAGCGCGGCCTCGTCGACGTCCGCCGGCGGGGCGTCCTGCTCGCTCACGTCCGGCGTCTCGGGCGTGGCGAACGGGTCCGCGGCACGGTCGCCGGGCGGCGCGGGCTCGAAGCCCGCCCCGGCGGTACGCACGCAGCGCGTGAACTGGGCGATGCCACGCGTGAGGTCGTGACCGAGCGTCGCCCCGCGCACGCCGAGCGACGAGCGCGGGCCTTCCTCGCTGTCCCAGCGCTCGAGGACGAGGCGGCCGGTGAGCACGACGGGCTCGCCCTGCCGCACCGAGCGGGCGACGTTCTCGGCGGCGTCGTCCCAGAACACCGCGCTGAACCACTGCGTGTCGCCGTCGACCCACTCGTTGCGCGAGTCGCGGTAGCGGTGCGTCGAGGCGACGCGGACGGTCGTGAAGACGCGGTCGTTGGCGGTGCGGGTCAGCGTCGGCTTGTTGCCGACCCATCCGCGCACGGTGATGGTCGAGCTCATGGGTCCTCCTGCGAGCGGGGACGGCCGGGTGCCGTCCGAGGACCTCACGCTCGCGTCCGCGCTCCGCGGGCCGCGAGCGCTCGCGCCCGGCCAGGGGCCGGGCCGATCTCGTCAGCTCCCTGTGGGCGACTGCTCCGCGGCGGCGAGCGCGAGCACTCGAGCGTCGTGGTGGTCCCTCAGGACGGGCGAGGACGGCTGCAGCAAGAGCTCGCCGACGACTTCCGTCAGCCGCTCGCGCGCCACGCTCACGAAGCGCGACTCGCGCTCGGCCGCGTGCTGGCGGCGCGCCCTGCCACGCACGAGCAGCGCGACGACGACGCCCAGCGCCAGCACGCCAGCCCCGACCAGGAGGTAGGTCCCCGTGCCGACGCCGTCGGGCAGGTCCCACCAGCCGAGCAGGAGAGCGAGTCCCGCACCGGCAGCGATCACGGCAAGGATCCCGAGGACGACGGCGGACGCCCGCGCACGCCGCACCGCCCTGCCGGGCCCGGCCTCGAGCCGCACGTCGCCGACGGCGCGGTCGACCGCGACCGCGATCTCCTCGGCGGGGGTGACGACGCGTTCGAGGTTCTCGCGCCAGCCGGCCGAGAGGTGACGACCGACGCCGTCAAGCCACGAGGTGCGCACGCGGGCGGTGACCTCGGGCGTCACGGCGACGCCCGCCGCGGCGGCCGAGCCGTCGTCGAGCGTGAGGGCGGCCGTGCGGCCGCGAGCCTCAAGGCCGACGCCGACGGCGAGCGCGTCGACCGCAGGCGCGACGAACCCGTCGAGGGAGCGCGGGGCCTCGGACGAGAGAGCATCGGCGACCAGGGTTCCCGCGCGGGTCAGCTCGCTGCTGACGCGCACCGACGCGACAGAGCGGGCAGCGACGACCTTGGCGAGCCGCGTCCGTAGCTCGTCGACCCCATCCCCCGTGACCGCGGAGACTCCGAGGACGTCGACCACCCCGAGGCCGTCGTAGGTCAGCAGGCTCGACACGTCGGCGAGGATCTCGTCGCGCTGCGTGGGCGGGACCGTGTCGAGCTGGTTGAGCACGACGAGCATCGACCCCTCGGCGCCGACGAGGGTCTGCAGGTAACCGGAGTGCAGCGCGTCGTCGGCGTACTTCTGCGGGTCGACGACCCACACGAGAAGGTCGGCCATCGGCACGACGCGGTCGACGACCTCGCGGTTCTCGGTGCGCACCGAGTCGTGGTCCGGCAGGTCCAGCAGGACGAGGCCGTCGAGCGCCCGCTCGGACTCGTCGTCGAGCGCGGAGATCCGGTTGATGCGTCGGTCGGCGTCCACGCCGACCCAGTCGAGCAGGGCGTCGGCGTGGTCGCTCCACGCGCACGCGGTCATGCGCGACGTCGTCGGGCGCTTGACGCCCACGTCAGCGAAGTTCAGGCGGGAGACAGCGTTGAAGAGGCTCGACTTGCCCGAGCCGGTGCCGCCCACGAGCGCGACGACGGTGTGCTCGACCCCCAGGTCGAGGCGCTCGGACGCGCTCTCGAGCGCCGCGCCCGCGGTGGCGAGAACCTCGGGGTCGCTCCGGTCGGCGATCAGGTCGAGCGCGCCGCGCAGGTCCTTGACCCGCCCACGAAGGTCAGCCGCATCGGTTCGTGCTCCCATTCCGGCATCCTCTCCTCGTGTCCCGCGACGTCCCTTCCTCACACCAGGCGGCGAAGCTCGGCGAGCCTCAGCCGCACCGGTGTCGCTGCCTCGTCCTGCAAGGACGGAAGGTCCAGACGCTCAGCGTACGGTCCCTCCTCCTCCAGCACGACAGCGCGCCCCGTGTCGACGAGGTCCGCCCTGACCTCGTCGAGCAGGTCGGACGCGGCCGCACCGAGGAGCCCGTCGAGCATGCGCTGGGCGCCCACGTTCCCGAGGGCGGCGACGACCGTGACGGCGCGCAGGCCTTCGACGCCGACGCGGCGTCGGGCGCGACGCACGGCGGCCTCGTCCGCTCGCGCGTCGAGTCGCTCCCCGACGGCGGCGGTCCACCCGGCGGCCGTGCTCGCGGCGGTCCGCTCCCGCCACGCGTCGATCTCGGGGTCGCCCGCGACGACGGCGCGCAGCGCGGCTCCCCCGGGCAGCCCCGGGTCGCCCGCGATGGCATCGCCGATCGCGGCCCCGGATACCTCGGAGGCCCGCACGAGCAGCGTCGTGACGGCGCGCTCCGCCTCCGCGAGCACGGGAGCGAGACTCTCCTCGCGGCGCCGGACGCGGCGGCCCGACGGCGCGCGGAAGCCGGTGGAGGCCCGCAGGATGCCCGGGTCGGCCTCGATCGCGGCCTGCCAGGCCGCCACGAGGGCGCCGGCGTCGAGGCTCCCGTCCGCGACTGCCTTCTCGACGACGGGGACGCCCGCGGCCGCGTGGCCGGCGACCTCGGCGCGCAGGCGCCGCGCATCGGCGGCCTGGTCCTCGATCACGGCGGCGAGGTCCTCGAGCTGGCCGGGCAGCGTCGACAGCGCGCCGCGCAGGGTGCGCAGGATGAGGCGGCGCGCCTGCTCGGCGCCCGCGATCGTGGAGAGCCAGCGGAGGATCCCCGCGACGTCCTTCGCGGGCAGCAGTCCCTCGTGGGGTCCCGCGTCGGGGACGATGAAGAGCGGGGTCGACTGCATGCCGTGCTCCCGCAAGCGGTCGAGCAGGTCGACGCGCACCTCCGCCACGGTCGCGCCAGGGGCGCGGTTGAGGACCATCGCCATGGTCGCGCCGCGCTCGCGTGCGGCCGACAGGACGTTCCACGGCAGCGCGTCGCCGTAGCGGGCGGCGGTCGTCACGAAGAGACCGACGTCCGCGGCAGCGAGGAGCCGTGCTGCAGTCTCGCGGTTGGACCGCAGGAGCGAGTCGAGGTCGGGGGCGTCGAGGATGCACAGCCCGCGCGGGACGGACTCGTGCGCGACGCGCAGCGCGTCGTCGAGGACCGTGTCCCCGAGGAGGCCCGCGTCGGCGGGGTGGTGCACGAGGACGGGCTCGCGCGTCGTCGGGCGGATGACGGACGCGCGGGAGACCTCCGCGCCGACGAGCGAGTTCACGAGCGTCGACTTGCCCGCTCCGGTCGAGCCGACGACGACCACGACGGCCGGGCGCGAGAGCTCGCGCAGGCGTGGCAGCAGGTGGTCGTCGATCTGCCCGAGCAGCCCGAGCCGCACGTCGCGGCCGTGCTCGGTGCCGGGCGTGCGCAGCGGCATCTCGAGGTGCTGGATGTCGCGCCGCAGGTCGGTGACGACGTCGAGGAGGGTCGCGTCCGGGTCGACCTCAGGGGTGTCGTCGTGCGCGAGCTCGGCGTCGCGCAGGGCGGCCGTGCCGTCCAGGGTGCCGTCGCCGCGCTCGTTGCTCACAGTGCCGATTGTCCCAAGTTGCCAGGTCCGGACCAAACGCGCGCGCCGCGCCGGACGCGGTGATCGGTCACACGGGTACGCAGAGCGCCCCCGACAGGACTCGAACCTGCAACCGACGGATTAGAAGGCCGTTGCTCTATCCATTGAGCTACGGAGGCGCCTCGATTCTACCGTTGCGCAGCAGGAGGCCGGTCCTGCGCCGGCCACCTGTCGACGCACACGACGACGCCGAGCACCGCTATCGCGAGGCACGCGCCCGCGAGGACGTCGGTGACGAAGTGGTAGCCGAGGTAGAGCCGCGTCGCGGCCACGACCACGATCACGACGACGCTCACGACCGCCCACACGACCGTCGCCCGCCAGGTCCGTCGTGACCGGGCGACGAGGTAGGCGAGCACGAGGACGAGGGTCGCGGCCCCGATCGTGTGGCCCGACGGGAACGACGCCGACGTCTCGACGCCGGGCACGCTCATCGACACCTCGGGCGGCCGCGGGCGGCCGACGAGCGCCTTGATCGCAGTGCTGACCGAGACGGCGAGGAGCATCGCGGCGACGAGCAGAGCAGGGTCCCGCCAGCGCTTCGAGACCGCCCACCACGCACCGCAGCCGACGGCGACGAGCACCGGCAGGATCGTCGGACCGAACGTGTTGGTCACGCCCGTCGCGATCGACGTGAGCCAGGGGACGCGGTTGTCGGCGAGCCACTCGAGGACGGGCTGGTCGACGAGCCACACGTCGTCCTGCTCGTCCACGGCGTCGAGGACACCGGCGAAGAGCCCGATGCCGAGCGCGACGAGCAGGGCGCCGGGGAGGAGGGTGAGCAGAGCCTGGCCCCTCGGCGACGCGGAGGGACGGGCGACCTGGGTGCTCGGAGCCTCGGGCATGCCTCGACGCTAGCCGAGCGGGGCCGGCCCCACACCCGCGCGTACCCTGGACCAGTGGCCAGCAACCTGAACAACGACCGGATCGTGTGGATCGACTGCGAGATGACCGGCCTGGACCTCCAGGCCGACGCGCTCATCGAGGTCGCCGCGGTCGTCACCGACTCCGAGCTCAACGTCCTCGGCGAGGGCGTCGACGTCGTCATCCGTCCCGAGCCCGCCGCGCTCGAGCAGATGAACGACTTCGTCCGTGACATGCACACGACGTCCGGCCTGCTCGACGAGCTCGACGCCGGCATGACGCTCGAGGACGCTCAGCAGGCCGTCCTCGACTACGTCCGTGCGTGGGTCCCGGACCCGGGCCGCGCCCCGCTCGCCGGAAACTCGGTCGGGACCGACAAGGCGTTCCTCGACCGTGACATGCCCGAGCTCGCCGGTCACCTGCACTACCGGATCATCGACGTCTCCTCGATCAAGGAGCTAGCGCGGCGCTGGTACCCGCGGGCCTACTTCCAGTCGCCCGAGAAGCACGGGGGCCACCGCGCGCTCGCCGACATCCTCGAGAGCATCGACGAGCTGCGCTACTACCGGGAGGCGATCTTCGTGCCGCAGCCTGGCCCGGACTCGGTCACCGCGAAGGCTGTCTCCGCCAGGATCAGCGAGACGAGCGTCACGATCCGCGAGAGCGGCACGACCGACCCCGGAAACCCTGTACACTCGTCTACGGCCCGGTGAGCCTGGCTCGCCGGACCGCGCTGTTGATGCCGGTCTGACCGGTTCGCACAGCACACATGGTGGGTATAGCTCAGCTGGTAGAGCACCTGGTTGTGGTCCAGGGGGTCGCGGGTTCAAGTCCCGTTACTCACCCCATGCGAAGGCCCGGTCCGTGAGGACCGGGCCTTCGTCGTTCCCGGGCGCTCGTCGCCGCCCGCCGTTCCTCGTCTCCAGGCGCAGGGCGACGCCCTGGGCACGTCCTTCTCCCCCGGTTAGCGTGAGGGGATGGCCATCAGGACGGCAGACGCCCCGCGTGTCGGCACCGCGGAGGCGGCGCGGCTGCGCGACATCGCCACGATGCGCCGCGTCCGCGACCGGATCGATCGCGAGTTCGCCTCCCCGCTCGACGTCGAGGCGCTCGCTCGGGGCGTGCACATGTCCGCCGGGCACCTGAGCCGCGAGTTCCGCCGCGTGTACGGGGAGCCTCCGTACTCCTACCTCATGACCCGCCGCATCGAGCGCGCGATGACCCTGCTCCGGCGCGGCGACATGACCGTCACCGAGGTGTGCTTCGCCGTCGGCTTCTCCTCGCTCGGGACGTTCAGCACGCGGTTCGCCGAGCTCGTCGGCGTGCCGCCGAGCGTCTACCGCCGCGACTCGTCGCGTGCCGCAGAGGGCATCCCGCCGTGCCTCGCCCGGCAGGTCACGCGACCGGTCAGGAATCGAGAAGCGCGGCCAGGTCCGCGCGCCTAGCGTCGGCTCCATGGACATCTCGATTCACTACGCGTTCCTCCCCCACACCGACCCCGACGCCTCGCTCGCGTTCTACCGCGACCTCCTCGGCTTCGAGGTCCGCAACGACGTCGGCTACGGCGACATGCGCTGGATCACGGTCGCGCCTCCTGGCTCGACGACGTCGCTCGTCCTCACGCCGCCCAACGTCGACCCGGGCCTCTCGGACGACGAGAAGCGCACGGTCCTCGAGCTCATGGCGAAGGGCGCGTACGGCGCCCTGACTCTCGCGTCCGACGACCTCGACGGACTGTTCGCGCGCCTGCAGGCCGCCGGGGTCGACGTCGTGCAGGAGCCTGCCGACCAGGACTACGGCGTGCGCGACTGCGCCTTGCGCGACCCGTCCGGCAACCTGCTGCGCATCAACCAGCGCGCCTGACCCCGCGCCGCCCGCTCACGCGAACGGGTCGCCCGTGAGCGTGTACTTCGTCTGCAGGTACTCGTCGATGCCCTCGGCGCCGCCCTCGCGGCCCAGGCCCGAGTACTTCCATCCCCCGAACGGCGCCGCCGCGTTCGAGACGACACCCGCGTTGACCCCGACCATGCCGGACTCGAGCCGCTCGATCATCCGCTGCCCGCGCGTGAGCGACCGCGTGTACACGTAGGCGACGAGCCCGTGCGGGGTGTCGTTCGCACGACGGACTGCCTCGTCCTCGTCGTCGAACGTCGAGATCGCGAGGACCGGACCGAAGATCTCCTCGCGCAGCACGTCGGAGCCCGGCGCGACGTCGGTCAGGATCGTCGCCGGGTAGAAGCTGCCCGGTCCGTCGAGCGGCGCTCCGCCCGTGCGGAGCACCGCTCCGCGCGCGACGGCGTCCTCGACGAGGGCGTGCACGCGCTCGACCGCGTCGTCGTCGATGAGCGGGCCGATCACCACGCCCTCCTCCGTGCCGCGGCC
This sequence comes from Flavimobilis soli, assembly GCF_002564025.1. Classification (NCBI taxonomy): domain Bacteria; kingdom Bacillati; phylum Actinomycetota; class Actinomycetes; order Micrococcales; family Jonesiaceae; genus Flavimobilis; species Flavimobilis soli. The sequence goes on from NZ_PDJH01000001.1 coordinate 822,356, forward strand.
CGTGCAGAACGCCTCGACCCGCTCGGTCACGCGGCGCGCGAAGTCGTCCGCGACGGAGCTGTGCACGAGGAACCGGTTGGCGGCAGTGCAGGCCTGGCCGGTGTTGCGGAACTTCGCCGCGAGCGCCCCCTCGACCGCGGCGTCCAGGTCGGCGTCGTCGAAGACGATGAACGGGGCGTTGCCGCCGAGCTCCATCGAGGTCCGCAGGACGCCGTCGGCGGCCTGCCGCAGCAGCGACTGCCCGACGGCGGTCGAACCCGTGAAGGACAGCTTGCGCAGGCGCGGGTCGGTGAGGACCGCCTCGGAGACGGGGCCCGTCTGCCTCGTCGTGATCACGTTGACGACGCCCGCGGGCACACCCGCCTCCTCGAGGATCGTCGCGAGCAGGAGCGTCGTCAGCGGCGTCGCGCTCGCCGGCTTCACGACGACCGTGCAGCCCGCCGCGAGCGCGGGAGCGATCTTGCGCGTCGCCATCGCGAGCGGGAAGTTCCAGGGCGTCACGAGGTAACACGGCCCGACCGGGTGCCGGGTGACGATCATGCGGCCCGTGCCCTCCGGCGTCGGGCCGTAGCGTCCCTGGACGCGCGCGGCCTCCTCGCTGAACCAACGCAGGAACTCGGAGCCGTACGTGACCTCGGCGCGCGACTCAGCGAGCGGCTTGCCCATCTCGAGGGTCATGAGCAGCGCGAGGTCGTCCGCGCGCTCCTGGACGAGGTCGAACGCGCGGCGCAACGTCTCCGCGCGCTCGCGCGCGGGCGTCGTCGACCATGCGGGGAAGGCGTCGCACGCGGCGTCGAGCGCCGCGCGCCCGTCGTCGGCGGTCGCGCTCGCGACCTGGGTGAGGACTGCTCCCGTCGCGGGGTCGTGCACGGCGAACGTCCCGCCGTCGGCCGCCTCGCGCCACTTCCCGCCGATGAACAGCCCGCTCGGGACGCGCTCCAGCAGCGCGCGTTCCTGTTCCTGCTCCTGACCCATGGCTCCTCCTGCGCGACATCGGGACTCTCGACTGTAGGCGCAGGGGCGGAGCTCCGCCGGGCACGGCACCGGCCCGGTCCCGCACGCGGGGCCGGGCCGGGTGCCGGTCAGAGGTACGCGGAGTACGCGGGAAGGTCCAGCACGCCGTTGCCGGACAGGCCGATGACGATGACCTCACCGTCCGCGGCCGTCCGAGCGTGCGCGACGGCACCCGCGACCGCGTGCGTCGACTCGGGCGCCGGGATGATGCCCTCCGCGCGCGCGAACAGCAGACCCGCCGCGAACGCGTCGTCCTGCTCGACGGCGATCGCGTCCATGAGGCCGAGGTGCACCGCGTGCGACACCATCGGGCTCATCCCGTGGTACCGCAGGCCGCCCGCGTGGATCGACGGCGGGACGAAGTCCTTGCCGAGCGTGTACATCTTCATGAGCGGCGTCAGGCCCGCGACGTCGCCCGCGTCGTAGCGGTACTCCCCCTGCGTGAGCGACGGGCAGGCCGCCGGCTCGCACGCGACGAGCCGCGTCGTCGTGCCCTCGCGGAGGTTCTGCCCGAGGAACGGGAACGTCAGGCCTGCGAGGTTGGAGCCGCCACCCGCGCACCCGAAGACGACGTCCGCACCCTTCTCCCCCGCCTCCGCGAGCTGGACGAGGGCCTCCTGGCCGATGACCGACTGGTGCAGCATGACGTGGTTGAGGACGCTGCCGAGCGCGTAGTGCGCCCCCGGGTCCTTGACTGCGGCCTCGACGGCCTCGGAGATCGCCATGCCGAGCGAGCCGGTCGTGTCCGGGTACGCCTCACGCATCGCCCGGCCTGCGTCGGTCAGCTCGGACGGGGAGGAGTGGCACACGCTGCCGTACGTCTCCATCTGCATGCGCCGGTACGGCTTTGCGTCGTACGACGCGCGGACCTGCCACACCTCGCACGTCAGGCCGAGCAGCGCGGCGGCGAAGGAGAGGGAGGCGCCCCACTGGCCTGCGCCCGTCTCGGTCGTCAGGCGCGTCGTGCCCTCGAGTGCGTTGTAGTACGCCTGCGGCACGGCCGTGTTCGGCTTGTGCGACCCGACCGGGCTGACGCCCTCGTACTTGTAGTAGATCCGTGCCTTCGTGCCGAGCGCGCGCTCGAGGCGAGACGCCCGCACGAGAGGCGACGGCCGCCACCCGGCGTAGATCTCACGGACCGCCTGCGGGATCTCGACATACCGCTCGGTCGTGACCTCCTGCTCGATGAGCGCCATCGGGAAGAGCGGTGCGAGGTCGGCGGGCGTGAGCGGCTCGCCCGTGCCGGGGTTGAGGTGCGGCGGGACCGGCTCGGGAAGGTCCGCCGCGAGGTTGTACCAGTGCGTCGGAACCGTGGACGGCACCGCCGTCCCGAGCGGCTCGATCGCCACGGCCGGCGGCATCGCCTGGGTGTGGGTCATGACTCTCCTTCGTGTTCGACCGGGTCAACCGGTCCCACGAAGCCTGCGAGACCGGACATGAGAACGGTCAGCGCTAGGGACGCCACCGTCAGTGGTGGCGCCATCCGTCAAGTGCCGTGAGCAGGATCACACGGCGACCGTAGGGCAACCGCGCAACAGCAGGCCTGGACGTCTCGCCCACCGGACGGGGGCCGCGTACGGGCTTCGTGAGGTGGGGGAGCTCAGGCAGAGCCAGGGTCAGGCGAGGCGCGCGAGCACGGCGTCCGCCAGGCGGCCCGCCGCGTCCTTCTCGAACGCGAGGAACAACGACGGCTCGGTGAGCTCGAGCTCGATGATGAGCGGCTCGCCCTCCGGGCCAGGCACGACGTCGACACGCGCGTACAGCAGCTCGGTGCCGGGGGCCTCCTTCGCGAGGACCTCCGTCGCGTACGCGATCGCACGGTCACCGACGGCGCGCTCCTCCGGCGTCGTCGGACGCGTGCTCATCTCCTCCTGCTTGTACAGCCCAGCCATGCCGCGGTACGGCCCCTGGAGCATCGCGCCCTTGCGTACCGAGTGCGAGAACTCGCCGTCGATGTAGACGAGCGCGGTCTCACCCTGCGTGTCGACCTCCATGAGGTAGCGCTGGATCATCACGTGACGCCCCTCCTTCATGAGGGACACGGCGTGCGAGATCGCGAGGCCGCGCGAGTGCGCCTCGCCTGCCTCGTAGCGGCCCGTGTCACGCGAACCGCGCGAGACCGTCGGCTTGATGACGAAGTCGCCCGAGGCCGGCATGCGCGTGTGCACGGCACGGGAGGACAGCTTGCGGGCCGGGTCGAGCCAGATCGTGGGGATGACCGGGAGGCCCGCCTCCTCGAGGTCGCGCAGGTAGGCCTTGTCGGTGTTCCACTCGACGAGCCCGGCCGGGTTGAGGATGCGCGGCACGCTGCGCGCCCACGCGACGAACTCGTCGCGCCGCGACGAGTAGTCCCACGTGGACCGCACGACGACGAGGTCGAACGACGACCAGTCGATCTCCGGGTCGTCCCAGACGGCGGCGACGGCGTCAGCGCCTCGCTCGCGCAGCGCGCGGAGCAGGAGCTGGTCGTCCTCGGCCAGGTCCGGGTGGAAGTTGCAGGTCGCCAGTGCGATGCGTGCGTTGCTCACGGACCTGATCCTATCCGCAGGCAGCGGCCCGAGCCTGGCTCAGGAGCGGTCGTCACGGCGCCGGAACGCGAGGTCGGTGACCTCGCGGCCGGCGCGCAGGCCCTTCGCCTCGAACGATGTCAGCACGCGGCCGGCGAACCGCTCGACGGTGCCGTCGGAGCCGGGCTCGAGCGGCTCGAAGTCAGGGCTCGCGCCGATGACCTCGATCATCTCCTCCGCGTACGGCCGCCAGTCTGTCGCGAGGCGCCACACGCCGCCCGGGCGCAGCACGCGGGCGACGAGCTCCGCGAACGACGGCGTCACGAGCCGGCGCTTGTGGTGGCGCGCCTTGGGCCACGGGTCGGGGAAGAACACCCACACCTCGTCGGCGCTGCCCGAGGGCAGCGTCGTCGCGAAAACCTCGGGTGCGTTCGCCTGCATCAGCCGCAGGTTGGTGACGTCCTCGCGCTCAGCGCGCAGGATCGTCTGGGCGATGCCCGGCAGGTAGACCTCGAGCGCGAGGTGGTCGACGTCGCGGTGCGCGGCCGCGGCCGCGGCGACGCACTCCCCCATGCCTGTGCCGACCTCGACGACGAGCGGTGCCGTCCGTCCGAACGTCGCGGCGAGGTCGAGCTCGAAGCCCGGGTCGACGGACGTGCGCGCGATCGCACGGGGGACGTCGATGATCAGCCGCCCGCCGGAACGCTCGAGAGCCTTGGCCTGACCGGTCGAGAGCCGGCCGCTGCGCCGGATGAAGGAGACGGGCTCCTTGCGGAACGTGCCGTGGCCGGGTTCCTGGGCGTCAGGGACGGACGTGGTCTGGGGGTCTGCGGGGGTCGCGCTCATGATGTCCTCACCCTAGGTGACACGCGAACGGGCGGAGAACCACCAGGTGGTGGCTCCCCGCCCGTCCGAGGGGAGTCAGAGCGCCTTGACGATGTCCTCGACGCGCTCCTTGGCGTCGCCGAAGAGCATGGAGGTGTTCTCCTTGAAGAACAGCGGGTTCTGCACGCCTGCGTAGCCGACGGCCATCGAGCGCTTGAACACGACGACCTCCTTGGCGTTCCACACCTGGAGGACGGGCATGCCGGCGATCGGCGAGCCAGGGTCGTCCTCGGCAGCCGGGTTGACCGTGTCGTTCGCGCCGATGACGAGCACGACGTCGGTCGACGGCAGCTTCTCGTTGACCTCCTCGAGCTCCTCGACGATGTCGTACGGCACCTTGGCCTCGGCGAGGAGGACGTTCATGTGGCCCGGCAGACGGCCTGCGACGGGGTGGACGCCGAAGCGCACGTCGACTCCCGCGGCGCGCAGCCGGGTCGTCAGCTCGGCGACCGGGTACTGCGCCTTCGCGACGGCCATGCCGTAGCCGGGCGTGATGACGACGGACGAGGCCTCCTTGAGGAGCTGCGCGACGTCGGCGGCGGTCGTCTCGCGGTACTCGCCCTCGACAGCCGCGGCCGCGGGGCCGCCCTCGGTCGCGCCGAAGCCGCCGAGGATGACGGAGACGAAGGACCGGTTCATGGCCTTGCACATGATGTACGAGAGGATCGCACCGGAGGACCCGACGAGCGCGCCGGTGATGATGAGCAGGTCGTTCGAGAGCATGAAGCCTGCGGCGGCCGCGGCCCAACCGGAATACGAGTTGAGCATCGACACGACGACGGGCATGTCGCCGCCGCCGATCGCGACGACGAGGTGCCAGCCGACCGCGAGCGCGATGACGGTCATGATCGCGAGCGGCCAGATCGACGGCGCTGCGAGGAACCAGCCCATGAGGCCGAAGGACACGAGCACCGCGACGAGGTTGAGCAGGTTGCGGCCCGGCAGCGTGAGCGGCGAGGACTTGAGGCGTGCCGAGAGCTTGCCGAACGCGACGAGCGAGCCCGTGAGGGTGATCGCACCGATGAAGACCCCGAGGAACACCTCGACGAGGTGCACGGCACCACCGTGGGTGTCGGTGAGGTAGGAGTTGAAGCCGACGAGCACCGCGGCGAGGCCGACGAAGCTGTGCAGGAGCGCGATCATCTCCGGCATCTGCGTCATCTCGACACGGCGGGCCTGCCACGTGCCGACGATCGCGCCGATGCCGAGCGCGAGCGCGATGAGTCCAGCCGTCACGCCGACGTTGCGCTCGGACTCGATGAGTGCGAGGACGACGGTCGCGGCGAGCGCGAGGCCCATGCCGACCTTGCCAGCGAGGTTGCCGCCCCGTGCGGTCTCCTGCTTCGCGAGCCCCGCGAGCGAGAGGACGAACAGGATGCCGGCGACGAGGTAGACGCCGTAGACGAGCTGGGTGAGGGTGTCCATGGCTCAGGCCTCCTTCCGGAACATGGCGAGCATGCGGCTCGCGACGGAGAACCCGCCGAAGATGTTGATCGACGCGAACGTCGCCGCGACGACGGCGAGGACGGTCACGACGGTGTCGGTCGACCCGATCTGCAGGAGCGAGCCGACGAGGATGATGCCGCTGATCGCGTTGGTCTGGGCCATGAGCGGCGTGTGCAGCGAGTGCGTCACGCCGGTGACAACGTAGAAGCCGACGACGACGGCGAGCGCGAAGACCGTGAGGTGCGACGCGAACGAGGCGGTCGAGAACGCGACGGCCGCGACGACGAGGAGCGCGGTGAGCGCGCCAGCGACGAGGACGCCGGTGCCCTTCCGAGCCTTCTGCTCGACCGCGGGGGCGGGCTCGGCAGGTGCGGGCGCAGAGGCCGGCGCCGGGGGCGCGACGGAGACCTGGACGGGCGGGGGCGGCCAGAGCAGCTCGCCCGCGCGCGTCACGGTGATACCGCGCTGGACGACATCGTCGAGGTCGAGGACGACCTGGCCGTCCTTGCCCGGCGTGAGCAGCTTCATGAGGTTGACGATGTTCGTGCCGTAGAGCTGCGACGTGTGCTTCGGCATGCGTCCGGGCAGGTCCGTGTAGCCGATGATCGTCACGCCGTTCTCCGTGACGATCTTCTCGCCCGGGACGGTCAGCTCGCAGTTGCCGCCGCCCGAGGCGGCGAGGTCGACGATCACGGAGCCGGGGCGCATGGCAGCGACCATCTCGGCGGTGATCGTGATCGGCGCCTTGCCGCGGATGAGTGCGGTCGTCACGACGACGTCGGCCGCCGCGCTCTCTGCGGCGTAGACACGCTGGGTTGCGGCCTCCTGCTCGTCGCTCAGCTCGCTCGCGTACCCGTCGGCGCTCTCCTGCGCGGCGGCGTCGACGCGCACGTACGTCGCGCCCATCGACTCGATCTGCTCGGCGACGTCGGAGCGGACGTCGTACGCGCGCACCGTCGCGCCGAGGCTGCCGGCCGCGCCGAGCGCGGCGAGACCCGCGACGCCCGCGCCGATGACGAACACGCGGGCGGGCGGCGTCGAGCCTGCTGCGGTGACCTGGCCGCCGAACATCCCGGCGTACGCCTCGGCCGCCTCGATGATGCCGCGGTAGCCGGAGACGTTGGACATGGTCGACAGGACGTCGAGCGCCTGCGCGCGGGAGATGCGCGGGACGGAGTTGAGGTTGAGGGCGATGACGCCTGCGGCGCGCATCGCCTCGACGAGCGCGGGGTCGTCGTCCGGGGACATGCGGGCGACGATCGTCGCGTCCGCGTGCATGCGGGCGACCTCGGAGACGGTCGGGGCGTCGACCTTGACGACGACGTCGCAGCCCCACACCGCGTCCGTGTCGCCGATCGTCGCGCCCGCCGCGACGTAACCGTCGTCGGGGATCGAGGCGTCCGCGCCTGCACCCGTCTCGACGACGACGTCGTAGCCCAGCGCGACCAGCTTCTCGACCGTCTGCGGGGTGGCTGCGACGAGCCGCTGCCCCGGGTCAGACTCTCTCGGTACTCCGATGTGCACGTGGTGCTCCTGCAGTTCGGGCCCCACGGGACGTCCCGGCGGGACGCCCCGCCACAGGACGAGCTTCTGAGACAATCAGTATCAGTCTGCAAACCGGTCCAGATGGGACCTCAGGCCCCGCATCGTCGCTGAAGGCGGGCTCCGACCCCGGACTGCATCGGCCGGAAACGACGAACGGCACCCCGTGGGGTGCCGTTCGGTCTGTGCGCCATCAGGGACTCGAACCCCGAACCCGCTGATTAAGAGTCAGCTGCTCTGCCAATTGAGCTAATGGCGCCCGCTCGCGGACGAGCCGCTCGCGTTCTTGCTGCCGATCGCTCGGCAACGAGAAGAAACACTACACCGGATCTGCGTAGAGACGAAATCGGCGGGATTCCGCGGCTGAGCAGGGTCCGAGGTCAGGACTCCTCGGCGAGGAGGCGCTCGGAGTCCGGCCCGAACGGGCTGACGAGATCCGCGAGGAGCGCGAGCGGGACGCGGTCGAGCACGAGCTTGGCCGGGTCCATGAGGCTCAGCAGCTCTTCGTCCGAGAGGACCGGCACCTGCGGCTCGGGATCGGCGTCCTCGACAGCGCGGACGACGACCGCACGGTCGTCGAACTCGATCCCGTCGCGCTCGATCCACCCGTGGACGGGCGCGGCGTCACGACTGGGGCGTGGCTCGTGAGGAGCGGTGCGGGCGAGCGCACCGTTCTGTGGTTCTGCGTTCATGCTCATCTCCCCCCGGAGATGGACGACATCGACGAGACCATCGCAGCATCGGACACCGCACAGCACAACAGGAACAAAGGTGAAGATCCGGGTGAGACCTCGCGAGCACCGGGCCAAGGCGCAGGTCACACGCCCTGGATGCCCGTCCGCAGGGTCCCGCCGCATAGGCTGTGGCCACCCCGTCACGCGCCGCACAGGAGGAACACATGCCCCGTCTCGCCCCAGGCGACATCGCCCCCGAGCTCACGCTCCCGGCCGCGGACGGGTCGACGTTCAACCTCTCCGACCTCCGTGGGCGTGACGTCGTCGTGTACTTCTACCCGGCGGCCGCGACCCCGGCGTGCACGCAGCAGGCGTGCGACTTCCGCGACTCCCTCGCGAGCCTGCAGGCCGCCGGCTACGAGGTCGTCGGGGTCTCCCCCGACCCGGTCGAGAAGCTCGCGGCCTTCGTCGCCGACGAGACCCTGACGTTCCCGCTCCTCTCCGACCCCGAGCGCACGACGCTCGAGGCGTGGGGCGCGTGGGGCGAGAAGAACCTCTACGGGAAGATCGTCACCGGCGTCATCCGCTCGACCGTCGTCGTCGCGGCCGACGGGCGCGTGCGCCTCGCCCAGTACAACGTCAAGGCCACCGGCCACGTGGCCAAGCTCCGTCGCGACCTCAAGATCGCCTGAGCGCCCGCGTACGATGGAGCGCGTCCGCAAGGTCGACGCGCGCGAGTGGCGGAACTGGTAGACGCGCAGGATTTAGGTTCCTGTGTCTGAGGACGTGTGGGTTCGAGTCCCATCTCGCGTACAGCACGAAGCCCCGGCCGGGTGACCCGGCCGGGGCTTCGTCGTCGTGAGCCTCGCGTCAGGAGGCGGGAGCGTCCTGCTCCGCGATCTGCTTGCGGACGTCGTCCATGTCGAGCGCCTTCACGGCGTCGACGACCTGCGCGAGCTGCGAGGCCTGGAGCGCGCCGGGCTGGTTGAAGACCAGGATGCCCTCGCGGAACGCCATGAGGGTCGGGATCGACGTGATGCCAGCTGCAGCCGCGAGGCCCTGCTCGGCCTCGGTGTCGATCTTGCCGTGCACGATCTCCGGGTTGGCGTCCGACGACGCCTCGAACACCGGGCCGAACTGGCGGCACGGTCCGCACCAGGACGCCCAGAAGTCGAGCAGCACGATGTCGTTCGACTTGATGGTCTCTTCGAACGTCGCCTCGGTCAGGGCCGTGGTGGGCATGGTGTCTCCTTGTCCTTCTTCTTCTGCTTCCAGTGGAACAACCATCTCAGGCGCAAGGTATTCCCGCCGCGCCCGGTCCGGCGTTCGGCGATCCGGGCCTCGGGAGGATAGAACTGTCGGGTGACCGAGACTGCCGACTTCCCGTCCGAGAACCCGCGCCCGTCGGGATGGCTCAGCCGTGCCGAGATCAACCGCATCCGCGCGCAGGTCCCGATCGTCTACGTCGACGCGGTCCCCGTGCGGGTCGACGAGTCGGGCGACGTCGTCGCTGTCGGGCTGCTGCTGCGTGTGACGCCGGAGGGCGTCATGACGCGGGCCCTCGTCTCCGGGCGCGTGCTGTTCCACGAGCGCGTCCGCGACGCGCTGCTGCGGCACATCGAGAAGGACCTCGGCCCGGTCGCGCTCCCCCAGATCCCGGCGTCGCCCCAGCCGTTCACGGTCGCCGAGTACTTCCCCACCCCGGGCGTCACGCCGTACTACGACGCGCGCCAGCACGCGATCTCCATGGCGTACGTCGTCCCCGTGCACGGCGACTGCACGCCGCAGCAGGACGCGATCGACCTCGCGTGGATCACGCCCGAGGAGGCCGTCAGCGAGGCCGTCCAGGTCGAGATGCACGGCGGCAGCGGCTTCCTGCTGCGCCAGGCGATGGCACACGTCGGCCGCGCCGTCTGAGCTCTCGCAGCTAGGCGAGCGGGGCCGGGGTCAGGCGCGCGCCCGTCACCTTCGCGTCACGAAGATCCCGGGCGATCGCCTCCGAGACGATGTAGAGCCAGCCGAAGACGAAGCTGGGAACGGTGACAACCACGCCGTCCGAACGAGTCATCTGCTGTGCCGGTCGAGAATCTGCGGTGATGTTGCGGCCAGCCAGAGCTTCACGCGAATACACCTTCAACGTGGGGTTGTCCGGACCGACCCATGTCGTCGCTTCACGGTGCAAGACGTCGTGATGCTCGACCAAGTGCGGGAACCAGTACGGGTCGTCCCCTCCATCCACCCTACCGATGCGAGTTTGCACCCATTGCACTGCATCACGGTCCGTGATGTGTCTGGCAACTATCTCCTTCGCCCGTACGCTCAACAAGAGGAGGCTGTCGAGAGCTACAACATCGATCGGCTGGGAAAGGGGACCAGACCACCTCCACGAGAGCGCCGGCACGGGGTCGATCCACCCCTCTTGATCGAGGGGACGCATGTCGTCGCTGTTGTGCCCATCCCGGTCCGCTCCGGGCCCAAAATCGCCCGAGAGCTCCCAGAAACTAGCACCGCCATCCGGCTCACACTGCGCGCTCATGTTACCTCCACTTGTAGTAGTCGCGGCACTTCCAATAGGCGGCACGCACGATAGTTGGATCTTCATGCACGACATGGACAACCAGTCGCTCGAACTCCAGAGTAAACCGAGCCCTACGAGATTCAGGAGACACTTCTTCCGAAGCTAACTTGCTCGCGACCCTCATGTTCTGCCAAACCCAATCGTGATAGTTCCACGGATGCGGGCCAGCGTGCTTGATTCGATACACGTTCCAAGCTTGAGCCGCGTCAAGCACGCTGAGGCCGAACTCGTCAGCAATGCGTTGAAACTCCGCGCCCCACGTGCCGTAGTGCGTGGCCATGTGGTGATCCTGGTATTTCATGGAATCTTCGAGAAGGCTGCGCGCATGCGGGTCGAGGCAGTTCGGCGGCGGACGGACTCCCGCGCCTGCGCCCGCCGGTTCCGGTTCCGGCGGTGACGAAGGTGCCGTGCCGTCAAGGCAGGCTCCGTTGAGATCGACCTCGTTGCAGTCGGGTTGGAGGGATATCTCCTCGTCGAGGCCAACCGCGGAGACGAGTGCCCCAATCGCAGAACCTAGCCCGCTCGTCCGGCTAAGAAAATCCAGCGACGTGAGGACACCGAGCTCATGACACACCAGCGCGACATCGGCCACTGACGCCGCAGGCTCGCGGCGACGCACGGACTCACCGAGTGCGCCGCACGCATCATCTGCGTGCCGGTCGATCAATCGCACGACCTGCCGCCCTACCGCACGAGAGTCGAGCTCAAGTGGCGGCCATATCAAGTCGACCATCCGACCTTGGCCGTCGATCTCGGCGTTCGGAAGGAGCCGACCCGGATCACGGAATACCGCGCACCTGTGGAGCTCAACGACATAGCCACCCCATCGACACTGGTACGAACTCGCGCGGTCGGCCTGCGTGTACCAATCAGGGCATGCTTCGCCCCCGCTTCCGCAAGACCTGTACTCGCCGTCTTCCCACTTGTAAAGCTGCAGCCAGCAATCTGCAGTAAGACACTCGGGGTAATTTGTGGGGATATCTCGGACCCACTGCGGCGTCTCCGTCACTGGAACGACGGTCTCGGGGGTCGAACCCAGCCCCCCTGGAAACCACTTCGCCCCGTACGACTCGACGACGCTGCCTGGCGGGCAATCCAATGCCAAGAGCGGAACTTCCCCCGCTTGCGCGATGTTGATCGCAACAGAGTCGGTCACCTCGTGGGAAAGCCCATCATTTCCGACGCAGATAAGCGTTCGTGCAAGTACGCCCTCACCGTTGACTTGCGCCTGGCGCCCCGGATGCCCTTCCGGGTACCAAATCGGCACAAACTCGGTATCCGAGAGGTGGGGAGCGAATGATCCCTTCACCTTCGCACTGACGGCATGGCCGCCCATTCGACCTACGATGTGGGAAAACCGGGCCTGTGGGCCCAAGTTTGCCGGGACGGTCCAGGTCAGAGCACTGTCTCGACACGCCCCCTTCCAGTTGGCTGGGTTCATTATCGAGCTGTGATAGACGGCGTTGCCATAGGTCCAGATGCTTCGCAGTTCCACACCTGGAAACGCCGTGTAGTTGTTAGACCCCGTGATCTCACACGATCCTTCGAGCTGATATGTCACGCGAATCTCGTCAGCCTCTGACTTGAGCTGGCCGTACTCTGGCACTGAATCGAGATGCAGACGCAGTTTGCCCGATCGGTACTGACCCATGTTGACCCATTGCCAGCCCGCGAACGAGAATTCTGGCTGGATCTGCCATCCAGGATTCGGCGGGGCGGTCGTCAGCCCGGTTGCGCCGCCTTCGTTCAGGAATACAGACGAAGCGTGCCAGCCTGCGACACCCACCGCAGCGGCTGCCAGACCATTTGCGGCCACATTGCCGAATGTTATCCCTGAGACACCTGCAGCGGTGCCCGTCGTTGCCGCGAGCGCCGCACCGGTAGCTGCACCCGCCCCCGTCGTCGCAGTACCCAGCCCTGCGATGCCGCCCTCCGCAGCGAGCGCAAGGCCAGCAGGCGAACAAAGGCTGCTCTGCGGCGGGCAATACAGCGATTGCGCGCTGGGAAGCGCGACAAACTGGACCCCAATGACGGAGGCGGCAAGCAGAACCGCGGTCTTCATTCTCTTCTTGACATTCATTTATGCCCCCTGACTGGCCTTCACCTGGCAGTATTCCAATGCGGTCGGATGCTAGCAGCGGCGTCGCATGCGGGCAAGACACACTCGCGAGGGCTCGCTGACCTCCTTTCACGGTGGGACCATGGTGACCGCTCAGCCGAGGAGGAGCGTCGGCCAGTCTGCGAGGTCCTCACGCATGCGACGGTCGTGCGTCGCGACGACGACGGCCGCGGGTGTCCGCCGCAGCGCGAGCGTGAGCTCGTCGACGAGGTCGATCGACAGGTGGTTCGTCGGCTCGTCGAGCAGCAGCACGTGCGGCGCTGCGAGCAGCGCGCACGCGAGGTCGAGCCGACGCCGCTGACCGACCGACAGGTCCGCGACCGGACGGTCGAGGTCTTCCTCGGGCAGCAGGCCCAGGAACGCGACGGGCACGACGAGCTCCGGGTCGAGCGCTCCCGCCTCGAGGAGGCGCAGCGCGAGCCGGGCGCACAGGTCGAAGCCCGTCGCGCCGTCGGCCACCGACGCCGCGAGGCCCGACAGGTCGACGCCTGCCTGGACGCCCATCCCCTCCTGCCCCACGACGCCGAGGCGCGCGCCCGGCAGCAGGACACGCTCGCCGCGGTCGCTCGCGAGCGTCCCCGCGAGGACCGCGAGCAGCGACGACTTGCCCGTGCCGTTCCCGCCTGTGATGAGCAGCCTGCCTGACGGCGGCACGGCGATCCGCGTCCCCGGCAGGTCGAGCCGGCCCGGGGCGCGCGGGCTGCGCACAGCGAGCACCTCGAGGGCCGCGGCGCGCGGCCAGTCCTCGGCCATCGCCGGGAGGTCCGGGAAGTGCAGCTCCGCAGGCGGCACGGGCACCTCGACGGCCTGCGCCTCGAGCCGCTCGATCAGCCGGTCGGCCGCCTTCACGTGGATCCGCGCGCGCGTCCCGCGCCGGTTCTTGTTCGAGCCCTTCGGCGGGCGCCACTCGTCGGACAGCCCCTCGTAGGACGCGTCGAGCCGCTGCGCGAGCACCTCGCGCCGCTTCGTCTCGGCACGGAACCGCTGCCGCCAGCGGTGCAGCGCCTGGTTCTTCGCGAAGCGGAACGACAGGTAGCCCGGCTGCCCGTAGAGCACCGGGCGGCCGTCCATCGCGGGGTCGAGGTCGAGGATCGCGGTCGCGACGTCGTCGAGCAGCATGCGGTCGTGCGTGACGATGACGACGGCCGCACGCGTCTCGAGGAGCTGCGCCGTCAGGTACTCGATGCCAGAGTCGTCGAGGTGGTTCGTGGGCTCGTCGAGCAGCAGCACGTCGGCGCGCTGCGCGAGCCGGCACGCGAGCCGCACGCGGTGCCGCTCCCCGACCGACAGGTGCGCGAGCTCGCGCGTACGGTCCGTGCACGCGCCGAGCCGGGACAACGCCTCCTCGACGCGCCGTCCGGCGTCCCACGCAGCGACGTGCTCGGCGCGCGCCAGCAGCTCGGTCAGCGCGGCGAGGTCGCCGCGCTCGTGGTCGAAGTCGCGCGTCGCGGCGTCGAGCTCCGCGGCGAGCTCGTGGACGTGCACGAGCGCCTCGTCGATCTCGTCACCGACCGTGCGGCCCGGCTCGTGCTCCATCTCCTGAGGCACGACGGCGACGGCACCCTCGCAGCGCACCTCGCCCGCCGACGGTGCCAGCTCGCCCGCGAGCACGCGCAGGAGCGTCGTCTTGCCGCTGCCGTTCTCACCGACGACGGCGAGGCGCTGCCCCGCGGACACGTGCGCGGTCACGTGCTCGAGGACCTGGCGCCCCGGGTAGCCGTAGGCGACGTCGTCGGCGACGAGGTGCACGGTGGGCATCGGTCTCCTGGGGTCGCGTCGGGCGGCTGCGGCATCCCAGCCTACGGCCGCTACCGTGGGCACATGACCGACCGCATCGAGCACGACAACCCGCACGACCTGCTCGGCACGCCGCTGCCGCCCGCCCGCACGCCGCGGAGCGTCGTCGTGACGGCGGCCGTCACGGACGCGCTCGCCGTGCTCGTGTTCGCCGCGGTCGGGCGAGCGAGCCACGACGAGGCGGTCGGGATCGCAGGCCTTGCGGGGACGGCGTGGCCGTTCCTCGTCGCGCTGGCCGTCGGCTGGCTGGCGCTGCGTGCGCACCGCGCTCCCCGGGCCGCGTGGCCGACGGGAGTGCTCCTGTGGCTCGTCACGTGGGGCGTCGGCATGCTGCTGCGCGCGGCGACGGGCGGTGGTACGGCGACGGCGTTCGTGGTCGTCGCGCTGTGCTTCCTGGGACTCTTCCTCGTCGGGTGGCGGCTGCTCGCCCGACTTCTGGGCGGCCGGTCGCTGCTGCCGGGGCTCTCGGAGAGCTGACGCGCAGGCGCAGCTCCGTCGAGGTCCCGAGCGCGGCCGTCAGGCGCGCGTAGGCACTGCGGTCAGGCGCGGGGGCGCGCGGACGTCAGGCGCCCGTGAGCGCGGCTGTCAGGCGTTCGTGAGCGCGGCTGTCAGGCGTTCGTGAGTGCCGCGGCGATGTGCGGCGCGAGCGCCCGGAACGCACGGCCGCGGTGCGAGATCACGTTCTTCTCGTCGGGCGTGAGCTCGGCGGTCGTCCGCTCGCTGCCCTCGGGCAGGAGGATCGGGTCGTAGCCGAACCCGCCCGTGCCGCGACGAGCGGTGAGCAGGGTGCCGCGCAGGTAGCCCTCCTCGACGTGCTCGACGCCGTCGGGCGTCACGAGCGCTGCCGCGCACACGAACTGGGCGCCGCGGTGCTCGGGGGCGATGTCGGAGAGCTGCGCGAGCAGGAGGTCGAGGTTCGCCGCGTCGTCGCCGTGCTTGCCGGCCCAGCGGGCCGAGAAGATGCCGGGAGCACCGCCGAGGACGTCGACCGCGAGGCCCGAGTCGTCGGCGACGGCCGGCAGGCCGGTGGCCTTCGCGAGGGCGCGCGCCTTGATGAGCGCGTTCGCGGCGAAGGTGAGCCCGTCCTCGACGGGCTCGGGTGCCCCGAAGTCGGCAGCCGAGACGACCGACCCGGGGTCGAGGCCGGGCACGCCGGAACCGTCCGCGGGCACGAGGATCGCGCGCAGCTCGCCGAGCTTGTGCGCGTTGTGCGACGCGAGGACGAGCCTCGCCGGGACGTTCTGGGCAGGCACGGTCATGTCGCTCTCCAGCTCTCGCGGGCGGGGTGGGTTCGGGTCAGACGACGTAGGTCTCGCCCGGACGGGCGAGGTCGACGGGGCCGGCGTACGTGCCGCGCGCCTCGGCGAGGATCACGTCGGGGCTCGTCCAGGGCTGCAGGTGCGTGAGCACGGCCCGGCGGGCTCCGGCGGCGGTCGCGACCTCGCCCGCGCGGCGCCCGGTCAGGTGGATGCCGCGCGCCTCGTCGCGGTCCTCCTGGAACGCGGCCTCGACGAGGAACAGGTCGGCGCCGCGCGCGGCGTCGACGATGGCGTCGCACGCGTCCGTGTCACCCGAGTAGGTGATCGTGACGTCGCCGTCACCCGTGTCGCTCGGGCCGGTGATGCGCAGCGCGTACGCCTCGACCGGGTGGTCGACGGCGTACGGCTCGATCGTCAGAGGGCCGACCTGCCAGGGCTGGTCCCACGTCCCGAGGTCGAAGCAGCACAGGCACTCGGCCTCGCCGAGACCGAAGGCGACGCCGACGCGCTCGTCGGTCGCGGCGGGCCCCCGCACGGGCATCCGGCGGCACGTGCCGCGGGCGTCCTGGCCGTGCTCCGGGTGGTAGCGCAGATACACGTACAGGCCGCAGAGGTCGATGTAGTGGTCGGGGTGCAGGTGCGTGATCGCGACGGCGTCGAGCGAGCTCGGCTCGACGTACGACTGCAACGGCCCGAACGCGCCGCTGCCGAGGTCGAGCAGCACGGTCCACGTGCGCCCGTCCGCGTCGTCGGCGGAGACGAGGTAGCTGGAGGCGGGCGACTGCGGGCCGGCCATCGATCCGGAGCAGCCGACGACGGTCAGCCTCATGAGTGCCTCACCAGGTCGTGGTGGTTCTCGCCCTCGACGGCGGTGACCTCGGGTCCGAGGAACCGGCGTGCGAGCGCGTGGAACGACGTCGGGTCGCCGGTCGCGACGAAGCGGTGCTGCGGCGGGCCTGCCTCGGGGCTGCGCGCGAGGTCGTGGGCGACGAGCGTGCGGTACACGTCCTTCGCCGTCTCCTCGGCGCTCGAGACGAGGGTGACGCCCTCCCCCATGACGTAGGAGATCGGGCCGGTCAGGAGCGGGTAGTGCGTGCAGCCGAGCACGAGCGTGTCGACGCCAGCCTCGCGGACGGGCTCGAGGTAGCGCTGGGCGACCTCGATGGCCTCGGGGCCCGACGTCGTGCCGGACTCGACGAGCGAGACGAAGTCGGGGCACGCCTGCGAGACGAGGTGGACGTCCTGCGCGATCGCGAACGCGTCGTCGTAGGCGCGGGAGTCGATCGTCGCGCGGGTGCCGATCACTCCCACGCGGCCCGAACGGGTCGCGGCGACCGCTCGGCGGGCGGCGGGGAGGATCACCTCGACGACCGGTACACCGTGGCGGACGGTGTAGCGCTCGCGCGCGTCCCGCAGCACGGCGGCGGAGGCGGAGTTGCAGGCGATGACGAGCATCTTGACGCCCTCGTCGACGAGGCGGTCCATGATCTCGAGCGCCATCGCGCGCACCGCGGCGATCGGCTTGGGGCCGTAGGGGCTGTTCGCAGTGTCCCCGATGTAGTGGATCGACTCCTGGGGGAGCTGGTCGAGGATGGACCGCGCCACCGTCAGACCTCCCACGCCGGAGTCGAAGATGCCGATGGGCGCGTCGTTCACGGCTCCGAGCCTAGCGAACGGTCCTGACGCACGCGGTGCGCCGGGTCACGTTGAGCCGCACTTCACACTCGGCCGCCCGCGCCGCTCGCGGGCATTCGCGGGAAACGCCACGGGGCGGCCCCGGCCGAATGGCCAGGACCGCCCCACGACGAAGGGGTTGAGGGGCTACCGCTTAAGCCCTGCTACGTCCGCGACCCACCAGACCCAGGATGAGGCTGACGACGAGAACGGCCACACCGATCCACACGAGGAGCGAGCCCACCCCGGAGAAACCGATGATCATGAGGATGACACCGACGATCAGAATCAGAAGCCAGCTAGGCATGAGAATTCTCCTCTCGTTGGACGACCCGGTCAGGTCGCCTTTCCCCTCAACCATGCAGGTGGATATTGCTGGCCGCACGCCGAGCAAATAACACCAGGGTGGTAATACCCATCACACCGTTTCAAGTTGCGAATCAGCGGTTCCTGAGGTCGGCGAGCATGAGCTCCACGAGAGAGTCCTGCAAAAACCCTGTGAGGACGTAGACAGAACCGAGCAGACGCACCCGGTCGTCCAGCCCGTGCTCAGAGTCCGGCCGCCCCTCCCACGCCGCAGCGACAGCCGCGTCGAGCGCCTCCGCCGACTCCTCGTCGTCGATCTCCAGCCGGTCCGCGAGCACGAGCCGCAGGTCCGTGAGCGCCGCCGCGACATCGGCAGCCTCCTCACGACCGACGACGACGTCGCGCGCCCCCAGCCCGAGCTCGTCCTCGCTGAAGAACGCACCGGCCGACGTGGCGCTGACCGACTCCTCCGCACGCACGAGCCGACCGATGAGGTCGACGAGCCGCGCGACCTTGTTCCGAGCCACGTCCTGCTGCGTCAGACGCCGGAACTCCGCCGACGCCTCAGGCTCGGTCGGCGAAGCGTCAGGCAGGAGACGGGCGATCGCTGAGTCGGCCGGCGCAGCCGGCACCTCGGACGTGACCCCCGTGAGCGGCCAGCCCTCCGGCACGTCGACGTCCGTCTCGCCGTCGTCGACGTCGAGACCCACGACCTCCGACTCGAGCAGCTCGATGACCTGCTCGGCCACCTGGGCGAGCACGTAGCGCTCGTCCCGGGTCAGCCGCGCGACGAACCGCTCGGGGTGCTCGTCGTCGACACGGAACACCTGCATCAGCGCCCCGACCTCTCGAACGTCGCCCACAACCCGCGCTCGTGCATCGCCTGCACGTCACGCTCCATCTGCTCACGGCTGCCTGTCGAGACGGCCGAGCGGCCCTCGTGGTGCACCTCGAGCATGAGCTGCTCCGCCTTGGACTGGGTGTAGCCGAAGTACGACTCGAAGACGTACGCGACGTAGCTCATGAGGTTGACCGGGTCGTTCCACACGATCGTGACCCACGGGTCGTCCGGGCGCGCGATCGTCGCGGTCGCGCCCCGCTCCTCGGCGTCCCGCTGCATCCCGTCGTCCCGACCTGTCACGGTGCCAGCCTAGGACAGCGTGCAATACCGTCAGAGGATGACCGGTCACCCCACGCGCAGCTCGGCGCTGCTCACGGACAAGTACGAGCTCACGATGCTTCAGGCGGCGCTCGCGGCAGGGACCGCCCACCGCCGGTGCGTCTTCGAGGTCTTCACGCGACGCCTGCCAGCAGGCCGCCGGTACGGGGTCGTCGCGGGGACCGGACGGTTCCTCGAGGCACTCGCGGACTTCCGCTTCGGCGAGCAGGAGGTCGACTGGCTGCTCGCCGACGGCGTCGTCGACGAGGCGACCGCGCAGTACCTCGCGGACTTCCGCTTCTCCGGCACGATCCGCGGCTATGCGGAGGGCGAGATCTACTTCCCTGGCTCCCCCCTCATGGTCGTCGACGCGACGTTCGCGGAAGGGGTCGTGCTCGAGACGCTCGCGCTGTCGATCCTCAACCACGACTCCGCCGTCGCAGCCGCGGCGTCGCGCATGACCGCGGCCGCGGGCGACCGCCCGTGCCTCGAGATGGGCGCGCGGCGCACGCACGAGGAGGCGGCGGTCGGCGCGGCGCGCGCCGCCGTCGTCGCGGGCTTCGTCGGAACGTCGCACCTCGAGGCGGCGCGCCGGTACGGCCTCACCGCGATCGGCACGGCCGCGCACGCCTTCACGCTCCTGCACGACGACGAGGAGCAGGCCTTCGCTGCCCAGGTCGCCTCGCTCGGTGCGGGCACGACGTTGCTCGTGGACACGTACGACGTGACACAGGGCGTCGAGCGCGCGATCAAGGTCGCGGGGACGGGCCTCGGCGCGGTGCGCCTCGACTCGGGAGACCTCGGTGTGCAGGCGGTCGAGGTTCGCCAGCAGCTCGACGCGCTCGGCGCGACCGGCACGCG
This sequence comes from Flavimobilis soli, assembly GCF_002564025.1. Taxonomy (NCBI): domain Bacteria; kingdom Bacillati; phylum Actinomycetota; class Actinomycetes; order Micrococcales; family Jonesiaceae; genus Flavimobilis; species Flavimobilis soli. The sequence goes on from NZ_PDJH01000001.1 coordinate 842,177, forward strand.
CATCACGGTGACGAGCGACCTCGACGAGCACGCGATCGCGGCGCTCGCGTCCGCCCCGGTCGACTCGTACGGCGTGGGCACGCAGCTCGTGACGGGCTCGGGCCACCCGACGTGCTCGATGGTCTACAAGGTCGTCGCGCGCGAGAACGCGGCAGGCGAGCTCGAGCGCGTCGCGAAGGCGTCCGCGTCGAAGGCGAGCGTCGGCGGCGCGAAGAATGCGGCCCGTGCGCTCGACGCGCGTGGGCGCGCGACGGGCGAGATCGTCGCGGTCGGGTCCCCCGAGGCCGTCGCCGCCTGGGAGGCGCCGGGACGCGCCCGCCCCCTGCACGTCGACCTCGTGGTCGACGGCGAGATCGACACCGCGTACACGGGCGCGGAGGGCGTGCGGCGTGCTGCCGAGCACCACGCCCGCGTGCGCGCGGAGCTCCCGCTCAACGCGCTGCGGCTGTCCGTGGGCGACCCCGCGCTCTCGACGAAGGTCGTCGACCTCGGCTGAGCCGGGCTGTCGCTCGCGCGCGAGCCGTCGTCAGCGCTTGCCGACGAACCAGCGCCGCACGAGCGCGACGCGCTTCTCGAGCTGCTCGACGGTCGCGAGCGGGACCTCGGGCCCGCCGCACTGTCGACGCAGCTCGACGTGGACGGTGCCGTGCGGCTGCCCCGAGCGGCGCGCCCAGCCGGCGACGAGCTGGTTGAGCTCGCGGCGCAGCTCGGCCGCTCTGCGGTGGTCCATCTCCTCGCGCGCCGCGTCCGAGCCGCCGCGGCTCATCTGACCGGCCTGGCGCTGCCGGAGCAGCGTCGTCACCTGGTCGGCGTCGAGCAGCCCGGGCAGGCCCAGGAAGTCGAGCTCCTCGTCCGAGCCGACGTCGGCGCCCAGCCCGAACTCGCCGCCGTCGAACAGGACCTTGTCGAAGGACGCCTGCGCCTCGAGCGCCTCGAACGAGCCGAGCAGCTCCCCTGCCGCCTTGTCCTCACGGTTGGCGGCCGCGATGAGCGAGTCCTCGAGCTGCCCCTCGGTCTCCCCGGGCTTCTCAGGACGGTCGAGCGCGTGGTCGCGCTCGACCTCCATCGCGTGCGCGAGCTCGAGGAGCTGCGGCACGCTCGGGAGGAACACCGAGGCGGTCTCGCCGCGGCGCCGGGCTCGCACGAAACGGCCGACGGCCTGCGCGAAGAACAGCGGCGTCGACGCCGACGTCGCGTAGACGCCGACGGCGAGGCGCGGGACGTCGACGCCTTCGGACACCATGCGCACGGCGACGAGCCAGCGCGAGTCGGACTTCGAGTACTCCTCGATACGCTGACCGGCGCCCGCGTCGTCGGACAGGACGACCGTCGGCGACTCCCCCGTGATCCGGGCGATGTGGCCCGCGTACGCGCGGGCGTCCGTCTGGTCGGTCGCGATGATCATCGCGCCTGCGTCGGGAACCGAGCGACGCACCTCCGTGAGGCGCTTGTCGGCGGCCGCGATGACGGACGGGATCCACTCGCCGTTCGGGTCGAGCGCGGTGCGCCACGCCTGCGCGGTCATGTCCTTCGTGAGCGGCTCGCCGAGGCGCGCGCTGATCTCGTCGCCCGCCTTCGTGCGCCAGCGGACGTTGCCCGAGTAGGACATGAAGATGACGGGGCGCACGACGTGGTCGCGCAGCGCCTGGCCGTAGCCGTACGTGTAGTCGGCCGACGACCGTCGGATCCCGTCGTTGCCGCGCTCGTAGCGCACGAACGGGATCTTGGCGGTGTCCGAGCGGAACGGTGTACCGGTGAGCATGAGCCTGCGGGTCGCGCTCTCGAACGCCTCGTGGACCGCGTCGCCCCAGCTCAGGGCGTCACCGCCGTGGTGCACCTCGTCGAGGATGACGAGCGTGCGGTCCGCCTCGGTGCGGGCGCGGTGCAGCGCCGGGTTGGCGGCGATCTGCGCATACGTGATCGCGACGCCGTCGTACACCGCGCCGTGGCGGCCCTGGCTGTTGCGGAACGACGGGTCGATCTTGATGCCGACGCGCGCCGCGGCGTCCGCCCACTGGTGCTTGAGGTGCTCGGTCGGCGCGACGACCGTCACGCGGCGCACGACGCCCGCCTCGAGGAGCTCGGTCGCGAGGCGCAGCGCGAACGTCGTCTTGCCGGCGCCCGGCGTCGCGACCGCCATGAAGTCGCGCGGCTGCGTCGCCCGGTACCGCTCGAGCGCCTCCGCCTGCCACGCACGGAGCTTCGTCGCGGTGCCCCACGGCGCGCGCTGCGGGAACGCGGGCGCGAGCTGGGAGGCTGCGGCCGACGACGCGTGCACGGGCATGCTCTGCACGGCCTGGCGCGGTGCCGGCCCACCGACCGTCGCTCGGGCGCGCTCCGCCGAACGTTCCCGGGCCCGCTGGACGCGGTCCTCGAGAGCGGAGGCGAAGAGGTCGGGCTGCTCTGCGGCCCCCGTCACTTGTCCGAGTCGCCGGCGCCGTCGTTCCCGTCGCCGTCCTCGGGCTTGCGGAAGCCCTCGTAGATCTCCTTGCACACCGGGCACACCGGGAAGCGGTTCGGGTCGCGCCCGGGCACCCAGACCTTGCCGCACAGCGCGATCACCGGGTTCCCCGAGACGGCGGAGGCGAGGATCTTCTCCTTGCGGACGTAGTGCGAGAAGCGCTCGTGGTCCCCCGGCTCGACCTCCTGCGTCTGCTCGACGCGCTCGAGCAGGCCCGTGGCACCGCCGTCGCGGCTCGGTCCGCCGGGGCCGGTGGGGCCGGACGGGGCGGAGGGTCCGTGGGGGTCGGGGAGGGTCTCGCTCATGAGCACGAGTCTACGACGCCCCCTGTGACACGCCCGGCCCGTCCGGGCGTCGGTACAGTGCTCGGGTGACCTCGCCCGGAGACCCGTCGCCGCGCCCGGGCAGCCCTGCGCCCGACGGTGCGAGGGTCCGCGCGGACAGCTGGACCTGGGCGGTGCGCGTCTACCGGACGCGGTCGCTCGCGGCCGCGGCGTGCCGCGCCGGGCACGTGAGCGTCAACGGCGAGAAGGCGAAGCCGTCGTCGCCCGTCCGCGTCGGGGACGAGGTACGTGCACGCACGGACGCGGGCGAGCGCATCCTCGTCGTCCGGCAGGTCCTCACGAAGCGCGTGAGCGCCCCGCTCGCAGCCGAGGCGGTCGAGGACCTCACTCCCCCGCCGCCTCCGCGGACGGAGGCACCGCTCGCGCCGATGCGCGAGCGAGGGGCCGGGCGCCCCACGAAGCGTGAGCGCCGCCAGATCGACGAGCTGCGCGGGCGCGCATCACGCTGAACCTGCCCGACGGCGCCGGGCGGGCTCGCAGCGACAGGTGCGGACCGCGTCGTGCTACGCCGCGCGTGGGCGTGCGGACGGCTCAGGCGAGCGGGCTCGCGAGCGTGTTCGTGCCGAAGCCCGACGAGAAGGTCGGGCCGCGGTCGGCGAGCTCGCGCGCGAACTGGTGCTGCCACGCCGGGAACGGCGTGTGCGCGAGGGACTCGTTGGCGAAGCGGCGGTCGTCGGTGACCTCGGTGACGCAGAACGACGGGATGCTGAGGTTCGTCACGGGGACGCCGCGCTCGCACTCCGCGATCACGAGGCCGCGGTTGCGGCCCGCGAAGACGTCGACGACCCAGCCGTCGTCGCCGAGCCACGCGGAGTAACGGTTCTTGACGATGCGCGCTCCGCCGCGGCGCATCATCTCGATGCCGACGTGCACGTCGATCTCGCGCTCGGCCTCGTAGCGGGTCCCGCCGACCTGCGGGCCCTTGACGGTGAGAGCGCAGAAGTCGAAGCGGTCCGCGTGGAGGTCGAGGACGTCGACCGCGTCGAGGTCGACCGTCGGGTCGAGGACGATCCCGTCGGCCTGGACGCGCAGGCGCATGGCGTAGCCGTCGACGGCGAGGAAGTAGGACTGCACGATGAGCGTGGGCGTGGGATCGTCGCGCACCACGTCGGGAAGTCCGCGGACGAAGAAGCGCCGCTCGAACTCGAAGTCGCCGTAGCCGGTCTCGCTCATGGGATGTCCTGGGGTGGGGGCCGGTGGTCGTCGGCAGGGTGCCGTCGGGCCGAACGTAGCACCGCGAACCGCGAGATCGTGGGATTTCTGCCTGTGCGGGCCGTCGGGGACCTCGTCAACGGCCGTAGGGCAGGGAGCGGCGCCCTTCGGGGTCGATCTTCCCGAGGATGAGGTCGCTGATCATGTGGAGCTGGGCGACCTGCTCGTCGCTGAGCGGCTCGAACACGTGGGAGCGGACGGTGCGCGCGTGGCCGGGGGCTGCCTCGACGACGGCGTCCCAGCCGGCGTCGGTCAGACGCGCGTTCATCGCGCGGCGGTCCTCGTCGCAGACAGCGCGGGCGACGAGGCCGCGCTTCTCGAGCCGGGTGACGACGTGGGACAGTCGCGGCAGGGTCGCGTTGGTGCGGGCGGCGAGCCCCGTCATGCGTAGCGTGCGGTCGGGGGCCTCGGAGAGGATCGCGAGGACGTAGTACTCGAAGTGGCTCAGGCCGCTGTCGCGCTGGAGCTGGGAGTCGAGGACGCCGGGCAGGAGCTCGACGACACCGATGAAACGCACCCAGGCGGACAGCTGCTCGGGGCTGAGCCAAGGGCTGTCGTCGGGGGCGATCGTGGTGCTGTCGTCGTTCATGCCGTCATCCTAGCGCATTGATTGACGCTTCAACCAATGCGGCGTAGCGTCGATGGAACCGGGCCGCCCGCTCGCCATCACCCCCGTCGAAGGAGCTCCTCATGACCACGATCACCATCATCGGCACCGGCAACATGGCCCACGCGATCGGCGGCGTGCTCGCCGACGGCGGCGCCTCGGTCCAGTACGTCGGCCACGGCGAGAACACCCCCGTGCAGGGCGACACCGCCATCCTCGCCGTCCCCTACCCCGCCGTCGACGACGTGCTCGCGACGTACGGCGACCAGCTCGACGGCCGTGTCGTCGTCGACATCACGAACCCCCTCGACTTCACCACGTTCGACTCGCTCGTGGTCCCGTCCGACAGCTCCGCGACCGCGCAGATCGCCGCTCGCGTCCCCGGCGCAAAGGTCCTCAAGGCGTTCAACACCACCTTCGCTGCGACGCTCTCCGCCAAGACCGTGGGCGGCCTGCCCACCACGGTCCTCGTCGCCGGGGACGACACCGACGCCAAGACGGCGCTGATCGGCGCCATCACCGCGGGCGGCGTTTCCGCCGTCGACGCCGGAGCGCTCTCCCGGGCGCGTGAGCTCGAGGCCGTCGGGTTCCTGCAGCTCACCCTTGCCGTCGGCGAGAAGCTCCCGTGGACCGGCGGCTTCGCCGTCGCGCGCTGAAGAACCGTCCGAGGAGGTGTGCGCCACCGGCCCCGGATGCCCGAGCTGCACCTGCGGCAATACGGGCGCAAAACTAGCGTCACAGAGTCCGGGGTCCGCCCCCCATAACGGCGCCGGCGTCGCGCGACGGCGAACCGGGACGCCCTGGCACGACGACGCGGGCTCCCGCACCGGTGAGGTGCGGGCGCCCGCGTCGTGCTGCGTGGTCCTGGCTCCGCGCTGCGGCGCGCGCTACCGCGTCGCTGTGCTCCAGGTGCGGACGCCACCGTCGAGGTTGCGGACGTCGTCGTGCCCGAGCTGCGCGAGCAGCCGTGCGGCGCTGTGACCGCGCTGCCCGACCGCGCAGTGCACCACGACCGGCCCCTCCCCGATCTCGCCGTGCCGCTCGCGCAGCTCGTCGAGCGGGATGTTCACCGCGCCAGGGATCGACTCGCGCTCGTGCTCGGCGGGGGTCCGGACGTCGACGAGCGTCGCACCCGCCGCCAGGGCGGCGTCGAGCTCGTGCCACTGGACCGACCGGGTCAGACCGGACGCGAGGTTCTCCGCGATCATGCCGAGCATGTTGACGGGGTCCTTCGCGGAGCCGAACTGCGGCGCGTAGGCAAGCTCGAGGTCGGCGAGGTCGCTCGCGTGCAGCCCGCCACGGATCGCCGTCGCGACGATGTCGATCCGCTTGTCGACGCCTGCCTCGCCCACACCCTGCGCGCCGAGGATCTCGTCCGTCGCAGCGTCGACGACGAGCTTGAGCGCCATCGGGCGCGCTCCCGGGTAGTAGCCGGCGTGGTCGCTCGGGTGCGTGTGGATGACACGGACGTCACGACCTGCCGCGCGCGCACGGCGCTCGCTCCACCCGGTGGATGCGGCGGTCAGGCCGAACACCCCGACGATCGCCGTACCGAGGACAGGCTGGGACCGGACCGGACGGCCGGTGATCGCGTCCGCGACGAGGCGGCCGTGACGGTTAGCGGTCTGCGCGAGCGGGACGAACGCGTCGCCGCCACCGATCGCGTCGCGCTTCACCGCGACGTCGCCGACGGCGAAGATCGCGGGGTCGCTCGTGCGCTGCTGCTCGTCGACGACGACGGCGCCGCGCTCCCCCGTCTCGAGTCCCGCCGCGCGGGCGAGACGCGACTCGGGCGAGACGCCGACGGCCATGACGAGCAGGTCCGCCGGGACGCTCGAGCCGTCGTCGAGCACGAGGGTGGTCTCGGTGACGCTCGTCGCCGCAGCGCCGGTGCGCACCGTGACGCCGTTCTCCTCGAGGCGGGCGCGCACGAGCGCGGCCATCTCGACGTCGAGCGGCGGCAGGACCTGGTCCGCGAGCTCGACGACCGTGACGTCGAGACCACGCAGCGCGAGGTTCTCGGCGAGCTCGACGCCGATGAAGCCCGCACCGACGATCGCGGCGGTGCGCGGTCCTGCGGCGACTGCCGCGACGATGCGGTCGACGTCGGCGACGTCGCGCAGCACGTGCGCCCGCTCAGCGCCCGGGAGCGCGGGGCGGATCGGTGATGCGCCCGTCGCGATGACGAGCGAGTCGTAGCCGAGCTCGACCTCCTCGCCCGACCGGAGCCGGGCGGTCACGGTGCGGGCGTCGCGGTCGATCGCGACGACGTCGTGCCCCGTGCGCACGTCGAGGCGGAAGCGTGCTCCGAGCGACGCGGGCGTCTGCAGCAGGAGGGCCTCACGGTCCTCGATGACGCCGCCGACGTGGTACGGCAGCCCGCAGTTCGCGAACGAGACGTGCTCGCCGCGCTCGAGGACGACGATCTCGCGGTCCTCGTCGAGCCTGCGCAGCCGGGTGGCGGCGGACATTCCGGCGGCGACGCCGCCGATGACGATCGTGCGGGGTGCGGCCTGCGGGGTGCTCATGGCGCGCCTCGTCAGCGGCCGAAGAGGCCGGAGAACCAGCCGCCGGACTTCTGCTGCGCGCCGACCGCAGCCTGCGGCTCGTTAGCGCAGCGGCACTGCTCGGACTTGGGCACGGACGCCATCACGGAGTCGACGTGCTGGCCGCAGCCCGCCCAGGTCGTCTTGCCGCACTTCTTGCATGCCACAGGTCGGCACATGTCTTGCTCCTCCAGCTCTCGTGAGAGATACCCCCTGGGGTACCCGATGCTCGCCACGATACACCCCCGGGGGTATGCTGTCCACATGAAGCTCCCACCCGAGACCACCCAGGCCGTCACCACCCGGCTCAAGCGCGCGCACGGCCAGATCGCCGGCATCATCAAGATGCTCGACGAGGGCCGGGAGTGCGAGGACGTCCTCACGCAGGTCGCAGCCGTCAGCAAGGCGCTCGACCGCGCCGGCTTCGCGCTCATCGCCGGCGGCATGCGCGAGTGCCTCGTCGCCGACGACCCGTCGACGTCGGACCAGGAACGCCTCGAGAAGCTCTTCCTCTCCCTCGCCTGACCTTCCGCTGGCGCTCGAGGTCAGAAAAGTGATATCACTTTGCTACCAATGAGCACGAGGAGAGGCAGACCATGAGCGAGGCAGACCAGTCCGTCGGAGGCACCCCCAGCACCGTCCCCGTCGGCCATGACGGCGTCCGCGTCGAGATCGACGAGCGCACCGTCCCCATGCGCAACGGATGGGCCGCCCTCGGAGGCGCGACCCTGCTCCTCGCCCTCTCGGCCGGCGCCTTCATCGGGATCGGGCTCGTCGACCCGGTCGCCCTCAAGGCCCTCCTCGCCGTCGCCGGCTCGATCCTGTCCATCCTGTCGATCCTCGTCTACAGCGCCCTGACGATCGTCAACCCCGGCCAGACCAAGGTCGTCCAGTTCTTCGGCCGCTACATCGGCACCGTCCGCCGCACCGGCCTCGTCCTGACGCCCCTGCTGTCCTCCCGCAAGACCGTCTCCGTACGCGTCCGCAACTTCGAGACGAGCGAGCTCAAGGTCAACGACGCCGACGGCAACCCCGTCAACATCGGCGCCATCGTCGTCTGGCAGGTCGCCGACACCGCCCGCGCCACGTTCGCCGTCGAGGACTACGCCAACTTCGTCCGCGTCCAGTCCGAGGCCGCGCTCCGGCACGTCGCGACCACGCACCCCTACGACAACGCCGACGACGGCGAGGCCACCCTGCGCGGATCGACCGACCAGGTCTCCGCCGAGCTCGCCCACGAGGTCGCCGAGCGCGTCGCGCTCGCCGGCGTCGAGATCATCGAAGCACGCATCTCGCACCTCGCCTACGCCCCCGAGATCGCCCAGGCGATGCTCCAGCGCCAGCAGGCCGGCGCGATCATCGCGGCCCGCGAGAAGATCGTCGAGGGCGCGGTCGGCATGGTCGAGACCGCGCTCGAACGCCTCGAGCGCGACTCGATCGTCGCTCTCGACGACGAGCGCCGCGCCGCCATGGTGTCGAACCTGCTCGTCGTCCTGTGCGGCGACTCGCGCGCCACCCCGATCGTCAACACCGGCAGCCTCTACAGCTGACACGTGCACGACGACGCGACCACCCCGGCAGGGCGCGGCACCGACGGTGCCCCGCCCTCCTCGGGCGAGCCCGCGCCCCGCACCACGCACGACGAGGACGCCCGCAGCAGCGCGGGCAGGGCACGCCCCACCCGTGCCGCGCGCAAGCAGGTCCTGCTCCGCCTCGACCCGGCCGTGCACGACGCCGTCGCGCACTGGGCCGCCGACGACCTGCGCAGCGTCAATGCCCAGATCGAGGTGATCCTGCGCGACGCTCTCGACCGCGCTGGACGCTCGCCCCGGGGCGCGGGCCCGCTCCCCCGGCGAGGTCGTCCGCCCGGCGAAGCGGCGCCCTGAGCAGCAGACACCGCAGCGAGCCCCAGGCCCGCCCCACTCGCCGCGTTCCACGCGTGCGGGGGGCGGATGATCGGGGCGGGCACGACGAAGGGCCCCGCCAGCGGCGGGGCCCTTCGTCGTGCAGGGGTGGAGGTGCGGGGAATCGAACCCCGGTCCGGTGACGCGTATCCAGGACTTCTCCGGGCGCAGTCTGCTAGTGGATTTTCTCGGCCCCAGCTCTCATGCAGACATGTTGCTGACAGGCCCAGTCATCTGAGAGTCCCCACGCCGCCGATGACGAGCGACGTGAGCAGTGGCTTCCTAGATGACGCCAGGAACCGGGTCGGAAGCTATCCCGGGCTGACGGACTTCGGGGCTCGCTCAGGCGGCGAGGGCGAAGTCGGTGCGCTTGGAATCGGCACCTATTGGTTTGCAGACATCGTTAACGAGATAAGTCTGCATCCTCGGCCCGCTTCTCCTCGAAGCACGACCACCGTCGAAACCGATCACCCCCTGTGCAGTTGTCAAGCAACGCCCGCGGGCGCCGCCCCGGAGGGCGAGCCTGACAAGCAAGTCCAGTCTAGAGCACCCCGCTCAAGACCTGCACTGTTTTTCGTGGTGGCACCGGACACGCTCCGTCCGACGTCGGACCTGCCCGGACGAGCCGGGCCGTCGCGCAACGCGTCAGCTCATCTCGCGGTGACGCATGGCGCGCTGCGCCTCGAGGTTGTCCTGACGCTCGCGGAGCGTCTGGCGCTTGTCGTACTCCTTCTTGCCTCGTGCGAGGGCGATCTCGACCTTCGCGCGACCGTCGAGGAAGTAGATCGACAGGGGGACGATCGTGTGGCCCTTGGCCTGCACGTCGTTGCCGAGCCGGACGATCTCGTTCTTGTGCAGCAGGAGCTTGCGCTTGCGGCGCGGCGCGTGGTTGGTCCACGTGCCCTGCGCGTACTCGGAGATGTGCGCGTTCTCGAGCCACGCCTCGCCGCGGTCGACGGCGACGTAGCCGTCGACGAGGGACGCGCGGCCGGCGCGCAGCGCCTTGACCTCGGTCCCGGACAGGACGATGCCCGCCTCGTAGACGTCCTCGATCACGTAGTCGTGCCGCGCCTTCTTGTTCTGCGCGATCATCTGCTTGACCGGCACCCGCCCGGCGTCGGGCCGGTGGCTCTTCTTGGATCCGTCAGGGATCTGGTACAGCTTGCCCTTCACCATCGTCCCTCCTCCGGGATGAGTCGTGCTGCGGCGCCGATCGGCCGCGACCATCCAGGGTACCCGGCGCGCGCCAGGTCCCCCGAGCGATTAACCGCTCAGAGCATCGACATCGGGTTGACGGTCGACCCGTTGACGTACACCTCGAAGTGCAGGTGGCAGGCGGTGCTCGTGCCGGTCGTGCCCGAGTAACCGACGAGCTGCCCCTTCTTGACCTTCTGCCCGGAGGACACGGCGAACTTCGAGAAGTGGTTGTAGCTCGTCATGAGGTTGGCGCCGTTGACTGTGCCGTGGTTGACCATGACCTGGTTGCCGAAACCGGACACGTAGCGCGCCCACTGCACCGTGCCGCCCGCGGCTGCGTAGATCGGGGTGCCGCAGTACGCGCGGAAGTCGGTGCCGGCGTGCAGGCGGAGGTAGTGCAGCACAGGGTGCATGCGGTACCCGTAGCTCGACGTGATGTGCACGTTCTTGACCGGGTACGCGAGGAACTTCGAGCTCGACGGCGGGTTGTTGTTCACGGGGAGCGTCGTCGGCGGCTTGGTGCCCTTCTTCTTCGCTTCCTCGAGAGCCTTCTTCGCGGCCTCCTCGGCGCGCTTGCGCTCCGCCTCGCGGATCGCCGCGAGCCGCGCCTTCTCCTTCTTGGTCAGGCCGATGACCTTCTGGATCTCGTCCTCGAGCGCGGCGGCGTCGGCTTCCTTCTTAGCCTTGGCGGCGAGCTGCTGCTGCTTGCGCGCCTCGATCTTGGCGAGCTGCGTCTTCTGCGAGGCGACGAGGTTGGCGACCTCCTGCTTCTTCTCCTCCGCGGCTGCTTGCGCGGCCTGCGCGGCGACGACGGCGGCGTCGGCCTCGGTCTTCAGCTCGGTGATCTGCTCGCGGACGCCCGCGAGCCGCGCCTGCGCGTTGCGCGACGTCGCCTCGGCCTGCTGCAGGTCGGTCAGCGAGTTCGTCTGCGCGCGCAGGGCGGTCTGGGAGAGCGTATAGCGGTTGACGAACTCCTCGGTGCTTGACGCACCGACGACGAGTCCGAGGCTGTCCGCCCGCCCCTCGCCGCGGTAGGCGCGTCGTGCAAGCTCGGCGATCGACGCACGCGTCGCCTTGGCGGCAGCGTCCTGCTCCTGGACCTGCGTGACGAGGAGCGACTCCTGCGCCTTGGCGTCCTCGAGCCGTTCGCCGAGCGCATCGGCCTCAGCCTGCGCCTTGGTGTGCGTGGCGACGGCCTCGTCGAGCTCGGCCTGCGCGACGGGCAGGAGCGCCTCGACGCGCCTGAGCTCGACGAACGCGGCCGCCATCTCGGCGTCGGTGTCCTCGAGGTCCTCCTCGAGGTCCGAGATCTCCTTCTCGGCGGCGCTCTGCGCCTTCTGCGCCGCGGCCTTCCGGGCGCGCAGGTCGTCGAGCGTGTCCGCACCCGCAGGCGCGGGCGCGACGACCCCGACGAGGCCGACGACGAGCAGGGCGGCGAGAGAGCGACGCAGGTTCCTCATGTCACACCTTCGTGTAGCGGTTGAGGGTCACCAGGGAGGAGATGGCGGCAAGGACGATCGCGACGGCGAGGAGCAGCGGGGCGATCGTCCAGACCTCGCCGACGCCGACGAGCGGCACCCACGAGACCTCCCCCGCGAGCCAGTCGGTCACGAGGTACTTCACGCCGAGCCACAGCCCGCCCACGGCGAGCACCGCGCCGAGGGCCGCGGCGAGCGCACCCTCGAGCATGAACGGCAGCTGGATGAACAGGTTGCTCGCACCGACGAGGCGCATGATGCCCGTCTCGCGGCGGCGGCTCAGCGCCGACAACCGGATCGTCGTCGTGATGAGCAGGACCGCGGCGAGGAGCATGACGGCGGCCAGCCCGACCGCGAGCACGGACGCGCGGTTGAGCACGAGGAACAGCGAGTCGAAGATCTTGCGCTGGTCCTCGACGCTCTCGACGCCCGGACGGCCTGTGAGGACGTCGGAGACGACCTGGTAGTTCTCCGGGTTGACGAGCTTGATGCGGAAGGACGCCTGCATGTCCTCGACGCGGATCGCCTCGGCCCAGTCCTGCCCGGAGAAGTACTCCTGGAAGGACTCGAAGGCCTGCTCCTTCGTCTCGAACCACACCTCCTGGATCTCCGGGGCGAGCTCGGGCGACGCGATGAGCGCCTCGAGGTCGGAGACCTGCTCAGGCGTGGCCTCGCCGGACGCGCACTGGACCTTCGACGAGCCGGTCGGGCACAGCAGGACCGTGACCTCGACCTTGCCGTACCAGTCGTCCTTGAGCTTGGACACCTGCATCTGCAGGAGGCTCGCCGCGCCCACGAACGTGAGCGAGACGAACGTGACGAGGATGACGGAGATGGTCATCGACAGGTTGCGACGCAGCCCGATGCCGATCTCGGAGAGGATGAACTGAAGTCTCATGAGCCCGTCCCTCAGCGCGCCGAGCCGTACACGCCACGGTGCTGGTCGCGGACGAGCTCGCCCGCGGACAGCTCGATGACGCGCTTGCGCATCTGGTCCACGATCTCGTCGTCGTGCGTCGCCATGACGACGGTCGTGCCGGTGCGGTTGATGCGGTCGAGGAGGCGCATGATCCCCAGGGAGGTCGTCGGGTCGAGGTTGCCGGTCGGCTCGTCGCACAGCAGGATCGGCGGGCGGTTGACGAACGCGCGCGCGATCGCGACGCGCTGCTGCTCACCGCCGGAGAGCTCGTGCGGGCGGCGCTTCTCCTTGCCGCCGAGGCCCACCATCTCGAGGACGTCGGGGACGACGGTCTCGATGTGGTGCTTGGGCTTGCCGATCACCTGGAGCGCGAACGCGACGTTCTCGAAGACCGTCTTGTTGGGCAGCAGGCGGAAGTCCTGGAACACGGCGCCGATCTGGCGGCGCAGGGCGGGGACCTTCCAGCTCGACAGCGTCGAGAGGTCCTTGCCCGCGACGAGGATCGTTCCCGACGTCGGGCGCTCCTCGCGCAGCGCGAGCCGCAGGAAGGTGGACTTGCCCGAGCCGGACGCGCCCACGAGGAACACGAACTCGCCTCGCTCGATCTCGAGGGAGATCGAGCTGAGCGCGGGTCGCGCCCCGCGGGCGTAGATCTTGGTGACGTTCTCCAGGCGAATCACGTGGGGTGCCGGTTCCGTTCCTTCGTGCCGGTCGGCCAGGACGACCGACAGCCCCGTGGTGGGTCGCGTCGCGACCCCAGACCACGGTGAGCCTCGTCGAGCGTAGGCAGACCTGCGGCCGAGTTCGGGGCGGACACGCCGCCGTCGGCCGTCCTGAGAGCCCTCTGGGAGCGTTCTGGACGCGCCTCCCGCGGTGAGGTCAGTCGCGCTTGGAGCGCCGCCAGCGGATGCCGGCCTCGATGAAGTCGTCGATGTCGCCGTCGAACACGGCGCCGGTGTTGCCGACCTCGTGCTCGGTGCGCAGGTCCTTGACCATCTGGTACGGCTGCAGCACGTAGGAGCGCATCTGGTCGCCCCAGCTCGCCTTGATGTCGCCGGCGAGCTCCTTCTTCTTCGCCTTCTCCTCGGCCTGACGCTCGAGGAGGAGTCGCGACTGGAGGACGCGCATGGCGGCGGCGCGGTTCTGGATCTGCGACTTTTCGTTCTGCATCGACACGACGATGCCGGTCGGCAGGTGCGTGAGGCGGACGGCGGAGTCGGTCGTGTTGACCGACTGGCCGCCGGGGCCGGACGAACGGAAGACGTCGACCTTGATCTCGTTCTCGGGGATGTCGATCGAGTCGGTCTGCTCGATGAGCGGGATGACCTCGACGGCGGCGAAGGACGTCTGGCGGCGGCCCTGGTTGTCGAACGGCGAGATGCGCACGAGGCGGTGCGTGCCGGCCTCGACGGACAGGTGGCCGAACGCGTAGGGCGCCTTGACCTCGAAGGTGGCGGACTTGAGGCCGGCCTCTTCTGCGTAGGACGTGTCGAGGACCGCGGTCGGGTAGCCGTGGCGCTCGGCCCAGCGCAGGTACATGCGCATGAGCATCTCGGCGAAGTCGGCGGCGTCGACGCCGCCTGCGCCAGCGCGGATCGTGACGACGGCCTCACGGGCGTCGTACTCGCCCGACAGGAGGGTGCGGACCTCGAGCTGGTCGAGGTCCTTGCGGATCGTCAGGAGCTCGGCCTCGGCCTCGGCGAGCGTCTCCGCGTCGTCGTCCCCCTCGCCCTCGGTCGCCATCTCGACGAGCGTCTCGAGGTCGTCGATGCGCGACTCCATCGAGGTGATGCGCTCGAGCTCGTTCTGCGCCTGGGAGAGCGCGGTGGTGACCTTCTGCGCCTTGTCGGTGTCGTCCCACAGGTCCGGGGCGGCGGCCTGCTGGGACAGGTCCTCGATGCGCGCGCGGAGCGCCTCGGGGTCGCTCACGGCACTGATCGTGCTCAGGGTCGCCCGCAGGGCGCTGATCTCGGCGGAGAAGTCGGTGGTGGCCACGAGAGTCAAGGTTACCCTCCGTGGCCCGTCGCTCCCTCACGGAATGCTGGCCGCGGTGGCGCGGTTGTGCGGTCAGGTGGAGCGGCAGGTCAGCCCTCCCCCGTCGGCGCACGGGCGCCGGCCCGTCGGACGCAGGAGCAGCAAGTGCACTACGGTCACCGCCTCGAGCTGGGCACCTTCATCACTCCGGGCGCCGCGCAGCCGAGCGCGACGGTCGCGCTCGCGCAGCTGAGCGAGGAGCTCGGGTACGACGTCGTGACGTTCCAGGACCACCCGTACCAGCCGGCGTTCCTCGACACGTGGACGCTCATGAGCTGGGTCGCGGCGCAGACGAGCCGGATCCGGGTGGCGGCGAACGTGCACAACCTGCCGCTACGTCCGCCGGCGGTGCTCGCGCGGTCGGTCGCGAGCCTCGACCTGCTCTCGGGTGGCCGCGTGGACCTGGGGCTGGGTGCAGGCGTCTTCTGGGACGCGATCGAGGCGATGGGCGCGAAGCGCCTGACGCCGGGCGAGGGCGTGACGGCGCTCGAGGAGGCGATCGACATCATTCGCGGCGTGTGGGCGACGCACGAGCGCTCGCTGCTGCGGGTGGACGGGACGTTCCACCGGGTCGACGGCGCGAAGCGCGGCCCTGCGCCCGCGCACGACGTACCGATCTGGTTGGGCGCGCTCAAGCCGCGCATGCTGCGGCTCGTGGGCCGCAAGGCGGACGGCTGGCTGCCCTCCCTCTCCTACCTCGCGCAGGACGACGGCGGCGACGGGACCAGGGCGTTCGCGCGCGGCAACGCGGCGATCGACGAGGCGGCGGAGGCGGCGGGGCGTGACCCGCGCGAGGTGCGGCGTCTGCTCAACATCAACGGGCGCTTCACGCCCGTGCGGCGGGGCTTCCTCGACGGCCCGGCCGAGTCGTGGGTCGAGGACCTGCTGCCGCTCGTCGTCGAGCAGGGGGCGGGGACGTTCATCGTCGCGAGCGACGACCCGAACGTGCTGCGGGAGTTCGCGCAGGACGTCGCGCCTGCGCTGCGGGACGCCGTGGACCGCGAGGTGCCGGGTGGTTCTGCGGGTGTGCGGGTGCGGCCGCGGGCGTCGCTCGCGCTGCGCCGCGAGGGCGTCGCGTACGACGACGTTCCCGAGTCGTTGCGCGAGCTCGCGGTGGAGCCGGGCGACCGCGAGTTCCACCGTCTTCGTGGCGGGTACATGCGCGGCGGCAGCCCGGGCCTGGTGCTGCGGCCGCGCAGCACGGCGGAGGTGGCCGACGCGCTCGCGTTCGCGCGTCGGCACCCGGACCTGGACCTGGGGGTGCGCTCGGGCGGGCACGGCATCTCGGGCCGGTCGACGAACGACGGTGGCCTGGTGCTGGACCTGTCGCGCATGAACAAGGTCGAGGTGCTGGACGAGGCGGCGCGGCTCGTGCGGGTGGAGCCGGGGGCACGCTGGATGGACGTGGCGCGGGCGCTCTCGCCGTTCGGGTGGGCGGTGACGTCGGGCGACTTCGGTGGTGTGGGCGTGGGCGGCCTCGCGACGGCGGGCGGTGTGGGCTTCCTGAGCCGGTCGCAGGGGCTGACGATCGACCGGGTGCGGGCGGTGGAGATAGTGCTCGCGGACGGGTCGGTGGTGCGTGCGAGCGCAGACGAGAACGGGGAGCTGTTCTGGGGTGTACGCGGGGCGGGCGGCAACCTGGGTGTGGTGACGTCGTTCGAGATCGAGGCTGGCGAGGTGGGCGAGGTCGGCTGGGGGGTGCTGACGCAGGACTTCTCGGACCCGGTGGACTACCTGGTGCGGTGGGGTGCGGTGGTCGAGTCGGCGCCGCGCGACCTGACGAGCTTCTTGCTGACGGGGGCGCCGCGGGCGGGGCAGCCGCCTGTGGTGCAGACGATGTCGATGGTGGTCTCGGACGATGCGGAGACGATCGTGGAGCGGCTGCAGCCGATCGCGGCGATCTCGCCGTTGTACGGGCAGGACGTGCGGCTGACGACGTACGAGGCGGTGATCGCGAACGCTCCGGAGGAGGGGCACGTCTCTGACGGTGAGCCCCACTCCCGGTCGGGTCTGCTGGAGCATGTGACGCCGGACTTTGCGCGGGCGGCTGCGGAGGCGTTGGCGTCGGGCGAGATCTACTTCTTCCAGATCCGTGCGCTCGGTGGTGCGACGGCGGACGTGCCGGCGGAGGCGACGGCGTTCGCGCACCGGGGTGCGCAGTTCGCGGTCTCGGCGATGGGCCGGTCCGAGGAATCGTTGGAGCGGGTGTGGGCGCCGCTGCGCGAGCACATGGTCGGGTTGTACGCGAGCTTCGAGACGAGCCGTGATCCGGAGCGGGTGGCGGAGGCGTTCCCGCCGGCGACGCTCGAGCGTCTGCGCGCGCTGAAGGCTGAGGTGGACCCGGACAACGTGTTCCGCCACAACTTCGACGTGACCGCGCGCTAGCCCGCCCGGCTGTCAGCCGCCGCGGGCGGCGCCCTGGACGACGATGCGGACTCCGCCGTCGTCGTCGAGCACGTCCGTCAGCCAGCCGACGAGCGCCGGGCGGGCAACGCCCGAGAGCTCGACGACGGCGGTCTGCCCGTCGGGCGACGTCGCCGACACGAGCTGGACCTCGCGAAGCGAGACGACGCCGGAGGACGCCGCGAGGTACTCCTGCGCACCCTTGGCGACGGACGCGTCGGTCAGCACGATCGCCGGCCCGGGAGCGCCGTCCCCGATGCGGTCGAAGCTCGAGTGGAACAGCGCCTCGTCGTACGTCCCTGCGGCATAGGCGGCGGCCGCGTCGGCGACGGACAGCAGCCGCTTGCGCTCGAGCTGGACGCTCGTCACCGCAGCGACCGTCGCGATGAGCGCGAGGGCGACCGCGACGAAGCCGATGGCGAGCACGAGCACCTGCCCGCTGTCGTCGTCTCGGAGGCGGCGCGCCGTGCGCGCCGCTCTTTCCTTCCGCATCACGGCGCCGCCCGCAGCCGGTCGACGACGCCGCGGTGCGACGCCTCGACAGGGACGACCATCCCGTCGAGGCCGATGCTCGAGACCCCAGGCAGCGGCACCCGCACGCGGACGTTCACCGCGACCTCGCGTCCCGGCGTCACGCACGGCGCCTCGCAGTCGACGTCGACCGTCACGCGGTCGGGCGAGAGTCCGTGGTCCTCGAGAGCGACCTTGACCGACGCTGCGGCGCGCGCCGCCGCGTCTGCGTC
This sequence comes from Flavimobilis soli, assembly GCF_002564025.1. Lineage (NCBI taxonomy): Bacteria > Bacillati > Actinomycetota > Actinomycetes > Micrococcales > Jonesiaceae > Flavimobilis > Flavimobilis soli. Next base: position 860,025 of record NZ_PDJH01000001.1, read on the forward strand.
GTCGTCGGCGATCGTGTACGCCCGCACGACGTCGCGCGCTGCGCCCTCGGTCGCGAAGGCTGCCGCCTGGACCTGGCTGAGGAAAACGACGAGGTACACGAGCGGGACGATGAAGACGACCGCGACGAGGAGAAACTCGACCTGCGCGTTACCGGTGTCGTCAGCGGCGCCGACGCGGCCGACGAGGCGCCGGGTCAGGGCCGGCTGCCGCGTGCTCACTGCTCCTCCAGGATCGCGTGACCCCGGACCGTGATCGTGCCTGCTGACCCGAGCAGCCCGATGACGGGCGCCGGGGCCTTGACGGTCACCTCGGCGAGCAGGACGTCGTCCCGCCGGATCGTGTCGGCGGTGACGTCGCTCGCGTACCTGTCGGACAACGACGACGTGACGAGGTCGACCGTCCGGGCCACGCCGTCCTGGGCACGGCTGTCCGCGCGCGCGGCGAGGCGCGCACCTTCGGCCGCCGCGTCGACGAGCGTCGTCCGCACGTGGAGCACGAGCGCGAGCTGGAGCACCGCGACGAACAGCACGACGACGAGGGCGCCGACCAGGACGAACCCGACGGCGGCTGATCCGTCGTCAGCCCCGGGCCCGGTCGGCGTGTGCGTGCTCAGGGACCCTTGACGCCCTTGACCGCGTCCGTGAAGAGCTCGCTGAGCAGGCCGCCGGCAGCGGCCCACAGGATGATGACGAGCCCCGCGCTCATCATCGTGACGAGAACCCATCCCGGGACGTCGCCCCGGTCCTGACGTCCGGCCCTCAGGAACCGCGCGGCCAGGCGCGCCTTCCACGCCGCGTACCGCGCTCTCCCGATCGTGCGCCCCTGGTTCATGGTGTTCCTTCCTGACGGTTGTTCCGGCGCCCGCCTCGGGCGCCGGTCGTGCATGTACTGGCAGAGCGTGTGCGGCCGTCACAGGCCGATCCTCAGGACGAAGAGCGACGGGAACACGGCGAAGACGACGGTGACCGGCAGGACGAGGAAGACGACCGGCACGAGCATGAGGACCTCCTTGCGGCCGCCCACCTCCATGAGCGTCCGCTTGCCCTGCTCGCGCACGTCCTGCGCCTGCGCCCTGAGGACCTCCGCGACGGGTGTGCCACGCTCGACGGCCACGGCCACTCCCTCCGCGAAACGGCTGAGCGGCGCGAGGCCGGTCCTGTCCGCGAGACCCTCGAGCGCGGCGCTCAGCGACGCGCCGGCGTGGACGTCGGCGAGCGTCGTCCGTAGCTCGTGCGACAGCTCCCCGCTCGCCTTGCGCGCGACGCGCTGCAGCGCGGCGACCGGGGCCTCGCCCGCGGCGACCGCGAGCGCGAGCAGCTCCGCGATCGTGGGGAACTCGAGGAGCATGACCTCGTCGCGGTCGCGGATCGTCCGTGTCAGCGCGCGGTCGCGGAGCATGGCGCCGGTCGCGCCTGCGATGAGCACGAGGAAGGCGCCGAGCGGGACCGGCAGGCTGCGGGTCGCGGAGAGCACGAGGGCCAAGAACAGGCCGACGGCGAGACCGACCGTGCCCCAGAGCAGCTGCTGGGCGCGGTACTGCTCGACGGTCCAGCGGGAGCCTGCGCGCTGCAGCCGACGGCGGAGCTGAGCAGTCGGCGTGCCCAGCCGAGCGACGAGCCCCTCGAGGCTCGCGACCCAGGGCGAGAGCAACATCTCGAGCGCGGGGAACGGCGTGATGGCGCGACGCTCCTCGAGCAGGGCCGACCCCGTGTCCCGCCTCCCGACGTAGGGGGCGACGCGGGACGCGAAGGTGATGCGTCGCGCGCGGAGCCGCCACACGACCGTCAGGACTCCCAGGCCGCCGAGGAGCCCGATGATCGCGCCCTTGACCTGGTCCGGGCTCATCGCAGCACCCGCACGTCGTCAGGGAGCCGTCCGATCCGGAGCATGGCCCAGTAGGCGAACGCGGAGCAGGCTCCGCCCGCGGCGAGCACGAGCGCCCCCTCGACCGAGCTGTAGGCCGACGCCGTCTCCGGACGCGTGCTCAGCATCGCGAGGACGACCCACGGGCCCGTGACGGCGAGCCTCGCTCCAGCGACGGTCCAGCTCTGCCGCGCCTCGAGCTCACCGCGCGTCCGCAGGTCCTCGCGCAAGAAGGCTGACAGGGTGCGCAGCAGGCGACCGAGGTCTGTCCCGCCGACCTCCCGGCTGAGCCGGAGCGCCTCGACGATGCGGTCAGCGACCGGGTCCGCCATCCGGGTCTTGAGGTCGTCCAGACAGTCGTTGAAGCGTCCGGTCGCACGGTAGTCGCGTGCGAACGCTGCGAACGGCTCACGCAGCTCCTCGGGGCCGCGCACCGCAAGCTGGCTGAGCGCCTCCGGCAGCGAGAGCCCTGCGCGCACGCCGGAGGCGAGGTGGTCGACGACCTCGGGCCAGACCTCCCGCAGCGAGTCCCGGTGCTTGCGGGCGCGGTGGCGGACGATCGCGACGGGCGCCCCCGCGGCGATGACCGCGAACGCTACCGCGATGGGGAGGGAGCGGGTGGCGGCGAACGCGACGAGAAGGACGACGAGCGCGCTCCCGACGCACAGCCCCACGATGCTGCGCACACGTACGCCCGGCATGCCAGCCGCGCGCAGGGCGTCGTCCATCCGGGCTGCCCGCGTCATGCCGCGCGGCTTGTCCGGCTGCTCCCAGCAGGACAGCCACAGGCAGAGGACCCCCGCGCCGAGCAGGAGGCCGACGACGACCGCCATCAGCTCGCCGCCCGCAGCTCGGCAGCGATGTCGATGCCCGCGCGCTCGAAGCGCTCGATGCCAGGTGGGAAGCCGTCGGCGCGCACGAGGACGTTGTCGACCGTCCGGAAGACGTCCGCAAGCTCGACGACGCCGCCTTCCGCGCGGCCTGGGACGGCTGCGACCTGCTCGACCCGGCGAGCCCCGTCTGCGCCGACGCCGAGGTGGACGACCAGGTCGATCGCGGACGCGACGGTCGGCACGACGAACGACGACGAGACGTTCTCCCCGGCGAGGAGCGGCAGGAGGCAGAGCTTGGCCACGGCGTCCCGGGCGGAGTTCGCGTGCAGGGTCGCCAGGCCCGGGATGCCAGCGTTGAGCGCGATGAGGAGGTCGAGGCTCTCGGCCTCGCGCACCTCGCCGACGACGATCCGGTCGGGGCGCATGCGCAGCGCCTCCTTGACGAGCCGTCGCAGCGGTATCTCGCCGGTGCCCTCGAGGCTCGGCTGCCGGCACTGCATCGCGACGGTGTCGCGGCACGTCAGCTTGAGCTCGAAGACCTCCTCGCAGACGATCACGCGCTCCTTGGCGGGGATGGAACCGCCGAGGGCGTTCACCATCGTCGTCTTGCCCGCCTGCGTCGCACCCGAGACGAGGATGTTGAGGCCCGCGCGGACGGATGCGTCGAGGAAGCGTGCGGCGTGGACGGTCAGCGAGCCGAGCGCGACGAGGTCCTCGAGCCCGCGCGCCGCGACGACGTACTTGCGGATGTTGACGGACCACTGCCGGGTGATGTCGGGGATCACCACGTGCAGGCGCGAACCGTCGGGCAGCGTCGCGTCGACGAACGGTGACGACAGGTCGAGGCGTCGGCCGCTCGACTTGAGCATCCGCTCGACCAGGTCACGCAGCTGGCTCTCGGTGAGGATCGTCGTCGTCAGCTCGGGGACCCCGCGGCGGGCGACGAAGACCCGGTGGGGCCCGTTGACCCAGATCTCCTCGATCTCGGGGTCGTCCAGGTACGGCTGGAGCGGTCCCATGCCTGCGACGGCGGCGACGATCTCACGCGTCGCGACGTCGGCGTCGGCGAGTGCCGGGACGACGCCGCGTCCGGAGCGCCGGTCGTAGTCCTCGACCGCCTCGCGGACGAGGAGCGCAAGGTCGCTCGCGTCGCGCTCAGGGTCGATCCCCCGGCGTCGGATGAGCTCGCGCACCTCGCGCTCGAGGATGGCCACACCGTCCACGTTCTCCCCCGTCCTGCCCCCGCCCCCGCGGGTGCTGGCGACCGCCCCCGCGGCACGCCAAAGCAGACCATAGGGGGTTTTCGGACGTGGCGCGCGGTGACTGTGGACAACTCACCCGGGGCCCGGACCAGCACTAACCCTCCCGCAGGGAGTCGCTAGACCGGCTACCGGGTAGGGGTCCGGTCGACGAGCCCGGCGGCAGCACGCTCGGTCGCCGCGCGGCGCCGTCCGCGCACATGGACGACGACGCCAAAGGCGATGACGACCGCCGCGGCACCCGCGATGGCGGCGAGGACCTCGTTGCCATCGCGCTGGCCGTCGCGCCAGGCCTTGTCATAGTCGTCGTGGGACTTCTCGGGATGCCCCACGGGATAGGCGAGATCGACGGGATCACCGACCTTGAGGTCGCACCACGCGGCCTGCCTCGGGTTGAGCTCGGTCGCCTCGTAGCGCGCGCCATCGACCTCGAAGGCGTACGTCACCGTGCACGGGCCGACCGACTCCTCCGGGATCCAGGCCTCCTCCGGCCCGAGACCTTCCGCCTCGGCGGCCCGCCTTGCCTCGTCGATCTCGTCCTGGTTGTAGACCTGCCCGGGTCCGGCGTAGACGACGGTTCCCCTCGCACGCACTTGCGGCTCGCTCGACAGGCCGGGCGACGACATCGCGAGGAGGGCGGCGTTCATCACGTAGAACGCCGCAAAGGCTCCCAGCAGGAGGACGCCGACGCCGTAGGCGCAGAACGCGATGATCTTGTATGAACGCACGGAAGGCCCCCCGCTCAGGGTGGTGGCGCGACCCCTGCCGCGCACACGAATGACACGGCCCCTGTGACCGCCCGGCGAGCATAGCGGCCCGCGTTCCTCGCGCGGGCGCAGCCACCTGCGCTGTCGAGCGGCGTCAGTCCCGCGAGGCGGTCCCCGGCAGCGGGCGCGTGACCCACGCCTCCGGCTTCGCGAGCATCTCGGTCGCGGCGGGCGGGAGGTCTCCGGAGGCGACGTCGGCGAGCGACACGTGCTCGAGGACCGTGCGCATCGCGACGCGCAGCGCCACCCAGGTCTCGCGCAGGTGCGTCGCCGCGCCCTGGTAGTCGACGTCCTCCGGCTGCACGCCCGCGATGTTCGCGAGCGGGCCGTCGATCGCGCGGATCACGTCCGCGACCGAGATCGTCCTCGGGTCGCGCGCAAGACGGTAGCCGCCGTCGGCGCCGCGCCTCGACTCGACCAGCCCGGCGCCGCGCAGATCACCGAGGATCGAGAGCATGAACGGCGCCGCGATCTGCTGCGCCGCGGCGACCTTGTCCGCCTTGACGAACCCGCCGTCGTAGGTGGTCGCGAGCTCGAGACAGCCACGCAGGGCGTAGTCGATCTTGGCGGTGATGCGCATGGCCCACAGTATGCACGGCCCGCGTCTCGGCCAGCGGCGTTGCCCGACGTCAGGACGCGTCGCCCCAGGCGCCGCCGCGCCGGTAGGCCGGCGTCGCGATCGCGAGCACGGTCACCGCCGTCGCGATCGAGAACGCCATGACCGACGCCATCGCCACGCCCGTCCCGCCGAAGACCCCGACGAGCGGGCTGATCAGGCCGGACAGGCCCGCCTGCATCGCACCCATGAGCGCAGCCGCCGTGCCGGCCATGTGCCCGTACGGCGTCAGCGCGATCATCGACGCGTTCGCCGGGATCATGCCCTGCATGCCGAGCACGAGCCACAGCACGCACAGCAGCGCGACGAGCCCGCCCGCGCCCGTCGCCGACACGGCGACGAGGACGCCCGCGAGCACGAGCTGGACGACGAGCGCCAGGCGCAGGATGCGCACCGGCGCCACGCGCCGCACGAGCGCCGCGTTGAGCTGCGCCGACCCGACGAGCGCCACACCGTTGATCGCGAACGCGATCGCGAACTGCTGCTCGCTGAGCCCGTACTCCTCCTGCAGCACGAACGTCGACCCGACGACGTACGACATGATCACCGCCTGCCCCAGCCCGGGGATGACGGCGACCGCCATGAACTTCTTGTCCTTGAGGAGCGACGCGTAGCCCGCCGAGACGCCGCGCGGCCCCGCGATGCGCCGCCGGTCCCCCGGCAGCGTCTCCGGCATGAAGCGCCACACGATGACGAGCAGCACCGCGCCGATCACCGCGAGCGCCGCGAACACGAGGTGCCACGTGCCCCGGGAGGCGATCGCGCCACCGACCGTCGGCGCGAAGAGCGGCGCGACGCCGATGACGAGCATGAGCCGCGACAGAAGTCGCGCAGCCTCGGCCCCGACGAAACGGTCACGGATGACCGCGATCGCGACGACGGACGCCGCCGCATTGAAGAAGCCCTGCAGGACGCGCAGCGCGATGAGCGCCTCGATCGTCGGAGCGACGATGCACGCGAGCGACACGAGGACGTGGGCCGCGACTCCGAGGAGGACGGGCAGGCGGCGGCCGAACCGGTCGGAGAAGGGCCCGATGACGAGCTGGCCGATACCACCGCCGAGCAGCATCCCCGAGACCGTGAGCTGCGCGGCCGCCGCAGTGGAGTTCAGGTCGACTGCGACCGTGGGCAGCGACGGGAGGTACATGTCGACCGTGATCGCCGGAAGAGCCGCGAGCGCGCCGAGCATGAGGACCCACTTGAAACCTGCGCCCCGAGGTGCGGGCGGGGCGTGGGTGGGGTCGTTCGGGGTGCGGCTCACACGCTCGATCTTATCGATTCGATCCTGCGGCCTGCCGCGCGAGAGCCCGATCTTCACGTCTCGCTCGTCACAAGGCGACGGCCCCGCGCTTCGCCTCAGCAGGCGCGCCCGCGTGCTGGAAGCATCCCCCTGGCGGCTCGTCCCTGACCAGGGCGAGGACCCTCCCCTTCCTGCGCCGCGCACCCCGCCCGTGCCGATGTCACAGGCGTGCGCGACAGTGGAGGCATGTGCGGACGCTTCGCCTCCTTCCGGCAGACCCAGGACCTGCTCGACGCCTTCATGATCGACCCGACGCTCCCCCTCGACCCGGAGCTCGCGGCGTGGCAGGCGTCGTGGAACGTCGCGCCCACGGACCCGGTGCGGATCGTCGTCGAGCGCGCACCACGCGGTGCGGCACCGGGCGCGGCGGCCGAGCGGTCGCTCAGGCTCGCGCGCTGGGGGCTCGTGCCCTCATGGTCGAAGGACCCCAGGGGCGGCGCCCGCATGATCAACGCACGCAGCGAGACGCTCCTCGACAAGCCCGCGTTCGCCAAGCCGATGGCCGCACGCCGCTGCCTCGTCCCGACCGAGGGCTACTACGAGTGGAAGGCCGGCGCAGACCCGAAGGCGCGCAAGCAGCCGTACTTCATCCGCCCGACTGCCGACGGCGTCACGGCGTTCGCAGGCCTCTATGAGTTCTGGCGCGACAAGACGAAGGCCGACGACGACCCGGCGCGCTGGCTCGTCACCACGACCGTCATCACGAAGGCCGCGACGGGCGACATGCTCGACCTCCACGACCGCGTCCCCGCCATCCTGCAGCCGGACCTGTGGGACGAGTGGCTCGCCCCCACGACGGGCGCCGACGACGCGCGGGCACTCCTCGAGGCGCCCGTCCCCGGGCTCGAGTGGTACCCCGTGAGCCCCGCCGTCAGCACCGCGACCACGGAAGGGCCGCAGCTCATCGAGCCCGTCGACTGACGGGCTCGGGCGCAGCGGACGGACGGGCCCGACCGCAGCGGACGCGAGCGGCGGCGGGCGCTCGCACCAGCAGACGCGTCAGTGCGCCTCGGGCGCGCGCGCCCAGTCCAGCCGGACCGGCGTCAGCACACCGAGCCCCGCGACCTCGCGCGGCTCGAGCGTCGTCTGCGCGAAGCGCGGGTTGTTCACCAGACGGTGCGCCGTCACCTGGTCCATGAGCACGGTCGACGGCGCCGCCTGGTCCGTCAGTCGGGACGCCAGGTTCACGCTCGGGCCGAACACGTCACCGAAGCGCGACAGCACGCGTCCCCATACGAGGCTCACCCGCACCGGCCGCCCCGCGAAGCCCGCGACCGCCATGTCCGACTCGTCCGCGCTCGCCAGGCTCAGCGCGACGTTCGCGCCCGTCACGACGTCGTCGGCGATGAACAGCAGCGCGTCCCCCACCGTCTTGACCACGCGGCCGCCGTTGGCCGTGACGATGTCACGCGCACGCGTCTCGAACGTCTGGATGAACTCCGCGAACTCCGTCGCGCCCATCTGCGCCGTCAGACGCGTGAAGGACACGATGTCCGCGAACCCGACCGCACGCGGCAACGGCAGCTCGCCGCCCTCCGCCCGCGCGACCGAGTCGCGCCGCACACCCTCGCCGAACTCGACCGCCTGCCGCCCCACGAGCGCCGCCATCTGCCGGCGCCACGCGTGCACGAGCTGCTTCTCGAACGCCGGCGCGAGGCGCGACATCGCCTGCGCGGCCTTGAGCCGCGCCTCCGGGTCGCTCACGCCCTCGCGCCGGACGAAGTGGTCGACGAGCGCCTCGAAGTGCCACAGCGACAACCGCTCGGTCGAGTGCCCGACCGAGCGGATCAGCGTGCCCATGGTGCGCTCGTCGAGCCCCTCGCGGGTCGACTCCTGCGCCAGGTGCCGCAGCGCCTGCGCGTCCTCCTGCGTGAACTCCCGCGCAGACGGGTCCGTCACCGGCAGGCCCATGAGCTGCCAGTACCGCTGCGCGAACTCCGGCTCGAGCCCCGCCTGCTCGGCGAGCTCGTCCAGGTTCAGCTCAGGTCCGCCGCCGAGGAGCGCTGCGATGAGCTGCTGAGCAGCGTTGGACCAGGAGGAGTGCACGACTCCATCCTAGGCGGACCCGACCGTCCGAACGTGGCTCACGTCACCACTGCGCACCTCGCGCCGTTCGCCGCCCGCCTGCTCCACGACGAGCGAGCCGTCCGCCCCGAGGGCCACCGCGGCGCCGCGCACCTCCTTGCCGCCCGGCACGAGAACCCGCACGTCACGGCCGATCGTCGCCATCCGCGCCTCGACCTCGGCGCCCAGCCCCGCCGCGACCGCGTCACCGTCGGCCTCGCGCCACTGCCGCACGACCTCCGCGAGCGACTCCTGCAGCGCCGTCAGCAGCACCTCCCGCGACGGCGCAGCACCCGCGAGCCACAACGACGACGCGCTCGCCACGGGCAGCTCGTCCGCCGTCTGCAGCACGTTCAGGCCCAGCCCGACGACCACGCGCTCGTCGTCGACCACCTCCGTGAGGATGCCACCGACCTTCCGCAGCGGCCCCCACCCGAGCATGTCCTCGCCGTCGGGCGCCTCGACGAGCAGGTCGTTCGGCCACTTCGTCAGCACCTTCACGCCCGTCGTCGCGCTCACGGCGCGCGACGCCGCGAGGCCCGTCAGCAGCGGCAGCCAGCCCCACGTCTCGCGCGGCGTGCCGGGCGCGAGCAGGAGCGAGCACGTCAGCGCCGTGTGCGGCGGCGTCTGCCACGCGCGGTCGAGCCGACCGCGGCCCTGCGTCTGGTGGTCCGCGACGACGAGCGACGGCATCGGCCACGCGTGGGGCTGCGCGCGCGCCTCCTCGACGAGGAACGTGTTCGTCGACCCGACCTCGTCGAGCACGACGACGCGCGCCGCGATCCCGGTCGGCGCCCTCAGCAGGTCCTGGACCAGCTCGGCGTCGAGCCGGAGACGCGGGGGCAGCGCAGTGACGTCGTCCATGACCCCATCTTGCCCCCGCCCGCGGCTCGCGCTTGTGCGTTCCCGACGAAATCTCCCGCCCTTAGCCGTGCGCGGCCTGCACTGGCGGCGACGAGGGCGCGTCCTAGGCTCGGGGGGTGACCGACGTGAACACCACCACCGCGACCGGCGCCCCTTCGAAGCTTGCTGATCTGCAGGAACGACGCAAGGCAGCGATCGACGCCCCCGAGGCGGCTGCGCGCGAGAAGCAGCACGCCCGCGGCAAGAAGACCGCCCGCGAGCGCATCGAGGCGCTCCTCGACGAGGGCAGCTTCGTCGAGCTCGACGCGTTCGCGACGCACAGGTCGACGAACTTCGGCCTCGACAAGAAGCGCATCCCCGGCGACGGCGTCGTCGTCGGGCACGGCACCGTCGAAGGGCGGCAGGTGTGCATCTACTCGCAGGACTTCACGGTCTTCGGCGGCAGTCTCGGTGAGGTGCACGGCCAGAAGATCACCAAGGTCATGGACCTCGCGCTGCGCACCGGCGTGCCGCTCATCGGCATCTCCGACGGCGGCGGCGCACGCATCCAGGAGGGTGTCGCCGCGCTCACGCAGTTCGCCGAGATCTTCCGCCGCAACGTCGCCGCGTCCGGCGTGATCCCGCAGATCTCGCTCATCCTCGGCCCGAGCGCGGGCGGCGCCGTCTACTCCCCCGCCCTCACCGACTTCATCGTCATGGCGGACGGCACGTCCAACATGTTCATCACCGGCCCCGACGTCATCCGCGCCGTGACGGGCGAGGACGTCGGCTTCGAGGAGCTCGGCGGCGCGACGACGCACAGCACCCGCTCCGGCGTCGCCCACTACATGGGTGCCGACGAGGACGACGCGATCGACTACGTCCGCCACCTGCTGGCCTACCTGCCGCAGAACAACATGACGGACGCGCCGGCGTTCCCGCTCGACGTCGACCTCGAGATCACCGAGGAGGACCTCGAGCTCGACACGCTCGTCCCCGCGTCCGACTCGCAGCCGTACGACATGCGCACGGTCATCGAGCACATCGTCGACGACGGCGAGTTCCTCGAGGTGCAGCCCCTGTTCGCCGGGAACGTCCTCGTCGGTTTCGCGCACGTCGAGGGACAGTCCGTCGGCATCGTGGCGAACCAGCCGCTCAACATGGCCGGCACGCTCGACATCGACGCCGCCGAGAAGGCCGCGCGCTTCGTGCGGACGTGCGACGCCTTCAACATCCCCGTCCTCACGCTCGTCGACGTCCCGGGCTTCCTGCCCGGCACCGACCAGGAGTGGAACGGCATCATCCGCCGCGGCGCGAAGCTCATCTACGCGTACGCCGAGGCGACGGTCCCCCTCGTCACGGTCATCACGCGCAAGGCCTACGGCGGTGCCTACATCGTCATGGGCTCCAAGCAGCTCGGCGCCGACATCAACCTCGCGTGGCCGTCCGCCCAGATCGCCGTCATGGGCTCGGGTGGCGCCGTCAACATCCTGCAGCGCGGCGCCCTCAAGGCCGCCGCCGACGCCGGGCTCGACGTCGAGGCGGAGCGCCAGCGCCTGACCGCCGAGTACGAGGACGCGATCGTCAACCCGTGGGACGCCGCGCAGCGCGGCTACGTCGACGACGTCATCGAGCCGTCGACCACGCGCGTCCAGGTCGTGCGCGCACTGCGCGCGCTGCGCACCAAGCGCGCGTCGCTCCCGCCCAAGAAGCATGGGAACATCCCCCTGTGACGAGCTCTGCGAACACTCCCGACCCTGCTGACATCCCCGACGACCTGTCGGGGCTGACCGGCGACGCGACCGACGACGCGCTCCTCGGCGACCAGGACCTCGACGACGCTCTCGACGAGGACGAGGACGACGACCCGCGCCACGGCGCTCCCCTCGTCGTCGACGCTGCCCCGCTGCACGCGCTCGTCGACGAGCTGAGCGAGCTGCTGCACTCCTACGTGAGCACCGCCGTGGGCGTGCGTGCGGAGTTCGACGCCGCGACCGCGGAGGACGACCCGCGCGTCGGTGACCTCGAGGACCGGATCGGAAAGCTCAACTCGCGCCTCAGCGAGGCGTTCGAGGAGCAGCTCGGTCTCGTCTCGGGCCACACGAGCGAGTCGTGGGAGGACGAGGACGACGACGAGGACGACGAGGACGACGACGAGAGCGGCGCGTTCGAGCTGTCGTTCGTCGTGGACGTCGACGGCGCCCTCTCCGACGAGGCACGCTTCGCGGTCGTCGACTCGGTCGGCGCCGCGACCGCGGACCAGCTCGAGGCCGCGGGCCTCGACGTCCAGCACTGGAGCGTCACCTTCGTCGCGAGCGAGGACGACGACGAGGACGACGAGGAGTGAGCGTCCAGATGACCGAGCTGCCCCCGGTCCGGGTCGTCCGCGGCACCCCCGACGAGGACGAGGTCGCCGCGCTCATCGCCGGCCTGGCGGCCGCGCAGCAGGACGACGTGGAGCCGGCAGCGCCGGCCCCGCGCTCAGCGTGGCGCCGCGGAGCCGGTCGGAGCGGCGACGGCTTCGGCCGCACCGGCGACGACTGGCGCTGGAGCCTTCGCTAGATCGACCGAGCAACACCACAACCGCAGCTCGGACACCGGACGAGACATGTCCGGTACAGGACGCAGGTCACCTCGCCCGCGCCTCCTCGTCGGGCCTTTGCTCCCGTCTCAGCCGAGCAGCACGGCGCCGTACTTGGACACGATGAGCGCCACGATCGTGACGAGCACCCCGATCGTGACGAACAGGTCGGCGTCGGAGCGGACGAACGCGAGGGCCCGCTCCTGCATCCGCGGCGACAGGTAGAGGTTGTCGTGAAGGATGTTGTGGTGCAGGAGCGTCATGAAGACGAGCGTCGTGCCGAGCGTGATGACGAGGCACCACGGGCACAGCGCGCCGATGTCCCACATGGATTGCGTGAACAGCCAGTACGCGAAGGTGAGGCCCACGAGGTAGATCGCCTGGGCGGTGAACATGAACCAGCGCGGGAAGCGCACGCCTGCGAGCCCGGCGACGGCGATCGTGATGACGACCGGCTCGCACATCATGCCGAGGAACGCGTTCGGGAAGCCGAGCAGCGACGCCTGCCACGACAGCGCGACCGTGCCGCAGCTGAGCACCGAGCTGATGTCGCACGCGAGCTGCTGGTCGGGGTTCGCCGCGAGGAGGAGGGCGTCGTAGGACAGCGTGAAGGAGGCCACGAGGCTCAGGCACGCGGAGAACAGCATCGTGGCGAAGATCCACGTGCGGCTGTGGCGGAAGCCCGGCATCTCGGTGACGGCACGCGTGCGCGGCTCGTCACGCTCACCAGCGGGCAGGTCGACGTCGACGTCCGTGTCGCCCGCGGCGCTGGTCGTGGTCGTTGCTGGCATGAGCACCCCTCCGGAAGGTCCAGGTCCCATCGTCGCGGTGCCGGAACTGCGCCGCTCGGGACGAATGTCCCGGCGTCCGCCGGTAGATCCGGGCCGGGTCGGCGGCGCGCGGCCTCGTCGGCGCGTCCAGCGTGCCGCACTAGCCTGGGCGTATGACCGTCACGCCTCCTGTCCGTCCTGCCAGCGAAGTCGACCGCGTCGCGGAGGCGCACCTCGAGGCGGTGTGCCGGCTCGACCCGGTCGCGGCGACGTCGATGGGTGTCGCGGGGCACGACGGCGAGGTCCCCGACCTGTCGCCCGCAGGCGACGAGGCGCGCGCCGCCCAGGCACGCGCGACGCTCGCCGCGGTCGCAGCCCTCGACCCGGGAACGTTCGACGACGTCGACCGCGTCACGGTCGCCGCGCTCCGCGAGCGCCTCGGCCTGGAGGTCGAGCTCGCGGAGACGGGCGAGACGCTCGCGCCGCTCAACGTGATCGCCTCCCCCGTCCAGGAGCTGCGCGACGTCCTCGACCTGATGCCGACCGGGACGGTCGAGGCGTGGGAGAACGTCGCGTCGCGCCTCGGCGGGCTGCCTGCGGCGGTCGACGGGTACGTCGAGAGCCTGCGGCTCGCGGCGTCGCGCGGTCAGGTCGCCGCGGTCCGCCAGGTCGCGGCGTGCATACGGCAGGCGCGCGAGCTCGCCGACCCGTCGTCGAGCTTCTTCACGTCGTTCGTGTCGGGGCCGGAGGTCGACGCCGTGCTCGACCCGTCGTCGTCGTGCGCGTTGCTGCGCCGCGAGCTCGAGAACGCGGCGCAGGACGCCGCGGCGGCCTACGGCCGGCTCGCTGACGTCCTCGAGTCTGAGATCGCGCCGCAGGCGCCGGCGGTCGACGCCGTCGGCGAGGAGCGCTACGCGCTGTGGTCGCGGTACTTCCTCGGGGCGCGCGTGGACCTGCGCGAGACGTACGAGTGGGGGCTCGACGAGCTCGCGCGCGTCGTCGCGGACCAGGAGCGCACGGCGGCGCGCGTCGCGGGCGCGGGCGCGTCGGTCGAGGACGCCGTCGCGCAGCTCGACGCGGACCCCGCGTACCGCCTCGAAGGGACGGACGCGCTGCGGCGCTGGATGCAGGAGACGTCCGACGCCGCGATCACGGCGCTCGACGGCGTCCACTTCGACGTCCCGGAGCCCGTGCGCACCCTCGAGTGCCGCATCGCGCCCACGCAGACGGGCGGGATCTACTACACGGGTCCGAGCGACGACTTCAGCCGGCCGGGCCGCATGTGGTGGTCGGTGCCAGCGTCGGTCACGACGTTCAGCACGTGGCGCGAGCGCACGACCGTCTACCACGAGGGCGTGCCGGGACATCACCTGCAGGTCGGCCAGGCGGTCTACGAGCGGGCGACGCTCAACGCGTGGCGCCGCCTCGCGTGCTGGACGTCCGGCCACGGCGAGGGCTGGGCGCTGTACGCCGAGCGCCTCATGCAGGACCTCGGCTTCCTCGACGACCCGGGCGACCTGCTCGGCATGCTCGACGGTCAGCGCATGCGTGCGGCGCGCGTCGTCCTCGACATCGGCGTGCACCTCGGCCTGCCCTGCCCGGAACGCTGGGGCGGCGGCACGTGGGACGCGGCGAAGGCGTGGGAGTTCCTGCGCGCGAACGTCAACATGCCCGAGGACTTCGTGCTCTTCGAGCTCGACCGCTACCTCGGCTGGCCGGGGCAGGCACCGTCGTACAAGGTCGGTCAGCGGCTGTGGGAGCAGGCGCGCGACGGCGCCCGCGACGCTGCAGCGGCGCGCGGGGAGGCGTTCGACCTCAAGGCGTTCCACGCGCGTGCGCTGCGGATGGGGTCGGTCGGGCTGGACGTGCTGCGCGAGGAGCTCGCGCGCTGACGCGGTGGCCTGCGGGCCACGCAGGTCGCCCCGTCCCCGCGTGTTGGAGGGCACTCGTGACGGGGCGACCGACGCAGAAGCGTGAGTGCACCCAGGCCCCGGAGGGGTACGTGAACCCGGGCGCACCCACGCTTGTCAGCGGGACGGCACCGTTACCGTCGGGGAGCGGGGAGGCCGGGTGGCGGTAGGAGACGCCGCCCAGGAGCACCCCTCGATCTCCTCCTCCCATCATGGTTCGCGCGGGCTGGCGGACGCCGGGACCAATGTCCCCGGGTCGGGGGTCGCGGAACCTCTCGGCTAACCTCGGGTCATGCCTCGCCTCGTCCTCGCCTCGGCGTCCCCTGCCCGTTCGGTGACCCTGCGCGCTGCTGGGGTCGAGCCGCTCGTGCGCGTGTCGAGCGTCGACGAGGAGGCGCGGCTCGCCGAGGCGGCCGAGCGGCTCGGGCCGCTCGCGCCCGAGGACGCGGTCCTCGTCCTGGCGCAGGCCAAGGCGCAGGACGTCGCGACGGCGTGGGAGGGCTCCGACGAGGAGGACGACGACGTCCTCGTGCTGGGCTGCGACTCGATGCTCGAGATCGACGGCGAGATCCTCGGCAAGCCGCACGACGCTGCGACCGCGACCGCTCGCTGGCAGCAGATGCGGGGCCGCTCTGCGACGCTGCACACGGGCCACTGGCTCGTGGATCTGCGGGACACCGACGACGCAGGGACGGGCGCGACGATCGGTGCGACGAGCTCGACGGTCGTCCACTTCGCCGACGTGAGCGACCGCGAGATCGAGGCGTACGTCGCGACGGGCGAGCCGCTGCACGTCGCGGGCGCCTTCACGATCGACGGTCTCGGCGGCCCGTTCGTCACGGGTGTCGAGGGCGACCACCACGGTGTCACCGGGCTCAGCCTCCCGCTGCTGCGCGAGCTCCTCAGCGAGGTCGACGTGATCTTCCCGGACCTCTGGAACCGCTGAGCCGCTTGTGCGGCCGCGACAACGCAGCCGCCGGAGTCCGGACATGAGCCTGCGAGCGTTGTAGGTTTCCTACCAACGCGACAGGCCCCAGTTGGTCCCGGGTCCAGTGTTGTCACGACAGGGCCGTGCCGCCGCCATCTAGGACCTTCTTCCGCGTTACCGTGAGCCGTGCCCGCTATCACCAAGGTCCTGATCGCCAACCGAGGTGAGATCGCCGTCCGCGTCATCCGTGCATGCGCCGACGCCTCGATCGCCTCCGTCGCCGTCTACGCCGACCCCGACCGCGAAGCCCTCCACGTCCGCCTCGCGGACGAGGCCTTCGCGCTCGGCGGCGCACGCGCCCAGGAGACCTACCTCGACATCCCCAAGCTGATCGACGTCGCCCGCCGCAGCGGCGCCGACGCCGTCCACCCGGGCTACGGGTTCCTCGCCGAGAACGCCGCCTTCGCGCGCGCCGTGATCGACGCCGGGCTCGTGTGGGTCGGCCCCTCCCCCGACGCGATCGAGGCGCTCGGCGACAAGGTCAGCGCACGCCACATCGCGCAGCGCGCCGGCGCTCCCCTCGTGCCCGGCACGCCTGACCCCGTCGAGTCGGTCGCCGAGGTCGAGGAGTTCGCGCGCACGCACGGCCTGCCCATCGCCATCAAGGCGGCGTTCGGCGGCGGCGGCCGCGGCCTCAAGGTCGCCCGCACCCACGAGGAGATCGCCGAGCTGTACGACTCGGCCGTCCGCGAGGCCACCGCGGCGTTCGGCCGCGGCGAGTGCTTCGTCGAGCGCTACCTCGACCGCCCACGCCACGTCGAGACCCAGTGCCTCGCCGACGCGCACGGCACCGTCGTCGTCGTCTCCACGCGCGACTGCTCGCTGCAGCGCCGCCACCAGAAGCTCGTCGAGGAGGCGCCCGCGCCGTTCCTCACGCCCGCCCAGGAGCAGCAGCTCGTCGAGGCGTCCAAGGCGATCCTCCGCGAGGCGGACTACGTCGGCGCCGGGACGTGCGAGTTCCTCGTCGGTACCGACGGCACGCTGTCCTTCCTCGAGGTCAACACCCGCCTCCAGGTCGAGCACACCGTGACCGAGGAGGTCACGGGCATCGACCTCGTGCGCGAGCAGCTCCGCGTCGCCGCGGGCGAGCCGCTCGGCTACGACTCCGTCGAGACGCGCGGGCACTCGTTCGAGTTCCGCCTCAACGGCGAGGACCCCGCCGCGGGCTTCCTGCCCGCCCCTGGCACGATCAGCCGCTTCGACCTGCCCGCCGGCCCCGGCGTGCGCGTCGACTCGGGCGTCACCCAGGGCGACGTCGTCTCGGGCGCGTTCGACTCGATGATCGCCAAGCTCATCGTCACGGGCGCAGACCGCCACCAGGCCGCCCAGCGCGCCCGTCGTGCGCTACGTGAGCTGCGCATCGAGGGCATCCCGACCGTCGTCCCGTTCCACCGCGCCGTCATGGACTGCGAGGCGTTCGTCCCCGCGGGCGACGAGCCGTTCTCCGTGCACACCCGCTGGATCGAGACGGAGTTCACCGAGGAGCTCGCCGCGCTCGCGCCCGCCCCTGCGGCCGCCCAGACCGTCACGGCGCCCGAGCCGCCCGCGACCGAGCGCGTCGTCGTCGAGGTCGGGGGCAAGCGCCTCGAGGTCGTCATCCCCGCCGGGCTCAGCATGAAGCGCGGGGGTGGCTCGAGCCGCCCCCAGCGTTCGCGCCGCACCTCTGGACGACCGACGGCCCAGGCCTCGGGCGACACGCTCACGTCGCCGATGCAGGGCACGATCGTCAAGGTCGCCGTCGCCGAGGGCGACACGGTCGAGCAGGGCGACCTCGTCGTCGTGCTCGAGGCCATGAAGATGGAGCAGCCACTCGTCGCGCACCGCGCGGGCACGGTCACGGGCCTCGCGACCGCGGTCGGCGCGAGCGTCAGCGCGGGCACCGCGATCTGCTCGATCTCCTGACGGACCCGCCGCGTCCGGTGGGCGACAGGTCCCGCCTGCCTGCCCGCCGCGCGGCGTACCGTTGACCCGTCTGCTGTTTCGACCCTAGGGAGAGCTGTGCCCACCTCACCGATCGACGCCACCACCACGGCCGCCTGGCGCGACCTCACCGCGCACCGCGACGAGTTCCGTGGCGACCTTCGCGGATGGTTCGAGTCCGACCCGCAGCGCGCGGCGCGCCTGACCCGCACCGCGGGCGACCTGCACGTCGACCTGTCGAAGAACCTCGTCACCGACGAGACCCTCGCGATCCTCGTCCGTCTCGCCGAGGAGGTCGACCTGCGCGGCCGCACCGAGGCGATGTTCACGGGCGAGCACATCAACGTCACCGAGGACCGCGCCGTCCTGCACACCGCGCTGCGCCGCCCCAAGGGCATGACCCCGGCCCTCACGGTCGACGGTCAGGACGTGGACGGCGACGTCCAGGCCGTCCTCGAGAAGGTCTACGCGTTCGCCGACAAGGTCCGCTCGGGCGAGTGGACCGGCGTGACCGGCAAGGCCGTCAAGACGGTCGTCAACATCGGCATCGGTGGCTCCGACCTCGGCCCCGTCATGGCGTACGAGGCGCTCAAGCCGTACGCGGGCGACATCGAGCTGCGCTTCGTGTCGAACATCGACCCGTCCGACGTCGCCGAGACGGTCCGCGACCTCGACCCCGAGACGACGCTGTTCATCGTCGCGTCCAAGACCTTCGGCACGCTCGAGACCCTCACGAACGCGCGCCTCGCGCGCGAGTGGCTCTGGGAGACCCTCGCCGCCGCGGGCGCGATCGACACGTCCGAGGAGAGCCGCAACGGCGCCGTCGCGAAGCACTTCGTCGCCGTGTCCACGGCGCTCGACAAGGTCGCCGCCTTCGGCATCGACCCCGAGAACGCGTTCGGCTTCTGGGACTGGGTCGGCGGCCGCTACTCCGTCACCTCGGCCATCGGCACGAGCCTCGCGATCGCGATCGGCCCCGACGGCTTCCGCGACTTCCTCGCAGGCTTCCACACGATGGACGAGCACTTCCGCAACGCGCCGTTCGAGCAGAACGTGCCCGTCCTCATGGGCCTGCTCAACGTCTGGTACGTCAACTTCCTCGACGCGCACACGCACGCCGTCCTGCCGTACGCGCAGTACCTGCACCGCTTCGCGGCGTACCTGCAGCAGATGACCATGGAGTCGAACGGCAAGTCGGTCCGCTGGGACGGCTCGCCCGTGACGACGCAGACCGGTGAGATCTTCTGGGGCGAGCCCGGCACGAACGGCCAGCACGCCTTCTACCAGCTCATCCACCAGGGCACGCGCCTCGTCCCGGCGGACTTCATCGCCGTCGCGACGCCCGCGCACCCGCTGCGCGACGGCGACGCGGACGTCCACGAGCTGTTCCTGTCGAACTTCTTCGCACAGACGAAGGCGCTCGCCTTCGGCAAGACGGCCGACGAGGTCCGTGCGGAGGGCACGCCCGAGGAGCTCGTCTCCGCGCGCGTGTTCTCGGGCAACCGCCCGACGACGTCGATCATGGCGCCGTCGCTCACGCCGTCGGTCCTGGGCCAGCTCATCGCGCTGTACGAGCACATCACGTTCGTCCAGGGCATCGTCTGGGGCATCGACTCGTTCGACCAGTGGGGCGTCGAGCTCGGCAAGAAGCTCGCGATGGAGATCGCTCCTGCGGTCGGCGGCGACACCGACGCGCTGTCCGCCCAGGACCCGTCCACGCGCGGCCTGATCGAGTACTACCTGGCGAACCGCACGCGCTGACGCGATCGCCTCGACGACGGCCGCCCCGCACCTGCGGGGCGGCCGTCGTGCGTCCATGGCCGCCCGTGCAGCACCGTCCCGTCCCGGACGGGCCTTCGCGCGACGGGCGGGATACCGTCGTCACCATGGATCTTCGGCACGTCAGACGCCCCGGCGACGGCTGGCTCGACTGCGCGTGCGGGCAGAAGCACTGGGGTCTGAACGGGGCCGCAGGGTTGCTGCTCGCCCGCTCGGTCACGCTGGACGACGGCGAGGCTCGCGTCGAGGTCGTGCTGCAGCACCGCGCGGTGTGGTCGCACCACGGCGGCACG
The DNA here is from genome assembly GCF_002564025.1 of Flavimobilis soli. NCBI lineage: Bacteria > Bacillati > Actinomycetota > Actinomycetes > Micrococcales > Jonesiaceae > Flavimobilis > Flavimobilis soli. The sequence continues at coordinate 879,812 of NZ_PDJH01000001.1, forward strand.
TGGGGCGTGCCGGGCGGAGCGATCGCGCCGGACGAGACGCCGACCGAGGGCGCTCTGCGGGAGGCGCACGAGGAGGCGGGGATCGAGCCCGCGGACGTCGTCGTCCGCTCGACGCACGTCCTCGACCACGGCACCTGGTCGTACACGACGGTCGTCGGGGTGCTCCGCCCCGGTGCGTCCGCCACGGTCCGGGAGGCCGACGACGAGAGCCTCGAGGTGCGCTGGGTCCCGGTCGAGGACGTCGTCGACCTCCCTCTCCTTCCCGCGTTCGGCGACGCGTGGCCGGTGCTCCGGTCCGAGGTCCTGGCCGCAGGACCAGCGTGATCTTGCGTCTCCGCCGCTGAGCGCGAGCCGAGCCCCAGGGCTCGTCACGACACGTCACGCCCAATATGCAACAGGGGCGTGCGCTAAATGCCCTGACAGGAGTACGCTCGCGACAGCTCGGTAAGGCTTCCCTTAGAAGACGTGCCGGCAACCGCTACCCACGTCCGAAGGACAGCACCCGTGCTCGCGAACTTCCTCATCGGCCTGCGCGAAGGCCTCGAGGCCGCGCTCGTCGTCAGCATCCTCGTCGCCTACCTGGTCAAGACCGGTCGGCGCGACCTCCTGCCCGCCCTCTGGGCCGGGGTCGGCATCGCGGCTCTCGTCTCGCTCGGCTTCGGTGCGGCGCTCACGTTCGGCCCCAAGGGGCTGAGCTTCGAGGCGCAGGAGGCGATCGGCGGCACCCTCTCGATCGTCGCCGTCGGCCTCATCACCTGGATGATCTTCTGGATGGGCAAGACCGCCCGCCACCTCAAGGCCGACCTGCACCACCGCCTCGACGACGCCGTCGCCGCGGGCAAGGGTGCCGTCGTCGTCATGGCGCTCCTCGCCGTCGGGCGCGAAGGCCTCGAGACGGCCCTCTTCCTCTGGGCCGGCGCGAAGGCGACGGGAGCGAGCACCAGCCCACTCCTCGGCGCGGTCCTCGGCCTCGCGGTCGCGGTCGCGCTCGGCTGGGCCGTCTACCGCGGCGCCGTCCGCCTCGACCTGCGGCTGTTCTTCGCCTGGACCGGAGTCCTCCTGATCGTCATCGCCGCGGGTGTCCTCGCCTACGGCGTCCACGACCTGCAGGAGGCCGGCATCGTCCCCGGCCTGCACACGATCGCGTTCGACGTGTCAGCCCAGGTACCGCCGTCGTCCTGGTACGCGACGCTCCTCAAGGGCGTCTTCAACTTCTCCCCCGTGACGACATGGCTCGAGGCGCTCGCCTGGCTCCTGTTCGTCGTCCCGGTCATGACGCTGTTCGTGCGCAGCGTCTGGTTCACCCCGGCGCCCGCACGCGCTCCGGCGCCCGTCGCAGCCGCAGCCTGACCACCGGCACGAGCCGGCGCACGACCGCCCGGCCGCCAGGCCCGGCCCGTCGACGGAGCTGCTCCGCGCGATCACGCTCGAGCGAGCCCGCCCAGGCCCCAGCACGCACTGCCCACCTGACGCCGCCCGGCGAGACCCGCCGTCCGGCACGACACGAAGGACAGCCATGACCCACCCCACCGGACGCGGCCGAGCCGCCCGCCTCCTCCCCGCGCTCGCCGCCATCGCCCTCGTCCCGTCGCTCGCGGCGTGCGTCGACAACGCCCCGAGCACGGACGCGACCGGCACCGCGGGTGCGCCGTCGTCCCTCACGGTCGACTCCTCCGCGGACGCGTGCACGCTGTCCGCGACCACCGCGCCGTCGGGCAACCTCGTCTTCACCGTGACGAACAGCGGCTCCGACGTGACCGAGTTCTACCTGCTCGCCGACGACGGCCTGCGCATCGTCGCCGAGGTCGAGAACATCGGCCCCGGCCTCTCCCGCGACCTGGTCACGGTCGCGAAGCCGGGCGACTACTTCACCGCCTGCAAGCCCGGCATGGTCGGCGACGGCATCCGCGCGCCGTTCACCGTCACCGACTCGGGCGCCGACGTCGCCCCGACCGGCGAGCTCGCCGAGCAGATCGCCGTCGCGACGACCGGCTACGTCGCCTACATCAAGGACCAGACCGAGCAGCTGCTCAGCGGGACCGAGGCGTTCGTCGACGCCTACAAGGCGGGCGACGACGACGAGGCGCGCACGCTCTACGCCCCGACGCGCGTCCACTGGGAGCGCATCGAGCCCGTCGCCGAGTCGTTCGGCGACCTCGACCCCCGCATGGACCTGCGCGAGGCCGACCTCGCCGACGGCGAGAAGTGGACCGGGTGGCACCTCCTCGAGAAGGACCTGTGGCAGCCCGACGCCGCCGCGAACGGCGGCGAGGAGTACGTCCCGCTCACCGATACCGAGCGCACGAAGCACGCCGACCAGCTCCTCGCCGACACGCAGGAGCTCTTCGACCGGACCCACTCCGACGAGTTCGCCGCAGAGATCACGGCCGACTTCATCGGCAACGGCGCGAAGGGCCTGCTCGACGAGGTCGCGACGGGCAAGGTCACGGGCGAGGAGGAGATCTGGTCGCACACCGACCTGTGGGACTTCCAGGCGAACGTCGACGGCGCGCGGGTCGCGTACGACGGGCTGCGCGACGTCGTCGTCTCCAAGGACGCGACGCTCGCCGAGGACCTCGACGCGCGCTTCACGGAGCTGCAGGGCCTGCTCGACCAGCACCGCGACGGCGACGCCTTCGTCCTGTACACCGAGCTCGACGACGCCCAGGTCAAGGAGCTGTCCGTCGCGGTCGACGCCCTGAGCGAGCCGCTGTCCCGCCTGACGGCCGCGGTCGTCCTGTAGCCCGCCACGCAGCACCGAGGTGACCATGACCGACGACACGGAACCGCAGCCCGAGGGTGAGCCGACGTCGTCCCTGTCCCGGCGAGGCCTGCTCGGCCTCGCCGGGGCAGGGCTCGCAACCGTGGGGCTGGGCGGCCTGGGCGGGTACGCCGTCGCGGGCGGCCGCGCGGCCGGGTCCGCCAGCACGGCGGCCCCCGCGGGACGGACCTACGCGTTCACCGGCGCCCACCAGGCGGGCATCGTCACGCCCGCGCAGGACCGGCTGCACTTCGCCGCGTTCGACGTCACGACGACGAGCCGCACGGCGCTCGAGACGCTCCTGCGCCGTTGGACGTACGCTGCGGACCGCATGGTCCGCGGGCTGCCCGCCGGTGACCTCGGTCCGTCGTCGGGCCCGTACGACGCGCCGCCCGACGACACGGGTGAGGCCGACGGTCTGCCGCCGTCAGGCCTGACGATCACGTTCGGCTTCGGCCCGTCCCTCTTCGTCGACGCCGACGGACGCGACCGCTTCGGCCTCGCCGACCGGCGCCCGGCTCTCCTGAAGGACCTGCCGCACTTCCCCGGCGACACGCTCGACCCCGCACGCACCGGCGGCGACCTGTGCATCCAGGCGTGCGCCGACGACCCGCAGGTCGCCGTGCACGCCGTGCGCAACCTGTCCCGGCTCGCGTTCGGCACCGCGGCGATCCGCTGGAGCCAGCTCGGGTACGGCCGCACGTCCTCGACGTCGACCGCGCAGACAACGCCGCGCAACCTGTTCGGCTTCAAGGACGGGACCGCGAACATCATGGCCGAGGATACGGCCGAGCTCGACACGCACGTGTGGGTCTCCCCCGACGACGACCCCGCCGCGTCGTGGCTCGCCGGCGGCTCGTACCTCGTCGCCCGCCGCATCCGGATGACGATCGAGACGTGGGACCGGGCACCGCTGCGCGAGCAGGAGACGCTCGTCGGCCGCACGAAGGGCTCGGGCGCGCCCCTCTCGGGCGGTGAGGAGCACACAGACCCCGACTTCACGATGACCGGCCGCGGCGGGGCGCCGCTGATCGATCCCGCGTCGCACGTCGCGATGGCGCACCCGCGCAACAACGGCGGGGTGCGCATGCTGCGCCGCGGCTACAACTACACGGACGGCTCCGACGGCCTCGGGCGCCTCGACGCCGGGCTGTTCTTCATCGCGTTCGTGCGCGACCCCGCGACGCAGTACGTGCCGATGCAGACGGCGATGGCACGCGGGGACCTGCTCTCCGAGTACCTGCGGCACACGGGCTCGGGCCTGTTCGCCGTCCCGCCGGGCGTGCCCGACGGAGCCCGGCTGTCCCCGACCGACGGCGCTTTCGTCGGGGAGCAGCTCTTCGCCTGAGGGCGGGGCGAAGCGTGTCCTGCGATGCGCCCCTGACCGGCACGGACGTGGGCACGGGGACGCGTCGACGCTGGACCACCGCACCGCGCGGGTCAGCGGCACTGCCGCGGGTACGCTCGCGCTCATGACCTTCCCGCGCAAGGCCGCCGCCTCCTTCACCCTGCTTGCCCTCGTCGCGGCGATCGCCGTCGAGCTGGTCCGTGCGACCGGCCCGATGTTCGACCGCGCGTTCAGCGCGGGCATCGTCGTCGTCGCCCTCACGGCGCTCGGCACGTACGTCGCGCCGGGCCTCGTCGCGGCCCTCCTCGTCCGCGGCCGCCCGGTCACCGGGCGGACGGTCCTCGTCGGTGTCGCGCTGCTCGCGGTCGCCCGCGTGGCCGTCCAGGCGACGGGAGGCGTCCCGCGCTACTGGGTGACGCTCGCCGCCGCGGCCCTCGCGATCGGGGTGCTCGTCGTCGCGGTCGTGCGGTCCGTCCGCGTGCTCGGCGCGGCGCCCGCCGCCCTCGCCGTCACGATCGGCGCGGCGCTCGCGACAGGGGTGTCGCTCGTGCTGGGTACGTGGGACGCGATCTGGCGCTCCGGCGCGGGCGGCTGGGTGCCCACGGCGCTGATGCTCGCCGCCGCGGTCGCGTGCGCGTGGGCCGTGCGGGCCGACGACACGACCGGCGCCGCAGACGCGCGTCCCGGCCGCCTCTGGGTGCTCGGCCCGTACCTCGGCGTCACGCTCATGGTCGTCCTCAACCCCGCGTACCTCGCGTCGCAGCTCGGTCTGCCCCTGACGGTCGTCACGATCGCGCTCGGCGCAGGCGGCGTCCTCGCCGCGGCCCTGACGCTGTGGTCGCTCCCGCGCCAGGCGGCGTTCCTCCCGGCCGCGCTGCGCGCGGTCGTCCTCGTCGCCGCGGCGGCGTTCGTGCTCTTCCCGGTCACCGCCGAGGGCGAGGCTGCGGGGACGCTCCTGGCGATCGGCCTCGCGGTCGTCGTCGCGCTGCTCGTCGCCGTGAGCACGACGTCGCTCGCGACCGCGTGGGACGGCGCCGCCCAGGAGCGCGGCCCGCGCCGTGCGGGCGCCGCCCTCGCCGGCACCGCGAGCGCGGTCGGGCTCGGCATCATCCTTCCGCTCCTCGTGTACCAGGTGGACTACGACGTCCCGCTCGGCTTCCCGAACGCTCTTGTGATCCTCGCTGCGGTGGTCGTCGTCGCGCTCGGCGGGCTGCGTCGCGGCACGCGGCCCGCCGGCGTCCCGGCACACGCTGCCGGCGACCCGGCCCACGCCGTCGACGGCCCCGCGGAGCCAGCGGGCACCCGCTCGGCGTGGCTGCCCGCGGTCCCCGTGCTCGCCGTCGCAGCAGCGCTCGTCCTCGCGGGTGCCGTCGTCAACCGCGTGCAGGTCGAGCAGCCGGCACGCGTCGCGGGCGGCGCGCCTGACGCACCGATCACCGTGCTCGACTGGAACCTGCACTACGGGGTCACGCAGGAGCCCGGCTTCGACCTCGGCCGCATGGCCGACGTCATCAACGCGTCAGGCGCCCAGGTCGTCGCGCTCCAAGAGGTCTCGCGCGGGTGGATCATGGGCGGCGGCGCCGACATGCTGACCTACCTCGAGCGCGCGACGGGCATGCGCGCCGTCGCCGCGCCCGCCGCGGACCGCCAGTTCGTCAACGCGCTGCTCGTCTCGCCGTCGGTCGGCGAGCCGCAGGACGTCGTCCGAACGCGCCTGCCCTACGGCGACGGGCCGCAGCAGCGCTCCGCGATCACGGCGACCGTGCGCAACGACGCGGGCACGCCGTTCGTCGTGACGAGCGCGCACCTGCAGCACCGTGACGAGAACACCCCGACGCGGCTGCAGCAGCTCGACGTGCTCATGTCCGCGGACATCGCGTCCTCCCCTGCGGCCGTGCTCGCCGGTGACTTCAACTCCGAGCCTGGCTGGGCCGAGATCGACTACGTCCAGGCGGCGGGCTACGTCTCGGCCCAGGACACCGCCGGCGACCCGAGCCACCTGACGTTCCCGGCGTGGGAGCCCGAGGTCCGCATCGACTGGGTGTTCGGCAAGGGTGTGACGTTCTCCGACGTGCAGGTCCTCCCGGACGGCGGGTCCGACCACCGCGGGATCCTCGCGACCGTGCATCCCGTGGTGGACTAGGACCATGAAGGTCGCCGCGTCGCTGCCCGAGCTGCTGCACCTCGCCTCGCAGGGTGAGGGGCTGCCGCCGTTCGTGCGGTCGGCCGGGCTCTTCGGCTCGCTCCTGCGGGCCGAGGTCGACGTCCAGGACCTTCCCGGGCTCGCGGGAGCGGCCCGGCTCGCCGCGCGCGCCGTGGGCACCGTCCACCTGGACGTCGCCCTCGCGGGCTACCGCGACGGCGTCGCGCACCTCGCGGTCGAGGCCCATGCGCGCTCGGTCCCGGCGCACCGCCTCGCAGCGCTCTTCACGGGTCCGCTCGACACAGCCCTGTCGCGCGCCCTCGCCGAGCGCGGGCTGCCGCCCGGGCTGACGTCGGTCGGCGAGTCGGACGGCGTGCTCACCGTCGCGGTGCGGCTCCAGGACGGGCTCGACGCGGCGCCCGTGCCGCCGTTCCTGCGCGGCGCTGTGGTCGAGGACGTCGCCCTCGTGGACTCTCAGGTCGTCCTGCACCTGTCGCTGCCCGCCTGACGAGCACCTGCGTCAGGCCGCCTGCCGGCCGCGCTCACCCCGCCGCCGCGACCTCTGGGACGATGGAGCCGTGCGACACGACCTCGTCCTTCTCGACCTCGACGGCACCCTCATGGACTCGGCGAGCGGCATCCTCTCGTCGATCCGCCACACGTACGCGACGCTCGGCGTGCCCGAGCCGTCCGCGGAGGAGCTGCGCCGCTTCGTCGGCCCGCCCATCACCGAGAGCTTTCTCGCGCACGGCTTCACGCCCGAGACGCTCCCCGAGGCGATGCGCGTCTACCGTGCCGACTTCGCGGCGCGCGGGATGTACGACAACCGCGTGTTCGACGGCGTCGAGGACCTCCTCGCGGCGCTCGTCGCGGCGGGCGTGACGCTCGCCGTCGCGACCTCGAAGCCCGAGGTCTACGCGCGCGAGCTCACGAAGGAGTTCGGCCTCGACCCGTACCTCGCGGGCACGTACGGCGCGAGCCTCGACGAGCACTCGCGCGCGTCGAAGGCCGCCGTCATCACGTACGCGCTCCTCGAGCTCGAGGAGACCGCGTTCGCCGAGCGCGGCCTACCGGCGCGCGACCGGATCGTCATGGTCGGCGACCGGTCGCACGACGTCGACGGCGCACGGCTCAACGGGCTCGGCTGCATCGGCGTCGCGTGGGGCTACGCGGACGAGGGCGAGCTCGCCGCGCACGGCGCGCACACCGTCGTCGACACGCCGCACGACCTCGCGGACCTGCTCCTCGGCTGAGACGCCGAGGGCCGCGTCAGAGGGCTGCGGCCGGAGACCTTCCCGGCCCTGCACGTGCCCGGACGACGGCCCGCCTGGGCGAAATGACGCGGCCGGGGCACGGCCGGACCCTGAGCTGTCCGGCCGACGTGCGAGCTCAGTCGAGCCGGCGGTGGTGCCCCATGCGAGCGACCTCGCCGATCGAGCCCGTGAGCGACGGGTAGATCGTGAACGCCTCCGCGACGTCGTCGACCGTGAGGCGGTGCTGGACGGCGAGCGTGATCGGGAAGATCAGCTCGCTCGCGCGAGGCGCGACGACGACGCCGCCCAGGACGACGCCGGCGTCCGGGTGGAAGAACAGCTTGACGAAGCCGTGACGCATGCCCAGCATCTTGGCGCGCGCGTTGCGGGCGAGCGGCAGCATCGTCACCGAGTACTTGGACTTCTGCGCCTGGAGCGCCACCTCCGAGTACCCGACCGTCGCGATCTCCGGCGTCGTGAAGATGTTCGCCGCGACCGTGCGCAGGCGGATCGGCACGACCGTGTCACCGAGCACGTGCGACATGGCGATACGCCCCTGCTGCGCCGCGACGGACGCGAGCGGGAAGGTCCCCGTGCAGTCGCCGGCGGCGTAGATGCCGCGGACGGTCGTCCGCGAGACGCGGTCGACCTGGATGTGGCCCGACTCGGAGAGCGCGACGCCCGCCTCCTCGAGGCCGATGCCCGCGGTGTTCGGGATCGAGCCGACCGCCATGAGGACGTGCGAGCCCGTCAGCACGCGGCCGTCGGCGAGCGTGACCTCGACGTGCTCGTCGTCGCCCTCGCCCACGACCTGGGCCGCGACCGCGCGCGAGCGCGGCACGAGCTCCATCCCGCGGTCGCGGAACACCTCCTCGATCACGGCGGCGGCGTCGGCGTCCTCGTTCGGCAGGACGTGGTCACGGCTCGACACGAGCACGACCGGCACGCCGAGCGCGTTGTACGCGCCCGCGAACTCGGCGCCCGTGACGCCCGAGCCGACGACGATGAGCTTCTCCGGCAGGACGTCGAGGTCGTAGAGCTGGGTCCACGTCAGGATGCGGCGGCCGTCGGGCTTCGCGGCGTCGAGCTCGCGCGGCGTCGCGCCCGTCGCGACGAGGACGGCGTCGCAGTCGATCGCCGTCTCCGAGCCGTCCGCACCCGCCACGACGACGCGCGACGACGACTCGACGCGGCCCGTGCCGTCGATGACGCGCACGCCCTCGCGCTCGAGGCGCGTGCGGATGTCCTGCGACTGCGCCTGGGCGAGCCCGCGCACGCGTGCGTTGACGACACCGAGGTCGACGGCGAGGGGCGCGGTGCCACCCTGACCGGGGAACTCGCCGTTCGACAGCGTGATGCCGAGCTCCGAGGCGCGCTCCGCGATCGTCATCCAGTCGGCGGTCGCGATGAGGGTCTTCGACGGGACGACGTCCGTGAGGACCGCCGCACCGCCGAGACCACGCCGCTCGACGACGACGACCTCGGCGCCGAGCCGCCGTGCGACGAGCGCTGCCTCGTAGCCGCCGGGTCCACCCCCGACGATGACGATCGTGGTGGCCTGGAGGTCGCGTGACTGAGTTTCCACGGTGACCATCGTGCCACCATGCGGACACCGGCACGATCAGGGACGGCCACGGGACGGGTGTGACGTGCGCGGTCGGTAAACTTCGCGCATGACGGAACTCGACGCCCCTGGCACCAACCCCTTCGACGTCGCCCGCGAGGCGGCAGCCCACATCGCCGAGGCGACCGGTGTCGCCAAGCACGACGTGGCCCTCGTCCTCGGCTCCGGCTGGGGCGGCGCTGCCGACCTGCTGGGCGAGACGGTCGCCGAGATCCCCAGCCACGAGATCCCTGGATTCTCCGCCCCCGCCGTTGCCGGACACGTCGCGACGACGCGCTCGATCCGCATCAACGGCTCCGACAAGCACGCGCTCGTCCTCGGCTCGCGCACCCACCTCTACGAGGGCAAGGGTGTGCGTCGCGTCGTCCACGGCGTGCGTACCGCCGCCGCGACGGGTGCGAAGGCCGTGATCCTCACGAACGGCTGCGGAGGCCTCAACCTCGACTGGGCGCCCGGCTCGCCGGTGCTGATCAGCGACCACATCAACCTCACCGCGACGTCGCCGCTCGAGGGCGCGACGTTCGTCGACCTGACCGACCTGTACTCGTCACGTCTGCGCGACCTCGCCCGCGAGGTCGACCCCGAGCTCCCCGAGGGCGTCTACGCGCAGTTCCGCGGCCCGCACTACGAGACCCCGGCCGAGGTCCGCATGGCCGGCCGCATGGGCGCCGACCTCGTCGGCATGTCCACGACGCTCGAGGCGATCGCCGCGCGTCACGCGGGACTCGAGGTGCTCGGCATCTCGCTCGTGACCAACCTGGCCGCGGGCATCTCCCCCGTCCCGCTCTCCCACGAAGAGGTCATCGAGGCGGGTCAGGCGGCGGGCCCGCGCATCAGCGCGCTCCTCGCCAAGATCGTCGAGAGGATCTGACCCATGTCCACGCAGGACTCGCTCGTCCCCGAGCTGTCGGACGAGCTGCGCGCCCAGGTCGAGGCGTGGATCGTCGACGACCCGGACGAGGCCACGAAGTACGAGCTGCAGGACCTGCTCGACGTCGCTTCAGGCCGTGAGCCGAGCAGCGGTCCGGTCGAGGACCCGGCTGCCGCCCGGGCGGCGGCCGTCGCCGAGATCCAGGACGCGTTCTCGGGTCTGCTGCAGTTCGGCACGGCCGGCCTGCGCGGCCGCATGGCGGCCGGCCCGAACCGCATGAACCGAGCCGTCGTCATCCGCGCGGCCGCGGGTCTCGCGGCCTACCTCCTCGAGGCGCGCGCCGCCGTCGGCGACGGCGGCCGCCCGTCGATCGTGATCGGCTACGACGCCCGCTACAACTCCGCGACCTTCGCGCAGGACACGGCGGCCGTCATGACGGCCGCGGGCGTCGACGCGCACCTGTTCCCGGGCCACTGCCCGACGCCGGTCGTCGCGTTCGCGGTGCGTCACCTCGGCGTGGACGCGGGTGTCGTCGTCACGGCGAGCCACAACCCGCCGCAGGACAACGGCTACAAGGTCTACCTCGGCGGCGCCCTCGTCACCGACGAGGGACAGGGCGCCCAGATCGTCCCGCCGTACGACGGCCTCATCGCCGCGAAGATCGCGGCCGTGCCGTCGGTCGCCTCGGTCGCCCGCGCCCACTCGGGCTGGCAGACCGTGAGCGACGACGTCGCCGAGACGTACCGCGCGACAGTGTCCCGCAACGCCCTGCCCGTCGGTCCCGAGGCGCCGCGCGACCTTCGCGTCGTCTACACGCCGATGCACGGCGTCGGCGCGAAGACCGCCGAGGCGGTCCTCGCCGCGGCCGGGTACACGGACGTGCACGCCGTCCCCGAGCAGGTCGAGCCTGACCCGGACTTCCCGACGGTCGACTTCCCGAACCCCGAGGAGCCCGGCGCGATCGACCTGGCCCTCGCCCACGCACGACGCGTCGGTGCGGACCTCGTCATCGCGAACGACCCGGACGCCGACCGCTGCGCCGCCGCGGTCTACGACCCGCGCTGGGAGCGTGAGGCAGACGGCGACACCCCGGCTCGTGACGGCTGGCGCATGCTGCACGGCGACGAGGTCGGCGCACTGCTGGGCTACACGGTCGCGGAGCGCGCGGCGCGTCAGCGCATCGCGCCGGGGACGCTGCGCCTCGCCAACTCGATCGTGTCGTCGCGCCTGCTGGGTCGCATCGCGGCGCACCACCACCTCGAGTACTCGGCGACGCTCACGGGCTTCAAGTGGATCTCCCGCGCGAAGGGCCTCGTGTTCGGCTACGAGGAGGCGCTCGGCTACTGCGTCGACCCGGCCCAGGTGCGGGACAAGGACGGCATCAGCGCGGCGCTCATGCTCGTGCAGATCGCCGACGGCCTCAAGGCCCAGGGGCGCACGCTCGTCGACCTGCTCGACGACCTCGCGCGCCAGCACGGCCTGCACCTGACGGACCAGCTCTCGGCCCGGTTCACGGACCTGTCGCAGATCCCGGCCACGATGGAGCGCTTGCGCTCCAACCCGCCGTCGACCCTCGTGGGTTCGCCCGTCCTGAGCGTCGACGACCTCGCCGACGGCGTCGACGGGCTCCCGCCGACCGACGGTCTGCGGCTGCTCATGCAGGACGGCTCGCGCGTCATCGTCCGCCCGTCCGGCACCGAGCCGAAGGTCAAGTGCTACCTCGAGGTCGTGTTCCCGGTCGAGATGGACGCGTCGTTCGACATGATCACGCGTGCTCGCGCCGAGGCGCGCGAGCACCTCGAGAGCATCAAGGCGGAGATGCGCACGGCCCTCGGCCTCTGAGCCGACCCGCTCCCGACAGACAGATCGCCCGGGTGCACACGTCACGTGTGCACCCGGGCGATCTGTCGTATCCGGAGGCGGGCTGAGCGCGCCTCCGGGGGCGGGGCGCCCCAGGGGGCGGGGCCTCAGGGGGCGGCGCACCTCAGGCGAGCGCTGCGTCGTCCTGCGCGACGGCGGCCTTCCAGTCGGCCTTCTCCGCGCGCCACGCCTCGTCGGCGCGGCCCAGGCGCCAGTAGCCCGACGCCGACAGGTCTTCGCGCGCGACACCGCGCTCCCCGCGCAGGTGCCGCCGCACCTCGCGGACCATGCCGGCCTCGCCGTGCACGAACGCCTGCAGACGCCCGGACGGCAGCCGCGCGCGGCGCACGGCATCGATCAGCGCTGCACCGAACGACTCGCCGCGCACGACCCAGGTGAGCTGCGCGCCGTCCGGCACCGGGAGCTCCTGCCGCTCGAGCGCGTCCGCGACCTCGACGAACGCGAAGGCCCGCACCCCGGCCGGCAGCTTCTCGAGCGCGACCGCGATCGCTGGGAGCGCCGACTCGTCGCCGACGAGCACGGTCGCGTCGCACGCAGGATCAGGGAGGAAGTCGCCGCCCTGCCCGCGCAGGACGACCGGGTCGCCGGGACGCGCGTCGCGCGCCCACGGTCCCACGAGACCGTCGTCGCCGTGGACGACGACGTCGAGCGTCACCTCGTGGCGCTCAGAGTCCCAGCGGCGCACCGTGTACGAGCGCGCGGCGCTGCGACCCTCGCGCCCCTCGGAGGACGTGTGCCCCTCCGCGGGCACCTCGACCTTGACGTAGTGGTCGGTCCACGGAAGGTCGACGAAGTCGACCAGGCTGCTGCCACCGAGCACGAGGCGGACGAGGTGCGGCGTCACTCGCGTGGAGGACACCACCACCGCCTCGTGCTCGGCACGCACCCGCGTGGGGGCGGCAGACGTCACTCAGTAACCGCCCGAACCGTCGCCCGCAGCGTCGGCAGCGGACTGCCCCGCCGCGACGCCGTCGAGCACGGCAGCCGTTCCCGAGAGGCCCAGGCGCGTCGCGCCGGCCTCGATCATCGCGAGCGCCGTCGCGCCGTCGCGGATCGCGCCGGAGGCCTTGACCCCGAGGCGGCCGCCGACCGTCTCCGCCATGAGCCTGACGGCGCGGACGGACGCGCCGCCCGCCGGGTGGAAGCCCGTCGACGTCTTGACGAAGTCCGCGCCCGCGGCCTCGGCCGCGCGGCACGTGCCGACGATCTCCTCGTCCGTCAGCGCGGCCGACTCGATGATGACCTTGAGCACCTTGCCGGCGGGAACAGCGGCACGCACCGCGGCGATGTCGGCCTGGACCGCGGCGAAGTCGCCGGTCTTGGCGACGCCGACGTCGATGACCATGTCGACCTCGTCAGCACCGTCAGCGATCGAGCGCGCTGCCTCGGCGGCCTTGACCTCGCTGTGGTGCTTGCCCGACGGGAAGCCGCACACGGTCGCGACCTTGAGGCCCTTGGCGTCGATCGGGAGCATCGACGGCGAGACGCACACCGAGAACACGCCGAGACGCACGCCCTCGTCGACGAGAGCGGCGACGTCGGCCGCGGTGGCCTCCGGCTTGAGCAGGGTGTGGTCGACGATCGCGGCGACCTCGGCGGGGGTGGTGGTGCTCATAGGGACTTGCGCTCCTCACGGACGACGGTGGCGCGCGGAAGGACGAGCTTCTCGACGAGCTCCTGGCGCTCGTCGAAGCCGATGAAGGCGTTCCACGCCGCCGTCAACGTTACGGCAAGGAAGTCGTCGAGGATCCAGTCCGCCTCGGTCGCGAGAAGGTGCATCTCACGGGTCATCGACGTGCCCGACATGAGGCGGTTGTCGGTGTTCACGGTGACCGCGAAGCCGAGGTTCTTGAGCAGCGAGATGGGGTGCTCGCGCACGCTCACCGCGGTCGCCGTCTGGACGTTCGACGACGGGCACAGCTCGAGCGCGATGCGTCGGTCGCGGACCCAGGCGGCGACGGGGCCGACGACGAGCTCGCTCAAGTCGGCCTTGCCACGCTTGCGCATGGCCTCCTCGGTGCCCTGGATGTCCTCGACGATGCGCGCACCGTGGCCGAGGCGCACCGCGTGGCCTGCGGTGAGCGCGTCCTCGATCGACGCGACGCCGTCCGCCTCGCCGGCGTGGACGGTGGCGGGCACGAGACCCTTGTTGAGCATGTCGAACGCGGCCGAGTGGAGCGACGGCAGGAAGCCCTTCTCCGCACCCGCGATGTCGAAGCCGACGACGCCGTGCTTGCCCTTGTTCGCGAGCGTGAGCGCCGCGATCTCCTGGGAGCGGTCCGCGTGGCGCATCGCCGTGACGAGCTGGCGGGCGATGATCTCGCCGCCCGCGTCGCGGACGGTCTGCTCGCCCTGGGCGAGGCCGCGACCGACGGCCTCGACGGCCTCCTGGAGGCTCAGGCCGCCGCGCAGGTGCTGCTCGGGCGCCCACCGCTGCTCGGCGTAGACCACGCCGTCCGCCGCGAGGTCGATCACGGCCTCGCGCGCGACGCGCTCGAGGGACTCGGCCGTCTGCATGACCGCGATCGTGTGGTCGAAGGTCTCGAGGTACTTCACGAGGGACCCCGAGTCGGCCGCGTCCACGAACCACCGGCCGAGGGACTCGGCGTCGTTCGCGGGAAGCTGGTGGCCGATCGGCTCGGCCAGCTCGAGGATGGTCTGCGGTCGCAGGCCGCCGTCCAGGTGGTCGTGCAGGACGACCTTGGGCAGCAGGCGGATCTCGTCGACGGTGGGGACGGGAGGCGTTGTCATGGGTGAAGGATAGCCGTCCGCAGGCGCGGTTCTGCGCGCTTCCGGGGGCGCGTCACGGGTGATTGCGGACAGTTCTCGCGAGTCGTGCGCCACGCGTGGCACGAGCGCCTCGCGCTCGTGCCACGCGTGCGGTCGTGCGTGGTCTAGAGGACCTCGTCGGGGTCCTCGTCGTCGCCCTCGAGCGGGCCGTCGCCGAGGTCGACGACGATCGCCTGGTCGGCGACGTCGGCCTCCGACGCCGTGCCTTCGACATCGGCTCTCGGGACGCCGGGACGGTAGTCCTCGCCCTCCTCCTCCGGGGTGTCACTGGTGCGCAGGAGGTCGACGATCGCGCCCGGTTCAGGCCCGTCCAGCCCGGCGTCCTGCCAGGCGTCCTCGCCAGGAAGCGTGCTCATGGCCCTGCTCCTCTCCTCGGGAAACGGTGCACTCCCATCGTGCCCCGCGCGCCGCGGCGCCGCCACCGCCCCGCCTCCGCCGGTGCGCTGTCGCGCGAGGTCAGCGCGGCAGGAGGACCCACGCGGGGACGGACCAGCCGCCGAGAGCGGGTTTGCGGCCCGGGGTCGCAAGCTGGTCGCTCCGTAGCTCGAGCACCTCGCCGCGCGAGGGCTCGAACACGTGCCAGCCGGACGCCGTCGCGCGGGTGACGAGGACGACGTGGCGCGGGACGGCGGTCGCGAGGCCGGTGCGCAGCGTGCCGCCCGAGAAGAGCGGCACCGGCACGCCCGCGCGCAGCGCGGTGTCGACCGCCGCGACCGCGCGTTCACGGCGCGCCGGGGTCGCGACGTCGACGACGGCGTGGCCATAGGTGACGTCGGCGTACCGGGCGGCCTTCGCAGCGCCCCAGGGAGGGGTGCCGAAGCGGTCGGGCCAGCGCAGGCCCAGGAGGGCGTTCTCGCCGGTTCGGCGCTTGAGCGCGCGCTGGAGCGCCACGAACCTCGTGTCGCCCGGGCGCGCGGCGCGCTCGGCTGCGACGAGCTCGGGCGGTGGTGCGTCGCCGAGGGTCCGACCGGTCTCGAGCCAGACGGCGAGGACGGGGTCGCCTGCTGCGGCGAGCTGGGCGAGGACGGTGGACCCGCACGTCGTCGGATCGTGCTGGCGGGCGGGTGCGCCGGCCCAGCGGAGCGGGCCGAGGCCGTCCGGGGTCGCCGGGGCGAGCGGGTCGGCGATCGTGCGCTGCGCCGCGCCGAGGGTCGGCCACGCGGCGCCGAGGGCGGCGAGCGTCGCGCGCGGGTGCCCGCGGCGGCGGGCGCGGTCGAGGACGGCAGCGAGCGGGTCGCGGGCGGCCTCGGGACCGGCGGAGCGGTCGCCTGCGGTCGCGGCGGGGTCGTCATCTGCTGTCGGGGCAGGGCTGTCACCTGCAGTCACGGCAGGGCTGTCACCTGCGGTCGCGGCAGGGCGCCGAGACGGCGGAGCCGGATCGGCGACGGCCGGTAGCCGCCAGGCACCCACGGCGGCGAGGAGGCGTGACAGCGACAGGTCCTCGAGCACCTGTCCTCCTCCCTGCGGGACCTGGGGCGCCCGGTGGGGCGCCCCAGGTCTACGGGTCAGAACCCGCTGATGCGGTCGAGCACCACGTCGCTCGGCGTGAACCCGGTGCCGGGAGCGGCGATCTCGATGCCACCCTCGAGCGCCTCGATCGCGCGGTCGAAGCGCTCCGGGGTGTCGGTGTGCAGCGTGAGGATCGGCTCACCCTTGCGGACGGTGTCGCCCGGCTTGGCGTGCATCACCACGCCGGCGCCGGCCTGGACCGAGTCCTCGCGGCGGGCACGGCCCGCGCCGAGACGCCACGCCGCGATGCCGACGTCGTAGGCGTCGAGCTTCGTGAGGACGCCGTCCTCCTCGGCGAGCACCTCCTGCGTGTGCGTGGCCCACGGGAGCTCGGCGTGCGGGTCGCCGCCCTGCGCCGAGATCATCGCGTTCCAGCGGTCCATCGCGCGGCCGTCCTGGAGGGCGGCACGGACCTCGTCCTCGCCGACCGGACGGTCGGCAGCCGCGAGCATCTCGACGGCGAGCGCGACGGTGAGGTCGACCACGTCCGACGGGCCACCGCCGGCGAGCACCTCGACCGACTCACGGACCTCGAGCGCGTTGCCCGCGGTCAGGCCGAGCGGCGTCGACATGTCGGTCAGCAGCGCAACCGTGCGGACGCCTGCGTCGGTGCCGAGGTCGACCATGGTGCGAGCGAGCTCGCGCGCACGGTCGATGTCCTTCATGAACGCGCCGGAGCCGACCTTGACGTCGAGGACGAGCGCGCCCGTCCCCTCCGCGATCTTCTTGCTCATGATCGAGCTCGCGATGAGCGGGATCGCCTCGACCGTGCCGGTGACGTCACGCAGCGCGTAGAGCTTGCGGTCGGCCGGGGCGAGGCCGGACCCCGCCTGGCAGATGACGGCGCCGACGTCGTCGAGCTGGGCGAGCATCGCCTCGTTCGACATCGCTGCCTGCCACCCGGGGATGGACTCGAGCTTGTCGAGCGTGCCGCCCGTGTGGCCGAGACCGCGGCCCGAGAGCTGCGGGACGGCGACGTCGAACACCGCGACGAGCGGGGCGAGCGGCAGCGTGATCTTGTCGCCGACGCCGCCGGTCGAGTGCTTGTCCGACGTCGGGTTGCGCAGGGACGAGAAGTCCATGCGCTCGCCCGAGGCGATCATCGCGTTCGTCCAGCGGGCGATCTCGGCTCGGTTCATGCCGTTGAGCAGGATCGCCATGTTGAGGGCGGACATCTGCTCCTCGGCGACGACGCCGCGCGTGTAGGCGTCGATCACCCAGTCGATCTGCTCGTCCGTGAGGACGTGCCCGTCACGCTTCGCGATGATGACGTCGACCGCTGCGAACTTCTCGGTACCGCTCATGACTTGCTCTTCTCTGCATACTCGGTGAGGTCGTCCGGCCCGAAGGCGTCCGGCAGGACCTCGCTCATGGGCTTGATGCCGCTCACGGAGTCGACGAGCAGCCGCGCCCCGCCGTGCTCCCAGAGAAGCTGGCGGCAGCGGCCGCATGGCATGAGCGTGTTGCCCTGCCCGTCGACGCACGTGAACGCGACGAGGCGCCCTCCCCCGCTCGCGTGGAGCTGGGAGACGAGGCCGCACTCGGCGCACAGGCCCACCGGGTAGGAGGCGTTCTCGACGTTGCACCCGACGACGATCCGACCGTCGTCCACGAGGGCGGCGACGCCCACGGGGAACTTCGAGTACGGCACGTACGCGCGGGTCATGACGTCGCGGGCGGCAGCCCGCAGCGCCTCCCAGTCGATCTCAGGCTGGTTCGTCATCGTCACTCCTTGACGTAGGGCTCGCCCGAGGCGGCCGGGCCGCGGGACTGCCCGACGAGGCCGGCCACGGCGAGCAGCGTGACGACGTACGGGAGCATGAGCATGAACTGGCTCGGCACCGGCGAACCGACGATGCTCATCGCACCGGCGAGCGCCGACGCGAAACCGAACAGGAGCGCCGCGAGGGTCGCCTTGATCGGGTCCCACTTGCCGAAGATGACGGCGGCCAGGGCAATGAAGCCCGCACCTGCGGTCATGTTCTTGCCGAACGAGGACACCGACACGAGCGTGTAGTAGGCGCCACCCATGCCGACGATGCCACCGGCGATCAGGAGGGCGCGGTAGCGCACGCGCTCGACCTTGATGCCCACCGTGTCCGCCGCGAGCGGGTGCTCGCCGACGGCGCGCAGGCGCAGGCCCCAGCGGGTGCGGAACATCGCGAACCAGACGGCCGGGACCGTGAGGTACATGAGGTAGACGATGAGCGACTGGTTGAACAGCGCCGGGCCGATGACCGGGATCTGTCCGAGGACCGGGATCTCGAACGTCGGGAAGCGGGTCGTCTTGTTGTAGAGCGCGGCCTGCGGCACGAGCACCTGCGAGTAGACGAAGCTCGTCACGCCGAGCACCAGCACGTTGAGGACGACACCGACGATGACCTGGTTCACGCGGTACGTGATCGTGAACACGCCCAGGACGAGCGCGACGAGCGCGCCGGCGAGCAGGGCGGCGACGAGGCCGGCCCACGGGCTGCCCGTGATGGTGCCGACGATCGCGGCGACGAAGGCCGACGCGAGCAGCTGCGCCTCGATAGCGATGTTGACGACACCGGCGCGCTCACCGATCGCACCGCCGAGCGCACCGAAGACGAGCGGCACGGCGAGCAGCACGGAGGAGCTGATGAGCCGGACGACCGGGAAGTCGCTCGACGAACCGGCGCCCGCCCAGGCCAGGAACCCGGCCATGAACACGAGCGCGAACACCGCGCCCAGGTACCACGGCGTCTTGCGACCGACGACGTAGAGAGCCCACGAGGCGGCGGCGAGCAGGGCCATGAGGACGACGCACGCCCAGGCGACGGTCATGCCCGGCACGGTGATCGACGGGATCGACACGAAGTCGTCCGGCGAGGAGAAGCGGAACTTGGTGTCACCCTCGCGCGCCGCGAACGCGACGATCGCGAGCAGGACGACGAGGACGGACGTCAGGACGACCGGGAACTTCTTGGAGACGACCTCGACCTTGCGGAGGTTCTCCGAGACCGGGGACTCGTCGGGGATGATCGTGGCGGCGCTCATGCTGCCACCTCCTTGCGGGCACGGCGAGAGGACTTCGTGGCGCCCGGGGCGGGCAGCCTGAAGATCGCTCTGACGAGCGGCGGGGCCGCGATGAACAGGACGATGAGCGACTGGATGACGGTCACGATCTCGATCGGGATGGTCTCGGCGGCCTGCATGGTCGCGCCACCGGCCTTGAAGGCCCCGAAGAGGATGCCGGCGCCCAGGACGCCGAGCGGCGAGGAGCGACCGAGCAGCGCGACCGTGATCGCGTCGAAGCCGATGCCGGCGTCGACGTCGGTGCTGAAGCCGGTGACCGAGGTGCCGAGGACCTGGGTCGCGCCCGCGAGGCCGACGAGGGCACCCGAGACGAGCATGACGTAGAGGGTCGTGCGCGGGACGTCGATACCAGCGACGCGAGCGGCGGACGGGTTCTCACCGACGGCCTTGAACGTGAAGCCGATGCGCGAGCGCTCGAGGAGCCACCACGTGATCGCGACCGCGACGAGCGCGAACACGAAGCCGAGATGGATCGGGAACCCGCCCTGGAAGAGGACCGGCATGACCGCGGTCTCCTTCATCGCGGGCGTCTTCGGGTTGGAGGACCCGGGGGCCTGCAGCAGGCCAGGTGTCGCCAGCAGGAAGAAGAGCAGGTAGTACGCGGTGTGGTTGAGCATGATGGTCGTGATGACCTCGTGCGCGCCCGTGAACGCCTTGAGCGCGCCCGCGATGCCGGCCCAGAGGGCACCCATCGCGAGGCCGACGAGGACCGCGACGACGAGGTGGACGCCGGCGGGCAGGTCGAGCTTGAAGCCGATCCAGCCGGCACCGATGGCCGCGAGGATCATCTGGCCCTGACCACCGATGTTGAACAGGCCGGCACGGAAGCCGACGGCGAGGCCGAGGCCCGCGCCGATGAGCGGCGTCGCGTACTTGAGGGTGACGGTGAGCGGCTTGATCGCGTCCGTCAGGTTGTCAGCCTTGTAGTTCCAGACGCCACCGCGGAAGAGCGCGAGGTAGGCGTCGCGGATCGCGGCCCACGCGGCCTCGAGCATGTCGCCCGGGCGCGAGAAGAAGTACGACGACGTCGAGCGGACGCCCTCGTCGGTCGCGATGATCATGATCGATCCCGCGACGAGCGCGAGGATGACGGCGCCGATCGAGACGCCCCACGATCCGCTGACGATCTCGCGGAACGCCTTCGTCCAGCGCGAGTCAGCGTTCTCGACCTTCTCGGTCGCAGCGGGTGCGCCCTGAGCGGGCTGCGGTGCTTCGGTCGTGCTCATGCGGCTTCGTGCCCTTCTACCGAGATGCCGGCCATCATCAGGCCCAGCACGTCACGCGGGGTGGTCGACGGGACGATCCCGACGATGCGCCCGCGGTACATGACGAGGATCCGGTCGCCGAGCGCGAGCGCCTCGTCGAGCTCGGTGGCCACGACGATGACGGGGATGCCGGCGTCGCGGGTGGCGACGATCCTCTTGTGGATGAACTCGATCGACCCGACGTCGACGCCGCGCGTGGGCTGGCAGGCGACGAACAGGTTGAGGTCGCGCGACAGCTCGCGCGCCAGGACGACCTTCTGCTGGTTTCCGCCGGAGAGGCGGCCAGCCTTGGTCTCGATGCTCTGGGTGCGGATGTCGAACTCCTCGACTCGCTCACGCGCGAAGTCGTCGCGCTCCTTCAGCTGCAGCGAGCCGCCGCGCACGAAGGGCGCGCCGTCGGTGCGGTTGAGGATGAGGTTCTCCGCGACGGAGAAGGAGCCGACGAGACCGTCGTGGCCGCGGTCCTCAGGCACGAAGCCGATGCCGGCGTCGAGGAACTGACGGACGCTGCGCCCGACGAGGTCGGTGCCGTTGAGCTCGATGCGCCCGGCGGCGGGCGTGACGAGGCCGAGGAGCGCGTCAGCGAGCTCCGTCTGGCCGTTGCCCTGGACGCCGGCGACGACGAGGACCTCGCCGCCGCGGACCTGGAACGAGACGTCGTCGACGAGGACGAGGCCGGACTGGTCGCGGATCTCGAGGTTCTCGACGTTGAGGAGCGCGTCGGAGTACTTCGGCGCGTCCTTGTGGACGGTCAGCTCGACCGCGCGGCCGACCATGAGCGAGGCGAGCTCGGCGTCGCTAGAGCCCGGCTTGGCCTCGCCGACGACGGCGCCGCGGCGCATGACCGTGATGCGGTCCGCGACCTCACGGACCTCACGGAGCTTGTGGGTGATGAAGACGATCGCGGCACCCTCGTCCTTGAGCTGCCGCATGATCGCCATCAGCTCGTCGGTCTCCTGCGGCGTGAGCACTGCGGTCGGCTCGTCGAACACGAGCACCTTCGCGTCGCGGGACAGAGCCTTGATGATCTCGACGCGCTGCTGCACGCCGACGGGGAGGTCCTCGACGAGCGCGTCGGGGTCGACGTGGAAGCCGAAGCGGTCGGCGATCTCACGGACCTTGGCACGCGCCTGGTCGAGGTCGAGCCGGCCACCGCTCTTGGTGGGCTCGTGCCCGAGCATGACGTTCTCGGCGACGGTGAAGACGGGGACGAGCATGAAGTGCTGGTGCACCATGCCGATACCGGCGGCCATCGCGTCGCCGGGGCCGGCGAAGCTGACGGGCTGGTCGTCCAGCAGCACCTCGCCCTCGTCGGCGGTATAGAGGCCGTACAGGACGTTCATCAGTGTGGACTTGCCAGCGCCGTTCTCACCGAGGAGGCAGTGGATCTCCCCGGGAGCGACCGTGAGGTCGATGTGGTCGTTGGCGACAAGCGCACCGAAGCGCTTGGTGATGCCGCGCAGCTCGAGCTTCATTGACCGATCTTTCTGGGTGTAGCGAAGTAGTCATGACACGCGTTCTCCCCGGGGAGAACAAGCTCCCCGGGGAGAACGCGGTGCGTCAGTTGAGGTACGACGTGACCTTGACCGAGCCGGCGATGATCTCGGCCTTGAGAGCCTCGACCTCGTCGAGCAGGGCACCGTCGATCTTGCCCTCGAAGTTGTGGAACGGAGCCAGGCCCACGCCACCGTTCTCGAGGGTGCCGACGTACGCCGCCGGGTCGAACTCGCCGCGGCCGGCAGCCACGATCGTGTCGTAGACGGAGACGTCCATCTTCTTCTCGATCGACGTGAGGATCACGTCAGCGGTGTTCGGGTCGGTGAGGAACACGTCGGCGTCGACACCGATGAGGGCGACGTCGCGGCCCGAGTCGGCGATCGAGTCGAGAGCAGCCTGGTAGATCGGGCCACCGACCGGGAGGATGACGTCGACACCCTGGTCGATGATCGAGTCAGCGGCGTTGCGCGCCTCCTGGTTGTTCTCGAAGCCACCCGTGAAGGTGCCCTTGTCGCCACCCTCGAAGCCGACGACCTCGACGTTGGCGTTCTTCACCTTGTTGTAGTGCTCGACGCCCTGCTTGAAGCCGTCCATGAAGATCGTGACGGTCGGGTACGGCATGCCGCCGTACGTGCCGACCTTGCCAGCCTCCGAGTAGCCGGCGGACAGGTAGCCCGCGAGGAACGCAGCCTGGGCCGTGTCGTACAGGAGCGGCTTGATGTTCGGGGCGTCGGTCTTGCCGTTGAAGTCGTTGTCAGCGGCGTCGTCGACCAGGATGTACTCGAGGTCCGGGTTCGCGTTGGCGGACTCGACGGTCGCGGCGGAGAGCGCGAAGCCGACGGAGACGATCGCGGAGCAGTCGGTCGAGACGAGCGACTCGAGGTTCGGCGCGAAGTCGGAGTCGGAGGTCGACTGGACCTCGCCGAAGTCGATCGCGAACTCGGTAGCAGCCTTCTTCAGACCCTCGTACGAGAGCTGGTTGAAGCTCTTGTCGTCGAAGCCACCGGCGTCAGACACGATGCAGGGCTTGAAACCGTCGACAGCCTTGATCGCGGGGCCCGCGCTCGTCGAGGTCTCACCGGAGGTGGGAGCCTTGGTCGGGTCATCAGCGGGCGCATCCGCGCACGCGGTCAGGACCAGTCCAGCCGCAGCACCGATCGCGGCAAGCTTGATCATCTTCTTCACAGAGCACTCCTACTCGAGTTCGAGGTAGTGCGCCCGGCAGCAACCATCACGCGCCTTTGCACGATGCCCATCTGCCGGACGGCTTTCGATGGGTCGACTCTAGCCACCCCTAGATGACGCGAAGGTTAAAACCGTGAGTCCCGGCTGAGTCGTTACTCACTCGTCACCGAGGCGCAACCGGACGGAACGGGATCATCCACATCGCGAGACTTCGGGGGGCGCTACCGCCCTGTACGCGACGCGACGGTCGCGAGCAGCCGCACGCCGACGCGCAACGCCTCCTCGTCGACCCGGAAGTCGGCCTGGTGGATGTCGTACGTGCGACCGCCCGGCAGACGGGTGCCGAGGCGGGCGAGCGCGCCGGGGACCTTCGTCAGGTACCAGGCGAAGTCCTCTCCCCCGAGCGACTGCTCCGTCAGCTGCACCGAGCGGGGGCCGACCGCCGCCCGGGCAGCTTCCTCGAGCGCCGTCGTGCCGTCGGCGTCGTTCTCGACGGGCGGCACGCCGCGGTTGTGCTCGATCTCCACGCCCACGCCGAACGCCGAGACGACCTGCTCGACGGCGTCGTGCAGGACCTGGGCCGCGAGCTCCCACGCACGCACGTCGAGGCAGCGGAGCGTGCCCCGCAGCGTGCCGATCGTCGGGATGGCGTTGTGCGCACGTCCCGCGTTGACCGCGCCCCACGTGAGGTTGACGCCGGAGCGCGGGTCGAGGCGGCGCCCGAGGATCGCGGGGACCTGGGAGATGACCTGGCCCATCGCGTACACGAGGTCGCCCGTCAGGTGCGGGCGCGAGGTGTGCCCGCCGCGCGACGTGAAGGTGAGCGTCACCTCGTCGGACGCGGACGTGATCGGGCCGATGCGCGTCCCGACGACGCCCGTGTCGAGCTTGGGCTCGCAGTGCACCGCGTAGATGCGCTCGACGCCGTCGACCGCGCCCTGCGCGATCAGGTCGAGCGCTCCGCCGGGCTGCACCTCCTCGGCCGGCTGGAACACCAGGCGGACAGGCACCTCGAGGAGCCCCTGGCGGGCGAGCCGCGCCAGGACGATGCCCGCACCGAGGACGACGGCCGTGTGCACGTCGTGCCCGCACGCGTGGGACACGCCGGGGACGGTCGACGAGTACGGGAGGTCCGTCGCCTCCTGGACGGGCAGCGCGTCGAGGTCTGCCCGCAGCGCGACGCGGCGTCGCGCGTCGCCGGGCGCCTGCGCGGGGATGTCGCACACGAGGCCGCTGCCCGGCAGGAGCCGCGGCGCGAGACCCTCGGCCGCGAGCCGCTCGGCGACGAGCGCAGTCGTGCGGATCTCGGTCCGCGCGAGCTCCGGGTGGGCGTGGATGTCGCGGCGGATCGAGACGAGCTCGTCGAAGACCTGGTCGGTGATCCGCAGGATCTCGGCAACGATCGGGTCGCTCGCACCGCCCGGCGTCAGGACGCCGGCCGGGCCGTCAGGCGCCTTCGCCGTGGTCGCACCGGAGAGGGTCGTGTCGTCGTCGAGTGGGCTCACCGTTCCACGGTAACGCCGCACGGACCGGACAGGCTCGTGCCGCCCGCCTGCCGGGCAGGCGTCAGAGCAGGTCGTCGAGCCCTCGGTCGCGCACGGCGTCGACGACGGACTTGAGCTCCTGCGCCCGCGCCCGGGTCGTGACGAGCACCGCGTCGGGCGTGTCCACGACGACGACGTCGTCGAGGCCGAGCACGGCGACCGTGCGGCCGCCCGCCGGCACGATGACCGAGCCTGCGCTCGCGAGCCGGACCACACGGTCCTGGTCGCCGAGGACCTTCGACCCCGCGCCGTCGACCGCCGGGAGCAGCGCCGCGAGGGAGTTGAAGTCGCCGACGTCGTCCCAGCCGAAGTTGCCCGGGACCATCGCGACGCCGCCCGCGGCAGCAACGGGCTCCGCGATCGCGTGGTCGATGGCGATTCGCTCGAGCGTCGGCCACACGTTCGCGACGACCGTGTCGCGCTCAGGGGTGTCCCAGGCCCGGGCGACCGTCACGAGCCCCGCGTGCAGGTCGGGGTGCTCACGCGCGAGGTGGTCGAGCAGCACGGACGTACGGGTGATGAACATGCCCGCGTTCCAGCGGTACTCCCCTGTCTCGAGGTAGCGGCGCGCCGTCTCCGCGTCGGGCTTCTCGGTGAAGCCCAGCACCTGGCGGACCGAGGGGGCGCCCGCGATGTCGAGCAGCTCTCCCGAGCGGACGTACCCGAACGCGATCGAGGGCCGCGACGCCGCGATGCCGATCGTCGTGACATATCCGGCGCGCGCCGCCTCGATGCCCTCGCGCACGGCGGCGACGAACGACGGGGTGCTCGTGATGACCTGGTCCGCGGCGAACGAGCCGAGGACGACGTCGCCGTGGCGCTCCTGGAGCACCGCGGCGGCGAGGCCGATCGCGGCCATCGAGTCCCGGGGCGACGGCTCGGCGAGCACGTTCGTGTCAGCGAGAGCGGGGAGCTGCTCGCGGACGGCCCGCACGTGCCGAGCACCGGTGACGACGAGCACGTGAGAGTCGTCGGCGACCGCGGCGAGGCGGTCGACCGTCGACTGCAGGAGCGACCGGCCTGCCCCCGTGAGGTCGTGGAGGAACTTCGGCGTGCCGGACCGGGACAACGGCCACAGCCTGGTGCCCGCTCCTCCCGCCGGGATCACGGCGTAGAACTCGGCGGCATCCTGGGCGTTCGCGGGCGGCATGGCAGGCATGCGGACATCCTAGAGGCGGCACGCGACGGCCGCTCCGGGTCGTGTGCGATCCGTCACAGACGGCCGATAGCACGCGCCTGACGGGCCCGACATGGACCTAAGGCCCAGCGAGTTCATTACAGTGGACCTCACAGGAGCGGATCGTCCGACCCGCTCGCCGCACCTCCTCGACCGTGACGACGACGTCGTCGGAACGGCTGAGACCGCTACACAGGAGGCTCCCCCGTGCCCAAGGCGCCAGTTGGGACTCTGTACCGCGGCCGTGAAGGCATGTGGTCCTGGGTCGCGCACCGGGTCACCGGTGTCCTGATCTTCTTCTTCCTGCTCGTGCACGTCCTCGACACCGCGCTCGTGCGCGTGTCCCCCGAGGCGTACAACGCGGTGATCGGGACCTACAAGAACCCGGTCATGGGACTCGGCGAGGCTGGCCTCGTCGCAGCGATCGTGTTCCACGCCTTCAACGGCCTGCGCATCATCCTCGTCGACTTCTGGTCCAAGGGCCCGAGGTACCAGAAGGTGATGCTGTGGGTCGTCGTCGGCCTGTTCGTCGTGACGATGGCAGGGTTCCTGCCGCGGCACCTGTCCCACGTCTTCGGAGGCTGAAATGAGCACCGCCGCCTCGGCGATCGCGTCGCCGCGCGACCCGTACAAGCGCCGGAAGACCACGCGTGGGAACTTCGAGCTGTACGGCTGGATCTTCATGCGCGCCTCGGGCGTCGTCCTGGTCGCCCTCATCTTCGGCCACCTGTTCGTCAACCTCATGGCTGGCGACGGCATCAAGGCGATCGACTTCGCGTTCGTCGGTGGCAAGTGGACCTCGCCGTTCTGGCAGGTCTGGGACCTGCTGATGCTGTGGCTCGCCATGATCCACGGCTCCAACGGCGTCCGCACGATCATCAACGACTACGCCGAGAAGGACCGCACGCGCGGGATCCTCAAGGTGCTGCTCTACACGGCGGCGGTCGTCGTGATCGTGGTCGGCACCCTCGTCATCTTCACCTTCGAGCCGTGCCCGGTCGGAGCGCCCGCTGAGCTGCTGCCGTCCGTCTGCTTCGACTGATCCTTCCCACCAAGAACTCGTCCAGGAGGCATCGAGACCGATGCAGACCCACAGCTACGACGTCGTGATCGTCGGTGCCGGCGGCGCAGGCATGCGTGCCGCGCTCGAGTCCTCGGGCCGCGCCCGCACCGCCGTCATCTCGAAGCTCTACCCCACCCGCTCGCACACCGGCGCCGCCC
Source organism: Flavimobilis soli (assembly GCF_002564025.1). Classification (NCBI taxonomy): domain Bacteria; kingdom Bacillati; phylum Actinomycetota; class Actinomycetes; order Micrococcales; family Jonesiaceae; genus Flavimobilis; species Flavimobilis soli. The sequence goes on from NZ_PDJH01000001.1 coordinate 906,941, forward strand.
AGGGCGGCATGTGCGCGGCCCTCGCGAACGTCGAGGAGGACAACTGGGAGTGGCACACGTTCGACACGGTCAAGGGCGGTGACTACCTCGTCGACCAGGACGCCGCGGAGGTCATGGCCAAGGAGGCGATCGACGCCGTCCTCGACCTCGAGCGCATGGGTCTCCCGTTCAACCGCACGCCCGAGGGCAAGATCGACCAGCGTCGCTTCGGTGGGCACACCCGCAACCACGGCGAGGCCGCCGTGCGCCGTTCCTGCTACGCCGCGGACCGCACGGGCCACATGATCCTGCAGACGCTCTACCAGAACTGCGTCAAGCAGAACGTCGAGTTCTTCAACGAGTTCTACGTCCTCGACCTGATCCTCGACCACGACCTCGCCCACGGGGACGTGGCTGAGGGCGAGCCGGTCTCGGTCGCGGGCGTCGTCGCCTACGACCTCGCCTCCGGCGAGATCCACGTCTTCCGTGCCAAGTCCGTCGTCCTCGCGACCGGCGGCGCCGGAAAGATCTTCAAGACGACGTCGAACGCCCACACCCTCACCGGTGACGGCATGGCGCTCGCGCTGCGCCGCGGCCTGCCGCTCGAGGACATGGAGTTCTTCCAGTTCCACCCGACCGGCCTCGCGGGCCTCGGCATCCTCCTCTCGGAGGCTGCCCGCGGCGAGGGCGGCATCCTCCGCAACGGCGAGGGCGAGCGCTTCATGGAGCGCTACGCCCCGACCATCAAGGACCTCGCACCGCGTGACATCGTCGCCCGGTCGATGGCGAACGAGGTGCGCGAGGGCCGTGGCGCCGGCCCGAACAAGGACTACGTCCTGCTCGACCTGACCCACCTCGAGCCGGCGCACATCGACGCCAAGCTCCCCGACATCACCGAGTTCGCCCGCACGTACCTCGGCATCGAGCCCTACACCGAGCCCGTCCCGGTCTACCCGACGGCGCACTACGCGATGGGTGGCGTCCCGACGAACATCGACGCTGAGGTCCTGCGCAACAACACCGACGTCGTCCGCGGCCTGTACGCGGCCGGCGAGGTCGCGTGCGTGTCCGTGCACGGCTCGAACCGCCTCGGGACCAACTCGCTGCTCGACATCAACGTGTTCGGCAAGCGCGCGGGGATCTCTGCGGCGGAGTACGCGGTCAACGCGTCCTTCGTCGACATGCCCGCCGACGCCGCGGACCGCACCGTCGCCGAGCTCGAGGCCATGCGCCGTCGGCCCGACGGCGAGCGTGTCGCCGACCTGCGCCGCGAGCTCCAGGAGGCGATGGACAAGGGCGCGCAGGTGTTCCGCACCCACGAGTCCCTCACGGAGACGCTCGACGTCATCAAGGACCTCCAGAAGCGCTTCTCGAACGTCTCGGTCCAGGACAAGGGCCGCCTGTTCAACACGGACCTCCTCGAGGCCGTCGAGCTCGGCTTCCTCATCGACCTCGCCGAGGTCGTCGTGGTCGGCGCGCTCGAGCGCAAGGAGTCCCGCGGCGGCCACTTCCGGGAGGACTTCCCGGACCGTGACGACGCGAACTACATGGCGCACACGATGGCCTACCGCCGCGTGGCCGCCGTCGAGGCCGCTGACGCGGCCGGAATCCCCCCGCACGAGACCCGGCTCGAGACGAAGCCGGTCGTCGTGACCCGCTACCAGCCGATGGAGCGTAAGTACTGATGACTGCCACCCTGGAAGAGACCGCTCCCGCAGCGGCTGCTGGCGAGATCCCCAGCTTCGAGGTCACGATCCGGGTCCTGCGCTACTCCCCCGAGTCGGAGCACGGCACCTCCTCGTACTGGGACGAGCACACGCTCACCATGTACGGGACGGACCGGGTCCTCGACGCGCTCCACAAGATCAAGTGGGAGCAGGACGGCTCACTGACGTTCCGCCGCTCGTGCGCGCACGGCATCTGCGGCTCGGACGCGATGCGCATCAACGGCCGCAACCGCCTCGCGTGCAAGACCCTGCTGAAGGACCTCAACATCAGCAAGCCGATCACCGTCGAGCCCATCAAGGGCCTGCCCGTGATCAAGGACCTCGTCGTGGACATGGAGCCGTTCTTCGCGTCCTACCGCGAGATCATGCCGTTCCTCATCACGTCGGGTAATGAGCCGAGCAGCGAGCGGATCCAGTCGCCCGCGCAGCGCGAGGTCTACGACGACACGACCAAGTGCATCCTGTGCGCCGCGTGCACGTCGTCCTGCCCGGTCTTCTGGACCGACGGCCAGTACTTCGGCCCTGCGGCGATCGTCAACGCGCACCGCTTCATCTTCGACTCGCGTGACGACGGTGCGACCCAGCGCCTCGAGATCCTCAACGACAAGGAGGGCGTCTGGCGCTGCCGCACGACCTTCAACTGCACCGAGGCCTGCCCTCGCGGCATCGAGGTCACGAAGGCGATCCAGGAGGTCAAGCGCGCGATGATCACGCGCGCCTTCTGACGGATCCCGTCGCGCCGCGGCTCCGGCCGCGGCGCGGCCCCCCCGTCGACCCTCGTGACGAGGGTCAGCCCCCGAGGGGGAACGTCTCGACCGTCCGCCACACGCCGTCGTCGCCGTGCTCGAACAGGTCGACACCCGTGACGTCGAACGTCGCCTCGAATCCCGCGCACTCCTCGAACGCGCGGTCGAGCGCCTCCGGCTCGACGTCGTGCGCGATCGTCACGTGCGGGTGGTAGTTGAACCGCAGCTCCTGCGCGAGGACGCCCGTACGCACCGCGGTCTCGAGCTGCTCGCACTCCGCGATACCCTGCGCGACCTGGACGAAGACCACCTCGGAGACGGGCCGGAACGTACCGGTCCCGCGGAGAATCATCGTGAACGCCTGAGCCGACGACGTCACCGCCGCGAGGTGCTCGACGACCGCGGCCATGGCGCCCTGGTCGACGACGGTGGGACCGAGGATCGTCACGTGCGGAGGGATGAGGTCGGCGAAGCCGTCGCCGCTGCGTCGGCGCGCGTCGGACAGCATCTCGGCGTAGGGGGCCGGTACAGGGATGGCGACACCGATCCGCGTCTGGCCCTCGCCGCGCTCAGGGAGCCTCATGCCGGCACCAGCTCCCCACCGCTCCCGGCGACACCTGGGTTGCCACTTCGAAAGCGCTCACGCATCGCACCATTGTGGCAGGTGCGCGGACGGGTGGGAAATCTTGGGTGAGCGCGTCGCGAGAGGTCAGGTGGCCTCGTCGTCGAACGGAGCGACCTCGGGCCGCGGGCCGCTCGCCGCCCCCGGCGTCGGGGGCCGCACCCCGCGCGGCGCTCCCGCAGCCGCGCTGGCCCCGCCCGGGCCCGCACGACCGGCGAGCGGCGCAGGCTCGGGATCGAGCAGGGCGTCCCGCACGATCCGGCGCGGGTCGTACTGGCGCGGGTCCAGGCTTGCCCAGTCGACCTCGCCGATGCTGTCCCCGACCTCCTCGTCGACGCGCTCCTTCGCCTTGCGCGCGTAGTCGCGCGCCCCGCGCACGAAGCGCGCGAGCTGCTCGGCGTACTGGGGCAGGCGGTCGGGCCCGACGACGAGCGCGAGCACGAGCAGGATGACGACGAGCTCGCCGCCGTTGACGTTGAAGAACCCGTTCATCAGCTGCTGGTCACCTCGTCGAGGACCATGCGCACGGTGCGCTCGCCGTCCTCGCCGTCGCGCAGGGTCAGTGTCACGACGTCGCCGGGGGCGTGCGCGCGGATCGCGACGATCAGCTCGTCGGGCTGCGTCACCGGGCGGCCGTCGATCGCGAGGATCACGTCGCCCGGCCGGATGCCCGCCTTCTCCGCAGGCCCGCCCGGAGTCACGGGCCGCTGGTCGCCCTGCTGCCGATCGAGCACGCGGACGCCCTCACCCGTGTGGCTCTGGTCCAGGAGGACGCCGATGACCGGGTAGGTCGCCTTGCCCGTCTCGATGAGCTGCGTGACGGTCCGCAGCGCCTGGTTCGACGGGATCGCGAAGCCCAGACCGATGCTGCCGGACGCGCGGCTGGTGCCGGGTGGCTGCGCGATCGCCGAGTTGATGCCGACGACCTCGCCGGCGGAGCTCACGAGAGGTCCGCCCGAGTTGCCGGGGTTGATCGACGCGTCCGTCTGCACGGCGTTGATGAACGCCACGTCGCCCTCGCCGCCCGCGACGACCGGCCGGTTCAGCGCCGAGACGATACCGGTCGTGACGGTGCCTGCCAGGCCGAGCGGTGCGCCGAACGCCGTCACCGGGTCACCGACCACGAGAGCGTCGGAGTCGCCGAGGACGAGCGGCTCCAGGCCGTCGACCTCGACCTTGACCACCGCAAGGTCGTAGGAGGCGGTCGTCCCGACGACCTCGCCGTCGACCTTCCTGCCGTCGGCGAGCACGACGACGACGCTGCCCTTGCCCCCCGACCGCACCGCGGGGTCGACGACGTGGTTGTTCGTCACGACGTACCCCTCGGCGCTGAAGACGAAGCCGGAGCCCGTGGACTCCCCGTCCGCCCCCTCGACCTCGAGCGAGACCACCGACGGCCTGACCCGGGCTGCGACGTCCGCGACAGAGCCGGCGGGCCGGTCGCCGCTCGGCCCGCCGCCTGGCGACGCGACCACGACCTCGACGACCGGGCGGGACGTCGGCAGCTGTTGCCCCACGTAGGCACCCGTGCCACCTGCGGCGATCCCGAAGATCGCCAGAGAGACGCCCGTCGCGACCGCGCGGCCGCGACGCTGGGCGCGTCGCGTCGTCGTCACGGGGGTCCAGGGCGAGCCCCCGGGCGCGTCGGCCGCGTCGCGCTCCCCGCGAGCGCGCTGCGCCGGGGTCGCTGCGTACGGCGACGGCCCGTACAGCGGTCCGGGGACGTCCGGCCGGCCGTAGGAGGACGCGCCGGCGACGGGCGTGCTCGCGTACGGCGAGGGCGGGACGGCGCGGCCCGCGTACGGGTCGCGGTCGAGCGCCCCGTCCGCCACGTGGCGCACGGGGCGCCGCGGCGCCTCGCCGCCCGGCGTCGCGAACAGGCCGTTGCCCTGCACGTCGCTCATCGACCGGCCACCACGGTCATGATGTTCTCCCAGCCGCGCGCGATCCGCCGACCGACCGCGACCGGGGCCGCGACGTCCGCGTCGGGCGCCTCGACGATGCGCTCGGCGAGCTGGTTCGGCTCGGCGCAGTACGCCTCGAGGACGAGGTCGCCCGCCTGCCAGGCGACGTGCCAGGGCGTCTGCGACAGCAGGTGGACCGTGTGCCCGCCCGCGTCGACGGCGACGGCACCCGCGAGCGCGTCGGTGTCGAGGAGCCCCACCTGCTCGCGCAGCACGACGACGCCGTCGCTCGTCGCGACCTCGAGCTCGAGCCGGCCGTCGCCGTCGATCCGGTGCGCGACGACGTCGGCCCCCTCGACGAGACGCGGCACGTACCAGCCCTCGGCACGCAGGCGGGCGAGCGTCGGGTCGCTCTCGGCAGGGTCGACCGACGAGGCCCCGCCGATGCTCGCGCCCGACGACAGGCCGGCGGACGCCACAGGGCTGCCCGAGCCGACCGTGCGCGCGAGGGTCGTGAGCGCCTCGGCGCGGTGGGCGGAGGGCACGACGCGGGGCGGTGCACCGAGCGCGGCGAGGCCGCCGGCTCCGAGCCCGAGGCCCACGACACCGACGACGACCGCAGCGACGAGGCTGCGTCGTGAGCGCAGGTCGCCCGTGAGCGCCGGGAACGTGGGCGACTCGCCCGGGCGCAGGGTGCGGAGCTCGGCCGGGCAGCGCCTGCGCCCGTCAGCGCTACGCTTCGCGACCGGCACCTGGTCAGCGGCCCGCTCAGGGGCCTCGGCGCACGCGAGCGCGAGGAGCCGCTGCGTCAGCGCGGCGCTCGGCTCAGCCTCGGTCGCAGCGAGGAGCAGGCGGCGAGCCTCCCGCTCCGCCGCGAGCGCGTCCGAGCATGCGGCGCACTGCAGCAGGTGCACCTGCAGGCGTGCGTCCTGCGCGCGCGAGAGCTCGCCGTCGAGGTGGGCGCTGATCCACTCCCCGTAGTGCCCGGGCCCGGTCGGCATGCTCATGACGCCGTCCAGAGGTGCGCGGCGCTCTCGAGGCCCGCGTCACCGGACGCAGCCGGAGCCTGAGCGCCCTCCAGCGTCGGACGGCGGTGCGCGAGCGACGCGCGCAGCTGCGAGCGCGCCCGGTGGATGCGCGAGCGCACCGTGCCGAGCTTCACGCCGAGCGTCACGGCGATCTCCTCGTAGCTCAGCCCCTCGATGTCGCAGAGCACGACGGCGGCGCGGTAGTCCGGAGGCAGAGCGTCGAGCGCCCGCCGGACGTCCAGGTCGAGGTTGCCGTGCTCGAAGCCGCGCTCGGGCTGCGCCTCGACGGAGCCCGCGAGGTGGCCGTCGTCGTCGCCCATCGCATCCATGCGGATGCGCTGCTTGCGGCGCGCAGAGTCGAGGAACAGGTTCGTCGTGATGCGGTGCAGCCAGCCCTCGAAGTTGCCCGGCTCGTAGCGGTCGAGAGAGCGGAACACGCGGACGAACACGTCCTGCGTGAGGTCCTCGGCGTCGTGCCGGTCGCCCGTGAGGCGGTACGCGAGGCGGAAGACGCGCGCGGAGTGGTCCCGGACGATCTCCTCCCACGACAACCCCGCCGCCGCGCCCTGCGCGGCACGCCCTGGGTTCCCGATGTCGCTCACCTCCACATTCTCGCAGAACGGGACCTTCCTGCCGACCGTGTGCGCCGCAGGCGAACAGCCGCGGCGGTACGATGCGGCAGGGACGGCCGCCGTCCCCGCCGCGTCGACAGACCGGTCCCCCGCACGCGAACGAGAGCCCCGGAGGCCATCATCTCCAGCGACAAGACCCTCAGCTGGGACTACTGCGAGGACTTCCGTCCCGAGGATGAGGTCCTGCTGCGGGCGCGCGAGCGCGCCGCGCAGTACGGCTGCTCGGCCGTCGCCCCCGGAGCGGGCGCCGTGCTGCAGCTTCTCGCCGCGTCCGTCCAGGCGCGCACGGCCGTCGAGGTCGGCACGGGCACGGGTGTCGCCTCGCTGTGGATCCTGCGGGGCATGGTGCCCGACGGCGTCCTCACGACGATCGACATCGAGGCCGAGCACCAGCGCGCCGCGAAGGCCGCGTTCACGGAGGACGGCATCAGGCCGACCCGTGTACGTGCGATCACCGGTCGCGCGCTCGACGTCCTGCCGCGCCTCGCCGACGCCGCGTACGACCTCGTGCTCGTGGGCGCCGACAAGGCGAGCTACCCCGAGTACGTCGAGCAGGGGCTGCGGCTGCTGCGCCCGGGTGGCGTGCTCGCCGTCGACGACGCGCTCGCCCGCGACAAGGTCGCCGACCCGGCGCGCCGCGACGAGCTGACGACGACCGTCCGCGAGGTGGGCCGGCGGCTGCGCGAGGACGAGCGCGTCGTCCCGGCGCTCATCCCCTCGGGCACGGGCCTGCTGCTCGCCGTCCGGCGCTGACGCAGGGGGCACGACGCCAGGAGCGCGACGCGGCAGTCCGCGGCCATCGACACGACGAGGCGGCCACCCCTTCCGGGTGGCCGCCTCGTTCGCTGTTCAGCTCAGAGCTGGTCGAGGGCGTCGAGCAGGAGCCGCACGCCGAAGCCGGTCGCTCCGGCGGGCACCTCGTGCTTGTCCTTGTCGGCGATCGACGGGCCGGCGATGTCGAGGTGCGCCCACGGCTGCTCACCTGCGAAGTGCTGCAGGAAGAGAGCCGCGACGATCGACCCGCCGCCGACGGACTCGGCCGGTACGTTCCGCAGGTCGGCGACCGCCGACGACGTCACGGCCGACTCGTAGTCCTCGACGAGCGGCATGCGCCAGACCCGCTCACCCGTGCGTCCGGCCGCCGACTCGAGCGTCGTCGCGAGGGCATCGTCCGACGCGTAGAGCGCCGCGTGGTGCGGGCCGAGGCCGAGGATCGCGGCGCCTGTGAGGGTCGCGACGTCGACGACGACGTCGGGCGAGAGCTGCTTGCCCGCGTAGGCGAGCGCGTCGGCGAGGACGAGGCGGCCCTCGGCGTCCGTGTTGCCGACCTCGACGGTCGTGCCGTCGTAGAGCCGCAGGACGTCGGCCGGGCGGTACGAGGCGCCGTCGACGTGGTTCTCGGCGAGCGGCAGGACCGCGGTCACGCGGTGGGGGCTTCGGCTGCGCGCCGCGCCGATCACGGTCGCGAGCACGACGGCGGCGCCCGCCATGTCGGTCTTCATCGTGACCATGGAGGTACGCGGCTTCACGTCGATGCCGCCGGTGTCGTACGTGATGCCCTTGCCCACGAGCACGACGTGGCGGGCGTCCGCGACGACGTTCCCCGCGTCGTCGACGGGCGTGTAGCCCACGGTGACGAGACGCGGCTCGCTCCCAGAGCCCGACCCGACGGCGAGGATGCCGCCGAAGCCGTCGCGGCGCAGCGCGGCTGCGTCGCGGACCTCGACCTCGAGCCCTTCCTCCGCACCGAGACGCGCGGCGACGTCCGCGACCCAGGCCGGGTTCGCGATGTTCGCCGGCGCGTTCGTGAGGTCCCGCGCGAGCCACGTACCGCGGGCGGCCAGCACGGCGGCCTCGACCGCAGCCTCGTCGTGGCTGCCGAGCAGCACGAGCTGTTCGGCAGGCGCGGGAGCGGGCTCGCCGGTCCCCTGGGTGGGCGAGCGGTACGCGCCGAGGAGGTACCCCTCGACGAACGCGCGCTGGTGCGCGGGCGTGTCGGTGCCGGTCGCGGTGGTCAGGACGCGGCCGCGGCCGCGCGTGCGCCGCGCGAGCGCGGCACCTGCCTTGCGCATGTCACCGACCGTGCCCCGACCGAGACCGAGCAGGACGACGCGCTCGGGCAGACCTGCCCACGGGAGCGACGTCCCCGCGCGGTGCGGGCGCGGGAGGTCGATGACGTGCGCCTCGCCGGCCTTGCCGTCGAAGTCGGCACGTTCCGCGAGCTCGGCCAGGTCGATCCCGTACCTGACCGCGGCGTCGATCGTGCCGTGACGCGGCTCGAGGCCGTCCTCCTCCTCGGGCCCGGGGGCCACGGGGAGGACGACGACCTCGACCTCGTCAGCGTTCAGGAAGGTGCAGTCGGCGAGACGACCCGGGGCCACGACGACCTCCGGGAGCGCACGCTCGGTGCGCCACACGCTCGCCGCGTCCTCGTGCGACGACCTGCGGGAGGCCGTCACGGAGCTGGTGCGTGCCAACTGAGTCAGCCCACGACGCCGTTCAGTGCAGCGCCCAGGTCGGACGCCTCCTGCGCGGTCAGCTCGACCACGAGCCGGCCACCACCCTCGAGCGGGACGCGCATGATGATGCCGCGTCCTTCCTTCGTCACCTCGAGCGGTCCGTCCCCGGTCCTCGGCTTCATCGCAGCCATCGGTGGCATCCTCTCCTCAGTCGTTCCGTCGCGTCGATCGTCGACCGCCCGGCAGCCGTTCGCGCGCTGCCCGGCAGCGAGGCGCGATCGGCCCCGTACGCAACGGGTGTCGTCGGACATTCTAGGTCATCGCAGGCCTGGGAGGCGCAGGCGTCCCACCTAGGAGGACCGCTCCGTACCAGCGGCGACGCTCCCGCGGACGGTCAGAGACCGCGGACGGGCGCGCGGGGCGGAACCTCGCCGCGCACCGCAGCGACCATGTCGAGCACGCGGCGCGTCGCCCGTACGTCGTGCGTGCGGAAGACGCGCGCGCCCTGCCAGGCCGCGAGCGCGGTCGCCGCGAGGGTGCCCTCTAGCCGCTCGTCGACCGGGAGGTCGAGCGTCTCCCCGACGAAGTCCTTGCGCGAGAGCGCCATGAGCACCGGGTGCCCGAGCGCGACGAGGGCGGCGGTGCGGCGCACGAGCTGGAGCGAGTCGACCGTGCGCTTGCCGAAGTCGTGCGTCGGGTCGACGAGGACGGAGGCCGCCGGGACCCCGCAGGCGATCGCTCGGCGGGCGCCCGCGCTCAGCGTCGCGACGACGTCGGCCACGACCGCGTCGAGCGGGTCCGCGTCCGCGGACGCGTCGCGCGGCAGGTCGAAGCGCACGTCGACCGGGTCGGTGCGGGGCGCGGCGCCGCCCGTGTGGGAGACGACGACGCCGAGGCGCCGCTCCCCCGCGACCTCGACCAGGTGCGGGTCCGCGCCGGCCCACGTGTCGTTGATGAGGTCCGCGCCGGCGTCGGCGACCTCCCGCGCCACCTCGGCGCGCCACGTGTCGACCGACACGATCAGGTCCGGGTGCTCGGCGCGCACGCGCGCGACGAACGGCGCGACACGCTCGATCTCCTCGGCGACCCCGACCTCAGGTCCGACGCCCGCCCGCACGCCTCCGACGTCGACGATGTCGGCACCGTCAGCGACAGCGCGCGCGACCGCGTCCATCGCGGCCTCGTCGTCGGCGTAGCGCGCCGGCGCGTAGAACGAGTCGGTCGTGCGGTTGACGATCGCCATGACTGCCCCGCCGGCGGCACCGACCGCCCGACCGCGCAGGACGAGGTCAGGTGCGCGCGGTGGCACGGGGGCGAACGACGACGTGAGCGCCTCCCAGGTCGTCGCCGCGGCGGGCTCGCTCACGCGGAGGTGGTGCGGTCGGCCTCGGAGGCGGCCTGCGCGGCCGCGACGTCGGCGGCGTACGCCTCGGCAGCCTGGCGTTCCTCGTCGCGCAGCTGCACGTCCCGGTCGACGACGGCCCGCACGGCCTCCTCGGCCGTGTCGACGACCTTGAGCAGGTCGATGTCCGCCTCGCGGATCATGCCGCGCTCGAGCACGGGGCCGCGCAGCCACTCGATCATCGGCCCCCAGTACGCCGAGTCGACCAGGACGATCGAGAACCCGGTGACCTTGTGTGTCTGGACGAGCGTGAGCGCCTCGAACAGCTCGTCGAGCGTGCCGAAGCCGCCCGGGAGCACGACGAAGCCCGACGCGTACTTGACGAACATCGTCTTGCGGGCGAAGAAGTACCGGAAGTTCACGCCGAGGTCGACGAACGGGTTCATGCCCTGCTCGAACGGCAGCTCGATGCCGAGGCCGACGGAGACACCGCCCGCCTCCTTGGCGCCCTTGTTGCCCGCCTCCATGATGCCCGGGCCGCCGCCAGTGATGACGGCGTAGCCCGCCTCGACGAGCCCGCGCGCGACCTCGACGGCGATCTCGTAGTCGGGGTGGCCGGGCTTGGTGCGCGCCGAGCCGAAGATGCTCATCGCAGGGCCGAGCTCGGCGAGCGCGCCGAAACCTTCGACGAACTCGCTCTGGATGCGCATGACGCGCCACGGGTCGCCGTGGACCCAGTCCGCGCCGCCGCCCTTCGCGAGCAGCCGCTGGTCGGTGGTCTGGGCGGGGATCTGGTCGCCGCGCAGCAGGACGGGACCCTTGCGGTAACCCTTGCCCGGTTCGAAAACTCCGTCGTCGCTCATGGGTTTCAGCCTAGGACGCGGAGGTGTCCTTCGTGAGCCAGGACAGCAGCGCGTCGTAGCACGTCCGGATCTGGGAGACGGGGCAACGCTCGTCGTCCTTGTGGGCGAGCAGCGGGTCGCCGGGGCCGAAGTTGACGGCGGGCACGCCGAGCTCGGCGAAGCGCGCGACGTCGGTCCAGCCGAGCTTCGCGGTCGGCGCGCCGCCCGCGCGCCCGAGGACGGCCTCGACGAACTCGGCCGCGAGCGAGTGCGTCAGCCCCGGGCGCGCTCCCCCGGCGGCGTCGGTCACGGTGACCTCGTACCCGTCGAAGACCTCGCGGACGTGGGCCTCGGCCTGCGCGAGCGTGAGGTCCGGCGCGAAGCGGTAGTTGACGGTCACGACGCACTCGTCGGGGATGACGTTGCCGGCGATGCCGCCGCGGATGCCGACGGCGTTGAGCCCCTCGCGGTAGACGAGGCCGTCGACGTCGACCGAGCGCGGCTCGTACGCGGCGAGCCGGGCGAGGACGGGCGTCGTGTCGTGGATCGCGTTGCGGCCCATCCACGAGCGCGCGGAGTGGGCGGTGACGCCTGGGACGCGCACCTCGACGCGCAGCGTCCCGTTGCACCCTCCCTCGATCCCTGCGGCCGTCGGCTCGCCGAGGATCGCGAAGTCGCCGGCGAGCCAGCCGGGGTGCCCGCGCACGAGCCGCCCGAGGCCGTTGAGGTGGGCTGCGACCTCTTCGTTGTCGTAGAAGACCCACGTGACGTCGGCGGTCGCCGTCAGGTCGCCGCCGACGCGTGCGGCGAGCGCGAGGGCGACGGCGACGCCGCCCTTCATGTCGACCGTCCCGCGGCCCCACAGGACCTCGTCGTCGCCCTCGACGGTGCGCCACGTCGGCACGTTCGGGGTCCCGGGCTGGTCGGGGCGGTCGGCGATCGGCACGGTGTCGAGGTGGCCTGCGACGACGACGCGGCGCGGCAGGCCGAGGTTCGTCCGTGCGACGACCGAGTCGCCGTCGCGCAGCACCTCGAGGTGCTCGTAGCCGCGCAGCGCGGCCTCGACCGCGTCGGCGAGACGTGCCTCGTCACCGCTGACGGACGCGACGTCGCACACCGCCGCGGTGAGGTCGACGACGTCGGCGCGCAGGTCGAGCGGCGCGGGGACGGCGTACGGGTCGGGGGCGGAGCCTGGTGCCGTGGTGTCGTAGGTCACGTACCGACCCTAGACGAGGGGTGCGTTCGTCGTGCGAGACGTCTCGCCCACGGGTGCGGCCCGCGTTCTAGGCTCTTCTTCATGACTTCGCGCGCAGCCTGGGGCCTCGGACTTGCCTCGATCCACTCAGACGGAACGGTCCTCGACACGTGGTACCCGCAGCCCCGGCTCGGGTCTGCACCCGCCGAGGAGGACGCGCTCGCAGCAGAGCTGCGCGCGCTCGAGACGACGGACGACGCCCGCGGCGTGCGTCGCGTGCTCGTGAAGACCGAGATCGACCTCGACGCGGCCCCCGTGGACGCGAGCGACGTCTACCTGCGTCTGCACCTGCTGTCGCACCGCCTCGTCCAGCCGCACGGCCTCGACCTGACGGGCATCTTCGGCCACCTCGCGAACGTCGTGTGGACGAGCTTCGGCCCGTGCTCGACGGTCGACTTCGAGACGACGCGCCTGCGCCTGTCCGCGCGCGGCCCGGTCGTCGTCTACGGCGTCGACAAGTTTCCCCGCATGGTCGACTACGTCCTGCCGTCGGGCGTCCGCATCGCCGACGCCGACCGCGTCCGCCTGGGTGCGCACCTCGCCGAGGGCACGACCGTCATGCACGAGGGCTTCGTCAACTTCAACGCGGGCACGCTGGGCCACTCGATGGTCGAGGGACGCATCTCGGCGGGCGTGACGGTCGGCGACGGCTCCGACATCGGTGGCGGCGCATCGATCATGGGCACCCTGTCGGGTGGCGGCAAGGAGGTCGTGACGATCGGCGAGCGATCGCTCCTCGGCGCGAACGCCGGCATCGGCATCCCGCTCGGCGACGACTGCGTCGTCGAGGCCGGCCTCTACGTCACGGCAGGCACGAAGGTCACGCTCGTCGGCCGCACGGACGACGACGGCGCTCCCGTCACGGTCAAGGCGCGCGAGCTCGCGGGCCGCGACAACCTGCTGCTGCGCCGCAACTCGGTCACGGGTGCCGTCGAGGCGGTCGACCGCGTGGGCACGGGCATCGTCCTCAACGCGGCGCTGCACGCGAACTGACGTGACGGGACGCGCAGGGGGCGCGACGTCGGTCCGTCCGCGACCGGCGTCGCCCCGCCCTGCTGCGCGCGGGACCGTGCGCCGCAGGTCGGTGCGCGCGCGCATCGTTCGCGCGCTCGTCGTGCTCGGCCTCGTCGCCGCGCTCTTCGTCGGTGCGATCGGCGCGGTCGTCATGGTGCTCGAGAAGATGCGGCCCGTCCCCGAGGCAGCGCACCGCTGCTACGCGGAGCTCGACGGCACGCAGTGGTCCCTCAACCCGGAGCAGGCGCAGAACGCCGCGCTCTTCGCCGCGATGGCCGCCGAGCGCGGGCTGCCGGCACGCGCGGTGACGGTCGCGATCGCGACCGCGCTGCAGGAGTCGAAGATGATCAACATCGACTACGGCGACCGGGACTCGGTCGGCCTGTTCCAGCAGCGACCGTCGCAGGGGTGGGGCTCGGTCGAGCAGATCATGGATCCCGTCTACTCGACGGGGAAGTTCTACGACGGCCTGGTCAAGGTCGACGGCTACACGAAGCTCGAGGTCACGGTCGCCGCGCAGGCGGTGCAGCGCTCGGGCTTCCCCGACGCGTACGCGCAGCACGAGACCCGCGCGCGGGCGTGGGCGTCGGCGCTCACGGGCAACAGTCCCGAGGCGCTCACGTGCGAGCTGCGCGACCCGCTCCCCGGCGGGGACGTCGCGCGCCTCGCGGCGCGGGTCGCGCGCGACCTGCCGTCGGCCGACGTCTCCACGGACGCAGGTCGCCGCACGGTCTCGATCACCCCGGGCGGTCTCGGCGGGGAGGACCCGTCCGCCGCTGCGCGCACACGTGCTGCGCTCGCGCACTGGGCGGTCGCGGTGGCCGACGAGCAGCAGGTCGTGTCTGTGAGCATCGACGGGCGCACGTGGCAGCGGGACTCGGGAGCCTGGACAGACACGGACGCCGTCGAGTCCGCTCTGCGCGGTCCCGACGGCGTCGTGGTGGTCACCGTCGCGCGGTGACCCGGGCCTGGCCCTTGGTCAGCGGTTCTCGACCGGGACGTAGTCCCGGGCGGTCGCGCCGGTGTACACCTGGCGCGGGCGACCGATCTTGGTCTGCGGGTCCTTCATCATCTCGCGCCACTGCGCGATCCAGCCGGGCATGCGGCCGAGCGCGAACAGCGGCGTGAACATGCTCGGCGAGAAGCCCATGGCCTTGTAGATGAGGCCCGTGTAGAAGTCGACGTTCGGGTAGAGCTTGCGCTCGATGAAGTAGTCGTCGTTGAGGGCGATCTCCTCGAGGCGCAGCGCCATGTCCAGCATCTCGTCCTCGACGCCGAGGGCCTGCAGCACGGCGTGCGCCTTGCTCTTCACGATCGCGGCACGCGGGTCGTAGTTCTTGTAGACCCGGTGGCCGAAGCCCATGAGGCGGACGCCCTGCTCCTTGTTCTTGACGCGGGTCATGAACGTGTCGACGTCGTCGCCCGACTTCTGGATGTCCGTGAGCATGCGCAGCACCGCCTCGTTGGCGCCGCCGTGCAGCGGGCCGGAGAGCGCGTTGATGCCGGCGGCGACCGAGGCGTAGAGGTTCGCGTGGCTCGAGCCGACCATGCGCACGGTCGACGTCGAGCAGTTCTGCTCGTGGTCGGCGTGCAGGATGAGCAGCTTGTCGAGGGCGTCGACGACGACGGGGTCCGTGTCGTACTGCATGTACGGGACGGCGAACGTCATGCGCAGGAAGTCGTCGACGTAGCCCCGGGAGTAGTCCGGGTAGAGCAGCGGCTCGCCCACGGCGCGGCGGTGCAGGTAGGACGTGATCGTCCGGGTCTTCGCGAGGAGGAGCACGGTCGCGAGCTCGACGGTGTCGTCGTCGAACGGGTCGAGCGACTCCGGGTAGAACGTCGACAGCGCGTTGATCGCGGAGGCCATGACGGCCATCGGGTGCGCGTTGCGGGGGAACGTCCCCATGAACGTGCGGAAGTCCTCGTGGACGAGGGTGTGCCGGTTGACGCGGGTGATGAACGCGTCGAGCTCGGTCGGGCTGGGCAGCTCGCCGTTGATGAGGAGGTAGGCGACCTCGAGGAACGTCGACTTCTCGGCGAGCTGCTCGATCGGGTACCCGCGGTAGCGGAGGATGCCCTCGTCGCCGTCGATGTAGGTGATCTGGGACTCGCACGACGCGGTGTTCATGAAGCCCGGGTCGACGGTGACCTTGCCGGTGGTGCGCAGGAGCGAGGAGACGACGATGCCGTCGTTGCCCTCGGTGGCGCGCACGACGGGCAGCTCCTGGGAGACTCCGCCGACCTCGAGGGTCACGTCGTCGGGTGCGGTGTCAGTCATGGCTTCCTTCCTCGGTGCTGCGTCGGCTCTCGCCTGCGAGCATCCCTGCTGTGCGCTGTGGCCCGGGCTGCTGCTCCCGGTGCAGCACCGGGCGCGGCGGGCTACGTCGGCCGTCCTCTCCCGAGGCTAGCCGCGCCTCACCCCGGACCGCCATCTGCGAAGGGTCACGGGGACCTATGATTTCCGTGATACCCGTCACAAAAGAGGACCGAAGGCCCACGGACGGGCCGTCACGGCATGCTATGCGCTCTCGGTCGCCCCGAGGCGCGCGGCCGCCGCGGCGATCCGCTCGTCGCTCGCCGTGAGGCCGATCCGCACGTGACGGGCCCCGTCCTCCCCGTAGAACGCCCCGGGGGCGACGAGCACGCCACGCTCGGCGAACCAGTCGACCATGTCCCAGCACCCCAGGGACGAGTCGGCGCGACGCGTCCAGAGGTAGAGCCCCGCCTCAGAACGGTCAATGACAAACCCGGCTGAGGTCAAGGCAGGGACAAGAGTCTCCCTTCGCCGCAGGTAGAGCTCGCGCTGCGCGGCGACGTGCGCGTCGTCCGCGAGAGCGGCCGTCATCGCCGCCTGGACGGGCGCCGGGACGATGAGCCCGATCTGCTTGCGCAGGGCGAGCAGATCGCGGACGAGAGCCGGGTCGCCCGCGACGAACGCGGCGCGGTACCCGGCCATGCTCGACTGCTTCGAGAGGGAGTACGTGACGAGAAGGCCGCTCTGGTCGCCGTCGCACACGCGCGGGTCCAGGAGGCTCGGGACGCCGCCGCGCACGAGGTCCTCGGCCCACGGCAGCTCGGCGTAGCACTCGTCGCTCACGACGACGGCGCCGGTACGGCGCGCGGCGGCCACGACCGCGCGGAGCTCCGCGACGGACGCGACGGCGCCGTGGGGGTTGCCGGGCGAGTTCACCCAGACGAGCTTGACGTCCGGGCGCCCGTCCCAGTCCGCGACGTCGTCCGTCGCGAGCGCGTCCGCGCCGGCGAGGCGCGCGCCCACCGCGTACGTCGGGTAGGCGACACGAGGCAGGACGACCGTGTCCCCCGCCCCGAGACCGAGCATCGCGGGCAGCAGCCCGACGAGCTCCTTGGACCCGACGGTCGGCAGCACGCCGTCAGGGTCGACGGTCGCCGAGCGACGGCGAGCGAACCAGTCGGCGACTGCCTCCCGCAGGGCGGGCGTGCCGTACGTCTGCGGGTAGCCGTGCGCGTCGGACGCGTCCGCGAGCGCCTGCCGCACGACGTCGGGGGTCGCGTCGACGGGCGTGCCGATCGACAGGTCGACGACGCCGTCCGGGTGGGACCGCGCCCTCGCGCCGTACGGCGCGAGCAGGTCCCAGGGGAAGTCGATGCCGGCGAGGCTACCGAGCCCCACGCGTCACTCGCCCTGCGGCGGGAGCGCCGCGACGAGCGGGTGGTCCTTCTCGATGAGGCCGAGCTTCGCGGCGCCGCCCGGGGAGCCCAGGTCGTCGAAGAAGTGGACGTTCGCGTCGTAGTAGTCGGACCACTCCGAAGGGACGTCGTCCTCGTAGTAGATGGCCTCGACGGGGCAGACCGGCTCGCACGCACCGCAGTCGACGCACTCGTCGGGGTGGATGTACAGCGACCGGTTGCCCTCGTAGATGCAGTCGACGGGGCACTCCTCGACACACGCCTTGTCCTTGACGTCCACGCAAGGCTGAGCGATCACATAGGTCACTGTCGGTCCTTCCAGATGAGCGAGGGGTCTGGTGCCACTCTACGACGGTCACCTGCCCGCCCGTGCCGCGTCGCGTGCGCGTCTCACGGGCCGAATCCTGGTTCAGGGCCTACCTCGCACACGGGGCAGAGTCGACCCTATCCCGCGATACGGACCATGTTGACGAGGGGTGAGACGGATCCTACGTTCGGCCCCATGGCCCGCCTCGACATGACGCTCCCCCGCCCCACGGCGATCGAGCGTCCCGTCGCGCCCGGACGCCCGCGCACGTGTCGCTGTTGTTGACCCGCGCCTGACGAGGCCGCCCACGAGGCGGCACGAGCCCAGGTGCGCAACCGGCCTGGAGGCTCTCCCCGCACCGGTACGCGCACGCCCACGCCATCACCGAGACGCGAGGAACTTGATGGTCAGCACGGCCCCCGCCAGAACCGCAGCACCGAACGGCACCGCACGGCCGCCGCGCAACGCGCGACCCAACGGCCAGTGGAAGATCGACGGCACCACGCCCCTCAACGCGAACGAAGAGCTCAAGCAGGCCGACGACGGCCTCAACGTCCGCGCCCGCATCGAGGAGGTGTACGCCAAGCACGGCTTCGCGTCGATCCCGGGCGAGGACCTCCACGGCCGCTTCCGCTGGTGGGGCCTGTACACGCAGCGGAAGCCCGGGATCGACGGCGGACGCACCGCCCAGCTCGAGCCGCACGAGCTCGAGGACGAGTACTTCATGCTGCGCGTCCGGGTCGACGGCGGCGCCCTGACTACTGAGCAGCTCCGCGTCATCGGTGAGATCTCCGTCGACTTCGGCCGCGACACCGCCGACATCACCGACCGACACAACATCCAGCTGCACTGGGTCCGCGTCGAGGACGTCCCCGAGATCTGGCGGCGCCTCGAGGCCGTGGGCCTGCAGACGACCGAGGCGTGCGGCGACGTCCCGCGCGTCATCCTCGGCAGCCCGGTCGCGGGCATCGCCGCCGACGAGATCATCGACCCGACCTGGGCGATCCACGAGATCGCGCGCCGCTACGTCGGCGACCCGACGTTCTCCAACCTGCCGCGCAAGTACAAGACGGCGATCACGGGCCACCCGAGCCTCGACGTGCTGCACGAGATCAACGACCTCGGCCTCGTCGGCGTCGTGCACCCCGAGCTCGGGCCAGGCTTCGACGTGTGGGTCGGCGGTGGGCTCAGCGCGCAGCCGCGCCTCGCCGAGCGCCTCGGCGCGTTCGTCCGCGAGGACCAGGTCCCCGACGTCTGGGTCGGCGTCACGTCGATCTTCCGCGACTACGGCTTCCGCCGGCTGCGCAACAAGGCCCGCCTGAAGTTCCTCATGGCCGACTGGGGCCCGCAGAAGTTCCGCGAGGTCCTCGAGACCGAGTACCTCGGGTACCGGCTCGCCGACGGGCCCGCCCCCGCGCCAGCACCGCGCTCGGGCGACCACGTCGGCGTGCACGAGCAGAAGGACGGCCGCTTCTACGTCGGCGCCGCGCCCTACGTGGGCCGCGTCTCCGGGGCGACGCTCGTCGGGGTCGCCGACCTCGCGGAGGCCCACGGCTCGCAGCGGGTGCGGCTCACCCCCCACCAGAAGCTCCTCGTGCTCGACGTCCCGGGCGACGACGTCCCCGCCGTCGTCGCGGGGCTGCGCGACCTCGGCCTCGAGGCCGAGCCGAGCCCGTTCCGCCGCAGCACGATCGCGTGCACCGGCATCGAGTACTGCAAGCTCGCGATCGTCGAGACCAAGGCGCTCGCGCGCGACGTCGTCACGAAGCTCGAGCAGACCCTCGACCGCGGCGACCGCACGCCGATCGCCCTCAACGTCAACGGCTGCCCCAACGCGTGCGCCCGTACCCAGATCGCCGACATCGGCCTCAAGGGCCAGCTCGTCACGACCGACGAGGGCGTCCAGGTCCCCGGCTTCCAGGTGCACCTCGGCGGCGGCCTGAGCGCGCACGAGCGCGACGAGGCCGGCCTCGGCCGCACGGTGCGCGGCCTCAAGGTCGCGGCCGACGACGTCGCGGACTACGTCGAGCGCGTCGTGCGCCGGTACGACGAGCAGCACGTCGGCGACGAGACGTTCTCGGAGTGGGCGCTGCGTGTGGACGACGAGGACCTCGCATGACGGCCGCGAGCAACCCGCTCGTCGCTCGCCGCGAGCGTGCGCTCGCCCACCGGGCGGCGCGCGAGCAGCACGCCGCCGAACGGCTCGCCCGCGCCGCGGCCGGGCGCGTGCGCCGCTCGGACGACGAGCTGCGCCAGGTCGTCGCGGACGGCATCGCCCTGCTGACGACGCCGTCGGGCGCCGAAGCAGGGGCCGACGAGGTCGCTGCGTGGGCCGCCGAGCAGTTCGGCGACCTGCTCGCCGTCGCCTGCTCGATGGCGGACACCGTCCTGCCGCACCTCGTCGCGACGTACGCGCCGTGGGTCGACGTGCTGTTCCTCGAGACGGGGTACCACTTCCCCGAGACCGTCGGCACGCGGGACGCCGCCGAGGTCAGCATGCCGATCACGGTCGTCGACGTGCTCCCCGAGCGGACGGTCGCCGAGCAGGACGCCGCGCACGGCCCGCGGCTGTACGAGCGCGACCCCGCCCTGTGCTGCCAGCTGCGCAAGGTCGACCCGCTCAACCGCGTGCTCGGCGGGTACGAGGCCTGGGTCACCGGCGTGCGCCGCGACGAGGCACCCACGCGCGCGGGCACGCCGCTCGTCACGTGGGACGCCAAGAACGGCCTCGTGAAGATCAACCCGCTCGCGGCGTGGAGCTTCGACGACCTGCTCGGGTACGCGACCCGGCACGGCGTGCTCCTCAACCCGCTCCTCAACGACGGGTACCCCTCGATCGGCTGCGCGCCGTGCACCCGCCGGGTCGCCCCCGGCGAAGACCCTCGCTCCGGCCGCTGGGCCGGTCTCGACAAGACAGAATGCGGGCTCCACACATGACGTCGACCGCCTCGACCATCACGCCGACCACGCCGGTCGCCCCCGGGCCCCGGCGGCTCAGCCACCTCGACCTCCTCGAGTCCGAGGCGATCCACATCATCCGCGAGGTCGTCGCCGAGTTCGAGCGCCCCGGGCTGCTGTTCTCGGGCGGCAAGGACTCCGTCGTCATGCTGCACCTCGCGACGAAGGCCTTCTGGCCTGCGCCAGTCCCGTTCCCGGTCGTCCACGTCGACACCGGGCACAACTTCCCCGAGGTGCTCGCCTACCGCGACGCCGAGGTCGAGCGCCTCGGCCTGCGCCTCGTCGTCGCCGCCGTGCAGGACTACATCGACGACGGCCGCCTCCGCGAGCGCGCCGACGGCACCCGCAACCCGTTGCAGACTCAGCCGCTGCTCGACGCGATCACGGACAACCGGTTCGACGCCGTCTTCGGCGGCGGCCGCCGCGACGAGGAGAAGGCGCGCGCCAAGGAGCGCGTCCTCTCCCTGCGCGACGAGTTCGGGCAGTGGGACCCGCGCAACCAGCGCCCCGAGCTGTGGAACCTCTACAACGGGCGCCACCGCCCGGGCGAGCACGTGCGTGCGTTCCCGTTGTCGAACTGGACCGAGCTCGACGTCTGGCGCTACATCGAGCGCGAGGGCATCGAGCTGCCGGGCCTGTACTACGCGCACGAGCGCGAGGTGTTCGACCGGGACGGCATGCTGCTCGCCGTCGGCCCGTACTCGCAGCCGCGCACCGACGCCGAAGCCGCGTCGGTCCGAACCCTGACCGTGCGCTACCGCACGGTCGGCGACATGTCCTGCACGGGCGCCGTCGAGTCCGACGCCGCCACGGTCGCCGACGTCATCACCGAGGTCGCCGCGACCCGCATCACCGAACGCGGTGCGACCCGCGCCGACGACCGGATCTCGGAGGCAGCCATGGAGGACCGCAAGAAGGAGGGCTACTTCTGATGGGTGCCTCCCCCACGACCACCGCGGCCCGCACGAAGGAAGACCAGCCATGAGCGCCACCACCACGACCGGGACGCTGCTGCGCCTCGCGACCGCCGGCTCTGTCGACGACGGCAAGTCCACGCTCGTCGGCCGCCTGCTGTTCGACTCGAAGTCCGTCCTCGCCGACCAGCTCGACGCCGTCGAGCGGGTCAGCCGCGACCGCGGCCTCGAGGGCGCTGACCTCGCCCTCCTCACGGACGGCCTGCGTGCCGAGCGCGAGCAGGGCATCACGATCGACGTCGCCTACCGCTACTTCGCGACCGCGCGGCGGTCGTTCATCCTCGCGGACTGCCCGGGCCACGTGCAGTACACGCGCAACACCGTCACGGGCGCGTCGACGGCGGACGTCGTCGTGCTGCTCGTCGACGCGCGCAAGGGGCTGCTCGAGCAGACCCGCCGCCACCTCGCGGTCGCGTCGCTCCTGCGCGTGCCGCACGTCGTCGTCGCGGTCAACAAGATCGACCTCGTCGGCTTCGCCCAGGACCGTTACGACGAGCTCGCGGCGCAGATCCGCGCCGCCGCGGCGGACCTCGGGGTCCCCGCGATCCACACGGTGCCGGTGAGCGCGCTCGAGGGTGACAACGTCGTCGAGCGGTCGCCGCGCACCCCCTGGTACGACGGGCCGAGCCTCCTCGAGCTCCTCGAGGACCTGCCGACGGCGGACGACGTCGAGACGCAGCCCTTCCGCCTGCCGGTCCAGACCGTCATCCGCCCGCAGAGCGCCGCGCCCGCGGGGTACGAGGACTACCGCGGCTACGCGGGCCAGGTCGCGAGCGGGGTCGTGCGCGTGGGCGACGAGGTCGTCGTGCTGCCGTCGGGGCGGCGCTCCACGATCGAGGGCATCGACACGGCGGACGGCTCGCTCGCCGAGGCGTACGCACCGCAGTCCGTGACGGTCCGCCTCTCACACGACCTCGACGTCGCGCGCGGCGACATGATCGTCGCGGCCGACGACGCGCCGACGCCCGTCCAGGACGTCACCGGCACGGTCGCGTGGCTCTCCGACCGGCCGCTGCGGCCGGGCGTCCGCGTCCTGCTCAAGCACACGACCCGAGTCGTGCAGGCGGTCGTGCGCGACGTCGTCGGGCGGCTCGACCTCGACACCGCCGCGCTCACGCCCGCCGAGGAGCTCGCGCTCAACGACATCGGCCGCGTCCAGCTCCGCCTGGCCGCGCCGATCGCCGCCGAGGAGTACGTCGACTCCCGCCGCACGGGCGCCTTCTTGCTGATCGACCCTCAGGACGGCTTCACCCTCGCGGCCGGTATGGTCGGTGACGCACTCGCGGCCGCCCGGTTCCCGGGCGAGCGCCCCGTCCAGTACACGATCTGAGTCCTCCATGAGCACACCGGCCACCGCCCCCGCTCCGGTACCTCCGTCCGCCGGTCCGGACCCGTCGTACCCGCTCACGCTCCGCGTCGCGGGGCGCCGTTGCGTCGTGGTCGGTGCGGGCCCGGTCGGCGCGCGCCGCGCGCGCTCGCTGGTCGAGGCGGGAGCGCAGGTCGTGGTCGTCGCTCCGACCGCGTGCCCGGACGTCATGGCAGCGGCCCGGGAGGGGCGCCTGACGTGGATCGCCCGCGACTACCTCACGGGTGACCTCGACGGGGCATGGCTCGTGCACGCCGCGACGGGCGTAGCGGAGGTCGACGAGCAGGTGTGCGACGACGCCGAGTGGCAGCGCGTCTGGGCCGTCCGGGCGTCGGACCGTGAGCGGTCGAGCGCGTGGACGCCCGCGGTCGCGCGCGTCGACGACGTGCTCGTCGCCGTGAACGCGGGCGGCGACCCGCGTCGCGCGGTCGCGCTGCGCGACCACGTCGCGGCGGACCTGCGCGAGCTGGCGGGCCAGGAGCACGGGCGGGGCGGCGCCCCGCGCGAGCGTGACGCAGCCCCGCGCGAGGACGCGTCGGCGCCCGGCCCCCGTGCTGACCTTCCGGACGAGACGACGCCGGACGCCGCGGCGCGCGGGACGGTCGCCCTCGTGGGCGGCGGCCCGGGTGACGAAGGACTGCTGACGGTCCGGGCACGCGAGCTGATCGCTCGCGCCGACGTCGTCGTGATCGACCGTCTCGCCCCGCAGGGCGTCCTGGCGGACCTCGCCCCGCACGTCGAGGTCGTCGACGTCGGCAAGTCCTCGGGCTTCCACCCGGTGCCACAGGACGAGATCAACGCGACGCTCGTGCGGCACGCTCTCGCAGGCAAGCACGTCGTCCGGCTCAAGGGCGGCGACCCGTACGTCTTCGGGCGCGGCGGCGAGGAGCTCGACGCGTGCGTCGCGGCGGGCATCGAGGTCGAGGTGGTCCCTGGCGTGACGAGCGCGATCTCCGTGCCCGCGGCAGCGGGCATCCCGCTGACGCACCGCAGCCTGTCTCGCGGCTTCACCGTGCTCACGGGCCATGCCGACGTCGGGCGCGTGCCCGAGGCGCCCGACCACACGCTCGTCCTGCTCATGGGCGTGCGTCGGCTCGGCACGACGTGCGACGAGCTCGTCGCGCGCGGGCGCGCCGCCGACACCCCGGTCGCGGTGATCGAGGACGGCTTCGGCCGGCGGCAGCGCACGACGGTCGGCACGCTGTCGACGATCGCCGAGCGCGCTGCCGCGGCAGACGTGCAGCCGCCCGCGATCGCCGTCGTCGGCCGCGTCGTGACGCGTGCGCCCGAGTGGGCCGCGTGGGCGGGACGGCCCGACGTCGAAGGTGTTCCGACAGACGGATCGTCCCAGGTGCCTCAGGACCCGACGGCACCCGAGCAGGTCGCCGCGCGATGAGCGAGGCTGCTGCGCCCTGGCGCTCGTGGGCGCCCGGGACCCGCGTCATGGTGCGCCGCCGCATCGACGATCCCGAGCACCCCTACACGGACGTCCTCGGGGACGTCGTGACGAACGACGAGTCAGGGCTGCTCCTGCGGACGCGCCGCGGCGACGTGCACGTCCCGGGTGACGCGATCGCGATCGGCAAGCCGATCCCGCCAGCGCCGGTGCGCAAGGCGCGACCTGCCCCACGGTCCGCCGACTGAGGACGTCTCCCCGCTGCAGGACGACCACGGCTCCGCGGGCCAGACCAGCGCCGCCAGGCGCCGCTAGGCTCGCGCCCCCGCCACGCGGGCGCCTTCGCGGGGAGCGGTGCTGCTCAGGCTGGCGCGTGCGTGACGCGCACCGACACGGTTGCCGTGTCGGCGCCGACGACGAGCCCCGTACGGGTCGCGTCGAGCAGCTCCTCACGCCAGCCGTCGCCGTCGAGCGTGACGGTCGCGGCCGGGTCCTCCGGCGCCGCGAGGCGCATGCTCGCGCGGACCTCCGCGGCGGCGTCGAAGAACTCGCCCACCGGCTCCCCCGCCTCGAGCGCGTCGGCGAGGGCGGTGAGGTCCGCGACCGCCCGACGCAGGACGGGCACGACCGCGGCCGCGTTGTCGACGACCATCGCCTCCGTGCGGCGCGGGTGCGTCCCCGCCACACGGGTGCCGTCGCGGAACGAGCCCGCGGCGAGAGCGAGCGCGAGGTCACGCACGTCGGCACCGCCGACGAGGCCCAGGAGGTCCGTCGCGAAGACGTGCGGGACGTGGCTCACGAGCGCGACCGCGGCGTCGTGCACCGCAGGCGTCGCGACGCGGACGACGCCACCGAGCGGTCCCGTGACCAGAGCGGCGACGCGCAGGAACGCGTCACGGTCCGTGTCAGGCTCGACGGTGAGCGCCCAGCGCGCCCCGTCGAGGATCCTCGCGTCCGACGCCTCGTAGCCCGCCTGTTCCGTGCCCGCCATCGGGTGAGCGCCGACGAAACGCGCCGACAGGCCCGCCCCACGGGCCGCGTCGGTGACCGCGACCTTGACGCTCCCTGCGTCCGTGACGACCGTCGCGCCGCGCACGTGCGCCGCGACCTCGCCGATCACGTCGGCCATCGCGCGCAGCGGCGGCGCGAGCAGCAGGACGTCCGGCTCCGCCGCGCACAGGGACGCGATCGACGCGTGGGGCACGACACCGTCGCGCTCCGCCGCCTCGAGCGCGGGAGCGCTCGGGTTCCAGGCGTGCACCTCGACGCCCTCGGCGACGAGCCGCCGCGCGACCGAGCCGCCGATGAGCCCGAGCGAGACGACGCCGACGCGCCGCACCGTCGCGCCGGTCACCGCAGCAGCCGTCACCACAGCAGCCCCCGGGCTGCCTCGTCAGGGCTCGCCCCGCGCTGCACCGACGCGACCGGGACGCGCGAGTCGTCGAAGACGGCATCCGACGACGTCCGGTCCGGGAACACGCCAAGCGTCTTGAGAGAGTCGCCCGCCTCGAGGAGCTGCTCGAGCAGGGTGCGCACGTGCGGCTCCCACGGCGCACCGTCGAGCGTCACGACGAACACGTACGTCCCCTCCTGCGCCTTGAGCGGCCGCGTGATGAGGCTCGACATGTTGACGCCGCGCTCCCCGAACGCCGCCGTGATGCGGGCGAGGACGCCCGGGCCGGTCACATGTGGGGTGATCGCGAGCATCGTGCGCCACGAGCCCACCGCGCCCGCGCCGCGCGCGGCCGCGAGCTCGGCCTGTGCGACGTCGCGCCGCGTCAGGGCGAGGAACCGCGTGCGCCCGCCCGCGAAGTCCTGGACCGCGGTCGCGAGCGTCCGCAAGCCGTACAGGTCGCCGCACAGCGACGGTCCGAGCGCGACCTGGTGCGGCTCGACGTCGCGGCACGCCGCCGCGTTGGACGACGCCGGGACGGGCTTCAGCCCGCGCTCCGCGATCCACGCGGCGCACTGCGCGAGGCCGTGCGGGTGCGCGCAGACCTCGGTGAGCTCTGTCGCGTCCGGGTGGGTGAACGCGTCGAACGAGATGTCGAGGGCGACCTCGTCGACCGCGACGACGTCGCGCGCCGCGACGATCGCGTCGAGCGACGGTACGACGTAGCCCTCGACGGAGCTCTCGATCGCGACGACGCCCGTGCTCGCGAAGCCCGACGCGACGGCGTCGTACACCTCCGTCACGGTCGCGAGCGGCTCGGGCGTGCCGCGCTCCCCGAGCGCGAGCGCCGCAGCGTGCGTGAACGTGCCCTCCGGGCCGAGGTACGCGAGTCGTGCAGGCCCCGGGGCCGCAGGCTCGGGGGCGCTGGTCACAGCGGTCGCGCCCAGCGCGGCTCGACCGCGTCCGCGCCCGGGGCGAAGTCGCTGCCCGGCATGACCGCGAGCACGCGGTGCGCGACACCGTGGTCCTGGAGGGCCGTGCGCAGCCCGCGCAGCGCCTCGAAGCCGTCGCAGCGGAACGAGGCGAGGAAGAGGTGCGGGCCCGCGACCGACTGCTGCGACCGCAGGTGGTCGAGGTCGAATCCCGCGTCGGCGATCAGGCCGAGCGTCGACTGCAGCGAGCCCCGGTGGTCGTCGCGCGGGCCGAACGCGAGCCACACCTGCGCCGGCCCCGTGAAGTCGGCAGGCGTGGGGACCGGCTCGACGAGTCCGAACCACAGCGGCGGCAGCTCGGCGAGACGCTCGGAGCCCGGGACCTCGTGGAAGCCTGCGGGGACCAGGGCGCGCTCGGCGAGCGAACGCTCGACGACGAGCGAGCCCGCCTCGCCGGCGAGCGCGACGCGCTCGTCGAGAGGCGTGCGCGTCGGCACGAGGTGCGGGGTCGCGCCCATCGACCGCACGACGTGGCGGCAGTCGCGCATCGCGGCCTCGTCGACGACGACGTGGTCGGTGACGTCGGTCGCGCGGCTCACCCACACCCACTCGGGCTTCACGGCGACGGCGGCGGTCACGCGCAGGTCGGGCGCGGCCGCGAGGAGCGCACGCTCGAGACCGTGGTCGGGCTGCGTGGGGTGGCCGATGTGCATGACGGCACGCAGGTCGTCGATGCGGGCGACCGTCGCGAGCGCGGTCGTCATCGACCCGAGGTCGAGGACGTCGCTCAGCTCGTCGCGGTTGTGCGGCACGTCCCAGCCTGCGAGCTGCGCCGCAGCCAGCACGTGGGCGGCCGACTCGCGTTCGCTACGTCCGAGCATGAACGTCCTCCAGTTCGTGGGTCGCGCAGAGTCTAGCCGCGCCCGCCCTCAGTCCTTCTTCTTGTCCGACGGCGCCTTGCCGCACACGACGGCGTTCTGCGGGTTGTAGCGCCACGTGCGCGGCTCGTCCTTGACGAGCTCACCCTCGAGGTACACCTTCCGCGTGACCGTCACGGTGAAGCCCGGGCTGCCGGCACCCTGCGCGATGCAGCCGGGTGCCGTCGAGTACTGCGTCTTCGGGTAGACGACGCCGCTGCGACCGGACGTCGTGGACTTCACCTCGTAGTACGGCGTGCTCCACGCGCGGACCGTGACCTTGCCGTCCTTGACGAACGACTGCAGGAGGATCCCGTACGGGGTGTCGTTCTTGAACCGCATGTCGATCGACCCGACGTAGATCGTGGCCTCGCGCCCCTCGGGGTAGCGGGAGAAGTAGTACGAGTGCGGGCGGTGCTCGACATCCTCGATGCCGAGCAGGAAGCCCACGTTGTACGTCGTCGTCGCCATCTGCGACAGGCCGCCGCCGACGCCCTCGGTGAGCTGGCCGTTGTTGACGATGCCCGCGGCCCGGTAGCCGTTCTCGGCGGTGATCGGGGCGAGCGTCTCGGTCAGGGACCACGTCTCGCCGGGCAGGACGAGCTGACCCGTGACGCGCTTCGCGCCGAGCTCGAGGTTGTGGATGCGCGCGGCCGTGCTCGCACCGAGCGGCGTCGAGAACTCCGCGACGACCTCCTTGACGCCGAGCGACTCGAGCTTCTCCTTGCTCTCCTTCGCGTCGACCGGGACGAGCTCGACCTTGGCGGTGCGGTCGCCGTTCGCCGTGCCGGCCGCGAGGACGGCGGTCGCGAGCGCGTCGCGGTCGAGGCCGAGGCCCGAGTCACCACCCTTGATGACCGGCTTGCCCTTCGAGAAGACGAACTTTGCGTCGGCCGCCTTCTTCTCGAGGTCGGTCGTCCGGTCGAGCACCGCCTCCGCGATCGCGTCCTTGTCGAGCTGGAGCTCGAGGTTGCCGTCGGCGGGGACGAAGCTCGCGGCGGACGCGAGCACCGAGATCGGCAGCTCGGCCTTCTGGTCGGCCACCTCGACGCGTACGGGCGCCGAGACGAGGGAACGGCCGAGCGCGAGGGCGGCGTCCGTCTCCTCCTGCGTGACCGTCGGCTCCTTGGTGACGACCGGCAGCGAGAGCGGCCCTTCGGCCGTGAGCCAGGAGGTCACGACGACCTCGCGCGCGGCGTCGACGTCGACCTCCGAGCCAGCCGTGGCCGGGGTCGCGGTGACCTGGCCGTCCGCGAAGACGACGGCCCCGTCGACGGGCTCGACGCGCAGCGCCTCGGCCGCTGCCGTGAGCTCGGCGTCGAGAGCGGCGTCGTCGACCGTGACGCGCGGGGTGACGTCGTCGCCTCCGACGAGGGTGTACCAGAGGTGCGCGGGCGCGAGGTCGAAGCCGACGAGGCCGTCGACCGTGCCGGCGGCGTCGAGCGCGAGGCCCGCGCTCTCCGGGTCGATCTCGGCCGTGAGGCCGCCAGCCTCGACGGCGATCGGCGAGGTCAGCCGGTCCGCGAGCCCCGCCTCGAGCGCGGCGGCGGCGTCGGTCGCGCTCTTGCCGCCGATCTGGACGCCGGCGACGGTCGTGCCGCGCGCGACCTTGTCGGCGACGGCCCACTGGCCCGCGACGTACAGGCCCACGAGCACGACGAGGCCGGTTCCCGTCCACGCGAGGACCTTGGGGGTACGGCTGCGGCGGGGTCCGTCCTGGTCGAAACCGTCCAGCGGGGACGCCTTCGACCCGGTCGTCTCGTCGCTCTTCGCCATCACACGTGCCCCACTATCTGCTCGAACGTCCGCGGCGTGGTTCCTGGCTCCCCGCAGGTACCGCTGGACGAGTTACATCGTACGGGCGCGGCGCCCCCGGACCTCACGCGTCCCGCTGTGCGTCTCGAACCCGCCACGGGACCTCCGCGAACCAGGACCGCGGTGCGAGCAGCGGTGCGAGAACGGCGACGAGACCGCCGTACACCCAGACGTACCCGACGATCTCGGCCGGGACGAGGACGTCACCGCCCGGCCCGCCTGCCGACAGCACCTGGACGGCGATCAGCCACCCCGTACCCGCCGCGAGGTGCGACCCCACACCCGCCGTCGCCCGGGCGACGGTGCAGACGGCGACGAGCGTCACGAGGGCGGCGACGAGGCCCCACGGCTGGACGCTGCGGTGCGCGATCGTGCCCACGAGGCCGACCATCACGCCGAGCACGAAGCACACGGCCCACGCGACCCACGGCCACGACGTGAACGAGGCGACGGCCGGGGTCGCGGCGGTGGTCGGTTCGGGGCGCCTGGTCATGCTCGTCACGCTACCGCGCGCACGCCGGGGACGGCTGCGGCCGTCAGGACCCGGCCGAGCGCAGCCCGGTCGCCCGCGAGGATCGCGTACGTCTCGACGGCGGGGACCGCCGCGAGCACGTCGTTGCTGAGCGCGTACGCCCCGAGCACGGGGGCGCCGTCCGGCGCGAGCGTCACGGCCTTGACCTGCGTCGCGTGCGCGCGCAGCGCGCCGGTCACCCGGTCGACGACGTCGCGGACGTCGACCTCGAGTGCGACGGTTCGGTCGTCGCTCGCGACCGCGGGAAGGTCGGCGTCGGGGTCGGGTGCGACGAGCGCGGCACCTTCGGCGAGGTCGCGCGCCCACGGCTCGCTCGCGAGCGCGCGCCGCTGCGCGCGCAGCGCCTCGCTGGGGAACGACGGGCACACGAGGACCGGCGTGACGGCGCCGGCCTCGGCGAGGCGCGGGGCCGCGAGCTCGAGCGCGCGGACGGTGATCTCGTGGGCCCGCACGTGGTCGGGGTGGCCGTAGCCGCCCCCGGCGTCGTACGTCACCACGACGGCGGGGCGCTGCTCGACGACGAGGGCGGCGAGGTGCGAAGCCGCCGTGTCGAGAGGGACGGAGACGAGGGCGCCGGACGGGACGTCGTCGGGCAGCCCGGCGGTGCCGACGACCCCACCGACCCACGACATGCCGGAGTCCTCGTACCGAGCCTGCTCCCCCGGTGCGAGCGCGTCGAGGAAGTGGTGCTCCTGCACGCCGAGCGCGTCGAGCGCCGCCGCGAGCTCCTGCTCGCGGTGCGCGGCGAGTGCCGGCCCGTCGCCCTCGAGGTGCGCGAGCTCGGCGCCGATGACCTCGCCGCGCTCTCCGCGCGTGCAGGTCACGAGAGTCACCTCGTGACCCGCGCGAGACCACGCGGCCAGCAGCGCGCCGCTCGAGAGGGTCTCGTCGTCAGGGTGCGCGTGCACCGCGAGCAGCCGCACGGTTCCTCCTTCAGCGCCTCGCGGCGCGTAGCACGCGACCTCCGGCCCTGTGCAGGGCCGGAGGTCGCACGGGTGCCCGTCGTCGACGGGCGTCGATCAGCTCTTCTTGGCGCGCGACGCCGCGCGACCGCGCTCCGTCTGGTCGAGGATGACCTTGCGGATGCGCACGAACTCCGGGGTGACCTCGACGCACTCGTCCTCGCGGGCGAACTCGAGGGACTCCTCGAGCGTGAGGTGACGCGGCGGCACCAGGTTCTCGAAGTTGTCTGCGGTCGAGGACCGCATGTTCGTCAGCTTCTTCTCCTTGGTGATGTTGACGTCCATGTCCTCGTTGCGCGAGTTCTCGCCGACGATCATGCCCTCGTAGACCTCCTGCGTGGGGTCGACGAAGAAGGAGCCGCGCTCCTGCAGGTTGATCATCGCGAACGGCGTCACCTTGCCAGCGCGGTCGGCGACGAGCGAGCCCGTCACGCGGGTCTCGATCGGTCCGGCCCACGGCTCGTAGCCGTCGGCGAGCGAGGAGGCGATGCCCGTGCCGCGCGTCTCCGTGAGGAAGCGCGTGCGGAAGCCGATGAGGCCGCGGGCGGGGACGACGAACTCCATGCGGACCCAGCCGGTCCCGTGGTTCGACATGGTCTCCATGCGGCCCTTGCGCTGCGCGAGGAGCTGCGTGACGGAGCCGAGGTACTCCTCGGGCACGTCGATCGTCATGCGCTCCATCGGCTCGCAGCGCTTGCCGTCGATCATCTTCGTGACGACCTGGGGCTTGCCGACGGTGAGCTCGAAGCCCTCGCGGCGCATCTGCTCGACGAGGATCGCGAGCGCGAGCTCGCCGCGCCCCTGGACCTCCCAGGCGTCCGGGCGCTCGGTCGGCAGGACGCGGAGCGACACGTTACCGATGAGCTCGTTGTCGAGGCGGTCCTTGACCTGGCGCGCGGTGACCTTGTGTCCCTTGCCGCCCTTGCCCGCGAGCGGGGACGTGTTGATACCGATCGTCATCGAGATGGCCGGGTCGTCGACCGTGATGAGCGGGAGCGGACGCGGGTCGTCCGGGTCGGTGAGCGTCTCACCGATCGTGATGTCGGCGATGCCCGCGACGGCGACGATGTCGCCAGGGCCAGCCTGCTCGGTCGGGACGCGGTCGAGCGCCTTCGTCTCGAGGAGCTCGGTGATGCGCACGTTCTGGATGGTGCCGTCGTGACGGGCCCACGCGACCGTCTGGCCCTTGCGGATCGTGCCGTTGAAGACGCGGAGCAGGGCGAGGCGGCCGAGGAACGGCGACGCGTCGAGGTTCGTGACGTGAGCCTGCAGCGGGGCGGTCTCGTCGTACGTCGGCGCGGGGATCTTCTCGAGGATCGTGCGGAACAGGGGCTCGAGGCCCTCGCTGTCCGGGAGGGTGCCGTCGGCGGGCTGCTCGAGCGACGCGCGGCCAGCCTTGGCGGCGGCGTACACGACGGGCACGTCGAGGATCGCGTCCAGGTCGAGGTCCGGGACGTCCTCGTGGAGGTCGGACGCGAGGCCGAGCAGCAGGTCGGTCGACTCGGCGACGACCTCGGAGATGCGCGAGTCGGGACGGTCGACCTTGTTGACGACGATGATCACCGGGAGCTTCGCGGCGAGCGCCTTGCGCAGCACGAAGCGCGTCTGGGGCAGCGGCCCCTCGGACGCGTCGACGAGGAGCACGACGCCGTCGACCATCGACAGGCCGCGCTCGACCTCGCCACCGAAGTCGGCGTGGCCGGGGGTGTCGATGACGTTGATGGTGATGCCGTCAGGCTCGCCGAGCGCCGCCGCGGACGGACCGGTGTACCGGACCGCCGTGTTCTTGGCGAGGATCGTGATGCCCTTCTCACGCTCGAGGTCACCGGAGTCCATCGCGCGCTCGTCGACGTGGGCGTGGGCACCGAAAGCACCGGACTGGTGCAGCATCGCGTCGACGAGGGTGGTCTTCCCGTGGTCGACGTGAGCCACGATGGCCACGTTGCGCAGGTCAGAGCGCACAGACATAGAGGTACTCATTTCAGTGGAGGATGAGATCGCGTGCGTGCATCTCCGCTACGCAACGGTCCATCCTATCGCGAACGCAAGCCGATCTCCTGTGACGTCCGTGACGTGAGCGGCCGCTCCCCCGCGCCCCGAGACTGTCCGCAGACGGCGCGAGGCCCGGCGGACTCGTGTCCGCCGGGCCTCGCACCTCCCTCGTCCGTGACGGGGATCAGACCTCCGGGGCCTCCGGGCCGAGCTGCAGGCTCGCACCGGGGATGGCACCGAGCAGCTCCCGGGTGTACTCCTCGCGGGGCGAGTCGAACACCTCGTCCGTCGTGGCGTGCTCGATGATGCGCCCCTGCTTCATGACGCAGACCTCGTCGGCGATCTGCCGCACGACGGCGAGGTCGTGCGTGATGAACAGGTAGCTCAGGCCGAGCTCGCTCTGCAGGTCGTTGAGCAGCTCGAGGATCTGCGCCTGGACGAGCACGTCGAGAGCGGAGACGGCCTCGTCGCACACGACGACCTCAGGCTGCAGGGCGAGCGCACGCGCGATCGCGATGCGCTGGCGCTGACCGCCGGAGAGCTCGTTCGGGAAGCGACGCATCGTCGACTGCGGAAGCGCGACGAGGTCGAGCAGCTCGCGGACGCGGGCCTCGCGCTCCTTGGCCGTGCCGACCTTGTGGACCCGCAGCGGCTCCTCGATCGTGCGGTAGATCGAGTACATCGGGTCGAGCGAACCGTAGGGGTTCTGGAAGATCGGCTGCACGCGGCGGCGGAAGGCGAAGAGCTCCTTGCGGCCGAGCGTCGACATGTCGACGCCGTCGAAGATGATCTTGCCCTCGGTCGGCTCGAGCAGGTTGAGCACCATGTTCGCGACCGTGGACTTGCCCGAGCCGGACTCGCCGACGAGCGCGACCGTGGTCCCGCGCTTGAGCGAGAACGACACGTCGTCGACGGCCTTGAAGTCGCGCGCCCCCTTGGCGGCACCACGGATGTGGAACACCTTGGTGAGGTTCTGCGCGATCACGACGTCGTCGCGCTCCTGGGAGACGCCGTCGCCACCGGTCTGCGCGAGCAGCTCCTTGACCTCGACGCCGGCAGCCTTGGCGCTCTGGATGCGGCGCGACGCGAGCGACGGGGCCGCCGCGACGAGGCGCTTCGTGTACGCGTGCTGCGGGTTCGCGAGGATCTCGCGGGACGGGCCCGACTCGACCACGCGACCGCGGTACATGACGACGAGGTGCTCGGCGCGCTCGGCGGCGAGGCCCAGGTCGTGCGTGATGAACAGGACCGCCGTGCCGAGCTCCGAGGTCAGACGACCCAGGTGGTCGAGGATCTTGCGCTGCACCGTCACGTCGAGCGCCGACGTCGGCTCGTCCGCGATGAGCAGCTTCGGGCGTGCGGCGAGGCCGATCGCGATGAGGGCGCGCTGGCGCATGCCGCCCGAGAACTCGTGCGGGTACTGCCGGGCGCGACGCTCGGCGTCGGGCAGGCCGGCCTCGGCGAGCAGACCGGCGACGCGGTCCTTGCTCGTCGCGACCGACGTGAGGCCCTCGACGGCCGTCGGGGCCGACGGCATGCCGAGGCTCTCGAGCACGACGACGGCCTCGAGGCGCGTCGTCGAACCGGTCACGAGGCGGGACTCCGCCTCGGCGAGGACGGCGTCACGCTCGGCCTCGGGGCGCGAGGCGAGCTCCTCCTGGAGGAGCGAGATGAGCGTGCGCTTGGCGTCGTGGCTCAGCAGCAGGTCGCCGCCGGCGAGCTGCGGGGTCTCCCCCTCGGCGAGGCCGA
This sequence comes from Flavimobilis soli, assembly GCF_002564025.1. NCBI lineage: Bacteria > Bacillati > Actinomycetota > Actinomycetes > Micrococcales > Jonesiaceae > Flavimobilis > Flavimobilis soli. The sequence continues at coordinate 941,453 of NZ_PDJH01000001.1, forward strand.
GCGCGAGCTTGCGCTGGGTGCCGCGGGAGACGTCGATGCCGTTCGCGCGCAGGCCCTCCTTGACCTGGAACCCGATCGACCATACCGGGTTCAGGTTGGACATCGGGTCCTGCGGGACGAGGCCGATCGACCTGCCGCGCAGGGCGACGATCTCGCGCTTGGAGGCCTTGGTGACGTCGACGCCGTCGAACATGATCGACCCACCGGTGACCTTGCCGGTGCCGGGGAGCAGGTCGATGATCGCGTGCGCGGTCGTCGACTTGCCGGAGCCGGACTCGCCCACGATCGCGACCGACTGGCCAGGGTAGATCGTCAGGTCGGCGCTCTTGACGGCGTGGACGGGGCCACCGCGCGTCTGGAAGTCGATGCTGAGGTCGCGGATCTCGAGGAGCGGCTTGGCCGCTGTCGTGTCGTTCATCGCTTGCGCGCCTTCGGGTCGAGGGCGTCGCGCACGACGTCGCCCATCATGATGAAGCTCAGGACCGTGAGAGCCAGCGCGGCCGACGGGTAGAACAGGATCATCGGCTGCGTGCGCAGCGAGACCTGAGCCTTGGAGATCTCAGCGCCCCAGGACAGCACCGAGCCCGGGAGGCCGAGGCCGAGGAAGGACAGCGTGGCCTCGGCGACGATGAACGTGCCGAGCGAGACGGTCGCGACGACGACGACGGGGGCGAGCGCGTTCGGCACGACGTGGCGGACCAGCGTCATCCACCTCGACACCCCGAGCGACTTCGCGGCGGTGATGAAGTCGTTGTTCTTCACGCTCATGACGGCACCGCGCGTGATGCGGGCGACCTGTGGCCACCCGAACACGGCCAGCACCGCGATGACGCGCCAGACGCCACCACCGGTGAAGACCTGGCCGACGACGATCGCGGCCAGCACGAGCGGGATCGCGAAGAAGATGTCCGTGAGGCGGGCGAGCAGCGAGTCGAGCCAGCCGCCGTAGAAGCCGGCGAGGGCGCCGACGATGCCGCCGAGGAGGACGACCGCGATGGTCGTGACGATGCCGACCGTGACGGAGGCACGCGCGCCGAAGATGACGCGGGCGTAGACGTCGCAGCCCTGGCGGTCGAAGCCGAACGGGTGACCGGGCTCGGGGTTGGCGAGCGACTTCGACAGGACGCAGTACGTCGGGTCGTTCTTGGTGAAGATGCCCGGGAGGAAGGCGACGACGGCCACGAGCAGGATCAGGAAGGCCGAGACCCAGAAGAGCGGACGACGACGGAGGTCGTTCCAGGCGTCGCGCCACAGGCTCGACGGCGCCTCGGTCTCGTCGACCTTGTCGACGACCGCGAGGGGGGTCAGCGCGGCGTCAGCGACGAAGTGGCCCTGACCCGGACGCGGAGAGATGGTGTTCTGCTCAGGCATATCGGATCCTCGGGTCCAGGACCGCGTACAGCAGGTCCACGATCAGGTTGCCCACGATGTAGACGATCACGAGGATCGTCACGAAGCTGACGACGGTGGACGGGTCGCCCTTGATGATGGCGGCGTAGAGCGTGCCACCCACGCCGTGGATGTTGAAGATGCTCTCCGTCACGATCGCACCGCCCATGAGCGCGCCGAGGTCCGCGCCGAGGTAGGTCACCACGGGGATCAGGGAGTTGCGCAGGACGTGGACGTTGACGACGCGGCCGCGGGACAGACCCTTGGCGGTCGCGGTGCGGACGTGGTCCGCGGTGAGGTTCTCGGCGACCGACGTGCGCGTCAGGCGCAGCACGTAGGCGAAGGACACGGCGCCGAGCACGATCGCAGGCATCAGCAGCGCCTTGACCGAGTGGTCCGCGCCGACCGTGGCGGGCAGGAGCTGCCACTGCACACCGACGAAGAACTGGAGCAGGAAGCCGATGACGAACGTCGGCGCAGCGATCACGACGAGGCTGACGACGAGGAGCGTGCCGTCGAAGAACTTGCCCTTGCGCAGACCGGCGTAGAGACCGAACAGCACGCCGAAGACCGTCTCGATCACGAGCGCCATGAGCGCCAGCTTGAGCGTCACGGGGTACGCGCTGGCGATGACCTCCATGACGGGCTGACCGGAGAAGGACTTGCCGAAGTCCAGCGTGAAGATGCCCTTGAGGAAGAGCAGGTACTGCACGATGAACGGCTGGTCGAGGTTGTACTGCGCCCTGATCTGGTCGGCGACGGCGGGAGAAAGACCGCGGTCACCACCCATCGCGGCGACGGGGTCGCCGGGCATCGCGAAGACCATCGCGTAGATGAGCAGCGTCGCGCCCAGGAACACAGGGATGAGCTGCAGCAGTCTTCGTCCGAGATATCGGACCATCGGTCTTTCCTTCCACACTTGCCGTGTCGCGCCGTCGGATCGACCTAGATCCGCCACACGACTCTAGTAGACGCACGAACCTCGAGTCGTCGACGCGTGAGTGCGCGCGTCGGGGCACGACGGTGGGGTGAGGGACTCGGTCCCCCACCCCACGTCGTCATGCCAAGGTCGGTCGGGCCGGCATGCCGGCCCGACCGACCTGAGATGTCACCGGAGGGTGATCACCACGTGCTGATGGCGTCAGCCTGAGCCCACAGCTCCTTGGCCTTCTCCGGGTTGTAGTCGAGAACCTCGGAGCCCTTGAGCGAGTCGTTCCAGCCCGCGATGACCGGGGACGTGAAGTCCTTGGCCGGGGTGCGGGTGCCCTGGAAGATCGCGTCGGTGATCGCCGTGCGGTCGATCGCCATGGAGATCGCCTGGCGGCGGAGGATGCCCTCCTCGCCCGAGAAGTGCTCAAGCTTCTCGGGGATGGTGAAGGACTGGAACACGGCCGAGGCCTGGTTCACGGAACGACCGTTGAGGTCGGTCTCGAACGTCGCGAACGCGCTGTCCGGGACGGCGTCGAGGACGTCGAGGTTGTTCGCGAGGAGGTCCGTGTAGGCGGTGTCCTGCGACGTGTAGAACACGAAGCGGATGCCCTTGTTGGCCGCGGTGCGCGGGCCGTCGTAGTCGGGGTTGGGCACGAGGTCGATCGACGTGTCGTGCTTCCAGCTGCCCTCCTTGACGATGTACGGGCCGTTGGCGATCGGGGCCTGGCCGTAGGCCTCCATGTCCTCGAACGCGACGGACGGCAGCGGCATGAACGCCGTGTAGCCCAGGCGCAGCGGGAAGTCAGCCTCAGGCTGCGCCAGCTTCACCGTGAAGGTGTGGTCGTCGACGATGTCGAGCGCGAGCTCGGAGTCCTCGTCGTACGAGAAGCCCTCGATGGACTCGAAGAAGTAGGAGCTCAGCTGAGCGTTGCTCAGGAGGGCGCCGTAGTTCCACGCGTCGACGAACGACTTCGCGGTGACCTCTTCGCCGTTCTGGAACTTGTGGCCCGGCTTGATCTTGATCGTCCAGAGCTGCGAGTCCTCGGACTCGATCGACTCGGCGAGCTCGTTCTGGGGGGAGCCGTCAGCCTTGTAGGACACGAGACCCTGGAAGATCTGGTCCATGATGCGGCCGCCGCCGGTCTCGTTCGTCATGCCCGGGACGAGCGGGTTCGCCGGCTCGGAGCCGTTGGCGATGACGATGCCGTCGCCGCCGTCCTTCTTGACGGCCGAGTAGATCGGCTGCGAGTTCCAGCCGAACTCGACGTCCGAGACGTTCTCGGAGTAGCCACCCGTGACGTTGGAGTACCACAGCGGGATGACGGGCAGGTCGGTGAAGAGCTGCTCCTGCGCCTGGTCGAAGAAGCCGTTGGCCTCCTCGACGGAGCCCGCGGTGAGGCCCTGGCGAAGCAGGTTGTCGAAGTTCTCGTTCGAGTAGTCGCCGTCGTTCGAGCCGGCGCCCGTGCCGTAGAGCGGGCCGAGGAAGTTGTACAGCGACGGGTAGTCCGCCTGCCATCCGGTGCGGAACGCGCCGGTCATCTTCCGGTCCTGGACGTCCTGGCGCAGCTCGGCGAACGTCGCGTACGGCTGGCCCTCGGCCTGGATGCCGAGGGTGTTCTTGATCGAGTTGGCGACCGCGTCGACCCAAGCCTGGTGGCCACCGTCGCCGTTGTAGGCGATGGTGAACTTGTTGCTCGAGGTGCTGGCCGGGGCCGAGCTGCTGGTGTCGTTGCTCTCACCGCTGCACGCGGTCAGGGCGAGCGCACCGATGGCCGTCAGGGCCACCGCGGCGTGCATCCGCTTGTTCTTCAATGTTCCTCCTCGTGGGGGTGGACCCCCGCGGGCTTGACGCTCGAGCGCCTCGGCACCGACAGCCATCGGTGCAGCCTGGGGGCATCCACGTACAGAACCAACTGTGGTTCTTGGAGACCGTACACAGCAAATCCGCTGATTAGGGGTCTCGGGGAGCGTTCCGCGAGGCAATCGTTACCGTTCCGGGATATGTGGTTCTAGCCCACGCGACGCAGACTCGGATGCGGCGCACAGCGCTGACCTGGGAGGACGCGGCCGTGTCCCACATGCTGGTCCAAGACATATCGCCTGATAGCAATTCCACCGGGAGACCTGGGTCACATTCGGGATCCCGCGCTCGGAAAAGCCCAGGATGTGATCTTCACGATCTCAGGCAACGGACTGTTAAGTTCATGTAACAGTTGCGGCCAGCAACGCTCAACACACCGTCACGGCCCTCTGACCAGGCCTGGCACCACCGCACCCCGGGGGAGCACGTGAAGATCTGCATCATCGGCGGTTCCCAGGGAACCGGCGCCCGGCTCGCCGCACTGGCCACCGCCGCCGCCCACGACGTCGTCGTGCTGTCGCGGCGCGGCGCGGCTCCCGAGGGCGCCACCGCTCTGACAGGCAGCGCCACGGACCTCGGCCCCGTCACCCAGGCCGTCACTGGCGCCGACGCCGTCATCGTCACGGTCGGCGGCGCGAAGGGCGTGCACCACCAGCGCACCGCCGTCACCCGCACGGTCGTCGAGGCGATGCGCGCATCCGGCGTCCGCCGTCTGCTCGTGCAGTCCTCGCTCGGTGCGGGCGGCTCCGCCGTCCAGCTTCCCCGCGCGATGCGCGGGATCACGATGCTCGCGCTCGCGAAGCCGCTCGCCGACCACGACGAGCAGGAAGCCACGGTCACCGCCTCAGGTCTCGACTGGACGATCGTTCGGCCGAGCGGCCTGACCGACAAGCCCGCGACCGGCACCTGGACCGCGCTCGAGGTCGGGCAGCCCGGAACGCTGCGCGGCACGATCCCGCGAGGCGACCTCGCAGCGTTCATGCTCGAGCTACTCACCGACGACGCCGCGGTCGGCAAGGCGTTCGGCGTCAGCTCGCGCTGAGGAGTACGTATGAACATCGACGTCCCCACCGACCTCGGCCCCGGCCGCCTCGTCGTCAGTCCGGCGGCCAGCGCCCGGGCGGTGCTCTGGCTCGGTCACGGCGCCGGCGGCGGCATCGACGCGCTCGACCTCGCGGCGCTCGCCGACGCGCTGCCCGCCTGCGGTGTCACGGTCGTCCGCTACGAGCAGCCGTGGCGCGTCGCGGGGCGGAAGGTCGCGCCGCGTCCCGCGGCGCTCGACGTCGGCTGGCTCGCCGCCGCACCGCACGTCGCGGAGATCGCGGGCGGACGCCCGCTCGTCGTCGGCGGCCGCAGCGCCGGGGCGCGCGTCGCGTGCCGGACCGCGGAGAGCGTCGGGGCGGCCGGCGTCGTCTGCCTCGCCTTCCCGTTACACCCGCCGGGCAAGCCCGAGCGGATGCGCACCGACGAGCTGCTCCTACCGGCTCTCCCCCGCCTCGTGCTCCAGGGCGAGCGCGACACGTTCGGCAGCCCCGACGAGGTGCGCACCGCGATCGCGGACGCCGTCGGCGTCCGCGTCGCCGCAGTCCCAGGCGCGGACCACTCGATGAAGGTGCTCAAGTCCTCCCCCGTCGACGCGACCGCCGTCGCGCAGCTCGTCGTCGACGAGGTCCGGGAGTTCGTCGAGTCGCTCGTCTGAACGCACTCCACAAAGAGAACGACGACGCCCGCCCCGGACGCTCACGGAAGTGAGGTCGGAGGCGGGCGTCGGCGTCTCGGTGCTGCCGTCAGTCGGCGGCAGGCGCCTCGGCGGGTGCGGTGGGCGCGACGTCGTCGTGCTCGTTGCGGGCCGGCAGGCCGACCGGCGCGAGGAGGCCGACGAGCAGGAAGCCCGCAGCGCCGAACGTCGTGACGCGCGCGGCGGCGACCATCGCGTGCTCGGCCGTGGTCTGCACGGCCTCGCTCGCGCCGGGCATCTGCGACAGGCTCGGGATCGCGGCGCCCGCGGAACCCTTGACCACGGCGACGAGCTCCTGCTGCGCCTGCGCCGGGAGGCCGTCGACCTTCTCGAGGTTCGACGTCGTCGCGCTCGCGAGCGTCGTCACGAGGAAGGTGCCGAGGACGGCGACGCCGAGCGCGGCGCCGAGCTGGCGGACCGTGCTCTGGAAGCCGGAGGCCTGGCCGCTCTCGGCGACCGGGACGTCGATCATGATGACGTTCGTGAGCTGCGCGGCCGCGAGGCCCACGCCGACGCCGTAGAGGAACAGCCATGCGCCGAGCACCCAGGCGCTCGCCGTGCCGGAGATGCTGACGGCGAGGCCCGCGACGGCGATGACCTCGAGGAGGAGGCCGATGCGGACGATCGTGCGGCCGCTCATGCGGCGCGCCATCTGCGCGGTGCCGCCCGAGATGACGAAGGTGCCGATCGCGAGCCACAGCACGAGCGAAGGCCCTCGACTCCTACACGCAGAAGCTCGGGTTCGTCCTGAAGCTCGACGTCCCCATGGGCGAGTACCGGTGGCTGACCGTCACCAACCCGACGGACCCTGACGGCGTCCAGCTGCTGCTCGAGCCCGACCAGCACCCCGCCGCGAAGACGTTCAAGGCGGCGCTCGTCGAGGACGGCCTGCCCTTCACGCAGCTCGCGGTCGACGACATCGACGCTGAGGTCGCACGCCTCAAGGGCCTCGGCGTCACGTTCACGCAGGACGTGACCGACTACGGGACGGTCGTCGTCGCCGTCTTCGACGACACGTGCGGCAACCTCATCCAGCTCGCAATGGCGAAGGACGCCGCCGCATGAGCGTCACACGTTGAAGCGGAACTCCACCGAGTTCCGGCACGGAGAACCACCTTCGGTCGAGTCGCGTCGACAGTCACTCATCCTCTGCCACTGCCCAGGTTCCGGAGCAGGTCGAGATCGTGATGGTCCTCAGGTCGGAGCTCGTATCCCGACCTCAGCTCCATGAGCCTCGCCGCAGACGCGACGACCACGGGACAGCCTCGAATCATCCCCACGGCACGATCGCGCGCGCGATGAGCAAAGGTATCGTCCCCGAAGCCTCTCTGGACACCGTCACCGGCTGCATCCAGCTCCATCGGGTGGATGTCCACGGCCCGATCATCCGATCGCAGCTCCACACGGATCGGCCGCCAGTCCTCGACGACCTCATACCCGCGGCCGGACAGCCACTCGATGAGGGGGTCGACCTCTGTCGCGTCAACGAAGAGATCCAGGTCGCCGTGCGTTCTGGACTGGGATCCGAGGAGGGCATCAACAGCCCAGCCGCCGTTCACCTGGTAGACGACAGAGCGCTTGTCGAGCCAGTCAATGACGCGGACGACCTCGTCGGCGTCCATTCCCCCGAACTTCACGCGACCTGCAGGGGCGTGATCGACGCGATCTGCTCGCCCGCGAGGTCCTCCGCACGGTCCAGCTCGTAGTGGCTCTGCAGGTTGATCCAGAACTCCGCCGACGTGCCGAAGTACTTCGCGAGCCGCAGCGCGGTGTCCGCCGTGATGCCTCGCTTGCCGTGCACGATCTCGTTGATCCGTCGGGGCGGCACCCCGATCGAGACGGCGAGCTTGTTCTGTGTGATGCCGAAGCCCTCGATGAAGTCCTCCATGAGGACCTCACCTGGGTGGATCGGCTCGATCTTGTCAGTGGTAGTCAACGATCTGCACCTCCTCCGGTCCGGCGTCGGTCCACACGAAGCAGATACGCCACTGGTCGTTGATCCTGATGCTGTGCTGTCCCACCCGATCACCCTTGAGGGCCTCGAGCCGGTTGCCGGGTGGGACGCGGAGGTCCTCGAGAGACTCCGCGGACCCCACCTGACGCAGCTTGCGCAGTGCGACGCGATGGATCCTCGGATCGATGGATCGCACGCGCTCACGACGCCACAGCCGTTCGGTCGCCTTGTCGCCGAACGATCTGATCATGGAGTCAGTCTATAACGGGATCCGTCAATAACGCTAGACGTTAAAGCGGAACTCCACGACGTCGCCGTCCTGCATGACGTAGTCCTTGCCCTCGACGCGGGCCTTGCCCGCGGCGCGGGCAGCGGCGACCGAGCCGGCCTCGACGAGGTCGTCGAAGCCGATGACCTCGGCCTTGATGAAGCCGCGCTCGAAGTCGGTGTGGATCACGCCGGCCGCCTGCGGGGCGGTCCAGCCCTGGCGGATCGTCCAGGCGCGCGACTCCTTGGGGCCGGCCGTCAGGTACGTCTGCAGGCCGAGCGTGTGGAAGCCGACGCGGGCGAGCTGGTCGAGGCCAGCCTCCTCCTGCCCGTTCTCCGCGAGCATCTCCGCGGCCTCCTCGGGCTCGAGCTCGACGAGCTCGGACTCGAACTTGGCGTCGAGGAAGATCGCGTCGGCCGGGGCGACATGGGCGCGCAGCTCGGCCTGGAACGCCTCGTCGGCGAGGCCGGCGTCGTCGGTGTTGAAGACGTAGATGAACGGCTTGGCCGTCATGAGCTGCAGCGAGGCGAGCTCGGACAGGTCGAGCTTCTCGGCGTCGGCAGCGGAGAAGAGGGTGCGGCCCGACTCGAGGATCGACTGCGCGCGCTGGGCGGCGGCCAGGAGGGCGGCGTCGCCCTTCTTGATCTTGACCTCCTTCTCCATGCGCGGGACGGCCTTCTCCAGCGTCTGGAGGTCCGCGAGGATCAGCTCGGTGTTGATCGTCTCGATGTCGTCCTTCGGCGAGACCTTGCCGTCGACGTGCACGACGTCGGGGTCCGCGAACGCGCGCGTCACCTGGCAGATCGCGTCGGCCTCACGGATGTTCGCGAGGAACTTGTTGCCCAGGCCCTCGCCCTCGCTCGCGCCGCGCACGATGCCGGCGATGTCCACGAAGGACACGGTCGCGGGCAGGATGCGCTCCGAGCCGAAGATCTCCGCGAGCTTGTTCAGCCGCGGGTCCGGCAGCGGCACGACGCCGACGTTCGGCTCGATCGTCGCGAACGGGTAGTTCGCGGCGAGCACCTGGGCGCGCGTGAGTGCGTTGAAGAGGGTCGACTTGCCGACGTTGGGGAGTCCGGCGATCCCGATAGTGAGGGCCACGGTCGTCAAGTCTAGAGTGCATCGGTGACCACCGATCCCTCCTCCCCCGACCAGACCTCCCCGACCGCCGGCTCGCGCGTGCTCGTCGTCGGCATGGTCGCGCTCATCACGGTGGGTGCGTTCGAGGCGCTCGCCGTCTCGACGGCGATGCCGACGATCGCGAAGGCGCTCGACGGGCTCGGCCTGTACGCGGCGGCGTTCTCGCTCACGCTCGCGACGTCCGTCGTCGGGATGGTCGTCTCAGGTGCCCTCGCCGACCGCACGCGCCCCGTGCAGCCGCTGCTCATCGGCGTCGGCTCCTTCGCGCTCGGCCTGCTCGCCGCGGGCCTCGCGACGAGCATGACCGTCCTGCTCGTCGGCCGCGCCCTGCAGGGCCTCGGGTCCGGGATGTTCGTCGTCGCGCTGTACGTGATCGTCGCGCGCGCCTTCCCGGCCGAGCAGCGCGCCAAGGTGCTCGCCGCGTTCTCCGCGGCGTGGGTGGTCCCGTCGCTCGTCGGCCCCATGATCGCGGGGTTCATCGTGCAGACCTTCGGGTGGCGCTGGGTGTTCCTCGCCGTCGTCGTCATCGCCGTGCCCGCCGCGATCATCATCGTGACGACGACGTGGCGCGTCCCCGCGCCCGACGCGGCGGCCGACGGCGGCGCGACCGGACCGCTGCCGTGGCGCCGGTTCGGCCTCGCGACGCTCGCAGGTGCGGGCGTCGCCGCGATGTCCCTCGGCGCCGCGACCGACGGGGCCGAGCGCATCGCGCTCGTCGCGGGTGGCGCCGCCCTGGCCACCGCGGCCGGAGCGCCGCTCCTGCCACGCGGGACGTTCCGCGCGGCCCGAGGCCTGCCGACCGTCGTCGCCCTGCGCGGCATCGTCGCGGCCGCGTTCTTCGCGTCCGAGGTGTTCCTGCCCCTGATCCTGCAGACGGAGCGCCACATGACGCCCGCGAGCGCCGGCACGATCCTCACGGTCGGCGCCGTGACGTGGGCGACCGGCTCCGCCGTGCGCGGCCGCAGCCACTGGTCGCCGACGACGTACCTGCGGCTCGGCTCGTCGCTCATCGCGGTCGCGATCGTCGCAGTCGCGACGCTCACCCTCCCCGCCTCCCCGACCGCGATCGCGTGGGTCGGCTGGGCGTGCGGCGGCTTCGGGATCGGCATGATCTACCCGACGCTCGCCGTCCTCGTGTTCGACCTCTCCGAGCCGCACGAGCAGGGCTCGAACACGTCCGCGCTGCAGGTGTCGGACGCGCTCATGAGCGCGTTCGTCCTCGCCCTCTCGGGCACCGCCGTGACTGCGCTCGTCGCGCAGGTGGGCGTCGGCGGGTACGCCGTCGGCTTCGGGGCGACGCTCCTGCTCGCGCTGCTCGCCGTCGCCATCTCGCCGCGCGTCGTGCGCGCGCCTGCGGCGCGCTGATCGGCGGCGGGCTGCCCCGTCCCGCAGGCCCGTGGTGTCAACCGACCATCCGCAGGCGCTGCATGAGCTCGGGCACGCCCGCGTCGTAGAGCCTCGCGCCGAGGCGCAGGCCGACCGCCGCGACGACCGCGCCGAGCGCAGGGCCGACGACGACGAGGGCCCAGCCTGCGACGTCGCCCCCGCGCATCGCGAGCACCGCGAGCACGACGAGCGGCGCCACCAGCACGAGGAGCACGGCCCACGCGGCCCCCTGGACGACGAGGTTCGCCGTCGCCGAGCCCTGCGGCGTCGAGAGCGGGCCGTCCCCCGGCCGCGGCACCGCGAAGACGAAGCGCGCCGAGATGACGCTCGACAGCCCCGCCGACGTGCCGAACACGCCGAGCGACAGGCCCAGGACCTCGGCGAGGAAGTCCCAGCGGCCCGTGACTGCCGCGGCAGCGAAGGCGCTCGCGACGATGATGGGCAGCCCGACGACGCACAGCGCGAGGAACCGCCCGAGGCGGTCGTCCCGTCCCCGCACGCCGCACGCGACGTGCAGCCAGAACGCGGTGTTGTCGTACGCGACGTCGGCGGCGATCGACCAGCCGAGCGTGAACGCGACGACGGGCGTCACGCCCAGCAGGATCGCGGTGTGCGAGCCGTTGGTGAGGAAGTACAGGGCGACGGCGACGACCGGCAGCACGGTGAGGTTGCCGACGTACCGCACGTCGCGCACCCAGTACGTCAGGCAGCGGGCAGCGACGGCCCACGCGGGCGACGTCGGGACCTTCGCGAAGACGCCGAGGCCGTGCGTACGCTTCGCCCCCACCTCGTCCGACAAGGGTGAGACGAGCACACGCTCGACACCGCGCGCCCACACGACGACGAGCACGACCGTCGTCGCGACCGCGACGGCGAGGTGGGCGCCGGCCCGCCCCCACTCCTCGTGGGCGACCGCGACCGGCACCGCCCACGCCGCACCGGGCGGCGTCCACGACACGACCTCGACGATGCGCGGCACGAGGTCCGCGCCCTCGCGCAGCGCCCGGCCCAGGTTGAGGACGACGGGCCCCGCGACGGCGACGGGGACGAGCACCATGAGCCCTGCCGCCTCGCGGAAGCGACGCGTGCGCATGAGCGGCGCGAGGAGCGTCGTCGTGGCGCGCGAACCGACGACGCACTGCGCGACGATCAACGGCGCCACCACGAGGCCGGCAACGGTAGGACCACGCTCCGCCCAGAGGAGGGGCAGCGTGGTCACGAGGGCGACCGCCGCGAGCCCCGGCACGCCGACGAGCGCGGCCAGCCCCATACCGACGAGGAGACGCCGCCGGTCGGTGCCGAACGTCGCGAAGCGCGGTGGCGCGAGGCTCGAGTCGACGCCGAACGCCATGAGCGGAAGCACCCACCAGCCGAGCACGAGGACCGCGCCGACGAGCACGCCGGTCGACTCGAACAGCTCGTCGGAGACGCGTCGCGTGAAGCCGACGGCGCCGAGCGTGACGAGCACGACGACCACCGCGTTGAGGAGGGCGAGGAGCGTCCCGAGCGCGAACCAGACGCTGCGGCGCAGCGAGTTGGCGTAGAGCTGCAGACGCAGCCTCAGGACGTGCGCAACCACTCCAGCCCCTGCCCCTCGCGGCGTCCGCCGACGAGCTCGACGAACGTCTCGTCGAGGCTGCGTCCACCGCGCACCTCGTCGACCGTGCCCGCAGCGAGGACCTGGCCACCCGCGATGATCGCGACGTGATCGCACATGCGCTGCACGAGGTCCATGACGTGCGACGACACGACGACGGTGCCGCCGCCGTCGACGTAGTGACCGAGGATCTGGATGATGTTCGTCGCCGAGACGGGGTCGACGGCCTCGAACGGCTCGTCGAGGACCATCACGCGCGGCGCGTGGACCATGGCTGTCGCGAGCGCGATCTTCTTCGTCATTCCGGCCGAGTAGTCGATCACGAGGGTGCCTGACTCGCGCCGCAGGTCGAGCGCGTCGAGCAGCTCGGCCGTGCGCGCCGCGACCGTCTCGCGGTCCATGCCGCGCAGGAGGCCCGCGTACATGACCATCTGCTCGCCGGTCAGGCGATCGAAGAGCCGCATGCCGTCGGGCAGGACGCCGAGGGTGCGCTTGGCTGCGTCCGGGTCGCGCCACAGGTCGAGGCCCTGGACGTGGACGCTGCCAGCGTCCGGGCGCAGCAGGCCCGTCGCCATCGAGAGGGTCGTCGTCTTGCCGGCGCCGTTCGGCCCGACGAGGCCGTAGAACGAGCCGGCGGGCACGGTCAGGTCGATGCCCGCGACGGCGACCTTCTCGCCGAAGCGCTTCCACAACCCGCGCAGGGCGAGCGCCGGGGCGCCCTGGGCGGTGGAGGACGTCGACATGTCAAGAGCGTACGGGACCTGCTGCTTCCTGGCTGGGACGAGTGTCAGAGCCCTCTGCGAGGGTGACGCCATGGACATGAGCCCGACCGCTCTCGCGGTCTCGATCGTCGCCCTCGCGCTCGCCTTCGCCGCGGGCTACCTGCTCGCGGGTGCCCGTCGCAGCGGCGACGAGCGCCACGCCGCTCTGCGCGCCGAGCGCCTCGCCGCGGAGCTCGAGGCGGAGCGCCGCGCCGCTGCGCAGCGCGAGGAGATCCTCGCGCACGAGCGCCAGCAAGCCGCGGTGCAGTTCCGCGACCTCGCTGCCGAGGCGCTCGCGACGAGCTCGGAGCGGCTGCTCGAGCTCACCGAGCAGCGGGTCCGCACGACGCAGGTCGCCGGGCAGGCCGACATGGAGCGACGGGAGGCGGCCGTGCGCGCGCTCGTCGACCCCCTCGCGACGACGCTCGAGCAGCTCAAGTCCCAGGTCGCCGACGCTGAACGGGCGCGGCTCGCCGGGACGTCGACGCTCACCGAGCAGGTGCGCGCGATGCGCGAGTCCTCGGAGCTGCTGCGTGCCGAGACGAGCCGTCTCGTGACCGCGCTGCGGTCCGCACAGGTGCGCGGGCGCTGGGGCGAGACGCAGCTGCGGCGGGTCGTCGAGAGCGCGGGGATGCTCGCGCGCGTCGACTTCGTCGAGCAGTCGAGCGTGCGCACGGACGACGGTCTGCTGCGACCCGACATGGTCGTGCGCCTCGCGGGCGGCAAGAACGTCGTCGTCGACGCCAAGGTGCCGTTCAACGCATACCTCGAGGCCTCCGAGACGGACGACCCGGCGGTGCGCGCCGAGCGCCTCGCCGCGCACGCCCGCGCCGTGCGCCGCCACGTCGACGACCTCTCGAGCAAGCGCTACTGGGAGCGGCTCGCGCCGTCCCCCGAGTTCGTCGTGCTGTTCGTCCCCGCCGACCCGTTCCTCCACGCCGCGCTCGAGGCGGACCCGGGGCTCGTGGAGCACGCGTTCGACCGCAACGTCGTCGTCGCGACCCCCATGACGTTGCTCGCGCTGCTGCGCACGGTCGCGTACGCCTGGCGCCAGGAGACTCTCGCCGACAACGCCCAGCAGGTGCTGTCCCTCGGCAAGGAGCTGCACGGCAGGCTCGCGACGCTCTCGGGGCACCTCGGCAAGCTCGGCCGCGCGATCGAGAGCAGCGCAGCCGCCTACAACCAGACGATCGGCTCCCTCGAGACCCGCGTCCTCGTCTCGGCGCGACGGTTCCAGTCGCTCGGCGTCGTGGACGGCGAGCTCGAGGGCCCCGCCCCCGTCGACCCGCGCCTGTCGACCGTGAGCGCTCCTGAGCTCGTGGCCGCGCAGCGAGATGACGCCATGCAGCGAGATGACGCCATGCAGCGAGACGGCGCCACACGGTTCCCCGACCTCGGCGAGAGAGTCCGTAGCCTGGGCTGAGCGGCGCTCGGCCGCCCCGAGACGTGGAGGACAGATGGGCGAGCAGCAGTACCCGACGATCGAGTCGACGGTCGGCTCCACTCCCCTGGTCCGCCTGCAACGCCTCGCCGAGGACGCCGCGCCCGGCACCGTCGTCCTCGCGAAGCTCGAGGGCAACAACCCCGCCGGGTCCGTCAAGGACCGGCCCGCGCTGTCGATGATCGCCCGCGCCGAGGAGCGCGGCGACATCCGCCCCGGCGACACCCTCATCGAAGCCACGAGCGGCAACACCGGCATCGCCCTCGCCATGGCCGCAGCGATCAAGGGCTACCGCCTGATCCTCGTCATGCCCGAGGACCTCTCCGTCGAGCGCGCCCGGACCATGCGCGCCTATGGCGCCGAGCTCGTCCTCACCGCCCGCGAGCGCGGCATGGAGCACTCTCGTGACGTCGCCGCCGCCATGGTCGCCGCGGGCGAGGGCATCGTCCTCGACCAGTTCGCGAACCCCGACAACCCGGCCGCCCACGAGGCCGGCACCGGCCCCGAGCTCTGGCAGCAGACGAGCGGACGCATCACCCACCTCGTGTCGTCCATGGGCACGACCGGGACGATCACCGGCACGGGCCGCTACCTCAAGTCCCGGTCCGAGGACGTGCGCGTCGTCGGCGTGCAGCCCGAGGAAGGCGCCCGCATCCCCGGCATCCGCGCCTGGCCGCAGGAGTACCTCCCGCGCGTCTACGACCCGAGCGTCGTCGACGAGCTGCGGTACGTCAGCCAGGGCGACGCGGAGGACACGATGCGGGCGCTCGCCCGCCGCGAGGGCATCTTCGCGGGTGTCTCCTCCGGCGGCGCGGCCGCCGTCGCGCTCCGCCTCGCCCGCGAGACGCCGGACGCGACGATCGTCTTCATCGTCGCCGACCGCGGCGACCGCTACCTGTCCACCGGCGTCTTCCCGGACTGAGGCAGCCCGCCCGGTCTCGTCCGGCCGGGCGGCTCAGCGCTCCACCGCCCGGGCACGGCCCGGCGGTGCGGCGTTGCACCGCCCGCGTCAGGCCCGGTGGCTCGGCGCCGGCTACGCCGGGTCGAACGGCAGGGAACGGCGCCCGCCACGGGCGGGACGCGAGGGGCTCTGCCCCGAGTCCTTGAGCGCGGCACGAAGCTCGCGCGGCAGCGAGAACATCAGGTCCTCGGTCGCGGTGCGCACCTCGGACACGTCCACGAACCCGCGCTCGGCGAGGTGCGCGAGGACGTCCTGGACGAGGATCTCGGGCACCGACGCACCCGACGTCACGCCGACCGTCGCGACGCCGTCGAACCACGCAGGGTCGATCTCCTTCGCGTAGTCGACGAGGTACGCCGCGCGGGCCCCGTACTCCTTCGCGACCTCGACGAGACGCACCGAGTTCGAGGAGTTCCGGGAACCGACCACGATCACGAGGTCGCACTCGGGCGCGAGCTTCTTGACCGCCACCTGACGGTTCTGCGTCGCGTAGCAGATGTCGTCGCTCGGCGGGTCCTGCAGCGTCGGGAAGCGCTCGCGCAGCCGCCGCACCGTCTCCATCGTCTCGTCGACCGACAAGGTCGTCTGGGAGATCCATACGACCTTGTCAGGGTCCCGCACCGTGACACGGTCCACCTCGTCAGGCGAGTTGACGACCTGCACGTGGTCGGGCGCCTCGCCCGCCGTGCCCTCGACCTCCTCGTGGCCCTCGTGGCCGATCAGCAGGATGTCGTAGTCGTCCGCCGCGAACCGCACGGCCTCGCGATGCACCTTGGTCACGAGCGGGCACGTCGCGTCGATCGTCTCGAGCGACCGCGCAGCGGCAGCCGCGTGGACCGCCGGTGAGACCCCGTGCGCCGAGAACACGACCCGCGCCCCCTCAGGGACCTCGTCCGTCTCGTCGACGAAGATCGCGCCGCGCTCGGAGAGCGTCTCGACGACGTACTTGTTGTGCACGATCTCCTTGCGGACGTACACCGGCGCGCCGTAGTGCTCGATCGCCTGCTCGACGGCGACGACCGCCCGGTCGACGCCCGCGCAGTAGCCGCGCGGGGCAGCGAGCAGGACGCGCTTCGCGGCTGTCGTGTCGCGGCGGTCGGCCGCGGTGTCGTCGCGGCGGTGGCGCCCCACGGCGGGGCTGCCGGAGGGCCGGGGCGCGAGGGTCTCGGTCACCTGGCAAGTCTAGGTGACCGCCCTCCGCCGCGACCGGCGGGGACGTGGAGAGCCTGTGTCACCCGCGTGGTCGATGATGGGGGCGTGACCGACGCTCCTCCCCCCACGTCCGCGGGCCCTGGCAGCCCTCTGCCTGCGCGCGCCCTCGACACGACCGCGGAGCGTCCGTGGCCCGTCCGGCTGCTGTCCGCGAAGATCGCGGACTACATCGACAAGATGTCGCCCGTGTGGATCGAGGGGCAGGTCGTCCAGCTCAACCGCCGTCCCGGTGCGGGCATGGCGTTCCTGACGCTGCGCGACACGGACGCGGACGTGTCGCTGCCCGTCGCGATGTACGCCAAGGTCCTCGCGGGGCAGACGACGCCGCTCGCGGAGGGCGCGCACGTCGTCGTGCACGCGAAGCCGACCTTCTGGAAGGGCCGCGGCTCGTTCCAGATGCAGGCCGACGAGGTGCGCGCGCTCGGTCTCGGCGACCTGCTCGCCCGGATCGAGCACCTCAAGTCGATCCTCGCCGCGGAAGGCCTGTTCGCAGCCGAGCGCAAGCGTCCCCTGCCGTTCCTGCCGCGCGTCGTCGGGCTCGTGTGCGGCCGCGAGTCGAAGGCGGAGCACGACGTCGTGGTCAACGCGCGCGCCCGCTGGCCCGAGGTGCGGTTCGAGATCCGTGAGGTCGCGGTGCAGGGCACCGCGGCCGTCCCGCAGGTGAGCGCCGCGATCGCCGAGCTCGACGCGCGTGAGGATGTCGAGGTGATCGTCGTCGCGCGTGGCGGCGGCGCCGTCGAGGACCTCCTGCCGTTCTCGAACGAGACGCTCGTGCGCGCCGCGGCGGCGTGCCGCACGCCGCTCGTCTCGGCGATCGGCCACGAGACGGACTCGCCCCTGCTCGACCTCGTCGCGGACTTCCGCGCGTCGACCCCGACCGACGCCGCGAAGCGCATCGTGCCCGACGTCGCGGAGGAGCGGCTGCGGCTCCGACAGGCGCGCGAGCGGATGCAGCGGGCCGTCCGCGGGCGTCTCGACCGCGAGCAGCACGGCCTCGACGCGATCCGCTCACGCCCCGTGCTCGCGGAGCCAGGCTCGATGATCGAGCGCCGCTCGGACGACGTCGAGCAGCTCGCGCGGCACGGCCGCAGCGCGTTCTCCGCGGCACTCTTGCGCGCGGGCGCCGAGGTCGACCGGCTGCGCGCGCAGGTCCGTGCGCTGTCCCCCGCGTCCGTGCTCGAGCGCGGCTACGCCGTCGTGCAGGTCGCCGACGGGAGCGTGCTGCGCGACGCCGCCCAGGTCGCGTCGGGTGACGCGCTGCGCGTCCGCCTCACCGACGGTGAGGTCGCCGCGACCGTCGACTGACCGAACGGCGGCCCGGGCCCGGCAGCCCGCGTGCCGCCGCGCCCGAAGGCGCGCCGTTGTCAGACCGCGCGCATCGTTGAGCGACGCAGCCGGTCTGACAGGTGGCGAGGCGAGCGGGCCAGGCCACGGGACGGACGGCCCGCAGCGTGTCGGTCGACTTGGCTACGGTATGTCCGTGACCACACCCCAGCCGCAGCTGCCCGACGTCGACTCCCTGAGCTACGAGGAGGCGCGCGACGAGCTCGTCCAGGTCGTCGCCCGGCTCGAGGCCGGCGGCGAGCCGCTCGAGGCGAGCCTCGCGCTCTGGGAGCGCGGCGAGGCGCTCGCCGCCCGCTGCCAGACGTGGCTCGACGGCGCACGCGAGCGTCTCGAGGCCGCGCAGAAGCGCGCTTCCGGCGCGGCGACCGAGCAGGAGGACGAGGACTGATGGCCCCGAAGACAGCTCCCGGTGGTGCAGACGCACCCGCCCAGGTCCTTGTCGTCGGCGAGGCGCTCATCGACGTCGTGCACCGTCAGGACGGCACGGTCGACGAGCACCCGGGCGGAAGCCCTGCGAACGTCGCGATCACGCTCGGCCGCCTCGGCCGCGACGTGCAGCTCCTCGCCTGGATCGGCGAGGACGCGTACGGCTCGATGATCCGCCGCTGGCTGGGCGCGTCCGGCGTCTCCCTCGCTCCGGGCGCCACGGGTGCCGCGCAGACCTCGATCGCGACCGCGCAGCTCGACGCGAAGGGCGCCGCGACCTACGACTTCGAGATCGAGTGGCGCATGCCGCACGACGTCGAGGTGCCGCAAAGCACCGTCGCGATCCACTCCGGCTCGATCGCCGCGACCCTCGCCCCCGGCGGCGACGACGTCCTCGCGCTCATGCGCCGCTTCCAGCCGAACGTGACCATCACGTACGACCCGAACGTCCGCCCGACCCTCATGGGCATGCCGCTCACCGCGGCGCCACGCATCGAGGAGCTCGTCATGCTGGCCGACGTCGTCAAGGTCTCCGACGAGGACCTCGCCTGGCTCTACCCGCACCGCAGCCCCGATGTGAGCGCCGGGCTGTGGCAGAAGCGCCAGGGCGGCATCGTCGTCATGACGCGCGGCGGTGAGGGCGCTGTCGCCTGGTACCCGGGAGGCACGGTCGAGGTGGCCGCTCCTCCGACGGAGGTCGCCGACACGGTCGGTGCCGGCGACTCGTTCATGGGTGCGCTCATCGACGGCCTGTGGTCCGCCGACCTGCTCGGCGGTGCACGCCGCGCCGCGCTCAGGGCGGTCGACGCGGCCACTCTCACGGCGGTGCTCGAGCGCTGCACGAAGGTCGCCGCGATCACCGTGTCCCGCCCGGGAGCCAACCCGCCGCGGCTCGACGAGCTCGACTGAGGCACACGTCGCGGCGGCACGGCTGGAATGTGGACGCGCGCTGCGAGACCGACGGACGCGACGCATGATGTCCACCATGAGCAACCGCATCGACGGCACGGCCGCATCCTCCTCCGTGACCGGCCCGATCTCGACCCCCGCCGAGGCATGGGCTGCGCTCCGGGACGGCAACCAGCGCTTCGTCCGGGACGAGATGGCGCACCCCTCGCAGGGCGCCGGCAGGCGGCAGGAGCTCGCCGTCGCGCAGAACCCGTTCGCCGTGATCTTCGGGTGCTCCGACTCACGTGTCGCCGCCGAGATCATCTTCGACCAGGGGCTCGGCGACACGTTCGTCGTGCGGACGGCCGGGCACGTCCTCGACACGACCGTCATCGGCTCGATCGAGTACGGGATCGGTGTGCTCGACTCGCGCCTCGTCGTCGTGCTCGCCCACGACTCGTGCGGCGCCGTCGCGGCGGCAGCCCACACCCTCGCGACGGGCGAGCAGGCCACGGGATTCGTCCGCGCGGTCGTCGACCGGGTCATCCCGTCGATCGTCAACGTCACGAGCCGCGGCGAGGACGTGCGCGACGAGAACATGCTCCGTCGCGAGCACGTCCGTCACACCGTCGACCAGCTCTACGGGTACTCCGCGGCGATCCGAGCGGCGGTCGACGACGGCTACGTCGCGATCGTCGGCGTCGAGTACACGCTCGCGGACGGTCGCGCGACGCTCCTCGAGGTCAAGGGCGACGTCGGCGAGAAGCCGGTCGCCGCCTGACACCACCACCCGGCGTGACCCAGGTCACACCCGATCCCTGTCGTGCCGTCACGGCGCACACACGGCCCGCGGTGCGGCACGATGGGACCATGACTGACAACGCCGTCGGCAGCACGCCGAACTCGCAAGAATTCCGCATCGAGCACGACACGATGGGCGAGGTGCGCGTGCCTGCCGCCGCGCTCTACCGCGCCCAGACCCAGCGCGCCGTCGAGAACTTCCCGATCTCCGGCTCGCGCCTCGAGCGCGGGCACATCGAGGCCCTCGCCCGCGTCAAGAAGGCCGCCGCCCGCGCGAACGCTGAGCTGGGCGTCCTCGACCAGGACGTCGCCGACGCGATCGTCGCGGCCGCCGACGCCGTCGCCTCGGGAGAGCACGACGACCACTTCCCCGTGGACGTCTACCAGACCGGCTCGGGCACGTCGTCGAACATGAACACCAACGAGGTCCTCGCGACGCTCGCGAGCCGCTCGCTCGGCCGCGAGGTCCACCCGAACGACCACGTCAACGCGTCGCAGTCGTCGAACGACGTCTTTCCGACGTCGGTGCACGTCGCCGCGACCGCGGGCGTCGTCCGCGACCTGATCCCCGCTCTCGAGCACCTCGCCGACGCGCTCGGCGCGAAGGCCGAGGAGTTCGCGACCGTCGTGAAGTCCGGCCGCACGCACCTCATGGACGCGACCCCGGTCACGCTCGGCCAGGAGTTCGGCGGCTACGCCGCCGCCGTCCGCTACGGCGTCGAGCGCCTGCAGTCAGCGCTCCCCCGCGCGGCCGAGGTCCCGCTCGGCGGCACCGCCGTCGGGACCGGCATCAACACGCCCGCAGGCTTCCCGCAGCGGGTCATCGAGCTGCTCGTCGAGGACACGGCCCTGCCGCTGACCGAGGCGCGCGACCACTTCGAGGCGCAGTCCTCGCGCGACGGCCTCGTCGAGCTGTCCGGCGCCCTGCGCACGATCGCCGTGTCGCTCACGAAGATCTGCAACGACCTGCGCTGGATGGGCTCCGGCCCCAACACGGGCCTCGGCGAGATCTTCATCCCGGACCTCCAGCCGGGCTCGTCGATCATGCCGGGCAAGGTCAACCCGGTCGTCCCCGAGGCGGTCCTCATGGTCGCCGCGCGCGTCGTCGGCAACGACGCGACCGTCGCGTGGGCGGGCGCGAGCGGCTCGTTCGAGCTCAACGTCCAGATCCCCGTGATCGCCTCGGCCGTGCTCGAGTCGATCCGTCTGCTGTCGACGTCGTCGCGCGTCCTCGCCGACCGCACCGTCGCGGGCATCACCGCGAACGTCGAGCGCGCCCGCGCGCTCGCCGAGTCCTCGCCGTCGATCGTCACGCCGCTCAACCGCGTGATCGGCTACGAGGCCGCTGCCAAGGTCGCGAAGCACTCGGTGAAGAAGGGCATCACCGTCCGCGAGGCGGTCGTCGAGCTCGGCTTCGTCGATCGTGGCGACGTCACCGAGGAGCAGCTCGACAGCGCTCTCGACGTGCTGTCGATGACGCGCCCGCCGCAGGCCTGACGCCTACGAGAGAGGGCCCGTCGGCGATGCCGACGGGCCCTCTCTCGTGTCTCTGGCGCCGAGAACTCAGCGCGGCGAGCGGCTCATGAGGAGGCTCGCGAGGAGGCCCGTCACGAGCACGGCGACCGTGAGCAGGAGCGTCTGGGAGACGGCGGTGCTGAAACCGGCGTGGACCGCCGTGAGCGCGGCCTCGCGCACCTGCTCCACGAGGTCGGCCGGTACGGACTCGGGCAGGGTGAGCCCGCTCGCGCCGCCGCCGGAGAACGCGGAGCCGTTCGACGACGCGAACGCCTCGACGAACGGTGCTCGCGCCTCCTCGGGGAGCTGTGCCGCGACGTCGGCCGCCGCCGCGGGCACCTCGACACCGAGGCGGGACGTGAGCATCGCGACGATCGCCGCAGAGCCGAGGACGCCGCCGACCTGACGGTTCATGTTGAACGCGCCCGCGCCGGCGCCCGCGGTCGAGCGGTCGAGGCCCGAGGTCGCGAGGTTGGCCAGCGGAGAGAACAGCAGGCCCGTGCCGATGCCGAAGACCGTCATCGGCGGGAAGAACTGCCACATCGACGCGTCCGGCGAGACCACGAGCGTGAGCCAGAAGACCGAGCCCGCGAGGAACGTGAAGCCGCTAGCGACGACCCACTTGCCGGGGATGCGGTCCGAGAGCCGCCCCGCGAACGGCGCGACGACGCCGGACACGAGCGAGCCGGGCAGGTTCACCATCGCCGCCATGAGCGGGGACAAG
Organism: Flavimobilis soli; assembly: GCF_002564025.1. Classification (NCBI taxonomy): domain Bacteria; kingdom Bacillati; phylum Actinomycetota; class Actinomycetes; order Micrococcales; family Jonesiaceae; genus Flavimobilis; species Flavimobilis soli. The sequence continues at coordinate 963,789 of NZ_PDJH01000001.1, forward strand.
CCGAGGACCTGCTGCAGGATCAGCGTGAGCGGGAAGAAGATGCCGATCATCGCGAACGACGAGACAGCGCCTGCGACGTTGGCAAGGGTGAAGTTGCGGTGCGTGAAGAGCGTGAGGGGCAGGAGCGCGTCGGCGCCCCGGCGCTTCTGCCACAGCAGGAACGCGCCCGTGACGAGCACGCCGAGCCCGATCATCCGCCAGACGGTGATCGGGCCGACGACCTGGCCCCACTCGAAGGTCTCCCCCTCCTGGAGCCCGAAGATCAGGAGGAACAGGCCGACGACGGAGAGCACGACGCCGGGCAGGTCGAGGCTGCGGGTGTGCGTCTCGAGGCGGGGCAGGCGCGTGACGGCGAGCCACAGGGCGACGGCGCCGATCGGGACGTTGACGAAGAAGATCCACTCCCAGCCGATCGTCTCGACGAAGATGCCGCCGAGCACGGGGCCGGCGATCGTCGCGACGCCGGCGGTCGCGCCCCACAGGCCGAGCGCTGCGCCGCGGCGCGCTGGCGGGAAGACGCGCGTGATCATGGCCATCGTCTGCGGCGTCATGAGGGCGGACCCGATGCCCTGGACGGCCCTCGCGACGATGAGCGTCTCGACGGACCCGGCGAGGCCGCACGCGATCGAGGAGAGGGTGAAGACCACGAGACCGGAGACGAACATCGTCTTCGCTCCGTAGCGGTCGCCGAGCCGTCCCGTGACGAGCAGGAGCACGGCGAACGTGAGGAGGTAGGCGCTGTTGACCCAGCCGACCGCCGTGAGCGAGGTCTGGAAGGTCGCGACGAGGGTCGGGACGGCGATGTTGACGATGGTCGTGTCGACCATGATGACGAAGAAGCCCAGGCAGAGCGGCGGCAGGATGCTCCACGGGCTGCGCCCGCCGAGGTCGACGAGAGGGGCGTCAGCAGCCCGCCCAGGGCTCGTGGCGGAGGCCGTCGGGGCGGACGGCTCGTGCGTGGGTTCGCTGGTCACGCCCCACGTTAAGCACGCCACGTCATCAACCCCAACTGGAGCAGCGGGGGTGTCCGCCCGCCCCGCCGATCTTCGGGCACGTGAGCGGGCACGACCCATCGCCGAAGCCAATCCCGCATAGCGGACGAAAGCGGCTGAGTCGTGGACACCGTGAGAGCGCTCTCATACCGTCCCGCTCCATGACGACCCAGACCCTGGCCACCCGGCCGTCCGACCCCTCGATCCCCTACCCCGCCCTCCACCACGACGGCGACCACACCTGGAAGCCCGAGTCGCGGATCGGCGGCATCGCCGTCGGCGCGCTCTTGTCGGTCGCCTTCATCGGCGCGAGCATCTGGCTCCAGCTCATCTCCGACGTCCAGTACGAGATCACGTTCAACAAGATCGTCACGATCCCGGCGGTCGCCTTCACCGGCGTCGGTGCGGTCGTCAGCCTCATCGTGCTCGCGGCAGCCTTCCGCCCGCACGCCCCCTGGTTCCAGGACTGGTCCTACCTCGAGGTCCTCGAGGAGCAGGACGGCCTGCGCATCTTCGCCGGCCGCCTCGGCAAGGACCACGAGGGCGTCCTCGTGCGCAGCGGCGAGTCCGTGCAGATCGCCGGCAGCCGCGGCGAGGAGCTGGACGAGGCCGAGCTCACCGTCAAGGCCCCGGCCGGCTCGCTGACGGTCGACGTCGACGTCTTCCTCAGCACGATCGACGCCAAGCCCCTCGCGGCAGCCGCGGAGCGCTACGGCATCACGCTCGTCTACACGGGCGTCGCCACCGAGATCCCCGCTGCCACAGCCTGACCACCACCGGACGACGAAGGGCGCCCCGACCTGGTCGGGGCGCCCTTCGTCAGACTCCTGAGCGTGCGGCCAGACGGCCGCCACGCTCAGCGGCGGGGTTCAGCTCCAGCGCGTGAGGACGTTGCCGTCCTTGTCCGAGAACTTGCCGACGAGCATGAGGATCAGATCGACGATCGTCCAGATGCCGAAGCCACCGACAGTCAGGATCATCAGCACGGCCGTGCCGATCTTGCCGACGTAGAAGCGGTGCGCACCGAGGAAGCCGAAGAAGAAGGCGAGGAGGAAGGCAGGCAGGAGGAGCTTCTCGCTCGACGCGGCCGCACCCTGGTAAGGAGCAGTCATGGGAGTGCCTTTCGGTAGGGGCCGCGACGCGGTCCGGTCGCGGTGTGCCGAGTGACCGGCTGCGAAAGGCTAGCGAAACCGACCTCGCGGAGCGGCCCCTTTCCGCACCCGACGCCACGATTCACCCGGGAACCGACGTTGCGGGGCGCATCACATGGGTGGATACCCCTAGACCCTGTCCATCAGCTGGACCAGCCTCGCTGGTCACAGCGGTAAGCACCTCACGAAGGCGAAGTCCTCCCGGACCCTCAAGGTCCGCTGAGCGCAGAGCCCGCGCAGACGATGGCCCGCCGCCCATCGGGGCGGCGGGCCGTCGCGTGATTCAGAGGTCGATGCCTTCGAGGATCTCGGTGACGAGCGCCGCGACGGGCGACCGCTCCGACCGGTTGAGGGTCACGTGCGCGAACAGCGGGTGGCCCTTGAGCTTCTCGATGACGGCGGCGACGCCGTCGTGCCGCCCGACGCGCAGGTTGTCGCGCTGCGCGACGTCGTGAGTGAGGACGACGCGGGAGTTCTGGCCGATGCGCGACAGCACCGTGAGCAGGACGCCCCGCTCGAGGGACTGCGCCTCGTCGACGATGACGAACGCGTCGTGCAGCGAGCGGCCGCGGATGTGCGTGAGCGGCAGCACCTCGAGCATGTCGCGCGCCATGACCTCCTCGACGACCTCGCGCGCGACGACCGCGCCGAGCGTGTCGAACACGGCCTCCGCCCAGGGGTTCATCTTCTCGGCCTCGGTGCCGGGCAGGTAGCCGAGCTCCTGCCCCCCGACCGCGTAGAGCGGGCGGAACACCATGATCTTGCGGTGCTGGCGCCGCTCGAGGACCGCTTCGAGACCTGCGCACAGGGCGAGCGCCGACTTGCCCGTGCCTGCACGCCCACCGAGCGACACGATGCCGACGGACTCGTCCATGAGGAGGTCGATCGCGACGCGCTGCTCGGCGCTGCGCCCGCGGATCCCGAAGACCTCCTGGTCGCCACGCACGAGCTGGACGTGCTTGTCGGCGGTGACGCGGCCGAGGGCGGAGCCGCGCGGCGAGTGCATGACGACGCCGGTGTTGACCACGAGGTGCTCGGGCTGGCTCACCGAGGTGAGGTCGAGGTCGGCGAGCTGGACGGACTCGGCCTCCCAGAGGGCGGCCATCTGGTCGGCGTCGACGTCGATCTCCGCCATGCCCGTCCAGCCCGTGTCGAGGACGAGCTCGTGGCGGTACTCCTCGGCGGTCAGGCCGACGGCAGACGCCTTGACGCGCATCGGCAGGTCCTTGGAGACGACGGTGACGTCGTGGCCCTCGGCGCCGAGGTTCGCGGCGACGGCGAGGATACGCGAGTCGTTGTCGCCGAGGCGGAAGCCTGCGGGGAGCACCTCGGGCGAGACGTGGTTGAGCTCGACGCGGAGCGTCCCGCCGAGGTCGCCGACGGGGATCGGAGCGTCGAGCCCGCCGTGCTCGACGCGCAGCTCGTCGAGCAGGCGCAGGGCGCTGCGCGCGAAGTAGCCGAGCTCGGGGTGGTGCCGTTTCGCCTCGAGCTCGGTGATGACGACGATCGGCAGGACGACGTCGTGCTCGGCGAAGCGCAGCACGGCGCGCGGGTCGGAGAGGAGGACGGACGTGTCGACGACGAACGTGCGGCGCGCGTCACCGGGCGGCGGTGCCCCTGTCGCCTCGCGCGGTGCGCGTCGTACGGTCGGGGGTCGCGTGCTCGGATCGGTCATGGCCGGCTCCCGTGGTGCGGGACGACGGTGTGTCGTCCGTCACAGGACAAACTACGCCCGTGTGATTCATCTGGCGAGGGCGCCACGTAACCATCAGGTGAACTCTGCGCCGTTCCCCCGCCGCGACCCGCTCACTAGGCTCGACGACATGGCAGAGCTGCACGACCTCACCGCCCTCGAGCTCGCCGCGGAGATCCGCGACGGCGAGACCTCCCCCACCGACGTCGTGCGGCACGCGCTCGACCGCGCCGAGCGGCTCGGGCCGCAGGTCGGGGCGTACGTGACCCTCGCACCCGAGCGCGCGCTCGCGGAGGCCCGCGAGGCCGAGGCGCTCCTGCGCGCCGCGACCGACGTCGACGCGCTGCCTCCCCTGCTCGGCGTGCCGTGCCCGGTCAAGGACCTCAACGCCGTCGCGGGCGTCCCGATGTCCGCGGGCTCGCGCGCGCTCGACGGCTACGTCCCCGAGCACGACGACGGGATCGTCACCCTCCTCAACCAGGCGGGCACGATCATGCTCGGCAAGACGACGACGCCCGAGCTCGGCCTGCCCTGCTACACCGAGCCCGACGGTCAGGACCCTGCCCGCACGCCGTGGGACCTCACGCGGTCGGCTGGCGGCTCGTCAGGCGGGGCTGCGGCCGCGGTCGCGGCGCGGCTCGTGCCGGTCGCGCAGGGCAGCGACGGGGGCGGTTCGATCCGCATCCCCGCGAGCGCGTGCGGGCTCGTGGGGCTCAAGCCGAGCCGCGGACGGATCAGCCCGGGTCCGTACGGCCTCGACGGCGCGGGGCTTGCGACGCTCGGCTTCCTCACGCGCGACGTGCGGGACACGGCGGCCCTGCTGGACGTGGCGGCGCGGCCGTGGCCGGGTGACACGTTCGAGCTTCCGCCGGCGGCTCAGCCGTTCCTCGAGGCGGCGCGCCGCCCGCCGGGGCGGCTGCGCGTCGGCGTGCTGACGACGCCGGTGATCGCCGAGGGTGCGCCCGTGCACCCCGCGTGCGTCGCGGCGGTCGCGGCGGTCGAGACGGAGCTGGTCGAGCTCGGCCACGACGTGTCCGAGGCACCCGTGCCGTTCCCGGCCGAGCGCTGGGACGCGTTCCGGGCGCTGTGGTCGGTCATGGCCCTCCAGGCTCCCGTGCCGCCCGAGCGGGAGGACCTGCTCGTCCCGCTCACCCGCTGGCTGCGCGAGCAGGGTCGCGCGGTGTCCGGCCTCGACTACGCGCAGGCGGTGTCGGCGGTGCAGGCGCTCACGCGCGAGATCGCGCGGACCTGGGCCGGCTTCGACGTCATCGTGTCACCGACCTTCGCCCAGCTTCCCGCGCCGCTCGGCTCGCTGCGCGACGACGCAGACCCGGGGGGCGACTTCGCGGCGCAGACCCGCTTCACGCCGTGGACGAGCGTGTGGAACCTGTCGGGCCGTCCGGCGATCTCCCTGCCGGTGACGGTCTGGGACGACGACGGCACCCAGCTCCCGGTCGGTGTCATGCTCGGCGCCCGGTTCGGGCGCGAGGACGTGCTGCTCGGGCTCGCGGGAGCCCTCGAGGAGATCTTCGGCTGGCGGGACAGGCGGCCGCCGGTCGCGTGAGGGCGACGGCGGGAGCGCGAGCAGGTCGGACGCTTCCCGACGCTCAGGCGCCGGCGGTCTGCTGGACGTGCGCGACGATCGAGCGCGCCCACTCGCGCACCGCGTCCATGTCGCGGCGGTCGCCCTGCTTGCCGCGGGCCGCGGCGATGATCGCGCGCTCGGCGAAGTTGAGGACGTTGAGGTCGAGACGCCCGGAGAAGTGCCGGTGCGCGACGGCGCCGGACGCGATCATCCGCTCGTGCGTCTCCGCGGGTCGGTTCGAGCCCTTCGCGGGGGCGTCGGCGAGCCCGGACGAGAAGAGCCAGACGGTCTTGGTCTGCAGCTCGGCGGTCAGGCGTTCGACGAGCTCGCGCGCCTCGGGGAGCCAGCGGCCGGTGTAGATCGCGGACCCGACGATCACGACGTCGTACTCCGCGACCGAGGTGACGTCCTCCGGGACGATGAGGTCGCACTCGATGCCGTGCTCCCGGATGGTGTCGGCGACGACCTCGCCGATCTCCAGAGTCGCGTTGTGGCGGGACGCCACAGTCACGAGTGCCCTCATTGGTTTCTCCTCACAGATGCCGAATGGATACGACCCCTCGCATTCCGTATCCATCCTCACCGCGCGGCACGTCGGCTTTGTGGGCCGTATGTCCCGACGCACAGTGACGTCGGTCGCGTCGGGAACGCCCACCCGCTGGCGGCCTCACCCGCCCACCCTCCCGAGCACGTCGTCACAGGTCGAGCTTGCGACCCCCGGTGGAGCTGCGCGGCTGCCCAGGGCGAGGTGGCGGCGTGGGCATCCAGCGCGTCGGCTCAGGCTCGACGTCAGGGACTCCGTCGAACGGCACGCCCCCGGGCGGGCCGGGCCGGGTCGGCGGCAAGGGCTCGAGGACACGCCGGGACGCGGCGGGGTCGACCGGCGGGGCCGGACGGGGCGGTGGCGGCGCCTGCGGCACAGGCGCCACCTGGCCGGCGGGCTCCTCGGTCCCCGTGTAGACCTGCGGGAACGACGCCGCGAGACGCGGGTCGTACCCGTCGGGCACGGCCGACGTCGGCAGGTGCGACGTCGGGAACCTTGACGCCTGCCCCGGCCGAGCGCCGCGCGCCTGCGCCGCCGCGATCATGCTGACCTCGACGCCGACCTCGCGCCGTGCGATCCGCTCGAGCCTGCGCTGGTTCATCGCCCACGCATGGACGACCGACGTGACCCGGAGGATCCAGATGATCGACGACACGGCGATCTCGTCGGCGGTGCCGAAGAAGAGCCCCGCCCCGCCGAGGGTCCCGCCGCCGACGGCGACGAGGCCCCAGACCCACGCCCAGAGCTCGTAGCGCCCCTTGTCACCGTCGTCGTCAAGGTTGGCGCGCATCCAGAACCAGACGAACGTGAGGGTCCCGAGCGACAGCAACGGTACGAGCAGGAGCCAGCTCTTCGGGCGCGTCCAGGACGTGTCGGCGAGCCGCTGCTCGACGGTGCGGACGTGGTGCGGGTACATCAGAACACGACCTTCCGGCCGCCGCCGTCAGGGCCTGCGTCGAGGGGCGAGATGCCGTGCGGGCCGATCGGCGCGAGCGGCTCGTCGGAGACGGTCGCAGCGACCGCGCGGCTCGCAGCCCACTCGCGGATCGTGGCGACCTGCTCGGCCTGGGTCACGGACAGCGGCACGGTCGACACGACTGCTCGCTGGAGGTCCTCGACGCGCAGCGCACGGCGTTCCGCGAACGCGTCGAAGCACGCCGCGACGACGGCCTGCTCGATCTCGGCACCCGAGAACCCGTCCGTGCCCGCGGCCAGGTCGGCGACGAGCTGTTCGGTGAGCGCGAGCTCGCCACCGAGCGCCTCGCCCTCGCGCAGCCGCTTGCCGAGGTGGAGGGACCAGATCGTGCGGCGTTCGGAGTCCGTCGGCAGGTCGACGAAGAAGATCTCGTCGAAGCGGCCCTTGCGGAGCAGCTCGGGCGGCAGCGCGTCGATCTTGTTGGCCGTCGCGATGACGAACACCGAGGAGCTCTTCTCCTGCATCCAGGTGAGGAACGTGCCGAAGACGCGCTGGCTCGTGCCGGAGTCCCCGCTCTGCGCGCTCGACGCCGAGCCGAAGCCCTTCTCGATCTCGTCGATCCACAGGATCGACGGCGCGACCGCCTCGGCGAGGCGCAGCGACGCGCGCATGTTGAGCTCGGAGGACCCGACGAGGCCGGAGAAGATCTTGCCGACGTCGAGCCGCAGGAGCGGCAGGCCCCACAGGCTCGACATGCACTTGGCGGTCAGCGACTTGCCGCAGCCGGGCACGCCCGTGATGAGCACGCCCTTGGGCGGGGAGATCCCCCAGCGGGCCGCGTCCGGGAGCCACGAGCCGTTGCGCTTCGCGAGCCAGCGCTTGAGGTTCTCGAGGCCGCCGACGTCGTCGATCGAGCCCGCCGGGGGCACGAACTCGAGGAGCGCGGACTTGCGGATCGTCTGGCGCTTCTCGTCGATCACGCGGTCGATGTCGGTGACGTCGAGGACGCGGTCGCCCGCGATCGCGCGTGCGAACGCGTTCTCGGCCTCCCAGCGGGTCAGGCCGCGGGCAGCGTGGACGAGCCGCACCTTGTCCTCGGGCGTGAGCCGGTTCTGGATGCCCGCGGCGTTGGCCTCGATGATCGCGTCGAGGACCTCCTCGATCTCGTCCGTGTCGGGCAGCGGGAGGTCGACGACGGACACGACCTTCTCGAGGTCCGGCGGCAGGTCGAGCGCCGGCGACACGATGACGAGCGTGTGCGGCACGTCGCCGACCTTGAACGCGGCGGCGACGTCGAGGATCGCGCGGACGAGGATCGCGTCGGGCGTCTGGCCGTCCGAGCCGAGGAAGTGGTGCAGGTCCTGGAAGACGAAGATCGTCGGGCGCGTCATCGCAGCGGCGGCGGCGAGCGCCGCCTCGGCGACCTGCGGACGGCCCGGGTCGCCCGGGTAGTGCAGGCCCCGGCTGACGGAGTAGCACATGACCTGGCGCGCGCTGCGGAGGGCGGTCGGGTCGGTCGCGATCGACTGGACGGCGCCGATCACGCGCTCCGCCTCGTGCGTCTCGACCACGAGCACGGGGTGCCGTGCGCGGATCAGGTCGACGAGCGTGTCCCTGAAGCCGGCGGTGCTGCCCATCCCCTGTCCCCTCCTCGCGGTGCGAGTCCCCTCCCGCACGCGTGCTGCGGGCCGCGCGTGCGGCGGCCGTCGTCAGCGCAGTCACGGTACCGCAGCGCGCAGCCGTGACGACAGCGCTCCCGGCGGTAGGTTGGCACCATGGCCACGCTCTTCACCAAGATCATCGACGGCGAGATCCCGGGGCGGTTCGTGTGGGCGGACGACCGTGCCGTCGTCTTCGCGACGATCGCGCCGATCACCGCCGGTCACGTCCTCGTCGTGCCGCGCGCGGAGGTCGCGGCGTTCACGGACGCCGACGACGACCTGCTCGCGCACCTCGTGCGTGTCGCCAAGGTCGTGGGCAGCGCGCAGAAGACGGCGTTCGGCGCGCCGCGCGCCGCCCTCCTCGTCGCCGGGTTCGAGGTCCCGCACCTGCACGTGCACGTCCTGCCCGCGTGGGGAGAGGCCGAGCTGTCGTTCGCGAACGCGCGTCCCGACACCCCGGGCGAGGAGCTCGACGCCGCGGCTGAGCGGCTGCGGGCGGCGCTGCGGGAGGCCGGCGAGGGTGCGCACGTCCCGGCGTCGCTCTCCTCGCTCGAGCCGAACGGCTGACATTCGGACAGTCAGGTGCGAGCCGGGACGAAGAACTACAGTCATCCACGTGAGTGACAAGGAAAATGCCCCGGCCCCGACCGAAGACCGTCGCCACGCACGCCACGAGCTCCCAGACGAGCTGCGTGCGGACGTCCGCCTCCTCGGCGGGCTGCTGGGCCAGGTCCTGACCGAGTCCGTCGGCCCTGACCTGCTCGAGGACGTCGAGAAGCTGCGCTCCCTGACGATCGCGGCGTACAGCGACCCGTCGCCGGACGCGATCCAGGCCGCTGCCGACCTCATCGAGACCTTCTCGCTCGAGCGTGCCGAAGAGGTCGCCCGCGCGTTCCTCTGCTACTTCCACCTCGTCAACCTCGCCGAGGAGCACCACCGTGTCCGCGTGCTGCGCCGCCGCGAGGCCGAGGGCGCCACGCACAGCGACTCGCTCGAGCACGCCGTCGCGCAGCTGCGCGACGAGATCGGCGACGAGGAGACGGCCCGCCGCATCCAGGGGCTCGAGTTCCGCCCCGTCCTCACCGCGCACCCGACCGAGGCCCGTCGGCGTGCGGTCGCCGCCGCGATCCGCCGCATCACCGAGCTGCTCGCCGCGCGCGACGCCGTCGACCTCGGCGGCATCACGCTCGCGGACAACACCCGCCGTCTGACCGCGGAGATCGACGCGCTGTGGCGCACGTCCCCGCTGCGCTCGTCGAAGCCGTCGCCGCTCGACGAGGTCCGCACCGCGATGTCGACGTTCGACCAGACTCTCTTCGAGGTGTTCCCCGAGGTCTACCGCCGCTTCGACCAGCTCCTCACGGGCGAGGACGCCGGCCGCGTCGCGCCCGTCGTGCCGCCGTTCGTGCGCCTCGGCACGTGGATCGGCGCCGACCGCGACGGCAACCCCAACGTCACCGCGACCATCACGCGCCAGGCCGCGGCGATCGCGAACGAGCACGTGCTCATCGCGCTCGAGCAGGTCGCGACCCGCCTCGGCCGCTCGCTGACCCTCGACGCGGACACGACTCCCCCGTCGGCCGAGCTCGAGAAGCTGTGGAAGGCGCAGCAGGTCCTCGCCGAGGACCTCACCAAGGAGATCGCGCTGCGCTCGCCCAACGAGCCGTACCGCCGCGTCCTCCTCGTCATCGCCCGCCGCATCGCGGCGACGCTGAGCCGCAACGCGGACCTCGCGTATGTCAAGGCCGAGGACCTCCTCGCCGACCTGCTCGTCGTGCAGGGCTCGCTCGTCGAGGCCGGCGCCCCGCGCGCCGCGTACGCCGAGCTGCAGCAGCTCATCTGGCAGGTGCAGACGTTCGGCTTCCACCTCGCCGAGCACGAGATCCGCCAGCACTCGCAGGTCCACCGCGAGACCCTCGCGGAGATCGCGGAGAAGGGCGCCGACGGCGACCTGTCCGACCGCAGCCGCGAGGTGCTCGACGTCTTCCGCGCGATCGCCGCGATCCAGAAGCGTTACGGCGTCCCCGCGGCACGCCGCTACATCGTGTCGTTCACGACGAGCGCCGAGGACCTCGCCAACGTCTACGAGCTCGCGCGCCACGCGCTCGGCGCCGACGCCGAGCTGCCCGTGCTCGATGTCATCCCCCTGTTCGAGACGTTCGCGGACCTCGAGGCGAGCGTCGACGTGCTCGACGAGACGATCAAGCAGCCCGCCGTGCGCGAGCGGCTCGCCGCGACCGGCCGCCGGCTCGAGGTCATGCTCGGCTACTCCGACTCGTCGAAGGACGTCGGGCCCGTCTCGGCGACGCTCGCCCTCTACGACGCGCAGAGCCGCATCGCCCAGTGGGCGAGGCGCAACGACATCACGCTGACGCTGTTCCACGGCCGTGGCGGCGCGCTCGGTCGCGGTGGCGGCCCCGCGAACCGCGCGATCCTCGCGCAGCCCCCGCACTCGGTCGACGGACGCTTCAAGCTCACCGAGCAGGGCGAGGTCATCGCGGCCCGCTACGGTCACCCGGTGATCGCGGCCCGCCACATCGACCAGGTCGCGGCCGCGACGCTGCTCGCGTCCGCCCCGAGCATCGAGGAGCGCAACGCGGGCGCCGCCGAGAAGTTCAAGGACATGGCGGCCACGATGGACGCCGCGTCGCGCGAGCGGTTCTTCGCCCTCGTGAAGTCGCCCGGCTTCCCGCGGTGGTTCGCCCAGGTGACCCCGCAGGACGAGGTCGGCCTCCTGCCGCTCGGCTCGCGCCCCGCCAAGCGCGGCCTGTCGATGAACTCCCTCGACGACCTCCGCGCGATCCCGTGGGTCTTCGCGTGGACGCAGGCGCGCATCAACCTCACCGGCTGGTTCGGTCTCGGCACCGCGCTCCAGGCGATCGGCGACCCGGAGAAGCTCCAGCAGGCGTACCGCGAGTGGCCGCTCTTCGCGACGATGATCGACAACGTCGAGATGTCGCTCGCGAAGACGGACGAGCGCATCGCTCGCCGCTACCTCGCCCTCGGCGACCGTGAGGACCTCTCCGGGCTCGTGCTCGACGAGATGCGCCTGACGATCGAGTGGGTCCTGGCGACGACGGGCCGCTCCCGGATGCTCGCGGACATGCGCGTCCTCGGCCGAGCCGTGCAGATGCGCAGCCCGTACGTCGACGCGCTGTCGCTCATCCAGGTGCGCGCCCTGCGGGTGCTGCGTCTCGACGACACGCGCCCCGAGGAGGAGGTGGCCCGCATCAAGCGGCTCCTCCTGATCACGATGAACGGTGTCGCAGCAGGGCTGCAGAACACCGGCTGACACAGCGCGCCGGGCGCGCTCCCGGCAGGAAGAAGCAACAACATGAGCCGGGACCACGACGACGTGATCGACCGGGTGACGTGGCGTGCCGTCGTCATCTGGTCGATCGCCGTGCTCGCCTACGCGATCGCGGTGCTCGCCCGTAGCTCTCTGTCCGCGACCGGCGTCGAGGCAGCACTGCGCTTCGAGACGTCGGCCTCGGCGCTGTCGATGTTCGCGGTGCTGCAGCTCGCTGTGTACGCGGGCATGCAGATCCCTGCGGGGATCTTCCTCGACCGCTACGGCGCCCGCATCGCGATCACGCTCGGCTGCGCCCTCATCGCAGGCGGGCAGGTCGCGATGGCGTTCGCGTCGTCCGTCCCCGAGGCGGTCGGCGCGCGCATCCTCGTGGGCGGCGGCGACTCGTTCGTGTTCATCTCGGTGATCCGGCTCGTGCCCGCGTGGTTCCCGCCGCGCGCCGTCCCGCTGACCACGCAGCTCACCGGGATGTTCGGCCAGCTCGGCCAGCTCGGCAGCCTCGTGCCGTTCGTCGCGCTGCTCGAGGCGCGGGGCTGGCCGACGGCGTTCGTCACGGCCGGTTCGCTCGCGGCGCTCATCGCGGCGCTCGTCGCGATCGTCGTGCGCGACGGCCGTGCACGCGTCGTCGTCGACCTTCCCGAGGAGCCCGAGCCCGCCCCTGCCGAGCGTGACGTCGCCGCGGTGCGCCCGCCGACGATGCTCGAGACGTGGCGGGACCCCGGCACGCGCGCAGGGTTCTGGGCGCACTTCGTCGCGCCGTTCCCGGCGTACGCGTTCGTCCTGCTGTGGGGCTCGGTCTACATGACGCGCGCCGAGGGCCTGAGCTCGGACGCCTCGCTCGGCGTCCTCAACTTCTACGTCGTCGCGTGCCTCGTCATGGGACCGCTCCTCGGCGTGCTCGCGGGGCGCTTCCCGCGCCGCAGGCTCGTGCTCGTCCTGACCGTCGTCGGAGCGCAGGTCCTCGCGTGGGTCCTCGTGCTCGCGTGGCCCGGCGCGACGCCTGTCCCCGCGCTGCTCGTCCTCGCGACGACGATGGGCGCGGCCGGACCGGGCTCTCTCGTGGGCTTCGACTACGCGCGCGAGACCAACCCCTTGCGCACGCTCGGCCTGTCGACCGGCATGGTCAACACGGGCGGCTTCATCTCGACGCTCACGACCATGCTGCTCGTCGGCGTCGCGCTCGACCTCCTCGGCGAGGGCACGCCCGACCTCATCACCGACCGTGGCTTCACGCTGGCCTGGCTCACGCTCGTGCCGCTGTGGGCGCTCGGCGTCACGATGCTCGTGCGCGCCGACGGCCGCCTGCGCCGTGCGCGGGCGGCCGCCTGACCTCGGTCCGCGTCAGCGCAGGTCCTCTGCGTGCCCCACGCGACCGTGCGCGCGCGTCTGCGCGATCACCAGGCGCAGCCCCTCGACGACGAGAGCGTGGTCGTCCATCTGGGGCAGGCCGGAGACCGTCACCGTGCCGACCATGCCCACGCTCTGCACGAGCACGGGGAACGAGCCGCCGTGCGCCGCGTAGGCCGTCTCGTCGAACCACGGGTCGTCCTCGATGCGGCGGCCCTTCAGCCGGGGGCGCAGGCCCACGAGGAGCGACGGCTCGGCGTAGCGCAGGACCGTGGCGGTCTTGCGGCGGATCCAGTCGGCGTTGTCGCGGGTCGCGCCGGGCATGGCGACGTGGAACAGGGTGTGGTCCCCGCGCGAGACGTCGATCGCGACGGGCAGCTCGCGCTCCTCGGCGAGCCGCACGAGCGTGAGCCCGAGCCTTCGGGCGTCGTCCGCCGTGAACGAGGCCAGGTGCAGCTCGGACATCTCCGCCTCGATCTGCGAGATCGTCGCGGCGATCTCCTCGGGCCCCTTCGGGTAGTCGGTCATGGTCACTCCTCGGGTCGAACCTGCGGTGGAACGCGCTGACGGGTCACGAGGCTGCGACGGCAAGCACCTCCCCCTGCCGGGCGGAGCGGCGCGCGGTCTCGAGCACGTCGAGGACAGCGGCCGCGTCGGTCACGCTCACGGGCGCGGGCGCTCCCTCGTGGAAGGCGCGGGCCACGCCCGCGTAGTACGCGGGGTAGTCCCCCGCGAGCACGGGCCGGGTCGAGCGCTCGGGGCCCGCGACGACGTCGGCGGTCGCGGGCGTCTCGGCGACGCCCCACAGGGAGCCGTCGTCCGCGAGGCCGTCGCCGACCGGGTAGCGGCCGGCACGCAACGCGTCCTCCTGCGGGTCGAGCCCCCACGTGACGATCGCGGCGTTCGAGCCGACGACGCGGAACCGCGGGTTCTCGTGGGCGGCGACCGCGCTCATCCAGAGGTGCGAGCGCACGCCGCCGACGTGCGTGAGAGCGACGAACGAGTCGTCGTCGGCCTCGACACCCTCCCGGCGGACGTCGCACTCGGCGTACACGCTCGCGACGGGGCCGAAGAGCTGGACCGCCTGGTCGACGAGGTGCGCGCCGAGGTCCCACAGCAGGCCGCCCGCCATCTCGGGCGCGGCGGACTCGCGCCAGCCGCCTGTCGCGACGGGGCTCCACCGCTCGAAGCGGGACTCGAAGCGTCGCACGTCGCCGAGCAGGCCGGACGAGACGGCGTCGCGCACGGTGAGGAAGTCGCCGTCCCAGCGGCGGTTCTGGAAGACCGTGAGCAGCAGCCCGCGGGACCGGGCGAGCGCGTCGAGCTCGCGGGCCGCGCGCGCGTCGGGCGCGACGGGCTTGTCGACGACGACCGCGAGGTCGCGCTCGAGCGCGGCACGCGCGAGCGGCACGTGCGAGTCGTTGGGCGTCGCGACGACGACGAGGTCGAGCCCGAGGGTCCACAGCTCGTCGACCGCGGCGACGACCGTCGCGCCCGGGTAGCGCGCCGACGCGGCGGCTGCCCGGTCCGCGCGCCCGGTGACGATCGCGCTGAGCTCGAGGCCTGGTGTCGAGGCGATGAGCGGCGCGTGGAACGCCTCCCCCGCGAGCCCGTACCCGATGAGGCCTACCCGTGCGTCCTTGCGTGCCACGTCGTCCATGCCGTGCTTGTCCTCCGTCGTCGTCGTCCGGTGTCACCTCCATCTTCGCCCACGTGAGGGCTCCGGATCCATCCGCACGGCCGGACGGTCGTAGGCTCGTCACGTGCCTCGCTCCTCCCTCCTGCGCCCTTCTCGCGCACGCGCCCGCGTCGCGGCCGCGCTCGGTGCGCTGCTCCTCGCCGTGACCGCCGCGTGCGGCCCCGACGCCCCGCCCGAGCCGGCGGCGCCGTACACCGCGGCCGACGGCAGCTACCACGTGCCCGTCCTCATGGCGGACATGCGCTTCGAGCCGTCGACGATCGTCGTGCCGGAGGGTGCGCACCTCGTCGTGGAGCTCGAGAACACCGACGGCATGCCGCACGACCTCGTCCTGCCCGACGGCGCCACGTCGGGCCTGCTGTCGCGCGGGCAGAAGGCGACCGTCGACGTCGGGACGGTGACGGAGGCTCTCGAGGGCTGGTGCTCGGTCCAAGGGCACCGCGCCGCAGGGATGGTGCTCGGCATCAGCGTCGGCTGACGCGCCCGCGGGCGCCTTCGGTGATCTACGTCACGATGAGGGGACCATCGGCCCGCGGAATGCCGACCCGCGACCGCAAGACTGGCGTGCAGGAACAGTCGCCGGACGCGGGAGGAGAACCGTGCAGGAGGTCCTGGTCGTGGGTGCCACGGGCACGCTCGGCTACCACGCGACCCTCGAGCTCCACCGGCGCGGGTACGCCGTCACGGGCCTCGCCCTGCCGGAGCCGGGCGCCGCGCACCTCCTCCCCGCGGGCGTCGAGCTCGTCCTCGAGGACCTCAACGCCATGTCCGACGGCGAGCTCGCGAACCTGCTCGTCGGCAAGCACGCGGTCGTGTACGCGGCCGGCTTCGACGACCGCGTCGTCCCGGACAGCCCCGCCGCGCACTTCTTCTACGAGGTCAACGTCCGGCCGGTGCAGCGCGTCGTCCGCGTCGCGCGTGCCACGCGCGTCGCACGCTTCGTCCTGTTCGGCTCGCACACGGTCGAGTGGGGCGAGATGTGGCCCGAGCTGGGCTTCCGCACGCGCAACGGCTACCCTCGCACGCGCTTCGTCCAGGAGGAGGTCGCGGTGCTCGAGGGCGAGGGCGCGATGACCGTCTCGGTCCTGCGCCTGCCCTACGTTTTCGGCACGACGCCGGGCCGCACCTCGCTGTGGCAGGTGTTCGTCGACCGTGTCGCGGCGCAGAAGGGCGACGTCGTCGTGCAGGGCGGCTCGACGTCGTCCGTGACCGTGCGCCAGGTCGCGCAGGCGACGGTCGGCGCGATCGAGCGAGGCGTCCACGGCGGACGCTACGCGATCAACGGCTACGACCTGTCGTACGCCGAGCTGCACCGCGTCATCTGCCGCGAGCTCGGGCGCTCGCCGGGCGACGTCGTCGTCGCGCCGCTCGAGCCGCAGCTCGCGAGCATGGAGCGTTACGACAGCGCTACCGCCTCGATGGGCAAGGAGCACGGCATCCACATGGCCGACGCGGTGCGGTTCCAGGACCGGTACGCGTGCACCCCGACGCGCCTGACGCAGGACGTCCTCGGCTACGAGGACGACGACGTGCCCGCCGCGATGACCGAGACCATCCGCGAGTGCGTCGCGCGGCACGCCGCGCGACGCACCTGACCGCCCGACCACCTCACGACGCGAACGGGCACCCCGCGCACGCGATCGCCGCGAGCGACGACGACGCCGTCGGGCACGAGCCGCACCCGCCCCCGACCGCCTGGCTGGGCGTGACCACCAGGCCCAACCTGCGAGCGAGGTCGAGCGCCGCGTCGACCGCCCCCGAGTCCACACCCAGGTCCGCGGCGATCCGCCTCGACGTCGCTCCCTCCCCCGCCCGCGCCACCACGTCGGCGACGAAACCCTGACCGTGCCTCACCACCACAGTCTCCCGACCTGGAACACCGCGACGGCGAGGAACCACGCCGTGACGAGCTGGATCGCGACCGCGACCGCCGTGCGGCGCGCGCCCAGCAGGCGGGCCTGCTCAGCGACAGTCGCGAGGCACGGCGTGTACGTCAGCACGAAGACGAGGAACGCGATCGCGGCGACACCGCCGTGGCCACCGGAGCTCTCGTCGAAGGACGCCCGCAGGCGCTCCGCGAGGCTCCCGCCGTCCGCCGGGTCCTGCGGCTCGTCGACCGCGAACGACTGTGCGAACGCCCCGACGACGACCTCCTTCGCGACGAAGCCCGTCGCGAGCGCCGCCGTCGCGTGCCAGTCGCCGAAGCCGGCCGGCCCGAACACCGGCGCTGCGGCCTGCGCCGCCCAGCCGTACGCGCTGTCCCCCACCGGGACGTCCGCGACCTGGTGCTCGCCCGTGACCGGGACGGCCTGCAGGAGCCACACGACCGTGAGGGTCAGGACGATGATCGTCCCCGCCTTGCGCACGAACGCCTCGACCCGCTTGCCCGCGGACAGCAGGAGCGCCCGCAGGCGCGGCCGCTGGTAGGCGGGCAGCGCGATCACGAGCGGCTCGCGGCCGAGGTCCCGGAAGACCGTGCGGCGCAGCACGAGGCCCACCACGACGACCATGAGCACCGACACGACGTACATCGCGAGCACGACCGTGCCTGCATGGTCGGGGAAGAACGCCCCCGCGAGAAGCACGTACACGGTCAGCCGCGCCGCGCACGACGTGTACGGCACGAGGAACGCCGTGAGCGTGCGCTGCCGGGCGTCCGGGAGCGTGCGGGTCGCGGCGAGCGCCGACAGGTTGCACCCGAACCCGACGACGAGCGGCAGCACCGCACGGCCGTCGAGACCGATCGCGCGCATCACACGGTCGGCGACGAACGCGGCCCGGGCGAGGTAGCCTGAGTCCTCGAGCAGCGCGACGCCGACGAACATCATCCCCATGAGCGGCGCGAACGACAGGACCGTGCCGAGGCCCGCGACGAGGCCGTCGACGACGAGACCCTCGAGCCATGCCGGGCCTGGCATCACGTCGGCGAGGAGCCCTGCGAACCAGCCGCCCACCGCACGGTCGACGAGGCCCATGAGGGGCGCGGCGACCGACGTCGCGACCTGGAACGCGAGCCACATGACCACGAGCAGGACGGGCAGGCCGACCCACGGCTGCAGGAGCCACCGGTCGACGCGGTCGGTGACGCTCGGGCGGGCCGTCTCCGGGACGCCGACGACCGCACGCTGCACCTCGTCGACCCAGGCGAAGAGCACGTCGGCGTGCGCGAGCTCGGCCTCGAGCGAGACCGGCTGCCGGGGCTCGGCGTGGTTGGGGGCCGTGCGCGCGACGAGCGCCGCGAGGGACGTGGTGCTCGACGTATCCGTCGGGCCGTCGGTGGCCGCGCCGTCGAGCACGCGTCGCACCTCGCGGGCGAGCGCCTCTCCTCCGCGTCCGCGGCGCGGGTCGATCGCGACGACTGGCACGCCCAACGTCTCCGCGAGCGCGTCGGCGGGGACGGGCGCGCCTGCGCGCGCGGCGACGTCGTTCATCGTCACGGCCACGACGACCGGCACGCGTCGCTCCGCGACCTGAGCGAGCAGGTACAGCGAGCGTGGCAGGGCGGACGCGTCGACAAGCACGACGACGACGTCGGCACGGTCGGGCCCGACGTCGGCGACGGCGGCCGCGGTGACCTCCTCATCGGGCGACCGCGCGAGGAGCGAGTAGGTACCGGGCAGGTCGGTCAGCCGCACCGGGCGGTCCTCGGCGCTCCACGTGCCGCGACGCAACTCGACTGTCGTGCCGGGGGCGTTCATGACGTGCTGACGTGCACCGGTGAGGAGGTTGAAGAGCGTCGACTTGCCGACGTTCGGGTTACCGACGAGGAGGACCGTCGGGAGGTCGAGGGTCCGCGCCTGCGGCGCTCCCGCTGGCTCGTGGCAGGTCATCAGGCCTCGG
This sequence comes from Flavimobilis soli, assembly GCF_002564025.1. Lineage (NCBI taxonomy): Bacteria > Bacillati > Actinomycetota > Actinomycetes > Micrococcales > Jonesiaceae > Flavimobilis > Flavimobilis soli. Next base: position 982,527 of record NZ_PDJH01000001.1, read on the forward strand.
CGGGGAGGTGCACGCGGATCGCGCGGACGGTGGGCCCGTCGACGCCGAGCCGCATGCCGGTCATCGCACCGCGCGATGCGCTCGCTCCCGGGGTGCCCAGCGCGAGCACGCGACCGCCGAAGGCGGCCCGGTTGAGCACGCGGACCGTCGCGCCCGGACGCAGCCCGAGCTCGCCCAGCCGGAAGGTCACGTCGGCGTCCGCGCCGACGTCGACCGAGGCGATGCGCGCCGTCGCTCCGACGGGAAGGTCCACGAGGTCCATGCGCCGAACGTAACGCTGAGGTAAGCCTTACCTCCTGGGACTCAAGTCCCGGGTGCTACTCGAAGCGCGACGGGTCCCCCGCGCCCACCCGCGCCACAACCGGGTCGCCGTCCGAGAAGTCGACGACCGTCGTCGGCTCGGTGCCGCACTCCTCACCGTCGTCGATGATCGCGTCGAGCACCATGTCGAGCTCGTCCTTGATCCGCCACCCCTCGGTCATCGGCGTCTCCTCGCCCGGGAGGATGAGCGTCGAGCTCAGGATCGGCTCGCCGAGCGCGCTCAGCAGCGCACGCACGACCGGGTGGCTCGGGATGCGCACGCCCACGGTCTTCTTGCGCGGGTGCGCGAGACGGCGCGGCACCTCCTTCGTCGCCGGGAGGATGAACGTGTACGGGCCGGGGGTCGCTGCCTTGACCGCGCGGAACGCCCGGTTGTCCACGTGGACGAACTGCCCGAGCTGCGCGAAGTCCGCGCACACGAGGGTGAAGTGATGGTCCGGGCCGAGGCCACGGATCTTGCGGATCCGGTCGGCACCGGCATGGTTGCCGATGCGGGAACCGAGCGCGTAGCAGGAGTCAGTCGGGTACGCGATCACGGCGTCGTCCTGGAGGAGCGCGACGACCTGCGCGATCGACCGCGCCTGCGGGTCACGGGGATGCACGTCGAAGTAGCGGGCCATGATTCAGCGTAGCCCTGGGCCTCGGCTCCCCGCACCGCCGCCAGACCGCGCCCGCCACCCGCTCCGCTGCGGCAGCGCGGGTCGTCCGACCCGCGCGCCCTGCTCGCCGGGGCGAGACACTGGACGCATGAGCCCCGAGCCCTCGACCACCGAGATCCCGGACGCCTCCGTCCTCGACGCGCGCGACGTCGCGCGCCGCCTCGGCACCGACCTCGCCAGCGGCCTGTCGTCCGCCGAGGCGGCTGCGCGGCTGGAGCGCGACGGCGCGAACGAGCTCGAGCCACCGGAGCGCATCCCCGCGTGGCGCAAGGTGCTCGCCCAGCTGCGGGACCCGCTCGTCGTGCTCCTGCTCGTCGCGATCGCCGTGTCATTCGTCGCGTGGGTCGTCGAGGGCGCGCACGGCGCGCCGTTCGAGGTGATCGTCATCGCCGTCATCGTCGCGGCGAACGCACTGCTCGGCTACGCGCAGGAGGCGCGCGCCGAGGCCGCGGTGGCCGCGCTCGCCGACATGAGCGCCGCTCACGCGACCGTCGTGCGCGACGGCGAGCCCCGCTCCGTCCCCGCCTCCGAGGTCGTCGTCGGCGACCTGCTCGTGCTCGGCGAGGGCGACACGGTCGCGGCGGACGCTCGCCTCGTGTCAGCGGCCGCGCTGCGCGTCGCCGAGGCCTCGCTGACCGGCGAGAGCGAGCCCGTGCTCAAGGACCCCGCGCCCCTGCCCGCCCCGACCTCGCTCGGCGACCGGCTGTGCCTCGTGTTCTCGGGGACCGCGGTCGCGCAGGGGTCGGGGCGCGCGGTGGTCACGGCGACCGGCATGCGCACCGAGATGGGCCATGTCGCCGACCTGCTCGCGACGACCGTCGAAGAGCCCACGCCGCTGCAGCGCGAGATCTCCGGCGTCGGCAAGATGCTCGGCACGGTGGTCGTCGTCATCGCGGTGGTCGTCGTCGCGACGATCCTCGTGACGTCGCACGTCCGCACCCTCGACGGGCTCGTGACCGTCCTGCTCCTCGGCGTCTCGCTCGCGGTCGCCGCCGTGCCCGAGGGGCTGCCGGCGATCCTCTCGGTCGTGCTCGCGCTCGGCGTGCAGCGGCTCGCGAGGCGCGGTGCGATCGTCAAGAAGCTGTCGTCCGTCGAGACCCTCGGCTCGGCGACCGTGATCTGCTCGGACAAGACCGGGACGCTCACCCGCTCGGAGATGACCGTCGAACGGGTCGTCACCGCGTCGGGCGAGGTCGTTCTCACCGGCGAGGGATACTCGCCCGAGGGGCAGGTCCGCGTCGTCGACGACGATGCGCCGCTGACCCCCGAGACGCGCCCCGACCTGTTCCGCGAGGTCGCGATCGTCCTCGGTGGCGGCTCCCTCGCGAACGACTCCTCGCTGCGTCGCGACGGCGACCGCTGGGTCGCGCAGGGGGACCCCACCGAGGTCGCGTTCCACGTCGCCGAGCGCAAGCTCGGCACGACCGAGTCCCGCGCCGCGCGCTTCGAGCGCCGCGGCACCGTGCCGTTCACGTCGGAGCGCAAGCTCATGTCGACGCTCGAGGCGGACTCCGCGCCCGAGGCGGCGGACCACGCGCTCGTCACGAAGGGCGCGCCCGACGTCCTCCTCGGCCGCTGCACGCACCAGCGCGTGGGCGGCTCCGTCGTCCCCCTCGACGATGCGGCACGCGAGCGTGTGCTCGCGGAGGTCGACCGGCTCTCCGACATGGCGCTGCGGACGCTCGCGGTCGCGTACCGCCCGCTGCGCGAGCTCCCCGCCGACCTCGACGACGGCGCGCTCGCCGCGCTCGAGCGCGAGCTCGTCTACGTCGGCACGGTCGGCATCATCGACCCGCCGCGGCCCGAGGCCGCGACCGCGATCGCCGAGGCGCACCGCGCCGGTATACGTGTCGTCATGATCACGGGCGACCACCCGCGCACCGCGGGCCGCATCGCCGGCGACCTCGGCATCGTCGAGCCGGGCGCGCGCACGCTCACGGGGACAGAGCTCGACGAGGTCGCCGCTCGGGGGCCCGACGCCGAGGCGCAGGCCGTGCGAGACGTGTCCGTCTACGCGCGCGTCGCGCCCCGGCACAAGATCGAGATCGTCGACCTGCTCCAGGCCGACGGCGAGACCGTCGCCATGACCGGCGACGGCGTCAACGACGCGCCCGCCCTCAAGTCCGCGGACATCGGCGTCGCGATGGGCATCACCGGGACCGAGGTGTCGAAGCAGTCCGCGACGATGATCCTCGCCGACGACAACTTCGCGACGATCGTCGACGCCGTCCGCGAGGGGCGCGGGATCTTCGACAACATCCGCAAGTTCCTGCGGTTCCTGCTGTCGTCGAACATGGGCGAGGTCGCGACCGTCTTCTTCGGGGTCGTCCTCGCGGGGGTCATCGGGCTCGCGAGCGACGACGGGACGCTCGTCCTGCCGCTGCTCGCGACCCAGATCCTCTGGATCAACCTGCTCACGGACACCGGCCCCGCGCTCGCGATGGGCGTGGACCCGGCGACCGAGGACATGATGGCGCGCCGCCCGAGGCGCCGTGACGAGCGCGTGATCGACGGACGCATGTGGCGCGACGTCCTCGTGGTCGGCGCTGTCATGGGCGCCGTGTCGCTGCTCGCGATCGACCTGGTCCTGCCCGGCGGCCTCGTCGAGGCCTCCGGCGCCGTCGCCGGGGCTGGCACGCTCGACGCGGCGCGCACGGCCGCGTTCACGGTGCTCGTGCTCGCTCAGCTCTTCAACGCGTTCGCCGCGCGCTCCGAGACGGTCTCCGCGTTCCACGGCCTGCTCGCGAACCGTTGGCTGTGGGGAGCGACGATCCTCGCCGTCGTGCTGCAGGTCCTCGTCGTGCACGTGCCCGCGCTCGGCGAGGCGTTCGGCACGGTCCCGCTCACGGGCACGCAGTGGCTCGTGTGCGTCGCGCTCGCGAGCGCCGTCCTGTGGGTCACCGAGCTGCGCAAGCTGTTCCTACGGGCCGCGGACCGCCGCCCGGCCCGCGCCTGAGCCAGAGCGCCGTCCGCGTCAGCCGCACCTGCGCTACCGCGCGTCAGCCGCGCAGGCGCGCGACCGTGTCCGCGAGGACGTCGTGGAACGTCGGGAAGGTCTTCTTGACGCACGCCGGGTCGTCGAGCGTGATGCCGTCGACCTTGAGCCCCGCGATCGAGAACGCCATGGCGATGCGGTGGTCGCGGAACGTCTCGACGTGCACCGGCTGGTACGTGCCCGGGTGGATCTCGATCCAGTCGTGGCCCGTCTCGACGTGGATGCCGGCGCGCCGCAGGTTCGAGGCGCACGCCTCGAGGCGGTCGCACTCCTTGACGCGCGTGTTGTAGACGTCCTCGATGCGCACGGGTCCGTCGGCGAAGGGCGCGATCGCGGCGAGGGTGGGCATCGTGTCGGAGATGTCGCGCATGTTGACGGTGAGGCCCCGCAGGGTCCCGGTGCCCGTGACGGTCGTCGCGGTCTCGGTCTTCTCGACGCGCGCGCCCATCTGCTCGAGCACGTCGACGAACGCGAGGTCGCCCTGGAGGGCTCCCGCGCCGAGGTGCGGCACGGTGATGCTCTCACCGAGCAGGGCGGCGGCCGCGAAGAAGTAGCTGGCGGACGACGCGTCCGGCTCGATCGCGTACTCGCGTGCGACGTACGGCTGCGGACGGACGCGGTACGTGCGCCCGTCGACCTCGACGTCGACCCCGAAGGCCCGCATCATCTCGGTCGTGATGCGCACGTACGGGACGGACACGAGGTCGGTGACCTCGATCGTCATGCCGTCTCGCGCGAGCGGCGCGACGAGCAGGAGGGCCGTGAGGAACTGCGACGACGTGCCGGCGTCGAGCGTGACCGTGCCGCCGGGCAGGGCGCCCGTGCCGGTGACGGTCACGGGGTGGTGGTCGGGCTCACCGGGGAACTCGAGCCGTGCGCCCAGGTCGGCGAGCGCGTCCGTCAGGGGCGCCATCGGGCGGCGTCGCATCTGGTCGGACGCGTCGAAGCGGAAGGTCCCGGAGCCGGTCGTCGCGAGGGCGGGCAGGAAGCGCGCGGTCGTCGCGCCGTCGCGGCAGAACACCGACACGTCGTCGACCTGCGGGCCGGTCGCCGAGCCGTGGATCGTCCACACGCTGCTCGTCACGTCACCGGTCGTGCGGGTCCCCTGCTCGACGACGTACCCGAGGGCGCGCAAGCCCTCGACGAACGCCTCGGTGTCGTCGGAGAGCAGGGGGTCGACCAGCGTGGTCTGGCCGCCCGCGGCGGCTGCGAGGAGCAGGGCGCGCGCGGTGATGGACTTGGAGCCGGGGATCTGGACGTGGACCACGCCTGGGATGGTAGCCGAGGCCGTCCGAGCCGCCGGGAACCGTCCGACGGGCGGCCCTCAGGCCTGCGTGAAGCCCGCGCGGGTCATCTCGCCCCACTCGGACTCCTTGCGGCGCAGCGCCCGGAGCACCCCGACCGCGCGCCACCACGAGTGCACGAAGTGGAACCAGAACGGCTCCGCGACCGCCGCCCACAGCAGGGCCGCGACGTCGCGCGTGCGCGGGTACCGCGCGAACGACACCTCCTCGACGAGCATCGCGGCGAGGGAGCCGAGCGTCGCGAGGAGCACGGACGCTCCGACGTACATCCACAGGAGCGACCACGGCAGGGTGCCCGTCACGAGCCCGAGCGCCACGACCGCGATGCCCAGCAGCTCGACGAAGGGACCGATCAGCTCGAAGAGCACGAAGTACGGCATCGTGATGACGCCGAGGACCCCGTACCTCGGGCGTCCGATCATCTGCCGGTACTTCCACAGCAGCTCGCCGAGCCCCTGCGACCAGCGCTCGCGCTGCCGGCGCAGCACCTTGGTCGTGCCGGGCACCTCTGTCCAGCAGACAGGCTCAGGGCTGAACACGACACGGAACGGCTCGCCGCGGTCCCGCATCATCCGGTGCAGCCCTACGACGAGGTCGGCGTCCTCCGCGAGCGACGTCGCGTCGAGGCCGCCCAGCCTCCGGGGTCTGAGGCGAGGCGCGGGCGTCAGGTCGCGTCGACCGCCTCGACGACGAGCCGCGCGAGGTCGTGCGGTCGTGTCATCTGCGGCCAGTGCCCGGTGGGCAGGTCGACGTACTGGACGTCCCTCATGCGCGCGAGCTCCGCGACGGCCGGGTGACCGTGCGCGACGAGGCCGAGGAGCATCGAGCTCGGGAACTCGCACGCGACGATCGTCGTGGGCACGTCGAAGCGGCGCTCGTCGCGGAGCACCTGCGGGTCCTGCGCGACGCCGCGCGGCTGCGGGATCGCTCGGGCGCGGAAGTCGGCGCGGAGCTGGTCGTCGAGGTCGACGAGGTCCTCGTCGTCGAACAGGTCCCACGGCGGGAGGGGGACGTCGTCACCGACGGCGGGCAGCTGGTCGTTGATCGCGTCACCGTCGCCGAGCGGGCCGGCGTCGACGTGGATGACGCGCGCCACGGCGTGGGGACGCGCGTCGGCGGCGGCGTGCGCGATGGCGCTGCCGCCCGAGTGGCCGACGAGCACGACTGGCTGCCCCGCGGCGTCGATCTCCTGGACGACGGCGGCGACGTGGTCGGCGAGGCCGATGCCGCTGCGGTCGGCATCGACCGACTCGAGCCCGGGCAGGGTCAGGGAGCGAGCGACGTGACCGGCGTTCTCGAGCGCCTCGGTGACGACGGACCAGGAGCTCGCGTCGAGCCAGAAGCCAGGGATGAGGATGACGTGCATGGGTCGACGCTAGCCGTTGCGCATCGCGGAGGCACAGAGTGCCCCAGAATGCCGAAGGGCCTGTGATCGGTGATCACAGGCCCTTCTCTCGTAGCGGGGGCAGGATTTGAACCTGCGACCTCTGGGTTATGAGCCCAGCGAGCTACCGAGCTGCTCCACCCCGCGTCGGTAACCACCACCCTACGTGGTTCCTGGGCGAACACCAACCTGAATGCGGTGTCAGCCCCCTCACACCCTGTCTCCGGTCGATCGCACGCGCCAGAAACAGCTGTGGCCCCCACGAATGTAGGGGCCACAGGCGGAGTCTCGACTCCGTTCGTAGCGGGGGCAGGATTTGAACCTGCGACCTCTGGGTTATGAGCCCAGCGAGCTACCGAGCTGCTCCACCCCGCGTCGGTCCTTCAACTGTACGGAACTACGCGCCAGCAACCAAATCGGCGGCCCGGGAGGTGCTCCCGAGCCGCCGACCTGGTTGCTTCACCGGGAGCGTCAGTCCAACGCACCCTCAGCCTCGAGCGCCTTCTGCAGCGCCTCGTTGAGGCGCTTCTGCGCCTCGCCGTACTTCGCGAAGTCGCCCTCGCTGAGCGCGGCCTCGCTGTCCTTCATCGCCTGGCTCGCCGCCTGCAGAGCGGCGTCGAGCTGCTCGCGCGGGGTGCCCGCCGCGGGCGGCGTGGTGGGCGTCGTCGGCTGCGTGGGCGTCGCCGTCGGGGTGTCCGTCGGTGTGGGCGTCTCCGTCGCGGGCGGCGTCTCGTCGTCCGTCGGCGGGACCGGGGCGGTCGGCACGTCCGTGTCGATCACCTGGTCGTCGAGGTCGACGCCCGAGTCACCGCTGAACACCTGGTCGAGCGCCTCGCCGAGCGTGTCGGCGTAGCCGACCTTGTCGCCGAACGACACGAGGACCTTGCGCAGGAGCGGGAGCTTCGTGCCGCCGGACGACTGGACGTACACCGGCTGCACGTAGAGCAGGCCGCCACCGACCGGCACCGTGAGCAGGTTGCCGTTGATGACCGTCGAGTTACCGCTCTTGAGGATGTTGAGCTGCTCCGAGATGGTCGGGTCGGAGTTGAACGTGTTCTGCACCTGCCCGGGCGCGGGCACGGTCGAGTCCTTCGGCAGGGTCAGCAGCCGGAGCTTGCCGTAGCCCTCGGCAGGCTTGCCCGCCTGGTCCCCCGCCTCCGAGTCGACCGCGAGGTAGCCCGTGAGGATCTGCCTGTCGGAGTTACCGCCCGGGATGAACGTGGACATGAGCGAGAACGCCGGCGACGTCTGGTCGGGCATCTGAAGCGACAGGTAATAGGGCGGCTGCAGCGCGGCGCTCGTCGTGCCCGTAGCGGTCGGCTCGACCGGGTTCTTCCAGAGGTCCTGCCCCGAGAAGAACACCGCCGGGGACGTCACGTGGTACGCGGCGAGCAGTGAGCGCTGCACCTTGAACAGGCCCTCCGGGTACCGGATGTGGCTCATCAGATCGCCGGAGATCTCCTCGAGCGGCGTGACCGCCGCAGGGAAGATCTTCGACCACGCCTTGAGGATCGGGTCCTCGGCGTCCCACGCGTACAGCGTCACGGTGCCGTCGTACGCGTCGACGGTCGCCTTGACCGAGTTGCGGATGTAGTTGACGCGCTTCGGGGCGAGCTGTGCGACCGCGGAACGTGCGGTCAGCGAGTCGTTCGTCGCATCGTCGAGCGAGGCAGACGCCGAGTACGGGTAGTTGTTCGTCGTCGTGTAGCCGTCGACGATCCACTTGACCCGCCCGTCGACGACAGCCGGGTACACGCGGCCGTCGAGAGTCAGGTACGGCGCGACCTTCTGCACGCGCGTGCGCGGGTCACGGTCGTAGATGATCTGCGACGCCTCGTTGACGCGGTCCGAGAAGAGGATCTGCTCCTCGCCGAACTTGATCGAGTACAGCACCTTGTTCATGAAGGAGCCGACCGACGGGCCGATCGCGACCTCGTGCGTCGGGAACGTCGTCAGCACCTGGCCGCTCGCCGTGTCCGGGTAGTCGAGCTCCCACGGCTCCGTACCCTCGGGCGCACCGACGATCGAGTAGTCGGGCGACATCTGACCGAAGTAGATGCGCGGCTCGTACTCGTCGAGCTCACCGACGGACGGGATGCCGCCCTCGAAGAAGCTCGGCTGACCGTCCGACGTCGTCGAGTTGCCGAACGCCGCCGCGACGCCGTAGCCGTGCGTGTAGACGAGATGGTCGTTGACCCAGTTCCGCTGGTCCGCGCCGACACCCGCGAGGTTCAGCTCGCGCACCGCGATCACGGTGTCGCGCTTCTCGCCGTCGATGTCGTACCGGTCGACCGAGAGCGTGTCAGCGAAGTCGTAGTACTGCTTGTTCTGCTGGAGCTGCTTGAACGACGGGCTGACGATCGACGGGTCGAGCAGACGGATCGACGCCGTCGTCTCGGAGTCCTCGCGCAGCGCGCCCGCGGTCGCGGTCGTCTTCGCGTCGTACTCCTGCTCGTCGACGTCGTCGATGCCGAACGCCTGGCGCGTCGCGTCGATGTTGCGCTGGATGTACTCGGCCTCGAGCTCCTGCGCGTTCGGCTGCACCTGGAACCGCTCGACGATCGCGGGGTAGATCCCGCCGATCGCGAGGGCGGAGACGACCATGAGACCGACGCCGATCGCGGGGATGCGCCAGTTGCCGCGGATCGCGGTGAGGACGAAGAGGACGGCGACGAGCACCGCGACCCCGGCGAGGATCGCCTTGGCGGGAACGACCGAGTTGATGTCCGCGTATCCGGCGCCGGCGAAGCGCTCGCCCTGCGTCGTGAGCAGCGCATAGCGGTCGAGCCAGTAGTTGGCCGCGAGCAGCAGCATGAACACCGCGGCGAGCACGGAGAGCTGGACGCGTGCGGCGCCCGTCGCCCGCGACTCCCCCGGCGCGACCGCGCCGGCGCGCAGACCGCCGTAGAGGTAGTGCATCGCGAGCGACGCGACGAGCGAGACGATCAGCACCGCCATGAGCAGCGACACGAAGAACCGCAGCGCCGGGAGCGTGAAGACGAAGAAGGAGAGGTCGATGCCCCACTGCGGGTCCGCGACACCGAACGACTCGCCGTTGAGCCACAGGAGGATGTCCTCCCAGCGCGCCGCAGCGGCGAGTCCCGCGAACACGCCGAGCACGGCGGGCAGGGCGACCATGACGAGCTTGCGCAGCGGCTCGATCGCCTCGCGGTACTGGTCCAGCGTCGCCTGCTCAGGGGTCGACGGCGCATAGACGGGCCGGTTGCGGAACGCAAGGTTCAGGTTGAGCCCCACGACCAGGGACATGATGAGGAATCCGACCGCGAACAGCGCGGCCTTGGCACCCCACTGGGTCCAGATCACCTTCGCGAAGCCGAGCTGGTCGAACCACAGCACCTCGGTCCAGAAGTTGGCAGCGAGGAGCACGAGGACGACGACGGCCGCCAGGACGGCGACGGTGACGCCGAGCGGGCTCACCTTCCGGCGCTCGTCGCTCGTGCGACGCACCGGTCGAGGAGGGTTGGCAAAAGACACGGGGTTCTACCTCTGGTCGGGAACGGTTCCTTCTCGCCCAACGTACGGCACCGACATGCGGTTCCACCGGTCGGGAACCGATCCTGTGGCCCTCGTCAACGGCGCCGTGGGCCTCTGGGAGAATCGAGCCATGACGAACGAGAACGAGCGCACCTACACGCTCGAGGAGCTGACCCTCGCGAACACGGTGCAGGAGATCGAGACGCACGTCGCGCAGGGCGGCTGGGACGGCCCGACGCGCGTCTTCGCGATCATCCGTACCAAGGAGGCGCTCGCGACGACGCCCGAGCTCGCGACCCAGATGCCCGAGCTCCTCGTCCAGCTCGAGGCGAACGAGCTGAGCATGCTGTCGATCGAGCAGGAGGACCTGCCCGAGACGGGCACGCTCGAGGAGCTGCTCGGGTCCCTGACGTGGCCGTCGACCGTCCACGGCGCGGGGATCGTCGTCGAGCGGGTCATGGTCCCGCCGGAGGCCGAGGCGCAGATGCCCGCCGACCCGGACGAGGCCCTCGCGTTCCTGCAGGAGCACCCGCAGCGCGAGGACGTGCGCCTCGCCGTCGGCGTGCTGCGCGACGGCCCGTCGTGGTGCGCGATCCGCACCCGCAAGCACGACGACGCGTCGAAGGTCGCGACGGGTCCGGACCTCGTGCCGGGGCTCGTGGCAGGGCTGCGCGCGACGCTCGAGGACTAGCGGCCCGTCGCGACCCAGCACCGTCTGGCGGGGCGCCGACCGCGCGACGCGCGACTCAGGAGCAGCCGGGGACCTCCGCTCCGCGGCCCTCGCCGATCGCGACGACGGCGTCGTACGCCTCCTCGAGCGTCTCGACGGAGGCCACGGTCATGCCGTCGGGGACGTTCCCGACGACCTCCCCGCAGTTCCCGCGCGGGGCGAGGAACCAGGTCGCGCCCTCGTCCCGGGCGCCGCGCATCTTGTAGGTGATGCCGCCGATCTCGCCGACGTCGCCGGCGATCGTCTCGAGCGTGCCCGTGCCCGCGATGACCTGCCCGCCGGCCTCGTCCTCGGGCGTGAGCAGGTCCATGATCCCGAGCGCGAACATCATGCCGGCGCTCGGGCCGCCGACGTCGTCGATGTGGACGGTGACGGGGAACGGCATGTCGAAGTCGATCTCGAGGCTCACGCCGAGGTAGGCGCGGTCGTCGCCTCCGTGGGGCGACGCGGAGGTCTCGACCGCGAGGTCCAGCGGCTCGCCGTCGCGCAGCACCCCGACCGTGACCTCGTCCCCCGGGGTCTTGGTGTCCATGAGCGACGACAGGTGGTCGAAGTCCGTGAGACCGATCCCGTCGAGAGACGTCACGACGTCCCCCGCCTCGAGGATCCCCGAGGCCTTCATGGTGGGGTCGGTCTCGACGACCGTGAGTGTCGACGGCACGTCGATGCCGAGCTGGCGCAGCGCCGCGACGCTCGCCCGCTCCTGGCTCGTGACCATGTCCGCCTGGTTGACCTGCGTCGTCTGGTCGACCGTCACGCCTCTCGGGTACACGGCCTCGAGCGGGTAGACGCCCTCGTCCGGGTCGATCCACGCCCGCACGAGCCGCAGGACGGGCACGCGGCTCTCCGGGTTGCCGAGCGCGGACACGGTCGTCAGGCGCAGCTGCCCGCTCGGCTCGTACGTCTTGCGGTCCTCGATGACGATGACGCGGTCGTCCCCTTCGCCCCCGAGGGTGTCGAAGCTCGGCCCGGGCATGCGCACGACGAACGACGTCGGCAGGGCAAGCATGATCGCGAGCCCGACCGCCGCGACGACGACCGCGGCCGACTGCACGACGGCCCGCCGCGTCAACAGGGGCGCAGGCTCGAGCGCAGGGGCGGTGCTGGCACCAGGGTCGGCGAGGGGCTCGGGACCGGGACGGTTGTCGTCATGCACGGGCCCATCATCCCCGACGTTCCTGAGGGTCCGCTGCGGTGCCCGGCTCACGGCTGGACGTCAGCGGCGCCGAAGCTGGCGCCGCACCGCAGCGGTGCCGAGCAGCGCGACAGCGGCGCCGACCGCGCCGAACGCTGCCGCGTCACGGCCGCCGACCCGTCGGCCGGCGACGCCGAAGCGGCCGCGCACGTCGTCGAGCACGACGCCGAGGCAGTCCTCGTTCGACCACGCGGGCTCCCAGCCGACCGCGAGCAGGCCCGCCGGCTCGACCGTCCAGTCGTGGACGACGTAGCCGAGGTCCGCGGCAGGCGCAGGCAGGACGCCCGCGCGGTGCAGCCGCTCGGCGACGGACAGCGCGGTCGACTCGGGCAGCTCGACGGCTCGCATCCCCGACACCGCCAGCACGTGCGCGAGCGCCAGCGCCCCGGGCGCCCCGACGACGTGGTCCGAGCGCACGTCCTGGTCGAGCATCACGCCGACGGCCGACGCGACGTCGTCGACGTGGACGAACTGCCACGAGCGCGCGTGACCGCGCACCGCGAGGAGGCGAGGCGCCTCGAAGTGGCGCGTGATCATCGTGTCGACGCCCGGGCCCACGAGCGGGGCGGTGCGCAGCGTCGCGCTGCGCACGCCCACCGCGTCGAGCGCCTCGCGCAGGTGCGCCTCGACCATCGCGAGCAGCAGGGCCGTCCCGTCGAGCGCGACGGCGACGGGCGCGTCGTCGCCCAGCGGCGTCGCATCAGGTCGCGCGCCGAGGGTCACGGCGCTGCTCACGACGACGACCCGCACGTCGTCGGCGTGCGGGGCCACCTCGGCGGCGATCGCGTCGACGGCGGTGTACCGCTCCGCCTGGTGCTCGGCGACCCTGCTCGGCGGCACGGGCGCGAACGTGCCGCCCGCGAGCACGACGACGACGTCCGTCCCGGCCTCGACCGAACCGTCCGGCTCCGCGCCGAGGACGCGCGCGAGCGCGCCGACGAGCGGTCCGGTCCCGCGCACGACGGTGCGCCGTGAGCGAACCTCGCCATCCGACACCGCGAACCGCCTCCTCCAGGGACCTGGGTCGATTAACGTGTGAGAGGTCAGCGTTCCCGCCCCTCGCATGTCCTGTGTGGACATGGTCTCAGGAGTTCACCATGACGACGTACGGCGCAGGCGGCCCTCGCGAGGGCGAGGAGCCCTGGGAGCGCCTGCTCCGGTCTGTGTTCGGGGCGGACGCCGACGAGGCCATCGCTGAGCTGCGGGCCCGCGGCATGGACGTCGACGCGCTCAACGCCGCGGCGGGGCTCGCCGACGACCCGGCGATGATGGACCAGGTCCTCTCGCAGGTCCGCTCGCTGCTGTCCTCGACGACAGGCGGCCCCGTCAACCCTGACGTGTCCCACGACATCGCGCGGCAGGTCGCGGTCGCCGAGGGCGACCCGAGCGTCGACGCCGTCGAGCGCCGCACGACCGTGGACGCCCTGCGCGTCGCCGAGCTGTGGCTCGACGCCGTGACCGACGTCGCGCCGTCGGGCGGCAGCCGCTTCGTGTGGAGCCGCTCCGAGTGGGTCGAGCGCACGATCCCCGCGTGGAACACCCTCGTCGAGCCCGTCGCGCGGTCCGTCGTCGCGGCGCTCACGGGCGTGCTGCGGGAGCACCTCCCCGAAGACCTCGACATGTCGCTCAGCGAGATGGGCCTGCCGCCGGGCATGGCGGCGATGCTCGGGGGTGGCCCGGGCGGGTTCGACCCGAGCGAGCTCGTGGAGCGGCTCGGCGCCGCGATGTTCGGCATGCAGGTCGGCCAGGCGGCCGGCGCCATGTCCCGCGAGGTGTTCGGACTGACCGACCTCGGCGTGCCCCTCGTCGACGAGCCGGTCGCCGCGCTCCTGCCGACGAACGTCGCCGCGTTCGCGGAGGGCCTCGACGCCCCCCTCGAAGAGGTCCGCCTGTACCTCGCGCTGCGCGAGGCCGCGCACTCGCGCCTCTTCACGCACGTCACGTGGCTGCGCGGGCACCTGCACGGCCTCGTCGACGCGTACGCGCGCGGCATCACGATCGACACGGAGGCGCTCGAGGACGCGGTCTCCCACATCGACCCGACCGACCCGGCGGCGATGCAGGCTGCGCTCTCGGGCGGCATCTTCGGCATCCCGACGACGGAGGAGCAGAAGAGCACGCTCGCCCGCCTCGAGACGAGCCTCGCGCTCGTCGAGGGCTGGGTCGACGAGGTCGCGACGACGGCTGCGCTCCCCCACCTCCCGCACGCCATGTCGCTGCGGGAGATGATCCGGCGACGCCGGGCCGCGGGTGGCCCGGCCGAGCAGACGTTCGCGACGCTGATCGGTCTCGAGCTGCGCCCGCGCCGCTCGCGCGAGGCTGCCGCGCTGTGGGCGCTCATCGGGCGGGAGACCGGCTCGGCGCGTCGCGACGACGTCTGGGCGCACCCCGACCTCATGCCGACCGCGCTCGACCTCGACGACCCGGCCGGGTATCTCGCCCGCCGCGAGCAGGTCGCCGAGGAGCAGGCCGACGTCGACCGAGCGATCGAAGAGCTGCTCTCGGGGACGGCCTCCGGCGACGAGGACACCCCGGCGGACGACGACGGCGAGACCTCGGAGGACTGAGCGGGCCCTCGACCCGCCGGTCGCGGGACGGCTGGCCCGGTCGCGGCGCTGCGGGCCCGGCCCCGTGGGCGGTCAGGCCGAGGCGTCCGCGACGCCGTGAGGCTCGTCGTCCCCGTCGTGCGCGCCGCCCTCCTCGGGGGGCGCGTTCTCGTCGCTGAAGGCGACTCCCTCGAGGAACCCGCGCGCCCGCTCGGTGCGCGGGTATGACTCGAGAAGAGCCCAGAACTGCGGGCCGTGCCCGGCGTGCAACAGGTGCGCGAGCTCGTGCAGCAGGACGTAGTCGAGCACCCAGCCAGGGAGGCCGCGTACGCGGTCGGAGATGCGGATCGTGCGGTCCTGGACGCTGCACGAGCCCCAGCGGCGGTCCATGTTGGACACCCACCGGACGCTCGACGGCGTCGCGCGCCCGTCAAGGTAACGGGTCGACAGCGCGGTCGCGCGCTCCATGAGCTCGGCGTCCGAGGGGCGGCGGCGCTTCTCCTTGGCTGACAGGCGGGCGAGCATGCGCTCGACCCACTCGCGCTCCTGCGCGCGCGTGAAGCGTGCCGGGATCGCGACGATCGTGCGGTCGCCGTCGCGGTAGGCGCTCACGGTCCGGGACCGACGGCGGCTGCGGCGGACCTCGACGTCGCCCGCACCCGCAGGGGCCTGGCTCGCGTCGGGGCGCGCCGTGCTCCGGCGCTTCGCTCCCTTGTCGTCCACGTCGGTTTCCCCCAGGCTGGCGGCGAACCGCACACATCGTCCACGAGACTGTCCACAGGAAGAATCCCCTATTCGTGCGCCCGCCGCGACTCCGACACGCACTCTGTGGATAACTTCCGGTAACCGCCTGTGGAAAGCGCCCAGAAGATCCGAAGCGCTGGGATGCTCCCTGCCATGGCACCTCGAACCCCACCGCCGCGCACGGCTCGGGCGGCCGCGGCCGTCGGGATCCTCGGCCTCGGACGCCTCGGCCTCCTCACCGCCCTCGGACTCTCTGCGGCTGGAGTCGGCCGTCTCGTGCTCGACGACGCCCGGCACGTCACGCAGCACGACCTCGGCCTGGGCGGGTACGGCCCCCGCGACGTCGGGACGCTGCGCCGCGTCGCGGCCGCCCGGCTCGTCGCCGAGACGACCGACGCGCCCTGGGTCCGCGCCGCCCCGGCCCGGCCGCACGACGTCCCGTTCTCCTTGCTCGACGCGCTCGTCGTCGTCACCGACGAGGACCTCGCACCGGACCGCGCGTGGCGCCTCATGGGTGAGCGCGTCCCGCACCTCGTCGCGCGCTGCCGACCCGACACGGTCGACGTCAGCCCCGTCGTCGTGCCTGGTCGCACGCCGTGCCTGCGCTGCATCAGCCTGCACACCCAGGACGAGCGCGGTACCGACGCGTTCACGGCGTCTGCCTGGGCGCCCTCGGCCTCTCGCGCCCCCGTCGCGGCCACGCCCGACGGGCCGCTCCTCGCGAGCGCCGCAGCCGTCGTCGTGACGAGCGCCGTGCTCGCGTTCCTCGACGCGGGCGGCGTCGGTGCGGACGACACCGAGCCGCGCTGGGACCTCCCCTGCCGATCCGTCGTCACGTCGACGCACCTCACGCTCCCCGGCGCACGCGTCCAGGAAGAACGATGGCCGGTGCACCCGGCTTGCGGGTGCACCGGCCAGGGGGCCGTGCAGTCGTCGAGCAGTGCGGCGACCGCGTGAGGTCGCGGGCGGTCACGCGAGGCTCGGCTGAACCTTGCGGGGCCGTCCGCGGCCGCGCTTGACGGCGACGACTCGGCCGTCGACGAAGACCTCACCGCCCCAGACGCCCCACGGCTCCTGACGGTCGATCGCGCCGGCGAGGCAGGCGTCGACGAGCGGGCAGGTGCGGCACAGCGCCTTGGCCTGCTCGACCTGGACGGTCTTCTCGGCGAACCAGAGCTCGGGGTCCTCGACGCGGCAGGGCAGCATCGAGCCCATGAGGCGGTCGAACTCGGCCCGGTCGTCCTGCGTCGTGGCAGGGGCCGGCACGCCGAGGCGGGTCGTGGTGGTATGGGGCAGGGGGGCGACGACGACAGCGGTGTCGCGCTGGGTGCTGGTGTCGAGCAGCATGCTGAGCCGCACGATGTCCTCCGGGGGTGTCCGTTTGCGAGTGTCGATGGACGACTCGAGGGACGCTCTCTCGGATCCGGCTCCGCCCGGTCAGGGCGTGGATGCTCGGATCTCACCCACCTGAGGTGGGGATGAGGCGCGTCCGCGGGAGTCGCGGTGGTGCAGTGGTGAGAGGTGCGGGGTCAGTGCCCGCGAACCCGATCACGTGCCACCAGATGTGCGCTTGCCGGCTGTGCGGCTGCTGCGCGTGCGAGGTGAGTGCTGCGCCGGTCGTCTGACGCGGCCGCGGACACACGGACGGGAAGCTGGCTGTACGCCGCTCCGGTCTGGTTCTTCTTCATCGAGCACTCACCTCCATCTCTCCATCGGGCCGTTCCCTCTCGGGTCCGGCCGCTCCTGCAAGGACTCGTTCACAGTAGACCTGGCCTGCGAACGGGGACAACTTATTTATCCGACGAGTTTCGCATTCGTTGTGCCGAGAGGTGCTGGCACCCGTCGCAGCCGCAGGATCTGGCTGTTCTCAGCCTCGTGACGCGGCCGCGACGATGCCGAGGATCGCCGCGCCGTACTGGTTGATCTTCGTCGGGCCGACGCCCTTGACGCGGACGAGCGCCCGCTCGTCGGCAGGTCGGACCTCGGCGATCTCGGCGAGCATCTGGTCGGACAGGACGGTGAACTTGGGCCGGTCGATCGCGACAGCGACGCTGTCGCGCCAGTCACGCAGCGCCTCGAACAGCTCCTGGTCGTACTCCCCCGTCAGCCGGACGGACGCACCGTCGGCGGGCCTGCGGCCGGGCAGGGACGGCTGGGCGGCGGGCCACAGGCGGTCGAGGAACCGCGAGCGCCGCCGGCTCCCGCGACCGCCCGGGTTGCGCGAGCGCGCCCAGGACAGGCGCAGGTGCTCCCGGGCGCGCGTGATGCCGACGTAGAGAAGACGCTTCTCCTCGGCGATCGCATCAGGCGTCTCCGCGAGCGAGATCGGCATGAGGCCCTCGCTCAGACCCACGAGGAAGACGGCATCCCACTCGAGGCCCTTCGCCGCGTGCAACGACGCGAGCGTCACGCCCTGGACAGCGGGAGCGTGCTGCGCGGCGGCGCGTTCGTCGAGCTCTGCGATGAGCTCCGGCAGGCCAGCCTTCGTGCTCGCGTACAGGTCGTCGGCGAGCGCGACGAGCGCCTGCATCGACTCCCACCTCTCGCGGACGGCACCGCGCGCGGCCGGCGCCTCGGGCGCCCAGCCGGCGTTCGAGAGCACGTCGCGGACGATCTCCGGGAGCGTCTGCCCCGGGTCGACAGCACGCGCCGCACCACGCAGCAGCACGATGCCCTCGCGGACCTCGCGGCGCTGGAAGAAGCGCTCGCCGCCGCGCACGAGGTACGGGATGCCCGCGTCCGCGAGCGCCTGCTCGTACAGCTCCGACTGCGCGTTGGTGCGGTAGAGCACGGCGATCTCGCCGGCGGGCGTGCCCGACTTCACGAGCCGCCCCACGGCAGCGGCGACCTGTGCCGCCTCGGCCTCGTCGTCGTCGTACACGGTGAACGTCACCGGGGGGCCGGACGGGCGCTGCGCCTTGAGCTCGAGGCCCGCGAAGCCGCGCCCGGCGCGGTCCGCGAGCAGCGCGTTCGCGAGCGAGACGACCTGCGGCGTCGAGCGGTAGTCACGCACGAGGCGCACCTCGACGGCCTTCGGGTACGTCTTGCGGAAGGTCAGGAGGTGGTGCGGGGTCGCCCCCGTGAACGAGTAGATCGTCTGGCTCGGGTCGCCGACGACGCACAGCTCGTCGCGGTCACCGAGCCACTGGTCGAGAACGAACTGCTGCAGCGGGGAGACGTCCTGGTACTCGTCGACGACGAAGCGGCGGTACTGCCGTCGGATCTCGTCGGCGACGGGCGGGTTCGAGTGGATCATGTCGCCGACGTAGAGCAGCACGTCCTCGAAGTCGATGACGCCGCGCGCCGTCTTGGCCTCCTCGTACGCGCGCATGAGGCGTGCGACGGCGTGCGCGTCGAAGCCCGCGGGCGGTTCGCGGTGCAGCGCGGCGACGGCCCGGGGGTAGTCGTCCGCCGGGATCATCGAGACCTTGGCCCACTCGATCTCCGAGGACAGGTCGCGGACCGCGACGCGATCGACCGTCATGCCGAGCGCTGCGGCGGCCTGGCCGACCGCGGGCGCCTTGTGCTCGAGGATGCGCGGCGGCGCTCCGCCGACGATGCGGGGCCAGAAGTAGCTGAGCTGCTTGAGCGCGGCCGCGTGGAACGTGCGCGCCTGCACGCCCGCGACGCCCAGGTCACGCAGACGCGTGCGCATCTCGCCTGCCGCGCGGGCGGTGAACGTCACGGCCAGGACGCTCGTCGGCTGGTACACGCCTGTGCGCACGCCGTAGGCGATGCGGTGCGTGATCGCCCTGGTCTTTCCCGTCCCGGCGCCCGCGAGGACGCACACGGGACCGGTGAGTGCGGTCGCGACGGCCCGCTGGTCGGGGTCGAGCGCTTCGAGGATCTCGTCGGCAGACATCACCGCCGATTGTCTCAGGCGCCTCCGACAACGAGCGCCGCCGCGGTCGTCCTGGGGACGCCGCGGCGGCTAGCAGGCGGCCGGGGCGAGCACTCCGGCGCCCGTCACGGCGTCAGGCGCCGATGCGCTCCTTGACCTGCGCGAGCGAGGGGTTCGTCGCGGACGACCCGTCCGGGAAGACGACGGTCGGCACGACCCAGTTGCCGTCGTTGACCTGTTCGATGAACGGGATGACGCTCGCGTCCTGCTCGATGTCGACCTCCGTGTAGCCGATGCCCTCGCTCGTCAGCTGCTTCTTCAGGCGCTGGCAGTAGCCGCACCACGTGGTCGAGTACATGACGACGGAGCCTGCGTCGGGCGTGTGCGGGGCGGGGATGGTCACGGCTGGTGTCCTCCGGTCGGTGGGTCGGGCGCTCACCATAACCACGGCGCGCCCGCGAACCTTCCCGCGCGCTCACCCGGTGCGGTCGGCGAGGGGGCCGCCGTACCACTCCTCGATGAGTCCGCGCGCGATCGACGACCGCATCGGCAGCAGCACGCGCCCGGCCGCGAGGTCCGCGGCGAGGCCGTCACGCGTGAACCAGCGCGCGTCGGTCACCTCGACGCCGTCGACGACGACGTCGGTCGTCACGGCGTGCGCGCGGAAGCCGAGCATGAGGGACCGCGGGAACGGCCACGGCTGCGACGAGCGGTAGACGACGTCGCCGATCACGACGGTCGTCTCCTCCCGCACCTCGCGGCGCACCGCCGCCTCGACGGACTCGCCCGCCTCGACGAAGCCGGCGAGCGTCGAGAACCGGCCCTCGGGCCAGTGCGCGGCGTGCCCCAGCAGGAGCCGCTCGGCGTCGTCGACGACCGCCATGATCACCGCCGGGTCGGTGCGCGGGAAGACCTCGCGGCCGTCCGACGTGCACACGCGCGACCAGCCGTTGCGGGCGGGCCGCGTCGCCTCGCCGCAGTGCTCGCAGCGCAGCGCGCGGACGTGCCATGCCGCGACGCCGACCGCCGTCGTCGCGAGACCGGCGTCTCGCGCGTCGAGGAGGTGCCCGGCGTCGCGCAGGTTCTCGAAGCGTCGGCCGCGTCCGAGGATGTCCTCGGCCCGCGCCGGCACGACGCCGGAGATGTCGACGTCCTCGTCCGCCTCGGCGGGCAGGACGAGCGCGAGGTACGCGCCGTCGTCGTCCGTGCCGAGGAAGAGCCAGCCCGGCGCGTGGGGTGCCGTGAGCTCGGACTGCGTCGTGGCGAGCACCGCGACGACCTCGGCCCCCGGGACGAGGTCGAGCACGAGCGCGCCCGGCACGGAGGATCCGTGCGCGTCTCGCACGGCGAGCGACGCGCCGCGCACGAGGACGACGCGCGTCGACGACGCGGTGAGGAGCCGCTCGACGAGCTCGACGTCGTCGCGCAGCTCGGCCGCGCGGTCGACCGTCGTGCGGGACAGCGGGAGCTGGGCCCAGTCGGTCACCGGTTCGGGGTTCATGCGCTCACGATACGACGGTGGGACGCGCTCGCGTCGTGCCGCCGACGTCGCACCGGTCGCTCGCCTGCACGCATGACGTGCACCGGGGCTGTCCGTCCGCAGCGGTCGGTGGGACGCGCCCGCGTCGTGCCGCCCGCGCGGCGCCCGGCGACGTACCGTTGACCCGTGCATCGCTCCGCCCTGACCCTGGCCGCCCTGTCGACCGCCGCCGTGCCCGGCATGGACGTGGTCGACGCTCGCCTGCTCGACTCGGACGGGTCGAACGACGTCGCCGTCGTGATCGACTCGTCGCGCCGGCACTGGATCGTCCGCGCACCGCGCGACGCCGCGGCCGGTGCGAGCCTCGAGGCCGAGATGGAGCTGCTGCGCGGCCTCTCCGACCGTGTCGACGCAGGCGACCTGCCGTTCGCCGTCCCGACCCCTGCGGGCTTCGCGACGCTCCCCGAGGGCGGGCGCGCCGTCGTGCACCCTGAGGTTCCTGGCGTCCCGCTGCAGGCCGAGAGGCTGCAGCCGGGCCCGGGCCTGGCACGGTCGGTCGGGCGCGCGATCGCGGCGCTGCACGAGCTGCCGACGTCGCTCGTCGAGGACGCCGGCCTGCCGAGCTATTCGGCCGAGGAGTACCGCCAGCGGCGGCTCTCGGAGGTCGACGAGGCGGCGCGGACGGGCCGGGTGCCTGCTCGCCTGCTGCGGCGCTGGGAGGAGTCGCTCGAGAACGTCGCGCTGTGGCGCTTCCGGCCGGTGATCACGCACGGCGACCTCAACGGGGACCACGTGCTCGTGGCGCAGCAGTCGGTCAACGGCATCGTGGACTGGTCGGAGTGCCAGGTGGCGGACCCGGCCGACGACCTGTCGTGGCTGCTGGTCGCGGCGTCGCCGGAGGCGGTCGAGTCGATCCTCGAGGCGTACCAGCTCGCGCGGACCGAGTCGGCCGACGCGCACCTGGTGGACCGCGCGCTGCTCGCGGGCGAGCTCGCCCTGGCGAGGTGGCTGCTGCACGGCGTGCGCACGGAGCGCAAGGACATCGTGGACGACGCCGTCGAGATGCTGCTGGACCTCGACGAGGCCGTGCACGAGGGCGCCGAGGACGCGGCCGGCGAGGATGAGCCGGCTGAGGCGCCCGCGGACGGGACGCCGCGCGAGGACGCCTCGCCGCGCGACGAGGACTGAGCCCGCCGCGCGGGCTCGTCAGCCGCGCAGGAGGGCTTCGAGCTCGTCGACGTCGAGGAGCCGCTGGGGGTGCCGGGTGACGCCGTCGCCGAGGTAGCAGAAGGCGGCGTCGACGTGCTCGAGGGGCGTGCCGGTCCAGCGGGACCAGGCGAGCCGGTAGACGGCGAGCTGGACCTCGCGCGCGCGGACGGCTGCGGGGTCGGTGGGTTCGCGGCCCGTCTTCCAGTCGACCACGACGACCTGGCCGGGCTTGCTCCCGGGCCGCGGGTCGGGGAAGACGGCGTCGATCCGGGAGCGCGTCATGACACCTGCGAGGGGCGTCTCGATGTCGACCTCGACGGCGATCGGGTCGAGCGACGCCCACGGGGTGGCGAGGAACGTCTGGCGAAGCTTCTCGAGGTCGGCGTCCGGCTCGGTGTCGTCGGCGTCGGTCAGGTCGTCGAGGTCCATGAGGACGGGCGACGAGTAGAACTGCTCGACCCACGCGTGGAACGTCGTGCCACGGCGGGCGTGCACGGACGGCTCGCTCGGCACGGGCCGGCGCAGGGAGAGCGCGTACTCCTCGCGGCTCGCGGCGAGGCGGACCATCGCGGACGCGGAGACGTGGGCGGGGATCTCGACGTCGGTGACGGGCTTGCGGCGCGCGTCGCGCTCGGCGAGGAGGATCTCGGCGAGCTCGGAGAGCGGGACCGGGTCGTCGGAGGCCGCAGGGACCGTCGTGGCGCCCGCGGTGGTCGCCTCGGTGCGGTCCCTGGCCCCGGTCAGGTTGACCTCGGGTGCTCCCGGACGCCGGATGTCGTGGTCGGGGCGCCCGGCGGGGGCGGCATGGTTCTCCTCCCCGGGCGAGGCTCCAGGCATGCCCCCGCTCGGTGCCGCAGGGCCACCCTTCGCTGCGCGGACGCGCGCCGCTGCCGCGGCGAGCACGGGGTCGACGCCGTTGGTGGCGGGCCAGGTGGCGGTGACCTCGCGCTCGAGCGCGGGGTTGGCACCTTCCGGCGGGTCGGTCCAGGCGGACGGGTCGACGAGGCCGCCGTCGGCCAGCTCGGTGAGGAACGGTGACGGCGGTGTGGCGCTGCTGCGCTCGCCGCGGAACCACGAGCCGGTCAGGAGGAGACGGGAGCGGGCGCGCGTGAAGGCGACATAGGCGAGGCGGCGTTCCTCGGTGACCTGGTGCTCGCCTGCATCCTGCTTGAACACCTTCTGAAGGTTGTCGAGGTCCTTGTGGTGTTCGGCGTCCTCGTATGCGAAGCGCGGCAGGTCGCGGGCGTCGCCGCGCAGGGGGTACGGGAGCGTGCCGAGCCCGGTGAGCCACGCGGAGTCGGTGGGCCCTTGCGGGCCGGTGCACGCGGTGCCGGGCAGTCCGCCGTCGACGAGACCGGGGACCGCGACGATGTCCCACTCGAGGCCCTTGGCCGCGTGGATGGTGACGATCTGGACGGCGTCCGGGTCTGGCTCGGCGATCGCGGTGTCGATGCGCTCGTTCGTGGCGGCGACGTCGAGCCATGAGAGGAACGCACCGAGCGTGGGCACGTCCGCCCCGTCGACGAAGGAGATGGCGAGGTCGCGGAACGCGTCGAGGTTGGCGCGGGCGCGGGCCGCGTGGGGCCCGTCGAGAAGACCGGCCTCGATGTCGAGCCCGAGGGCTCGTTCCGCCTCGACGACGATCTCGGGGACCGACAGGTAGGTGCTCGCGCGCAGCCGTGCGAGGAGCGTCGCGAGGCGGGCGAGGCGGGCGTGCCCGTCGGGCGTGAGCGACCTGCCGCCGGGGCTGCGCCACCCTGGCGCTGGGAGCTCGTCGAGGACGTCGACGATCGAGTGCGAGTCGACGACGTCGGCCTCCGTGACGACGCTCGGCACCTCGTCGGGGTCTGCGAGGCCGGTGCGGTCCTCGTCGCTCTCCCGCTCCGCCGTGGCGGTGGGCTCGTCTGCCTGTCGCCAGCTCTCTGCTGCTCGTGCTGCGGCCTGCGCGTGCCTCCGGGAGAGCTCGCGGACACGGTCGGCGACGGCGAACAGGTCGGCGGCACCGAGCGCGAGCCATGGTCCGGTGAGCAGGCGCATGAGGGAGTCGCCGCGGGACGGGTCGTGGACGACCTGGAGCAGCGCGACGACGTCGACCACCTCGGGCGCCTCGAGGAGGCCGCCGAGGCCGACGACCTCGACGGGGATGCCGCGCGACCGCAGCGCCACCTCGATGGCCGTGAACTGCTTGCGGCTGCGGCACAGGACGGCGGCGGTCGTCGCGCCGTCACGGGACCTGCGCGGACGCCACCACCTCGCGACGAACTCGGCGACGACGGCCGCTTCCTCGTCCTCAGTCGCGGTGTAGGCCGAGGTGACCTCGCCGGGGCCTGCCCCGGGGCGGGCGTGCAGCTCGATGACCGCGGCGTCCTCGCGTGCTGGCGCGGGGCTTGCGGGGGCCCCGGCGACACGCTCGGGGGCGACGTCACGCAGGGGCGCAGCGACGGCGTTGGCGACGTCGAGGATCGCCTGGTCGTTGCGCCAGGACGTGCTCAGGGCGAGGTGGTGGACGCGGCCGAGGTCGGAGAACTGCTCGGCGAAGCGGGAGAGGCCGGAGGCGCTCGCGCCGCGCCACCCGTAGATCGACTGGTTCGGGTCGCCTACCGCGGTCACGGCGTGCCCGTCGCCGAACAGGGCGCCGAGCATCCTGGCCTGCGCGTAGGACGTGTCCTGGTACTCGTCGAGGAGGACGACGCGGTAGCGAGCCCGCTCGGCGACGCGCACTTCCTCGTGCGCCTCGGCGAGGCGCGCGCCGAGCTCGACCTGGTCGGCGAAGTCGAGCGAGTCGGTCTCCCGCTTGCGCCTGCGGTACTCGTCGACGAGGTCGAGCAGCTGGACGCGGTGCGTCATGAGCTCGAGGAGCTTCGCCGTCGAGGCGTACGGCCCCTTCTTGCCCTTGGCGTCGGGGGTGGCGAGCAGCGTGCGGATGATCGTGGTCATGCGGTCGCGCGCCTCGTCGGTGCTGAGCAGGTGCTCGCTGAGCGCGCCGGACAGGGTGCGGACGGCCTCGACCACGGTGCTGAGGGCCGCATCGGTGCCGAGGTCGCCTGTCCACCGCTCGACGACGTCCTGGGCGAGCTGCCACTGGCTCGCCTCACCGAGGAGCCGGGCGCCAGGCTCGATGCCGAGCCGGAGCCCGTGCTCCTTGACGAGACCCGCAGCGTACGAGTTGTAGGTCGAGACGGTCGGACGGCGCATCGACGCGAGCAGCGCGGCGTCGGGCGTGTCGTCGCCGAGGTCGCCGAGCAGCGCCGGCTGACCGGCGTCGCGCATGCGTGCGGCGAGCGTGCGCAGCCTGCGGCGGATGCGCTCCCCCAGCTCGCCCGCAGCCTTGCGCGTGAAGGTGAGCCCGAGGACCTCGTCGGGCTCGACGAGGCCGTTGACGATCAGGTAGACGACGCGCGCGGACATCGTCTCGGTCTTCCCGGAGCCGGCACCTGCGACGACGAGCACGGGCTCGAGCGGTGCCTCGATGACGGCGAGCTGCTCGTCGGTCGGGCGGTGCTGCCCGAGCAGCTCGGCGATCTCGGTCGCGGGGACGAGCCTGCGCGTCGGGGCGTGGGCGGCGGGAGTGGCGAGCTGCGTCGCGGGGGTGTCGACGGCCGTGGCGCGGCCCGGCGTCGACGCGGCGTCCTGGACGCCGGTCGTGGGGTGCGCGGAGTCAGGGGTGTACGGCGTCATGAGGCCTCCTGCCCGAGGGCGCGTCCGACGGTCTGGAGCGGGCAGCTGCGGCGGACCGGGCAGAATCCGCACAGCGGGTTGATGCGTGCCTCGAAGCACGCGGACGCCATCGTCTCGGCGGCGCTCTCGACGAGGTCGTGGGCCCACCGCGGGTCGTCGGCGTCCTGGAGCGCGGGCTGGGTGCGCAGCGTCGCGTCCTTGCCGTCCTTGACGTGCACGAGCTGCGCGCCCGCGCTCTGCGCCCCGTCCTCGAGCCCGGGCACCTCGTGGAAGGCGCCCTCGGCGAGGGCCACCTGGTATGCGCCGAGCTGCGGGTGGCTCGCCGCCTTGTCCTTGCTGGGGGCGGTCCCGGTCTTGAGGTCCTCGATGAGGACGGTGCCGTCCTCCTGGCGCACGAGCCGGTCGACGCTGCCGCTGAGCACGGCCCGGCCGACCTGCGTGGTGAACCTGGCCTCGACGGCGAGGACCTCGCCGCTCTTCTGGAAGTGCCGGGCGAGCCGCTCGACCATCGCACGCGCACGCGTGCGCGTGACCCGCTCGGGCCAGCCGGGCGCGAGCCCGAGCTCGGGCCAGCGCCGGTCGAGCGTCGCAGCGAGCTCGTGGAACGGCGCAGTGGGCGCCTCCTCGGCGATCGAGTGGATGAGCGAACCGAGCGACTGGGACAGCGCGTCGGCGGAGCGGCCGCCGGCGGTCTCGAGGGCCCAGCGCAGCGCGCACGTCGAGACGGACTCGACCTTCGACGGCGAGACCGGGACGGGCGCGTCGTCGTCCCAGGTCGGTGCGGTGCTCGAGACCGGGTGCACCCCGTACCAGCCGGCCGGGTCGGCGCCGGGCACCTCTGCCTCGGCGAGGCGGGCGAGCACGGTCGCGGCCTCGCCCGCGCCGACGGCGTCAGGATCGCCGACGTCGCGCCGCACCTCGTCCTGGAGCTGCGCGCGTGCGCGCAGCACGAGACCGCGCAGGTCGAGGGCCTCGGGAACGTCGCGGCGGCGCGGGTCAGCCGCGTCGTCGTCGGGCTCCTCCCCCGTGCCCGGGACCGGGTCGACGAGGTCGACGAGCACGGACGGGAAGCTCTCGGTGTCCTCGACCGCGGTGACGAGCAGGTGCTCCCGGGCGCGGGACACCGCGACGAGGAAGGCGCGCACCTCGTCGGAGAGCACGGCGCGGCGCGCGTGGGCGGCGTGCGCGGCTCCGTCGCCGCCGGGCACGACGATCCCGGCGACAGCGTCGACGAGCGTCTGCGCGCCGAGCAGGGAGTCGCGCAGGCGGAGGTCGGGCCACACCCCTTCCTGGACGCCCGCGACGACGACGGCGCGCCACTCGCGCCCGGCCGCCCCTGCTGGCGTGAGGACGGTGACGGCGTCCTGGCCGCCGCCGCTCGCCGCGAGCGAGTCAGCGGGGAGGTCCTGCGACCGGACGTGGTCGACGAAGGCGCTCGCCCGGACGCGCGGGTTGCGGTCGACGAAGCGCTCGGCCGCCTTCGACAGCGCCATGACAGCGTCGAGGTCGCGGTCCGCGCGCATGCCCGCCCCGCCCCCGGCGAGCGCGGTGCTGCGCCAGCGCGCGGACAGGCCGGTCGCGTCCCAGACCGCCCACAGCACGGTCTGTGCGTCCGCGCCCGGGCGCGCGGCGGCCTCGCGGCCGCGCGCGAGCACGGCGGCGACCTGCGCCGCACCCCGGCGGACCGCTGCCGGGAGCTGCGCGGCGAGCGCCGGGTCGCCGAGCACCTCGACGAGCAGGGTGTCGGAGCTGCGCCCGCCACCGGCGGCGAGCTCTTCGCTGCGCAGGACGCGACGCAGACGCCGCAGCGATACCGCGTCGAGCCCGCCCACGGGCGAGAGCAGGAGCCCGACCGCGCGCTCGACGTCGAGCGGACGCCCGTCCGCTACCTCGACCGCGTCGAGGAGCGGCCGCACCGCAGGCTCGTCGCGCAGCGGGCCCTGCGACCCGAGGATGCTCACCGGCACCGACGCGCCCAGGAGCGCGCGCTGCAGCGCGCTGACCTGGCCGCCGGAACGCGCGATGACGGCCATCTCCCGCCACGGCACGCCGTCGAGCAGGTGCCATGCGCGCAGCGTGCGCGCGATGTACGCGTGCTCCTGCGACGGTCCCGCGAGCAGGACGACGCGCGCCGGCCGGAGCCGCTCCGCGACCGTGCCAGCGCCTGGCGCGGCCGCATCTGACAAATTCGTGTCGGACGCAGCCGCACCGCCGGGCGCCCCACTCTCGGACGCCGCGCCAGCCCGCCGGTGTGCGACGGTCCCCGCGGTCCCCACCGCCTGCGCGACCCGGCAGGCGACGTCGCGCAGCCCGGGCCCGTGGCGCCAGACCTGCTCGAGGACCACCTGCTCGGCACCGAACGCGCCCGGCTCCGCGCCCGCGGGTGCCGCGGCGCGTGCGACCAACGCAGGCACCGCGCCGCGGAAGCCCTGCACCGCGGCGTCCGGGTCGCCGACGAGCACGAGCCGCGCGCCGTCGGCGTGGAGCACGGCGAGCAGGCGCGCCACCGCCTGGGTGGCCTCCTGGTAGTCGTCGACGACGACGAGGTCCCACCGCGGGCGCGCCACCTCCGGCACCTCCTCGTCCCAGGACGTCAGCGCGTCGATCGCGTCGTGCACGACGGACGCCGGATCGACCCGGACGCCCGCGTCCGGGGTCGCCTGCCGCAGCGCCATGACATCCCGGTACTCCTCGAACAGCCGCGCGCACGTACGCCAGGCGGCGCGGCCGTACCTCGCGCCCAGCTCGTCGAGCGCGACCGGGTCCAGCCCGCGTTCCGCGGCGCGCATCAGCACGTCACGCAGCTCGTCGCGGAACCCTCGCGTCGCGAGCGCCTCTGCCGGGACGGACGGCGGCAGCTCGAGCGGCACGCCCTCACCCGCGAGGTGGCCCTCGATCAGCTCCGCGAGGATGCGGTCCTGCTCAGGACCCGAGACGAGCGTCGGCGCGGGCTCGCCCCACGCGCTCGCGCGACGCGCGAGCACACCGTGGGCGACCGACGCCGCCGTCCGCACGAGCGGCTGCCCGACCGTCCGCGCCGCGCGGCTCGCGAGCCGGTCACGCATCTCGCCCGCGCCACGCCGGGTCGCAGCGAGCACGAGCACGCGCGCCGGGTCGAGAGGCGCCCGACCGTCCTCGGGCGCGAGGTGGTCGACAGCGACCGCGAGCGCCGTCGTCGTCTTGCCCGTCCCGGGCGCGCCCGTCACGAGGGTCACGGGGCTCGTCCGCGCGAGGTCGACCGCGCGGCGCTGCGACGCGTCGAGAGCGGGCGCCGCGTCACCGGTGCGCCCGACGTGCTCGGTGAGCACTGCGCGCAGCCCGGTCGTCGTCATGCCAGAGATCCCATCACGAGCCACCGACACTCCCCGGGACGACGCGCTCCCCTGCTACCACCTCCGTGCGAGTGCGCGCTGGGCGAACAGCGCACCGAGAAGTCCCCGCGACGCGCCCCGAGGTGCGATTCTGGTCGCGGAAGACATCCGTCCGTGCGAACAAGGAGATCGACGTGGAGATCACGATCGGCGTGCAGAACCAGGCCCGCGAGCTCGTCCTGGAGTCCGACCAGACCGCAGCCGAGGTCACGGCGGCCGTCACCAAGGCGCTCGAGTCGGGCTCCGTGCTCGAGCTCACCGACCACCGCGGCCGCCGCGTGCTCGTCCCGACGGCAGCGATCGGCTACATCGAGATCGGCTCGGAGGCGCAGCGCAAGGTCGGCTTCGGCCCTCTCTGACACCGAGCACGTCCAGCACGGCCCGGCGGCGGGACCTCCCGCCCCGGGCCGTTCCTGCGCCCGCGCAGGGAGAGCACGACGCCGCGGCTCGCCTCACCGCGGCACGGGGACTGGGCGTCAGGCCGCGAGACCGAGCCGCCCCATGCGACGCGTGTGCTCGGCGGTGAGCTGGCCGAACAGCCACGCGTGGTGGTCCGCGGGCCGCTCGTCGTCGGCGAAGCGCTGCTCGACAGCCGTGGCGAGGAGCCGCGTGAGCGCCGGGCGGTCCGCGAGGAGCTGCTGCACGAGGCTCAGCGCCTCGCCCACGAGCCGGCGGGCCCACAGCGCGAGCCGCGACGCGAGCACCTCGTCGTCCGACGTCGCGCTGTCGAGCACCTCGATCGAGCGCTCGGACGCCATGCCGTCCTCGATGACGCCCATGATGATGTCGCGGCTCTGCGGGTCGAGAGCGCCCGCGACGATCCGGCAGAAGTCCACCGCGACGCCGTGACCGACGTAGCTCTTGAGGATCTCCTCCCACCAGCTGCTCGGCTGCGTCCGGTGGTCGTAGTCGTCGAACGTCGCGTCGAGGGCGAGCATGCGCTCGTCGGCCGCCTCCGCGTCACCCTCGAGCTCGGCGATGCGGCGCAGGATCGTCTCCTGCCGCGCGAGCGCGGCACCGGCGAGGCGCGCGAGCCGCAGGCGGCTCGACGGGTCCGGCGCGGCGGTCGCCGCGCCAGCGATGCGCAGGAACGCGACCGACTCGATCTGGGCGACGAGCGCGAGAAGCTCGGTCGTGTCAGCGACGCTCGCACCGCCGTCGGCGGGTGCGGCGGAGGGTGCGGCGGGCGCAGCGGCGGGGGCGTCCCCCGGCTGGGCGCCCGGGGCGTCGTGCTCGACGTGCGGTGCCTGGCTCATCCGTCCAGCGTAGCGGCCCGGCTCTCGTCCTTGACCCGTCCGATATGCTGCCCCTTGTACATCGGATGCCCGGTCGTCTCGACGCACTGACGAACTGTGAACTGACCTGGCTGCCTGGAGGACGCGTCTCGGCGCACCCCGGCACCCCGCATCTCCGCGATCGGCTTCCGGCCCTCCGGCGCGACAGCGCCGGCACCGCCGTGACTGCCCGTCGCCGCTGGTCGCAGCCGAGCTGCGCAGCGCACCCGCTCGTCCCCGGTGCCGCGCCACCGCGCCCTTCACCACCCGTGAGGCACAGTGACCACCACCGACCAGACGGACCTCTCCTCGAGCGTCCAGTCGGACCAGAACCCCTCTTTCGGCGACTTCGGCGTCAAGCAGGAGATCGTCGACGCTCTCGCCGACGCCGGCATCACCCACCCGTTCCCCATCCAGGCGATGACGCTGCCCGTGGCCATGCAGGGCCACGACATCATCGGCCAGGCCAAGACGGGAACCGGCAAGACGCTCGGCTTCGGCGTCCCGCTCCTGCACCGCGTCGTCGCCCCGGGCGAGGAGGGCTACGAGGACCTCAAGCACGCGGGCAAGCCGCAGGCGCTCGTCGTCCTGCCGACGCGTGAGCTCGCGGTCCAGGTCGCCGGCGACCTGGCCACGGCCTCCGCGAAGCGCAGCGTCCGCGTCATCCAGCTCTACGGCGGCCGTGCGTACGAGCCGCAGATCGAGACGCTCCGCGCGGGCGTCGACGTCGTCGTCGGCACGCCCGGCCGCATGATCGACCTCGTCAAGCAGGGCCACCTGGACCTGGGCCACGTCAAGTGCGTCGTCCTCGACGAGGCCGACGAGATGCTCGACCTGGGCTTCCTGCCCGACGTCGAGACGCTCCTGTCGAAGACGCCGGCCTCGCGCCACACGATGCTCTTCTCCGCGACCATGCCGGGCGCCGTCGTCGCGATGGCCCGCCGCTACATGTCGCAGCCGACGCACATCCGGGCGAACGACCCGGACGACGAGGGCATGACGAAGAAGGACATCAAGCAGGTCGTCTACCGCGCCCACGCGCTCGACAAGGTCGAGGTGCTCGCGCGCATCCTGCAGTCCGAGGGGCGCGGCCGCACGATCGTCTTCGCGCGGACCAAGCGCACTGCGGCGAAGGTCGCGGACGAGCTCGTCGAGCGCGGCTTCGCGGCCGGCTCGCTGCACGGTGACCTGGGCCAGGGCGCTCGTGAGCAGGCGCTGCGCGCGTTCCGCCACGGCAAGATCGACGTCCTCGTCGCGACCGACGTCGCGGCGCGCGGCATCGACGTCGACGACGTCACGCACGTCGTCAACTACCAGTGCCCCGAGGACGAGAAGACGTACCTGCACCGCACGGGCCGCACGGGCCGCGCGGGCAACAAGGGCACCGCGATCACGTTCGTCGACTGGGACGACGTGCCGCGCTGGTCGCTGATCGACAAGGCGCTCGGCCTGGGCGTGCCGGAGCCCGTCGAGACGTACTCGTCGAGCGAGCACCTGTACACGGACCTCGACATTCCCGCGGGCACGAAGGGTCGCCTCCCGAAGAGCAAGCAGGTCCTCGAGGGTCTCGCGGGCGAGGTCCTCGAGGACCTCGGCGAGACGGGCAAGCGTCCGTCCTCGCGCGGCGGTTCGCGCGACGGCGGACGTCGCGACGGTGGTCGCCGTGAGGGTGCCCGCAGCGAAGGCGGCCGTGACGGCCGTCGTCGCGACGGCGGCCGTGAGGGTGCTCGCCGCGAAGGCGGCCGCGAGCTGGACGCCCCGAAGGCCACGAACGGCCCGGCGTCCGACGACGCGGCGCCAGTCTCCGAGCGTCCGCGCCGGTCGCGCAACCGTCGCCGCACGCGCGGCGGCCGCGGCGCCGGCGCGGAGGGCGCGACGTCGACCGAGTCGTGACCCTCGACTGACTGACACAGATCGCCCCCGTGCACACGTCCTGTGTGCACGGGGGCGATCTGCCGTCCGGGGCTCGGGCGAGCGGCTGGCAGCCGCGCTGCCTGGCACCCCGAGACCCGGACCCGCGCCGCAGACACAGATCGCCCCGGTGCACACGTGACGCGTGCACCGGGGCGATGTGTCGTTGCGGGGAGGGCGCGAGCGCCTGGGCCTACGCCGTCTGGACGAAGGCGATGACCGCGTCGGCGACGAGCTGGACGGCGATCGCAGCGAGGAGCAGACCCGCGATGCGGGTCACGAGGATCGTCCCGGACTCGCCGAGGATCTTCATGATCACGCCGGCGAAGCGCATCGCGACCCACAGCGACAGCAGCACGAAGAAGAAGCCGATCGCGACCGAGATCCAGTCGGAGGCCGACCCGTCGACGCGCTGCACGAACAGCATCGCGGCGACGATCGCACCGGGCCCGGCGAGCAGCGGGGTGCCGAGCGGGACCATCGCGACGTTGACGTTGCCCTTGGGCGCCTCCGGGTCCTCGAGCTTGCCGGTGAGCAGCTCCATCGCGACGAGGAGGAGCAGCAGACCACCCGACGCCTGGAGCGCGGGCAGCGAGATGTGCATGTAGCTGAGGAGCTGCTGGCCGAAGAGAGCGAAGCCGAGGATCACGCCTGCGGCGACGAGCACCGCCTGCCGCGCGGCACGGTGGCGCTCCTTGGCGGTCATGGTGCTCGTCAGCGCGAGGAACAGCGGCACGGTCCCAGGCGGGTCCATGATGACGAACAGGGTGATGAAGACCTCGGTGGCCAGTCGGATGTCGATCAGGTCGCTCATGGCCGGACCACCGCGCTCCTCCCTCGGCGCTCGATCTCCTCGAAGACCTCGCGCGCAGTCGTGTTCTCGCCGAGCAGGTTCGTCTTGCCCGTGCCGTGATAGTCGCTCGCCCCTGTCATGAAGAGGCCGAGCCTCGTCGCCAACCGGGACAACCGCTCTCGCTGGGCTGGGTCATGGTCACGATGGCCGACCTCCAAGCCTGCCAGCCCGGCGTCCACGAGCTCCTCGACGACAGCATCCGAGACGATCCGTCCCCGCATCTGAGCACCTGGATGGGCGAAGACGGGCACCCCGCCCGCGGCGCGGATCGCGCGCACGGCGGCGACGGCGTCGGGCACCTCGTGGTGCACGTAGTAGCGCGAGCGCGGGTTCAGGACCTGCGCGAACGCCTCGTCGCGGTGGCCGAAGACGCCCGCGGCGACGAGTGCGTCCGCGAGGTGCGGACGACCGATCGTCGTCCCGACCGCCGTCTGCTCGAGGACTCCCTCCCACGTGATCGGGAAGTCGACCGAGAGCCGCTCGACCATCCGCTGCGCGCGCGTCTCGCGCGACTCGCGCACCCTCTCGAACAGCTCGACGAGGGCTG
This sequence comes from Flavimobilis soli, assembly GCF_002564025.1. Lineage (NCBI taxonomy): Bacteria > Bacillati > Actinomycetota > Actinomycetes > Micrococcales > Jonesiaceae > Flavimobilis > Flavimobilis soli. The sequence goes on from NZ_PDJH01000001.1 coordinate 1,016,064, forward strand.
GCTCGTCAGGGTCCTGGAGGTAGCTGAGCAGGTGCACGTTCACCGAGCCCGACCGCGCGCTCACCTCGGTCCCCCGCACGAGGGTGATCCCGTGCTCGACGGCGGCGCGCGCCGCCTCGTCCCAGCCCGCCGTCGTGTCGTGGTCGGTCAGGGCGAGGACGTCGAGCGGACCGTCGGCGAGGGCCCAGGCGGGGCCCCTGCCTGCCGCCGTCGCCACCAGCTCGGACGGGGTCTGTGTCCCGTCGGACACCGTCGAGTGGGTGTGGAGGTCGATGCGCACACCTCACTGTACGTTTCCACGCCGCGCGGACGGTGGGACGATGGGAAGAAGCACAGCACCACGACCCGAGGATGACGATGAGCTCCGAGACCACGCCCGCCCAGACGACGCCCGAGGACCAGTCGATCGCCGAGCGGGGCTCCAACCGTTCGCTGCGCCCGTCGTCGGACGCCTTCCGCAACTTCATCTGGTCCGGCTGGGCACCGCGCCCTGACGCCCGCCCGGAGCGCGCGCCGTACGCGGACTTCACCGCTGCGCGCCGCGAGGCGCTCTCGGCTCGCTTCCCGGGCACGCGGCTCGTCGTCCCTGCAGGCGGCCTCAAGGTCCGCTCGAACGACACGGACTACCGCTTCCGCCCGCACTCCGCGTTCGCGCACCTCACGGGGCTCGGCACGGACCAGGAGCCCGACGCCGTGCTCGTCCTCGACCCGCGCGAGGACGGCGGGCACGACGCCGTGCTCTTCTTCCGCCCCCTCGCGGAGCGCAACACGACCGAGTTCTACGCGGACGCCCGCTACGGCGAGTTCTGGGTCGGGGCGCGGCCGAGCCTCACGGACCTCGAGGCGCTCACCGGCATCGCGACCGCGCACGTCGACGAGCTCGCCGACCGCGTCGCGAAGGACGCGGGGCACGTGAAGATCCTCGTCGTGACGGGCGCGGACGAGACGGTCGAGACGCTCGTCGAGTCCGTCCGCGAGCAGGCGGGCATCCAGGAGGAGGCCGCCGCCGAGACGACCGACGGCCTGACCGACGCCGCCCTCGTCGAGGCCGTCTCCGAGCTGCGCCTCGTCAAGGACGACTACGAGATCGCGGAGATGCGCAAGGCCGTCGCCGCGTCGATCGAGGGCTTCGCCGAGGTGGTCCGCGCGCTCCCCCGCGCCGTCGGGCGCCCGCGCGGCGAGCGCGTCGTCGAGGCGACGTTCGACGGGCACGCGCGCATCGAGGGCAACGAGGTCGGCTACGACACGATCGCGGCCGCGGGCGAGCACGCGACGACGCTGCACTGGACGCGCAACGACGGCGAGGTCCGCGAGGGCGAGCTCCTGCTGCTCGACGCGGGCGTCGAGGTCGACTCGCTGTACACGGCCGACGTGACGCGCACGCTGCCCGTCTCGGGCACGTTCACCGAGACGCAGCGCAAGGTCTACCAGGCCGTGCTCGACGCGGCCGACGCCGCGTTCGAGGCCGCCGTCCCCGGACGTCGCTTCCGCGACGTCCACGCCGCGGCCATGGAGGTCATCGCGGCGCGGCTCGAGGAGTGGGGCCTGCTGCCCGACGGCGTCACCGCCAAGGAGTCGCTCGAGCCGGAGGGTCAGTTCCACCGCCGCTGGATGGTGCACGGCACCTCGCACCACCTCGGCATCGACGTGCACGACTGCGCGCAGGCGCGCGCGGAGATGTACCTCGACGGCGTCATCGAGCCGGGGATGATCTTCACGATCGAGCCCGGCCTGTACTTCAAGAGCGACGACCTGCTCGTCCCCGAGGAGCTGCGCGGCATCGGCGTGCGCATCGAGGACGACGTCCTCGTCACCGAGGACGGCAACGAGAACCTCACTGCGGCGCTCCCCCGCAAGCCCGACGAGCTCGAGGCGTGGATGGCGTCGGTGCGCTGACGCCGAGATCGACCTGCTCTGCGGGCGTGCGGCTGCGGCTGCACGCCCGCAGCTCGTTTCCCCGGCAGCGCGGACGCTCCGCCCTCGGGCAGGACGCGGCCGCTCAGGCGGAGGCGGCCGCTCAGGCCGAAGGGGCGTCCTCGCCGGGGCGCGGAGCCTCGCTCGCCGGGGCGCCGGAAGCGCCCTCGGCCGGAGCGTCTGCGGCCTCCGAGGCGACGTCGTCGGTCCGCACGCCGTACCGCGGCCGTCCGTCCGGGGTGACGTACTGGCTCGAGATGCGCGACGGCGTCGGGCTCGCCTGGGGGGCGACGGGCGCGAGCGGGCCAGGCACCGACGGCGCAGGCGCAGCCGGCGCGACGACCGGGGTGTCCGCCGCCGTCGACCGGATACCAGCCTCCGCGAGGAGCCGACGCGCCTCGTTCGCCTTCTCGACGCTGCACAGCACGACGTATCGCGTCGCGACGATCTGCGACTGCGAGGTGAAGTCACGCTTGCCGCGCGTCGCCGCATAAGAGATCAGGGCGAACATGAGCCCGAAGCCCGCACCGATCACGACGCCGGAGATCACCGTCGCGGCGACGTCCTCGGACGCGAACATCGCGAGCAGCAGACCGACGAACAGGCCGAACCACGCCCCTGACGCGATGCCGCCGACCGCGACGCGGCCCGTCGTCAGCCGCCCCATGACGCGCTCGACCATCGTGAGCCCCTCGCCGATGATCGACAGGTTCTGCACCGGGAACGCCTTGTCCGAGAGCGTGTCGACGGCCCGCTGGGCGTCGACGTAGTCCGTGAAGGCCGCGACGGCGTCACCCTTCGGCATCGTGACGGCGGCCTGAGGACCACGGTTGAGGTTCGGCTGGCTCATGCCCCCAGTCTGCCGCACCGCGGTCTTCCCGCAGCCCACGGGCTGCGCGCCCACCTGGCCGTTCCTCGGATGCGCACTAGGATCGGGAACCGTGAGCGGCGCAGCAACGAGAGTGTTCATCGCCCGGCTCGCCGAGACCTCTGTCTTCGACCCGCTCGGGGACAAGGTCGGGCGCGTCCGGGACGTCGTCGTGCTCATGCGCGCCAAGGCCGCACCGCGCGCGGTCGGTCTCGTCGTCGAGGTCCCGGGCCGACGCCGGGTCTTCCTCCCGTTCACTCGCGTCACCTCGATCGACACGGGCCAGGTCATCTCGACGGGCCTCGTGAACATGCGCCGCTTCGAGAAGCGCCGCATGGAGACGCTCGTCATCGGTGAGCTGTTCGACCGCGTCGTCGAGTTCACCGACGGGTCGGGCAGCGCACGCATCGAGGACGTCTCGATCGAGCTCGAGCGCAACGGCGACTGGGTCGTCGACCGCCTGTTCGTGCGCCGTGAGAACGCGACGAAGGGCGCCCTCGGCATCCGTCGCCGCAACCAGGGCGAGGTCGTCGACGTCCGCGCGGTCAAGTCCCTCGCGTCGGCCGAGCAGAAGCAGGGCGCCGGCCTGCTCCTGGCCGCGTACGAGGACCTCAAGCCCGCCGACCTCGCCGACGCGCTGCACGACCTCAACGACAACCGGCGTCTCGAGGTCGCCGAGGCGCTCGACGACGAGCGGCTCGCTGACGTCCTCGAGGAGCTTCCCGAAGACGACCAGGTGGCGATCCTCTCCTCGCTCGAGCCGACCCGCGCCGCCGACGTCCTCGAGGCCATGCAGCCGGACGATGCCGCCGACCTGCTCCACGAGCTGCCCGACGCGCGAGCAACAGAGCTCCTCGCGCTCATGCAGCCCGAGGACGCCCGCGACGTGCGTCGCCTGCTCGCGTACGACGACTACACGGCCGGTGGTCTCATGACGACCGACCCGGTGATCCTCGGCCCCGAGACGTCGATCGCTGCGGCGATGGCGCACATCCGTCGCCAGGACCTCCCGCCTGCGCTCGCGTCGATGGTCTTCGTCGTGCGACCTCCGATCGAGACGCCCACGGGGCGCTTCCTCGGCGTCGTGCACTTCCAGCGGATGCTCCGCGAGCCCCCGCACGAGTCGCTCGGCTCGGTGCTCGACGAGATCGACCACGTCTCGCCGCAAGCTCCGCTCGGGCAGATCACACGTCTGCTCGCGACGTACAACCTGCTCGCGCTCCCCGTGCTCGACGCCGAGCGTCGTCTGCTCGGGGCCGTGAGCATCGACGACGTGCTCGACCACATGCTGCCCGAGGACTGGCGCGAGGACGACCACGTCCCCGACGTGGCGGGCGGCGGTGGTCAGCATGGCTGAGCGCATCGACCAGCCGAAGGCTGCACGTCGCGGGTTCCGTGCCCGGTTCCTGCCGGAGCGCAACCCAGGCAGCGACCGCTTCGGTCGCCTGTCCGAGGGCATCGCCCGGTTCATGGGCACCCCGCGCTTCCTGCTGTACATGACGGTGTTCTGCGCCGCGTGGCTCATCTGGAACACGTGGGGCCCGGCCGACGGGCGCTTCGACAGCAAGGAGTTCGGCTTCACGCTGCTGACGCTCATGCTGTCGCTGCAGGCCTCCTACTCGGCGCCGCTGATCCTGCTCGCGCAGAACCGTCAGGACGACCGGGACCGCGTCTCGGCCGAGCAGGACCGTCGCCGCGCGGAGCGGAACCTTGCGGACACGGAGTTCCTCGCTCGGGAGATGGCAGCGCTGCGCATCGCTCTCGGCGAGGTCGCGACCCGCGACTTCGTCCGGTCGGAGCTCCGCAACCTCCTCGAGGAGATGGCTGCGGAGCGCGAGGCCGAACGGGATGCGGAGCGTGACGCCGAGATGGCTTCGGAGCGCGACTCGGACAGGCCTTCCGCCTGACCTGCTCTCGTGCTTCGCGTCGAGGCACGCCCCAGCCGCGCAGGTCAGTTGTCAGCGCCCGCCGCGCGGGTCGGTTGTCAGCGCCCGCCGCGCTGGTCAGTGCCCCACCCCTCGACCTCGTGCACGCATGACGTGCGCACGAGGGCGATCTGTGGGCACGCGGCTCAGACCGGGGTGATGTTCAGCTTGCGGCCAGCGAGGCCGCGCTCCTTCGCGACGAGCGCCCGCGAGATGTCCACCAGGGCGCGCGCGGCGTCGGACTCGGGCGCCGAGAGCACGACGGGGACTCCGGTGTCGCCGGCCTCGCGCAGCGCGATGTCGAGCGGGACCTGGCCGACGAGCGGGACCGTCGTGCCGAGCGTCTTGCTGAGCGACGAGGCGACCTGCTCGCCTCCGCCGGAGCCGAACACCTCGAGGCGCGACCCGTCGGGCTGCACGAGCCACGACATGTTCTCGACGACGCCGACGACACCCTGCTGGGTCTGCCGGGCGATCGAACCGGCGCGCTCGGCCACCTCGGCCGCCGCTTGCTGGGGCGTGGTCACGACGAGTATCTCGGAACCGGGCAGCAGCTGCGCGACGGAGATCGCGATGTCGCCGGTACCGGGCGGGAGGTCGAGGAGGAGGACGTCGAGGTCCCCCCAGAACACGTCCCCGAGGAACTGCTGCAGGGCACGGTGGAGCATGGGGCCGCGCCAGACGACGGGCTGCCCCGGCTGGACGAACATGCCGATGGACACGACCTTGACGTCGTGCGCGATGGGCGGCAGCAGCATGTCGTCGACCTTGGTCGGCATGCTGCGGGCGCCGAGCATGCCGGGGATCGAGAAGCCGTAGATGTCGGCGTCGACGACGCCGACGCGCAGGCCGTCGCGCGCCATCGCGACCGCGAGGTTCGCGGTCAGGGAGGACTTGCCGACGCCGCCCTTGCCGGAGGCGATCGCGAAGACCTTGGTGAGGTTGCCGGGCTGGGCGAACGGGATGACCGGGTCGCCCTCGCCGCCGCGGAGCTGCTTCTTGAGCCGCACCCGCTGCTCGGGGCTCATGACACCCATCTCGACCTGGACGGACGTGACGCCCTCGACCTGCGAGACGGCCTCCGTGACCTCGGAGACGATCGTCGCCTTGAGCGGGCATCCCGCGGTCGTCAGGTCGATGTGTGCGCGCACGGCGCCCTCGGGGAGCAGCTCGATCTCGCGGACCATCCCGAGCTCGGTGATGGGGCGGCGGATCTCCGGGTCGATGACGGTGTCGAGCGCAGCGCGGACCGACTCGGTCGTGGGGAGAGTCATGTGTTCATCCTAGGCAGCGGGCGTTCGTTCCCCTGGGGCCGGGAGTCCCTTCCCGACGGCCGGGACGCCTGCCGCACCGCATGCCCGGGGCGGCCGGCGACGGTCGCCGAGAAGGCGCGGGCTAGAGCTCGTAGTCGACGGTCACCGGTGCGTGGTCGCTCCAGCGGGTGTCCCACGACGGGGCTCGCCAGATGTCGACCGAGCGCGCCGCCTCGGCGAGCTCCGGGGTTGCGAGCTGGTAGTCGATGCGCCAGCCCGAGTCGTTGTCGAACGCCTTGCCGCGGTTGGACCACCACGTGTACGGGCCGGGCCCGTCGCCGCCGAACCGGCGGCCGAGGTCCGCGAAGCCGAGCTCGTCGAACCAGAGGTCGAGGTAGGCACGCTCCTCAGGCAGGAAGCCCGCGGACTTCAGGTTGCCCTTCCAGTTCTTGATGTCCACCTCGCGGTGCGCGATGTTGAGGTCGCCCGCGACGACCGTCCGGCCGCCTGCGGCGGCGAGCTCGCGCATGCGGGCTGTCACCTTCTCCAGGTGCGCGTACTTCTGGTCCATCTTGGGCGTGCCCGCGGTGCCCGAGTGGATGTACGCGGAGACGACCGTGACGTGGCCGCCCGCGGGGAGCACGACGTCGGCCTCGACCCAGCGCCCCGTGTCGACGTCCACCTCGGGCTCGCCGTTGCCCAGGCCGACGCGGACGGCGTCGAACGGCAGGCGCGACGCGATCGCGACGCCCGCCCGGCCCTTGATGTCGCACGCCTGGTGCACGATGTGCCACTCGTCCCCGAGCAGCTCGGCGACGATCTCGTCGGTCGCGCGGACCTCCTGCAGCAGGAGGACGTCCGGCTGCTCGGACTCGACCCACGCGGGCATGCCCTTGCGGTACGCGGCGCGGATCCCGTTCACGTTCACGGTGGTGATCTTCACGGGCCCCATCCTCCCCCATCCGACTGACACGGCACGAACCGCTCGGGGCGCCGGACGCGCGAAGGGCCGGGTGGTCGCCCACCCGGCCCTCCGCGTCACGCTAGGTCGGTCACTTCGCGGTGTGCTTCTTGGTCACCGTGAGCTTGCTGACCGTGGTCGACCCGGAGTAGGTCACCTTGAAGGTGTGCTTGCCCTTGCGGAGCGAGCTGAGCTTGAAGGTGGTCTTGCCGCTCTTGAGCGACCGGGTCTTGACCGTCTTGCCGTCGACCTTGAGCGTCACGGTGCCCTTGGGCGTGGTGCCCTTGGCCGTGACCTTGACGACGACCGTCTTGCCCGACTTGCTGATCGAGACGGAGGCCTTCGGCTTCGCCTTGGTCACCTTGTAGGTGATCTTGGCGGTGTTCTTGGCCTTGGTCGTGGCAGTGCCGGCGTACTTCACCGTCAGCTTGTGCGTCCCGACCGAGAGGGTCTTCGGGAGCGTGACGGTGACCTTGCCGGTCTTGCCCGTGACCTTGAGGGTGCCCGTGACGAGCTTCTTGCTGCCCTCGTAGACCGTGACCTTGCCCGACGGCGCGGTCGACTTGCCCGTGACTGTGACCGTGAGCTTCGCCGGGGTGCCGTACGCGACCTTGGTCTTGGACAGCTTGCCGGAGATCGTCACGTCGGACTTGGCGACCGTGACGGACACCTTGGCCGACATCGAGCCCTTGAACGCCTTGGCGTCCGCGGGGACGAACTCAGCGGTGAGGCTGTGCGTGCCGACCGACAGCGACTTCTTGAGGGAGGCCTTGCCTGCCGAGACGTTCACCGTGCCGAGGACGGTGGAGCCGTCCTTGAAGGTCACCTTGCCGGCGGCCGCGGGAGCGACCGTCGCCGTGAGGGTGAGCTGCTCGCCGACGACGGCCTTGCCGGTGACGGCGAGGGTCGTCTTCGTGGCGACGGCCGGGGTCGTGGCCGGGGCCGTGACCGTGAGCGGGATCGTCACGGTCGTGCCCGACGGCGCAGCGACGAGCGTGAGCGTCTTCGCGCCTGCCGCAGCGGCCGGGACCGTGCCCGAGACCGTCACGGCACCGCCGGTGACCGTGAAGTCACCGAGCTTGACGCCCGCGGCCGGGAGGGTCCCGCCGGTGAACGTCGCCGTCACGCTCGTGTTGAGCGGGGCGCCCAGGCTCGTCATGTCGAGCTTGGAGACCTCGATCTCGACGTTCGCGCCTGCGACGACGGACGCCGGGTTGCCGACCACCTTCGCGTGCGAGCGAGCGAAGCTCGGGGTGAGGCCCTGGTTCTCCTCGGCGCTCAGGTACGCCATCCACGCGTCACGGTCGATGAGACCGGAGTCGACGGTGCGGGTGCCGTCCTTGAAGACCCGGAAGTTGTCTCCACCCTCGGCGAGGAAGGAGAACGTGCCCACGCGGAAGGTCTCCGTCGGGGTGATGACCTTGCCGTTGATCGTCACCGAGGTGACGCGGTCGCCGGCAGGGCGGGACTCGTCGTACGTGTACGAGACGTTGTCCGAGAGACCCAGCTGGAGGTAGGGCCGCGACGGGATGGAGCCGTCGGGGTTGGTCTGCCACTGCTGCTCGAGCATCGTCTTGACCTGCGCGCCCGTGAGGGTCGTGGACCACAGGTTGTTGAGGAACGGCAGGACCGCGTTCGCCTCGGCGAACGTGACGATGCCGTCCTCGGTCTCGGCGCCGCTCTTCTTGTAGAGCAGCTCGGCACGCAGGCCACCCGGGTTGACGACGCCGAAGTCGGCACCGGCCGCGGTGTCCGCGAGCGAGTCGCGCAGAGCGTTGGCGACGAGGTTGCCGAGCGCGGACTCCGACGCACGGTCGTCACGACCCGTGGTGGTGCCAGGGACCGAGCTGACGTACTTGCCGTCGACGTACGAGCCGCCCGCGATCGCGGACGTGATGTCGGCGGTGATCGTGCCGACCTTGACCGAGCCCTTGACGTCGGCCTCGGCGAGAGCCGCGGTGACGATGCCGTTGACCTCGGCGACGCGCGGGAAGGCGGCGACGAGGACGTCGTTCGCCGTCGTCAGGCGCTTGACGTTGCGGGCCTTGTAGGACTCGACCTCGTTCGTGGCGGGGTCGATCTCGAGCTGGACCTGGCCGATGTTCGCGCCGTACGAGCCGGTCTGGACGATCGGGCGGGTCTTCGTGCTGCCCGGGACAGGGGCGTCCCAGACGTACTCCTTGTGCGTGTGACCGGTGAAGATCACGTCGACCTCAGGAGCCGTGTCCAGGACGATGTCGGCGAAGGCGCCGCCGGCCGCGATCTCCTGCTCGAGCGTCGCACCGTCGGGGGTGCCGGCTCCGGCGCCCTCGTGGTACTGCGCGATGATGACGTCGGCCTCGCCGTTCGCGGGGTCGCCATCGGTGAGCTGCGCCGCGACACGGTTGACGGCTGCGACCGGGTCGCCGAAGTCCAGCGTGGCGATGCCGCCCGGGCTGACGAGCGTGGAGGTCTCCTCCGTGACCGCGCCGATGATGCCGACCTGGATGCCGTCGACCTCGATGACCTCGTACTCCTGGAGAGCCGGGGTCGTGGTGCCCTTGTCGTAGACGTTGGCGGCGAGGTACCGGAAGTCCGCCTCGCTGGTCACGCGACCGGCCAGGTCCGTCAGGCCCTGGTCGAACTCGTGGTTGCCGACGCCGGACGCCTTCAGGTCGAGCGCGTTGAGCACCTCGATGGTGGGCGTGTCGCCCGCCGAGGAGGACGCGAACAGCGAGGCACCGATGTTGTCGCCGTTGGAGAGGAACAACGTGTTGCCCTCGCCGCCCGCCGCACGCAGCTTCTCGATCGTGCCCGCGAACTTCACCGTGTCACCGTCGATGCGGCCGTGGAAGTCGTTGATGTTGAGCAGGTTGAGAGGCGTCGTGGTGCTCGGCGCGGGCGCGGTGCCCTCGTCGAACGCGACGATGACCGGGTCGTGGTCGCTGGAGCGGTACGGCGTGGCCTCGTGGAACGTCTGGCCGTGCGAGTTGTACCGCGAGTACTCGAACGCGATGGTCTCGCCCGAGTTGATGTTCCAGACGTCCGCACCGGTCGAGCGCTCGAGGAACGACTGGTTCATCAGCACGTGGTCGAGCGAGCCGGACAGGCCCGAGTAGCTGTACGAGAACAGCTCGTCACCGTTGAAGTGCTTGTCGACGTTGACGTACCCCGCCTCGTAGAGGACGTGCATGGGGTCCTCCTGCGAGTACGAGTTGAAGTCGCCGACGAGCGCGACGTCGTCGATCTCGTAACCGCTGTAGGACAGGTCGGTGAGGACGTTCGGGACCCAGTTCTTCAGCGCGGTCGCCTGCGCGATGCGCGAGGCGTTGGACGAGCCCTGGCCGTCACCGGTGTCCGCGTCGCCCGCGAGCGGACCCGCGGAACCCTTGGACTTGAAGTGGTTGACGACGAGCAGGAACGGCTCGCCGCCGCCGACCGAGGTGAACGCCTGGGCGAGCGGCTCACGAGCGTTCACGAACGGCTGGCCGGTCGCGCTCTGGTCGCCGAGGGCCAGCGACGGGCCGACCGGGGCGACCACGTTGGACCGGTAGATGATCGCGTTGGAGATAACGTCCTGCTGCGCGACGACCGGGAGGTCGAGCGACGAGGGGACGTACTCCCACGACTTCGACGGGTCGTCCGCGTTGAGCGCGTCGACGAGCGTCGCCGTCGCCTCGTCAGCGGTCTCGCCGAGCTTGGCGGAGTTCTCGATCTCGAGGAGGCCGATGACGTCCGCGTCCGTCGCGTTGATGGCCGCGACGATCTTCTCCTGCTGGCGGTCGAGCGAATCCTGGTCCCAGGCACCGCGCGGGCCGTTGCCCGTGCACGAGTTCACGGTGATGCCGTTGCCGGCACGGTCGTTGTAGCGGGTGCAGCCGGGCGTGTCGACGCCGAGGGTCGTGAAGTAGTTCAGCACGTTGAACGACGCGAGCTTGATGTCGCCGTCGCCGAGGCGCGCGGCGTCAGGTGCGGCGGTACGCGTGTTCTCGATCGTGACGAGGCCTGCCTCGTTCCCCGCGAGCAGCTGGCTCGTGGGGTTGAGCTTCCACGTGCTGTTGCGGTAGTCCACGATGACCGGCGCCTCGAACTCGACCGGAGCGCCCACGCGGACGGGGTTCACCTGGGAGACGAACGGCGGGACCTGAGACTGGTTCGCGGAGCTGGTGAAGTTCGTGCTCGCACCGTCGTCGAGGACGACCCCGCGCTTGGCGTTGTCGTCGATGACGGCCTGCGCCTCGGGCGTGCTCGGGCGGGCCACGTCGGTCCACTGGATCAGCGGCTTCGTGCCGGACGCGAGCCCGACCTCGCCGTACTGGTTCGTCGAGTACGTGTTGGAGACCGTGAAGTCGCCCTGGGGCAGGAAGAGCATGCTCTCGAGCTTCTCGCGCTCGGCGTCGGTCTCGGGCCACGCCCCCTCGACGACGACGGCCTCGCCGACGCCGCCGGCGTCGAGCGCCACGTTGTCGTTCGTGGTCGTGATCTGGGTCAGACCGTTGAACTCTGCGACGGTACCCACGACGGTGACGTGCTGGCCGATGTCGACGGTCGGGTTGTTCCCGCTGCCGACGTAGACGAAGACGGCGTCGGACGCGTCAGGCGTCGTGTCCGGTCCGGGCGTCTGGATGACGAAGCCGTTGAAGCCGCCCGTCTTGTACGACGCGGTGACGACACCGGTCGTGCGGACGACGGTGCCCTTGATCGGGGACTCGGTCCCGGTGCCCTGGATCTCGGCGATCGACTTGTCGACCGGGTCGGCCGGCGGCGTGACGTCCGGCAGGACGTTGGCGGCCCCCGGGGTCATCGCGGTGGTCGCCACGAAGTCGCTCGCGTTGTTGGCCGTGTTGACCGGGACGCTCTCGACGAGCTTGCGCACGGCGGCCGTGGTGTTGCTCGGGGCGGGCGCGCCGCCGGTGCCGGCGAAGGCCGCACCCGTGCCGAAGCCGACGAGGTCGACGACCGCAGGGTCGCTCGCGCACGCCGTCGTCTGGCAGCTGAGGCTCGTGGCGATGCTGGCGAGCGCGACGTTGCCGTTGGCCCCGGCGAGGTTCACGTTGCCGGACGCCTGCGTCGTCGGGAGCGCCGCGCCGACGGCGCCGCCAGAGGCGCCGCCGACGAGGTAGAACCCGCCCGGAGCGATCGAACCGCTGAGGGGGATGACCCCGGACCAGCTCGTACCCGCGTTCGACGCGTACTGGACGGACCAACCGGTCAGGTCGACCGTGGCGCTCGAGACGTTGACGAGCTCGATGTAGTCGTGCGTATAGGTGGCGCCACCGTTCCCGCCACCTCCGTAGACCTCGTTGATGATGACCGGTGCGTCAGTCGATACCGCGGCCTGGGCCGCTCCCCCGGTAGCGACGAACGAGGCTCCGATCAGCGAGGTGCTGGCGACGGCCGCTACGGCGCGCCCCAGCCTCTTTCTGTGCTGCATGCGTTCCCCAATCTTGCACGTGCGTCATTGCGCGTGCTTGTCGTGCGGACCGCCCTACTGTGGCGGTCCGACTCGGCACGCGCGACGTGTGGACGCGCAAGGTCTATCGGGGCAACGTGACGGTCGAGGGTCGCGTACGTTAACGCCACAACTCGTCCATGAAACACACGGTGCGGATTTCCCGCCTCGTTGAGCCGTTCGTGCCAGATGTCCGGCTCGCGAGGCCTGGCGGAAAGCGCTTTCAGGTTAGCGAGACCCCCTACGGGGCGTCGGGAAAATCGTGATGGTCCCGTGACATGAGAGTGACTCGCCGATCTCACGATGCGGACGCTATCGCAGGACACCGCTGACCTCAGCGTGTATGGCGTCTGCGCAGGTGAGAGCGTCGAGGAACGGACAAACCGCTCAGCCGTGCGCGCGCTCCGCCATCCCGACCACGTTCGCGAGCAGCATCGCCCGCGTCATCGGCCCCACGCCCCCGGGGTTCGGCGAGATCCAGGACGCCACCTCGGCCACGGCCGGGTCGACGTCGCCAAGCAGGCGGGCCTTGCCCGTCGTCTCGTCGACCGTCCGGCTCACGCCGACGTCGAGCACGATCGCGCCCGGCTTCACGTGCTCGGGCCGCACGACGTGCGCCACGCCCGCCGCCGCGACGATGACGTCCGCGCCGCGCAGGTGCGCCGCGACGTCGGCCGTGCCCGTGTGCGTGAGCGTGACCGTCGCGTTGATGTCCTTGCGCGTCAGCAGCAGGCCGATCGAACGACCGACCGTGGTCCCCCGCCCGAGGACGACGACGTCCTTGCCCGCGAGCGACAGCCCGTGCCGCTGCACGAGCTCGACGATGCCCGCCGGGGTGCATGGCAGCGGCGACTCGATCGGCTCCGAGACGCGCAGCACGAGCCGACCGAGGTTCGTCGGGTGCAGACCGTCGGCGTCCTTGGCCGGGTCGATCAGCTCGAGGACCCGGTTGACGTCGATCCCCTTCGGCAGCGGGAGCTGCACGATGTACCCCGTGCACGCCGGGTCCTCGTTGAGACGCCGGATCGCCGCCTCGATGTCCGCCTGCGACGCGTCCGCCGGGAGATCCTCACGGATCGACGCGATGCCCACCTCCGCGCAGTCGCGGTGCTTGCCCGCGACGTACGCCTTCGACCCCGGGTCCTCGCCCACGAGCACGGTGCCCAGACCGGGCGTCGCTCCGGCCGCCGTCAGCGCCGCGACCCTCTCGGCCAGCTCTGCCTTGATCGCGGCCGCGGTGGCCTTGCCGTCGAGCACCTGTGCGGTCATGACACGTCTCCTGTGGTCTGCGCTTCGTCGTCGGGCGGGCTGGTGCCCGGGCCCGGCCTGAGGGCCGGACCCGGGTCACGAGGCTCTCAGTACTGCTGGAGCCCGGGGTACAGCGGGAAGTCAGCCGTCAGCGCGTCGACGCGGGCGCGCAGCGCCGCGACGTCCGCGGCCTTGCCGTCCTTGAGCGCGAGGGCGATGATCTCCGCGACCTCGGTGAACTCGGCGTCGCCGAAGCCGCGCGTCGCGAGCGCCGGCGTACCGATGCGCAGACCAGACGTGACACGCGGCGGGCGCGGGTCGAAGGGCACCGCGTTCCGGTTGACGGTGATGCCGACCTCGTGGAGGAGGTCCTCCGCCTGCTGGCCGTCCAGCTCCGACTTGCGCAGGTCGACGAGCACGAGGTGCACGTCCGTGCCGCCCGTGAGGACGTCGACGCCCGCGCTCTTCACGTCCGCCGCAGTCAGGCGCTCGGCGATGATGCGCGCACCCGACAGCACACGCTCCTGACGCTCCTTGAACTCCGCCGAGCCCGCGATCTTGAACGACACGGCCTTCGCGGCGACGACGTGCATGAGCGGGCCGCCCTGCTGGCCCGGGAACACGGCCGAGTCGATCTTCTTGGCGTGCTCCTCGCGCGACAGGATGAATCCCGAGCGCGGACCGCCGATCGTCTTGTGCACGGTCGACGAGACGACGTCGGCGTGCGGCACCGGGCTCGGGTGCAGGCCTGCGGCCACGAGGCCCGCGAAGTGCGCCATGTCGACCCAGAGCTTCGCGCCGACCTCGTCGGCGATCGAGCGGAACGCCGCGAAGTCGAGCTGGCGCGGGTAGGCCGACCAGCCGCCGATGATCACGTCAGGACGCGCGGCGAGCGCCTGCTCGCGCACCTTGTCCATGTCGACGAGCATCGTGTCCGGGTCGACGCCGTACGCCGCGACCTCGTAGAGACGCCCCGAGAAGTTGATCTTCATGCCGTGCGTGAGGTGGCCGCCGTGCGCGAGCTCGAGGCCCATGATCGTGTCGCCCGGCTTGATGAGCGCGTGCAGCACGGCCGCGTTCGCGGTCGCGCCCGAGTGCGGCTGCACGTTCGCGTGCTCGGCGCCGAACAGCTCCTTGGCGCGCGTGATCGCGAGCGTCTCCGCGACGTCGACCTGCTCGCAGCCGCCGTAGTAGCGGCGCCCCGGGTAACCCTCGGCGTACTTGTTCGTCAGGACGGAGCCCTGCGCCTCGAGGACGGCGCGCGGGACGAAGTTCTCGCTCGCGATCATCTCGAGGGTGTCGCGCTGGCGCGCGAGCTCACCGTCGAGGACTGCAGCGATCTCCGGGTCGACCTCGGCGAGGCCCTTGTTGACGACGGAGTCGGTGGACTGGCTCATGGGCGTTCCTCACAAGTCTTCGATGAAGCCGTGCTGGGCGGCTGCGCTGCGCGCCGGAGGAGAGCATGGACCGGCACGCACACGCAGCTGTGTGGTGACCGGGGCCCAGGCGAACGACCCGAAGTCGGAGGAAAACTCGTCGCTCCCCGGTGGTGACCCACCTGATGCGCCAGTCGCGACGCGATCATGCTACCAAAGGCGGCATGTCAGCCGGCGTCGTCCGCCGTCTCGACCTCGCCGAGGATGCGGCGCAGGTACGCGTACGTCAGGTCGCCCGCCGCCTGGTCGTACTGGTGCTCGTACCCCTGCTGCTGGTACATCGCGAGGTTCTGCTTCGAGTCCTTGCCGGTGAACACCCAGATCTCCTCGACGCCCTCGGGCAGGAGCGGCGCGACGGCGAGCATCATCTGCGTGCCGATCCCCTCCCCCTGACGGTCCGGCGCGACCGCGAGGCGACCGAGCGTCGCCTTCGAGCCCTCGATCTCGATGCGGACCGAGCCCACGAGGCGCGGTCCGTCCCACGCGCCGAGCGTGATGACGCCGGGCGCGACCATGTCCGCGCGCAGCTCGCCGAGCGTCTGCGTCAGCGGCGGGATGAACGGGTCCTCGTAGGCCTGGGCCTCCGTGACGAACGCCGCGCGCCGCAGCGTGAGCAGCTCCCCGGCGTGCTCGTCGGTGACCTGGTCGATCCTGATCTGGGCGTCGCTCGTGTCGCTCATGCGTCCATGCTCTCAGGTCGTCGCTCTGCGCACGACGGGGGACACGGACAGAGATGGGCAGCCGACCTTTGGACGTGCCCACCAGCCCGCGGGCGTTGGACTACCCTGCGGGTGTGTCCACGCAGAACCTCACCGACGCCGCGCCCGCCGAGCAGACCCACTGGGTCCTGACCCTGTCCTGCCCGGACGGTCCCGGCATCGTGCACGCCGTCGCCGGTCTGCTCGCCGAGCACGGCGGCAACATCACCGAGTCGCAGCAGTTCGGCGACCCCGAGACGCAGCTGTTCTTCATGCGTGTCCAGGCCCTGTCGACCGCGTCGCGCGAGGAGCTCGTCGCCGCGATCGAGCCGGTTGCCGCGCGATTCTCGATGACCTGGAACCTCGACGTCGTGGGTCGCCGTATGCGCACGCTCGTCCTCGTGTCGAAGGCTGCGCACTGCCTCAACGACCTGCTGTTCCGCGAGCGCGCGGGCGACCTTCCGGTCGACGTCGTGGCCGTCGCGGGCAACCACACGGACCTGGCGCCGCTCGCCGCGTTCTACGGCAAGGGCTTCCACCACGTCCCCGTCACCAAGGAGACGAAGGCGGCCGCCGAGGCGCAGCTGCTCGACCTCGTCACGCGCATGGACATCGAGCTCGTCGTCCTCGCCCGGTACATGCAGGTCCTCTCGGACGACATGTGCCGCGAGCTCGAGGGTCGCGTCATCAACATCCACCACTCGTTCCTGCCGAGCTTCAAGGGTGCCAAGCCGTACCACCAGGCGCACGACCGCGGCGTGAAGCTCATCGGTGCGACGTCGCACTACGTCACGGGCGACCTCGACGAGGGCCCGATCATCGAGCAGGACGTCGAGCGCGTCGACCACTCGCACTCGACCGACCGTCTCGTCGCGCTCGGCCAGGACGTCGAGCGCCGCGTGCTGGGCCGCGCGGTGCGCTGGCACTCCGAGCACCGCGTCCTGCGCAACGGGCACCGCACGGTCATCTTCCGCTGACGAGCCGCGCGGCCTGCGCCGCGCCCTCCCCTGCCCCGCGCACGGGGACGCGCCCCGACAAGGGAGCCGCCGTCGGGCAGGCGCGCCGCGTCAGTGCCGCTCAGCGCGGCTGGAGCGCTCCCCGCTTGAGCCGCGTGTCGAGCGCGACGGCCAGCACGAGCACGCCACCGATGATCATGTAG
Organism: Flavimobilis soli; assembly: GCF_002564025.1. Classification (NCBI taxonomy): domain Bacteria; kingdom Bacillati; phylum Actinomycetota; class Actinomycetes; order Micrococcales; family Jonesiaceae; genus Flavimobilis; species Flavimobilis soli. Next base: position 1,032,957 of record NZ_PDJH01000001.1, read on the forward strand.
CGCACCGACAGCGGGGCGTTCATGAGCGTCAGACCGCTCGCGATCGACTGCACGACCAGCACGCCGACGAACGCCGACCACGCGCTGCCCCGGCCGCCGAAGAGGCTCACGCCGCCGATCAGGACGGCGGCGATCGCCGTGAGGCTCGCCTCCGCTCCCCCGGAACCCTGGTTCGCGGCCGCGAGGCGCCCCACGGCGAGCACGCCACCGATCGCGGCGAACGTCGAGCTGACGACGAACACCTGGACGGTCACGCGGCGCACCTGCAGACCTGCGCGTCGCGCCGAGTCGACGTTCCCGCCGACCGCGCGCACCGCGCGCCCCCAACGCGTACGCCGCAGCGCGATGTCCGTGAGCGTCACGACGAGCAGCAGCAGCGCGACCGGGTAGCCGATCCCGCGGTCCCGGCCGAGGTAGAAGATGCTCAGCGCGAGCAGGGCGGCGAGGGCGAGCACCTTGAGCGCGATCCACACGAGCGAGTCCGCGGGCAGGTCGGCACGCTCGCGGCGCCTGCGCTCGTGCACGAGCGTCCACGCGTTGAGCGCGACGACGCCCGCAGCGACGAGCAGCGACGTCGTCGTGCTCAGGAAACCCTGCTGCGAAAAGTGCACGAGCCACGTGTCGAAGGGCAGGTTGACCGAGCCGGTCTCCCCCAGCACCCACAGCTGCACGCCGAGGACGACCAGCAGCCCCGCGAGGGTCAGCACGAAGCTCGGCAGGTCGAGATAGGCGCTCAACGCGCCGTACACGAGCCCGATCGCCGCACCGCTCGCGACAGCCGCGACGACGGCGAGCCACAGCGGCTGCTCCGCCTGCATGAACAGCACGGCGACGATCGCGGACGAGAGCCCGCTGACGGCGCCGACCGACAGGTCGATCTGCCCGATCATCATGACGAGCACAACGCCGAGCGCGAGGAAGCCGAGCGACGCCGACTGCAGCGTCAGCGCGACGAGGTTGTCCGGGGTGAGGAACGCCGGGCTGATCACGCGGAACACGACCCAGATGAGCAGGAGCGCGCCGACGCCGGCGAGGGACCTCAGCTGGCCGGTGCGCACGCGCTCGCGCACGTCGGCGAGGTGCTCGAGCACCTGGTCCGCCGCCCCGCGCACGTTCACGCGCTGCTTGTCGATCGTGCTCATCGTGCACCTCCGTCCGAACCTGCCACCGGCGTGCCCGGGCGGCCGCGGCCGAACCGGTCGGCTCCGCCGCGCGCACCGGTCACCGCGGCGAGCAGGTCCTCGTAGCTCGTCTGCGCGGCCTCGAACACGCCGTTGAGGCGCCCGAGGCGCAGCACGGCGATGCGGTCCGCGACGGCGTGCACGTCGGCCATGTTGTGGCTCACGAGCACGACCGCGTGCCCGAGGTCGCGCAGCCGCTCGACGAGGGTGAGGACCTCCGCGGTCTGCGCGATGCCGAGCGCCGCCGTCGGCTCGTCGAGCACGACGACGCGCGGGTCGCCCAGGAGCGAGCGCGCGACGGCGACGGCCTGACGCTGCCCGCCGGACAGCGCCGAGACGGGCATGCGCACCGACGGCACCCGCGCGGCGAGCTGCGAGAGCAGCTCCCACGCGCGCTTCTCCATCTCGACCTCGTCGAGGAAGCCGCCACGTACGGCCTCGTTGCCGAGGAAGAGGTTCTCGACGACGTCGAGCGGCTCGCAGAGGGCGAGGTCCTGGAACACCGTCGCGATGCCGAGGGCGCGCGCCCGCGCGGGCGACGAGAAGACGACGGGCTCGCCGTCGACCTCGATCGTGCCCGTGTCCGCGCTCAGGGCGCCCGAGACGATCTCGACGACGGTCGACTTCCCTGCGCCGTTGTCACCGACGATCGCGAGGACCTCGCCCGCACGGATGTCGAGGTCGACGTCCACGAGCGCGCGCAGCGCTCCGTAGCTCTTCGAAACGCCGCGCAGCGACATGACCGGCTGCGTACCGGACGTGCTCATCTACTCCTCCTCCGTCAGGCCTGCGGCGGTGCAGGCCTGGGTGAACGGTTCGACGCAGATCTCCCCGAGCGTGAAGACGCCCTTGCGGAGGATGACCGGCTCGATCTCGTCGCGGGTCACGGCGAACGGGGCGAGCAGCATCGTCGGGACGCCGCGCACCTCGGTCGGCGCCTCGACGTCCTCGCCGCGAGCGAGGAGGACGGCGGCGTCGGCGGCGAGCGCCGCCTGCTGCTCGATGTCCTTGTACACGGTCATGAACTGGTCGCCCGTGACGATGCGCTGGATCGCGGCGAGCTCGGCGTCCTGGCCCGTGACGAGCGGCTTGTCCTCGATGCCCGCGGCGCGCATCGCCGAGATCGCGCCTGCGGCGAGGCCGTCGTTCGCCGCGTACACGGCGACGACGTCGTCGCGGTAGCGGCCCAGCTGCGTCGCGACCCACTCCTGGGCCTTGTCAGGGCTCCAGTCGGAGATCGTGGTCTCCGCGAGGATCGTCAGGTCGGTCGTCCCCAAGACGCCCATGACGCTCTGGCTCAGGCCCGGGCTGTTCGCGTCCGTGACGGCGCCGTGCGCCACGAGGACGCCGCCGGTGGTGATGCCGTCCTTCTCGAGCCCGTCGACGAGGGCCTGCGCCTGCAGGCGGCCGACGCGCGCCGGGTCGAACGAGATGTAGTACGCGACGTCCGGGTCCTCGAGGTAGCGGTCGTACGCGATGACCGGCACGCCGCGGGCGGTCGCGGCGGCGACGATGCTCAGGGCTGCCTGCGCGTCGACCGCGGCGAGGACGAGGACGTCGGCGCCGCGGATGAGGAACGACTCGGCCTGCTGCTGCTGGCGTGCGGCGTCCTGCTGCGCGTTCGCGTAGAGCACGGTGCACTCGGCGCACGTGCCCGCGACGGTCTTCTCGAACGACGGGCGGTCGAGCGTCTCGTAGCGTGCCGTCTTGGTCTCGGGGAGAAGGAGGGCGATGGTCGGCCGGCCGTCGTCGGCTCTCGTCGCGCTGCCGGCGCACCCGGCGAGGACGCTCGTGGCGGCGAGCAGCATGGCGACGACGGCGGCAAGGCGCCGCGGGCGCCGCTCGTGGGTGCGGGTCACGAGGCTCCTCCTCTCGTGGTGACGTCGACGTGCTCGAGCGCGAGCAGCAGCGCACCGTGCAGCTCGGCCGACGCGCCCAGCTCGCCGCTCACGACGGGGACGGGCCCCACGTTCGACGGGATCGCGCGGCGGGACAGCACTGCGCGCAGAGGATCGAGGAGGACGTCGCCCGCCTCGGCGAGCTGCCCGCCGACGACGACGACCTCCGGGTCGACGAGGTTGCACACGTTCGCGACCGAGATGCCCAGGTGCGAGCCGGCGTCCTCGAGGACGCGGCGGCAGCCCAGGTCGCCCTCACGGGCGCGCTGGAGCACGTTCGCCATGGACAGGTGCCCGTGGCTGCCCTCGAGCATGCCGAGGATGACGGGTGCGCCGACGTACATCTCGAGGCAGCCGCGGTTGCCGCAGCGGCACACGGGCCCGGCGTCGTCGATCGTCGTGTGGCCGATCTCCCCTGCTGTGCCCGCGCGACCGTGGAAGATCTTGCCGTCGAGCAGCAGGCCGGCGCCGACCCCGTGCGAGATGCGGATGTAGACGACGTGCTCGAAGCCGCGGGCGGCCCCGCGGCGGGCCTCGGCGAGCGCGCCGAGGTTCGCGTCGTTGTCGACGTAGACGGGCGCGGGCACCTGCTGGCCGAGCGTCTCGGTGACGGACACGCCGTCCCACCCGCGAAGGAGACCGCGCGTGGAGACCTCGCCGGTGCGGATGTCGACCGGGGCGGCGACGCCGACGCCGACGCCGAGGAGCTCGGACGGCTCGGCGCCCACCTGCTCGAGCATCTCCCCGAGGAGCAGCGCGACCCGGTCGAGACCGATGTCGGCGCGATGGTCGGGGGCGAGCGGCATGCGCTGCTCGGCGACGACCTGGTGCGCGGTGTCCGCGAGCGCGACGCGCAGGGTGCGCGCCCCGAAGTGCACGCCTGCGACGAGGCCGAGGGTTCGGGCGAGCGTGACCTGGTGGGCGCGGCGGCCGGAGCGGGAGGTCGGCGACGTCGTCAGGACGCCGGCGGCGGCGAGCTCCTTGACGATGTTGGAGACCGTGGCCGGGGACAGCCCTGTGACGCCAGCCAGCTCGACCTGCGTGAGGGCGCCGCGCTGCTGGACCGCTCCCACGATCCGGGCTCTGTTCGCTTCCCGAAGGGAAGTCTGAGAGCCCGGCGTCACCCGGTCGTTGCTCACGCGGTGAGCCTACACGCGCGAGGGCTGCAAAGACGCGGTTCCGGGACGGCTCGGGACGCGCGCCGACCGATTCGCGAGAAGCATCGCGGCGCGACCGTGCTGCGTTCAGGTCTTGACGACGGGCAGACGACGCGCAGGCGCCCGGCCGGGGTCTCCCCCGACCGGGCGCCTGCGCTGTCTTGGCCTGTCAGTACCTCAGCGGCGAGCCGCCTTGGTGACCTTGACCTTGACGGTCGTGCTCTTGCCCGAGACGGTGCTCGAGCCCGAGTACTTCACGGTGATCGCCTTGGTCTTGGCCTTGTTCGCGAACGAGCGCGGCAGCGTGATCGTCGCCTTGCCCTTCTTGATGGTGGCCTTGCCGAGCGTCTTACCGCGAGCGACGACCTTGACCGTGCCGGTCGCCTTGCCCGCCGGGGCGGACACGGTGACCTTCACCTTGGCCCGCTTGCCGACCTTGGCCCCCGACACCTTGACCTTGACCTTGGCGCTCGCCTTCGTGACCTTGAGCGTGCCTGCCGCCGAGGACGAGGCCTCGACCTTCGACGAGCCCAGGTAGTAGGCGCGGACCTTGGTGCTGCCGAGCTTGGCCACGGCCTTCTTCGACAGCTTGACCTTGGCGACGCCGTTCTTGACGCTCGCCGAGCCCAGGACCTTCTTGCCGGAGCGGATCTCGACCTTGCCGGTGGCCGGCACCGCGCTGCGGACCCGCACGGTCCACGTGACCGCGGATCCGAGCTTCGCCGTGCGCTTCGTCGGCGACAGGACCGTCGTCGACGTCGCCTTGACCGGCGTGGCCGGCCGCGGCTTGATCGTGACCTTCAAGCCGGCCGAGGTGGACGCGGCGACCGTCGTCGAGCCCGAGTACACCGCGACGAGCGACCGGGCGCCCGGCTTCGAGGTGAACGAGGCGGGCAGGACGACCGACGCGCGGCCGCTCGCGAGCGTGCCCGTGGCGAGGACGGTCGAGCCCTCGCGGACCTGCACCGTGCCCGTGGGCACGACACCCTTGGCCGTGACGACCGCCTCGACCGTGACCCGGTCACCCTGGGTGGCCGTCGCGGTCTTGGTCGTGAGCGTCGTCGTCGAGGCGATCTTCGCCGGGGTGGCGCCGCCCTTCGCCTGGGTGAGCACCGCGACGGTGCGCCCCGGGATCGTGACGGTGCCGGTGGCCGCGTCCCACGTCGTCGTCTTCACGACGGCGTCGGACCCGTCCTTCTGGACCTTCGACAGCTCGTAGGCACGGCCCTCGAGGCCGGGCACCTTCTCCGTGATGGGCGCCGGGCTCGCGTTGAACACGACGAGCACGCCGTCCAGTGCGGGGTCGACGTCCGTGCCGACCTTGTCGTCGACGTGCATGACGAGCAGGCCGGGGGTCGCGTCAACGCCCGAACCGGGGAAGGAGACCTTCTGCTTGATGAGGTCCGCGCTGCCGAGCCGCAGGAGCGGCGTCGAGTAGCGCAGGCGCAGCAGGTCGAGAGCCTGGTCGTTGGCCGCGGCGATGTCCGCCGGCGACGGCTTGAGCGCGGGGTTGGCGAGGAGCGGGCGCATGATGCCCCACTTCTCCTCGTTCTTCTCCTTGCTCGGCAGGCCGACGCCGAAGTTGTTGCTCTGACCGGTCCAGTCGATCTTGTTGAAGTGGTCGCCCGAGTTGTAGCTGTCCCGGTCGAGCGACTTGGAGCGCAGCAGGTCCGTGCCCGCGTGCCAGAACGACGGGGTCTGCGACAGCGCAGCCGTCGCGAGCGACAACGTGTTCATGCGGACGCGGTCGGCCATCGGCGTGGACGTCGGCAGCTTGAGCGTCAGCAGGTCGAACAGGGTCTCGTTGTCGTGCGCGTCGACGTACGTGATGACCTCGCCCGGCTCGCTCGCGTAGCCTGCCGGGGCACCGCGGTAGTCGATCTCGTCACCGCGCTGGGCCTGACCCGAGCTCGTCACGAACGTGTAGTCCTCGAGGTTGCCCGCGAGACCCAGGCGGACCAGGTCGGACTGGTGCGCGAGGTCCGCCAGCTCGGCCGCGGAGCCGTTGTTGACGCCCCCGTCACCGCGCCGGTTCCCGTTCGGGTCGGTGCCCAGACCGGTGCCGAAGCCCTGCTCGAACGTCGAGCCGCCGTCGACCGGGCTGCCGCCGTGGACGGCGTCGCGCAGGCGGTCGGAGAACGTCCCGATGCCGGTGCCGTTCAGCTGGCCCTGCGTCGCCTGCTCGAAGCGGGCGTTGTTCGCCACCTCGCCGAAGTTCCAGCCCTCGCCGTACAGGTAGATCGACTTTCCGTCGACACCGTCGCGCGAGAGCGTGAGCTCGTCGAGCGCCTCCCGGACGGCGAGCATGTTCGCCTTCGAGTGGTGCCCCATGAGGTCGAAGCGGAACCCGTCGATCTTGTAGTGCTTGGCCCACGTGACGACCGAGTCGACCATGAGCTTCTGCGCCACGAGGTTCTCCGTCGCGACGTTCGAGCAGCACGTCGAGGTCTCGACGCCGCCCGTCGCGCTGAGCCGCTGGTAGTAGCCCGGCACGACCCGGTCGAGGACCGACTTCGGGTCCTGGCCGGCCGCCGCGGTGTGGTTGTACACGACGTCCTGGACGACCTGCAGGCCGTTCTTGTGCAGGGCGCCGACCATCGTGCGGTACTCGGCGACGCGGGCGCCGCCGTCCTGGTTGCCCTCGGAGGCGTACGAGCCCTCGGGGGTCGTGTAGTGCATGGGGTCGTAGCCCCAGTTGAAGCCGTCCGCGTCCTTGATCGCGGCGACCGCCGCCTGCTGCTCCTCGCTGTCGGGGGCGAAGCCGGACAGGTCTGCGGTCGTGGCCTGCTTGCTGCGGTCCTCCTCGATCGTCGCGATGTCGAAGCTGGGCAGGAGGTGCACGGTGTTCATGCCCGCCTCGGCGAGCTTGCGCAGGTGCTTGACGCCGTCACCCTCCCCCGCGAACGCGAGGTAGGTGCCGCGCTGCTCCTCGGGCACGCTCGGGTCCGAGATCGAGAAGTCGCGGATGTGCAGCTCGTAGATGCTGCGGTCCACGTCGCGCTCGATCGTCGGCGCCGCCGTCGTGGCCCAGTCGGTCGGCCGGAAGGCCGGGTCCGCGAGGTCGACGAGCACCGAGTGCGTCGAGTTGAGGGTCAGGCCCACGGAGTACGGGTCGGTGACGACGTTGTGCTCGACCTGGCCGGTCGAGGGCACGTAGACCTCGATGTCGTACTTGTAGGGCTTGTTCTTCCAGGACGCCTCACCCGCGGTGACCCACGAGCCGTCCGCCTGACGCACCGCGGGGACCTCGGTCGGGTCGGACGTGATGTCGCCGTCCGTCCAGACGAGGGTCGTCACGGTGCGTGCCGTCGGCGCCCAGACCGCGAGGGTCGGGACGTCGCCGGCCCACGCGACGCCGAGCGTGCGGTCCTCGACCGCGGCGAACACGTCGTCGAGCACCGGGGCGATCTGGACGCCCGTGGCGTACTCGACACCTGCGTCGGAGCGCTGCACGAGGAAGAGCTGGCCGGTAAGGTACTCCTCGACCTGCTCGCGCGTGACGGACTCCGGCAGCTCGAGCGCCACGTAGGACGCCAGGTGCGGGTACTTCGTGCGGAGCGCGGCCGGGAGGCCGTCCGCGTCCTGCGTCAGCTCGACCGAGAGCGTGCCGGCCGGGACCGTGACGTTCTCCTTGTCGGCGGACAGCCCGCCCTCGGGGGCGGAGTACAGCGTCCACGTGCGGGACGCCGACTGGCCCGAGATGGCGCCGACCGGCAGCGCGACGGTGCGGGAGTCGAGCCACACGGCCCGCGAGCCCTCGCCCGCGACGGTCGTGTCAGCCATCGCCGTGAACTCCTTCGTCTCCATGTTGAGCGTGAAGACCATCTTCGCGTAGTCCGTCGGGACGGTGAACCCGAGGTTGGACCCGGGGTAGGCCTCGGCCCACGCCTTGTCGAGCGCGGCCTTCGCCTCGTAGGTGCCCTTCTTCAGGCGGTTCGTCTCGTACCGGTAGACGACGCCGTCGCGGTCCCAGTTCTGCAGCCACGAGCCGAGGCACTCGGGTGCCCAGGACGCGGCGCAGCCGAGCTGCGGCTGGATCGTGCCGGCGATCGTCGCGAAGCGGCTCTCGCTGCCCGGGTAGATCGCGGTGACGAAGTGCGACTCGTCGTCGTAGACGAACGTCACGGCCGTCTCGGCGTCGAGCACGAGCGGGATGTTGGCCCCGCCCGCGTCACGGTTGAGGCCGTAGTTCTCGTCCCACGAGTGACCGACGACGACCTTGTACTCGTAGCTGCCCGCGGGCAGCGTGAACGTCGCCGAGTAGTTCGCGCCGACGCGCTCCGTGAGCTCGGCCTCGACGCACGTGGCGTCCCAGTCGGCGGCGCAGCCCATCTCGGAGTTGAGGCTGCCGGCGATCGAGACGACGGCGTCGCGCAGCGGCTCCGGCCCCTCGTTCGGCGCCTCACCCGTCGTGACGGACAGGACGCCCGTCGTCAGGTCGAGCGTGACGATCGCCGCGGGTGCGGCCTCGGTGATCTCGAAGGAGACGTTGTCGCCGTCCTCCGTGCCGTAGGCCGTGTCCAAGGACAGGCCGTCGACGGCCTTGACCTCGTACGTGCCGGGCTCGAGGTCCGTGAGGACCGCGCGGTAGGTGCCGTCGGCGCGCAGCTTCATCTGGTTGTCGAGGCACGTCTCCTTCCAGTCCGCGCCGCAGCGCGTCTGCGACTGGAAGCTGCCGACGAGCGAGAGCACCGGACCCTCGGCGGTGTTGGCGCCGAGCTTGGTGATCGGGTCGAAGTAGAACGTGATCGGACCGCCGGCGTGCGTGTAGGCGTAGTTCTCGCCGCCGGTCAGCGTGCCGTTGGAGTCGTAGTCACGACCCCAGTCGGTGCCGAACGCGAACTTGTAGGAGTACGAGCCCGCGGGGATGTCGAAGGTGCCTGCGTAGGAGCCGTTGGCACGCTCGGTGAGCGCGGTGCTCGCGCAGCCGGGCGTCCAGTCGGCGCAGCCGCCGATCTCGGTGCCGTGGCTGCCGGGGATCGTCAGGCGGTTGTCGACGTCGCTGCCGGCAGGGTAGCCAGCACCGTGGTCGTTGCCGACGACGGCGACGGTCGAGGTCTGCGACAGGTTGCCCTCGGCGTCGCGCACGACGACGCGGAGCTGGAGCAGGTCGCCGTCGGCGTAGCCGTGCGCCTCCGAGTCGAGGAAGACGCGCGGCGTCGTCGTGTCGTCGGTGCCGAGGAGCTTCCAGTCCTCGGTCCCGACGGCGCGGACGTAGAAGGACGTCTCGGCGTAGCGCTCGGTGCCGAGGTCGACGGAGATGTCCGCGAGCGGCCGCAGGCCGCCCGTCGGGGCGACGGTCGCCAGCTGCGGCGTGATCGGCTCTGCGTCGGCGACGAGCGGGGAACCTGCCTTGAGCACGACGGCGGAGAGCGCCGGGACCTCGAGCGTCACGGTGCCGTCGGCACCCGACGTGACGCCGTCGTCCGTGCCATAGAGGGGCGTGAACGTCGCGTCCGGGGTGAGCGCCGTGAACGTGGCCGAGGCGGCCTGCGTCGCGTTGTTGACCGCGACGAGGTACTCGACCATGTCCTCCGCTGCCGTGTCGACGCGCGAGAACGCGTAGATGCCGGCGTTCGAGTCGGCGTGCTGCTCGATCTGCGCACCGGAGGACAGCGCCGGGTGGGCGCTGCGCAGCTCGGCGAGCTCGGCGATGTGCGTGTAGAGCGCGGCGTCGGTGTCGAAGCGGTCGACGGCGCCGGCAACCGTGCCGTCGAGGAGCTTCTGCGACGTGAACTCGCCGACCTGCGACGCGAACAGCGACTGGCGGGCGTTCTTGTCCTTGCCGTCACCGACCGAGCCGACGAAGCCCTGCTCGTCGCCGTAGTAGACGACGGGCTGGCCGCGCGTGAGGTACATGAGCGAGTGCGCGAGCTGCGAGCGCTTCTCGGCGGCGTCCTTGTCCTTGACGAAGTAGCCGATGCGGCCCATGTCGTGGTTGCCGAGGAAGGTCGGCAGGGAGTGCGCGTTCTTCGTCGCGGTCGTGTAGTAGTCGTCGCCCTCGAAGAGCGCCGTCAGGTTGGAGGCCTTGCCACCCTGCGCCCAGACGGCGGCCGCGTCCTGGAACGTGAAGTCGAGGACGGCGTCCATGTCGGAGTCACGCAGGTACGGTGACAGCTTCACCGGGTCGGCGTCGTAGACCTCGCCGAACATGAAGAAGTCCGGGTTGGTGTCCGCGGTGGCCGCCTTGATCGCTGTCGTCCACTCCTCCCAGAAGGAGAAGTCGACGTGCTTGGCGGTGTCGATGCGGAATCCGTCGATGCCCGACGTCGCCCAGTGCTCGTAGATGTCGATGAAGCCCTGGACCACGGTCGGGTTCTTCGTGTCGAGGTCGTCGAGGCCGTCGAAGTCACCGAGGATCGCCGACTCGCCCTGCCACGTCGAGTTGCCGCGGTTGTTGTACAGCGACGTGTCGTTGAGCCACGCGGGGACCTTGATGTCCTCGAGGCCGACAGGGATCACAGGGGTGTAGGCCGGGACCGGGTTGCCCTCGGCGTCCTTCGTCGGGCGGTACGTGTACTCGCCCTCCTCGTAGCTGATGATGTCCGCGGTGTGGTTGACGATGATGTCGAAGTACACCTTGATGCCGCGCGCGTGCGCCTCGTCGATGAGGGCGTCGAGCTCGGCGTTCGTGCCGAGGTGCGGGTCGATCTGCGTGAAGTCGGTGATCCAGTAGCCGTGGTAGCCGGCGGACTGGTCGGCGCCGGTCCCCTGGACCGCGCGGTTCTTGAACGACGGGGTCAGCCAGATCGCGGTCGAGCCGAGGCCCTCGATGTAGTCGAGATTGGCGCGCAGACCGGCGATGTCACCGCCGTGGTAATAGGCCTTGTCGGTCGGGTCGAAGCCCGAGACGCTGCGGTCGTTCTCCTCGCCCTCGGGGACGAGCCCGCCCGTGTCGTTGCTCGGGTCGCCGTTGGCGAAGCGGTCCGTGAGGACGAAGTAGAACTGCTCGTCGGAGCCGGGCTGGCGCACGGGCGCCGGAGCGTCGGCCTCGGTGGCGGGTTCGACGGTGTCGTCGACGGGCGTCACGGTCGTCTTGCCGGTGGCGGCGTCGAACGTGAAGCGGAGCTCGGCGTCTCCTCCGAGACCGAGGTCGATGTTCGGAGCGCCGCCGGCGCTCGAACCGTTCGCGCCCCACGCGGGCGCGTCCCAGCTGTCGCCGCCGAGGACCTTGAAGGCGTAACGACCGGCGTCGAGCTCTGCGGTGAGCGCGTAGACGGACGTGTCGCCGACCTGGGTGAGCAGGCCGTCCTCGCATGCGGGTGCCCAGTCGTCGGCGCAGCCGAGCTGGGTCTGGAGGCTGCCGACGAGCCGGTAGGTGGCCTCGTCGGCCGCGACGGCGGTGCTCGGCACCGCCGCGACGCCGGTTGCCGCGAGGGCCGCCGTCGTGAACACCGCGGCGGTGCCGCGGAGCCTTCGCCCGGACGGCCAGCCTGTCCGGACGCGTGTTGCATGAACCATGGATGGACCCCTTTGTCAGTGCGGACCACGACGTCCGCACGCAGCATGTGGGGGCGAGGTTAATCGTTGCAGCAAGTTGCAGCAAGCGCCCGGATTTCCCTTGCAGGGTAGGACGAATCGGGCGCCAGGAACGGCATGATTCCGTCGCGACCTCGCGCTTTTCTTGCAGCGCCCGGCAACCCGCCACAACCGGGCATCCCACCCATCCCGGACATGACGAGACCCCGGCCCCTCGAGGGGCCGGGGTCTCGGCGGCGCGGGAGCCGACCAGGTCAGACGAGACCGAGCTTCTCGACGGCGGCACGTTCCTCGAACAGCTCGGCGACCGACGCGTCGATGCGCTCGCGCGAGAAGTCGTTGATCTCGAGCCCGTCGACGATCTGCCACTCGCCGTCGCGCGAGACGACGGGGAACGACGAGATCACGCCCTCCGGGACGCCGTACGCGCCGTTCGACGGGACGCCCGCGCTCGTCCACTCCCCTTCCGGGGTGCCGCGGACCCAGTCGCGCACGTGCTCGATCGCGGCGTTCGCCGCCGACGCGGCCGACGACGCGCCGCGCGCCTCGATGATCGCGGCGCCGCGCTTCGCGACCGTCGGGATGAAGTCCTCCGTGAGCCAGGTGCGGTCCTCTGCGAGCTCCGCGCCCGACCTGCTGCCGACCCGCGCGTGGAAGACGTCCGGGTACTGCGACGCCGAGTGGTTTCCCCAGATCGTCACGTTGCGGACGTCGCGCACCGGGACACCGCCGCGGCGAGCGAGCTGGGACAGCGCACGGTTGTGGTCCAGGCGCGTCATCGCGTTGAACCGCTCGACCGGGACGTCCGGCGCGTGCTGGGCCGCGATGAGCGCGTTCGTGTTCGCCGGATTGCCGACGACGAGGACACGCACGTCGGAGGCAGCACCGGCGTTGATCGCCTCACCCTGCGGGCCGAAGATGCCGCCGTTCGCGGCGAGCAGGTCGGCACGCTCCATGCCCGCACCGCGCGGACGGGCGCCGACGAGCAGCGCGACGTTCACGCCGTCGAACGCCTTGACCGGGTCGTCGAAGATCTCGATGCTCTCGAGGCGGTCGAAGGCGCAGTCGTCGAGCTCCATCGCGGTGCCCTCGGCGGCACGGACGGCCTGCGGGATCTCCAGGAGGCGCAGACGGATCTGCGTGTCATGACCGAGCATCTGACCCGACGCGATGCGGAACAGGATGCCGTAGCCGATCTGCCCGGCAGCTCCTGTGACCGTCACTGTCACCGGCTGTGCGTTCATCGTTCAACTCCCTCGTCGTCGTGCCGCACGCGGCCCGCCGAACAGGCGGGACGCCTTGTCCCATCATGCCAACAGCGGCCTGCCCGGAACTCCGGACAGGCCGCTGCTGATCAGCATCCGCTCAGGCCGCGAGACGGGCCGAGAGGTTCTCGTCGAGCGCCGCGAGGAACTCCTCCGTCGTCAGCCACTCCTGCTCCGGGCCGATGAGGAGCGCGAGGTCCTTGGTCATCTTGCCGGACTCGACCGTCGTGATGACGACGTCCTCGAGCGTCTCCGCGAACTTCACGACGTCGGGCGTGCCGTCGAGCTTGCCGCGGTGCATGAGGCCGCGGGTCCACGCGAAGATCGAGGCGATCGGGTTCGTCGACGTCGGCTTGCCCTGCTGGTGCTGGCGGTAGTGACGCGTCACCGTGCCGTGCGCGGCCTCGGCCTCGACGGTCTTGCCGTCAGGCGTCATGAGGACCGACGTCATGAGGCCGAGCGAGCCGAAGCCCTGCGCGACCGTGTCCGACTGGACGTCGCCGTCGTAGTTCTTGCAGGCCCAGACGTAGCCGCCCTCCCACTTCATGGCCGAGGCGACCATGTCGTCGATGAGGCGGTGCTCGTAGGTGAGGCCGGCAGCCTCGAACTGCTCCTTGAACTCCGTGTCGAAGACCTCCTGGAACAGGTCCTTGAACTGGCCGTCGTAGGCCTTGAGGATCGTGTTCTTCGTCGAGAGGTAGACGGGGTAGCTGCGCTGCAGGCCGTACGCGAACGAGGCGCGGGCGAAGTCCTTGATGGACTCGTTGAAGTTGTACATGCCCATCGCGACGCCACCCTCCTCGGGGAAGGTCACGACGGTCTGCTTGATCTCCTCGGAGCCGTCAGCAGGCGTGTACGTCAGCGTGAGGGTCCCGGCGCCGGGGACCTTGAAGTTGGTCGCCTTGTACTGGTCGCCGTGGGCGTGACGGCCGATGATGATCGGCTTGTTCCAGCCCGGCACCAGACGCGGGATGTTCGAGATGATGATCGGCTCGCGGAAGACGACGCCACCGAGGATGTTGCGGATCGTGCCGTTGGGCGAGACCCACATCTTCTTGAGGCCGAACTCCTCGACGCGCGCCTCGTCGGGCGTGATCGTCGCGCACTTGACGCCGACGTTGTACTGCTTGATCGCGTTCGCGGCGTCGATCGTCACCTGGTCGTCGGTCGCGTCGCGGTTCTCGATCGACAGGTCGTAGTACTTGAGGTCGATGTCGAGGTACGGGTGGATGAGGCGGTCCTTGATGAACTGCCAGATGATGCGCGTCATCTCGTCGCCGTCGAGCTCGACTACCGGGTTGACGACCTTGATCTTGCCCATGCGCACGGATCTCCTGTGTCTTCTGCGGTGGGGGGGTTCCTCGGCCGAGCCTATCCGACTTCTTGACGTCAAGATAGTTCTGGCGGCGTGGACCGACCTACGTCACGGTGCCAGACTCAGGCAGTGCTCAGCCCACGGTGAGAGCATCCAGCGAACCGCCGGACGCCCCTGACGGGGCCCCACAGACAGGAACCGCATGTCGACGACATTGCACGAGCCCGACTTCGACCTCATCGACCTCGACGACACGCCCCCGGGACTGCTCGCCCGCGTGGGAGCCGAGATCTTCGCCTCCTTCGTGCTCGTGCTGCTCGTCGGCGGCGCTCTGGTGTACGCCTCGATCAACGCCGTCGGCACGGGGACGCTCGGGGTCGCTGTCGCGGCCGCGGCCGCCGTCGCCGCCGCGGGCACCGCCGTCTCGCGCGTCTCGGGCGGGCACCTCAACCCCGCCGTGACCCTCGGCCTGGCCGTCGCGGGACGCTTCTCGTGGCGCGACGTCCTCCCCTACTGGCTCGCGCAGCTCGTCGGCGCGGCCCTCGCCGGCCTCACGCTGTTCCTCGCGACGCCGCAGTCCTTCGGCGTGGCCCTCCAGGCCGCGTCGCAGCGCGACGTCGTCTCCCTCGCCGCCAACGGGTTCGGCGCGAACTCGCCCCTCGGACGCATCTCGGAGGGCGCGATCGACGTGACCCTGACGAACGCGCTCATCGTCCAGGCGATCGCCGCAGCCGTCCTGGTCGGCGTCTTCCTCGGCGTCACCGGACGCCGCTCGTGGGCCGCGAACCCGATCGTCCTCGTGGGCCTCGTCCTCGGCGGCCTGACGGTCGTGACGGTCCCGCTGACCAACGGTGGCATCAACCCCGCGTACTCGTTCGGCATCGCGCTGTTCTCGACGTCGTGGGCGCTCTCGCAGCTCTGGCTCTTCGCGCTCGCGCCGCTCGTCGGCGCGGTCGTCGCCGGCGCCGCGTATCGCCTCGTCACGACGAAGGTGCCGCCCGCGCTGATCGACGGCGACCAGGACGACGCCACGGCCGCCGTCACGGCAGCCGAGGACGCCGCAACCCCGGACACGGCAGCCGTGGACGCCGCAGCCGCCGACGCGTCTGTGGACGCGTCCGCGGACGAGGCCGAGGCCGAGGCCGAGGCCGAGGCCGAGGCCACGGTGTCGGACGAGGAGCCCGAGGCTCCGCGCGGCTGACGCGCAACTGCACGACGAAGGCCGCCACCCGGACCGGGGTGGCGGCCTTCGTCGTCCGCGGCCTGCGGCTAGAGCTGCGGGGCCGTCAGCGCGAGCGCGGTGATCGCGCCGCACAGGGCCCAGAAGAGCCCGACGTCGAAGAAGCGGGAGCGGATCGCGAGGCCCGCGACCGGCTCAGCCGCGACGAGACGCACGCCGCCGCAGAGCGCGAGCTGGGCGGCGAGGACGAGGGCAGCGATGCGGGCGCCGCTCACGAACGCGAGCACGCACACGACGACGATCATCGTCGCGTTGGCCCAGATCCACAGGTTGCGCCGCGGGGCGATCGCACGGGAGGCCGCGGCGACGTCGTCGACGGGGACGCGACCGGCGTCGACCTCGGGGTCGTCGCCCGGGCTCGTCTGCTCCACGACGACCTCCTCGAGTGTGTCTCCTGCTGGGCCGCCCGGCCCAGGTCCGCCCACGAGACTACCGTTGTCCCGTGATCGACCCCGCGCCCACCGGCACCTGCGCCCCTCGTTCCGTCGTCGTCGTGGGGGCCGGCCTCGCCGGCGCGCGCACGGCCTCCCGCCTGCGGGACCTCGGGTTCACGGGTCGCGTGACGGTCGTCGGCGACGAGCCGATCGCGCCGTACGACCGCCCGCCGCTCTCGAAGCACCTCCTCGACCGCCCGCAGCCGACGTGGCTCGCGGACGACCTCGACATCCGGCTCTCGGAGCTCGCCGACGACGTGCTCCTGGGTACGCAGGCCGTCGGGCTCGAGGCGGTCGCGGACGGCCAGGGCCCCGCCTACCGCGTGGGGCTGCGCGACGCGGACGGCACACGTCGCACGCTCGAGACCGACGCCGTCGTCGTCGCGTGCGGCTCGCGGCCCGTCCGCCCTCAGGGCTGGGAGGACGCGCTCGTGCTGCACACCGCCGACGACGCGGACCGGCTGCGCGCCCGCCTCGCCGAGGTGACGGCCGCGGGCGGGCGCGGCCACGTCGTGTGCGTCGGCGCCGGCTGGATCGGTGCGGAGCTCGCGGGCGTCCTCACGGACGCGGGCATCGCGGTGACGGTGGTCGAGGCGGCGTCCGCGCCGCTCGCGGCCGCGCTCGGCGAGCATGCGGGCCGGCTCACGCTCCCCTGGTACGAGGACCATCCCGGGCTGCGGCTCGTCACGGGAGCGAGCGTCGTCGCGGTGCGACGCGACGGCGTCGACCTGGGCGACGGCACGACGATCGAGGCCGACGTCGTGGTCGCGGCGGTCGGCGCGCGTCCCGCGACGGCCTGGCTCGGCGGCACGCTCGCCGGTCTCGTGGACCTCGGGCCGCGCGGGGCGGTCGTCGTCGACGAGGAGCACCGCCCGATCGACGCGACCGGCCTACCGGTCGCGGGGCTCGAGGGCGTGCGCGTCGTCGGTGACGCTGCGCTGCGCCGTTCGCCGCGCCACGGCTGGGTCGCGGGCGGGCACTGGGACGCCGCGCTCACCGGTCCGGAGACGGCCGTCCGCTCGCTCCTGGGACTCGTCGACGGACCCGCACCGGACCCTGCTCCCTACGTGTTCTCGACGCAGCTCGGGCACGAGCTGTCGATGTTCGGTGTGCCGAGCCCGCAGGACGACGTCGTCGTGCGTGGCGGCGACGAGCGCCCGGGCGGCGCGGGCGGATGGACCGCCCTGTGGTTCGCTCCCGACGACGGTCGGCCCGGCCGCGTGCTCACGGCAGCCCTGGCCGTCGACCGGCCGCGCGACGTCGCCGCGGCGCGGCGCCTGTTCGCGGGCGCCGAGCTGCCGCGGCTCGACCCTGTGGTCGCCGCCGACCCGGACTCACGCCTGCGGTAGCGGCTCCCGCTGCTTCTCGCGCACCCGGAAGAGCGGGGCTGCGAGGGCGAGCACGACCCCGCCGACGACGATCGCCGCGCCCGTCGAGGCTCCGGTCGCGACCGCTCCGAGGACGACGAGGCCGAGCGAGCTCGACGGCTGCCCGACCATCGACGCGAGCGACAGGACCGTCGCGCGGTTCTCGTTGCCGACCTGCTCGTGGAGCAGCGTCTCGTAGAGGACGCCGGACGCCTCGTGGACGGCGTACGTGAGCAGGTACGCGGCGACGAGACCGACGACGCCGCCGACGAGCCCCATCCCGACGACCGTCGCGCCCTGCACGAGCCGCAGCACGAGAGAGACGTTGCGGATGCTGCCGAGCCGCAGGAGCGGGGCGACGAGCGCGGCGCCGAGCGCCGCGACGCCCCAACCGGCCGCGGTGACGGGTCCGAGGAGCGCTGCGGCGGCGTCGGGGCCGCCGACGAGCTCCGCGGCGCGCACGGGCATGAGCGTCTCGAACGCGACCATGCCGAAGCCCCAGAACAGCTCGACGGCGACGAGCGCGGTGAGCACGCGCGAGCGTCGCAGCAGCAGGACGCCGTCGCGGATCGCGCGCGGGGTGCCGCGCACGGACCGGCCGAGCGCGCCGCGCTCGCGCGGCCGGTCCTCGCGCACGAGGAGCGCTGCGGCGACGAGCTGGCCGACCGTCGCGACGATCGCGACGTAGACGACGAGGTCGAGCGCCCGCGACGACCCGGTCGGCGCCCATGCGACGAGCCCGCCCGCCGCGAGTGCGCCCGAGGCGATGCCGACGCCGCTCACGACCCCTGCGCCCGACAGGCCGCGCGCGACGGTCGCGGACCGGCTCTCCGCATCTCCGTCGTCCGGGGTGGGGCTCGCGTGGACGGCGTCGACGAACCACGCGTTGAGCGGACCCGAGTCGAGCGCGCGGAAGACGCCCATGACGCCGAACGCGACCGCGAACGCGAGCGGCGTCCTCGCGACGGCGACGAGGCCGAGCGCGACGATCGCGAAGCCCGCTGACGCGAGGACCACGGGGCGTCTGCCGAGCGCGTCCGCGAGGCCGCCCGTCGGCAGCTCGAGCAGCAGCACCACGATGCCCTGCGTGGCGAGCGCGGCGCCGAGCTGCGCGACGGTGAGGCCGCGCTGCAGCGGCAGGAGGGTCATGACGGGCAGCAGCAGACCGACGGGCAGCCAGCGCAGGCCCGTGAGCAGCCAGAAGCGGTTGCGGACCTGGGCCAGAGCGAGCTGCGGGCGCGGTGGCGGGTAGGCCTCGGTGCCGATGTCCGGCGCCGTGCCCACGGCGTCGGCTCCCGCGCCGTCGTCGGGCATCACGTCGTCGCCGGGAGGGCGAGGAGGTGCACGGAGATGGGCAGCTCGCCGCCGCGGCCGGTGTACCGCAGAACGACCTCGCGGAGCTCGGCGAGCATCGCCTGCGCGCCCTCGCGGTCGAGGTGCACGAGGTAGTCGGAGTGCTCGTATGCCGGGTCGGCGGGGTCGGTCGTCTCGATGCGGGCGGCGATGCCGCGGCGCAGGTGCTCGGTCTGGCGGGCGGCGAGCTGGGCGTGCGCCTCGCGACCGCCCTCCCCCGACCACAGCTCGGCGGGCAGCTCGGTCTGCTGGTGGGCGGCGCGCCAGCGGCGCTCGCGCCGCGACGCGGGGCGGTCGTCGTCGCCGTCGGGGACGTCGTCGACGACGTAGCCGTACCGCTCGAGCTGTCGCAGGTGGTACGACGTCGACCCGCTCGACTCGCCGAGGGCGCGAGCGAGCTCGGACGCGGTCGCAGGGCCCTCGAGGCGCAGGGTGCCGAGGATGCGCATGCGCAGGGGGTGCGTGACGGCCCGGAGGGTGTCGAGATCGGTGACGACCTTGGTTCTCATGGCACCACCGTATTATGCAAAGATGTCTTTGCAAAGAGTTCTTTGCAATCGCCGGGCCGTGCGGCGACCTCCTCGCACCGCACGCGCCGGACACGGCGAGGGCCCGGCCGCCGCAGCGGCCGGGCCCTCACCCGTCGAGCTCGTGAACCTCGCGTCAGTGCGCGAAGTGGCGCGTCCCCGTGAAGTACATCGTCACGCCCGCGGCCTGCGCCGCCGCGACCGACTCGTCGTCACGCACCGAGCCGCCCGGCTGCACGACCGCACGCACCCCCGCGTCGATGAGCACCTGCAGGCCGTCCGAGAACGGGAAGAAGGCGTCCGACGCCGCGACCGCGCCCCGCGCACGCTCCGCCTCCCCCGAGTTCGCGCGCTCGACCGCGAGGCGGCACGAGTCGACCCGGTTGACCTGTCCCATGCCGACGCCGACGGACGCGCCGCCGTCGGCCAGGAGGATCGCGTTCGACTTCACCGCACGCACCGCGCGCCACGCGAACGCGAGGTCCGCGAGCGTCGCCTCGTCGGCCGCCTCGCCCGCGGCGAGCGTCCACGTCGTCGGGTCGTCACCCTCGGCGTCGACCCGGTCGACCGCCTGGACGAGCAGGCCGCCCGAGATCGGGCGCGTCTCGACCGCCGCGGACGGCGGCGCGTCGACCATGAGCAGGCGCACGTTCTTCTTCGCGCGCAGGATGTCGAGCGCCTCGGGCTCGTAGCCCGGCGCGACGACGACCTCGGTGAAGATCTCCGCGATCTGGCGGGCCGCCGGGACGGAAACGACGTCGTTGAGCGCTATCACGCCGCCGAACGCCGAGAGCGGGTCGCACGCGTGCGCCTTCGCGTGGGCGTCCGCGATGTCCGCGCCGACCGCGATACCGCACGGGTTCGCGTGCTTGATGATCGCCGCGGTCGGCTGCTCGCCGTGGTCGTGCGCGGCGCGCCACGCGGCGTCCGCGTCGACGTAGTTGTTGTAGCTCATCGCCTTGCCGTGCAACTGCGTCGCCTGGGCGAGGCCGCCCTCGCCCGAGCCGACCGTGTACAGGGCAGCGCGCTGGTGCGGGTTCTCGCCGTAGCGCAGCACGTCCGCACGCTCGTAGGTCGCCCCGATCCACGCGGGGAAGCCGGTCGAGACGACCTCGCCGTCGTGCGCGACGTCGTCCGTCGGCGACAGGACCGAGCCCATCCACGACGCGACCGCGACGTCGTACTCCGCGGTGTGCACGAACGCCTGCGCCGCGAGCGCCTTGCGCTGCGCGTACGTGAAGCCTCCGGCCGAGACCGCCTCGACGACCGCGTCGTACGCGACCGGGTCGACGACGACGGCGACCGACGGGTGGTTCTTCGCCGCGGCACGCACCATCGACGGGCCGCCGATGTCGATCTGCTCGACACACTCGTCCGGCGTCGCACCCGACGCGACCGTCTGCGTGAACGGGTACAGGTTGACGACGACGAGCTCGAACGGCGCGATCTCGAGCTCCGCGAGCTGCGCGAGGTGGTCGGGCTTACGGGTGTCCGCGAGGATCCCCGCGTGCACGCGCGGGTGCAGCGTCTTCACGCGACCCTCGAGGCACTCGGGGAAACCCGTGAGCGACTCGACGGGGGTCACCGGCACGCCAGCCGCGGCGATCGTCGATGCCGTCGAGCCGGTCGAGACGATCTCGACGCCCTCGGCGTGCAGGGCCTGGGCGAACGGGACGAGGCCCGTCTTGTCGTAGACCGAGACGAGCGCGCGGCGCACGGGGCGACGGGCGTCGTCGGTCAGGGGCGTCACGGCCTGGTCAGGGGTGCTGGAGGACGACATTCTGGCTCCTGAGGTTGCGTTCGGATACGTGTCCGACAGGGCGCCCAGGCGGGCGGCGCCCTCGGCAGGGAACCTCAGCCGCTTCCCGGTGGTTGAGCCCACCTTCGCCAGTCACGACCAGGGACCAGTCTAGCGGGACCGTCCTGCCCCCGGCAGGGTCAGGTCACCTCGTCCGAAGCAGCACGCGAGCCTGTCGACGGCGCACGGCCCGCGGCCGGCACCAGGTCGCGGGATGCCCCGGCTCAGGCCCAGCCGCGACCGACGACAGCGCGACCCGCCTCGAGGCGCAGACCACCACGTGCGATGCGCCCCACCTGCGCGACGAGCATCTCGCGCTCCGCGACCTTGATGCGCTCGTGCAGAGACTCCTCGTCGTCGTCGTCGAGGACCTCGACGACCGTCTGCGCGATGATCGGGCCCGTGTCGACGCCGGCGTCGACGACGTGGAACGTCGCGCCCGTGACCCGCACGCCGTACGCGAGCGCGTCGCGCACACCGTGCGCGCCGGGGAACGACGGCAGGAGCGCGGGGTGCGTGTTGACCGTGCGCCCGCCGAACTCGTCCAGGAACGCGGCTCCGAGGATGCGCATGAAGCCCGCCGACACGACGAGGTCGGGCGAGAACACACCGACGCTGCGCGCGAGGCCGCGGTCCCACGCGGCGCGGTCCTCGAAGTCGGCCGGCGCGACGACCGCCGTCGGCACGCCTGCCGCACGGGCGATGTCGAGGCCGCCCGCGGACGCCTTGTCCGAGACGACGCCGACGACGCGAGCGCCGTACGCGGCGTCGTCGTGCGCCGTGAGCAGCGCGGCGAGGTTCGACCCCGCCCCCGACACGAGGACGACGACGCGCGTCACGTCGGTTCGCCCTGCAACGCTCGGGTGGGACATGATCGGAACGGAGTCATCAGCCACGGGACCGACCCTAGCGCCACCCGGCGCCGTGCCCGCGCGTCAGAACGGAGCCCCTCGGTGTCGCAGAGCCCCACCCCCAGCCCGCCGACGGCCCCGCGCAAGCCCGCACGCCCCGCGCCCGAGCCTGAGCAGGTGGCGCTCGCCGCCCGGCGCTCGATGCAGCTCGGCATCGCGATGGTGCTCACGATGCTCCCGACGTTCGCAGCCTTCCCGGCGCGCATGCTCACGATCCCGTTCGGGATCGTCGCCGTCGTCGTCGGCGTGCGCGCGATCGCCGCAGGTGTGCGCGCCCGCTCGGGCAGCCTGCTCCTGCCCGCGGTCGCCGCCGGGACTATCCTCGCCGCGGTGTTCACCCTGTCGGTCGCGTCGACCGTGCTCGTGTGGGACATCCAGGAACGGGACGCACGCTGCCGCGCCGAGGCGATCACGGTCCAGGCGCGCATCGAGTGCAACGACAGGCTCAACGCCGACCTCGAGTCGTGGCGCGACGGCCTGCTCGACCGCGCGCGGGGCGGCTCCGGGAGCTAGTCCGCGCTCGATGCCGCGGTCGAGGTGGTCGGCACGCTCGTGCCGGTCGCCGCGGTCGAGGTGGAGGCTGCGGTGGCGCCGGTCGGCGCGGTCGAGGTGGACGCGGCAGTCGATACGGACGCGCCGCTGGCGCCGGTCCGCGCCGTCGTCCCGCTCGCCGCCGTCCTCCCCGACGCAGCCGTCCTGCCGGTCGCGGCCGTCCTGCCCGTCGCAGCCGTCGTCCCGCTCGCGGCCGTGCCTCCCGTGGGCGCGCTGCGCGAGGTCGCCGCTGTGACACCCGAGGCCGCCGTGCGCCCCGTCGACGCCGTACGCGTCGTCGAGGTGGTCCGGCCAGTCTGCGACGAACGCACCGAGCTCGCGGTCCGGGCGGACCGTGGCGAGCGCGACGACCGCGCGGAGCGAGGCGCCGTCGGACGGGCCGAGCTGTCGCGCCCCGTCCCGCCCGAGCGCGGCGCCGTCGCGTCGCGCTCCGGTTCCGTGGCCGGCACAGCCGCGCCCTGCGGCCCCTCGTCCCGAGCGTCGTCGTCGCCTGCTGCGTCGTCTCCTGCTGCGTCCTCCTCCGGCTCGGGCACTCGACGCCAGCGGTCGCGGCTGACGAGGCTCGAGAGCCAGGCTCGCGTCGACTCGTGCCACAGCGCGAGCCAGAGCGCGACGCCCAGGAACGTCTCTGCGGACACCGCTCCGGCGACGGCCCAGCGGTCGGCGCCGACCTCCTGCATGCGCCCCGGGCCCACGGCGCCGCCCGCGACCGACGTGATCGCCCCCACGACGAGACCTGCGCAGAGCGCCGTCGTCACGGCCGCCGCGGCCGCCTGCGGCCACGACATGCCCGGGAGACGCCGTCGCACGAGGACGCCCGCGACCATGCCGAACAGCACGACGAGCAGCGGGACCACGGACCACGCGGGGTGCGGCGACGAGGAGCTGGGCAGCGCTCCGAGGAGCGGCACGACGGGCATCGGGCCGGCCTCGGCGCCGGTCGGCCCGAAGTGGCTGCCCGCGCCGACCGCGAAGCCCGGACCGGCGATCCAGGCTGTGCCCCACGCGACGAGGTTGCCGACGTAGGTCGCCTGCGCGGCCGCGAGCACGACCGCGTCGAAGCCGGAGACGCCGAGCGCCATGACGACGTCCATCGACCGCGACCGGCCGAGGAACATCCACAGCAGGGCGAGGAAGGTCGCCGCGAGGACGAGGAACGCTGCCACGAGGAAGCCGCCGCGCAGCCCCGCGCGGACCGCGGCCGGGAGCCGGTCCGTCAGCGGGCGCACCACTCCCTCGGCGCGCAGACCGTCCGGGTGCACGACGGCCGCGGCGCCGAGCGCCGAGCCCGAGACGAGAACGCCGCCGACGACCGCCATGCCTGCCTGCGGCAGCCCGGCGTGCCCCGACACGAGCATCACGAAGAGCACGAACAGGGTGTACGCGCCGACGCCCGCGCCCCACGACGCGAGCCCCGGGTGGGCGGTGCGGCGCGCAGAGCCGTAGCAGAGCAGCCCGGCGAGCAGCGACATGCCGAGCGGGACGAGCGAGACGTCCGTGCCGCCGACGACGAGCGGGACCCCGTGCGCGAGCAGCCACAGCCCTGCCCCGGTCGACGCGGACGTGGTCCACTCGACGCCCTGGTTGGAGGGGTCGCCGGACGAGAGGACGAAGACGATCACAGCAGGCAGGACGAGCAGCGCGAGCGACGCGATCGCTGCTTGCACGGCAGCGAGCACCCCGGTGACCCAGGGTGCTGTCTCGGTGGTTCGGGGCTCTGGCGCTGCGCCGTCCTCGATGATCCGGCGGCGCCGGCCCAGGACGGCGAGCGCGCCCGTCGGTGCGCTCACCCGTCCATCGTCACCCACGCGCACGACGGCGCAGCGACCCGACACGCATCACCACGGGTCTCACACACGACGGCCTCGGGCCGGGGCGGCACCGATCGCCCTCACGCACACGTGACACGTGCAGCCGGGCGATCCATGCCTGCGGCGTGCCGCACGGCGCGCCACCGATCGCCTCGCTGCACACGTGACACGTGCACCCGGGCGATCCGTGCGCCCGGCGGGTCAGGAGCGTGGAGCGGGCCCTCCGAGCCATGCCGGCCCCGGGACGCGACGGCGCCCGCCGGGACATGGTCCCGGCGGGCGCCGTCGTGCTTCTGCTCGGCTCAGGCCGAGAGGATCTCCCGCATGATCGCGGCCGTCTCGGACGGCGTCTTGCCGACGCGCACACCCGCGGCCTCGAGGGCCTCCTTCTTCGCCTGCGCGGTGCCGGACGAGCCGGACACGATCGCACCGGCGTGGCCCATCGTCTTGCCCTCGGGGGCGGTGAAGCCCGCGACGTAGCCGACGACCGGCTTGGTGACGTGCTCCGCGATGTACGCGGCCGCGCGCTCCTCAGCGTCGCCACCGATCTCGCCGATCATGACGATCGCCGCGGTGTCCGGGTCCTGCTCGAACGCCTCGAGCGCGTCGATGTGCGTCGTGCCGATGATCGGGTCGCCGCCGATGCCGATCGCGGTCGAGAACCCGAAGTCACGCAGCTCGTACATCATCTGGTACGTCAGCGTGCCCGACTTCGACACGAGGCCGATCTTGCCGGGGCCCGTGATGTCCGCGGGGATGATGCCCACGTTGGACAGCCCGGGGCTGATGAGGCCGGGGCAGTTCGGGCCGATGAGGCGGACGCCCTTGGCCTGCGCGTGCGCGAAGAACTCCGCGGTGTCCGCGACCGGGATGCCCTCGGTGATGATGACGACGAGCGGCATGCCCGCGTCGATCGCCTCGATGACGGCGGCCTTGGTGTGCGCCGGCGGGACGAAGATGACCGACACGTCGGCGCCGGTCTTCTCCATGGCCTCGGCGACCGTGCCGAACACGGGCACGTCGACGGAGCCGTCACCCTTCGGGAAGGTCACGGACGTGCCGGCCTTGCGCGGGTTCACGCCGCCGACGATGTTCGTGCCGGACGCGAGCATGCGCGTCGTGTGCTTCTGGCCCTCGGAGCCGGTCATGCCCTGGACGACGACCTTCGAGGCGTCGTTGATGAAGATTGCCATGTCTCGTTCGCTTCTCTCTAGTCCGGGCCGGCTCAGGCGTTGGCCAGCTCGGCGGCCTTGTCGGCCGCGCCGTCCATGGTGTCGACGAGGGTCACGAGCGGGTGGTTCGCCGTCTCGAGGATGCGACGACCCTCGACGACGTTGTTCCCGTCGAGACGCACGACGAGCGGCTTGGTCGCGTGGTCCCCGAGGATCTCGAGGGCCTTGACGATGCCGTTCGCGACCTCGTCGCACGCCGTGATGCCGCCGAAGACGTTGACGAACACGGACTTGACCTGCTCGTCGCCGAGGATGACGTCGAGGCCGTTCGCCATGACCTGGGCCGAGGCGCCGCCACCGATGTCGAGGAAGTTCGCGGGCTTCACGCCACCGTGCTTCTCACCGGCGTACGCGACGACGTCGAGCGTGCTCATGACGAGGCCCGCGCCGTTGCCGATGATGCCGACCTGGCCGTCGAGCTTGACGTAGTTGAGGTTCGCAGCCTTGGCCTTCGCCTCGAGCGGGTCGGTCGCCGCGGCGTCCTCGAGCTCGGCGTGGTCGGCGTGACGGAACGACGCGTTCTCGTCGAGCGAGACCTTGCCGTCGAGCGCGACGATGTCGCCGGCCTCGGTCAGGACGAGCGGGTTGACCTCGACGAGCGTCGCGTCCTCACCCTTGTAGACGTTCCACAGCTTGATGATGACCTCGGCGACCTTCGGCGCGATCGAGGCGTCGAAGCCGGCGGCGGCGACGATCTCGTCAGCCTTCGCCTGGTCGATGCCGACCTGCGGGTCGACGGGCACCTTCGCGAGCGCCTCGGGGCGCTCGACGGCGAGCTGCTCGATCTCCATGCCGCCCTCGACCGAGCACATGGCCAGGTAGGAGCGGTTGGCGCGGTCGAGCAGGACGGAGAAGTAGAACTCCTGCGCGATGCTCGCACCCTCGGCGATCATCACGGTGCGCACGACGTGGCCCTTGATGTCGAGGCCGAGGATCTCCTCGGCACGCTGCTGCGCCTCGTCGGCGGACTTTGCGAGCTTGACGCCGCCAGCCTTGCCGCGACCGCCGGTCTTGACCTGCGCCTTCACGACGACGACGGGCGAGTTCCCGCGAGCGATCAGTTCCTCAGCGCCGCGACGGGCATCTTCGGGGGTGGTGGCGACCACGCCACCGAGCACGGGCACTCCGTGCTTCTCGAAGATGTCGCGCGCCTGGTATTCAAACAGGTCCACCCTGCGTGTCCTTCCATCGGCCGGCTCGGGTGTCTCGACATCGAGACACCTTCGCCTAGCGTAGACCTCAACGAGTTGTCACGGGACCTCGGCCCTGTGTAGCCCACCTCACACCTCGTTCCCCGCCTCCCCAAGTCGACCGCGATCTGCAAGAAAGGAGCGGGACGCAACAGAAGGGGGATGAGCGCCACCAGGTCGCCCGGGTTCCGGAGCCGATTCTCGCGCAGCGCAATGACGAAGGCTTGGAGCCCGATGACGAACTCTCGACGCACATCCTCTCGCCGTGCAGCCGTCAGCGCGGTCTGCGCCGTGCTCGCGCTCGCAGGGTCAGCCTTGCCGGGGCACTCGGCCCCGAACGCCCCTCCAGGGGTCAACATGACGGACACCGACCGCTCACGCATCTGGTACGGCGCGGCATCTCCCGAGGTGGAGCGCGCAGCAGAGGCCCTCTCGAACATCGCAGCCGAGAACGAGGACCTGACGGCTGGCGTCTCCCTCACCTCCGACTCGAGCATGGTTGAGATCTACCTGACTCGCGACGGGCAGTCGCTTGTCAAGACCTTGCGCAAGGCTGTCGGCACGAAGTTCGACTCGCTCATCCGAGTCATCGAGGTCGAACACTCGACGGACGAGCTACTGGCCGCGCAGGCTGCGATCACCGACGAGGCCTGGGACGATCTCGACATCACGCAACTGGCCCCCGACGTCGAGAACAACGCACTCGCCGTCGACCTCGACATTGACAAGTGGGAGTCACTCTCACAGGGGGCCGAGGTGATCGAGCTGGCTCCTGATCAGGGCAAAGCCAGCCGTCGGGCACTGAGCCCTGTGCCGCAGATCGACGTCAACGCCTTGGGTGTGCCGGTCCTCTTGCGGGAGGGAGGGACCTCGGAGCCGACAGGCACGCGCAAGGCTGACACCGCACCCTTCTACGGCGGCGCAGAGATCGTCAATCAGACGAACGGAAGCGCTTGCTCGCTCGGTGTGCCGATCGTCTACAACTCGGTCCGGTACATGCTCACCGCCGGCCATTGCGGGAAGGCCACCTTCAAGAACGGGAAGACGACCGTCGGGTCTACGTACACGACCACATGGACCGGGACGACGAAGGACTATGGCGACTGGCAGCTGATCAAGGGCAGCACGTACTCAATGCGCCTCTACAACGGCGCTCTGTCGTCGTCAGCCTCGCTCCCGATCTCTCGCGGGAACTTCGGGTCTCGCGCCAATGGGACGGAGCTCTGCTCGACCGGGCGCACCACCGGTCAGATCTGCAGGTATCGCGTCCTCAAGAGCCATGCGACTCGCGACGTCGCGGTGGACTCGAGAACTACGACCAAGGTGGGCTACCTCACCGTGACGATGAGTGACCCGAATCGTGACGGCGTCGGGACATGCACGGGCTTCAAGCCCGGAGACTCGGGCGGTTCCGCGTACTATGCCGACCCCGATAAGTCCGGATACGTCCGGGTGCTCGGGATCGTGACGTCGTCGAATGACCAGTCCCCCGACGTGAAGAAGAACTGCAGCAAGGCTCGATACTCCTTCACCGAGCTCAAGGGTGTCAGAGCGTGGAATGGCGGGGTGACGACGGGATGATGCGCCACGCATGCGCGACACTCGCGACCGTCGTGCTCACGCTGGGCATGGGCGTGCTCGTCTCGTGCAGCGCGCCCACGCCGCCGCCAGCACCTACCCCACCCGAGCCGAGCAAGGCAGCCCCGTCGTCCCACGACGACTACCCCGAGGTGACCGCGGAGTGCGAGGCCGAGGCGGAGTCGGCCCCGCAGGTCACGCGGCAACAGCTCGACGCGTGGACCAAGGCGGACGCCACCGTGTACCTGTGCCTCCTGTTTGACGACGGGGGATTCTCCTCGCTGGCCGCACCGTCGACCGAGACGGACCAACGGCCGCCGCTGTCGATCTACGACCCGGCTGGCCCCGGGGACGACTACTGCTTCCCGCTCGACAACGGTTCGCGCGCCTTCCTCACCGACCGGTCGACGGTCTTGGCGACGACCGCGATCGGGTGCGACCACGGGATCAGAGAGGCGCCCGGGCAGGACTAGCCGAGCGGGCCGTCCGCGAACGCGGCGCGGGCGAAGCGCTCGCCGACGAAGCGGTGCGTCTCGGCGTCAGGGTGGAGGCTGTCGCGCAGCGGGTGCGCGGCCTCGTCCTCGGCGCCGTACAGCTCGAGACCGTCGAGCAGGTGAAGGTTCGGGTCGGTGCGGCGTCGCTCGGCGACGATCCGGGCGGTCTCGGCGCGGATCGTCTCGAGCGTGAGCCGCCCGGCAGGGACCTCGGCGGGGTCTCCGGTCGCGCGGAACCCGAGCCGACCTTCCGCCAGCGCTTCGGGGTCGAACGCCCCCGGGCCCGGTGTCGTCTCGTGGATCGCGCAGTGCAGGGGCGTGACGACGAGCAGCGGCGTGTTCGGGTGGCCGTCGCGGATCGTGTCGATGAAGCCGTGGAGGCCCGCGCGGAACGCGCGCATCCGCATGACGTCGGCGTTGACGATGTTGATGCCGAGCGAGAACGAGATGACGTCGGCCGGCAGGTCACGCATGGTGCGCGCGACGAACGGGTCGAGCAGGGCGGCTCCGCCGAAGCCGAGGTTGATCAGCTCGACGCCCGCGAGGCGGGCGGCGACCGCGGGCCACGTGCCGGTCGGGCGAGCCGCGTTGGAGCCCTGGCTGATCGAGCTGCCGTGGTGCAGCCAGGTGCGCTGGTGCGTCGTGAGCGGCTCGACGGGCCCGTTCGCGCGGACCTCGACGAGCTCGAGCGTCTCGTTGTGGGGCAGCCACACCTCGACGTCCTTGACCGTGGGCGCGAGGCCGGCGAAGGACGCCGTGAAGTCCTCCCCCGGGATGAACGTCGGCTGGCCGGTCACCATGTCGAGCTCGGTCGTGCTGCCGCCCGACGACCTCTGGCGCCCGACGACCTCGCCGTCGACGACGAGGTCCACGCTCCCGTCCGGGCGCGCAGGCGCGCCCGCGTACGTGACGCGCGTGCGGTGCGCGACGAGCTCGACGACCGTCGCGGCCGTGCGCAGGGCGACGCGGACGCCCGCTCCCTGCGCCTCGACCATCGTCAGCTGGGGGTCGGCCGCCTGCTCGACCGCCCATGCGGGCAGCCGGTGCGGGGCGACGCCGCGGTCGGTCGGTTCGAGGCGCAGCGCACCCCGAACATGCTGCAGGTCCAGCGGGACGGTGTGCCAGGTGTCAGTCATCAGGTCCCTGTCTCGGTGAGCGGAGTAGCGACGGATCGCCCGGAACCACCGGGCGGGTGTGCATCTGGGCGATCCGTGCGCCCGGTCGTCTTGCTAGAGCTTCGTGACGGGCGAGTAGCGCAGCAGTAGCCGCTTGACGCCGTCGACCCCGAAGTCGACCTTGGCGACCGCGTTACGGCCCGCACCCTCGACGAGCACGACCGTGCCGAGCCCGTACGAGTCGTGGGTGACCCGGTCCCCGATCGCGAGGTCCGGGACCTCTCCCTCGGGCTTCGCGGAACCGAACGACGGCGACGGCGGGTCCTGGCGTCGGGTGCGGACCGGGCCCGACCTCGCACCGCTGCCGCCGGCGGGCCCGTACCCGCCCGAGCCGTAGCCGCCGGAGCCGTGACCGCCCGAGCCGTACGAGCCCGAGCCGCCCGAGGAGCCGCCGTAGAGCGAGCGCCCGCCGTAACCACCGCGGAGCGTCGACATGCTCGACTCGCGGCGGCGCCAGTCCATGAGGTTCTCGGGGATCTCGTCGAGGAACCGGCTCGCCGGGAACTCGTTCGCCTGCCCCCACGCCGAGCGTACGGCCGACCGCGTCAGGTAGAGCCGCTCGCGGGCGCGGGTGATGCCGACGTACGCGAGGCGTCGCTCCTCCGAGAGCTCGCTCTCGTCGTGCAGCGAGCGCATGTGCGGGAAGGTGCCGTCCTCGAGCCCGGTGAGGAACACGACCGGGAACTCGAGGCCCTTCGCCGTGTGCAGGGTCATGAGGGTGACCATGCCCTGCTCGACGACGGGCTTGCCGTCGCTGTCCCCTGCGGCGTCGTCGGCCGACGGGATCTGGTCCGAGTCGGCGACGAGCGAGACACGCTCGAGGAAGTCGGCGAGGTCGCCCTCGGGGTCGAGCTGCGAGAACTCCGTCGCGACGGCGTGCAGCTCGGCGAGGTTCTCGACACGCGTCGCGTCCTGCGGGTCCTCGCTGCCGCGCAGCTCGGCGAGGTAGCCCGTACGGTCGAGGGCGGCCGCGAGCACGTCAGCCGGCTTGGCGCCGGAGTCCGCGAGCGCGCGCAGCTCGGCCATGAGCTCCGCGAACGCGCGCAGCGGGTTGAGCGTGCGGTTCGTCAGACCAGGGATCTCGTCCGCGCGCTCGAGTGCTGCGCCGAAGGACACGCGCTCGCGCGCAGCGAAGCCCGCGACCGCGGCCTCCGCACGGTCACCGAGCCCACGCTTGGGGACGTTGAGGATGCGACGCACGTTGACGTCGTCGTCCGGGTTGGCGATCGCACGCAGGTACGCGACCGCGTCCTTGATCTCGCGGCGCTCGTAGAAGCGCGTTCCGCCGACCACCTTGTACGGCAGGCCGACACGGATGAGCACCTCCTCGAGCGCGCGAGACTGCGCGTTCGTCCGGTAGAAGATCGCGACGTCGCCCGGACGGACGCTGTCCGAGTCGTGGAGACGGTCGATCTCCTCCGCGACGAAGCGCGCCTCGTCGTGCTCGTTGTCCGCGGTCCAGCCGACGATCTTGGCGCCGTCGCCCGAGTCCGTCCAGAGCTTCTTCGGGCGGCGGTCCTCGTTGCGGGCGATCACGGCGTTCGCCGCCGACAGGATCGTCTGCGTCGAGCGGTAGTTCTGCTCGAGGAGGATCGTGCGCGCGTCCGGATAGTCCGCCTCGAACTCGAGGATGTTGCGGATCGTCGCGCCGCGGAAGGCGTAGATCGACTGGTCCGAGTCGCCGACGACGGTCAGCTCGCCCGGCGGCAGCGCGTGCGGCGCCTCCGCCGTCGGTCCCGTGCCCGTGAGCTCGCGGACGAGCATGTACTGGGCGTGGTTCGTGTCCTGGTACTCGTCGACGAGGATGTGCCGGAACCGGCGGCGGTAGTGCTCCGCGACGGCGGGGAACGCCTGCAGCAGGTGCACGGTCGTCATGATGATGTCGTCGAAGTCGAGGGCGTGCGCCGCGCGCAGCCGCGTCTGGTAGCGCGTGTACGCGCTCGACAGCACCGAGTCGAGGCTCGCGCCGCCCTGCGCGTCCTCGGTACCGCCGACCTTCTTCGCGTAGTCCTCCGGGTCGACGAGCTCGTTCTTGAGATCCGAGACCTTGTTGAGCAGCGCGCGCGGCGGGAACTTCTTCGGGTCGAGGTCGAGCTCGCGCGCGACGAGCGTCATGAGCCGCTGCGAATCCGCGGCGTCGTAGATCGAGAAGCTCGACCGCAGGCCTGCGTGCTCATGCTCGCGGCGCAGGATGCGCACGCACGCCGAGTGGAACGTCGAGACCCACATGCGCTGCGCCTGCGGGCCGACGAGCGCCTCCACGCGCTCGCGCATCTCGGCAGCGGCCTTGTTCGTGAACGTGATCGCGAGGATCTGGCTCGGGTACGCCCGGCCGGTCGCGAGGAGGTAGGCGATGCGGTGCGTGAGCACCCGCGTCTTGCCCGAGCCGGCGCCCGCGACGATGAGCAGCGGCGAGCCGCTGTGCTCGACCGCCGCGCGCTGCTGCGGGTTGAGCCCCTCGAGGAGCGCCTCGGCGTCGGCGCCCGGCGCCTCCTGCGGCTCCGCGTCCTCGAAGGTGCGCGGCGCGACCGTCGGCAGGCGTGCCTCGCCGAGCTGGCCGAATCCGGGCAGGGACAAGGAGTCGAAGAGAGATGTCATAGCCCGACAAGGGTACGTCGAGCCGCTGACAGCGCGGAGGCCGTCCCGCCGCGCGCTCCCCCGCCCGGGCGGCACATAATGTCGACGCCGACCGCCGTCGGCCCCGTCCCGAACTGGAGAAGAGTCGATGCAGGCCACGACGCCGGAACGACCGAGCAGCATCCGCACCGTCCTCGCGCTCGTCGCTGGCGCCCTCACGTGGGTGCCGATGTACTTCGTCGGCGTCGCGGTCGTCGCCGCGGTCGTCGGGGACGACCTCACGAGGCTCAACGGGGCGCTGCTCGCGCTGGGTGTCGCTGCGCCGCTCGTCTCGGCGACCGTGACCGTGCTCGCCCTCCCCCGGGCGACCCGTCGCCGACTGCTCCCGGCGACCGTCCTCGGCGCGGTGCCGTCCGCGATCGTCACGGCGGGCATCGTGTGGAGCACGACCGTGGAGGCGAAGGAGCGCGGGTACGACGTCGGCGGCGACCTCGCGAGCGGGCTCGGCTTCGTCGTCGTGGTCGCAGCCGTCACCGCAGCGCTCGTCGCGTGGCTGCGGGAGCGTTCCTCGCGCGCTGCCTGACCCGCGGGTCAGGAACGGGTGACGGCGGCGTCGGTCACCGTGGGGAATCCCGGGACGTCGACGGACACGGTCGTGGTCGTCGGGTCGAGCGGCGGCAGCGTCGCATAGACCGTGAACCAGCTGCCGTCGAGCGTCTTCGGGGCGTGCGAGCACAGGCAGAAGGTGCCGTCGGAGCCGGACGTCTCGGAGGCCCCGAGGTACGGCAGGAGCACGGTCTGCGACACCGGGTCCGTGACCGACAGGTCGCGGACGTCCATCGTGAGCGGGCTCCACTCGTTGAAGGCCTCGAGCGGCACCGTCTCCTCGTCGCCCGACGCCGTCCGCAGGGCGACGACGAGCCGCGTGCTCGCGGGGCCGGCCTCGACCGCGACGACCCCGGCCTGGGCGGCGAACGTACCGGTCCCTGTCGTCGGGATCTCGCCGTCGACGACGACCGTCGGCTCCGCGCCCGCCTGCGCCCCGACCGCTGCCTCCACCTCGGCCGCCGACGGCGGCTCGGGCGTCGCGCTCGGGACGGGCGTGCCGCCTGCCCCGGTCGGTGGTGCCGGCGTCGTCTCGTCGGACGTGCACCCCGCGAGGAGCAGGACTGCAGCGACCGCGAGAGCAGCCGCGCGGACGTGGTGTGCCGTCGTCGTCATCGGGTCACCTCGTAGTCCACCGTCACGCGCCTGTTCTTCGCCCTGCCCTCGGCGGTCCCGTTCGGGGCGACCGGCTCGGCCTGGCCGCGGCCCTCGACGGAGACCTGCACGCCCGGCGCGGCCCCCGTGATGAGGTCCGCGACCGTCTGCGCGCGCCGCTTCGACAGCTCGTCGTTACCGATCCGCTCGTCCGGCTCCGAGTCCGTGTGGCCCGTGACCGTGACCGCGGTCGCACCCCGCTCGACGATCTTCGCGGCGAGCGCCTCGACCTTCGACCTGCCCTTCGCGGAGAGCTCCCACTCGCCGGAGGCGAAGAAGAAGTCCGCTGCGAGCGAGACGGAGACCTCCTCGGTCGTCTCCTCGGTCGTCGTCGCCTCCTCGACGTCCGCGACCCGCGACCTGAGCGCGAAGGTCGAGGCAGCCGGGTCGGCGGCAGCCACGAGGTCGGCCGCGGGCAGCGCCGGCCACCCCTCCCCGAGTGCCACGTGGTCGGCGTCGACCGCGGGCTCGAGAGGCCCGTCCCCGACGGGCACGTTCGTGACGCTCACGCCCCACTCGAGCTGGACGTCGACCGTCGTCGTCGTGGCGGGAAGCTCAGGAAGGAGGGCGTACACGACGAGCAGACGGCCCGGCTCGGCCGTGGCGCGCGTCGCGTCGCTCACGAGCCCGCCCGAGCCCTCGACGGTCAGCGGGCGATAGGCCGTGAGCTCCACGGGGTCGGTCACGGTGACGGCGGCGGCCTGCCCGATCTTGTACGGCGTCGACCGGGGCTCGAACGCGGTGGTCGAGCTCAGTGGCGCGCCCGAGCCGGGCGCCGTCCCCACGGAGTAGTACACGGCGGTCGCACCCGGAACGCGCCGGACGGCGTGCACGGCACCGACCACGCGCGTCCCCGAGGCCTTGCCGAAGTGGGGGTAGGTGAACGTCCCGGCGACCGGGAGGTCGGACGCCGCGGGGGCGCCCTCACCGGCTGCGGGGGTCGCGCCGAGGGCGAGGGTGACGAGGACGGTCGCGGCCACGGGCCATGTGCGTCTCACGAGAAAGAGTCCCCCTGAGGGCTCGTTCGCGGGCAGGGTCGGGGTTCAGCCTCTATCGGAGCACTCTGACCTGCAACCGCTGGTCCGCGCCGCCTCTCAGGTGAGCAGCAGGCCGACGACCCACGCGCCCGCGGCGACGAGAGCGCCTGCGAGCTCGACGAGGATCGTGATGCCGGTAGCGCGCAGCGCGACGCGCGTCGCGGCCCACGCCGCGCGGGAGTCCTTGCGCCGGGCGAGCTCGGCGAGGAACACCCCGAGCGGGAACCCGACCAGGAGCCCGACGACGGGGATCACGAAGAACCCGACGACGCCGACGACGGCGCCCCACACGAGCGTCGACCCGCGCACGTCGGCCTTGCGCAGGTGCTTCCCGGCGAGGACGTACTTGCCGACCGCAGCGAGCGCGACGGCAACGACGCCGACCACGAAGACGGTCCACGCGGCCCAGCCGCCCGTGAGGATCGCCCAGACGAGGACCGCTGCGAGGACGATGAGGGACCCGGGCAGGACCTGGACGACGACCCCGAACAGGCCGACCAGGATGACGAGACCGACGAGCACCTCTCCCCATGCGTCCACGGGACCACCCTAGGGGCGGGCGAGCGGCCCCGCCCGCGCCGGGTCGACGTACGCGCAGGTCCGGCTGAAGGAGGCGCCCCCCGGACGCACGAGACCCGGGGCACCGTCATGGTGCCCCGGGTCTCGTGCGTGTCGTAGGCGTCAGGCCGTGTGGGTGTCGCCCCAGCCGATCGCGAGCGAGACGTTGAGGACGACGAGGGCGAGGATGCCGCCGATGTAGCCCTTCGTGACGCGCTCGGGCTTCTTCTCCCCGAGCACGGTCAGGACCGTGATGACGATCGTGACGAGCAGCTTGATGCCGATCTTCATGTGGTTGACGGAGCCGTCGCCCATCTCCTTGAGACCGACCATGACGACGCCGGTCACGAGCGCGGTGAGCGCGGCGTGGAACGCCCCCTTGGCGATCTTCGCGTCCTTCAGGTTCGCGACGAGCGAGCCCAGGATGAAGGCCCACGAGAGGAGGTGGAGCACGAGCATGACCTTGTAGACGATGTCCATGCGCTCATCCTAGGAGAGGAACCGACGCCGCGTCAGGAAGATCCGATGACCTTGGTCACAGGAGCCCGATCGTCACAGGAGCTTGCGCGCCGCGGCCCACCGCGTCAGCTCGTGCCTCGACGACAGCTGCAGCTTGCGCAGCACCGCCGACACGTGCGTCTCGACCGTCTTGATCGAGATGAACAGCTCGCTCGCGACCTCCTTGTAGGAGTAGCCGCGCGCGATGAGCCGCATGACCTCCTGCTCGCGCGCCGAGAGCCGGTCGAGCTCGTCGTCGTGCACCGCGACGTCCGCCGCGGCCGTGCCGAAGGAGTCGAGCACGAAGCCCGCGAGCCGCGGCGAGAACACCGCGTCGCCCGACGCGACCCGCACGACGGCGTCCGACAGCTCCGGTCCCGAGATCGCCTTGGTCACGTAGCCGCGAGCGCCCGCGCGGATGACCGCGACGACGTCCTGCGCGGCGTCGGAGACCGACAGCGCGAGGAAGCGCGTCACCGAGCGGACCTCCTCGCAGCGCGCGAGCACCTCCGCTCCCCCGCCGCCCTGCCCGCCGGGCAGGTGCACGTCGAGCAGCACGACCGCAGGACGCAGCCGCGACACGAGCTCGACGGCCTCGTCGACGTCCGACGCCTCGCCGACGACGCGCACGCGCTCGTCAAGGCTCGCCCGTACGCCGGCCCGGAACATCAGGTGGTCGTCCACCAGGACGACGTCGACCGGGAGGCCCTCCTGGTCCCGCACCTGCGCCGCCGACCCCTGCTCGCTCATCGCCTGCTCTTCCCGTACCGCTCCCGGCGTGCCGGTCGGCACACCGGGTCAACCGTACCGGGACGTCGGGCCGCGCAGGAGGGCGTTGCGACTGGTCAGGACTCCGGGCTGGACGGCGTGGGCGCACCGACCGGGTCGTCGCGCTGGATCGGCACGCTCAGGTGCACCTCGGTGCCGCGGTCGGGGCGGCAGGTGATCGTCGCCTCGCCGCCACGGCGCCGCACGCGCCCGAAGATCGACTCCCGCACACCGAACCGGTCCGCCGGGACCTGGTCGATGTCGAAGCCCTCGCCACGGTCGCGCACGAACACCTCGGCACGGTCCTCGCGGACCTCGAGGTAGAGCGACACGGGCGGCTTCCCGTGCGAGACGGCGTTGACGAGCGCCTCGCGCGTCGCCTGCAGGAGCGCCGTGGTCGCCGCCGTCGGCACGCCGTCGCCGACGACGACGGTGTCGATCACCGCCGCCGACGCCGCTTCCTCGTCGTCGCCACGGCGTCCGTCCTCGACCTCGGCGACGAGCGCGCGCAGCGCAGCCGCGATCGACGTGCCCTCGGGCGGCCTGTCGGCATAGAGCCACTCGCGCAGCTCACGCTCCTGCGCGCGCGCAAGACGCGCGACGTGCTCGGGCCTGTCGGCCGAGCGGCGGATGAGCGCGAGCGTCTGCAGGACCGAGTCGTGCAGGTGCGCCGCGATGTCGGCACGCTCGGACTCGCGCGCCCGGGCCTCCTGCTCCTCGCGCAGCTGCCGCACGAGCCGCACCCACCAGGGCGCGAGCACGAGCGCGAGCCCCGCGATCACCGCGACCGCGGCGACCGCGGCGTCGACGACGACGGACCACGGGCGTCCCCCGCCCACGAGCAGCAGCACGCCGACGAGCACGAGCAGCAGGCCACCGGCGAGCTGCAGCAGGCCGTTCGGGCTGCGGCCCCCCGCGCGCGAGAGCCAGCGGCCGCGCTCGACCGAGTCGAGCTGCCCCCACGCCAGCGCGGCACCCGCGACGACGATCATCGTCGGCAGGACCCACTTCACGTCGACGTGGTACCCGATGCGCTCGGCGATCAGCAGGACCGCCCCCGTCAGCAGCAGCGCGCCGACGGCGATGTCCTTGACCGGGATGGCCTGGACGCGCTCCTGGAGCGTGCGGCTGAGCCGCTGCCCGGACACGGGCTGAGCGGAGCGCGCGGCCTCGGCCGGGTCGCCCTCGGGGACGAACAGCCACAGGAAGAGGTAGAGGGCGGGGCCGGTGCCGGCCACGAGCGTGAGCGCGACGAACGCGAGCCGCACGACGCGCACGTCGAGCGCGAGGTGCGCCGCGACACCCGACGCGACGCCGCCGACCAGGCGGCCGCGGCGCGGCCGACGCAGGGGCAGGCCACGGGTGCGAGCCGCCGGACCGGGCTGGCGCGGGGGTGCTTCCATGGGGAAGATCCTCGCACCGCGCCACCCTGTCCGGGACCCTGAGAGCCAAGGACCAGGGTCGTCGGGGCCAGAAGTCAGGGTCGGTTCAGGGAGACACCCGATGGTCGCGTCCGCACCTCGGGCTGCAGGCTGGAGCCATGGACACGACCAGCACACCTCCCAGCCAGCCGGACCCCTCCGGCGCGGGGCCGGCCTGGCAGCCGGGACCCCAGCAGCAGCCGCACGGCTACGCGGGCCAGGCGCCGTACCCCGGCGCCGTCCCGCCCCCGGGCACACCCCGCCCCCAGGCCACCGCGTCGATGGACGGGTTCTTCGACTCGATCCGCCGCTTCGGCATCGTCCGCACGGACGAGCGCTGGGTCGCGGGTGTCTGCGGAGGCATCGCACGGCGTTGGAACATCGACGTCGCGCTCGTGCGAGGCATCGCCGTCGTC
This sequence comes from Flavimobilis soli, assembly GCF_002564025.1. Taxonomy (NCBI): domain Bacteria; kingdom Bacillati; phylum Actinomycetota; class Actinomycetes; order Micrococcales; family Jonesiaceae; genus Flavimobilis; species Flavimobilis soli. Next base: position 1,071,449 of record NZ_PDJH01000001.1, read on the forward strand.
TCCCTCCTCCTCGCGGGCGTCGGCCTCGTCGCGTACGGCGCGGCGTGGCTCCTCCTGCCCGAGGAGTCGGACGGCCGGTCGCACCTGCAGGAGCTGTTCCGCGGCAACTTCGACATCGCCGTCCTCGGCGGTTTCCTCGCGGTCGTCATGGGGCTGTCGTGGGACAACCCGTGGAGCTGGTTCACGCCGTGGGGCGCGCCGGTCGCGGGTCTCGCGTGGTTCGTGCTCGTCGGCATCGTCGTCGTCGTAACGATTACGGCGTTCAGCGGGCGCCAGAACGGCCCCAAGCCGGGGCCGGGCTCCGTGCCTCCTCCCGGCGGCGCACCGTTCGCAGGCCCGACGCCGCCGGCCCAGCCCTCGGCGGCGGCCTCCTCCCCGAGCGGTCCGGCCCCGTACACGGCGCCGCAGGCGCCGTACGCGACGACCCCGCCCGCGGGCACGTGGGCCGGGGCCGCCCCGACCGCGCAGCCGAAGGCGCAGTCGCAGTGGGACGAGCTGAACGGCTTCGTCGACACGAACCTCGGCGGCACCACGCCCGCGCCGAAGCCCGCTCCGCGCGGGCCGGTCGTCAAGGGTGCCGGACCCGTCACGGTGAGCCTCGTCGTCGGTGTCTCCGCGATCGTCGCGGCCGTGCTCCTCGCGCTGTCGCGGACCGGGGACTTCACGGGCCCCGTGCTGCTCACGTCGCTCGGCGTGCTCATCGGGCTGAGCGGTATCGCGACCATGGTGTCGGGCATCCGCGGACGCTCGACCGGTGCCGTCGGCGGGATCGCGATCCTCGCGCTCCTCGCAGCGGGCCCCACGGCCCTGTGGCACTCGCTCGACCTCGACATCAGCAAGGCGCAGGGCGTCGTCGTCGGCGACGAGAACTTCGCCCCGACGTCGGTCGCCACCGCCGAGAAGGGCTACGCGCTCGGCTTCGGCAACTGGGTCGTCGACCTGAGCGAGCTGCCGCTCGCACCGGGCCAGACCGTGACGGTCCCCGCGACGTTCGCCGCGGGCGACCTGACGATCCTCGTCCCCGAGGGCTCCGCGTGGACCGCGGACGTCCGCCTGAACGCGGGCTCTGTCCGGGTCGTCTCGGGCGACGACCTGCACAAGTCCGACGGCGTGAGCACGGCCGAGCGCCGCTTCACCTCAGACGCCGTCGACGAAGGTGCCATCCCCACGCTGGACCTGTCCGTGTCCGGCCTCGCCGGAGAGATCAGGATCGAGGAATCATGAGCAACGACGACACGACCCAGCCGCTGCCCGCCACGGCCGGCAGCTACCCGACGAAGCCGCTGCCGGCGGCCGACGCGGCAAAGCTCCGGGAGGATGCGGACAGCCCGGAGCAGGTCCCGGCAACCGAGCAGATCGCCGTGACCGAGCCGCTCTCCACGGCCGAGCCGCTCTCCACCGCGGAGCCGCGTCCCGAGGCCGAGAGCGCCGCGGAGGCCGCCGAGACGGCTGCCACCGGCGAGGACAGCACCGCGCACTTCGCGAACGCAGGAGCGGATGCGGCCGGGGCCGCCACCTCAGGCCCGGACAGCACGGGCACAAGCACCGCAGGCGCGGGCAGTGCGGGCGCGAGCACCTCGGGCGGCCACGCGACCAGCACGTCGGGCGGCTACGGGACCAACCCGTCGGGCGGCTACGCGAGCACCACCCCGAGCGCCGCCTGGACGCCCTCCGAGCCCGTCCGCCCGGAGCTGCGCCCGGTCTCGACGGCGGTACGCACCTCGACGATCGTGTGGGGCGCGATCCTCGTCGTCGCTGCGGTCGTCGTGCTCGCGTCGGCCGCAGGGATGACGCTCGACCTCGAGCTCGTCGGGATCTTCGTGCTCGGCGGCGCAGGCCTCGCCCTGCTCGTCGGGACGGTCGCGACCCAAGCGCGACGCAAGCGCTGAGGCGTCCGCCGGACGCTCAGCGGGACCCGGCCAGTGCCGCGCGCACCCGCGCGGTCGCCTGGCTGTCCCAGCCCTCGGGCTGGACGATCGCGGCCCACAGGTCGACGGCGTCCAGCCCGTAGGCGTGCCCGTGCCCGTCAGGGACGTCGAGCGAGAACACCATGTCGAGCGACACCTGCCAGAACGTGACGAACGGGAACCACCGCACGCCCGGGTCGACGTCGGGCCCGGACGGTTCGACGAGCCAGTCCGGGCGTCGCAGCAGCAGGTCGGGCGACCACCACGTCACCGGGTCGCTCGCGTGCTGCCAGTACACGATCCGGCGCTCGCCCCACGGCGCGCCACCGAGCTCGAGGTCCTCGGGCGACGCCGCGAACCGGATGGCCGCGCCGCCGTCGACCACGGGCAGGCGCTGCGGCGAGCCCTCGTCGCGGTTCGCCGTGATCGTCGCCCACGGCTCGGAGAACCCGGGCGTGCCGATCAGCAGCGCGCCGTCGACAGCCGCGACGAGCGACGCGGCGTCGGGGAACTGCGCCTGGCTGCCGTACGACCCGAGGCTCTCGCCGAAGATGAGCAGCCTGGGCCGCTCGTCCTCGGGCACCTGGTCGAGGCGGGTCCTGACCGCCGCGAGGAGAGCCCGTGCCGCCTCGCGCGGCGTATCCCGGTCGACGACGAACGCGACAGGGCTCGGCAGGTAGGAGTACTGCATCGCGGCGATCGCGCAGTCGCCTCCCGTGACGTGCTCGAGCGCGGACGCGATCTGCTCGTTGACCCAGCCGGTGCCCGTCGTCGTCGCGACCGCGATCGTGCCGCGCTCGAAGGCGCCCGTGCGCTCGAGCTCGGCGACGACGTGCGTCGCGACGTCGTCCACGCTCCCCTGCGGCCCGGCCGCGTCACGGCCGGCGTACACCCGGATCGGGTCGATCGCCGGGCGCTGCGTGACGGCCTCGATCGCAGCGGCGTCGCTCCCGCCGGCGACGAAACGCCGCCCCTCGCTCCCCAAGGTCCCCCACGGCTCGGCGGACTCGGGCGAGCCCGAGCGCAGCGGGCTCGTAGGCGGGACGACGCCGCGCGGGGTGTCGCGGTCGGCGACGCGCGCGGTGCGCTCGGCTCTCGCGACGAAACCTCGCTGGACGGTCGCGTCGGCAGCGACCACGACGAGGACGACGACGAGCATGACGCCGATGAGCCGCGCGACCGGCGCGGGCAGGAACGTGTCGAGGCGCAGGATCACCCTCTGCGAGAGCGCGCGGATGCCGCGAGCGGCGAGGAGGATCACGGCGGCGAGCACGAGCGCGACCGGCAGCACCGCGAGGTACGTGCCGTACGGTGCGCTCTGCCGGCCGACGAGGTCGCGCACGATCTTCTGCCAGTACGTCCCCAGGACGAGCGACGCCGGCACGACGACGGCGGCCGTCCAGCCGAGCACGCGCCAGCCGCGCCGTCGTGTGCGGGCGGAGAAGCGCGGGCTCACCCCGAGACCGTGCGCGAACCACACGACGAGGCACCCGACGCCGTAGCCGATCACGGAGCTCAGGCCCGTCGCGACGGCCTGCAGGTACCAGGCGCGTGGGAGGAGCGACGGCGTCATCGACGCCGCGAAGAATGCGAGGGCGAACGCGAGCGCGACGGGGTGCAGACGCGCGGCGTGACCACGGGCCCAGCCGTGGACGGCGGTGCGGACGCGGGCGGGCATCTCCCGATGCTAGCGAGGCTGCCGCCCAGGTCCGAGGGGCCGGCGGCCCGCCCGTAGACGCGACGAAGGGCCGCACCGTCGTGGTGCGGCCCTTCGTCAGGGTTCGTGCGGTGTGCGTCAGACCTCGGTGCGAGCGGCGACCGGGGCGGCCGGCGCGGCGGCGAGACGCTGGAAGGCGAAGCCGATGACCAGGAACATCACGCCGAGACCGATGACCAGGGCGGAGACGCCGTAGGCGATGACCGAGCTGAAGAGCGAGGCGCGGAGGAACGAGCCGTTCATGACCGTGTTGCGCTGGTTCTGCGCGGCCGCAGCAGCCTCCGTGTTGGAGATGACCTCAGGAGCGGCGGCGAGCTCGTTGAGCTTGGCGATGTCCATCTTGTCGACCGCAGCGGCGATCTCCTCGGAGGCGGTCGTGTCAGCAGCCTTCGCCGCGTCCTTGGCCTCGGAGACCTTGGCGCCGAGCTGGGCGTACGTGAGGCCGTCCGAGCCCTTGAGCGCGTGCTTGTTGATGACCTCGGCCTGGGCGTAGGCGGTGAACGGGCCACCGACCTTCTTGCCGGCGAGCATGTCGGCGTCGGCGGAGATGGTGATCTCCTCGGCCTTGAGCTGGCTGGTGATCATGCCCCAGACAGCGCCACCGGCGATGATGAGGACGGCGCCGGCGATGAACGAGATGATCGCGACGATCGCGACCGGCTTGGTGGACTTGGCGACTGCTGCAGTCATGGTGTCTATCCCCTCGTGGGCCGTCCCCCTTTTCCGAGGGCCGGACTGTTTTCCGATGGCTCAAAACTAGAACGGCCCGCGGGCCCGTCAGGGGGACCTAGGGCTCAATTTTCACGCCTGTTCGGGACGAGTCTTGCAGCATTCGGCGCCCCGTCATGACCTAGGTCCTGGACCGGCGCGTCGCAGGCAGGACGAAGGGCCCGCTCCCCACGGGGAACGGGCCCTTCGTCGTGCCACGACGTCAGATCGTGGTCACTCCCACTCGATGGTGCCCGGCGGCTTGCTGGTCACGTCGAGCACGACGCGGTTGACGTCCTTGACCTCGTTCGTGATGCGCGTCGAGATGGTCGCGAGCACCTCGTAGGGCAGGCGCGTCCAGTCGGCGGTCATCGCGTCCTCGGACGAGACGGGGCGCAGCACGATCGGGTGCCCGTACGTGCGGCCGTCGCCCTGGACGCCGACCGAGCGGACGTCGGCGAGGAGCACGACAGGGCACTGCCAGATCTCGCGGTCGAGGCCGGCCTTCGTGAGCTCCTCGCGCGCGATGAGGTCAGCGGCGCGCAGGGTGTCGAGGCGCTCCTGCGTGACCTCGCCGACGATGCGGATGCCCAGGCCGGGGCCCGGGAACGGCTGGCGCCAGACGATCCCCTCGGGGACGCCCAGCTCGAGGCCGACCGCACGCACCTCGTCCTTGAACAGGGCGCGCAGCGGCTCGATGAGCGAGAACTGCAGGTCGTCAGGGAGGCCGCCCACGTTGTGGTGGCTCTTGATGTTCGCGGTGCCCTCGCCGCCGCCGGACTCGACGACGTCCGGGTAGAGCGTGCCCTGGACGAGGTACTTGACCTCGCCGCCGTGCTCGCCCGCGTCCGCGACGACCTCGCGCGCGGCGTCCTCGAAGACGCGGATGAACTCGCGGCCGATGATCTTGCGCTTGGTCTCCGGGTCGCTCACGCCCGCGAGCGCGTCGAGGAAGCGCTGACGTGCGTCGACGACCTTGAGCTGGACGCCCGTCGCCGCGACGAAGTCCTCCTCGACCTGCTCGGCCTCGCCCGTGCGCAGCAGACCGTGGTCGACGAACACGCACGTGAGCTGGTCGCCGATGGCGCGCTGCACGAGCGCGGCCGCGACGGACGAGTCGACACCGCCGGAGAGGCCGCAGATGACGCGGTCGGAGCCGACCTGCGCGCGGATCGCGGCGACCTGCTCCTCGATGATGTTGCCCGCGGTCCAGCTCGGCTCGAGGCCCGCGCCGACGTAGAGGAAGTTCTCGATCGCGTCCTGGCCGAGCGGCGAGTGCTTGACCTCGGGGTGCCACTGCATGCCGAACAGGCGGCGGTTCGTGTCCTCGAACGCGGCGACGGGCGAGCCGTCCGACGTCGCGAGGACGTCGAAGCCCTCGGGCGCCTCGTGGACCGCGTCGCCGTGGCTCATCCACGTCGTCTGCGCGTCGGGCGAGCCGCCGAGGAGCGAGCCGGTGCTGCGGATCTTGACCTCGGTGCCGCCGTACTCGCGGGCGCCGGTCTGCGCGACGGTGCCGCCGAGCGCCTGGGCCATCGCCTGGAAGCCGTAGCAGATGCCGAGGACCGGGACGCCGGCCTCGAACAGGGCCGGGTCGACCGAGGGCGCACCTTCGGCGTACACGGACGCGGGGCCGCCCGAGAGGATGATCGCGGCGGGGCGCTTGGCGAGCATCGCGTCGACCGACATCGTGTGCGGCACGATCTCGGAGTAGACGCGGGCCTCGCGGACGCGACGCGCGATCAGCTGGGCGTACTGGGCGCCGAGGTCGACGACGAGGACGGGACCGTCAGGGTTCGGGGTGGTGGTCACCCGACAAGGATAGAGGGAGCGCTCGTCGCCGGGCGCGGTGTCTCAGGGCGTCTGCGTCACACCGTCGCCGCGTCGTCGCCCGTGCTCGGTGCACCAGCGCCGCCGCCCTGCGCGGCGCGCTCCGCGCCGTCGAGCAGCGCCGTCGCCTCCGCGTGGACCTTCTTCTCGACGACGAAGGACATGACCGGCACGACACCGGCGAGCACCATCGTCACGAGGCGGCCGAAGCGCCAGCGCATCTTGGTCCACAGGTCGACGACCGTGACGAGGTAGACGACGTAGATCCAGCCGTGCGCGAACGGGATCCACCTCACGTACCGCATGAACGAGTCGGGGGCCTTGAGCACGTACTTGAGGACGAGCTCGACGCACAGCACGAGCAGGAACGTGCCCGTCACGAGCGCGAGCGCGCGGTAGCGCGAGACGGCCCCGCGGGCGCGGGCGATCCTCGTGGACAGGTCGATCGGGGACACTCGTGCTCCTCCAGACTCGGGACGGGCCCGCGGAAAACATGTTCGTGGTTGTCAGGCCCACCGCCCATGCTAGAGGGGTGCGTCCCCTTCCCCTCCCCCGGCTCGGAACCCCCGACACCCGTTCGCCTGCCCGCTTCCTGTGGTGGCAGGCACGGCAGCAGAAGGGCGTGCTCGCGTTCGCCGTCCTGATGGGCGTGCTCACCTTCGGGGCGCAGACGGTCATGCCGTACGTCGTGGGGGCGGCGCTCGACTCGGGGCTCGACTCCGGCCTCGACGGCGAGCTCGCGCGCTGGGTGCTGATCCTGCTGGCCGCCGCCGCCGTGCAGGTGGTCACGGCCGCGGTCGGCCACCGGGCCGACGTCGTGAACTGGCTGCGCGCGGCGTTCGCGTCCGCGGAGCTCATCGGCGACCGCGTGACGGTCACGGGCCACAACATCGGCGAGGAGCTGCCGACGGGCGAGGTCGTCACGACGGTCGCGAACGACGCGCTGCGGCTCGGCGAGGTCTACGCGACCGCCGCGCGCCTCGTGGGCTCGCTCGCCGCGTACGTCGTCGTCGTCGCGGTCATGGTCCCGATGTCGCTCAGCCTGGGGCTCGTCGTCGCGATCGGCCTGCCCGCGGTCGCAGCCGTGCTCGCGCTGCTCGTCAAGCCGCTGCAGGCCCGTCAGGCGGCGCAGCGCGAGACGCAGGGCAGGCTGACGACGCTCGGCTCGGACACCGTCTCGGGGCTGCGCATCCTGCGCGGCATCGGCGGAGAGAAGGTCTTCGCCGACCGCTACCGTGCGCAGTCGCAGAAGGTGCGCCAGGCGGGCGAGCACGTCGCCGTGACGCAGTCGTGGCTCGACGCGCTCCAGGTCCTCCTGCCGGGGCTCATGGTCGCGCTCGTGCTGTGGCTCGGCGCCCGCCAGGCCGTCGCCGGGACGATCACGCCGGGCGAGCTCGTGACGTTCTACGGGTACGCCGCGTTCCTCACGTGGCCGCTGCAGAACATCACCGAGTCGGTCCAGTTCCTCACGCGCGCCGTGATCGCGTCGCGCAAGATCATCCGCGTCCTGTCGACCGAGCCCGCGACGGGCACGACGCCCGTGCGCGCGGCGATGCCCGCGCCCGGCGCCGAGCTCGTCGACGAGACGAGCGGTGTCACGGTCGCGCCCGGGCGCCTGACCGCGCTCGTGTGCGCGGACCCCGACCAGTCGGCGGCGGTCGCGACGCGCATGGCGCGGCTCGACGACGACGCGGAGGCCGGCACGCCCGTGCGCCTCGGCGGCGTGCTCCTGCGCGACCTCGACAAGGCCGCGCTGCGGCGCAGGGTCGTGCTGAGCGAGGCGACGCCCCACCTGTTCTCCGGGTCGCTGCGCACCGAGCTCGACGTGCGGGGCACGACGTCCGACGACGAGATCCTCGCCGCGCTGCACGTCGCCGACGCGCAGGACGTCCTCGACTCGACGCCGGACGGCCTCGACGGTGAGCTCGCCGAGAAGGGCCGCACGCTCTCGGGCGGGCAGCGCCAGCGGGTCTCGCTCGCCCGCGCGCTCCTCACGGACGCCGAGGTGCTGCTGCTCGTCGAGCCGACGAGCGCGGTCGACGCGCACACCGAGGCGCGCATCGCCGAGCGGCTCGCGGCCGCACGGCGCGGACGCGCGACGCTCGTCGTGACCGCGAGCCCCCTCGTCCTCGAGCACGCCGACGAGGTGCTCCTGCTGCACGACGGCGTCGTGCGCGCCCGCGGCACGCACCACGACCTGCTCGACGCGCCCACGGAGGCGGGGGCGCGCTACCGCGAGATCGTGGGGCGCTCGCTCGACGACGACGCCACGACCGAGGACCACGAGCGCGCGGGGGCGCGCAGGACGGAGGTCGCGCGATGAGCGCGAAGACGCTCCCCGTCGCCGACAGCGCGACCGTGCGCCGGCGGACGGTCGCGCTCCTGCGCGAGCACTCCCGCACGCTCGCGGGCGTCACCGTGCTGCACACCCTCGCGGCCCTCGCCGGGCTCGTCGGCCCGTTCCTCGTCGGCCGTCTCGTCGACGACCTGACCCGTGGCACGACGCTCGAGCACGTCGACCGGACGGCCCTCGTGCTCGTCGGGGCCGTCGTCGCGCAGGCAGTCCTCGTGCGGTTCGCGCAGCGCAACGCCCGCGTGTACGGCGAGACGCTCTTCGCGGAGCTGCGCGAGGACTTCGTCGACACCGTCACCGGGCTGCCGCTGTCGACCGTCGAGAGCGCCGGCACGGGCGACCTCGTCGGGCGCACGACGAACGACGTCGACCGCATCCAGTACGCCGCGCGCTTCGGCGTGCCGCGCGTGCTCGTCGCGGTCGTCACGATCGTCTTCACGCTCGCTGCGTCGTTCGTCCTCGCGCCGCAGGTCGCCGTCATCATGCTCGCGCCCGTGCCGCTCCTCGTGCCGGTCGTGCGGTGGTACCTCAAGCGGGCGACGCCCGGCTACCAGCGCGAGTCCGCCGCGTACGCGCGGCTCAACGGCACGATCACCGAGACGGTCGAGGGCGCGCGCACCGTCGACGCGCTCGACCTGGGCGCGACGCGTCGCGCCCGCGTGCGCGGCGACCTGCGCGAGGCCTTCGCGGCCGAGCGGTTCACGCTCTACCTGCGCACGGTGCTCATGCCCGGCATGGACTCCGCGTTCATGCTCGCGCCGGTCCTCACGCTCGTGTGGGGTGCGTTCCTCGTGTCGCAGGGGTGGGCGACGATCGGCGCGGTCACGGCGATCGTCCTGTACGGGCGGCAGATGATCGGGCCCGTCTGGGAGCTCGTGTTCTGGCTCGACGAGATGCAGGTCGCTGCGACGTCGCTCGCACGGATCTTCGGCGTCGACCTCGTCGACGACGACCGCGAGGCGTCGGGCGAGGAGCCGACGTCGGAGGACGTCCGGGCGCGCGGCGTGCGGTACGCGTACCGCGAGGGTCACGACGTGCTGCACGGGATCGACCTCGACCTCGCCCCGGGCGAGCGGCTCGCCGTCGTCGGACCGTCGGGGGCGGGCAAGTCGACGCTCGGCCGCATGCTCGCGGGCATCCACCCGCCCACGGGCGGGTCGGTCACGGTCGGCGAGGTGCCGCTCGTCGAGCTGCCGCTCGAGGACCTGCGCGGGCACGTCGCGCTCGTGACGCAGGAGCACCACGTGTTCGTCGGGACGGTCGCCCACAACCTGCGGCTCGCGGACGCCGACGCGTCCGAGGAGGACCTGCTCGCGGCGCTCGACGCCGTCGCCGCCCGCACCTGGGTCGAGGAGCTGCCCGACGGCCTCGCAACGGCGGTCGGCTCGGGCGGTCACCCGCTCACGCCCGCGCAGGCGCAGCAGGTCGCGCTCGCGCGTCTCGTGCTGCTCGACCCGCACACCCTCGTCCTCGACGAGGCGACGTCGCTCCTCGACCCGCGCGCCGCGCGGGACCTCGAGCGGTCGCTCAACGCGGTGCTCGAGGGGCGCACCGTCGTCGCGATCGCCCACCGCCTGCACACCGCGCACGACGCCGACCGCGTCGCCGTGGTCGACGGTGGGCGCATCACGGAGATCGGTCCGCACCCGGAGCTCGTCGCCGCGGAGGGTGACTACGCGAGGCTGTGGCACTCCTGGCAGTCGGACACGCAGGGTCCGTGACGCCAGCACGGGCGGGCCTGGCGCTGCAGAGCGTCAGGCCCGCCCGTCGCGCGGCTGGAGGTCGTCCCAGCCGGTGAACGCGTCGTCGTCACGCTCTGCGCGGGCCTCGTCGCGCACGGCCTGCAGCCACAGGCCGACCGCGAACAGGCCGAAGATCCACCACTGCATCGCGTAGAAGAGGTTCTGCAGGTTGAGCCCGCCGTCGGAACCCTCGAGGCGCGGACGCTCGAGGAGCGCGAGGCTCGCCGCTCCCGGGTCCGCAGGGTCGCTCGACGCCTGGACGAGGTAGCCCGAGTAGACCGGGCCGCCCCAGACGTTCGCGAGGTGGCCCGAGCTGATCGAGTCGGTGATCCCCTCGCCGACCATGCCCTCCCCGACCGACTCGGACGTCTGCAGGTAGCCCGTGACGGTCACGGTGCCCGGCGCCGCGTCGACCGCGTCCTCGGGGGACGCGACCCAGCCGCGCACGACCGGGATGACGGGCGCGCCCGAGAGGTCCGCCCACGTCGCCCCGCCCGTGCCGTCGTCCGACACCCGCAGGGGCGACAGCACGAGGTAGCCCGTCCGCCCGGCGTGCGCACGGCCCTCGACGAGGAGCTGGCCGTCCTCGAACGTGCCCGTCACGCTCACGGTCTTGCCGACGAGCTGGCCGCTCATCGAGACCTGCGGCGCCAGGACCTGACCGATCGGCACCGGCCCCGCGGCGGCGAGCTCGTCGATGCGGTGCTGCTCCGCCTGCGCACCGCGCTCCTGCGCGCGATCGAGCTGCCAGCGACCGAGAGCGCCGCAGCCGAGGGCCGCGGCGAGCACGACGACGAGCACGACGAGCATGCGGGGCTGCAGCGCTGCCCGGACCAGGTCGGCCGCCGAGGCCCTCACCGGGGCCGTCGTGACCGACGTCTCACCACCGTCCTCCGCGGGCCCCTGGGTCGCGTGTTCTCCGCAGGATTCCGCGCTGCTCATGCCTTCACGGTACCGGATGACCTAAGTCCCGATCTGGACGCCTGGGACTTCTGGGAACCCGTGCAGATCTGGCACCGCTGTCACAATCAGGGAGGATTGAGAAATCCAGGAGTCCGCGATGTTGTGCACCCAGCCCGGAGGCAGCAGATGAGCGTTCCCGTAGGTTCCGACGACACGACCACGACAGCGACCTCGACCGCCGAACCGCAGCGCTGGCGCCGCGGCTCCGGCGCCCCGGTCGCCCCCGAGACCCTCGCACGCATCGACGCGTGGTGGCGGGCCGCCAACTACCTCTCTGTCGGGCAGATCTACCTGCTCGCCAACCCCCTGCTGCGCACGCCGCTCTCTCGCGACGACGTCAAGCCGCGCCTGCTCGGCCACTGGGGCACGACACCGGGCCTGAACTTCCTGTACGCCCACCTCAACCGGGTCATCCAGGAGCGCGCCCTCTCGACGATGTACATCACGGGCCCTGGCCACGGTGGTCCCGGCCTCGTCGCGAACACCTACCTCGAGGGCACGTACACCGAGACGTACCCCGACATCACGCAGGACGACGAAGGCCTGCGCCGCCTCGTGCGGCAGTTCTCGTTCCCCGGCGGCATCCCCTCGCACGTCGCACCCGAGACCCCCGGCTCGATCCACGAGGGCGGCGAGCTCGGCTACGCCCTCTCGCACGCGTACGGCGCAGCGTTCGACAACCCCGACCTGCTCGTCGCCGCCGTCGTCGGCGACGGCGAGGCGGAGACCGGCCCGCTCGCGACGAGCTGGCACTCCAACAAGTTCGTCAACCCGGCGAAGGACGGCGTCGTCCTGCCGATCCTCCACCTCAACGGGTACAAGATCGCCAACCCGACCGTCCTCGCGCGCATCAGCGAGGACGAGCTGCGCTCCCTCATGGTCGGCCACGGCCACGAGCCGTTCTTCTTCACCGGCGGCTTCGACGACGAGTCGCCCGAGTCGCTGCACGGCCGCTTCGCCGCGATCCTCGACGAGGTGCTCGACAAGATCGCCGACATCAAGGCGCGCGCCGCCGAGGGCGACGAGTCACGGCCGCGCTGGCCGATGATCGTCCTGCGCACCCCCAAGGGCTGGACGTGCCCGCCCGAGATCGACGGCAAGCGCACCGAGGACTCGTGGCGCGCCCACCAGGTGCCGCTCGCGAGCGCCCGCGACACCCCCGAGCACCTCGAGGTCCTCGAGCAGTGGCTGCGCTCCTACCGCGCCGACGAGCTGTTCGACGAGACGGGCCGCCTGCGCCCCGAGGTTGCCGCGCTCGCCCCCGAGGGCGAGCTGCGCATGAGCGCCAACCCGCACACGAACGGCGGGCTGCTCATGAAGGACCTGCGCCTGCCGGACTTCCGCGACTTCGCGGTCGAGGTCTCCGAGCCGGGCGACTCGCTCAGCGAGGCGACCCGCGTCCTCGGCGAGTACCTGACCGAGGTCGTGCGGCTCAACCCCGACAACTTCCGGATCTTCGGGCCTGACGAGACGGCGTCGAACCGCCTGCAGGCCGTCTACGACGCGACGTCGAAGGTGTGGAACGCCGACTACCTGCCCTCCGACGTGGGCGAGCACCTCGCGCGCGCGGGCCGCGTCGTCGAGATGCTCTCGGAGCACCAGTGCCAGGGCTGGCTCGAGGGTTACCTGCTGACCGGCCGCCACGGCATGTTCAGCTGCTACGAGGCGTTCATCCACATCATCGACTCGATGTTCAACCAGCACGCCAAGTGGCTCAAGGTCACCCGTGAGATCCCGTGGCGCCGCCCCATCCCGAGCCTGAACTACCTGCTGTCGAGCCACGTGTGGCGCCAGGACCACAACGGGTTCTCGCACCAGGACCCGGGCTTCATCGACCACGTCGTCAACAAGAAGGCCGAGGTCGTCCGCGTCTACCTGCCGTTCGACGCGAACACCCTCCTGTCGACGTACGACCACTGCCTGCGCTCGCGCGACTACGTCAACGTCGTCGTCGCGGGCAAGCAGCCCGCACCGAACCTCCTGTCGATGGAGGACGCCGTCGCCCACACGACGCGCGGCATCGGCATCTTCGACTGGGCGGGCACCGAGGTGCCTGGCACGGACCCCGACGTCGTCCTCGCGTGCGCCGGCGACGTGCCGACGCTCGAGGTGCTCGCCGCCGCGGACCTGCTGCGCCAGCACATCCCCGACCTCAAGGTGCGCGTCGTCAACGTCGTCGACCTCATGCGGCTGCAGGACGCGACCGAGCACCCCCACGGCCTGACCGACCGCGACTTCGACAACCTGTTCACCACGGACAAGCCCGTCGTCTTCGCGTACCACGGGTACCCGTGGCTCATCCACCGCCTGACCTACCGCCGTACCGGCCACGCCAACATCCACGTGCGCGGGTACAAGGAGGAGGGCACCACCACGACGCCGTTCGACATGGTCATGCTCAACGACCTCGACCGGTTCCACCTCGTGATCGACGTGATCGATCGGGTGCCCGGCCTGGGCTCGAAGTACGCGAGCCTTCGCCAGCACATGCAGGACGAGCGCCTCAGGGCGCGCGAGTACACGCGGAACCACGGGGAGGACCTCCCCGAGATCCGTGACTGGGTATGGCCCGACGCCGGCAACACCGGCGCGGGCACCGGCGGTCCGCAGCAGGCGACCGTCGCTACTGGAGGCGATAACGAGTGACTACGACGGGTCGGAACATCTACATCACCTCGGCGGAGGGCGAGACCGGCAAGTCGACGGTCGCGCTCGGCATCGTCGACCTGCTGACGCGGCGCGTCCAGAGGGTCGGCGTGTTCCGGCCCGTCGCCCGGTCCACCCAGGAGCGTGACCACGTCCTCGAGCTGCTGCTCGCGCACGACGGCGTCGACCTCGACTACGAGCAGTGCGTCGGCGTCACGTACGACGACGTGCACGCCGACCCCGAGGCGGCGCTGTCGACGATCGTCACGCGCTACCACCAGGTCGAGGCGCGCGCCGACGTCGTCGTCATCGTCGGCACCGACTACACGGACGTCGCCGGGCCGACCGAGCTCGGTTACAACGCCCGCATCGCGGCGAACCTCGGCGCGCCCGTCCTGCTCGTCGCCAACGGCAACAAGCGCACGCCCGAGTCGGTGCGCCAGAGCGTCGACGTCGCGATCGCGGAGCTCACGAGCCACCACGCGCACGTCGTCGGCGTCCTCGCGAACCGCTGCAACCCGGCGCAGGTCGCTGCCGTTCGCGGTCAGCTCGCGACGCCCGAGCGTCCCGCGTGGGCGATGCCCGAGGACCCGTACCTCACGGCCCCGACCGTGCGTCAGCTCACCGACGCCGTGGACGGCACTCTCATCGCGGGCGACGAGGCGCTCATGGGCCGCGAGGTCCTCGACGTCCTCGTCGGCGCCATGTCGATCGAGCACCTGCTCGACCGGATCACCGACGGCTCCGTCGTCATCACGCCGGGCGACCGCTCCGACATCCTGCTCGGCCTGCTCACCGCGCACGCAGCCAACGGCTTCCCGAGCCTCGCTGGCGTCATCCTCAACGGCGGGTTCACGCCGCCGCCCGTCGTCACGCGCCTCGTCGAGGGCCTCGACGCTCGCCTGCCGATCATCACGACCGACCAGGGGACGTTCCGCTCCGCGTCGATCGCGTCGCAGACGCGCGGCCTCGTGACCGCTGGCTCGCAGCGCAAGATCGACACCGCCCTCGCGCTGTTCGAGCAGCACGTGGACGGCGACGAGCTGCTCGACATGCTCGCGGTCGCGCGCACCGAGGTCGTCACGCCGCTCATGTTCGAGTACGACCTGCTCAGCCGCGCCCGCGCGGACCGCAAGCACATCGTCCTGCCCGAGGGCACCGACGACCGCATCCTGCGCGCCGCGTCCACGCTGCTGCAGCGTCAGGTCGCGGACCTGACGATCCTCGGCGACGAGCGCGACATCCTCGCGCGCGCCGCGGGCCTCGGCCTCGACCTGTCGGGCGCCCAGATCCTCGACCCCTCCGAGGGCGAGCTCTTCGAGCGCTTCGCCGAGGAGTACACGAAGCTGCGCGCCCACAAGGGCATGACGGTCGAGCGTGCCCGCGAGATCGTCCGCTCCGTGTCCTACTTCGGCACGATGATGGTCCAGCTCGGCCTCGCCGACGGCATGGTCTCGGGCGCTGCCCACACGACCGCGCACACGATCAAGCCGTCGTTCGAGATCATCAAGACCGTGCCCGACGTCTCCGTCGTGTCGTCCGTCTTCCTCATGTGCCTCGAGGACCGCGTCCTGGTCTACGGCGACTGCGCCGTCAACCCGGACCCGACCGCCGAGCAGCTCGCGGACATCGCGATCTCCTCGGCCGCGACCGCCCAGCAGTTCGGCGTCGAGCCCCGCATCGCGATGCTCTCCTACTCGACCGGTGAGTCCGGCTCGGGAGCCGACGTCGACAAGGTCCGCACCGCGACCGCGATCGTCCGCGAGCGCCGTCCTGACCTGTCGGTCGAGGGCCCGATCCAGTACGACGCCGCGGTCGACGCCTCGGTGGCGAAGACGAAGCTGCCCGACTCGGCGGTCGCCGGCCGGGCCAACGTCTTCATCTTCCCGGACCTCAACACCGGCAACAACACGTACAAGGCCGTGCAGCGCTCGGCCGGCGCGATCGCCGTCGGCCCCGTCCTGCAGGGCCTGCGCAAGCCCGTCAACGACCTCTCTCGCGGTGCCCTCGTCCAGGACATCGTCAACACCGTGGCCATCACGGCGATCCAGGCCCAGGGCCAGTCGCCCGCCGGCGCCTGACAACAAGGATCACTGATGAACGCACCCTCCCCCGCAGGGGACAACCTGCTCGCCTCGTACAGCGCCAACGGCGCGCACGGGTCCGTCCTGGTCATCAACTCCGGCTCGTCGTCGGTCAAGTACCAGCTCGTCAACCCGGTCGGCGGCGAGGCGATCGCGTCGGGCCAGGTCGAGCGCATCGGCCAGAGCGACGGGATCGTCACGCACAAGTTCGCCGGCAACAAGTCGAAGCAGGTCTTCGACGTGCCGGACCATGCCGCCGCGCTGCGCGTGATCATGGAGCTCTTCGAGACGCACGGCCCGGACCTCGCCGAGGCCGACGTCGTCGCCGTCGGGCACCGGGTCGTCCAGGGCGGCTCGTACTTCTCGGGCCCCGCCGTGATCGACGACGACGTGCTCGAGC
This sequence comes from Flavimobilis soli, assembly GCF_002564025.1. Taxonomy (NCBI): domain Bacteria; kingdom Bacillati; phylum Actinomycetota; class Actinomycetes; order Micrococcales; family Jonesiaceae; genus Flavimobilis; species Flavimobilis soli. Next base: position 1,087,799 of record NZ_PDJH01000001.1, read on the forward strand.
GGATCCGCTCGCTCATCCCGCTCGCGCCGCTGCACAACCCGGGCCACGTCGCGGGCATCGAGGTCGCGCGCGACCTGCTGCCCGACGTCCCGCACGTCGCGATCTTCGACACCGCGTTCTTCCAGACGCTGCCCGAGTCCGCGTACACGTACGCGATCGACAAGGAGGTCGCGGAGAAGCACGCGATCCGCCGCTACGGCTTCCACGGCACGAGCCACCAGTACGTGTCCGGCAAGGTCGCGCGCGTGCTCGGCCGCCGCCTCGAGGACCTCAACCAGATCGTCCTGCACCTCGGCAACGGCGCGTCCGTGTCCGCGGTCAAGGGCGGCGTCGCCGTCGAGACGTCGATGGGCCTGACCCCGCTCGAGGGTCTCGTCATGGGCACGCGCTCGGGCGACCTCGACCCGGCGGTCGTGTTCCACCTCGCGCGCAACGCGAACATGTCGATCGACGAGATCGACGACCTGCTCAACAAGCGCTCGGGCGTCAAGGGCCTCTCCGGGGAGTCCGACTTCCGTGCGCTGCACGAGCTCATCGAGGCGGGCAACGAGGACGCGCGCCTCGCGCTCGACGTCTACATCCACCGCCTGAAGAAGTACATCGGCGCGTACCACGCGATCCTCGGCCGCGTCGACGTCATCACCTTCACGGCCGGTGTCGGTGAGAACGACGAGATCGTCCGTCGCCTCACGGTCCGCGGCCTCGAGAGCCTCGGCATCGCGATCGACGAGTCCCGCAACGACGAGCGCAGCCACGAGCCGCGCATCATCTCGCCGGACTGGACGTCGACGCTCGTCATGGTCGTGCCCACGAACGAGGAGCTCGCGATCGCGCGCCAGTGCATCGCGATCGTCGACGAGCTGAGCTCGCAGGCGCAGGCGCCCGCGCCCGCGGCCGCGGCCGCTCCGGCCGCCGAGACTGCCGAGGCCGTCCCGGCGGTCTAACCCGTCCCCGCACGACGCCCCCGTCCGGTCCTCCGGGCGGGGGCGTCGTCGTGCGGGGGCGTCGTCGTGCGGGGGGTCGTCGTGCGGGTGCGTCGCCGTGCGGGGCAGGCGGGACACAGGGCAGCGCGGGCGGGTCGGCCGACGCCGCGGCGTCGTCCCAGCCCAGGCGGCGCCCAGAGCGCCGACCGCGCTCGGGCGAGACCCGCTGGTTGCGGAGGGCGACCCGTCGGCGGTCCTCGGTCTCGAGGTGTACGCGCACCGCCTCAAGAAGTACGTCGGTGCGTACCTCGCGGTGCTCGGTGGTGCTGACGTCATCACGTTCACGGCCGGGATCGGCGAGAACGACGACGTCGTGCGCTGGCAGGCGCTCGCCGGCCTCGAGGAGCTGGGCATCGAGCTGGACCCCGAGCTCAACGCTGGGCGGGTCAAGCAGCCGAAGGTCATCTCGACGCCGTCGTCGCGGGTCACGGTCCTCGTCGTCCCGACGAACGAGGAGCTGGCGATCGCGCGCCAGGCGGTCGAGCTCGCTGGCTGACGATCTCGCGGGCTGACGAGCGAGAGACGGCCGGGCCGGTCACGGCCCGGCCGTCCGCTCACGCAGGCTCCTCCGCCCGAGGTAGGGGTCTGCACGCGAGACAGGGGCCTGTACGTCACGACGTGACGTGCAGGCCCCTGTCTCGTTGCTCGGGCGGGCGGCTCAATCCGGCAGCTCAGGCCGGCGGCTCAGGCGAGGGCGAGCGCGGCCACCACCTCGGCGTCCATCGCCGCGACCGCGGCCTCGCGCGCTGCGGTCGCGTCCGCGGCGGCGAGCGCCGCATCGGCAACGGCGCGCGCCTGCTCGCGCGTGTGCGCAGCGAGCGCGAAGCGCACCGCCGGGACGGCGGTCGCGGACATCGACAGGCTCGTGACACCGAGGCCTGCGAGGACGACAGCCATGGCGGGGTCTGCTGCGGACTCGCCGCACACGCCCGCGGGCTTGCCTGCCTCGCCCGCTGCGGCGGCCGTCGCCGCGACGAGGTCGAGGACAGCGGGCTGCCAGCGGTCGATGAGGTCGCCGAGCGCGCCGCACAGGCGGTCGGTGGCCATCGTGTACTGCGCGAGGTCGTTCGTGCCCATGGACACGAAGTCGACCTCCGCGAGGATCGCGCGGGCGCGCAGCGCTGCCGCAGGAACCTCGACCATGACGCCGACCGTCGTCAAGCCGTGGGACCGCGCTGCAGCGGCGAAGTCACGTGCCTCGGCGGGCGTCGAGACCATCGGCGCCATGACCCACGGCTCCACGCCCGTCTCGCGCGCAGCGTCCGCGAGAGCGGCGAGCTGTGTGTCGAGGAGGTGCGGGACAGTCCGCACGAGACGGTAGCCGCGCACGCCGAGGGCGGGGTTCTCCTCCTCGGCCTGGTCGGCGAACGCGAGGGGCTTGTCGGCGCCAGCGTCGAGGGTCCGTACGACGACCTTGCGACCACCCAGGGAGCGCAGCACGCGCGCGTACTCGCGGGCCTGCTCCTCGCGGGTGGGGGCGGTCGTCCGGTCGAGGAACATCACCTCGGTGCGGAACAGCCCGACTCCCTCGACGGCGGCCGGAGCGACCCTCTCGGCGTCGTCCGGGCTGCCGATGTTCGCGAGGAGCGCGACCGGGGTGCCGTCGGCGAGAGCGCCGGCAGCGGTGTCCTCGGCGAGCCGCGCAGCGATCTCGGCCCGACGCGCGAAGCCTGCGGCGACGTCGTCCGACGGGTCTGTCTCGACGGTCCCGGCGAGCGCGTCCACCGCGACCGTCGTGCCCTCCGCGAGGTCGAGCGCCCCGGCGACGCGGACGACGCACGGGATGCCGAGCTGGCCCGCGATGATCGCGGTGTGGCTCGTGGTGCCACCGAGCTCGGTCACGATGGCCCGCACGAGGTGCAGGTCGAGCGCAGCGGTGTCGGCGGGCGCGAGGTCCTCGGCGACGATGACGGCCGGCTCGGTCAGGGAGGGGACCCCGGGCTGGGGCAGGCCGAGGATCTGTGCCGCGACCCGGTCGCGGACCGACCGCAGGTCGGTCACCCGCTCGGCGAGCAGGCCGCCCGCCGAGGTGAACATGTCGACGAAGGTGCCGACAGCGGCGTCGAGCGCCGCGACAGGCGCAGCGCCGTCGGCGACGCCGGCGAGGGTCTTCTTGCGCAGCGCGCGGTCGGTCGCCATCTGCGCCGTCGCCCGCAGCACGGAGGCCGCCGGCTCGACGGCCCCGTCCGCCTGGGCGCGCAGGCGGCCCGCGACCACGTCGAAGGCGTCGACGACCGCGGCCTCGGCTGCCTCGCGGTCTGCGGGGGCGCTCTCGGAGATCCCGGCCGCCGGCGGTCGCGCGACGTGCACGACAGGGCCGATGGCTGCGCCGCGGCCGACGCCGGCCCCGGTGAGGATGCGGTCGTCGGTCATGTCAGTCGTCCTCGTCGAGGTCGCGCTCGAGGAGCGCGACGAGCTGGTCGAGCACCTCGTCGGCCTGGGGGCCCTCGGCCTCGAGCGTGACCTCGTCGCCGTGCGGCACACCGAGGGACATGACGAGCAGGATGCTCGCGGCGTCGACCGGCTCCTCGGAGCCGTGGGCGATCGTCACGTCGACGCCGGAGTCGGCGACGGCCTGCGTGAAGATCGAGGCGGGGCGGGCGTGCAGTCCCGAGCGGGACGCGACGGCGACGGTACGGCTGGGCATCTGGAGCTCCTGGGGGCGCGGGCAGGTGATGCTGCCCTGGGTGGTTGGTCTGTGCGGCGTGCCGAGACGGCGGCGCCGGTCCGGCCGGGCGGCCGGCGAGGGCGCGTGCCGGGCGTGGGGCCCGGCACGCGCCGATCGGTCAGGCGGCGGCCAGCTCGTCGGCGGTGCGCTCCGCCTCGACGACCGTGTTGTGACCGATCTTCTTGAGCGCGATGACGACGACCGCCGACACGACCGCGCCGATGACGACGGCGGCGAGGAACCCGAGCGGGTTGCCGATGAGCGGCAGGACCCAGATCCCTCCGTGGGGCGCCTGCAGCGACGCGTCGAACGCCATGATGAGCGCGCCGGTCGCAGCCGAGCCGATCATCGAGGCGGGAAGCACCCGGAACGGGTCGACGGCGGCGAACGGGATGGCTCCCTCGGAGATGAAGGAGGCGCCGAGCAGCCAGGCTGCCTTGCCGTTCTCCTGCTCCGCGTGCGTGAACATCTTCTTCGCGAGGACGGTCGAGGCGAGCGCCATGGCGAGCGGTGCGACCATGCCTGCGGCCATGACCGCGGCCATGACGCGGTACTCGGTCGCGCCTGCGGTGAGCCCCACCGTCGAGAGCCCGGTGACGCCGAACGTGTACGCGACCTTGTTGACCGGACCGCCGAGGTCGAAGCCCATCATCAGTCCGATGATGGCGCCCAGGAGGATCAGGTTGGCGCCCGTCAGGCCGTTGAGCCAGCTCGTGAGCCCGTCCATGAGCGCGGCGAGGGGGCGGCCGAGCACGACGAGCATGAGGAGGCCGGTCACGAAGGTCGACAGCAGCGGGATCACGACGACGGGCATGATGCCGCGCATCCCCTTCGGGACCTTCCACCGGCTGATCCACAGCGCGAGGAAGCCACCGATGAAGCCGGCGACGAGGCCACCGAGGAACCCGGCACCCACGGTCACGGCGATCGAGCCGCCGACGAACCCGGGGACGAGCCCAGGACGGTCAGCGATCGCGTAGGCGATGAATCCTGCGAGCACGGGGACGAGGAACCCGAAGGCCGCACCGCCCGCCGCGTTGAGGAGCACCGCCCAGTCCTTGAGGTCGAACGCGTCGAAGCCCGAGATGATCTCGTTGACGGGCACCTTGGTCACCTCGACGGCACCGTTCTGGTCCCAGGCGACGCCGGCCAGCATGAACGCTAGCGCGATGAGGATTCCGCCGGCGGCGACGAACGGGATCATGTAGGAGATGCCGGTCATGAGCCACTGGCGCACGCGCGTGCCGACGCTCGCGTCCTTGTCGACCTTGGTGGTCGGCGCGGCGGGGGCGTCGGCGGCAGGCGCTGCGACGGGGCCCGCCTCGACGGCAGCGATCGCCTGGGCGAGGACGCCGGGCGCGTCGTGCACGGCCTTCTTGACGCCGACGTCGACGGTGGGCTTGCCCGCGAAGCGGTCGCGGTCCTTGACCTCGAGGTCGGCGGCGAAGATCACGCCGTCGGCTGCGGCGATGACGGCGGGGTCGAGCGGGGAGCTGCCCGCCGAGCCCTGGGTCTCGACCTGGACGTCGTGGCCGGCCGCCTTGCCGGCCTGCTCGAGCGCCTCGGCGGCCATGTAGGTGTGGGCGATGCCTGTGGGGCAGGAGGTGACGGCGACGAACTTCACGAGGCCACGACCTCTCGGGTGACGATCTCGGCGACGGTCTCGGCGTCGGGCGCGGCGCGCAGCGAGTCGCGGAACGACTCGTGCACGAGGCGGCGCGCGAGGGACGCGAGGATCTTGAGGTGGTCCGCGTCGCCCTCGGCGGGCGCGGCGATGAGGAACACGAGCGTGGCCGGGCCGTCGGGTGCACCGAAGTCGACACCGGCGGGCACGCGGCCGACGGCGAGGGACGGGGCGACGACGTGCGCCGAACGCGCGTGCGGCAGGCCGATGCCGCCGGGCATGCCGGTGGCCATCTTGGCCTCGCGCTCCTGGACGTCGGCGAGGAAGCCCTCGGCGGACGTCACGCGTCCCTCGGCGACGAGCAGGTCGATGAGGGCTCGGGTGACCTGTGCGCGGTCGGTCCCGGGCAGGTCGAGGGCGACGAGCCCTGGGGTGATGAGGTTGGTGCTCACGTCACAGCTCCTTCAGTGCGATGCGGCGGTGCGGGTCGGTCATGGTGCGCACCTCGTCGAGGTGCAGGTCGTTCGGGGTGGGGACGGCAGATCCGGGGAGCAGCACGGCCGCGCGTCCCCACGCGGCCGCATGCTGGAGCGCGAGCAGCGGGGAGCCGACGCCGTGGCGTCCGTCCCCTTCCCGCGTCGCGACGGAGAGGTAGCCGGCGAGGGTGCAGTCCCCGGCGCCGACAGTCGATCGTGGGACGAGGGCGTCGCCGCCGGCCCACCAGGTGCGGATGTCGCCGGGTGCGGCGTCGGCGTGGTCGCGGCGGACGAGCAAGAGCCCGTGGGCGCCGAGCGAGACGAGCACGGAGCGGGTGCCCCGGTCGATGACCTGGGTCGCGGCGTCGACGACGTCGCCGACCGTGACGAGCTCGCGTCCGGTGAGCTCGGCGAGCTCCTCGTCGTTGGGCTTGATGAGCTCGAGCCCGCCGGTCTCGACGGCGCGGGCGAGCGGAGCGCCGGAGGTGTCGAGGACGAGGCGGGCGCCGAGCCCGGTGCACACCTCGGCGACGTGCCCGTAGAAGTCGTCGTCGAGACCTGCGGGCAGGCTGCCCGCCCCGACGACGACGGGCGAGCGCCCGGCGGTGGTCGCCTGGGCGACCTCGTCGCGCAGGGCGTCGAGCAGCTCGCTCACGTCGTGGCTGCTGAGCGTGTCGCCGGGGGCGTTGATCTTGGTCGTGGTGCCTGAGGCGTCGACGAGCGTGACGTTGGAGCGGGTGTCGCCGTCGACGCGGACGGGGTGTGCCGGGACGTGGCTGGCGGCGAGCTCGGCGATCATCTGCGCGCCGTCGGGGCCGCCTGCGGGGAAGATCGCGACGCTCGCGGTGCCGGCGGCGGTCAGCGCGCGGGTGACGTTGAGGCCCTTGCCGCCGGCGTCGACGCGGGTGGTGTGCGCGCGGTTGATGCCGCCGAGGTGGAGGGTCTCGGCGGCGTAGGTGCGGTCGAGGCTGGGGTTGGGGGTGAGGGTGATGATCATGCGAGCTCCACGGTGAGGCCGGCGTCGGTGAGCTCGGCCTGCAGGTCTGGGTCGAGGGCGTCGTCGGTGAGGAGGAGGTCGACGTCGTCGAGGTCGACGACCTTGGCGAAGTCGGAGCGGCCGACCTTGGTGTGGTCGGCGAGGACGACGACGCGGCGTGCGGCGCGGACGAACGCCCGCTTGATGCTCGCCTCGGCGAGGTCGGGCGTGGTGATGCCGCGGTCGGGGGTGATGCCGTTGGCGCCGAGGAAGAGGATGTCGGCGTGGAGCTCGCTGAGGACGCGCTCTGCCCAGGGGCCGACGCTCGCGAGCGTGCGGCCGCGCATGAGGCCGCCGACGAGATGGAGGGTGATGTTCGGCCGGGCCGCGAGAACGGTGGCGATCGGGAGGCCGTTGGTCACGACGGTGAGCTCGCGGTCGGTCGGGAGGAGCTCGGCGAGGCGGACGGTCGTGGTGCCTGCGTCGAGGAGGATCGTCGCCTGCTCGGGGAGCTCGGCGAGCTGGCGGACGGCGGCCCTCGCGATCCGCTTCTTCTCTGCGGCGTTGCGGCTCTCCTTGTCGGCGATCCCGGGCTCGATGCCTAGCGTCTCGATCGCGACCGCGCCACCGTGGACGCGGCGCAGCAGGCCCTGGCGCTCGAGGACGGACAGGTCGCGCCGGATCGTCTCGGGTGTGACGGCGAGGGCGGTGGCCAGTGCTGTGACCTCGACGCGTCCTGCGGTGCGGGACTCGGCGAGGATCGCGTGGTGGCGCTCAGGTGCGTACACATCAACTCCGTCGTTGCCTCGACACCCCCCGTTCGGATGTCCGTATGTACTTGTATATGCCCGATCATGTCCGGATGCAAGGGCCCGAGTGGCCCCGATCACGTTCCCCCAGGTCACTGAGGCGAAGAACAGTCGCGCTGGGGCTCCTGGCCGTGTGTCCGTCCAGACGCGACAAGACGCCCGCGCTCCCGAGAGCGCGGGCGTCCATCGGTGCCTACGTCAGCCGGTGACGGCCTTGAGCCCCATCGCGGCGAGCGCCTTGCGCGAGCTCGTGAACCAGTTGCGCGAGTACCCGTCGCGCACGTTCGTGCCCGAGTGGATCCCGTACGCGTTGGCGCCGTAGAACCACGGGCCGCCGCTGTCTCCGCCTGCCGAGCCGGTGGTGCTCTCCGTCATCGCGAGGTCGCAGATCGTGTACGTCAGGTTCGGGTACTTGGTGCACGCGGACACGTACTTCACCGTGTCGCACCCGGACCCGGTCCCGGTCGCGGCGCCGAAGCGGCACACGCGGGTGCCGACCTTGAGCACGGGGTGCGCGCCGACGTTGCGGTACTTGCCCCAGTCGTAGCGGAACTGCGCGTTGCCGCCGGTCTTGGAGCGGTGCCACTGGGCGTCCCCCGCGCTGTTGCTCGTGAACAGGCTCGCGTTGTACAGGTTGTCGCCGCTGTTGATCGTCAGGTTCTCGGGGCAGTGCTTCGCGGTGAGCACGCCGATGTTCGAGCCCTGCTTCGCGGTGAACGCCGACGTGCAGCGCAGCGAGCTGTTGCCGCGGTTCGCGAGGAGCTGCCCGCCGCTCGCCGCCTCGTCGATGTTCTCGAGGGTGCGGTCGACGTCGACCGTGACCGCATCCTGCGCGAGGTCGCTCACGTCGTCGGGCGCGGCCTCCTCGTACGCCTCGACGGCCGCGACCTCGACCCGGCTCTCGGACCGCCCCTCCGTGATCGCGATCTCGACCTCGCCGGTCTCCGGCTCGACGAGCGTCAGGAGCTCGCCGTCGTCCGGCAGCACGTCAGCGACGGCCTGCGCGACGGCCTCGTTGATCTCGGCGGCCTCCGTCTCCGAGAGCAGCGCATCGCCGCGGGCCGTGATGCGCAGGTGGCCGGCGATCGCCGCGTCGACCTCCCGAGGCACCGGGCCGGTGAACACGACATAAGCGTCGCCGTCGTCCGTGAAGCCTGCCGTCGCGAACGTGTCGGCGTACTTCTCGATGAGCGGGTCGAGGAGCGCGTCGACCTCGACCTGGAACGCGACCTGCTCGGCGAGCACGTCAGGGTCGAGACCTGATTCCGCCGCGTCCCGGGCGACGTCGACGGCGAGCGCCTCTGCTGCTTCGTCGCGGTCACCGGCGCGGGCGGCGCTCGCGCCACCCCATCCCCACAGTGCCGCCATCGCCACGGCGAGACATCCGCTTCCCCACCTGCGTACGCGTGTACCTGTCACGTGTGCCCCCACGACCACGTCGGACGGGGTGCGTCCTGCGCCGCGCCCCCTTACGTGCGACGCTAACCGCTGGGCGGGGGCCGGGCAACAGCCCGCAGGACCACGTGCCCGCGGGCTCCCGAGACGCTCAAGGCATGCGGAGCGACCTCAGCGCGCGCAGCCCTGCCGTGAGGACCTCCTGGCCCCTCCCGGCGGGGAGCGCGAACAGCTCGTCGAGCGAGGCACCGTGGCTCACGAGCCGCTGCCCGACGACGGTCTGCGCCTCGGTCATCTGCTCGATGCTCTCGCGACCGTGCCTGCGACCGACGCCGGACTGGCCGAAGCCACCCATCGGTGCGCCGACGGACCCCCAGGCAGCCGCATAGCCGTCGTTGATACCGACGGATCCCGCCCGGACCTGCGCGGCGAGCTCGCGGCCCCGACGCAGGCTCGACGTCCAGACGGACGCGTTGAGGCCGTACTCGGTCACGTTCATGATCCGTAGCGCCTCGGCGTCGTCGCGGACGCGCTGCACGGCGACGACGGGGCCGAACGTCTCCTCGGTCGCGCACAGCGCGTCGGCGGGGACGTCCGAGAGGACGGTGGGCTCGTAGAAGAGCGGGCCGAGGTCCGTGCGGTGCACGCCGCCGACGAGGACGCGAGCTCCTCGCGCGATCGCGTCGTCGACATGCGTGGAGACGCGCTCGAGCTGGGCCTCGTTGGTGAGCGAGCCCATGTCGTGCGTGTAGTCGAGGCCCGGACCGACGCGCAGCTCGCGCACCGCGTCGACGAAGCGGTCGAGGAACTCGTCGGCGACGGCCTCGTGGACGAGGAGCCGCTCGATCGACATGCAGAGCTGGCCGGTGTTGGAGAAGCACGCGCGCACGGCGCCCGCGACGGCCGACTCGATGTGGGCGTCCGCCGCGACGTAGAGAGGATTCTTGCCGCCGAGCTCGAGGGTCATCCCGATCAGGCGGCCGGCGGCCTGCTGAGCGACCTTGCGGCCCGTCGCGGTCGAGCCGGTGAACACGAGGTGGTCGACCTGGTCGATGAGCGCCTCGCCGATGTCACGGCCACCCGTGACGACCTGCAGGACGCCCTCGGGAAGGCCGGCTCGCGCGAGCGCGTCCGCGGCCCACAGGGCCGTGAGCGACGCCTGCTCGTCGGGCCGCAGCACGACGGCGTTGCCTGCGAGCAGCGCGGGCAGCGCGTCGGCGAGTGCGAGCGTGAGCGGGTAGTTCCAGGGCGAGATCACGCCGACGACGCCGACCGGGCGGCGGTGCACGGTCGCGGTCGTCAGGACGGGCAGCATGCCGGTGACCCGGCGGGGACGCAGGTAGCGCGGCCCCTGGACGCCGTAGTGCCGGCAGACCTGCGCGACGTCGGCGACCTCCTCGAACGCGCTCGCGCGCGCCTTGCCGTTCTCGAGCTGGATGAGGTCGAGCACCGTCGACTGCTCCGCGAGGACGATGTCGTGGAGGGCGAGCAGCACTCGGGCGCGCTCGGTCGCGCTGCGCTGCGCCCACTCGTGCTGCGCCTCCCGGGCGCGGCCGACCGCGGTCGAGACGTCCTCGAGGGTCGAGCGCGGGACGCTCGCGATCGGAGCGCCCGTCTGCGGCGAGTGCACGAGGCGCGTCCCGCCCTCGGGCGACGCGACGACGCGTGCCACGAGGTGCGCGACGTCGCGCGGCTCGAGGATCAGCGTCGAGGTCGGCTCGTCCACGTCGACGAGGCTGGAGGAGTCAGCGCCGCCGGGCACCGTGTTCTCGTTGCTCATGGGTTCACGGTACGCGGCGTCCCTGACAGCCCGGCACAGAGCGGCCGAAAGTCTAGAAACCACCCGGCGCGGGCACGAACCTCCGCCCGAGGACGACCGTCTCCTGGTCGTCGTACCCGAGGCGCTCGTAGAAGCCGAGCACGGCGTCGTTCGTGCGGCGGACCATGAGCTGCACCTTGACCGCGCCCGCCGCGGCGAGCCACGCCTCGGCGGCGACGACGAGCGCGCGGCCGTGCCCGGAGCCCTGCACGCCCGGCGCGACGCCCAGGTAGTACAGCCACCCGCGGTGGCCGTCGTACCCGGCCATGACGGCGCCGACGAGCGCGTCGCCGTCGCGCGCGACGAGGACGGTCGACGTCTCCCCCACGACAGCGTCCTGGAAGTCGCGCACCGGGTCGTTCCACGGGCGCGTCAGGTCGCAGTCGCGCCACAGCGCGACGACGGCGTCGACGTCGGACAGCTCGGCGGGCGCGATCGTGGCGGTGCTCATGGTCTCCTCGGGGGACGGCGAAGGCCGCGAGCGCTCAGCGGTCGCGGCCTTCGACGGACGGTGTCAGCGGGGCTGGTAGGGCGAGACGACGACCTCGACGCGCTGCAGCTCCTTGAGGTCGCTGTAGCCGGTCGTGGCCATCGCGCGGCGCAGGGCGCCGACGAGGTTGAGCGTCCCGTCGGACTGGCGGCCCGGGCCGAACATGATCTCCTCGAGCGAGCCGCACGTGCCGACCTGGACGCGCTCGCCGCGCGGGAGCTGCGGGTGGTGCGCCTCGGGGCCCCAGTGCCACCCTTGGCCGGGCGCCTCGTCGGCGCGTGCCAGAGCGGCTCCGACCATGACGGCGTCGGCGCCGCACGCGACGGCCTTGACGAGGTCGCCGGAGCGGCCGATGCCGCCGTCGGCGATGACGTGGACGTAGCGGCCGCCCGACTCGTCGAGGTAGTCACGACGCGCTGCGGCGACGTCGGCCACCGCGCTCGCCATCGGGGCGTGGATGCCGAGCGTCGTGCGCGTCGTGTGGGCGGCACCGCCGCCGAAGCCCACGAGGACGCCGGCCGCACCCGTGCGCATGAGGTGCAGCGCTGCGGTGTACGTCGAGGCGCCACCGACGATCACGGGGACGTCGAGCTCGTAGATGAAGCGCTTGAGGTTGAGCGGCTCAGCGTTCGAGGACACGTGCTCGGCCGAGACGGTCGTGCCGCGGATGACGAACAGGTCGACGCCAGCGGCGACGACGTCCGCGTAGAACTCCTGGGTGCGCTGCGGGGACAGCGCGCCGGCGACGGTGACGCCCGCCGCGCGGACCTCCTGGAGGCGTGCCTTGATCAGCTCGGCCTTGATCGGCTCCGCGTAGATCTCCTGCATGCGGCGCGTCGACTCCTCGGGCGCGAGGCGCGCGATCTCGTCGAGCAGCGGCTGCGGGTCCTCGAAACGGGTCCACAGGCCTTCGAGGTCGAGGACGCCGAGGCCGCCGAGCTTGCCGAGGGCGATCGCGGTCGCCGGGCTCATGACGGAGTCCATCGGGGCGGCGATGATCGGCGTCTCGAAGTGGTAGGCGTCGATCTGCCAGGACACCGACACGTCCTGCGGGTCGCGCGTGCGCCGGGAGGGCACGATCGCGATGTCGTCGAAGGAAAATGCGCGGCGTCCGCGCTTGCCGCGGCCGATCTCGATCTCGTTGCTCACCCGGCAAGGCTACCGCTTGTGCGGCCGCGCGCCTGAGCCCTAGGGCCGGGCGCGCCGGTCCCCGGCAGCGCAAAAGGCGCTGCCGGGGACCTGTGACCAGGGGCGGATCAGGCGAGGTAGCGGCTGTACGCCCCGATCGTGAGGAACGTCGGGAAGTCCTCACCGAGGGCGACGTCGCGGAACACCTGGGCCGCGTCGTCGTACCTGTTGCCCGGGGTGCGGGGCAGGTCCTCGACGATCTGGGTGACGAGCGCGTCCACGCGCTCGGCCGTGATGGGCGATCCGCCCGTGGTGCGGGTGCCGTTGTGGATCCACTGCCACACCTGCGACCGCGAGATCTCCGCGGTCGCGGCGTCCTCCATGAGGTGGTCGATCGCGGCGGCGCCGACGCCGCGCAGCCACGACTCGATGTAGCGGATCGCGACGGACACGTTCGCGCGCAGGCCCTCGGGCGTGACGCCCGAGCCGGACGCCGACGCGACGTCGAGCAGGTCCTTCGCGGTGACGTGGACGTCCTCGCGCAGGCGGTCGCGCTGGTCGTCGTGGTCGCCGAGGATCGCCTCGAACTCCTCCCGCGCGAACGGGATGAGGTCGGGGTGCGCGACCCACGTGCCGTCGAAGCCGTCCGTGGCCTCGCGCCGCTTGTCCGCGCGGACCTGCTTCTCCGCGCGCTCGGTAACGTCGGGGCGGCGACGGTCGGGGATGAACGCGCTCATGCCGCCGATGGCCTGCGCGCCGCGCTGGTGGCACGTCGAGACGAGCAGCTCGGTGTACGCCCGCATGAACGGGACGGTCATCGAGACCGTGCCGCGGTCCGGCAGGACGAAGAACGGTCCGCGGCAGCGGAAGTTCTTGATCATCGAGAACAGGTAGTCCCAGCGTCCGGCGTTGAGGCCGGCGCAGTGCTCGCGCAGCTCGTAGAGGATCTCGTCCATCTCGAACGCTGCGGGCAGCGTCTCGATGAGGGCGGTCGCCCGGACGGTACCGCGCGGGATGCCGAGCGTCTCCTGGGCGTGGATGAAGATGTCGTTCCACAGCCGGGCCTCGCGGCGTCCCTCGAGCTTCGGCAGGTAGAAGTACGGTCCACGACCGCGGGCGATGAGCTCGGCGGCGTTGTGGAAGAAGTACAGGCCGAAGTCGACGAGCGTCCCCGAGGCGGGCGTCTGCGTGCCGGCCCGGTCCTCGAACCGCATGTTCTTCTCGATGAGGTGCCAGCCGCGCGGCCGCATGACGATCGTCGGCAGGTCGGTCAGCTCGGAGCTGCGCATCGTGTAGCTCTTGCCCTCGGGCGAGGTGTGGCTGAGCGTCCCGCGGATGCCCGCGTGCAGGGAGGCCTGCCCGCCGACGACGTTCTCCCACGTGGGGCTGAGCGCGTCCTCGTGGTCGGCGAGCCACACGTTCGCCGAGGAGTTGAGGGCGTTGATCGCCATCTTCGGGTCGGTCGGGCCGGTGATCTCGACGTGCCGGCGCTCGAGGCCGGGGCCGGGGCCGGCGACCCGCCAGGTGCGGTCCTCGCGGACGTGTCGCGTCTCGGGGAGGAAGTCCGGGTCGACGCCGTCCTCGATGAGGGCGCGGGCGCGCTGGCGGGCCTGGAGGATCTCGTGGCGGCGCGCCGCGAAGCGCTCGTGCAGGGAGGCGACGAACTCGAGCGCCTCGGGGGTGAGGATCTGCGCGGCTCCGGGGACGTCCGGACCGGCGACGATCATGCGGGCGGTCGTGGGCGGGGCGGGGGCGATGGTGCTCATGGTCGTGCTCCTTCGGGCCTGCAGGTCAGAACTGGGCGGTCTCGGTGGAACCGTGGAGCGCGAGGGTGGCGCTCGTGGGGTTCAGTGCCGTGGCGACGCGGTCGAAGTAGCCGGTGCCGACCTCCCGCTGGTGGCGGGTGGCCGTGTAGCCGTCGGTCTCGGAGGCGAACTCGGCCTCCTGGAGCTCGACGTAGGCGCTCATGCCGCGGTCGCGGTAGCCGCTGGCGAGCTCGAACATGGAGTGGTTGAGGGCGTGGAACCCGGCGAGGGTGATGAACTGGAACTTGTAGCCCAGCTCGGCGAGCTCGCGCTGGAAGCGGGCGATCTGGTCGTCGTCGAGGTGCTTCTTCCAGTTGAACGACGGCGAGCAGTTGTAGGCGAGCATCTTGCCCGGGAACTGGGCGTGGATGGCCTCGGCGAACGCGCGGGCCAGCTCGATGTCGGGCTCGCCGGTCTCGACCCAGATGAGGTCGGCGTACGGGGCGTACGCGAGGCCGCGGTTGATGACGGCCTGGAGGCCGGGCTCGGTGCGGTAGAAGCCCTCGGTGGTGCGCTCGCCGGTGAGCAGCTCCTGGTCGCGCGGGTCGATGTCGCTCGTGATGAGGTCGGCGGCGAGCGCGTCGGTGCGGGCGATGATGATGGTGGGCGCGCCGGCGACGTCGGCCGCGAGGCGGGCCGAGGACAGGGTGCGGACGTGCTGCGCGGTCGGGATGAGGACCTTGCCGCCGAGGTGGCCGCACTTCTTCTCGGAGGCGAGCTGGTCCTCCCAGTGCACGCCGGCCGCGCCGGAGCCGATCATCGAGTGCATGAGCTCGTAGGCGTTGAGCGCGCCTCCGAAGCCGGCCTCGGCGTCGGCGACGATCGGGGCGAGCCATTCGCGGCTCGGGGTGCCCTTCTCGGCGGTCTCGATCTGGTCGGCGCGCATGAGCGCGTTGTTGATGCGGCGGACGACGGCGGGGACGGAGTTCGCGGGGTACAGCGACTGGTCCGGGTACGTCTGGCCGGAGAGGTTGGCGTCGGCGGCGACCTGCCAGCCGGAGAGGTAGATGGCCTCCAGGCCGGCCCGGACCTGCTGGACGGCCTGGTTGCCGGTCAGCGCGCCGAGCGCGGGGACGTGGGTGCGGGTGTGCAGGAGGTCCCACAGGCGCTGCGCGCCGCGACGGGCGAGCGTCGGGTCCTCGCGGACGGAGCCGCGCAGGGCGATGACGTCCTCGGCGGTGTAGTCGCGGCGGATGCCGGCCCAGCGGGGGTTGGTCGCCCACTCGTGGGCGAGCTCCTGGGCGGTCTGGGTCTGCGTGCCGGGAAGGGCGCCAGCGGCCGTCGACGTCGCGACGTCGGTCCGGCGCGCGCCGGCCTCGGTGCGCGAATCTTCCGTCCCCGTCGTCATGGCGGGGGTGGTGGTCTCGTCGATGGTGCTGGTCGTGGTGCTCACGATGTCCTCCTGGTGCTGTCGGTCGCGTCGTTGCTTCCGTGGTTCCACCGTCCTTCGTTGCGCAAGCCCCCGGGAACCCCCTCTTCCGAAGAAGTTCTCGGGAACTTCTGTTGTCAGGAAGTCCTCGCGGTGGGAGGCTGAATCATGGCAACGACGCCCCTCTCCACCGCCCGTCCGGCCCCTTCCGTGGACTCACCCGCGACGCCTCCCGAGACTGCCGACGCGCTCACGATCGGCCGCCGCATCCGGCACCTGCGCCGCGAGCGCGGGCTCACGCTCGAGCACCTCGCGGCCGCCCTCGACCGTGCGCCGTCGCAGGTGTCGATGATCGAGACGGGCAAGCGTGAGCCGCGCTTCGCCCAGCTCGAGACGATCGCGCAGACCCTGGGGGTCGACGTCGCCACCCTCCTCGAGCCGGGGGCGCCCACGCGTCGCGCGGAGCTCGAGATCGAGCTCGAGCGCCTGCAGCGCGGGCCTGCGCTCGCGGCGGTCGGCGCCGCGCCGGTGCGGGTGGGGCCGTCGCTGCCGATGGACGCGCTCGAGGCGATCGTCGCGCTGCACCGCGAGATCGCGCGCCTGCACTCGGAGCGTGCCGCGACGCCGGAGGAGGCGCGCCGCGCGAACGCGGAGCTGCGCGCGATGATGCGCGCGCGGGACAACCACTTCCCCGAGCTGGAGCGTCACGCGCGTGAGCTGCTCGACGGCGTCGGGCACGCGCGCGGGCCGCTCTCCGCGCGCGTGGCGGCGGAGCTCGCAGGTCACCTGGGCTTCACGCTGCACTACGTGAACGACCTGCCGCACTCGACGCGGTCGCTCATCGACACGCGGCACATGCGCGTGTATCTGCCGACGCGGTCCTCGGACCCGCGGTCGGTGCTGCTGCAGGCGTTGTCGTCGCACGTGCTGGGGCACACCGAGCCGCAGTCGTACGCGGAGTTCCTGAGGCAGCGGGTCGAGGCGAACTACCTGTCGGCCGCGCTGCTCGTCCCGGAGGCGGACGCGGTGCGCCAGCTTCGCGACGCGAAGGACGCGCACTCGATCTCGGTCGACGACCTGCGCGACGCGTTCGGCGTCTCGCACGAGACGGCGGCGCACCGCTTCACGAACCTCGCGACGGTGCACCTGGGCATCCCGGTGCACTTCATGAAGGTCCACGAGAGCGGGATCGTGCACAAGGCGTACGAGAACGACGGCGTGCGCTTCCCGTCGGACGCGCTCGGTGCGATCGAGGGGCAGCCGGTGTGCCGGTACTGGACCGCGCGGACGGTCTTCGAGGTCTCGGACCGGCTGTCGCCGTTCTCGCAGTACACGGACACGCCCGCAGGGACGTTCTGGTGCACGTCGCGCACGCAGGAGTCGCACGACGGCACGTTCTCCGTGAGCGTCGGCGTGCCGTTCTCGCTGGTCAAGTGGTTCCGCGGCCGGGACACGACGTCGCGCACCGAGTCGCGCTGCCCCGACCCGTCGTGCTGCCGGCGGCCGTCCGGGGAGCTCGCACAGAAGTGGGAGGGCCAGGTGTGGCCGTCGGCGCGGCCGCACGCGTCGACGCTCGCGACGCTGCCGGTCGGCGCGTTCCCGGGCGTGGACCAGATGGAGGTCCTCGAGTTCCTCGAGCGGCACGCGCCGCGTGGCACCGAGTAGGGGTCGGCACCGTGCGCGGCACTCGTGGCTGAGAAGCCTCCGGGGTGTCGTTCACCGCTCGTGTCAGTCGCTGCTGGCAGGCTCGTCACCAAGGACGAACCACACCGGCTACGAAACTGACGAGGACGGGCGAACCATGACCGAGATGCTCCCTACCGAGGCCCTCTTTCCCGCTCCGGCGCCCGCGGCGCACGGGGCTCTGCGCACGACGTGGGCCGAGGGCCCCTTCCTGGGCTTCGACACCGAGACGACGGGCGTGAGCACGTCGCAGGACCGGATCGTGACGGCGGCGCTCGTGCACCGCCACCCGCTGCTGGGCACGTCGGTCGAGACGTGGCTGATCGACCCGGGCGTCGAGATCCCGGAGGGCGCCGCGGCGATCCACGGCATCACGACCGAGCACGCCCGCGCGCACGGGCAGCAGCCGGCGGTCGCCCTCGAGGAGATCGCGAGCCAGATCGCTCAGGCACTCGGTGAGGGGACGCCGCTCGTCGCGTTCAACGCGACGTTCGACCTGTGCATCCTCGACGCGGAGCTGCGCCGCCACGGCCTGCGCACGCTCGCCGACCGCCTCGGGGCAGAGCCGGTCGGCGTGATCGACCCGCTAGTCCTCGACCGCGCGGTGGACCGGTACCGCAAGGGCAAGCGCAAGCTCGTGGACCTGTGCGCGGTGTACGGCGTGAACGAGTCCGGTGACCTGCACACCGCGGACGTGGACGTGATCGCGACCCTCGACGTGCTCGAGGCGATGGCGCGCCGCCACCCGACGCTCGCGGAGATGAGCCTGCCGATGCTGCACGCGTACCAGGTGGACGCGCACCGCGCGTGGGCCACGAGCTTCAACGACTGGCGTGCCCGTCAGGGGTTCACCGGCCCTGGCGCTGGGATGTCCTGGCTCGTCGACGAGCGCTGAGCGTTGCGCATCTGGTCGCTGCACCCGCAGCACCTCGACCGTCAGGCGCTCATCGCGTGCTGGCGCGAGACGCTGCTCGCGCAGGCGGTGATCGCTGGCCGCACGCGCGGGTATCGCAACCACCCGCAGCTCGAGCGTTTCGTCGCGACGCCGCAGCCGATCGTCTACGTCGGTGCGTACCTGGCAGGGCTTGCTGTCGAGGCGGACGCGCGCGGGTATCGCTTCGACCGCACGCGCATCGACGAGCTACCGGCCGACCTCGCGGCGTTCGACGGCGCGATGGAGGTGACGACGGGGCAGCTCGCTCTTGAGTGGCGGCACCTGCTCGCGAAGCTCGACGCACGCAGCCCGGACGTGGCTGCGGTGCAGCGGGAGCGGGTGGGCGACGGCGTGCCTGGGGTGCACCCAATGTTCCGGGTGGTCGAGGGGCCCGTGGCTTCGTGGGAGCGGGCGGTCTGACGCGCTGATCGCTCTACGCGCTGAGCGTCTTCTGCGACGGGTCGCCAGGCGCGCAGGGGCGGGTGCGGCGCGGGCCCTATGCTCGTGGCTGCGCCGACCGGCGCGCGGCCGCTGCTCTTTCCGCGGTCTTGATCGCGTCTTGGAGAAGTCGAGTGTCTGACCAGCTGCCCCCTTGCCCCGCGTGCGACAGCGAGTACACCTACGAGCAGGGCGGGCTTCTCGTGTGCCCGATGTGCGCGCACGAGTGGACGCCGGCCGCCGATGCTGGTGAGGACGCGGCCGCTGAGGCGACGGTGAAGGACTCGGTGGGCAACGTCCTGGAGGACGGTGACACGGTGACGATCGTCAAGGACCTCAAGGTCAAGGGCGCGGGCGGTGGCGTGGTGAAGGTCGGCACGAAGGTGCGCGGCATCCGTCTCATCACGGACGGCGTGGGCGACCACGACATCGACGCGAAGGTCCCGGGCTTCGGCCAGATGCAGCTCAAGTCGAGCGTCGTCAAGAAAGTTCTGTAGCGCTGCGGTCAGCCCGATATCGGCTCGCGGTGCGCTCGCTAATCCGCGCCCATTTTCAGTCAGGAACGCGACGGCGCTTTACGCAAAGCCGTACGCCAGCAGGGTGACCTTCTGCGGCGCAAGAGCCTGTGCCACGTCGTAGCGGCGCAAGCCAGGAACCCGGTTCTCGGAATCGATGAACGACTTCGCCCATGCTTCGGCAGCAGCTTGCGGCAGGCACCATTCCCCAAGCACTCGCGCATCCACGGCATGAGTGCAGACCACACCTGCCACCGCAGGGGGGATCAGTGCGAATGACGGCGGTCCACACTCTCGAAACCGGGTACAGACGCATCGGCTAGCAGGCTGGTCAGGCTCACAACATGCCGCCACCCTCAAGCCTCGACGAGACCTGCGCTCGCCGCGATGGACCCTCCTCGGCATAAACCAACCGACCAAAAGACGACAAGAAGCGCTACGCTCGCGCCTAGCGTCCAATCATCCGGCTATTGGAGTGGCGACACAGCCATGGCGCGAAAGTCGACCACGTTGCAACAGGCGTGGCGCGGAAGGAAGGCGGTGCGATCTGGTGGCGCCCAAGAAGTCCCGACAACGGCGGAGTAGGTCGGGGGGCCGGAGGCCAAAGGCCGGCCCGACGGACCCGCACCTCGTGGCACTCAGCAGCGCCTTCGACTCCGCACTGCTGCTCTCGGAAGTCTCGAAGACCCCGGATCCGCACGCTGAAGTTGAGAAACGGATTGATGATGCAGCGCACCGCCTCGTTGCGGGCGTCGCTGGCTACGAGCCGCTGGGCACTCTTGAGGCCGTCCGGATGCAGACTCTGCCCTTTGCTAGGCCCGACGACGACAGTCCATCCATCAGTGCACAAGGCGGCCACGCAGCCGCGGAGATCATGACGCTCGCGATCCTCTGCGGAGCGTCAGAACTGGACACCGGCAACGATCCCAAGCGCGTCGATCAGGAGCTGTGCGGCGTCATCAGCGAAGAACTGATCCCCTTGTGCTACGAGATGCTCAACATGGCCAACGTGCGCGATATCCTCGCCGCTGGGCAGCTCGGCGAAATCGAACAGGTTGCCGCGACCGTGCGCGGCAATGGGCGGTGGATTCGAGGTACATCTTATCCTGAGATGCACGACGAGATGCTCCGTGGCCTCTTTGGCGCAGTTGACATCGACGCAGCCGTCCGGGCAGTCCTGGGCTTCGGCGTGGACGATGCTCTGGCTTTCTTACGGACGTGCCATCAGATGCAGATGGACCAGTTCAGCGCCCGCTCACAGGGCCTCGCTGATGCGTTCGGCTCGATCGACATGACGCCCGGGCGCGTACCAACGGAAGACGAGAAGCGCAGGGCGAGCGAGGGGCTTGCTGGTCTGTTCAACCCCTCCGCCGCCCAAGCAGCGATCGCCGTTGCCGACGTAGCAGCCCAGGCACACCTGTCGCACGAAGTTGCGGCCACTATCGCTCTCCTCTTCACCGCACCCACGCCACCTGACGGTCCTGGGAGCGCACTGCGGGCCTACCTGGACGGCAACTCGCCGTTGCGCTCCCATCCGCTTGTCTCTCGGGACGGGCTCGTAATGACCGTCCACCCGGCGCTCATCTCAGATGCCGTGAAGTCGGCCTTCGAAGTTGCACTGAGGGAATCGACGCATTGGGATGCGTACGCCGCACATCGAGGCAAGTACCTCGAGGGCCGGGTTTCTACGCATTTCAGCAAGCTCATCCCTGGTGTCACCGCCCATCACGGCATCGAGTACTTCGTTCCACTGAACGCGGCGCAGGAATCCGGGGATCCCGCTGGCTACACCAAGCTCGTGGAGGGCGACCACCTCTTCGTCATACACGACGTGGCATTCATCGTCGAGGACAAGGCCATACCGCTCAGCGACCGCGCTCGCACCGGCGAGCTGAACCCGTTGCGCCGCAACCTTGCTGCGGCGATCACGAAAGGAGCGGAGCAGGCCGAAAGAATGAAGCGTCGGATTATCAACGATCACGGCCTGCGCCTTCGCGACGGCACGTGGCTCGATCTTCCTGACATTCGAGAGGTGCACAGTGTTGTCACGAGTCTCGACGATATGCCAGGCGTGGCCACTGCTACGGCCACTTTGGTCGCAGCCGACATTCTGACTAGGGACAACATTCCGTGGACCGTCTCGCTCAATGACCTTGACCTCATTGCGCAACTGGTCGATCGCCCCGCCGAGTTCTTGCTGTACGTGCGTCGCCGCACCCACCCCCGTTCGACAGAGATGTTCATGGCGGTCGACGAGCTAGACCTCTTGCTGCTCTTCTTCAGGATGGGGCTCTACGTCGAACCCGACCCCGAAATCGTCGCAACGGAGATGCCCTGGCTCGGTCGACCTCGCCCTGCGGACGTGCGCCGCTATAGACGACAGGCGCCGACTATTGTCTCCAGCCACACCGACGCCCTGGATGCGTGGTACCTATCACTTCATCCTCCGGCAGGGGCGGAGGTCGATGCCGTCGCGCCTAAGCCGAGCATGGTTTCCTCACCATTGGCCCCGGTGATCGACACACTGCGTGAGTACGGGATCTTTGGGTGGCTGAGCATCGGTGCCACGCTTCTCGAAGGGTCCTCCGACGCGCAACGCGTCCTCGCGGAGCATCCGGCCACGCTCACCCGGACCCCGTCCCCGGACGGGCGCCCGAGAAGTCTCGCCGTACCTTGGGGCCACAACAAGCAGGACGGCTGGCTCTTGGTGTGGATGACACGTCCGGTCGAGATGGACAGCGAGAGGATCCTCCGGCATGCCCATGCGTACATGGTGGCGAAGAAGCACCAGTTGGGCTTGAGACGGGGTGTCACCTTCGTGTACGACGAGCCAACTGGCCAGTTCATCGGCGCGTCGTACGACTCGGGACAGGCCGCCCCGAACCCCGAGCTCATTGCGAAGGCCGCCGCCTCGCTGCGACCGCTCGGCGAGATGCAGACGCGGGCGCAGTTGACGCAACTTCGCCGGGCCGCGGAGCGTTCCGCAAAGGCCAAGAAGAGCAAGAAGCGGCGTTGATCGGGCCCCGCGGGCCGTCGGCACGTCGAGGACGAGGACGATGCGCCAAGTTACCGATTGACCGTAGCAGCGACGCACCGCCTTCGACATCGCTTCCCCGCACGGTTGTGCGCCCGGACAGGAGACATATGGCCGCCTCTGGGGTAGATCGATATCCACGACGTCTCAGAAGTCACGTACCAACGCTTGTTGAGGTGGTGGCACGCACCGGAGCGAGATGTCCATATCTGTACGCCATTCGCCCATACACGTCGTGATCACCCTGCCTCCGCCCACGCGCCCGTGGGCGGAGGTGGCGCCTCTCGCGAGGCATCACCTCCGCGCTCTCGAGTCAAGAGACGGTCTCCTCTGCGGGCCGCCTTGCTATGACACCCGAAGCGAACCGGTCGACCAAGGTCACCGCGAGGACGACGCCTGCACGCGCTTCCTCATGCGTGACGTCGCTGTAGTCAAGGTTGCCGTGACGATCGCGGTGCCCGCGATAGAACGTGCGAAGCATCTGCACGAGCATTTCTGCGCCGGGGGCGTGGTCGTGCTCCCTAAGTGGAAGTCGCCAGTCACTATCTCGACCCATCCGCACAATAACGGTGCCAGGGTGGCCTCGCGGTTATCGGGCTCGACCACGGGTATGGCCGCAGACTCTACGGCGCGAACCGCGTCGGCATAGACCGCCGTGTCGTTCTTTTCAAGCCGGTGGACATGAGCCCAAGCTCTCGCGAGGAAGTGGAGTCCCTGATAGTGGTGTAGCCCCCCGCGTGGCCGACCTGGTCGCCGACGTAGGCGCGGCCACCGTGTGATCCTTCGAGTCAACCTTCCACAGAATCCTCGAACGGAGTCATCACGATGACCGCTCCACACATTGTCGACCCTGCCGGGCTGCTTGGCGAAGCCCTCTCGCAGGCGTCCCCGGACCTGATGCGTTAGTTGCTGCAGACCACGATCAACGCCCTGCTGTCCGCGGACGCCGACGCGGTCTGTGGCGCCGAATGGGGCAAGGCCTCCCCGGACCGCACAGCCCAGCGCAACGGCTACCGCCACCGGGACCTGGACACCCGTGTCGGCACGATCGACGTGGCCGTCCCCAAGCTGCGCAAGGGCACCTACTTCCCCGACTGGCTGCTCGAACGTCGTAAGCGCGCCGAGACGGCCCTGATCACCGTCGTCGCGGACTGCTACCTCGCCGGGGTCTCCACGCGCCGCATGGACAAGCTCGTCAAGACCCTCGGCATCGACTCCCTGTCCAAGTCTCAGGTCTCGCGCATGGCAGCCGACCTCGACGAGCACGTCGCCCAGTTCCGCCACCGCCGGCTCGACGATGCAGGACCTCTCACGTTCGTGGCCGCCGACGCCCTGACGATGAAGGTCCGCGAGGGTGGACGCGTCATCAACGCCGTCGTCCTGATCGCCACCGGCGTCAACGCCGACGGACGCCGGGAGGTCCTCGGCATGCGGGTTGCGACCAGCGAGACGGGGCCGGCCTGGAACCAGTTCTTCGCCGACCTCGTCGCCCGCGGCCTGGCGGGAGTGCGCCTGGTGACCTCCGACGCGCACCAGGGCCTGGTGGAGGCGATCGCAGCGAACCTGCCCGGCACCTCCTGGCAGCGCTGCCGCACGCACTACGCGGCCAACCTCATGGCCGTGACGCCCAAGAACTTGTGGCCCGCGGTCAAGGCGATGCTGCACTCGGTCTACGGCCAGCCCGACGCCAAGGCGGTCCAGGCGCAGTTCGACCGGCTCCTGGACTACGAAGACAAACTGCCCGACGTGTTCGCCCACCTCGACGCCACTCGCGCCGACATCTTGGCCTTCACCGCCTTCCCTGAGGGCCTGTGGGCGCAGATCTGGTCGAACAACCCCAACGAGCGGCTCAACAGGGAGATCCGCCGGCGCACGGACTCGGTGGGGATCTTCCCCAACCGAGACGCGATCGTCCGGCTCGTCGGCGCGGTCCTGGCCGAGCAGAGCGACGAGTGGGCTGAAGGGCGCCGCTACCTCGGTCTGGACATCCTTGCCCGCAGCCGGATGAACGCCGTCACCGACACCAACACCGGGATTGACACCGGACCCGAGGAGGTAAGCGTGTCCCTCCTCGAGCTCAGCGCCTGATCCGACCAACTCGAAGGATCACCGGCCCGCTACACCACTCCCAGGGACTTGACCCGC
Source organism: Flavimobilis soli (assembly GCF_002564025.1). Lineage (NCBI taxonomy): Bacteria > Bacillati > Actinomycetota > Actinomycetes > Micrococcales > Jonesiaceae > Flavimobilis > Flavimobilis soli. Next base: position 1,112,090 of record NZ_PDJH01000001.1, read on the forward strand.
GAGGAGCGCGCCTGGCGCATCGCTGCCTCCACAATCGCTTCGGTCGCCGTTCGCACGCCAGCTGGCACTCGTGCGACCAGGCCAACCTTCCCCATCCGAGTCCGCACAGTGTAGGCGGACCTTGCTCGCGAGAGCATCTGCTCCAACTCCGCCGCACCGCCGGAAACTCGGTAGAAAGTCGTTGCCAAGGTCCAGTCAACGATTCTTAAGAGTTCCATTGCGGAGATTGCTCGAAGTCGCTGGCGAACGCCTTCTCCGCTGACGATCGATCTCCCGCTACTAACCCCGAGATCAAGCCGGACTACACTCTGCAGAGTCAGGAGCGCGTCAGCGCTCAGCCAATGAGTATCGCCGCTCCCCGTCGCCCATCGCGCTGAAAGCCATGCCAGCAGCGGTTCCCTCAACCACGAGGGCACCCCTGGGACCAGGACGTGGTATTCAGATGCTTGGTCGTCATCGAGGCCGAAGGGCACCCATCCTTTCTGTCATAGCGCAACCCTGCCAGAGGAGACGGGGCGGTGGCGCTGAGCGTGTGGCGTTGCCGGCCCGAGTCCTCTCTTGCGGTCACCCCCGCCGAACTAGCACGACCGAGTCGTCGAGCACCGCGGGGCTCCCATCGGGCGCGATCGCTTCCCGCGAGCGCGTCTCCGCGAGCTCGACGCTCCATCCCTCGCCGACGAGCCCCAGCGCCTCGACCTCCTCGTCGGGCGACAGGAACTGGTGCTCGCTGTGGCGCTCCTCGACCGGGACCCACGACGGGTAGTTGGCGTGCGACACGACCAGCAGGTGCCCGCCCGGGTCGACCTGACGGGCCAACCGCCTCAAGATCTGCGACCGGTCGAGCGCCACCGGTGACTGGAAGAAGCTCGCCGTCACCAGGTCGAACCGCTCGTCGGTCGTCCATGTCGACAGGTCCGCCGCGATGCACCGTGCCCGGTCCGCCAGCCCTTCCCGCGCCGCTTCCTCGTTGGCGCGGCGCACCGCCGTCGGCGAGATGTCTACCCCGGTCGCGTCCCAGCCGGCGCGGGCGAACCACAGGACGTCACCGCCCTCGCCGCACCCCAGGTCGAGCGAGCGCCCCGGCGTCAGCCTGGCCGCGACGTCGGCCGTGGTGCGGTTGACCTTGCCCGACCACACGCGCTCCTCGCCCGCGTACCGCTCCTCCCAGAACCCGGCGGGCGCGACGTCGCCCACATGCCAGTGCCCGCTCACGCCGCGACCTCCGCGACCGCGCGAGCCGCGTCGTCCGCGACGAGCGCCATGTTCACGGCCCCGCCGACTCGCGCTCCCGCGCCCGACGACATCGGCACGGTCGCACCCGGGTCGACCACGTTGCCCACCGCCCAGACCCGCTCCGCGCTCGTGCGACCGAACGCGTCCACCGCAAGGAACGACCCGACCGGCGTGTCCGCCCGGTCGAGCCCGAGGTGCGCGACGGCGCCGTCGTGCGGTCGCACCATCGCGCCCGTGAACAGGGCGTCGAGCTCGACGACGCGACCGTCCGCGAGGCGCACGCCCGCGACGGCCTCGCCGTCGCCGAGCACCTCCGTGACGGCCGCCTCCTCAAGAGCGACGCCCCGCGCCCGCAGCCGCGCCGCGACGTCGTGATCGAGCGGGCCGCCGAGGCCCGCCGTGAAGAACGTGACGTGCTCGCTCCACTGCCGCACGAGCTCCGCCTGGTGCGGCGCGAGCGGCGTCGACGCGAGCACGCCGAGGCGCTGCCCGCGCACCTCCCAGCCGTGGCAGTACGGGCAGTGCAGCACGCCGCTCCCCCACCGTTCGGCCAGGCCCGGGACGTCCGGCAGGACGTCCGTCATGCCCGTCGCGAGGACGAGGGCACGCCCGGTGAGCGCGGCGCCGTCGTCGAGAGTGACGACGACGCCGCCCTCGACGAGGTCGACGCGCTCGGCCTGGCCAGCACGCACCTCGACGCCGTACCGCGCCACCTCCTCCCGACCGCGCGCGAGAAGGTCCTGCGGCGGGACGCCGTCGTGCCCGAGCACGCCGTGCATGTGCGAAGCGAACCTGTTGCGGGGCGAGCCCGCGTCGATCACGAGCGTGCGCCGCAGCGCACGTCCGAGCATGAGGGCGGTCGCGAGGCCCGCCGGGCCGCCGCCGAGGACTATCGCGTCCCAGTTCGTGTCTTCCATTCCGTCAGCCTGCGGGCCACAATGCACTCATGGCAACAGTCCTTGCAGTATTGGCAAGAGGGTCCGGGCCGTGGACGAGCTGAGGCTCGTCGGCCCGCGCCTCCGTGACGCGCGCACCGCGCGCGGCTGGACGCTCGCCGACCTCGCAGGCCGCGCCGGCATGTCGGTGAGCACGCTCTCGCGTCTCGAGTCGGGCAAGCGGCAGGCAAGCCTCGAGCTGCTCCTGCCGCTCACGAAGCAGCTCGGCGTCAGCATCGACGACCTCGTGCGGACCGAGACACCCGACCCGCGCGTGCGCCGCACACCGCGTCACCGCGACGGCATGACGGTCACACCCCTCGCCCGGGAAGGTGCACGCGTCGCGACGTACCGCATCACCTACGAACCGCGCCCCACGCTCCCGCCGCTGTGCACGCACGCGGGCTTCGAGTGGCTGCACGTCGTCTCCGGCCGCCTGCGCCTGCGCGTCGGCGAGCGCGACCTCGTCCTCGGCCGCGGCGAGTCGGCTCAGTTCGACACGAGCACGCCCCACGCCCTGTCAGCCGCGGGCAGCCACCCGGCGACGATCATCAGCATCTTCGACGAGACCGGAGAGCGCACGCACACGGACACGCCTGAGCTGCCTCCGGCCACCGCATAGGCAGAGAGGCCGCGAGGGGCCCTCAGCCCTGCGGCGACCAGGCGCGAGACTGCGAGCGCTCAGCTCGACGCCGCAGCCGTCGTCGCCACCATCGCGGCGGTGAGCCCGGCCTGGACGGCGGCGATCGCGCTGGCGACCGCCGCACCTCCGACGTTGCCCGTCGCGACGGTCTTCGCACGGCGCGCGAGCTCGCGCCGCGGCACCTCGTCGGTCGCGACGACCTTCGGCACCTGGCCGACGGCGTGCAGGAGCGCGATCAGGGACGCCTCGAGCGGCGTCGGCGTCCGCCCGACGACGAGCACGTCCCGCAGCGCGGCCCGGACGCGCGCCTCGTGCGCGGAGTCGACCGCGGGCCAGCGCGTCGTCGGGAAGATGCCGAGGACCCGCTCCTGAGAGGCGCGGACGATGCCTCGCTCCGCGAGGCGCGCGTACACCGCTGCGCGCAGCCCCTTGTGGAGCCTCGGCAGGACGTCCGCCGGCTTGGCCGGGCGGCGTCCCGCGAGGAGCGAGACACCACCGTCAACAAGCGGATCACCCGAAGGCGCAGACCCCGTCAGCACGACACGTCCCGCCCTGACCTCGTCACCCGGCCCGCTGATCCGCGCCACCCCGGCACCGATCATGTCAAGGAGGAGGCCACCCGCGAGCGCAAGGTCGAGGCGGCTCGAGTCGACGAGGCCGCGCCCCGTCGCGTCGTCGGTCAGCAGCAGGGCGATGTCCTCGACGATGAGCATGAGGCCACGCTACCGCTGCGGCCTCGCCCGCCAGCGCTCTACCCGCGGGCTGCGAGCCCGGCGTCGATGAGCGTCGCGGCGGCCGCTCGCGCGGCGTCGGCCCAGCGCGGGTCGTGCGTCACGGCAGCCATCGTCTGCACCCCTTCGGCGAGCAGGACGAGCTGCTCCGCGACGTCGGGCCCGAGCCCTGCGTCGACGGCGAGGCCGCGCACGTATGCGGCGAAGCCCTCCTTGTGCGCGCGGACGGCGTCCGCGACGTCCTCGTTGAGGGCACCGATCTCGCCGAACGTGTTGACGAAGCCGCAGCCTCGGAACTCCTCCTCGGCGGTCCATTCGACGAGGTAGTCGTAGATCGCGAGGAGCTTGTCGCGCGCCGACGCCGCGGCGTCGACGCGGCTCGAGACGCACTCCTGCCAGACGCCCGTGCGGCGCGCGAGCACCGCCTGGACGATCTCGTCCTTCGACTTGAACTCGCTGTACAGGCGCTTGAGCGACACCCCCGCCGCGGTGCGGAGCTCGTCCATGCCGACGGCCTGGATGCCGCGACGGTAGAAGAGGTCGTCCGCCGTCGCGACGACGGCGTCGCGGGTGCTGGTCTCGCTCATCTTCCTGCCTTTCTGCCACAGGTTCTCGCTCAGGGGTTGCGCGGAGAACGTTCGTTCTCTAGTGTAGTCGACATCGGGGAGAACGACCGTTCTCCCTCCGAGATCGACAAGGAGAAGCACCATGGCCTTCATCACCACCGGCACCGAGAACTCCACGAACATCGAGATCTACTACGAGGACCACGGCCCCGCCGACGCCGCGCCCGTCGTCCTCATCCACGGCTACCCGCTCGACGGGCGTTCCTGGGAGCGCCAGACGCGCGTCCTCCTCGAGGCCGGCCACCGCGTCATCGCGTACGACCGCCGCGGCTTCGGCAAGTCCAGCCAGCCCGCGACCGGCTACGACTACGACACCTTCGCCGCCGACCTCCACACCCTCCTCGAGACGCTCGACCTCCACGACGTCACGCTCGTCGGCTTCTCGATGGGCACCGGCGAGGTCGCCCGCTACGTCTCCACGTACGGCACCACCCGCCTCCGCGCACTCGGCTTCCTCGCCTCGCTCGAGCCGTTCCTGCTCCAGACCGACGACAACCCGACCGGCCTCCCCCAGCCCGGCTTCGACGACATCGCGGCGACCGCCCGCGCCGACCGCTTCGCGTGGTTCACCGCCTTCTTCGACAACTTCTACAACCTCGACGAGACGCTCGGCTCCCGCATCAGCGAGGAGGCCCTGCGCGCCAGCTGGGCCACCGCCGCCGCGAGCGCGCCCGACGCCGCGTACGCCGTCGTCCCGACGTGGCTCACCGACTTCCGCGTGGACCTCCCCGCCGTCCGCGAGTCCGGCCTGCCGACCCTCATCCTCCACGGCACCGCCGACCGCATCCTCCCGATCGACGCGACCGGACGACCGTTCCGCGACGCCCTCCCCGACGCGACGTACGTCGAGATCGACGGCGCACCCCACGGCCTGCTGTGGACGCACGCCGACGACGTCAACGCGGCACTGCTCGAGCTTCTCGCCCGTTGACCAGACGCACCGACGAGGCCCCCGCGACGGAGGCGCCGCACGACGGCGTCCCCGCACGGGGGCCTCGTGCCGCCCGGGCCGTCGTTGACCGTCCTCGCAGGTGACGGTACCTTCGCGGCAGCGGGCGGGCGCATGCCCGCGCCGATACGCACAGGGGGCTCGTCATGCGTCATGCCATCTCCACCCGTACCGAGCGGGGGCACCGCGCCGTGCGTGCTGCCGCCGTCGCGGGCGCCGTCGCCCTCGTCCTGGCCGGCTGCACGGAAGACGAACCGATCGCAGAGCACGACGGCATGTCCGTCCTCTTCGACATCGCCGGGCGCGGCGACAAGCACCCCGACGGCAAGGGGCCCCTCCACCTGGAGGACCCGGCACGGATCGCCGAGACGGCCGAGGCTGCCGGCCACAAGCTCCGCTGGGTCACCCGCTATCGCTTCCCCGTCGAGGTCGAGGACGCCCACGGCAAGACCTGGCAGCTCGACGGGTACATCGGTGACGAGACCCTCGTCGACGTCGAGCTGTACGACGACGAGCCGACGGCCCTCGCGACGGGCTTCTCCGGCCCCGTCACCCTGCTCGTCCCGGACCTTGCACACGGCGGCGAGCCCACCGAGGTGTCGTACGACGTCGTCGAGACCGAGAACAACTACCTCGCCGACGAGGAGGACGCCAGGGGCGACTCGGAGGACGCGACCCTCCACCTCAACGAGGCCGCCTTCACCGAGCTCGTCGAGACGGCTGGCGGCGTCGCGTGGGACGACGCCGCACACGCGACGGGCGCGGGCGGACCCGCCGAGCCGAAGGTCGTCTCGCTCCAGGGCGAGTTCCCGCCCCCGCGCGACGGCGACGCCCAGCGGGCGCTCTGGGAGAAGCTCAAGGCTGCGGGCTACTTCCTGCCGTTCCTCTCGTGAGCCTCGCTCGCGATCCTGCCTCCGCGCCGTCGCCGAGCCGGCGCAACGCTGACGAAGCGGGACATATCCCCGTGGGCGGTGTCAGGGGCTCGACCTAGCGTGAATGGCACGCGCCACCCGGCGCCGTTCACCCCAGGAGGATCCATGGCGCACGGCGACATCACACACATCGACATCCCGGTCAGCGACCTCGACGCAGCGAGCTCGTTCTACTCCGGCCTGTTCGGCTGGCAGATCGACACGATGCCGGGGTTCGAGGACTACCCCATGTGGCGGGCACCGAACCAGATCAGCGGAGGCGGGCTCGCCCCGCGCGACGAGGAGTTCACGGTCCCGCGCAGCTACGTCGAGGTCGACTCGATCGAGGACACCCTCGCCAAGGCGACGAGCCTCGGCGGCACGGTCGTCAAGGAGAAGCAGGCGATCAGCGAGGCCTCCTGGTGGGCTGTGTTCGCCGACAGGGACGGCAACCACATCGGTCTCTACGAGGACCACACCCCGCCCGACGAAGGCTGACCGCCCCGTCGTCCCCCCCGCCCCCGCGCGGCAGGCGACGCGCGCGGGAGCGCCCGGCAGCCGGGCACTCCGGCGGGCCCGCCAGGCATGGTCCGGTCAGGCGCGCGCGAGCGCCCGTCGCGAGGCGAACTCGCGCCGCTCGCCCGTGCGCGGGTCGTCGAACGCGATCGAGCGGGCGAGAAGCTGCAGTGGGTCCGAGTAGTCGTCCGGCGCGACCTCGCGCACCTCCGGGTACAGGTCGTCGCCGACGAGCGGCAGCCCGAGCGACGCCATGTGCACCCGCAGCTGGTGCGTGCGGCCCGTCTCCGGCGTCAGGCGGTACAGCCCGCGCCCCTCCGGCGCGGGCCGGAGCAGCTCGACGTGCGTCACTGCGTTGGCCTCGCCCGGGACCTGGGCCGCCTGCATGACGCCGTGCTGCTTGACGATGCGCGACCGCACGACCGTCGGCAGGTCCACGTCGTCACGCAGCGGTGCGACCGCCTCGTACACCTTCGCGACCGCGCGCTGCGCGAACAGGTTCTGGTAGAGGCCGCGCACCTCTCGCCGCGTCGTCAGCACGAGCACGCCCGCGGTCGGGCGGTCGAGCCGGTGCGCGGGCGACAGCTCCGGCAACCCCAGCTCCCGGCGCAACCGCACGAGCACCGTCTCCGCGACCCACGCGCCTCGCGGTGTCACCGCGAGGAAGTGCGGCTTGTCGACGACGACGAGGTCGTCGTCCTGGTGGAGCACCTCCACCTCGAACGGAACGCGCGCCTCGACGGGCGGGTCCCGGAACAGGAACACCAGCCCACCCGCCGGGTACGGCGACGCGAGCGTGTATGGGCGCCCGAGCTCGTCGACCACCTCGCCCGCGGCGACCTGCTCGCGCACGCGCGCGGCGTCAGCCGGGAAACGCGCCTCGAGGAACTCCACGAGAGAGCCCCACGACTCGTCGCGCGGCAGCGCGACCCGCGTCGGATTCAGACCGTCGCGCACGGGCAGCGGCGCCGGGCGCCGCCCCCGCCTGCTCACGAGCGCCCCGGCGTGCGGGGCACGGTCAGCGACCCGTGTAGTTGGGCGCCTCGACCGTCATCTGGATGTCGTGCGGGTGCGACTCCTTGAGCCCGGCCGCCGTGATGCGGACGAACTTCCCGCGCTCCTGCAGCTCGGGGATCGTGTGCGCACCGACGTAGAACATCGACTGGTGCAGCCCGCCGACCAGCTGGTACGCGACAGCGCCGAGCGGGCCACGGTACGGGACCTGCCCCTCGATGCCCTCGGGGACGATCTTGTCGTCCGACGCGACGTCCGCCTGGAAGTAGCGGTCCTTCGAGTACGAAACCTTTTTGCCACGCGACGCCATCGCCCCGATCGAGCCCATGCCGCGGTACAGCTTGAACTGCTTGCCGTTGATGAACACCAGGTCGCCGGGCGACTCGTCGCAGCCCGCGAGGAGCGAGCCGAGCATGACCGTGTCCGCACCCGCGACGAGCGCCTTCGCGATGTCACCCGAGTACTGCAGGCCGCCGTCACCGATGACCGGCACGCCCGCCGGGCGGCACGCGAGCGACGCCTCGTAGATCGCCGTCACCTGCGGCACGCCCACACCGGCGACGACGCGCGTCGTGCAGATCGAGCCCGGGCCGACGCCGACCTTCACGCCGTCGGCGCCCGCGTCCACGAGCGCCTGCGCACCCGCACGCGTCGCGACGTTGCCACCGATGACCTGCACGTCCTTGAAGTACGGGTCGTTCTTCAGCTTCGTGATCATCTCGAGCATGAGACGCGCGTGGCCGTTCGCCGTGTCGGCGACGAGCACGTCGACACCCGCGTCGCGCAGCGCACCAGCGCGGTCGAGGGCGTCACCGAAGAAGCCGATCGCCGCACCGACGCGCAGGCGGCCGTCCGGGTCCTTCGTCGCGTCCGGGTACTGCTCCGTCTTGACGAAGTCCTTGACCGTGATGAGGCCTTGCAGGCGACCGTCGTCGTCGACGAGCGGAAGCTTCTCGATGCGGTTCTTGCCGAGCAGCGCCGCCGCGTCCTCGCGGGAGATGCCGACCGGACCGGTGACGAGCGGCATCGCCGTCATGACCTCGTGGACCTTGCGGTTCGGGAAGTCCGACGGCGGGACGAAGCGCAGGTCACGGTTCGTGATGATGCCGACCAGGCGACCGTCCGCGTCGATGACCGGAAGACCGGAGACGCGGTACTGGCCGCACAGCGCGTCGAGCTCGGCGAGCGTCGCATCCGGGCTGACCGTGACAGGGTCCGTGATCATCCCGGACTCGGAACGCTTGACGAGGTCGACCTGCTTGGCCTGAGCCTCGATCGACAGGTTGCGGTGCAGGATCCCGATGCCGCCCTGGCGCGCCATGGCGATCGCCATGCGCGACTCGGTGACGGTGTCCATCGCAGCGGAGAGCAGCGGGACCTTCATCGTGATCTCGCGCGTCAGGCGCGCGGTCGTGTCCACCTCGGAGGGGATCACGTCGGTCTCGTTCGGGAGGAGCAGGACGTCGTCGTACGTCAGCCCCTCGAATCCGAAGGGGTTGTGCGGGGCGGCGGCGGAGAGAGGCTCAGTCACGCGGCCATCCTACGACCGGCACCTGGGAGCGCACCGAGCGCCCGAGTGCTGAGCAGCGTCACGTCCGAGCCGCCGCGGCAGCAGCCCAGGTCGCAGCGTCAGGGCTGCGTCGCGACCGCGCACACCTCGTGGAACAGGCCGGAGAAGCTGCGCACGCGCTGGACCTGCGACGACTTCGGCAGGTCCTCCGCAGCGGTGTCGTCGGCGACCGCGACGAACACCGGCAGCTCCGGGTTCCCGTCGCAGAGCTGGCCCACGACCGCGAGGTCGGGGCGCACCATCTGCGTGATGAGGACGACGGCGGCAGGGCGCACCATCGTGACGACCTCCTGCGCGCGGTGCGCGCCCGCGGGGCCCATGACGATGCGGGCCATGACGCCCTTCGACATGAGCGCGGCCGCGAGAGCGTGCGCCGCGAGCGGCTGGGGCTCGTCCGGCGGCGTGAAGATCAGCACGATGCGGCGCATCTGGCTCGGGTGCGGCGATCCGGACTCGTTCTCCTGGGCCGACTGGCGCACGCGGATGGCGCGCATCGCCGCGCTCGAGAGGACCTGGAGCGGAGCCTCGCCAGGCTTGGCGAGGACGGTGCGTTCGCCGAGCTTCGTCAGGGCGGGGACGACGAGCTGCGTCCACCACGTGAGGATGTCCGAGCCGGGCGCGATCATCAGCAGCTCTGCGGTCGCGTCGGCGTCGTGCGCGAGCGCCGCGTCGACGACGTCAGCAGGGGTCGAGGTGCGGCTCGGAGCCGCAGAGCGCGCGAAGTGCACGACCTTCGAGTCTGACGGTCCCTGCTGCTCGGGCTCGCTCAGGGTGGCTGCGGAGCGGCGGGCCTCGTGCTGCGCCGAGACGGCGCTCGCGCGGCGAGCCCGCTCGACCTCGATGTCCGCCTCGAGGGCCGCCTTGGCGGCGTCGGCGGGAGCGACGCCCTCGAGCGTCAGGCGCCGCATGACCATCAGCCGCAGGACGTCGTCCCGCGTGTACCGGCGGTGGGAGCCGGCGGAGCGTTCCGACGGGCCGAGGCCGTAGCGGCGGTCCCACGTGCGGAGCGTCGCCGGAGCGACACCGAGGCGCTTCGCCACGACGGCGACCGCGACGCCCGGCTTCGCCCGTGCTGCAGCCAGCTCGACGGGCTCGGCAGGCTCGCCGTCGACCGACGTCTCGCCGTACTGCTGTGGGGCCATGACCCGATTCTGCCCATCTAGGAGCCAAAACTCCACCGGGGCACTCCGGCGGAAGTCGGACAGCCCCAAGTGTACGTTTCGTCCCACGTCCCGCTGACCGGCGCGTCTGAACAAGTGTTGGACACACCTGGCGCGATACGGCGTGAGGGCATGTTCTTACACGTCAGGTGCCATTTTTCCCGAAAGTCCGCGCCCCGGGTTTCACCCGACCCGTACTTGAACAACTTCTGAATCGGTTGTACGGTTCACGACGTTCGGTACTGCGGCCCGCGACGAGGGCCTGCAGCGTTTCGAGGGGGACGATGCGTCATGACGGAAGTCACTCGCCTGCCTGGCCCGGTGATGGAGCTGTGGGAGTGGCAGTACCAGGGCTCGTGCCGTGACATCGACGACACGCTGTTCTTCCACCCCGAGGGTGAGCGCGGCGCTGCACGCCGCCGTCGCGCCGACGCCGCCAAGGCGATCTGCGCCGAGTGCCCCGTCCTCGTGCAGTGCCGCGAGCAGGCGCTCGCGATCCGCGAGCCTTACGGCGTCTGGGGCGGCCTGAGCGAGGAGGACCGCGCAGCGATCTTCGCCGACCCGCGCCGCGCCGAGGCGGCCACCCGCCGCGTCCACGTCGGCTGACAAGACGCCCGAGCGGCACAGACCGCCGGGAACCACGGCACGGCGCGGGGGCGCCGAGCCGCGAGCGGACGACCAGGCCCGCACGACGACCTTGGGCACGACCTAGGGGCGCGACGAAGCCCTGGACACGACGAAGCCCCGCAGCCTCAGGCTGCGGGGCTTCGTCCGTGCGGAGGTCGGGTCAGCCGACCACGACAGCGAGGACGTCGCGCGCGGAGAGCACGAGGTACTCCTCGCCCGCGTACTTGACCTCGGTGCCGCCGTACTTCGAGTAGATGACCTTGTCACCGACAGCGACGTCGAGCGGGATGCGGTTGCCGTTGTCGTCGACACGGCCGGGGCCGACAGCGAGGACCTCGCCCTCCTGCGGCTTCTCCTTGGCGGTGTCCGGGATGACCAGACCGGACGGCGTGGTGAGCTCAGCCTCGATCGCCTTGACGACGATCTTGTCCTCGAGCGGCTTGATGGGGACCGACACTGTGCGGACCTCCCCCTTCGCGTAGGGTGCTTCGGATGTGTGAGGGACGAGCGAGCGCCTTCCCGGGCGTCGTCGCGGGTGCCGACCGGGCGCTGTCTCGCTCCACCTCCAGGTGAAGAGGTGTTCCACCGCCAAATCTAGGACGCCCTTAGCACTCGGTCAAGGCGAGTGCCAACGCCCTGGGTGAACACGGAGCACGAGCCCGTCCCACCCGTGGAAAGATCGGTCCATGGATCCTGAGGCGCTCACCCGGCTGCTCCGACCTGACGGGTGGGCCATGCTCAGCGCGATGCCGCCCTACGAGGAAAAGCTCGCGATGGCGATGTCCCAGCGGCTCCGCGCGGAGGGCGTCGACCCGGGCCTCGTGGCAGCGATCCTCACGCAGTCCCGCCTGCGCACCAAGGCCCGCGACAAGTTCGGCGAGTTCGCCGACGGCATGCTCTTCACCCCTGACGGCCTCGAGCAGGCGACCCGGCTGCCCGTCGCCGCCCGGCACGCCCAGCGCTTCGTCGCGGCGGGCATCACCAAGGTCGCGGACCTCACGTGCGGCATCGGAGCGGACGCGATGGCGTTCGCGGGCGTCGGCCTCAAGGTCCTCGCGACCGACATCGACGAGGCGACCGCCGCGATCGCGACCGTCAACCTGCGCTTCTTCCCCGAGTCCGAGGTGCGCCTCGGCGACGGCCTCGCGACCGACCTCGCCGCCGAGGGCGTCGAGGGCGTCTGGGCCGACCCGGCCCGCCGCAAGGGCGGCGCCCGCATCTTCGACCCGCGCGCGTACGAGCCGCCGCTCGACGCCGTGTGGGCCCTGCGCTCGCAGGTGCCCGCGATGGGCATCAAGGTCGGCCCTGGCATCCCCCACGCGGGCCTGCCCGAGGACGCCGAGACGCAGTGGGTCTCCCTCGACGGCCACGTGCTCGAGGCGACGCTCTGGTTCGGCCCGGTCGCGCCGTCGGGCCCCGGACGCTCCGTCCTCGTCCTCACGTCGCTGCCCGACGGCGGCCTCGCCTCCCGAGAACTCGCACCGGTGGCGTCGGACGACGACGTCGAGGTCGGCGCCCTCGGCGCCTACCTGTTCGAGCCCGACGGCGCGGTCATCCGCGCCGGCCGCGTCGCGACCGCGGCGCGCGAGCTCGGCGGCCGCCTCGTCGACGCGACGATCGCGTACGTCACGACCGACGCCCTCCCCGCCGGCTGGTCGACGCCGCTCCCCCGCGGCGAGGCCGCTCTCGCGACCGGCTACCGCGTCCTCGACGTCATGCCGTTCCACCTCAAGAAGCTGCGCACCTACCTGCGCGAGCGCGGCGTCGGGCGCCTGACCATCAAGAAGCGCGGCACCGCCGTCGTCCCCGAGCAGCTGCGCAAGCAGCTCGACCTGCGCGGCCCGAGCGAGGGCCACGTCGTCCTCACCCGCATCGCGGGTGCCCAGCACGTCATCGTCGTCGAGCCGCTCCCGCGGCCACGCTCGGAGGTCTGAGCATGCACATCCCGTTCGCGAAGTCCGCACGCTCGACCGTCGGCATCGAGTGGGAGCTCGCGCTCGTCGACAAGGACTCCGGCGACCTGCGGCAGGTCGCGCAGACCGTGCTCGACGCCGTCGCGCCGCCCGACGGCGCGCAGCACCCGCACATCCGCCAAGAGCTGCTGCTCAACACCGTCGAGGTCGTCTCGGGCGTCGCGACGACCGTGCGCGGTGCAGGCGACGACCTCGAGCGCTCGATCGACGAGATCCGCGAGGTGATCGACCCGCTGCGCGCCGAGCTCATGTGCGCGGGCACGCACCCGTTCGCGCGGTGGGCGCAGCAGAAGGTCACCGACAAGGAGCGCTACGCGACGCTCATCGACCGCACCCAGTGGTGGGGCCGGCAGATGCTCATCTACGGCGTGCACGTCCACGTCGGCATCGAGGACCGCGACAAGGTGCTGCCGATCTCCCGCGCGATGCTCGCGTACTTCGGCCACCTGCAGTGCCTCTCGGCGTCGAGCCCGTTCTGGGGCGGCAAGGACACCGGCTACGCGTCCAACCGCGCGCTCATGTTCCAGCAGCTGCCCACGGCCGGCCTGCCGTTCCAGTTCGAGCGCTGGGAGGAGCTCGAGGGCTACGTCGCCGACATGATGCACACGGGCGTCATCGACCAGTTCGACGAGGTGCGCTGGGACCTGCGCCCGTCCCCGCGCTTCGGCACGCTCGAGACGCGCATCGCCGACGGCGCCTCCAACATCACCGAGGTGCTCGCGCTCGCCGCGCTCAACCACTGCCTCGTGGAGCACCTGTCGACGCAGCTCGACGAGGGCAAGGAGCTCCCGACGATCCAGCCGTGGTTCGCGCAGGAGAACAAGTGGCGCTCGGCGCGCTACGGCATGGACGCGATCCTCATCCTCGACAAGGACGGTGAGGAGGAGCTCGTGCGGGACTCCGTGACGAAGCTCCTCAAGGAGCTCGAGCCGGTCGCGGCGCGCCTCGGCTGCCTCGACGAGCTCGACGACGTGCACATGATCCTGCGCAAGGGCGCGGGCTACCAGCGGCAGCGCGCCGTCGCGCGGCGCAACGGCGGCGAGCTCGACGCGGTCGTGCGGTCGCTCGTGGCGGAGATGCGGGCGGGACGGCCGATCTAGCGAGGGCCCTCGCGGCCGCCGGGCGGCCGTCGGCCCCTCGCGCGCGAGCGCGCCGAGCCGGACGCGCGAGGTCAGACGTGCGTGATCGTCAGCGGCATCGACGAGTCGACGGGGATGTCGAGCTGCGACGGCCCGACGCCCGCGCGCACGAGCGCCGAGCCGAGCGCGGCGATCATCGCGCCGTTGTCGGTGCAGTAGCGGATCGGCGGGATGCGCAGCTCGATGCCCGCCGCCGCGCACCGCTCGGTGGCCATGTCTCGCAGCTGCGAGTTCGCGGAGAACCCGCCACCGATCACGAGCGTGTCGACGTCGTGGAGCTGGCAGGCGCGGATCGTCTTCGCGGTGAGCACGTCGGCGACGGCCGCGGCGAACGACGCCGCGACGTCGTTCAGCGGGATCTCCTCGCCCGCGTCCTGCTTCGCCTCGACCCAGCGTGCCACGGCCGTCTTGAGGCCCGAGAACGAGAAGTCGTAGGCGTGCTCCGCCTGGTCCTTCGGGAGCGTGAGCGCACGCGGGAAACGGATCGCCTCCGGGTCGCCCTCACGCGCGAGACGATCGATGTGCGGTCCGCCGGGGTACGGCAGGCCGAGCAGGCGCCCGACCTTGTCGAAGGCCTCGCCCGCGGCGTCGTCGAGCGTCTGGCCGAGCTCGGTGACCTTCGTCGCGATGTCGTCGACGAGCAGGAGCGACGAGTGGCCGCCGGAGACGACGAGGGCCAAGGCACGTTCGGGGAACTCACCGTGAACCAGCTCGTCGACGGCCGCGTGCCCGATCACGTGGTTGACGCCGTACAGCGGCTTGTTCAGCGCGACCGCGAGCGCCTTCGCGGCGGACGCGCCGATCGTCAGCGGTCCCACGAGGCCGGGGCCCGCGGTGACGGCGATCGCGTCGACCTCGGACAGGTCGACGTCGGCCTCGCCCAGGGCCTTGCTGATCGTGGGGACCATCGCCTCGAGGTGGGCGCGGCTCGCGACCTCCGGGATGATGCCGCCGAAGCGGGCGTGCTCGTCCATCGACGACGCGACGGCGTCGACGAGCAGCTCGCGGCCGCGGACGAGGGCGACGCCGGTCTCGTCGCAGGACGTCTCGATACCAAGGACGAGGGGTTCGCTCACGTCGTCCATCCTAAGCGCCGTCGTCGCACGTCCTCGCGGCGGGCGCCGACCGCGGAGCGCTGACCTGCCGCACCGCGGGCCCAGGTGTGCCGCACGCCACAGCGCTGCCAGGAATGGGCGCCGCCGTATTGTCGGTTCAACCAAACATGAGCCTCGACACCGCTGACACCCTGACCGACGACCTCGTCGCCCTCCGCTCGATCGACGACGCGACCGCGGACCTGCTGTTCCGCGAAGCCCGCACCGTCAAGGTCTTCGCCGACGTGCCCGTCACCGACGAGCAGGTGCACGCGGCGTACGAGCTTGCGAAGTGGGGCCCGACGGCGCTCAACACGTCTCCCCTGCGCTACCTGGTCGTGCGCTCGCCCGAGGCCCGCGAGCGCCTCGTCAGCCACCTCGCCGAGGGCAACCGCGCGGGCGTGCTCGCCGCACCGCTCACGCTCGTCCTCGCCGCTGACACCGAGTTCCACACCCTCCTGCCGCGCCTCGCCCCACACGCGGCCGCGATCGCCGACGGCCTCGCCGGGCAGCCCGAGACGCGCGAGGCCATGGCCCGCATGAACGCGACGCTCCAGGCCGGCTACCTCCTCACCGCGCTGCGCGCGACCGGTCTGCACGTCGGTCCGATGGGCATCGCCGACGCCGCAGGCCTCGACGCCGACCTCCTCGCCGGCACCGGATGGAAGTCGCTCTTCATCGTCAACCTGGGCCAGCCCGCCGCGGAGGGCGCGAGCTACCCGCGCGCCGACCGCCTCTCCCCCGCCGAGGTCTCGACCACGCTCTGAGCCCACGGGCGCAGCGAAGCCCTCGTTCCCTGCACGGGACCGGGGGCTTCGTCGTCTCTGCGAGCGGGCGGTCGAGCCTTCAGGCGGTCCTCAGTCGCCCGCCGCGACCTCGCGCGACGGGTCGTTCGACCACTGCGACCACGACCCCGGGTACAGGGCTGCCGTCACGCCGAGCGACGCGAGCGCCGCGATCTCGTGGCTCGCCGTCACGCCCGAGCCGCAGTACACCGCGACCTCCTGGTCCGGGCCGGGCGCGCCCGGCTGGTGCGACGCGACGTCGACACCGAGGCCCTCGAAGTGGGGGCGCAGCAGGTCCTCGGGCAGGAACTCACCGTTCACGAGCACGCCCGACGTCGGGGCGCTCACCGCGCCCGGGACATGCCCCGCACGCGGGTCGACCGGCTCGACCTCCCCGCGGAAGCGCTCAGCCGCCCGCGCGTCGAGCAGGATGCCCTCGCCGGCCGCGACCGCCGCAGCACCGTCGGCGTCGACGACGGGCATCTGGTGCCCCACGAGCCCGACGTCACCACGCTCCGGCTCCGGCACGTCCGTGACGAGCTCGCCGCCCGTGGCGACCCAGCCGTCCAGACCACCGTCGAGGATGCGCACGTCCTCGTGCCCGCCCCAGCGCAGCAGCCACCACGCGCGTGCCGCGCTCAGGCCGCCCACGGCGTCGTACACGACGACGGCGCTCTCCGAGCGCACGCCCCAGCGCCGCGCGCTGTCCTCGAGGTCCTCGAGCGCGGGCAGCGGGTGCCTGCCCTCCTCGGGCGACGGCGGCCCTGCGAGCTCGGTCTCGAGGTCCACGAACACCGCACCCGGCAGGTGACCCTCGAGGTAGGCGTGCTGGCCGTCCGTCCGCCCCAGCTCCCAGCGCACGTCGAGCAGCACGACGTCGCGTCCCGAGTCCAGGAGCCCGCGGAGCTGCACGGGTGTGCTCAGCACGGCGTCACGGTTCATGTCGGTCGACCTCCATCCGGACGACCCGTCGGCCGTCTGGCTAGACCGTATCGCCAGACGCCGACGACGGCTCCTCGCCGTCACGCGGCACCGCGTCCTCGTGCGGCGGCACGACGACCGGCTCGAGGACGAGCTGCATCGTGTACGCGTCGACGTCCTCGGGCTGGTAGTACCGCTTGCGCAGACCGATCTGCGCGAAGCCGCGCGACTTGTACATCGCGATCGCGACGTCGTTGTCGACCGCGACCTCGAGGATGAGCGACTGCGCGCCGATCTCGCGGGCGCGCACCACGAGCGCGTCGAGCATCGCCTTGCCGACGCCGTGGCCCTTGACCACGGGGTCGACGCCGATCGTCATGAGGTGCGCGTTCTCGCCGTCGAACCACAGGCCCGCGTAGCCGACGAGAGGCGCCGGGACGCCCTCGCCGTTGGGCTGCGCCGCGACGTACCAGCGGCCCTGCCCGCGCAGCTCCTCCGTCAGCATGCCCATCGTCCAGGCGCTGCGCCCGAACAGCTGCACCTCGAGGGCCGCGACGCGGGTGATGTCCGCCCACGCGAGCGGGCGCAGGTGGTAGCCCTGCGCGATCGGGCTGTCCGCCGGGAGCTCGCTGCCGCGGCGCTCCTCGAGCTCGGCCGCCTCCTCGACGAGAGCGCGGTGGGTCGACAGGTCGAGCGTCTGCTCGAGGTCGATCGGCTGGTCCCCCGCCGTCATCCGGTCGCCCTCTTCCGCGCGCCGGGCGCCTGGGCGTCCGGGCGGCGCAGGTACAGCGGGGTCGTCGGGAGCTCGTCGCCATGCGCGAGGCGCGCGGAGGCGATCTCGACGAGGAGCGACGCGTCGGGCGTCGTCGGGCCGTCGGTCGCGACGCGCGCGGCGACCGGTGCGAAGACCTCGGCGTGCGCCTCGGCGGCGGGGCCCGCGACGACCGCGCCCGTGACCGAGCCGTCCTCGACGAGCGCGGCAGCCGCCGCGACACCCGGTCCGGCGACGGTCGCGACGCCGTCGTCCGTCACGCGGTAGCGGCCCCAGTAGACCTCGCGACGCTTCGCGTCGGTCACGACGACGACCTCCTCGCCCGCGCCGAGCCCGAGCGAGCGGGCCGCGCCGAGCGCGAGAGCGTCGAGGCTGCACACGCCGTGCGCAGGCACGCCGGCCGCGAACGCGATCGTGCGCGCCGTCACGAGACCGACCCGCAGGCCGGTGAACGGCGCGGGGCCCGTGCCGACGACGACGGAGCCCAGGTCCTGCGCGGTGATCCCTGCCTCGCGGAGCGCGCCCTCGACGAGCGGGGCGAGCTGTTCAGCCTGCTGGCGCGGCGCGTCGACCACGTGCGAGACGAGGGTCTCCCCATCGCTCGAGACGACGCTCACCGCCACCGACACCGAGGTGTCGATCGCCAGGACAGGCGCGTTGTGCGTGTCTGCCATGACCTCAGCCTACGGCCGGCGTCGGGATCGTGACGTCGGCCCAGCGCTCGCCGTACGTCGTGATGGTCACACGGCGCACACCCGCGGCAGGGTCTTCGTCCTCGTCGCCACGGGCGTCCGGGGCGCCCGCCGCGCCAGCGCCGCGCGGGCGGTCGAGCACGATCTCGAGACGGTCGGCCGCGAGCGACTCGACGAGGCCCGAGCCCCACTCGACGATCGTCACCGAGTCCTCGAGCGACTCGTCGAGGTCGAGCGCGTCGACGTCGTCGAGCGACTCGAGCCGGTACGCGTCGACGTGCACGAGCGCCGGCCCGTCGGTCAGCGACGGGTGCACGCGTGCGATCACGAAGGTCGGCGACGCGACCTGCCCGCGCACGCCGAGCCCGACACCGATCCCCTGCGTGAGCGTCGTCTTGCCCGCGCCGAGCTCTCCCGTGAGGACGACGAGGTCGCCAGCGCGCAGCACGCCCGCGAGCTCACGCCCCCACGTGCGGGTGGCCTCGGCGTCGGCCAGCGGGAAGGTCAGGGTGCTCATGCGACCGGGTGCTCCTCGTCGTTCGTGTAGACGCGCGGCACGCGCGCGCCCAGGCGGGTGGTGATCTCGTAGCTGATGGTCCCTGCGGCCTCCGCCCAGTCCTGCGCGGTCGGGACACCGAGGCGGCTGTCCCCGAACAGGACGACCGTGTCGCCCGCCTGCTCGGTCGCGTCGGGGCCCAGGTCGAGCATGAACTGGTCCATGCAGACGCGCCCGGCGATGCGCAGCACGCGCGCCGCGGACCCGTCACCGACGCGGACGGGCGCACCCGGCGCGCCGCCGCCCGACGACGCGTGCCGCGGGATGCCGTCGGCGTACCCGAGCGGCACGTCACCGAGGACGGTCGCCGCGGGCGTCGTGTACTGGTGGCCGTACGACACGCCCTGGCCCGCCGGGACGCGCTTGACGGTCGCGAGGTGCGCCTCGAGCGTCATCGCGGGACGCAGCCCGAAGTCACCCGGGCCGCCGAGCTGCGGCACGGGCGACAGGCCGTAGACCGCGAGGCCCGGGCGCACGAGGTCGTAGTGGACGCGCGGATTCGTGAGCGTCGCCGCCGAGTTGGCGAGGTGACGCACCTCGAGCGCGCAGCCCAGGCGCTCGGCGAGGCGGACGGCGTCCTCGAACACGCCCGCCTGAGCGAGCACGGTCGGGTGGGTGGGCTCGTCCGCGAGCGCGAAGTGCGACCAGATGCCGACGACCGAGATCGCGCCCTCCGCCTGGAGCCGCACGGCCTCGGTCAGGAACTCCTCGAGGTGCTGCGGTAGGACGCCGTTGCGGCCGAGGCCCGTGTCGACCTTGACGTGAACGCGCGCCGTGCGCCCGACCTCGCGGGCCGCCGCGGCGACCGCGTCGAGCGCCCACGGCGCCGCGACCGACACGTCCACGTCCGCGCGCACCAGGTCGGCGAGCGGCGCGCCGGGCGCGTAGAGCCACGTGAGGATGCGTCCGCCGATGCCTGCGGCGCGCAGCTCGAGCGCCTCCCCGACCTGCGCGGTGCCGAGCCAGGTCGCGCCGCCCGCGATCGCGGCGCGCGCCGCAGGGAGGAGCCCGTGGCCGTACGCGTCCGCCTTGACGACGGCCATGACCTCGGCGCGCTGGGCGCGCTCGACGAGGCAGGTGACGTTGCCGCGGATGGCTGCGAGGTCGACGACGGCGCGGGCCGGGTGCATGTGCTCCTCAGGGTTCACGCCGACGATTGTCTCACCGCGGCCTGGGCACACCGCGTCGTCACGTCGCTCCCGCACGCCGCGCACACGGTCACCGCAACGTCGCGCGGCCGCTCACGGCGTCGTCGTAACGGTCGAGGACGACCTGCGCGAGCCGCGGGTCGGGAGCGAGCGGTGCCGTGACGACGTCGGCCCCCGCCTCGTGCAGGCGGTCGAGGAAGAAGCCGGGCGCGAGAAGGTACGACGCGACGACGACGCGGGTCGCGCCCGCCGCGCGGGCGTGCGTGACGGCGTCGGGGACGCGCGGCTCGGCGCCCGCGCCGTAGCCGATGGTCACGGCGCCGGACCAGCGCTCGCGCACGAGCGTGAGCATCTCCTCGACCGCCGCCGCGGCGCGCGGGTCGCTCGACCCGGCGGCCGCGAGGACGACCGTGTCGTCGGGCGTCGCGCCCGCCTCGTGCAGCCGCTCGACGACGATGTCCGCGAGCCTCACGTCCGGGCCGAGCGCGCCCGTCGCGACCGCGCCGTCGGGCTCGGCGGCCTCGGCGATGTCGACGTACGTGTGGAACCCCGCGGAGAGCAGCAGCGGCACGACGACGGCGCGCAGCCCGTCCGCGCCGGACGTCCTTGCGAGCTCCTCCGCGACCACGTCCGCGACCTCGGGCTCCTGGACGTCGACGAACGCCTCCCGCACCGTGAGCCCCGGGCGGGCGGCACGGACGTCGGCTGCGATCGACGCGACGGCGGCGCGGCCGTCGAGGTTGTCGGTGCCGTGCGACGTCGCGACGAGGGCGGGACGGGTCCGTGCAGGAGCCGCGTGGGCGGCTGCAGGAGCATCGGGGACAGGTGCGGCGTGGGCGGGGCCGAGGGCGCTCATCCAGCCATTGTCAGGCCGCTCGCGCGCCGACCCAAGGGGTCCCACCAGGTGAACGCAGCCGCGTCCGGGTCCAGGGCGGATCTCGCGCGGGCCGCCCTCCCGGTGCCGGGCCGCCGCAGCCGGGCGCCGGCCTGGGCACGACGGCAAGGCACGGCCTGCCCGCGCGCGTCAGTCGGCGAGCAGGCGCGCGATCGTGCGGGGCAACGCCTCGACGACCATGCTCGCACTCACCGGACCGCCCGGGTTCGCCTCGGTCGCCGCGCGCCCGTGGACCAGTGCCGCGAGCGCGGCGAGCCGCGCGACCAGGTCCGGGTGCTGCACGGCCTCGCGCGAGCGCCCGGCGAGCAGCGTCCCGAGCAGGCCCGCGAGCACGTCGCCCGCCCCCGCCGTCGCGAGCCACGCGGGCGCCTCCGCCTGGCTGAGCACCTGGCCCGGACCGACGACGACCGTCGTCGCCCCCTTGAGCAGGACCGTCGCGCCCGTGAGCCGCTGCGCGGTCGCGGCGTGCTCGGCGGGCGCCGACTCGACCTGCTCGCGGTCGACCGCGACGCCGCGCTCCGTCAGGAGCCGCGCGAGCTCGCCCGCGTGCGGCGTCAGCACGATCCACGGCGCGCACCGCTCCGGCAGCCGCGACAGCGCGCCCGCGTCGACGACGACCGGGACGATCCCGTCGCTCCCGCCGTCGCCCCACACGCCCGCGCCCGAGAAGTACGCGCCAGGACCGAGCCCGGCCTCCGCGAGCGCGACGTCGACCTGCCGAAGCTGGGCGGCGTCCTCCGTGTCGAGGCCGGGGCCGACGACCCAGGCCTGCACGCGGCCCGTGCCGTGGACGACCTCCGGGTGCGCGGCGAGGACCGCGCGCGTCACGTCGTCTGCCCCCACGTGACGGACCATGCCGGCGCCCGAGCGCACGGCAGCGCCCGTCGCGAGGACGGCCGCTCCCGGGTACGCGCGCGTGCCCGCGACCACGCCGACGACGCCGCGGCGGTACTTGTCGTGCTCCGGGAGCGCGCGCGGCCACAGCGTCGCGACGTCCGCGTCCTCGAGGCGCAGCACCTTGCTCGTCGCGCCCGACAGGTCGAGCCCCGTGTCGATCACGTCGACGTCCTGCGCGAGGTGCGCGGCCGGCGGCAGCAGGAGCCCCGGGGCGGGAGAGCCGCACGCGAGCGTGAGGTCCGCGCGCAGCACCGGTCCGGGGACGGTGCCGTCGTCGACGCCGATACCGCTCGGGACGTCGATCGCGACGACGAACGGGCCGCCGCGCCGCGGGCGCTGCCGGTTGACCGCCCGCACGATCGCACCACCCGCACCGCGCAGCGCGCCTTGTGCGCCGATGCCGAGCATCGCGTCCACGACGACGTCGGCTGCGAGCGCCTCCCGCGCGGCCGCGCCAGGCGACAGCGCGTCCTGGCTGTCGCGCGCCGACGACGCGCTCGACACGACGACCACGCCCGCGCGCCGTGCCGCCTCGAGCCCTTCCGCGTGGACCTTGGGCGCGACCGTCACCGCGAGGGTGCGCACGCCCGCCCGCGCGAGGTGCGCGGCGGTGAACAGCCCGTCCCCGCCGTTGTTGCCCGACCCGACGAGGACGACGACGCGCCTCCCCCCGACCTCGCCCGTGCGGGCGCTCAGCTCGTGGCGGACGCGCTGGGCGACCGCGAACGCGACGTGCGCCATGAGGGGCGCGCCAGCGTCCAGGAGAGGTCGCTCAGCATGACGGATGTGCTCGGTCGCGACGGCCTCGATCATCCCTCCATCCTGCCGCAGCGGCGAGCGCCCGGCACGGGTAGCACTCCTCAGGGGTGTGCGGCGGGCGCGCAGGTAGGAGGCGCGCGTACGTTGGTCTCATGCAGATCGGACTCTTCATCCCCCAGGGCTGGCGCCAGGACCTCACGGGCATCGACGCCGCCGACCACTGGGCCGTCATGGACGGCCTCGCCCAGCACGCCGACAAGGGCGACGTCTTCGACTCCGTGTGGGTCTACGACCACTTCCACACCGTCCCCGAACCGACGACCGAGGCCACGCACGAGGCGTGGACCCTCATGGCGGCGTTCGCCGCGTCGACGAGCCGCGTCAAGCTCGGCCAGATGTGCACGTGCATCGCCTACCGCAACCCCGCCTACCTCGCGAAGGTCGCCGCGTCCGTCGACGTCATCAGCGGCGGCCGCGCCCAGATGGGTATCGGCGCGGGCTGGTACGAGCACGAGTGGCGCGCGTACGGCTACGGCTTCCCGCGTGCCGGAGAACGTCTCGCCGCCCTCGACGAGGGCGTGCAGATCATGCGCCAGATGTGGGAGACGGGCTCCGCGACCCTCGCGGGCAGGCACTTCCAGGCCGACGGCGCGCTGTGCTACCCGCAGCCCCTCCAGGAGGGCGGCGTGCCCCTGTGGATCGCCGGAGGCGGCGAGCGCAAGACCCTGCGCATCGCGGCGCAGCACGCGGCCTACACGAACTTCGACGGCAACCCCGAGGCGTTCGCGCACAAGTCGCAGGTCCTCGCGGACCACTGCCGGGACCTCGGCCGCGACTTCGCGGAGATCACGCGCTCCGCCAACTACAACGTCGTCATCGGGTCGACCGAGGCCGAGGTCGAGGATCGCTTCCGGTGGATCCACGAGCACCTCAGCCGCACCGTGCCGAGCCGCGCCGACGACCAGGTCGCTGACCTGCGCAACGGCCCGCTCGTCGGCACGCCCGAGCAGATCGTCGAGAAGCTCCGCGAGCTCGAGGGCCTCGGCATGACGTACGCGATCACGTACTTCGCCGAGGCTGCCTACGACCGCTCGGGCATCGAGCTGTTCGAGCGTGAGGTCGCGCCCGCGCTGCGCTGACCGTCCCGCTCCCCCGCCACGGCCTTCGTCGTCACGCCTCCGCGACGACGAAGGCCGTCGCTATGCCGCCGTCGTGACTGAGCGACAGGTGCCACCTGACGATGCCGATCTCGGCGGCGCGGCGCGCGACGGCGCCGCTCACCGTGATGACGGGCGGGTGGCCGGGCACCCGGCGCACCTCTACGTCGTGCCAGCCCAGGTCGCCGGGCGAGCCGAGCGCCTTGGCGACCGCCTCCTTCGCCGCGACGCGGCCCGCGAGGGAACGCACCGGCAGGTCCCGCTCCGCTTCCGTGAAGAGCCGCTCCGCGAGGCGCGGGACGCGCTCGAGACGCTCCGCGAGCCGGGCGACGTCGACGACGTCGACACCGATGCCGACGATGCTCATCGCGCGCCCGGCCGGTGGCTCACTCGACCGTGACGGACTTCGCGAGGTTGCGCGGCTGGTCCACGTCGAGACCCTTCGCAGTCGCGAGCTCGCACGCGAAGATCTGCAGCGGCACGACCGCGAGCAGCGGCGTCAGGAGCGTCGAGGACACGGGGATGCGGAAGATCTCGTCGGCGTACGGGACGACCGCGTCGTCGCCGTCCTCCGCGATGACGAGCGTGCGGGCACCGCGCGCGCGGATCTCCTGGATGTTGGAGACGACCTTCGAGTGCAGCGAGTCGCGGCCGCGCGGCGACGGCACGACGACGAAGACCGGCTGCCCCTCCTCGATGAGCGCGATCGGGCCGTGCTTGAGCTCGCCCGCCGCGAAGCCCTCCGCGTGGATGTAGGCGAGCTCCTTGAGCTTGAGCGCACCCTCCATCGCGACCGGGTAGCCGACGTGACGACCGAGGAACAGCACCGAGGTGGTGTCCGCCATCGACTCGGCGACCTGGCGCACGTGGTCGGCGCGGTCGATGACCTCCTGGATCTTCGCGGGCATCTCGCGCAGGTCGGAGAGGACCTCGCGGATCTCGTCCGGGAACTTGTTCCCGCGCAGCTGCGCGAGGTAGAGGCCGAGGAGGTACGCGGCGGTGATCTGCGAGAGGAACGCCTTCGTGGACGCGACGGCGACCTCGGGGCCGGCGTGCGTGTAGAGGACGGCGTCCGACTCGCGCGGGATCGTCGAGCCGTGCGTGTTGACGATCGACAGGACCTTCGCGCCCTGCTCGCGCGCGTGGCGCACGGCCATGAGCGTGTCCATCGTCTCGCCCGACTGGGAGACGGCCACGACGAGGGTCTTCTCGTTGACGATCGGGTCGCGGTAGCGGAACTCGTGCGCGAGCTCGACCTCGACGGGGATGCGGCACCAGTGCTCGATCGCGTACTTGGCGACGTGGCCCGCGTAGGCGGCCGTGCCGCACGCGATCACGATGATCTTGTCGACCGCCCGCAGGACGGACTCGTCGATGCGCAGGTCGTCGAGCTGGAGACGACCCTGGAGGTCGGTGCGGCCCAGGAGCGTGTCCGTGATCGCCTGCGGCTGGTCGTGGATCTCCTTGTCCATGAAGGAGCGGAAGCCGCCCTTCTCGGCAGCGGAGGCGTCCCAGTCGACCGAGTACCGGCGACCCTCGGCAGGGTTGCCGTGGAAGTCGGTGACCGTCACGGTCGTCGGCGTGATCGAGACGACCTGGTCCTGACCGAGCTCGAGCGCCTCGTTCGTCTGCGAGATGAACGCGGCGACGTCGGAGCCGAGGAAGTTCTCGCCCTCACCGAGTCCGACGACGAGCGGCGAGTCGTGACGGGCGCCGACGACCAGGTCAGGGTGGTCGACGTGGACGGCGAGAAGGGTGAACGTGCCCTCGAGGCGGCGCGCGACGGAGCGCATCGCCTCGGCGAGGTCGCCGACCTTGGCGTGCTCGCGCGCGAGGAGGTGCGCCGCGACCTCGGTGTCGGTCTCCGAGAGGAACGTGACGCCGTCGGCCTCGAGCTCGGCGCGCAGCACCGCGAAGTTCTCGACGATGCCGTTGTGGATCAGGGCGAGGCGGCCGTCGTCGGCGAGGTGCGGGTGCGCGTTGAGGTCGGTCGGGGCGCCGTGCGTCGCCCAGCGCGTGTGCCCGATGCCCGCCGTCGCGGACGGGAGCGGCTGCTCCGCGAGCGCCTCGCGCAGGTTGACGAGCTTGCCCGCACGCTTCGCGCTCGCGACGCGATCGGCGCCGGTCCCGGCGAGGGCGACACCTGCGGAGTCGTACCCGCGGTACTCGAGGCGGCCCAGGCCCTCGAGCAGCACGTCGAGCGTGCGCGAGGACGGGGCGGCAGACGTGACGTGAGCGACGATTCCACACATAGCCTGGGAGTCTAGTTGCCCGCCGGCCTCGGCGGCCCTCCTGGACGGTGACGTTCACCTCCCCCACACCTCGGTTTCGCCCCGAGCCCGCTCAGGGGGGAGAATCAGCCGGTGACCTCGCAACCACCGGTCCCCCCGTCCCCGTACCGCGAGATGGACCGGGAGACCTGGAGCAGGTTGTCGGCGTCGACGCCGCTGCCGCTCACCGCCGACGACCTCGTGCGCCTGCGCGGTCTCGGCGACCCGATCCAGCTCCCCGAGGTCGAGGCGATCTACCACCCGCTCTCACGGCTGCTCAACCTCTACGTGTCCGCGACCCGCGGCCTGCACGAGGCGTCGTCGACGTTCCTGAGGGAGAGCACGGCCGTGACGCCGTACGTGATCGGCGTCGCCGGGTCCGTGGCCGTCGGCAAGTCGACGACGTCCCGCGTCCTGCGCCACCTCATGGCGCGCTGGCCCGAGACGCCACGCGTCCAGCTCGTCACGACCGACGGGTTCCTGCTGCCCAACCGCGAGCTCGAGAAGCGCGGCCTCATGGAGCGCAAGGGCTTCCCCGAGTCCTTCGACCGCCGCGCGCTCGTGCGGTTCCTCACCAAGGTCAAGGCAGGTCACCAGGAGGTCCGGGCGCCCGTCTACTCGCACCTGACGTACGACATCGTGCCGGGCGAGGAGATCGTCGTGCGCCAGCCCGACGTCCTCATCGTCGAGGGGCTCAACGTGCTGCAGCCCGCCCGGCCGTCGATCGACCACTCGAACCTCGCGGTGAGCGACTTCTTCGACTTCTCGATCTACGTCGACGCGCGCACGCGCGACGTCAAGCAGTGGTACGTCGACCGGTTCCTGTCGCTGCGGGACTCGGCGTTCGCCAACCCCGAGTCGTACTTCCGCCGGTACGCGGACCTGTCCGACGACGAGGCGATCTCGACCGCCGAGCGCATCTGGGACACGATCAACGCCCCGAACCTCGAGCAGAACATCCTGCCGACCCGGTCGCGCGCGACGCTCGTGCTGACGAAGGGCTCGGACCACTCGATCCAGCGCGTGCGGCTGCGCAAGCTCTGAGCAGGTCTAGAGCTCCGCGAGCTCGGGACGCTGCCCGGGCTTGCTCTCGTCGTCGTCCCCGACCTTCCCGGCGCGGGCCTCGCGCCTCGCGGCGACCTGCGCCATGATCCGGTCGAGGACGAAGCCGGCGAGCACGCCGAAGGCGATGCCGACGGCCATCGCGGCGATCGTCGAGTGGCCCAGCCACGTCGCGGCGGCGAAGCCGATGAGGACCGAGTACGCGGACCAGACGACGGCCGCGGCGGCCGTGACGAACACGAACCGCTCACGCTTGTAGCCGAGCGCCCCGGCCGTCATGTTGACCGCGATGCGGCCGATCGGCACGTAGCGCGCCGCGAGGATGAACGACGCACCGCGGCGCGCGAGCGCCAGCCGCGCCCACTCGACCGCCTTGCGGCCGCGCGCCGAGCGCAGGAACGGCACGCGCTCGGTCCCGACCCAACGGCCGATCATGTAGGCGATCTGGTCCCCCGTCCACGCCGCGACCGCGGCGATGACGAGGACGAGCCACATGTTGGGGCTGCCGGTCGCGTACGCGGCGACCGCGAGCGTGATGACGACGGACTCGCTCGGAACCGGCGGGAAGAAGCCGTCGATCGCGGTGAACGCGAACAGCACGAGGTAGATCCAGGGGCTCGCGGCGAAGCCGAGGATCCACGCCTCGACAGAGGCAGCGACGTCGGTCACCAGCTCGAGCATCCGTACCTCTTCCTGTCCCCTGCGGTCGGCGCGTGCCGCAGCGCCACGGCGTGGCACCAGTCTTGTCGACGCGACCAGCCTAGAGGCGCGGTCCGTGCGCAGGAATCGGGGTTCCCCCCGATGTTCCCCCTGACACCCTCATCGTCGTCGGGCCGGGGCGCATGACGCATCATCCCCGGGTAGCGACAAGGCCCGGGGCGGTCCTCCGCAAGGATGACCGCCCCGGGCCTGGTCGACGTCAGGTGGTTCAGGCGATGTCGAAGCCGAGCATCGCCGACGCGCGCTCCGGAACGTCCTCGTCTGCCCACAGCGCCCCGTACGTCGCCGTCGCGCACAGGGAACGCGTCTCGGCGCGGTCGACGTAGAGCGCGCCCTCGAGGTGGTCCGTCTCGTGCTGGACGATCCGCGCCGGCCAGCCGCTCAGCGTCTCGTCGACCGCGGCACCGTTCTCGTCCTGCGCGCGCAGCCGCACCGTGCGCGGACGTGTGACGACAGCCTGGTACCCCTCGACGCTCAGGCACCCCTCGTAGAACGAACGCCGCTCGTCGCCGACGGCGTCGTAGGTCGGGTTGATGATCGTGCGCAGGGCGAGCGGCGCCCGCTCGCGCGCGTCCGCCGTCTGCTCCCAGCCCGCGGGCAGGCCCGGGTCCTCGAGGACGGCGATCGCGAGCCCGACGCCGATCTGCGGCGCAGCGAGGCCGACGCCCGGCGCCGCGTGCATCGTCGTGACCATCGCGTCGAGCAGCCGCGGCAGCACGTCGCCGAGCTGGCCCGTGTAGCGGGCGGAGACGGTGCGCAGCACCGGGTGCCCCGCCTGGACGATCGGCAGCACCCCGTCCGGGTGCCGGTCGAGCAGCGCGGCGACCGCCGCGCGCAGCTCCGGCTCCACGGCCTCGGCGGGCCAGGCCGGCCGGGCCACGCTCACAGCGCGAGCTGCTCGCGGACGACGTCGGCCAGCCGCTGGGCGACACCGTCGGCCTGGTCCTGCGTCGCGGCCTCGACCATGACGCGCACGAGCGGCTCGGTCCCGGAGGAGCGCAGGAGCACGCGCCCCGTCGAACCGAGGAGACGCTCGGCGTCCTCGACCGCCGAGGTGAGCACCGGGTCGGTCGTCACGCGCGCCTTGTCGACGCCCGCGACGTTGATGAGCGTCTGCGGCAGCCGCGTGACGACCGAGGCGAGGTCGCGCAGCGAGGTGCCCGACGACTGCACGCGCGCAGCGAGCTTGAGCGCCGTGAGCACACCGTCGCCCGTCGTCGCGTACTCCGACAGGATGATGTGACCCGACTGCTCGCCGCCGAGGCTGAAGCCGCCCTCGTTCATGGCCTCGAGCACGTAGCGGTCGCCGACGCCGGTCTGGACGGTCGTGATGCCGGCCTTCTCCATCGCGAGGATCAGGCCGAGGTTGCTCATGACGGTCACGACGAGCGTGTCGTGCGCGAGCTTGCCCGCGTCCTTGAGCGCGAGCGCGAGCACGCCCATGATCGCGTCACCGTCGACGAGCGTGCCGGTGTGGTCGACCGCGAGGCAGCGGTCCGCGTCGCCGTCGAACGCGACGCCGAAGTGCGCCTCCGACGCGACGACGACGGCCTGCAGCTGCTCGGGGTGCGTCGAGCCGCACTTCTCGTTGATGTTGCGGCCGTCCGGGGACGCGTTGATGACGACGACGTCCGCGCCCGCGGCGCGCAGGGCGGCCGGGCCGACCTCGCTCGCCGCGCCGTTGGCGCAGTCGACGGCGATGCGCAGGCCCGCGAGCGGCTGGGCCGAGCCCGACGCACCGATCGAGCCGATGAGGTGCTCGACGTACGAGTCGCCGGCCTTGCCGGTGTCGGACTGGATGTGGCCGACGGCGGCACCGAGCGGGCGCTCCCAGTCCTCGTTGAGGCGCGCCTCGATCGCGTCCTCGACCGCGTCGGGCAGCTTGACGCCGCCGCGCGCGAAGAACTTGATGCCGTTGTCCGGCATCGCGTTGTGCGACGCCGACAGGACCACGCCGAGGTCGACGTCGGCGGTCGCGGTCAGGTACGCGATCGCGGGGGTCGGCAGGACGCCGAGGTTGAGCACGTCGACGCCCGCGCTCGCGAGCCCCGCGGCGACGGCGGCAGAGAGGAACTCACCCGAGATGCGAGGGTCGCGCCCGACGACGGCGCGTGGCCGGTGGCCCTCGAACGTGCCGGAGGTGCCGAGCACGTGGGCCGCCGCGACACCGAGATCGAGCGCAAGCTCAGCAGTGACGTCCCGGTTGGCGAGCCCTCGCACGCCGTCGGTCCCGAAAAGTCGCGTCACAGGTGTTCCCTTCACTGAAACGGCGCGCCTGCGGGCGCGCCTCGTCCGGGACGACTCTAGCGTCCGCGGACGACCGTGGCCCGGTCCAGGAGGACCGGGCCACGGGCGAGAGGCTCAGCGGACGGTGACCGTGATGGTGCGGTTCGCCTTGGCGACCTGCGGCGATCCCTTGTAGGAGACCTGCACCTTGTGCTTGCCCGCAGCGAGCTTCGGGAGGCGGGCCGTGCCCGTCCCGTTGGTCAGCCGACCCTTCGCGACGACCTTGCCACGGACCTTGACGACATAGCTGCCGCCCGCCCGCACCGAGCTGCCCTTCGCGGTGACGGTGACGCGCACGGACCCGCTCTTGCCCGCCGTCGGCTTCTTGACGACCTTGACGGCGGTCTGGGCCTTCGCCTTCCTCACGGACGCTCGGGTGTCCATGCGCAGTCTGCGCAGGTCGCGCAGACGCCGAGAGGCCCGACGGAAAACCGTCGGGCCTCTCGGTGAGCAGCTGAAGGATCAGCGCTTGGAGTACTGCGGCGCCTTGCGCGCCTTCTTGAGTCCAGCCTTCTTCCGCTCGACGACGCGAGCGTCGCGGGTCAGGAAGCCGGCCTTCTTGAGGGCCGGGCGGTTGGCCTCGACGTCAACAGCGTTGAGCGCACGGGCGATGCCGAGGCGCAGCGCGCCGGCCTGACCCGAGATGCCGCCACCGTTGATGCGCGCGATGACGTCGAAACGACCCTCGACGTCGATCAGCTTCAGCGGGGAGTTGACGAGCTGCTGGTGCACCTTGTTCGGGAAGTAGTCCTCGAGCGTGCGCCCGTTGATCTTCCACTGACCGGTCCCGGGGACGATGCGCACGCGGGCGATCGCCTCCTTGCGACGGCCCAGGGCCTGCGCGGGAGCGGTGATGCTCTGACCGCGGCCCGTGGGCGCGGCGGTCTCGGAGGTGTAGCTGCTGGGCGTCTCTTCGTCCAGCACGTCGGTGTCGACGGTGTTCTCGGCCACTGGTGTGTCCTCGCGTCCTTAATGCTTCCGGTTCAGCAAGGCGGAGCCTTACTGAGCGACCTGGGTGATCTCGAAGGGCTTCGGCTGCTGCGCAGCGTGGGGGTGCTCAGAGCCGCGGTAGACCTTGAGCTTGCCCAGCTGCTGGCGGCCGAGCGTGCTCTTGGGGAGCATGCCGCGGACAGCCTTCTCCACAGCGCGCTCGGGGTTGTTCTCCAGGAGGTCGGAGTACGCAACCGCCCGCAGACCACCCGGGTAGCCGGAGTGGTTGTAGGCCAGCTTCTGCTCGCGCTTGTTGCCGCTCAGGGCGACCTTGTCGGCGTTGATGACGATGACGAAGTCACCGCCGTCGACGTGCGGAGCGAAGGTGGGCTTGTGCTTCCCACGCAGCAGGGTAGCCACGTGGCTGGCAAGGCGGCCCAGGACGACGTCGGTCGCGTCGATGACGTACCAGTTGCGCTGGATGTCGCCGGGCTTCGGGGTGTACGTACGCACGGTCGTAGCCTTCGTTTCGTGTTCGTGTGTCTTCTCCGGCGCAGGATTCTGCGACCGGTGAGGTCGGTGAGGGCTTCACTGAAGACCTAGCGAGTGGGCGCACCGGTCACGAGAGGAAGCACAACGACTGCCAAGGCTATCTTCTGAGGCACCTCGCGGTCAAAGGGAGACGGCAGGGCGCTGCGTCACACCCGAGGTCAGGCAGGCGCCGAAGCCGCGGCGCGCGCCGTCGGCCGTGGCACGAACGACTCAGGCCGCTCCGCGACGCACACCTCGCACCGCTGCGACATGACGACCGGCGTGCACTCCGCGCAAGCCAGGCGCAACGTCTTGCACGACGCGTCCGCGCAGTTCTCGTACCGCGCTGCGGGCGCCGAGCAGACCACGCACGACCCGAGCGGCACGACGTCGTCGGCGAACTCGACGTGGCGACGCTCGTCGAACACGTAGAGCGAGCCCTCCCACAGCCCGTCCGCACCGCGCGCCTCGGCGTACCGGACGATCCCGCCGTCGACCTGGTAGACCTCCTCGAAGCCACGCTTGCGCATGATCGCCGAGAGCACCTCGCAGCGCACACCGCCCGTGCAGTAAGTGACGACCGGCCGGTCCTTCAGGTGGTCGAAGCGACCCGAGTCGATCTGGTCGACGAAGTCGCGCGTCGTGCGCACGTCCGGCACGACCGCTCCCCTGAAACGACCGATCGCTGCCTCGAACGCGTTGCGCCCGTCGAAGAACACGACGTCGTCCCGCTCCGCGACGAGAGCGTCGACCTCGTCCGGGCTCAGGTGGACGCCCCCGCCGACGACGCCGTGCTCGTCGACCTCAACCTCGTCCGGGACGCCGAAGCTCACGAGCTCCGGGCGCACCTTGACGCTCAGCCGCGGGAAGTCCGCGCCCGTGCCGTCCGACCACTTCACGTCGATGTCCTCGAACCCCGGGTGCTGGCGCGTGGTGCGGACGTACTGCTTGAGGTTCTCGACCGTGCCCCCGAGCGTCGCGTTGATCCCGTGCTTCGACACGATGACCCGACCAGTCAGGCCCCAGCGCTCGCCGAGGGCCTGCTGCCACAGCCGCACCGACTCCGGAGCCGCGAGCGGCGTGAAGCCGTAGAAGAGGACGATCTTGTACGTGGCCATGCATCGATCCTAGGTCGGACGCTCCCCCGCCCCCTGTCCCCGGCGACGGCGACGCAGGGACGGGGACGCCGGGGCAGGACGCGGGCGAAGCGCGGCTCAGCGCACCCGCTCGACCCGCGTCACGTCCCACACGGCCTCGGGCGAGTCCACGACCTGCCCGTCCCCGCCGAAGACGAGGAACCGGTCGAAGCCGCGAGCGAACCAGCGGTCGTGCGTCACCGCGACGACCGTCCCCTCGAACGCCGCGAGCCCTCGCTCGAGCGCCTCGGCCGAGTGCAGGTCCAGGTTGTCCGTCGGCTCGTCCAGCAGGAGCAGCGTCGCCCCGCTCAGCTCGAGCAGGAGGATCTGGAACCGCGCCTGCTGGCCCCCCGAGAGCGTCTCGTAGCGCTGCTCCGCCTGCTCGACGAGCTCGTAGCGGTCGAGGGCCTTGGACGCCGGTTCACGCCCCATCCCCGCCCGGCGGCCGTCGCCGCGGTGCAGGATCTCGAGCAGCGTGCGCCCCGTCAGCTCCGGGTGGTCCTGGTTCTGCGCGAACCAGCCCGGCCGCACGCGCGAGCCGAGCACAGCCCGGCCCGTGTGCCGCACGGGCTCGATCATGACGCCGTCGACCGGCTGGTGCTCGACGTCCGGGTCCGTGCCGCCCGCCGCGAGCAACCGCATGAAGTGCGACTTGCCCGACCCGTTCGAGCCGAGCACCGCGACCCGCTCGCCGAACCACAGCTCCGTGCTGAACGGCTGCATGAGCCCCGTCAGCTCGAGGTCCTCGCACACGACCGCGCGCTTCGCCGTCCGACCGCCCAGCAGACGCACCTTGACGTCCTGACGCTTCGCGACCGCCTGCGGCGGCCCCGCCTCCTCGAACTTCCGCAGACGCGTCTGCGCCGCCTGGTACCGGCTCGCGAGGCCGTCGTTGAACGCCGCCTTCGTCTTGAGGGTGTGCACCAGCTCCTTGAGCTTCGCCCGCTCCTCGTCCCACCGACGCCGCAGCTCCTCGAGCCGTTCCGTGCGGTCCTCGCGCGCCCGCAGGTACGTGCCGAAACCGCCGCCGTGCACCCACACGTCGCCGCCCGTCGGCGTCTGCTCGACCGTCGCGACCGCCGTCGCGGTCTGCGCGAGCAGCTCGCGGTCGTGCGACACGAACAGGATCGTCTTCGGCGTCTCGCGCATACGCTCCTCGAGCCACCGCTTCGTCGGCACGTCGAGGAAGTTGTCCGGCTCGTCGAGCAGCAGCACCTCCTGCGGCCCGCGCAGCAACGCCGTCAGGACGAGCCTCTTCTGCTCGCCTCCCGACAGCGTGCGCAGCTCGCGGTGCTGCGCCTTCTCGTACGGGATCGACAGGACCTCCATGGTGACGTCGTCCCACGCCGCCTCGGCCTCGTAGCCGCCGACGTCCGCCCAGTCCGCGAGCGCTTGCGCGTACCGCATCTGCGAGGGCGTGTCGTCGACCGTCATGATCGCGACCTCGGCAGCGTCGAGCTCGCGCGCGGCCGCGCGGATCGACTCGTCCCCGAGGTCGGCGAGGACGTCACGGACCGTACGGTCGTCGTCGACCCGCCCGATCATCTGGTCCATCACCCCGAGCCCGCCCGACCGCGACACCGTGCCCTCGTGCGGGGCGAGGTCGCCCGCGACGATCCGCAGGAGCGTCGTCTTCCCCGCGCCGTTCGGCCCGACGAGCGCGACCTTCGCGCCGTCGCCGACCCGCAGGTCGACGGACGTCAGGAGCGCCCTGCCGTCCGGCAGGAAGTACGAGAGACCAGAGACGTCGACATGACCCATGGCGACATCGTCCCGTACCCGCGCACGTCAGCGCCCACCTATTTCGCCGCGCACGTGCGGGGCGACCCGTCACGTGCCACGGTGGAAGGAGTCGAGAGGAGATCCACGATGAGCACGACTGACGACCCTGGCGAGCGCGACTCCGACCAGCTCCCCGCGGAGGACCAGCTGATCGACCGCGGTGTCGACGACCTCCTGGACGAGGGCATCTCCCCGCCGGAGCACGAGCACCGGCACCGTCCGACGACCGAGTACGAGGTCGCCCGCGGCGAGCACCTCGACGAGCGTCTCGCGCAGGAGGAGCCCGACGTGTGGGAGGGCGGGGCGCAGCCCGTCGACGCGAACCGCGCTGGCCGCCTCCAGGCCGACGTCGACGCGGAGGGCAAGCCGAACGACGTCTTCGCAGTCGATGCGGGTATCGACGGCGGCGCGTCCTCGGCAGAGGAGGCGGCGATGCACGTGGTCCCCGACGTCGATGCTCCTGGCACCGAGGACGGCGACCCCGACGAGACGCCCGACCCGGTCCCCTCGGACGACGACGACGTCGACCTCGTCGAGCACGACGAGGACCGCTAGACCACCTCAGGAGACGGCGGGACTCCCCTCACCGCCCGCCGCGGTACCCGCGACGACGCACGGTCACCCGGTCGGCGCCCGACGCCGCGCGAGGCCCGAGCCGGGCTGGGCTGGGCTCATGCTCAGCCCGGCTCGACCTCTTCGTCCATCCGCCGCACCCGGATCCGCTCCGCACGCTCAGCGAGCTCGTCGTCGGCCGGGTAGACGACCTCCTCGAGCACGAGACCGTGCGCAGGCACGACCCCCGCACCCGAGTCCCGCCGTCTGGCGGCGAGGACCTGCGCAGGCCACTCGACGTCGCGACGGCCTTCCCCGACGGCGATCGACGCGCCGACGAGCGCGCGCACCATGTTGTGGCAGAACGCGTCCGCCTGCACCGACGCGACGACGAGACCCTGCTCGGGTCCGTCTGCGACGCGCATCCACCGCAGCTCCTGCAGCTCGCGGATCGTCGAGGCCCCCTCGCGCGGGCGGCAGTACGCAGCGAAGTCGCGCAGCCCGAGCAGCGGCCGGCACGCACGGTCCATCGCGTCGACGTCGAGCTCGGTGCGGTTCCACAGCACCCAGTCGCGCGTGAGCGGGTCCTTGAGCTCGGGGCGGTCCGCGACGCGGTACGAGTAGCGGCGCCGCAGCGCGCTGAAGCGCGCGTCGAAACCGTCGGGCGCGGGCGCGGCCCGGTGCACGACGACGTCCGTCGGCAGCACGCCCGCGAGACGGGACACGAGCGCGTCGCCCGGCGTCCGACCCGACCGGCCGACGACGCGCTCCCACGCGTCGCGCGGGACGTCGAGGTGCGCGACCTGGCCACGGGAGTGGACGCCCGCGTCGGTTCGGCCGGCGACCGTCAGCCGCACGGCGGGCAGGCGCAGCACGCGCGCGAGGGCATCCTCGAGGGTGCCCTGCACCGTGCGCAGCCCGGGCTGTGTCGCCCATCCCGAGAAGTCGGTGCCGCGGTAGGAGAGGTCGAGTCGTACACGGATCACGCGGACCATCATCGCGCACGCAGCGCCCCGTCCCGGTCGGTACCGTGGCCGCATGGAACCCACGGCCCGCGACGTCCTGACCCTCAGCGTCGACTGCGGCGGTTCAGGCATCAAGGCGGGCGTGCTCGACGCGTCCGGCACGGCTCACGCACCCTCGGTGCGGGTCGAGACGCCGTACCCGCTCTCCCCCGATCGCCTCGTGCGCACGGTCGCCGACATCGCCCGGGGGCTGCCGTCCGCGTCCCGGATCAGCCTGGGCATGCCCGGCATGATCCGGCACGGCGTCGTCATCGCGACGCCCCACTACATCAACCGGGCCGGACCGCGGACGCGCCCCCTGCCCGAGCTCGTCGACGCGTGGCAGGGGCACGACCTCGCGGCGTCGCTCGAGCGGAAGCTCGGCATCCCAGCGATCGTCGTGAACGACGCCGAGCTGCACGGCGCCGGCGTCATCGCCGGTGCGGGCCTCGAGCTCGTCCTCACGCTCGGCACCGGCCTCGGTTCCGCCCACTACGACGGCGGGCGGCTCGCCCCGCACCTCGAGCTGTCGCACGCTCCCGTGCGCCGTGCAACGACGTACGACGCCTACATCGGCGAGCCCGAGCGGCGACGCCTCGGGGACGCGCTGTGGTCGCGGCGCGTGCTCCGTGTCGTCGAGGGGTTCGCGCCGGTCTTCCGGTGGGACCGGCTCTACCTCGGTGGCGGCAACTCGAGCCGCATCACGCCGCAGGTGCGCGACCGCTTGGGACCTGAGGTCGTCGTCGTGCCGAACTCCGCGGCACTCGTGGGCGGCGTCCGAGCATGGGCGCTGTGGGGCGAGGACGCGGACTGACCGACCCGACGGGCGACGTCGCGTGCGCAGCCTCCAGGACGGCGGAGCACCTGGCGACGCCCTGCACGCGGGAGCACTGGCGCGCCCTGCACGCCGGAGCGGGGGGCGCGCCCTGCACGCCGGAGCACGTGGCGCGCCCTGCACGGCGCACGCACCGCCCGGCAAACGACGAGGCCCGCGCACCATCGGTGCGCGGGCCTCGTTCGCAGAGGGGGAAGGCTCAGGCCTTCTCCTCCGTGGTCTCCTCGGCGGCGGGGGCGTCCTCGACGACCTCGGCGTCAGCCTCGGTGGGCTCCTCGACGACCGGCTCGGCGGGCTTCTCAGCCTTGGGAGCGGACTTCTTCGCAGCCTTCTCGGCCTCGCGGACGACAGCCTGCTTGGGGCTCACGGGCTCGGTGACGAGCTCGATGACCGCCATGGGGGCGTTGTCGCCCTTGCGCGGCGCGACCTTGATGATGCGGGTGTAGCCACCCTGACGCTCCGCCATCTGCGGCGCGATCTCGGTGAACAGGACGTGGACGACGCCCTTGTCCGTGATCGTGCGCAGGACGCGACGACGGTTGTGGAGGTCACCGCGCTTGGCGAACGTGATCAGACGCTCGGCCTCGGGGCGCAGGCGCTTGGCCTTCGCCTCGGTCGTGGTGATGCGACCGTGCTCGAAGAGCGCGGTGGCCAGGTTGGCCAGGATCTTGCGCTCGTGCGACGGGCTACCGCCGAGCCGCGCGCCCTTGGTGGGGGTAGGCATTGTTCTTGCTCCTAGAGAAAATGGGGGGCTTTCCGGCGCTCAGCGCGACGGGCGTGCCAGCGTCAGTACTGCTCGGTCTCGAAGTCGCCCTCGTCACCGTCGCTGTAGTCGACGGTCGACGGGTCGAAGTCCAGGGGGGAGTCCTTCAGGCCCAGACCCAGGCCCGCAAGCTTCTCCTTGACCTCGGTGATCGACTTGGAACCGAAGTTCCGGATGTCGAGCAGGTCGGCCTCGCTGCGGGACACGAGCTCACCCACGGTGTGGATGCCCTCGCGCTTGAGGCAGTTGTACGAACGGATCGTCAGCTGCAGCTCCTCGATCGGCAGAGCCAGGTCGGCGGCCAGCGCGGCGTCGGTCGGCGACGGGCCGATCTCGATGCCCTCGGCCTCGACGTTGAGCTCACGGGCGAGCCCGAACAGCTCGACGAGCGTCTTGCCCGCGGACGCGAGAGCGTCACGGGGCGAGATCGCCGGCTTGGTCTCGACGTCGACGATCAGCTTGTCGAAGTCGGTGCGCTGCTCGACACGGGTCGCCTCGACCTTGTACGTGACCTTGAGCACGGGCGAGTAGATCGAGTCGACCGGGATGCGGCCGATCTCCGCGTCGAACGTCTTGTTCTGGCTCGCGGACACATAGCCACGCCCACGCTCGACGGTCAGCTCGATCTCGAGCTTGCCCTTCTCGTTGAGGGTCGCGATGTGCAGCTCAGGGTTGTGCACCTCGACACCCGCCGGCGGCACGATGTCCGCGGCAGTGACGACGCCGGCGCCCTGCTTGCGCAGGTACATCACGACGGGCTCGTCGTTCTCCGAGGAGACCACGAGGTTCTTGATGTTGAGGATGATCTCGGTGACGTCCTCCTTGGCACCCGGCACCGTGGTGAACTCGTGGAGCACACCGTCGATGCGGATGGAGGTCACGGCCGCGCCCGGGATGGACGACAGCAGCGTGCGACGCAGCGAGTTGCCGAGCGTGTAGCCGAAGCCCGGCTCGAGCGGCTCGATGGAGAAGCGGGAACGGTTCTCCGAGATGACCTCTTCGGTCAGGGTGGGGCGCTGTGCGATCAGCACTGGTTCTGTCCTTTCAGTGCGCGTCCGCCATATGACGCGTCACAGACGAAGAGCCCCGGCGGGAAGCTTCCGGCCTGGGATTTCGGCATGGGTACTGGTGCCGCACCGTGGTGCGGCGTCAGGCCGCCGGCAGGGCGAGAGCCCTGACCGGCGGCCTGGAACCGATCACACGCGGCGGCGCTTCGGCGGACGGCAGCCGTTGTGGGCCTGAGGCGTGACGTCCTGGATCGAACCGACCTCGAGGCCAGCGGCCTGGAGCGAACGGATCGCGGTCTCGCGGCCGGAGCCCGGACCCTTCACGAAGACGTCGACCTTCTTCATGCCGTGCTCCTGGGCGCGGCGAGCCGCAGCCTCGGCAGCGAGCTGCGCGGCGAAGGGCGTCGACTTGCGCGAGCCCTTGAAGCCGACCTGGCCGGAGGAAGCCCACGAGATCACGGCGCCGGACGGGTCCGTGATCGAGACGATGGTGTTGTTGAAGGTGCTCTTGATGTGCGCCTGGCCGAGGGCTACGTTCTTCTTTTCCTTGCGGCGAGGCTTGCGCGCACCGGAGGCGGCGCGAGTCTTGGGAGGCATGTCTTTGATCTCTCCTGGTCTGAGGTAATCGGACCGCGCTGCGGGGCTCGGCCCCTGCGCGGACTGCTGCTACTGCTTAGCGGGCCTTCTTCTTGCCAGCCACGGTGCGCTTCGGGCCCTTGCGGGTACGCGCGTTGGTCTTGGTGCGCTGACCGCGGACCGGGAGGCCGCGGCGGTGACGCAGGCCCTCGTAGCAGCCGATCTCGACCTTGCGGCGGATGTCGGCAGCAACCTCACGACGGAGATCACCTTCGAGCTTGTAGTTGCCCTCGAGGAAGTCGCGAAGGGCGACGAGCTGAGCCTCGTCGAGGTCCTTGACGCGGACCTCCGGGCTGATGCCGGTCGCTTCGACCGCCTTCTGGGCGCGGGTACGGCCGACGCCGTAGATGTAGGTGAGCGCGATCTCGACCCGCTTCTCGCGGGGGAGGTCTACGCCGACAAGACGTGCCATGTGTGGCTCCTGTACTGCGTTCGGAGGTCTTCCGCACCATCTTCCCGCTGTTGCGGGCCCCGGCCTCCGAGCCGAGGGTTCGCGACGCCTAGAGGCGTTCGGTGGTGATGCGCTGGTGCCCCTGCTGGGGCAGATCTGCGGCGCGTGAGTGCACGTGCCAGCGGACAGGCTGTGTCAGCCCTGGCGCTGCTTGTGCCGCACGTTCTCGCAGATGACCTGGACACG
Source organism: Flavimobilis soli (assembly GCF_002564025.1). Lineage (NCBI taxonomy): Bacteria > Bacillati > Actinomycetota > Actinomycetes > Micrococcales > Jonesiaceae > Flavimobilis > Flavimobilis soli. Next base: position 1,151,944 of record NZ_PDJH01000001.1, read on the forward strand.
GCCGTGGCGACGGATCACCTTGCACTTGTCGCAGATCTTCTTGACGCTGGGCTTGACCTTCATCGTGGTTCCTTCGCCGCCGTACGGCGGGCCGTCCGATCGTCGATCGTCCGGTGGCGCGCCGGCAGGTTGTCGGTGACGTGGTTACTTGTAGCGGTAGACGATACGGCCGCGGGACAGGTCGTACGGGCTCAGCTCGACCACGACCCGGTCCTCGGGGAGGATCCGGATGTAGTGCTGACGCATCTTGCCCGAGATGTGAGCGAGCACCTTGTGACCGTTGGCCAGCTCCACGCGAAACATCGCGTTCGGCAGGGCCTCGACCACGCTGCCCTCGATCTCGATGACACCGTCCTTCTTCGCCATATCCTCCGCTAACTCCTGGTTGGACATCCCACCCGGATGGATCACGCTCACGAGGGCCTAGAGGCACCTACGCACACGTCACCGCGGCACCGGGTCTGCTGGGTGGCATGCAAGACACATACCAACGCAACATCGTACGGCATCGAACAGGGCGGGTAAACCCGTCGAGGCCCTCCCAGACCCCATGCCGTGCGTCACAGCACACGTCCGCCCCGTGGGGCAGGGGCACCACGGGGCGGACGTGGGTCGGTCAGGCGCTGGGCGCCTCGATCAGCCCGCACTCGATGGCGCGCTGGATCGTCTCGGCACCCGAGTGCGTGCCGAGCTTGCGGTAGATCGACCGCAGGTGCGTCTTGACGGTGTTCGTCGTGAGGTACAGCCGCTTCGCGACCGCACCCAGCGAGTCGCTCACGGCGAGGGTCTCGAGGACCTCTCTCTCGCGCTCGCTCAGCTCCGCCACGACGGACGGCACCGGGAAGACGTCGGCGCGGACGCCGGCGTCGTCGAGCCGCGCGAGGACGTCCGCGAGCTCGGGGACGGACGGCACCATCGCCTCGAGCAGTGGGCGCGGGAGCGACGCGAACGGCTGGAACAGCTCGCTGTCCGCGGCGACGGCGATGGCCTCGCGCATCGCGCGGACCGCCTCGACCTCGCGACCGCGAGCGTTCTCGGCGAGCGCGGCCACGAGCTGGAGGCCGAGCCGCTGCCGTGCGGGCCGGTGCGTCGAGTGCGCACCCTGCGACGCGAGGAGCGCGGCACGGCCGTAGTCGCCAGCCATGAACGCCGTCCGGACGCGCGGGAGGAGCAGCCCGTCCGGGTCCCCCTCCCAACGGGTCAGCACGGCGCGTGCCCGCAGCACCTGCCCCATGGAGAGCAGCAGGTCGACACGGGCCGCGACGAGGAGCTTGGTGATCAGGTCGTCGGCCGGCAGCGCCGAGCTCATGGCCCACTGGCTCGCCTTCTCGAACTCCTCGAACTCCTCGTACTGCCCGCCCTCGAGCAGTGACAGCTGCGCGCGGGCCAAGGTCCCGAGAGACATCACCTCGGTGTCGCCGCCCGTCGCGTCGACGACGGCCGCGCGCGCGGTCGGCAGGTCGACGCCCGCGATCGCGGCGAGAGCCCGGGCGCTGGCGAGGATGGGAACCAGGTCCGCGACGTCCGCGGAGGACGACGCGGCGAACGCACGGTCAGCCTCGTCGATCCACGAGCGCGCGCCCTTGATGTCTCCCGTGACCGTCGCCGTGAGGGCTGCCCCGACGGCAGCGCGCGCCTCGGCGGCGACCACACCGATCGCGGCGGCCAGGCGGTGCGCGTCGGTGAACGCGGCGGTGGCCCCGTCGGTGTCGGTGCGCGCGAGGCGCGCGGCCCCGACCTCGCACAGGACCGCCGGGATGGCCGCGCGCACCTCAGGCGCCAGGTCGACGTACCGGTCGACGACGCCGCGTGCACGTTCACGCGCCGCGGGGGACGTGCCGGGACCGAGACCGGCGATGCGGCCGAGCAGAGGCGCGCCAGGGTTGCCGACCTTGTGGCGGTCGGACGCCCCGGACGCCTTCGCCTCGCTCGAGTAGTCCCTCAGGACGACCAGCCGCGGGCTGCGTGCGACGACGTCGACGGGCAGGCGGTCGACGAGCCGGAGCAGCTCGCTCTCCCCCTGCGCCGCGAGCATGTGCCACGCGCCCTCGACGCACTCGACGACCTCGTCCCACAGGCGCGCACGGACGAGATGCACGAGCGCCTGACCGGCGCGGCCCTGGTCGAGCAGGATCTCCGCGGAGACCCGCGAGAGCTCGCGGAACTCCTCGGGCGCCTCGCTGCGCAGTCGCTGCACGCACTCCCGGCGGACGGCGGGCAGGTGCGCGTAGACCGCCTCCTCACCAGAGCCGTGCACGCGCAGGAGGCCAGCGCCGAGGAGCGCGTCGATGTGGCCGTCGACGTCCTCCTCACCGCACACGCGGGCGGCGAGCGACCGCGTGAACTCGACGAGCACGGACGTGCGCGTGACGAAGTCCGCGAGCCCGGGCACGGCGAACTCGTCCCAGACACTGCGCAGGAACCAGCGTCCGGCGTCGAGGTTGAGCGCGAAGCCCGCCCCCGGCACCTGGTCCGCCGCCGAGCCGGCGAGGATCACCCGGACGAGCGCCGGCCAGCCGGCGGTCTCGTCGCACAGGGTCTGCGCCTCGTCGCGCCCGAGCACGATGCCCTGCTGTGCCGCGAGGCCCAGCACGTCCTCGACGCCGAGCGCCAGGTCGGCGGGCCGCAGGACGACCGAGTCGACGACGGCCGCACCGACGACCTCGAGGCTCGTGACGGTCCGCGTGCAGACGATCAGGTAGAAGTTCTCCATCGTCTGGACGAGATCGAGCAGGGACTGCTCGATCCCGAGGTGACCGAAGGTCTGCTCGAACCGGTCGAGGACGACGTAGACGGGACGGGTCCGGCGGCTGAGCAGCTGCACGACGCGCTCGCGCCCCCTGATCGCGGAGACGGGCGAGACCTTGCGCTGCGGACCTGCGAACTCTTCGAGCCTGGCGCCGAGGACGTCCCAGAACGCCTCGGTGCCGGGCCCGTCGACGAAGGACAGGACGTCGGTGCCGAGCCACAGCACGTCGACGTCGTCGTCCTGCATCGACCGCAGCCACTGTGCGGCGAGCATCGACTTCCCGAAACCGTGCGGAGCCCGGATGACCGTGAGCGGTTCCGGCCGGGCGAACCGTGCGAACGACCTGTGGGTCGTCGCGCTGGCCGCGTGGACACGCGGCAGACCCCTGAGATTTGCCCTCGCGGGCTGTCGTGCGCGATCTGCGCGCACGGGCAACTCAATAGACATGTGACAGACGCTCCCCCGAGACGTGACTGATGACTCGGTACAGCCCCGAACGGGGTACTCGTACCGACGGTCGTCACGATATGCGGAATCACCCCGGTTCAGACAGGGGGTTTAGACCATACGGGCGGGTGAAGTGGGGGGTGAGGCGTTGACGAGGGGTTAAGCGTCCTACCTGGTCAACAGCACCCTCGTCCGGGTGCGCCCGACTTGTTCCCGTTTGTCCGGGTTGCGAGGGTCGGGGGGATGTGTTCTAGACCCGCGCGTCCGCTGTCTCGCGTCGGTTCAGGCGCCGAGCGAGGCGACCTTGATGCCGCGCTCCTCGAGCTTCGCGCGACCGCCGTCGGCTGCGGTCAGGACCCACACGCCGTCCTCGAGGACAGCGACGGTGTGCTCCCAGTGCGCTGCGCGAGAGCCGTCGTCCGTGACGACGGTCCAGTCGTCCTCGCACACCTGGGTGAAGCGCTCGCCGCGGGTGACCATCGGCTCGATCGCGACGCACATGCCAGGGCGGACGCGGGGCCCGCGGTCGCGCACGCGGAAGTTGGGGACGTCGGGAGCCTGGTGCATGGCCGAGCCGATGCCGTGCCCGACGTACTCCTGGACGATGCCGTACGGGGCGTCGGGGTCGGAGGCGGCGCTGATGCTCTCCTCGACCGCCGCACCGACCTCGTGGAGGCGCTCTGCGCGGGCGAGCGCCGCGATGCCTGCCCACATCGCCTCCTCCGTGACGGCGGACAGCCGGAGGTCGGCAGGGTCTGCCTCCCCCACCAGCACCGTGACGGCGCTGTCGCCGTGCCAGCCGTCGACGATCGCGCCACAGTCGATCGAGACGATGTCGCCGTCCTGGATCAGGCGGTCCCCGGGGATCCCGTGGACCACCTCGTCGTTGACGCTGATGCATGTCGTGGCCGGGTACCCCTGGTAGCCGAGGAACGAGGACCGCGCGCCGCGCGCGGCGATCACCTCGGCAGCCACAGCGTCGAGCTCGGCGGTGGTCACGCCGACCGCGACCGCCGCCTGCACGGCGGCGAGCGCGTCGGCGACGACGAGCCCCGCTTCACGCATCCGCAGGATCTCGTCGATCGACTTGATCTCGATACGGTCCAGCCCGAACACGACGCCTCCTGGATCAGGCCAGGATCGACTCGATGGCCTCGACCAGCCGGGCCGTGACCTCGTCGATGTCACCGAGACCGTCGACACGGACGAGCGCGCCGTCCGCCTCGTACTCGGCGCTGACAGGAGCGGTCTGCTCCGCGTAGACCTCGAGGCGGTGACGGATCACGTCCTCGTTGTCGTCGACGCGCCCCTCGATCTCGGCACGCTTGAGGAGCCGCGCGACCACGGCCTCAGCGTCCGCCGTGATCTCGACGGCACCGTCGAGCTCGACACCGAGCTCCTCGAGGATCACCTTGAGCTCCGCGACCTGGGCGACGTTGCGCGGGTACCCGTCGAGCAGGAAGCCGTCGGCGACGTCCTCCTGGCCAAGACGGTCCCGGACCATGTCGTTGGTGACGGAGTCAGGCACGAGCTCGCCCTTGTCGGTGTAGCTCTGTGCCAGCTTGCCGAGCTCCGTGCCGCCCTTGATGTTGGCGCGGAAGATGTCGCCGGTCGAGATGGCCGGGACGCCGAAGCGCTCGGCGAGACGGACGGCCTGGGTGCCCTTGCCCGCTCCGGGCGGGCCGAGAAGGACGAGACGTGCGCTCAACGGAGGAACCCTTCATAGTGACGCTGCTGGAGCTGCGCGTCGATCTGCTTGACGGTCTCGAGGCCGACACCCACGACGATGATGATCGACGTGCCACCGAACGGGATGTTCGCACCCACGCCGAGCGCGAGGAACACCAGGGTGGGGATGAGGGCGACGAGCGCGAGGTAGATCGAGCCCGCGGACGTGATGCGCGTGATCACGTAGTCGAGGTACTCGGCGGTCGGACGGCCGGCGCGGATGCCGGGGACGAAGCCGCCGTACTTCTTCATGTTGTCCGCGACCTCGTCCGGGTTGAACGTGATCGCCGTGTAGAAGAAGGCGAAGAAGATGATCATCGCGATGAAGACCGCGAGGTACAGGGGCGCGCCCGGGTCCGCGAGGTTGCGGCCGACCCACACGACCCAGTCGGCGCTCTGGTCGCCGAACTGCGCGAGCATCGTCGGGATCGCGAGGATCGACGACGCGAAGATCACCGGGATGACACCCGACATGTTGATCTTGATCGGGATGTAGGTGCTCGTGCCGCCGTACATCTTGCGGCCGACCATGCGCTTGGCGTACTGCACCGGGATGCGGCGCTGCGACTGCTCGACGAAGACGATGAGGCCGACGACGAGGACGATCATGACGATCACGCCGAGGAGCTTCGACAGACCGTTGTTGGAGCCACCGATCGAGCCGAGGGCCGACGGGAAGCTCGCCGCGATCGACGTGAAGATGAGGAGCGACATGCCGTTGCCGATGCCGCGCTCGGTGATGAGCTCACCCATCCACATGATGACGCCGGTACCCGCCGTCAGGACGAGGATCATCAGCGCGGCGGTCCACCAGGAGTCGTCCTTGATCGGGTCGATGCCCGGGAGGAGCTGACCGGTGCGCGCGAGCGTCACGATCGTGGTGGCCTGCAGCACGCCGAGGGCGATCGTCAGGTAGCGCGTGTACTGGGTGAGCTTCGCCTGACCGGACTGACCGTCCTGGTGCAGGGTCTCGAACCGGGGGATGACCACGCGGAGGAGCTGGATGATGATGCTCGCCGTGATGTACGGCATGATCCCGAGCGCGAAGATCGACAGCTGCAGGAGCGCACCACCGCTGAACAGGTTCACGAGGGCGAGCAGGTCGTTGTCCCCCATGCTGTAGCTCTGCACGGCGCCGTAGTCGACACCGGGAGCCGGGATGAAGGAACCGACGCGGAAGAGCACCATCATCGCGATGGTGAACAGAATCTTCTTCCGCAGGTCGGGAGTGCGGAATGCCCGTCCGAATGCGCCAAACACCAGATCCTCCTGCCCCGCGTCCTGCGGGTGAGTCGCGCCGCCCAGGGCGACGTAGATGGGGGGCGACCACGAGTGGTCGCCCAGCGCACTCTAGCGTCCCCGAAGGACCCCGTGCGCGAAGTACCACGCATCAAGCACGACGGGGCCGGGTGTGCAGTGCACACTCGGCCCCGTCGACGGCTGTCAGCTGTCCGAGACGGACCCACCGGCGGCGAGGATCTTGTCCTTCGCCGACGCGGACAGGGCGTCCACCGTGACATCGAGCTTCACGGTGATCTCGCCGGTGCCGAGCACCTTGACGAGCTGCCCGCCACGAACCGCGCCCTTGGCCACGAGGTCCTCGACGGTGACCTTGCCACCCTCGGGGTACAGCGCGCCGAGCTTCTCCAGGTTCACGACCTGGTACTCGGTACGGAACGGGTTCTTGAACCCGCGGAGCTTGGGCAGACGCATGTGCAGCGGCATCTGTCCACCCTCGAAGCGGGTCGGGACCTGGTAACGAGCCTTGGTGCCCTTGGTACCACGACCGGCCGTCTTACCCTTCGACGCCTCACCACGACCCACGCGGGTCTTGGCGGTCTTGGCGCCCGGGGCGGGACGAAGGTGGTGGACCTTCAGGGTGCCGCCGGCACCCTCGGTCGCTGCCGGGGCAGCGGCCGTCTTCTTGGCAGCCGGCTTCTTGGCCGGAGCCTTCTTCTCGGCGTCAGCCATGATCAGTCGACCTCCTCGACGGTGACGAGGTGCGCCACCGTAGCGACCATGCCGCGAATCTCGGGACGGTCCTCCTTGACGGCGGTGTCACCGATCCGCTTGAGGCCGAGCGAGCGCAGCGTGTCGCGCTGGTTCTGCTTGCCGCCGATGGCGGACTTCTTCTGAGTCACCTTGAGACGTGCCATCATGCACCAACCTCAGCTGCCTGGGCGGCCTTGCCAGCCGCCTGTGCACGGAGGAGCGGCGCCGGAGCGACCTCCTCGAGCGGCAGACCGCGACGCGCTGCGACAGCCTCAGGCCGCTCGAGCGCACGCAGACCGGCCACCGTGGCGTGCACGATGTTGATCGCGTTCGAGGAACCGAGCGACTTCGACAGGACGTCGTGGATGCCGGCGCACTCGAGGACTGCACGCACCGGACCACCGGCGATAACACCGGTACCCGGAGCGGCCGGGCGCAGGAAGACCACGCCGGCAGCAGCCTCACCCGTCACGGGGTGCGGGATGGTGCGCTGGATGAGGGGGACGGAGAAGAAGTTCTTCTTCGCCTCCTCGACGCCCTTGGCGATGGCCGCGGGGACTTCCTTGGCCTTGCCGTAGCCGACGCCGACGGTGCCGTTGCCGTCACCCACCACGACGAGCGCGGTGAAGCTGAAGCGGCGACCACCCTTGACGACCTTGGAGACGCGGTTGATCGTGACGACGCGCTCGAGGAACGCGTTCTTGTCAGCTGCCTCGTTGCGACGGTTGTCGCGGCGACCGTCACGGTCGTTGCGACGACCGCCCTGGCGGTCGTTCTCGTTGCTGGCGCCGCCCGTGGGGGCGCCGGTGTTGCTGCGCTGCCCTGCAGCCATCAGTTCGTCCTTTGCTTCCGTGCGGAGATGGATCGCGTCGTCACAGGGTCAGACCGCCTTCGCGGGCCCCGTCGGCGACAGCTGCCACCCGGCCGTGGTACTTGTTCCCACCGCGGTCGAAGACCACGGTGTCGATGCCAGCGGCCTTAGCACGCTCGGCGACGAGCTCGCCGACCTTGCGCGCCTTGGCGGACTTGTCGCCCTCCAGAGCGCGGAGGTCTGCCTCGAGGGTCGAGGCGGACGCGAGCGTACGGCCGACGGCGTCGTCCACGACCTGGGCCGTGATGTGACGGGCAGAGCGCGTCACGACGAGACGGGGACGCGCGGCCGTGCCGGCGACCTTCTTCCGCAGGCGCAGGTGACGGCGCTTGCGAGCAACGGCGGTGCCCTTGCCCAGAACCTTGATCGCCATGGTCACTTACCAGCCTTTCCGGCCTTGCGGCGGACGTTCTCGCCGGCGTAGCGCACACCCTTGCCCTTGTAGGGCTCGGGCTTGCGGATCTTGCGGATGTTCGCTGCGACCTCGCCGACCTGCTGCTTGCTGATGCCGCTGACCGAGAACTTCGTGGGGCTCTCGACGGCGAACGTGATGCCCTCGGGGGCCGACACGGTGACCGGGTGGCTGAAGCCGAGCGCGAACTCGAGGTCCGAACCCTTCGCAGCGACGCGGTAACCGGTACCGACGATCTCGAGCTTCTTCTCGTAGCCCTCGGTCACACCGGTGATCACGTTCGCGAGGAGCGTGCGGGTGAGACCGTGCAGGGCACGGGACTCGCGCTCGTCGTTCGGACGGGTCACGACGAGCGCGCCGTCCTCGTCACGAGCGACCTGGATGGGCGCGGGCACGACGTGCTCGAGGGTGCCCTTGGGGCCCTTCACGGTCACGAGTGCACCGCTGATGGTGACGTCCACTCCAGCGGGAACCGGGACGGGAATCTTGCCAATGCGAGACATGGTGTTCTCCTCTCCGTCTTCCGGTTACCAGACGTAGGCGAGGACTTCCCCACCCACGCCCTTCTGTGCGGCCTGCTTGTCCGTGAGAAGACCCGAGGACGTGGACAGGATGGCCACGCCGAGCCCGCCGAGGACCTTCGGCAGGTTCGTGGACTTCGCGTAGACGCGGAGGCCGGGCTTCGAGATGCGGCGGACGCCCGAGAGGGCACGCTCGCGGCTGGAGGTGTACTTCAGCTCCAGGATGAGGGTCTTGCCGACCTGGGCGTCCTCAACGGACCAGCCGGCGATGTAGCCCTCGGCCTTCAGGATCTCGGCAATGTTCGACTTCAGCTTCGAGAACGGCATGGAGACCGTGTCGTGCTGAGCCGAGTTCGCATTACGCAGACGCGTGAGCATGTCTGCGATGGGATCGGTCATCGTCATTGTGGGCTTCAGCCCTTCCTCGCCGGGGTATCCACGACGTCCGCCTCAGCGGCGCCGCGGACCTGCGACGTAGTTGTTACCAGCTGCTCTTCGTGACGCCCGGGAGCTCACCACGGTGAGCCATCTCCCGGACGCACACGCGGCAGAGTCCGAACTTGCGGTACACGGAGTGCGGACGACCGCACCGCTGGCACCGGGTGTAGGCGCGAACCGCGAACTTGGGCTTTGCGGCAGCCTTGTTGATCAGGGCCTTCTTAGCCATGTCAGTTCTCCTTGAAAGGGAAGCCGAGGAGACGGAGGAACGCGCGGCCCTCGTCGTCGGTCTTCGCGGTCGTGACCACGGTGATGTCCATGCCGCGAACCCGGTCGATCTTGTCGGGGTCGATCTCGTAGAACATCGACTGCTCGTTCAGGCCGAACGTGTAGTTGCCGTTGCCGTCGAACTGCTTCGCCGAGAGGCCGCGGAAGTCGCGGATGCGGGGAAGCGCGACCGACAGAAGACGGTCGGCGAACTCCCACATGCGGTCGCCGCGCAGCGTGACGTGGGCGCCGATCGGCATGCCCTCACGGAGCTTGAACTGAGCGATGGACTTGCGGGCCTTGGTGACCTGCGGCTTCTGACCCGTGATGGCCGTGAGGTCGCGGATGGCGCCCTCGATCAGCTTCGAGTCCTTGGCGGCGTCGCCGACACCCATGTTGACCACGATCTTGGTCAGGCGCGGGACCTCGTTGACGTTGCCGTACGAGAACTGCTCGCGCATGGCGGCGACGATCTCGTCGTTGTAGCGCGCCTTGAGGCGCGGCTTCGCGGTGGTCTCAGTCATCAGATGTCCTTCTCGGCGTCGCCGTGGCCGCGGGTCACGCGGACACGAGCGGTGCGGGTGCGACCGTCACGCTCGACGGTCTCGGTGCGAGCGCCGAGACGCTTGCCACGCTTGGCGTCGGCGTCGTAGTACTGCACGTTGCTGATGTGGATCGGGGCCTCGACGGTCTCGATGCCACCGGTGCGCGAACCGCGCGCCGTCTGGCCAGCCTTGACGTGCTTGGTGACACGCTGGACACCCTCGACGATGACGCGGTCGGAGTCCTTGAGGACCTCGAGGACGCGACCCGTCTTGCCCTTGTCACGCCCGGCGATGACCAGGACCTGGTCACCCTTCTTGATCTTCGCCATGTCAGATCACCTCCGGAGCCAACGAGATGATCTTCATGAAGCGCTTGTCACGCAGCTCACGACCGACCGGGCCGAAGATACGGGTGCCGCGGGGCTCCCCGTCGTTCTTCAGGATGACGGCGGCGTTCTCGTCGAACTTGATGTAGGAACCGTCCGGGCGGCGACGCTCCTTGACGGTGCGGACGACGACGGCCTTGACCACGTCACCCTTCTTGACGTTCCCGCCAGGGATTGCATCCTTGACGGTAGCGACGATGGTGTCGCCGATTCCGGCGTAGCGACGGCCCGAGCCACCGAGTACACGGATGCAAAGGATCTCCTTGGCACCAGTGTTGTCGGCGACGCGAAGTCGCGACTCCTGCTGGATCATTTACTGAACTCCTGTCGTCGAGCTGGTTCTCGCGCGTGCGAGCCTTGCCGAACGGATACTTTCTGGAACTGCGGCAGGGCGAAGCCTATCGTGTCGATCGACCTCGCCCCGCCGAGCACGTGCTACTTGGCCTTCTCGACGATCTCGACGAGGCGCCAGCGCTTGGAGGCGGACAGCGGCCGCGTCTCCATGATAACGACCAGGTCGCCGATGCCGGCCGAGTTCTGCTCGTCGTGGGCCTTGACCTTGCTCGTGCGGCGGATGACCTTGCCGTAGAGCGGGTGCTTCACGCGGTCCTCGACCTCGACCACGACGGTCTTGTCCATCTTGTCGCTCACGACGTAGCCGCGGCGCGTCTTGCGCTGGTTGCGCTCGGCCTCGACCGCCGCTGCGGTGGTGTTGTCGCTCATGTCAGTCTCACTCACTCACGCTCGGGGCGGTACGGATGCCGAGCTCGCGCTCACGCAGGATCGTGTAGATCCGCGCGATGTCGCGGCGAACGGCCTTGAGACGGCCGTGGCTCTCCAGCTGGCCGGTGGCCGACTGGAACCGCAGGTTGAAGAGCTCCTGCTTCGCCTTCTCGAGCTCAGCAGCCAGACGGTCGTTGTCGAACCCGTCGAGCTCGGTGACAGCAAGATCCTTGCTACCGATAGCCATCAGTTCACACCACCCTCGCGCACCACGAAACGGCACTTCATCGGAAGCTTGTGCATCGCACGGCGCATGGCCTCACGGGCCAGGGCCTCGTCGACACCGGCCAGCTCGAAGACGATGCGGCCCGGCTTGACGTTGGCGACCCACCACTCCGGCGAACCCTTACCGGAACCCATTCGGGTCTCAGCGGGCTTCTTGGTCAGCGGACGGTCCGGGTAGATGTTGATCCACACCTTTCCACCACGCTTGATGTGACGCGTCATGGCGATACGAGCGGACTCGATCTGACGGTTGGTGACGTAGGCGGGCTCGAGAGCCTGGATGCCGTACTCACCGAAAGCGATCTGCGTACCGCCCTTGGCAGCACCCGAGCGGCTCGGGTGGTGCTGCTTGCGGTGCTTGAGCCTGCGCGGGATCAGCATGCTCAGGCCTCCGTTCCGGTCTCGACGGCCGCGGGCGCCTCCTGGGCGGGGGCCTCGGCCTGTGCGGGCGCCTCGGCGGTGGCCGGACGCTCCTGGCGACGACCGCCGCGCGCGGGACGGTCGTTGCCGCCACGCCCGCGACCACGCGGAGCCTGGGAAGCCTGCTCGCGAGCAAACTCCTTCTCCGTCATGTCGCCCTTGTAGATCCAGACCTTCACGCCGATGCGGCCGAAGGTCGTGCGGGCCTCGAAGAAGCCGTAGTCGATGTTCGCGCGGAGCGTGTGCAGGGGCACACGGCCCTCGCGGTAGAACTCCGAACGGCTCATCTCGGCGCCGCCGAGACGACCGGCGCACTGGACACGGATGCCCTTGGCGCCGGCACGGAGGGCGGACTGCATGCCCTTGCGCATGGCACGGCGGAACGACACGCGGCTCGCGAGCTGCTCAGCGATGCCCTGGGCGACCAGCTGAGCCTCGATCTCGGCGTTCTTGACCTCGAGGATGTTCAGCTGGACCTGCTTGCCCGTGAGCTTCTCGAGCTCGCCGCGGATGCGGTCGGCCTCGGCGCCACGGCGACCGATGACGATGCCCGGACGCGCCGTGTGGATGTCCACGCGGACGCGGTCACGGGTGCGCTCGATCTCGACCTTGGCGATCCCGGCGCGCTCGAGGCCGGTGGCCATGAGCCTGCGGATCTCGACGTCCTCGCGGACATAGTCGCGGTAACGCTGGCCAGGCTTGGTGCTGTCGGCGAACCAACGCGACCGGTGGTCGGTGGTGATGCCGAGACGGTACCCGAGCGGGTGAACCTTCTGTCCCACTGTCAGGCCCCCTTCTTCTCTTCGCGCGGCTCAACGACCACGGTGATGTGGCTCGTGCGCTTGAGGATGCGGCTCGCGCGCCCCTGTGCCCGGGGGCGGAAGCGCTTGAGCGTCGGACCCTCGTCGACCATGAGCTTGGTCACGACGAGCTTCTCGCGGACGAGACCCTGGTTGTTGACCGCGTTAGCGGCAGCCGACTCGATGACCTTGTAGACGTTCTCGGCCGCTGCCTGCGGGGCGAACTGGAGCGCGGTCAGCGCGTCGTCGACGCTCTTCCCACGGACCAGGTCAGCCACGCGGCGGACCTTCTGCGGCGTGGCACGCACGAAGCGTGCGACCGCGAAGTCGCCAGCGACGTCTTCGCCGAGAAGGTTCTTGCGCTTCGCGCTGATCTCCTTCTGAGCTCCTGCGCTCATCGCCTTCTACCCTTCTTGTCGTCCTTCACGTGACCGCGGAAAGTGCGGGTCGGGGCGAACTCGCCCAGCTTGTGGCCCACCATCGACTCGGTCACGAAGACAGGCGTGTGCTTCCGGCCGTCGTGCACGGCAAAAGTGTGTCCGAGGAAGTCGGGCGTGATGACCGACCGACGGGACCACGTCTTGATGACGTTCTTGGTCCCGGCCTCGTTCTGTGCGTCGACCTTCTTCTGAAGGTGTCCGTCGACGAAAGGACCCTTCTTCAGGCTGCGTGGCATCTGTCAGGCTCCTATCAGCGCTTCTTGCCAGTACGACGGCGACGCACGATGAGCTTGTCGCTCGCCTTGTTCGGACGGCGGGTGCGGCCCTCGGGCTTGCCCCAGGGGCTGACCGGGTGACGACCACCGGACGTCTTGCCCTCACCACCACCGTGCGGGTGGTCGATCGGGTTCATCACGACACCGCGGACGGTCGGGCGGACGCCCTTCCAGCGCATGCGGCCGGCCTTGCCCCAGTTGATGTTCGACTGCTCGGCGTTGCCGACCTCGCCGACGGTCGCGCGGCAGCGCGCGTCGACGTTGCGGATCTCGCCGGACGGCATACGCAGCTGGGCGTAGGGGCCGTCCTTCGCGACGAGCTGGACCGAGGTGCCAGCCGAACGGGCGATCTTCGCGCCGCCACCGGGACGGAGCTCGATGGCGTGGATGACCGTACCGGTCGGGATGTTGCGCAGCGGCAGGTTGTTGCCGGGCTTGATGTCGGCGCTGGGACCAGCCTCGACGAAGTCGCCCTGCTTCAGCTTGTTCGGCGCGATGATGTAGCGCTTCTCGCCGTCCGCGTAGTGCAGGAGGGCGATGCGGGCGGTGCGGTTGGGGTCGTACTCGATGTGAGCGACCTTGGCCGGCACGCCGTCCTTGTCATGACGACGGAAGTCGATGACGCGGTACGCACGCTTGTGGCCGCCACCCTTGTGACGGGTGGTGATACGACCGGTGTTGTTGCGGCCACCGGTCTTCGTCAGCGGACGAACCAGCGACTTCTCCGGCTCCGACCGCGTGATCTCGACGAAGTCGGCGACGCTTGCGCCGCGGCGCCCCGGCGTCGTCGGCTTGTACTTACGGATTCCCATGGGGATATGTCCTCAATCTGCTATCGCCGGCGTCAGCCGACCGGGCCGCCGAAGATGTCGATCGAGCCCTCGCGGAGGGAGACGATCGCACGCTTGGTGTCCTTGCGCTTACCGATGCCGAACTTCGTCCGCCGCGACTTGCCCTTGCGGTTGATCGTGTTGACGGAATCGACCTTGACGCCGAAGACCTTCTCGACCGCGATCTTGATCTCGGTCTTGTTGGCACGGGGGTCCACGACGAAGGTGTACTTGCCCTCGTCGAGCAGCCCGTAGCTCTTCTCGGAGACGACCGGCGCGATCAGGATGTCGCGCGGGTTCTTCTGAAGCTCGCTCACTTGGCGTCCTCCTCGGTGATCTCAGCGGACGAGGCCACGGCCGTGGCGGACGGACCCTTTGCGGGGCCGGCCACGAACGCCTCGAGAGCCGCCTGCGTGAAGACCACGTCGTCCGAGATGAGCACGTCGTACGTGTTCAGCTGGTCGGCGACCAGGAGGTGCACCTGCTCGACGTTGCGGAGCGACTTGAGCGTGAGCTCGTCGCCACGCTCGAGCACGACGAGCACGTTCTTGCGCGACGAGAGGTTCGCCAGCGCAGCCACAGCAGCCTTGGTCGACGGCTTGCCGTCGATACCGAAGCCCGTGACGACGTGCACGCGGCCGTTGCGCGCGCGGTCGGAGAGCGCACCGCGGAGGGCGGCAGCCTTCATCTTCTTGGGGGTGCGCTGCGTGTAGTCACGCGGCGTCGGCCCGTGCACGACGCCACCACCGGCGAAGTGCGGGGCGCGGGTCGAACCCTGACGGGCGCGGCCGGTGCCCTTCTGCTTGTAGGGCTTCTTGCCACCACCGCGGACCTCGGCCCGCGTCTTGGTGTCAGCCGTACCCTGGCGGGCGGCAGCGAGCTGCGCGACCACGACCTGGTGGATCAGCGGGACGTTCGTCTGGACGTCGAACACCTCGGCGGGAAGCTCGGCGGTGCCGGCCTTCTTGCCCTTGGCGTCGATGACGTCGACGGTCAGCGTGTCAGCCATGATGTCAGGCTCCCTTCACGGCGCTGCGCACGAGGACGACGCCGCCCTTGGGGCCGGGAACCGCGCCCTTGACGAGCAGCAGACCCTTCTCGGCGTCCACGGCGTGGATCGTCAGGTTCTGGGTGGTCTTGCGGGCGTTGCCCATGCGACCAGCCATCTTCATGCCCTTGAACACGCGCGACGGCGTCGAGGCGCCACCGATCGAGCCGGGCTTGCGGTGGTTGCGGTGCGCACCGTGCGAGGCGCCGACACCGTGGAAGCCGTGACGCTTCATGACACCCGCGGTGCCCTTGCCCTTGGTCGTGCCGACGACGTCGACCACGGCACCGGCGGCGAACGCCTCAGCGGTGATCTCCTGGCCGAGGCTGTACTCGGCCGCGTCGGAGGTACGGACCTCGGCGACGTGACGGCGCGGCGTGACGCCCGCCTTCTCGAAGTGACCGGTCAGCGGCTTGCTGACACGGCGCGGGTCGACCTGGCCGTACGCGAGCTGGACGGCGCTGTAGCCGTCTGTGTCAGCGTTGCGGACCTGGGTGACCACGTTGGTGCCGACGGAGACGACGGTCACGGGCACGAGGCGACCGGCCTCGTCCCAGAGCTGCGTCATACCGAGCTTCGTGCCGAGCACAGCCGTCACCGGCTTGTTGTTCTGAGGGGTAGTCATCTTTTCTCCTCCCCGATCAGAGCTTGATCTCGATGTTCACGTCCGCAGGGAGGTCGAGACGCATGAGCGAGTCGACTGCCTTCGGCGTGGGATCGATGATGTCGATGAGGCGCTTGTGCGTGCGCATCTCGAAGTGCTCGCGGCTGTCCTTGTACTTGTGAGGCGACCGGATGACGCAAAAAACGTTCTTCTCCGTCGGCAACGGCACCGGGCCCACGACCGTCGCACCAGCGCGAATCACCGTGTCGACGATCTTGCGCGCCGAACTGTCGATGACTTCGTGGTCGTAGGACTTGAGCCGGATGCGGATCTTCTGTCCCGCCATGGCGTCGTCTGACTCTCTCTCTCGAACCGCTACTGTCCGACCCCCGCGCTCGGGCGTGTCGCATGTGCGTCACGCCCGAACCCGATCACCCGGGTGGGTGCTGGGCCGTTGGTGATGTGCTGGTCCACATCCCGCGAGGCGGGGTGCGCGCCTTCCACAACGTCTTCTTGTCTGACGGGGGCTCATCGCGAGGTATCTCGATCTGTACGCACAGAGAGTCCACCTCGCGATTTCACGCGGATCAACACACTGTTCGATACATGAATGAGCGCGCCCGTAACAGGCAACCTGAACATCTTGCCACGGGAACGGTGCCCAGCACAAACCCTTGTCCTAGTGACGTGCGACGCACGCGCGCTCGGGCGCGTCGCGGGCGCAGGCCTCTGACGCAGCAGGGCCCGCCTCGAGACGAGGCGGGCCCTGCTGTTGTGCTCAGCTGCCGGCGATGCCGGCGAACCAGGCGTCTAGCTCATCGGTGACCAGAGGGTCACTTGATGATCTTGGTGACCTGGCCGGAGCCGACGGTGCGGCCACCCTCACGGATGGCGAAGCCGAGGCCCTCCTCCATGGCGATCGGCTGGATGAGCTCGACCGACATCTCGGTGTTGTCGCCGGGCATGACCATCTCGGTGCCCTCGGGCAGCGTGATGACGCCGGTGACGTCCGTCGTACGGAAGTAGAACTGCGGACGGTAGTTCGAGTAGAACGGGTTGTGACGGCCACCCTCGTCCTTGCTGAGGATGTAGACACGAGCCTCGAACTGCGTGTGCGGGGTGATCGAACCCGGCTTCACGACGACCTGGCCGCGCTCGACGTCCTCACGCTTGATGCCGCGGAGCAGAAGACCGGTGTTGTCACCAGCCTGCGCCTCGTCCATCGACTTGTGGAACGTCTCGATGCCCGTGACCGTGGTCTTCTGCGCGGGGCGGATACCGACGATCTCGACGTCGGAGTTCACCTGGAGCGCACCACGGTCGACCTTGCCGGTGACGACGGTGCCACGACCGGTGATCGTGAAGACGTCCTCGATCGGCATGAGGAAGGGCTTGTCGAGGTCACGGACCGGGTCCGGGATGTTGTTGTCGACAGCCTCCATGAGGTCCTCGACGGACTTGACCCAGGTCGGGTCACCCTCGAGCGCCTTGAGGCCCGAGACGCGGACGACCGGAGCCTCGTCACCGTCGAAGCCCTGCGAGGAGAGGAGCTCGCGCACCTCCATCTCGACGAGCTCGAGGATCTCCTCGTCGTCGACCATGTCGGACTTGTTCAGCGCGACCAGCAGGTAGGGAACACCAACCTGGCGGGCGAGCAGAACGTGCTCACGGGTCTGAGCCATCGGGCCGTCGGTCGCCGCGACCACGAGGATCGCGCCGTCCATCTGAGCGGCACCGGTGATCATGTTCTTGATGTAGTCAGCGTGACCAGGCGCGTCGACGTGCGCGTAGTGGCGCTTGTCGGTCTCGTACTCGATGTGCGAGATGTTGATCGTGATGCCGCGCTGCTTCTCTTCGGGCGCCTTGTCGATCTCGTCGAACTTGAACTCAGGGTTCACGTCCGGGAACTTGTCGTGCAGCACCTTGGAGATGGCCGCCGTCAGCGTCGTCTTACCGTGGTCGACGTGACCGATGGTACCGATGTTGACGTGCGGCTTGGTCCGCTCGAACTTGGCCTTCGCCACTGGGGTCCTCCTGGGACTTGGGTAGTTGTGCCGAACGATGCAGCTGCTCGCCCCGAGGGGCGGAGCATCTGCCGGGCGTGCGGGTCGCTACAGGTTGATGGTTGTTACTGGATGGTCGACCTGTGGGGACTCACTCGCCCCGGGTCTTCTTGATGATCTCTTCGGCAACGTTCCGAGGGACCTCGGAGTAGCTGTCGAACTGCATCGAGTACACAGCGCGACCCTGGGTCTTCGACCGCAGGTCACCGATGTACCCGAACATCTCGGAGAGCGGCACCTGAGCGCGCACCACCTTCACGCCCGTCGCATCCTCCATGGACTGGATCATGCCACGACGAGAGTTGATGTCGCCGATGACGTCGCCCATGTACTCCTCGGGCGTACGCACCTCGACCGCCATGACCGGCTCGAGAAGAACCGGGTCTGCCCGCTTGACGCCCTCCTTGAGGACCATCGAGCCGGCAATCTTGAACGCCATCTCGGACGAGTCGACGTCGTGGTACGCGCCGTCGAGCAGGGTCGCCTTGACGCCCACGAGGGGGAAGCCGGCGAGCACACCGAGCTGCATGGCAGCCTGGATGCCCTGGTCGACGGACGGGATGTACTCACGCGGGATACGACCACCGGTGACGGCGTTCTCGAACTTGTAGAGCTCGCCCTCGGAGGTGTCGAGCGGCTCGAAGGTCACCTGGACCTTGGCGAACTGGCCCGAACCACCGGTCTGCTTCTTGTGCGTGTACTCGATCTTCTCCGCCGCGCGGCGGATGGTCTCGCGGTACGCGACCTGCGGCTTGCCGACGTTGGCCTCGACCTTGAACTCGCGACGCATGCGGTCGACGAGGATGTCGAGGTGGAGCTCGCCCATACCGCCGATGACGGTCTGGCCGGTCTCCTCGTCGAGCTTGACGCGGAAGGTCGGGTCCTCCTCGGCGAGCTTCTGGATCGCGACGCCGAGCTTCTCCTGGTCGGCCTTCGTCTTCGGCTCGATGGCGACGTCGATGACGGGCTCCGGGAAGGTCATCGACTCGAGGATGACCGGCGCGTCCGTGGCGCAGAGGGTGTCACCGGTGGTGACGTCCTTCAGACCGATGAACGCGTAGATGTGGCCGGCCGAGGCCTCCTCGACCGGGTTCTCCTTGTTGGAGTGCATCTGGAAGAGCTTGCCGATGCGCTCCTTCTTGCCCTTGGTCGAGTTGAGCACCTGGGCGCCCTGCGCGACCTTGCCCGAGTACACGCGGACGTAGGTGAGCTTGCCGAAGAAGGGGTGCGCCGCGACCTTGAACGCGAGCGCCGCGAAGGGCTCCGAGGCGTCCGGGTGGCGCGTGATGACCTTCTCCTCGTCCTTGACGTCCGTGCCGTCGATGGCGGGGACGTCGAGGGGCGACGGGAGGTAGTCGATGACGGCGTCGAGCATGGGCTGGACGCCCTTGTTCTTGAACGCCGAGCCGCAGAGGACCGGGAAGGCCTCGCCGGCGATGACGAGCGTGCGGATGCCGGACTTGATCTCGGCGATCGTGAGCTCCTCGCCACCGAGGTACTTCTCGAGGAGAGCCTCGTCGGCCTCCGCGACGTCCTCGATGAGCTGGGCGCGGTACTCCTCGGCCTTCGCCTGGAGGTCGGCCGGGATCTCCTCGATCTCGTACTGCTCGCCGAGCTTCGTCTCGCCGCGCCACACGAGCGCCTTCATCTCGAGCAGGTCGACGACGCCGACGAAGTCGTTCTCGGCGCCGATCGGCAGCTGGATGACGAGCGGCTTCGCCTTGAGGCGGTCGACGATCGTCTTGACGGTGAAGTAGAAGTCCGCACCGAGCTTGTCCATCTTGTTGACGAAGCAGATGCGCGGGACGTTGTACTTGTCAGCCTGGCGCCAGACGGTCTCCGACTGGGGCTCGACGCCCTCCTTGCCGTCGAACACGGCGACAGCACCGTCGAGGACGCGGAGCGAACGCTCGACCTCGACCGTGAAGTCGACGTGGCCCGGCGTGTCGATGATGTTGATCTGGTTGTTCTTCCAGTAGCAGGTCGTCGCGGCCGACGTGATCGTGATGCCGCGCTCCTGCTCCTGCTCCATCCAGTCCATCGTCGACGCGCCGTCGTGCGTCTCACCGAGCTTGTAGTTGACACCCGTGTAGAACAGGATGCGCTCGGTGGTCGTCGTCTTACCAGCATCGATGTGGGCCATGATGCCGATGTTGCGGACCTTGTTCAGGTCGGTCAGCACGTCAAGTGCCACGGTGGTGTTCCCCTTTAGCGGTGGAGGTCGTACGTCGGGGGGCTCGAGCCCAGGTGCCCGAAGGCGCCCCGGGTGACCGGGGCGCCGTTCGGAATTACCAGCGGTAGTGCGCGAAGGCCTTGTTGGACTCGGCCATCTTGTGCATGTCCTCACGGCGCTTGACAGCGGCACCGAGGCCGTTGGAGGCGTCGAGGATCTCGTTCATGAGACGCTCGGTCATCGTCTTCTCGCGGCGAGCGCGCGAGTAGTCGACGAGCCAGCGCAGCGCGAGGGTGGTCGCACGCGTCGGGCGAACCTCGACGGGAACCTGGTAGGTCGCGCCACCGACGCGGCGCGAGCGGACCTCGAGCGCCGGGCGGATGTTCTCGAGCGCACGCTTGAGCACGACGACGGGGTCACCGTCGACCTTGCCGCGAACACCCTCGAGGGCGCCGTAGACGATCGCCTCAGCGGTCGACTTCTTGCCGTCCAGGAGGACCTTGTTGACGAGCTGGGTGACGACGGGCGATCCGTAGACCGGGTCGACGATGAGCGGCCGCTTCGGGGCCGGACCCTTACGAGGCATCAGGCCTTCTCCTTCTTCGCGCCGTAGCGGCTACGCGCCTGCTTGCGGTTCTTGACGCCCTGCGTGTCGAGCGCGCCGCGCACGATCTTGTAGCGGACACCGGGGAGGTCCTTCACACGACCGCCGCGCACGAGCACGATCGAGTGCTCCTGCAGGTTGTGGCCGACGCCGGGGATGTACGCCGTGACCTCGATCTGGCTCGAGAGGCGCACACGGGCGACCTTCCGGAGCGCCGAGTTCGGCTTCTTGGGGGTGGTGGTGTACACGCGGGTGCACACGCCGCGCCGCTGCGGGGAGCCCTTGAGGGCCGGGGTCTTCGACTTCCCGACCTTGGACGTCCGCCCCTTGCGGACGAGCTGCTGGATCGTAGGCACTACGTCTCCGTGTCTTCTCGAGCTGTGCGGGTGGTCCCGCAGGTTTGGTCTGTGTCGCGCCGCCAGCATCGGCGCACACCTCCGTCTACTTCCGTAGACGGAACGCCAACTACCACCGGCTCGATGGTCCAGCTCCCCTGGTCTTGCGACCCGGCTCGCCGGAATGCCCGCCTCGTCGTCGGTCGCATCCGCTCACCAGGGGCGGTGCCGATCCACGGGAGACCGGCGCGTCCCGGACCGAGGCCCGACGCGCCGACTTCTCGCGGATCGATTCCGCAGGCCACCGTGCTCCTGGTGTGCAGGAGGCTGCCCTACCCGAAGACCGGGAGCGCTGGCAGCGCATGCGGATGCCCGACGACACGGGCACGAATGCCTACGTTATCCGCGCGGGTGCTGCGGTGTCAAAGGGCTCAAGGACCGTGCGCCGGTGACCTGCCTCACCGGAAGGCCGCCGACGGCAGCCCGTCAGCGGCCCTCCCCGTGGCCACGGTCGCGACGTCGACGAACCCTGCGGCGCGTGCCCCCGGACGACGACGAGGGGCCCGCCGCATGCGCGGCGGGCCCCTCGTTCAGAGCTTTCGGCAGCTCTCAGATCACTGGAAGTCGCCGAAGTCGATCTCGTCGAGCGGGATCGCGTCGCCCGAGCCCATGCCGAGCGTCGGAAAGTCGATCTCGTCGTAGCCGAAGGTCGGGTAGAGCTCCGCCTTCGCCTCCTCCGTCGGCTCGACCTCCACGTTGCGGTAACGCGGAAGACCGGTGCCGGCCGGGATGAGCTTACCGAGGATGACGTTCTCCTTGAGGCCGAGCAGCGGGTCGCGGCGACCGCTCATGGCGGCCTCCGTGAGCACGCGGGTCGTCTCCTGGAAGGACGCCGCCGACAGCCACGAGTCCGTCGCGAGCGACGCCTTCGTGATGCCCATGAGCTCAGGACGACCGGCCGCGGGCGCGCCGCCCTCGGCGACGGCCGCACGGTTGCGGTCCTCGAAGCGCGTGCGCTCCGCGAGCTCGCCCGGCAGCAGGTCCGTGCCACCCGACTCGAGCACGGTCACGCGACGCAGCATCTGCCGCACGATGACCTCGATGTGCTTGTCGTGGATGTCCACACCCTGCGAGCGGTAGACCTCCTGCACCTCGTCCACGAGGTGCTTCTGCGTGGCGCGCGGGCCGAGGATGCGCAGGACCTTCTTCGGGTCCACCGCACCCTGGACAAGCTGCGTGCCGACCTCGACGTGCTGGCCGTCCTCGACGAGGAGGCGAGCACGCTTCGTGACGGGGTACGCGATCTCCTCGGAGCCGTCGTCGGGCGTGAGCACGAGACGACGAGAACGCTCGGCCTCGTCGATCGTGATGCGACCCGAGTACTCGGCGATGGGGCTCTCACCCTTGGGGGTGCGAGCCTCGAAGAGCTCGGTGACACGCGGCAGACCCTGCGTGATGTCGTCTGCGGAGGCGACACCACCCGTGTGGAACGTACGCATGGTCAGCTGCGTACCCGGCTCACCGATCGACTGCGCGGCGATGATGCCGACAGCCTCGCCGATGTCCACGAGCTTGCCGGTCGCGAGCGAACGGCCGTAGCACTTGGCGCACGTACCGACGCGCGACTCGCACGTCAGGACCGAACGGACCTTGAGCTCCTCCACGCCAGCCTCGACGAGGGCGTCGATCAGGACGTCGCCCACGTCGTCGCCCGGCTCGCCGAGGACCTTGCCGTCGACCTCGACCCGGCTCGCGAGCGAGCGCGAGTAGATGCTCGTCTCGACCTTCGGGTGACGACGGTAGACGCCGTCGGGCCCCTTCTCCGAGACCGGGAGCAGCAGGCCGCGCTCGGTGCCGCAGTCCTCCTCGCGGACGATGACGTCCTGCGACACGTCCACCAGACGACGGGTCAGGTAACCCGAGTCGGCGGTACGCAGCGCGGTGTCGGCAAGACCCTTACGGGCACCGTGCGTCGCGATGAAGTACTCGAGGACGGAGAGGCCCTCGCGGTAGTT
Source organism: Flavimobilis soli (assembly GCF_002564025.1). Classification (NCBI taxonomy): domain Bacteria; kingdom Bacillati; phylum Actinomycetota; class Actinomycetes; order Micrococcales; family Jonesiaceae; genus Flavimobilis; species Flavimobilis soli. The sequence continues at coordinate 1,174,915 of NZ_PDJH01000001.1, forward strand.
CGACTTGATCGGACGCGGGATGATCTCACCCTTCGGGTTCGCCACGAGACCACGCATACCGGCGATCTGACGGACCTGCATCCAGTTACCACGAGCACCCGAGCCCACCATGCGGTAGACGGTGTTGCGGGCGTGGCTCTCGAAGTTCTCCTTCATGACCTTGGCGACCTTGTCGGTGGCCTGGGTCCAGATCTCGATGAGCTCCTGACGACGCTCGTCGTCGGTGATCAGACCCTTCTCGTACTGCTGCTGGACCGTGAGGGCCTTGGCCTCGTGGTCCTCGAGGATCTGACGCTTCTCGAGCGGCGTGTTGACGTCCGAGATCGCGATGGTGACGCCGGAGCGCGTCGCCCAGCGGAAGCCCGCGGCCTTGAGCGCGTCGAGCGACTCGGCGACCTCGACCTTCGGGTACTTCTCGGCGAGCTCGTTGACGATCGCGGAGAGCTGCTTCTTGTCGACGACGCCGTTGACGTACGGGTAGTCGACCGGGAGCGTCTCGTTGAACAGCGCACGGCCCAGGGTCGTCTCGAACAGGATCGGCTGACCCTGCTCCCAGCCCTCGGGAGCCTCGAAGCCGTGGACCGGCGGGACGAGGTCGTCCATGCGGATCTTCACGGTCGCGTTGAGGTCGAGAGTGCCCTGGTCGAACGCCATGATCGCCTCGGCGACCGAGGAGAACGCACGGCCCTCGCCCTTCGCACCCTCGCGGTCCGACGTCAGGTGGAACAGACCGATGATCATGTCCTGCGAGGGCATGGTCACCGGACGGCCGTCCGACGGCTTGAGGATGTTGTTGCTCGACAGCATGAGGATGCGGGCCTCGGCCTGCGCCTCTGCCGACAGGGGCAGGTGGACAGCCATCTGGTCACCGTCGAAGTCAGCGTTGAACGCTGCGCAGACGAGCGGGTGCAGGTGGATGGCCTTGCCCTCGACGAGCTGGGGCTCGAACGCCTGGATACCCAGACGGTGCAGCGTAGGTGCACGGTTGAGCAGCACCGGGTGCTCGGTGATGACCTCTTCGAGGACGTCCCACACGACCGGCTTCGCGCGCTCGACCATCCGCTTGGCGGACTTGATGTTCTGCGCGTGGTTGAGGTCGACGAGACGCTTCATGACGAACGGCTTGAAGAGCTCGAGCGCCATCTGCTTCGGCAGGCCGCACTGGTGCAGCTTGAGCTGCGGGCCGACCACGATGACCGAACGGCCCGAGTAGTCGACGCGCTTGCCAAGCAGGTTCTGACGGAAACGACCCTGCTTGCCCTTGAGCATGTCGGAGATCGACTTGAGCGGGCGGTTGCCCGGGCCGGTCACCGGACGTCCGCGACGGCCGTTGTCGAACAGCGCGTCGACGGCCTCCTGGAGCATGCGCTTCTCGTTGTTCACGATGATCTCGGGAGCACCGAGGTCGAGCAGACGCTTCAGGCGGTTGTTGCGGTTGATGACGCGGCGGTACAGGTCGTTCAGGTCCGACGTCGCGAAGCGGCCACCGTCGAGCTGCACCATCGGGCGCAGGTCCGGCGGGATGACCGGGACGGCGTCGAGCACCATGCCGGTGGGCGAGTTGGTCGTCGTGAGGAACGCGTTGACGACCTTGAGGCGCTTGAGAGCGCGGGTCTTCTTCTGGCCCTTGCCCGTGCGGATGATCTCGTGGAGAGCAGCCGACTCGGCCTCGAGGTCGAAGTCCTGCAGGCGCTTCTGGATCGCCGCGGCGCCCATCGAGCCCTCGAAGTAGTTGCCGTAGCGGTCCTGGAGCTGGCGGTAGAGCAGCTCGTCACCCTCGAGGTCGGCGACCTTGAGGTTCTTGAACCGGTCCCAGACCCGCTCGAGGCGGTCGAGCTCGGCGTCCGCACGCTTGCGGATCTGAGCCATCTCGCGCTCGGCCGAGTCGCGGACCTTGCGGCGCGCGTCAGCCTTGGCACCCTCGGCCTCGAGGGCCGCGATGTCCTGCTCGAGACGCTGGGCGCGAGCCTCGATCTCGGCGTCGCGACGGTCGGTGATCTCCTTCTTCTCCAGGTCGATCTCGTTCTGGAGGTTGGGGAGGTCTTCCTGACGACCGGCCTCGTCGACCGAGGTGATCATGTACGCCGCGAAGTAGATGACCTTCTCGAGGTCCTTCGGGGCGAGGTCCAGCAGGTAGCCCAGACGCGAGGGCACACCCTTGAAGAACCAGATGTGGGTGACGGGAGCGGCGAGCTCGATGTGGCCCATGCGCTCACGGCGCACCTTCGAGCGCGTGACCTCGACGCCACACCGCTCGCAGATGATGCCCTTGAAGCGCACGCGCTTGTACTTGCCGCAGTAGCACTCCCAGTCCCGGGTCGGGCCGAAGATCTTCTCGCAGAAGAGGCCGTCCTTCTCGGGCTTGAGGGTGCGGTAGTTGATGGTCTCGGGCTTCTTGACCTCACCGTGGGACCAGGCGCGGATGTCCTCCGCGGTGGCCATTCCGATGCGCAGCTCGTCGAAGACATTGACGTCGAGCAAGGTGTTCCTACTTCCTTGGTTCGCCGGGCGGTCGTGGATCCGTCGCCGGCGCTATGGAGGCTGAAGAATGTGTCAGGTCGCGCCGCCCGCATCGCTCACGCGGAGCGGGCGGCGCACCCGATATCAGATCTCGTCGATGCTGGAGGCAGCGTTCGGACGGCGGGACAGGTCGATGCCCAGCTCCTCCGCAGCGCGGTACACCTCGTCGTCGGACTCGCGCATCTCGATCGAGACGCCGTCGCTCGACAGCACCTCGACGTTCAGGCAGAGCGACTGCATCTCCTTGAGAAGCACCTTGAACGACTCAGGGATGCCCGAGTCGGGGATGTTCTCGCCCTTGACGATCGCCTCGTAGACCTTGACACGGCCGGGGACGTCGTCGGACTTGATCGTGAGCAGCTCCTGGAGCGTGTAAGCGGCGCCGTAGGCCTCGAGGGCCCACACCTCCATCTCACCGAAGCGCTGGCCACCGAACTGTGCCTTACCACCCAGCGGCTGCTGCGTGATCATCGAGTACGGTCCGGTCGAGCGCGCGTGGATCTTGTCGTCCACGAGGTGGTGCAGCTTCAGGATGTACATGTAGCCGACCGAGACGGGCTCCGGGAATGGCTCGCCGGAGCGGCCGTCGAAGAGACGCGCCTTGCCGTCGGTGCCGACCATGCGGTCGCCGTCGCGGTTCGGGATGGTCGCGCCCATGAGACCCGTGAGCGCGTCCTCCTCGAGACCGTCGAAGACCGGCGTCGCGAGCGGGCGGCCCGGCTCCGACTGGTGAGCGACCTCGGGCAGCGACTTGAGCCACTCGAGGTCACCCTCGGCGAGCTTGACGTCGTAGCCCTGCGCGGCGATCCACCCGAGGTGGACCTCGAGCACCTGGCCGACGTTCATACGACCGGGGACACCCATCGGGTTGAGGATGATGTCGACCGGCGTGCCGTCGGCGAGGAACGGCATGTCCTCGACCGGCAGGATCGTCGAGATGACGCCCTTGTTGCCGTGGCGGCCGGCGAGCTTGTCACCTGCGGTGATCTTGCGGCGCTGGGCGATGTACACGCGCACGAGCTCGTTGACGCCGGCGGGCAGCTCGTCGCCGTCCTCGCGACGGAACTCCTTGACGCCGATGACCGTGCCGGACTCGCCGTGGGGCACCTTGAGGGACGTGTCACGCACCTCGCGCGCCTTCTCGCCGAAGATCGCACGGAGCAGGCGCTCCTCCGGGGTCAGCTCGGTCTCACCCTTGGGCGTGACCTTGCCGACGAGCACGTCGCCGGCGCCGACCTCGGCACCGATGCGGATGATGCCGCGCTCGTCGAGGTCAGCGAGGACGTCCTCGGAGACGTTCGGGATGTCCCGGGTGATCTCCTCAGGGCCGAGCTTCGTGTCACGAGCGTCGATCTCGTGCTCCTCGATGTGGATCGAGGAGAGGACGTCGTCCTGGACGAGGCGCTGCGACAGGATGATCGCGTCCTCGTAGTTGTGGCCCTCCCACGACATGAACGCGACGAGGAGGTTGCGGCCGAGAGCGAGCTCGCCGCCGTCGGTCGCAGGACCGTCGGCGAGGACCGAGCCGGCCTCGACACGGGTGCCCTCCTCGACCAGCACGCGCTGGTTGTAGGACGTGCCCTGGTTCGAGCGTCGGAACTTCGCGATGCGGTAGCTCGTCGTGGTCGCGTCGTCGTTGGCGACGACGACGAGGTCTGCGGAGACCTCGCGGACCACACCGGGCTTGGTCGCGACGACGACGTCACCGGCGTCGACCGCGGCACGCCACTCCATGCCGGTACCGACGAGCGGAGCCTCGGAGCGGACGAGCGGCACGGCCTGACGCTGCATGTTCGCGCCCATGAGCGCGCGGTTCGCGTCGTCGTGCTCGAGGAACGGGATGAGCGCGGTCGCGACCGACACCATCTGGCGCGGGGAGACGTCCATGTAGTCGACGCTCGTGCCGGGCACGATCTCGACCTCGCCGCCCTTCGTGCGGACGAGCACGCGCTCGTCGACGAAGGAGCCGTCGGGGTTCAGCGCCTGGTTCGCCTGGGCGATGATGTGGCGGTCCTCGTCGTCGGCGGTGAGGTACACGACCTCGTCCGACACACGGCCGTTCTCGACCCGGCGGTACGGCGTCTCGATGAAGCCGAACGGGTTGATGCGACCGAAGGACGCGAGCGAGCCGATGAGGCCGATGTTCGGGCCTTCAGGGGTCTCGATCGGGCACATGCGGCCGTAGTGCGACGGGTGGACGTCACGGACCTCCATGCCGGCGCGGTCGCGGGAGAGACCGCCCGGGCCGAGCGCGGAGAGGCGACGCTTGTGCGTCAGGCCCGCGAGCGGGTTGTTCTGGTCCATGAACTGCGAGAGCTGCGACGTCCCGAAGAACTCCTTGATCGACGCCACGACGGGGCGGATGTTGATCAGGGTCTGCGGGGTGATCGCCTCGACGTCCTGCGTCGTCATGCGCTCGCGCACGACGCGCTCCATCCGGGACAGGCCCGTGCGGACCTGGTTCTGGATGAGCTCGCCGACGGCGCGGATGCGACGGTTGCCGAAGTGGTCGATGTCGTCCGTCTCGGCGCGCACCTCGACGGCCTCGCCGTTCTTGACGCCGGGGATCGTGGGGACGTCGGCGTGCAGCGCGGCGAGGTACTTGATCGTCGCGACGATGTCGCCGACGGCGAGGACCGAGTCGTGCAGGTCGGCGTCGCGGCCGAGCTTCTTGTTCAGCTTGTAGCGGCCGACCTTCGCGAGGTCGTAGCGCTTCGCGTTGAAGTAGAAGTTGTCGAGCAGGTTGCGGCCGGCCTCGACGGTCGGCGGCTCGCCCGGGCGGATCTTGCGGTAGAGGTCGACGAGGGCCTCGTCCTGCGTCTGGACGTTGTCCTTCTCGAGGGTGTCGAGGACGGCCGGGAAGTCCTTGAACTCCTCGCGGATCTCCGACTCGGTCAGGCCGAGGGCCTTGAGCAGGACGGTGACGGACTGCTTGCGCTTACGGTCGACGCGGACGCCGACGGCGTCGCGCTTGTCGATCTCGAACTCGAGCCACGCACCGCGCGACGGGATGATCTTCGCGGAGAAGATGTCCTTGTCGCTCGTCTTGTCGGCGATGCGCTCGAAGTAGACGCCCGGCGAGCGGACGAGCTGCGAGACGACGACGCGCTCGGTGCCGTTGATGATGAACGTGCCGCGCTCCGTCATGAGCGGGAAGTCGCCCATGAAGACGGTCTGGCTCTTGATCTCACCGGTGTTGTAGTTCACGAACTCGGCCGTGACGAACAGTGGCGCGGCGTACGTGAAGTCCTTCTCCTTGCACTCCTCGGCCGTGTACTTCGGCGGCTCGAAGCGGTGGTTGGAGAAGGAGAGGGACATCGTGGACCCGAAGTCCTCGATCGGGGAGATCTCGGCGAAGATCTCCTCCAGACCGGAGGTGTCGGGGACGTCGCGGCGACCAGCCTCGACAGCGGCGGCGACGCGCGCCTGCCACTTCTCGTTGCCGAGGAGCCAGTCGAAGCTCTCGGTCTGCAGCCCGAGGAGGTCAGGAACCTCGAGGGGCTCGAAGATCTTGGCGAACGACAGTCGCCTGGATGCCGTGCGGTTGGCGATCGCATCGGCGGACGGAGCATTAGGGATGCGCGAGGCAGCCAAGAGGGGTCCTTCCCTGCGGTTCGTGAGCTCTGCGGCGGTCGTGGTTGGTGCGATCCCCCGGCCTCATCGCGCGTCGGTCGCCTAGGCACGACGTCGGCTACGATGGGTTATCTGAGATTGCAGGCACAGGCCAGCGCAAAGCGCTAGCATAACCGACGCAGTCTCGTCGAGCAAGGGACGCCCCTGTGCGCTCTGTCTCCCTCGTCGCAGACCCGTGCGCCACTCCCCACGAAGCGACGCCGCCCGCCCGCGAGTCGTCCTCTGAGCTCCGCAGAACCTACTTGTCGGCGAACAGGTCGTTGATCTCCGTCTGGTTGGGCTGCAGGTAGACCTTGTACTCGACGACGTCGTCGTAGACGCTGAGCGGCACCTGGTTTCGCGTGGTACCTGAGGAGTCCCCGCCTGAGATCGGGATCCTCACGTCGATCCGGCCGCCGAACTCCGCCTTCCCCTCGGTCTCATGAAAGGCCTTCGTCACGACGTCCCCCTGCGCATCGAGACCCACCACCGTCAGGTACTCGACGGAGCCCGTGTGGCGCGGCATGCCCGCTCGGACAGCCCCTAGCTCGACGGACACGGGGAGGACCGCGTCCTTGCCCTCCCCCTCGATCTCGCCGACCTCAGCCTCGAGCTCGTAGTAGTCGTCGATGAGCGGGTTTCGCTGCGAGCCCGTCTGCCCGGTCGTCACCTCGTGCCCGGCTACGCCGTCCTTGGCGTCAGCCAGCTCGACCAGCTCCGTCAGGTCGAACGCCTGGAAACGGTAGGACTGCCCCGGCTGCAGCGGCACTCGGACGTCCTCCCGCCCGGACACGCCGTCGATCGCCACGTCGAGGTTCAGATCGAACATGCAGGGGACGTCGAGCTCGTTCGTCACCGTGACCGGGACGTATGCCCGCCACGTCCGCCCGAGGCTCTCGGCCCACTCGTCGCCGGTCGCGGTGGTCGGCTTGCCGAAGTCGAGCGTGAGGTCCCCGTCCTTCACCGTGCCCGCCGCGCACCACCGGGAGGCGTCGATCGTGCGCTCGGGCGAGGGCGTCGCCGACGGGGACGACGGCGAGGTGGGGGCTGCGGCACTCGTCGTCGCAGGGATCGTCGGCTCAGCACCTCCTCCGCTGCACGCGCTGAGCACGAGAGAGGCGGCTGCCGCCGACACCGTCGCTCCGACCATGGCCCAACGACGGCTCAGCACGCGCACTACCTCCACAGGGATCGACAGACCTGGTTGGAAACTACGTTCAACGCACCCTGCTCGCAACTGTTGGTGCGCCCCTGTCACCACGCCGCACGGTCGACCAGCATGAGCACGACGTCGCCCACCCCGACGCGAGCTCCGGGCTGCAGCACGACCGCCTCCATCGGTGCGATCCGCACCCCGTCGATCTCGACGCCATTGGTCGAGGCGTTGTCGATGATCGAGCACGTGTCCCCGTCCACCTGGACGATCGCGTGCTTCTTGCTCACCGTGTCACCCGCGACCGCGATGTCCACCCGGGCCCGCCGACGACCCAACACCGTGATCGGCTTCGTGAGCCACACGGTCGCTCCGGTCGAGAGGTCCTGCAGCCCGAACCGCTGCACGGCGGGCTGACCGGCAGACGGCTCCGCGTGACGCGGGTACCCGAGAGGAGTCTCCTCGGGTACGGCGTGCTCCGGCGTCGGAACACCTGTCGGCGGTGCGGCGGCCACTGCGCCAGCGCCCTGGGGATGGACCGGCCCACCAGGGTGGGCAGCCGGCACGCCCGGGATCGCAGGCAAGGCCGCCGGGGCGCTGGGTGCTGCAGGTGCCGGCGGAGCCGCAGCGGCCGCCGAGGTGGCGATCGCCGGAACGGCACCAGCAGTCTCCGCGGCCGCGGCGCGCGCCGCCGCCTTGGCCGCGGCGCGCGCCCTCCGACCGCGGTCGTAGCGTTCCTTGTTCTCCTTCGAGTAGTGCTGGAGAAGGTAGGCGAGCGACACGTGGTCCTCGGCCTCCGGCTCGAGCGTCGCAGCCGCGCGCGCCGCGGGGACGGGCTGCACCGCCTGGGGTGCCCCTGCTGGTACCTCCGCGCGTGGGCCTCAGGCGTCAGCCATGAAGATGAGGACCTCGTCGCCGATCCCGATCCGGTCACCCGAGCTCAGCATGACCGGCTCGAAGGCCGCGATGCGCTGGCCACCGATCTCGACGCCGTTGGTCGAGCCGTTGTCCGTGATCGACCAGCCCTGCGCGCTGCGGATGACGGTCGCGTGGTTCTTGCTGACCGTGTCGCCGCTGATCGCGACGTCCACCCGCGCGCGTCGACGACCGATGACGGTCACGGCCTGGGTCAGGAGGATCATCTCGCCCGTGCTGGTCCGCTGGAGCCGAGCGCGCCCGGTTCCCGCCGCGACCGCAGCCTGGACCTCGTCAGGGACCTCCTCCCGCACGCCGCGGGCGCCGACGTGGATGGTGTGCTCGAAGGGGGTGTCGGCGACTGCTCCGCGCGCGTCAGCGGGGAGGGACGCCGGGGCCGACGCCGCGACGGGGGCCGTGTGCGTGACGGCCGGAGGTGCGGGTGGGACGCCGGGGGCGACCGCCGCCTGTGCGGCGTGCGCCTGCGCCGCGTGCGCCTGCGCGGCGGACGCGGCGCTCGCCGCAGCAGCGCGCGCCTTGCGCTGCCGGTCGTAGATCTCCTTGTTCTCCTTGGAGTAGTGCTGGAGCAGGTAGAGCAGCGACATCTTCTTCTCGCCGTCGGACCCGGGCGAAGCGGGAGCGGCAGGAGCCGGGACGGGCGGCGACGAGGACGGCGCTCCCGGAACCGCATACCCGTAGCTCGCAGGGGTGCCCGCACCCGGGGCTGCTGACGCGTGAGGGGCGGCGGGGCCCTCGCGGCCCCCCGCCGGCTCGACCGTGCGGGGGTCGCCGAACGGCGACGCGACCTGCTTCCGGGGCGCCTCGATGTCCTTGACCGCACGCGCGAGCACGCGCAGGTCCGCACCGCTGCCAGCTGCCGTCAGCACGTTCACGAGCTCTGCGACGTAGGCGCGGTCCTCCTCCCTGTCGATCCAGAGCTGGAGGAGCGCGTCCCTCAGCACGGTCGCGACGTCGTCGGGCTCGCGCTCACGCACGGGGAGGCAGAGGAGCACGGGCTCGCACGACGACGGGTCGACGTACAGGTGCTCGCGCGTCACCAGGAAGGCGTGCTGGTCGATCATGTACCGGTCCGCCTCGAGCAGGGTCTCGAGGACCCCGTAGACGAGCGCGAGCACCTGCTCGCGGCGCAACGGGCGGTCCACGAGCCCGACGAGCGGCACGGAGCCCGCGACGTCGTAGCGGACCACGGTCGTCGCGTCGATCGTGGAGCGGGACGCGGGCGCCACGTGCGGGACCTGGTTGTGGGAGATCATGCCCCACACGACAGAGTCGAACGTGTCGTCGACCCCGAAGGTCGCGACGACCTGGTGGCCGTCGACGGTCCTCTCGATATGTGCCACCGCTAGTCCTCCTCGTAGCGCAGAAGCTGAAGCAACACCCACCGGGGTGTCTTCCCGGGCTCCGGCGCCTGGCGCACGAGCGCGGCACCGGTCGACGCGAACACCGTCGCGTCGCTGAACGCGGGCTCGATCACGACGTCGCCCGTCGAGCTCGCGTAGCCCCAGAGCTCATCGACCTTGACCGGCGCGAGCCCGAAGCGCGGCGATCGAGCGTCGGTGAACTGCGGGGTGACCGTCCACTCGCCGTCCTTGTCGAGAAGACCCCATCCGGCCGCCGTCTGGACGGCGGCGACCTTGTCGACGAACGGCTTCGCGTCGACGAAGGTCTCGTCGGAGACCTTGGACCCGTCGGCTGCGTACAGTGCGACGGCGCCCTCCTTGACGGCGAAGAACCGCCCTTCTGCACCCAGCGTGCCGCGCTCGTCGACCTTGACCGACTCGAGCCCGCCGAGGACGACCTGCCCGCCGGTGTCGATCACGGACCAGGTCTGGCCGTCCGTGACAGCGGCGATGCCGCCGTGGAAAGAGGTCCCGTCGGCGTACCGCTGCTCGCCGAACACGGGCGCGAAGGACAGGTCGAGGTAGCCGACGGAACCGTCTGCGGTGCGGGCCGGGAAGATCCCGTCGCCGATCGCGCCGTAGGACACGTAGTCGACCTTCGTCGCCACGAGGTCGGTCTCGCCCTTCGTGTTCATGAAGTAGGGCTTGCCCTCCGCGTCGACGACGGGGATGCGGCCCTCGGCGAGAGCCCCGACGGACGCGTGCGTGCGGCCCACCCCGCGGCCGTTGGCGCGGACCGCGCGCCAGCCGTCCCCGGTGTCGACCGCCGCGACGTCGTCGTAGAAGGGCGTGGCGTCCTCGAAACCGGTGGAGCCGAGCTCATAGACGTATGCGATCGAGTCGGCGACGCCTGTGAGCCGCTCGCCCGTGACCTCTGCCGCCTCGGCCGCGCGGATCACCTCGAACGCTCTCGTGTAGTCCTCGTCCGCGACCGCAGCCTCGACGAGTGCGGCGTACGCCTCGGCGTCGTCGTACGTCCGGGCGATCGACCACAGCGCCTCGTCGCGCTCCTTGGGCGTCCCGTTCTCCTGGAGGTACTTCGCACGCTCCCACGCGACGTCGCGCGACGGCCGGAGGTCCAGCGCCGCCTGGTACGAGGCGAGGACCTCGTGCGTCACGCCACGCTCGGCGGCCGAGCGAGCCGCGGCAAGGTGCTGCTCGTACGCCGCGCCGTCCGCGACGTTGCTGCGGACGAGGCTGAACCAGCCACCGCCCACGAGCAGGACGAGCACGCCGAGCACGACGTAGCGGTACCAGCTCGACATTCAGGCTCCTGTCAGAGAGACGACGAGCACCGTCGAGACGGTACCCACCAGGACTGCGGGGCAGAGAGGGAACGAGTCCTTGCGTGTTGCCCTGCGGGTGGCGAGCACCCACGCCGAGTAGACGAACGCTACCGCGAAGGAGACGAACACGGCCGCGATCGCGAGCCGGGCACCGAGCAGGAGCGGGAACAGCATGAAGAGGATGACGTCCCCTCCGCCGAGGCCCGCTCGGCTCGTCATCCGGACGAGCCAGAACGCGATACCGACGACGGCTGCGACGGCGGCCTCCTGCCCGAGGCTCGACCAGCTGACACCATCCTCGAACGTCTCGATGACGAGGCTCAGCCCGCGGCCGAGGACCAGCACGACGAGCATCCGTGTCGACACGACGCCGAACCTCACGTCGAGGATCGCGACAGGGACCAGCACCGTCATCATCACGGCGGCCCGGACCTGGAACGACAGCGGAAGTCCTCCCGACGCCCAGGCGATCGCGAGGACGACGACGGCCGCCGCGACGGCCCACGGAGCGTAGACCGACAGCCACCGGTCGAGCGCGCCCGACGGCGCAGGTGCGTCTTGTCCGGCGTCCCCGGCGGCACCGGGCGAGACCGTCGCGACGGCTGCCCCCGGCGGGGGCGCCGCGTCGATCGCCTCCGCGGGGAGAGGCTCGGCGGCGTCCGTCGCGTCGGCGGCGCCGGGACGGTCCGGTGCCAGACGACGCTCGGCCGCGCTCGGCCGCCCGCTCGAGCCGACTGCATCGTCGCCGCCTGTCTGCTCGGTCACGGCGCCGAACGATGCGACGTACCGCGTCCCGAGCATGGTGAGGAGGACGGCCACGACGATCACGATCGCGGCGTCCAGGAGGTTCTCCGTCATTCGCTGTCCTCTGCGTCGCCCCAGCGCGTCGACTCCGCGTGGGCCTGCATCTCGACCGACCGGTCCCCGAAGAACCACAGGCGCACCTTGTAGCGCGCGTCGAGCACGACCTTGTCGCCCGTCATGACCGTCGTGGTGCCCGAGTCGAACGTGACGCCCTCGGCGCCACCGATGACTCCGAGCGCGTGGAGCAGGTCGTCCTGCGACTCCAGCTGCCCAGCGACCGCCCGGCTCGCCATCTCCGCCTCGGGGACCCGGTTCGCCATGAGCGCGAGGGCGTTGTTCGAGCCGTTGAGCCCGAACACGTCGTCGTTGGAGCCGAGCGCGCCGACCATCTCCTCGACGAGGTCGATCACCGTCGCCGCGTCCGCCGTCACGGCCGCGCTCTGGACGTACGACGCCTGCGACAGCGCGATCGCTGCCTGGTTGACCGCGACCGTCACCTTGGCCTGGGCGATCGCGACCGAGGAGAGCTTGAGGACCAGGATCATGAAGAGCAGGTAGACCGGGAGCGCCATGGCCGCCTCGACGATGAGGTAGCCGCGCGCACCGGCAGGTCGCTGCGCAGGGCGCGCGTCGGGTGCACCCCGGACGAGCCGTGCCATCAGAAGCCCCCGACCGTGGTGAGCCGGAACTTCCCGGAGTCGCCCTCGAAGAGCGAGTCCGCTGGTCCGCTCCCGCCGAAGAAGGTCGCGACGAACGGTTGGACCTCGTACTGGGAGGACACGGTGAACGCCGTGCCTGCCTTCTCCAGGTGGAAGTCGTCCCGTCCCAGGTAGCCCATGTTGAAGTCGATGATGTCCCCGGCGCGGCGGACCTGGCCCTCGCTGTCGGCGATCCACCCGATGATCAGGAAGATCTTGAGGTAGTGGATGTAGCCGAGCTCGACCTCGCCCAGCTGCCGGCGCTTGCCGGAGGTCCTCTTCTCCTGTGTCGAGTTGTAGCTCTGCTGGACCTCGCCGATCGACAGGGCCTCTTTGGAGAGCTCGGCCCCGAAGCGCAGGACGGACAGCTCCTTGGGGATGAAGGTGACCAGCTCTCCGTTGCGCATCCTCGCCATGTCGTCGAACGTCTGGATCAGGGCCGCGACGAACGGCACGGCGGCGGCGAGCCAGCCGACGAACGGGATCCCCGCGACGACCATCCGGATCGCGGTGACGATCCTGTCGGAGAAGGCCACGACGAGATTGATGCCGTACCGCAGGAGGGAGATCATCCCGTACACCGCGGCGGGGCTGTTGAGACCGGTGAGGACGTACTCCACCTCGCTGGCGCAGTCGCCCTCCCAGCACATGTCGGGGTAGTCCTCCTGGGAGATCCGCTCCCCGGGGTCGCCGTCCGAGGTGGCACCGCCCTCCGGCGTGCGCTTCTTGGGGTCCTTCTCGACGTCTGCGGCCTTCTTGTCGGCAGACTCCTTCTTCTGCGCGGCGCACTTCGCGCTCCAGAGGCAGTTCTGGTTCTTGCTCTGCTCCATGGTCACCGAGACGTTGTCCAGGGTGGAGTACGTGAACATGCCGGTGACGTACTCGGTGAAGAACACCCCGTCGCGGACGTCCTCGGCCTTCTGCAAGAGCCCGTCCACGAGCCCGAGCACCGAGTCGAGCAGGCTCGTGGAGTCGGCCGAGAAGGCGTCGAGGTCGGTCTCGTCAGCGTCCGCGAAGGCCGCCAGCTCCTCCGTGGCTTCTTCGCTCCCGGACGCGCCGCCGAGGCTCGGCCGGTTGTCCCACCGGTCGGTACCTTCGTAGGGAGTGGCCTTCTGGGTCGCGACGGCGTCGAGGAGCTCTCCGTAGGAGACGGCGCGGTCCTTGAGCGACTTGATCATGGCCTGGACCGACACGGTCGCCTGCTCGGACACCTCGGCGGAGATGCCGCGCTTGACGGCGTCGACCAGGTCCTCGCCAAGCTCCTTGAGGCCCTTCTCGGCGAGGTCCTTCAGCTTGGAGAAGAGCATCGCGTCCGTGAGCTCGCGCAGGGGACCGTTGAGGTCCTGGTACACCAGGGTCCAGATGTTGTCCCACGTACCCTCGAGGATCGACAGGAGGGCAGCGTCGCCGGGCTCCTCGCCCGCGTCCTTCGCCTCCTTGTAGGCGTCGATCGCGTCGCCGACCGTCGACGAGAGCATGCTGACGAGCTTCGCCTTCGTGTACTTCTCGGCGAGGATCGGCTTCGCGTCCTTGGCGAAGCGGTCGAGGGCGTTGCTCAGCTCTGCCCGGTCGCGCTCCGAGAACCGGTTGAGGATCGCGTCCTTGACCTTCTGCGCGGTGGTCTTGAGGAAACCAGCGTCCTCCTGCGCGTCCTTGCCGTCCGAGTCTGCCCCGGCCGACACTTCCTCGTCCTTCTTGGCAGCGGGAAGGAGGTCCTTGTCGACGAAGTCGATGAGGTCGCTCGCCGCTGTGACGACGCCCGTCGGGTCGAGCTTCATGAGGGCCGTGGCCGCGGCCCCGGCCTTCGTCGCCGCGTCCTCGATGATCGTCCAGATCTCCAGGGCGCGCGTCTGCGCCTGGTCGAAGGCGCGGCGAGAGGCCGCCGAGGGGTAGGCCTCGTAGTCCAGGTAGGCGCGCGCGAGGTCGAGGAACCGCTGCTTGATCGAGTCCGGGCCGTCGTCCGCGAGGAGCGTGTTCAGCTTGGTGAGGGCGTCGTAGGCCGCGGTGAGCTGGTCAGCCATCTCGGCGACCTGGTCGGCAAGGTCGTTGACCTCGTCGACCAGCTTCGCGAGCTTGTTGATGCCCTCGACGCGCTTCTTGACGAGCTCGATCTTCGTCTGGAGGTTGATGAGCCAGTTGATGGACTCCGCAAGCTGGGACATGAACTCGACGGGCGCCCGGTACTTCATGTACTCGACGATCTGGTTGGTGAGCACGTCGGCCTGCGCCAGGTTGGCGTTGGCCACGACCTCGACCTCTCCGAAGTCCTCGCTCGAGAACTTCAGGCGCAGGACGTCGCCCCCGCCGTCCCCTGACGCCGAGGAGGCGAGGATCTGCCGTGCGGCGACGTCGAGCTCCTCGCTGTCGATGACGGCGAGCAGGCCGAAGGTCTGCCTCAGCAGGTCGTCGTGCTTGGCGAGGACGTCGTTGATCGCCAGCTGCTGTGCCGAGCGCACGACCGAACGTGCGAGGACACCGCGGCTCCCGTCGACGAAGAGACCCGCGACGACCATGATCGGCACCAGCACGAGGGTCAGCACCACCGTCACGGAACCGCGTGGCCCGAGCTCGCGCCGTCTCATCATTCCCCAGCCCTCACTGACTCTGACGTGCTATCCGAAGAGGTTCTTGACGAGCGACACGAAGCCTGAGATGGCGCCGACGATGGTCTGCACCGAGTCGGTGAGCTTCGCCCCACCGTTCGCCTCGTGCAGGTCGTCCATCATGTCGATCGTCCTGACGAACTCGCCCATGGGCGTGACCGTCGTGGCAGAGCTCGCCTCGAGGGCGAGGTCGATCCTGCCCTCGGGCAGCAGATACGTGTCGACCGGGACCGTGAGCCCGTAGCTGAGCGACACGGCGAACTCGCCCTGGATGATCCGCGAGCTGTAGTCGACCTGCGCCCCGCCCTCCCCGAGCCGGGGAGCGAGCCCGAAGATGCTCGCGTCCTGCGCGGACAGGAGCTTGTCGACGTTCTCCTTGACGGTCGCCGTGACGGCCTCGGTCCCTGTGCCCGCGGGTCCGTTGAACAGGAAGCGGTAGGGGTCGTTCTCGATCGAGCCAGGCACGAGCGTCGCCTGCCCGCCCTCGGTCGGGACCGTGATGTGGGGAAGCGTGGCCGACCCGATCTGGGCGCCGCCCAGCACGGCCGCGTCGAGGACGGCCGCCTCGACGCGGGCGCGCTGGTAGAAGGTGTCCCCCAAGAACATCACGACGACGAGCAGCATGAATACCACGGGGTACACGAACGCCGCTTCGACCACGACGAGACCGTCGCGGCCCCGCGGTCTCCGCCTCGTCACCTGGTGCTCCTGTCGCGCGGGCTCGTCAGCCCATGTCGGTGCTGTTGCCATCCTCGACGCCCGAGCCGATCGTCTCGACCAGGCTGGAGATCCAGCCCTCGATCGCCTCGCGGAAGAAGAGGACCAGCGTCACCGCGATGACGATGAGGAGAACCGTCGCGACGATGTTCACCTCGCCCCGGTCGCTCTTGACGTTGTCACGGACCTGTGCGGACCAGGCCTGCGCGCGAGCAGCGAACGTGTACATGTGGTTCCCCTTGTGATGTATGTCGTGAAGCGGTGGGCCCGGCCGGGCCCTGGTCGGGTGCGCGCCACACTTGCCCGCTGGTTGGCGGGTGGCGGCGAGATCTGTGGTCAGTCCTCGAGGAACGCGGGTTCGAACCTCACCACGCGGTACTCGGCGACGTCCTCCGTCGCGCTGAGCCCCTGGTAGGCGTAGGAGGGGAACTCGGGGTCCTTCTCGTAGTCATACCGAGCCGCGATGGTGGCGGGGATCTCGTACGTGGTGGTCTCGCCGACCTCGATCGCCTCGAGGGCCCACGCAGAGAAGTGCGCGACGACTGCTCCGGACGCGTCGACCCCCTGGATGTACACGTCGTCCTGCGGGGTGAGCCCGTACGGTGCCGGGACGCCGTCTCGGACGGCCTTCTTCGTGATGGTCACCGGGAGCACGGCGTCGGCGCCCTCACCCGAGACCGCCCCGAACTCGACGTCGGCGTCGTAGTAGTCGTACACCGGCCAGGTGGCGACCTCCTGAACGGCGATCGTGAGCTGCTCGACCGGCTGCCCACCCTCGGTGTCCCCGTCGAACTCGACGACATCGTCGAGGTTGAACAGCTGGACGTTCGCCGTGGCTCCGGGCTCGAGGACGACGTCCGCGGTGTCCACCTCGTAGGCGCCGCCGTCACCCTCGACGGTCACGAACGCCTTCACGCGGCAGGTCGCGGTCCCGGGGTTCGTGACGGTCACCGGGACGTAGCGCCGCCAGCTCGTGCCGGCAGCCTCGCTCATCTCGTCCTGCACCGCGACGATCTCGCCCGCGGTCGCGAAGCTCGCCGGGTCCGCCACCGTCTCCTCCGCGCAGAGCGCGGGGCCTTGCGGGGTCTCGGCCGGGTCGGTCGTCGTCGACGACGCTCCAGTCGTCCCGGGGGCCGGGGTCTCAGGGTCGTCGCTGCAGCCCGCGAGCAGCAAGACGAGCACGCTGCCCGCCATGACGCCGCGGCACAACCGGCTCTTCGTCATCTCGGTCGTCACAGAGGAACCTTTCGAATCGACTGCCCAGGATGGCAGGCAGACGCGACGGTATCGGCAAGCGGAGGACCTCGCAATCGGAACGGCAATCCGCCCGGTCAGGGGCGTGTCCGCAGCTCCCCAGGCGCGGCGGGAGCCCTGCCGCTAGGCTTGCGCCGCGACTTGAGCGTCGCCCTTACCGCCACCCCAGGGACAGGACACATGCGCATCCAGCTGGTCGTGCTCGATCCGGATCAGGACTACCTCGAACGTCTCGCCCCCCGCCTGATGAACGCCTATCCCGGGCGGATCGACGTGCACGGCTTCACGTCCCGCGAGCAGGCGCTCCGGTTCGCGCCCGAGGTCCGCGCACACGTGTTCCTCGCCGATGCCGCGATGGGCGTGACGGCGGACATGCTCCCTCCGCGCTGCTCGCTGGGATGGCTCGTCGACTCCCCTGCGGTCGCGACCGTCGACGGCGTCGCGGCCGTGCCGCGTTTCACCCGCCTCGACGAGCTGTTCCGGAACGTCGTCCAGCTCATGGACACGGCAGAGGCCTCGGTCGAGCTCCGCCGCAGCCACAGCATCGGTTCCACCCAGCTCGTCACGGTGACGTCGCCGGCGGGCGGCGTCGGGACGTCGACGGTCGCTCTCACGCTCGCGCGGACGCTCGCGATGGCGGGCGACGGCCGACGGGTCCTGTACGTCGACCTCTCCGCGACCGCGGAGGTGTCGCACGTCGTCGGCGTCCCCGCGGGGGACGGGCCCACGTTCAGCGACGTCGTCTACGCCGTCAAGCGACGACGCGGCAACCTCCAGCTCCAGCTCGCCACCCTCGTGAAGCAGGACGCCTACGGCGTCCACTTCTTCCCGACGCCGAACGACCCAGCTGACGTCCTCGACCTGGACGCCGACGACGTCGCCGTCCTGCTCGACGCGCTCCTGCCGTCCGAGTCGTTCGACATCGTCGTCCTCGACGTCGGCTTCGAGGCCGCCCGACGCCTGTGGGCGCATGTCGAGCGCTCGAGCCGCCTCGTCCTCGTGACCGACGGCCGGCCGACGGCGAACCTCAAGGTCCGCCACGCCGCGCGTCTCCTCGAGCGTGTCGACCAGGAGCACGAGACGAGCGTGCTGGCCCGCTCCGTCGTCGTCTACAACCGCGCGAGCGCGACGCGCTCGGAGATCGACGGTGAGAGCCCGCTGCCGCCCGTCGCGGTCGTCTCGCGGTTCGAGGGTGCCAGCGAGAACGAGGTGCTCGAGCACGCGTACGCGTCGGGCGCCCTCGGCCCGCTCGTCACGGCCGTCTCCGCATGACGAACGACGAGCTGCGCACGATCGCGGACCAGCTGCGTGCCCAGGTGCTCCTCGACCCCGAGCTCGTCCGGCTGGACGACGACGCGCTCGAGGAGCACATCCGACAGCTGCTCGAGTCCCGGACCGCCGACCGGTACCTCTCGATCACCGACAAGGTGACCGTCGTCCAGCAGGTCTACGGCTCGATCCGCGGCCTCGGGCTCCTCGACAGCCTCCTGACGGACGAGTCCGTGACCGAGGTGATGGTCAACGGGCCCGACAACGTCTTCGTCGAGCGGTACGGGCGCGTCGAACGCATACCCGGCGGCTTCGAGAGCGCCCGCCGCCTCGAGGACATCATCCAGCGCATCGTGGGACTCGCCGGCCGGGAGGTGAACCAGGCCAACCCCATCGTCGACACCCGTCTGGCGGACGGCTCCCGCGTCAACGTGGTGCTCCCTCCCGTCGCGCTCGACGGCCCTACCGTGACGATCCGAAAGTTCTCGCGGGACCCGATGACCATCAGACGGCTCATCGGCTACGGGTCGATCACCGAGGAGGTCGCGGACTTCCTGCGGCTGCTCGTCCGGGCGCGCTACAACATCTTCATCTCCGGCGGGACCGGCTCCGGGAAGACGACCTTCCTCAACGCGCTGAGCAACTTCATCGGCGCCGACGAGCGCATCATCACGATCGAGGACTCGGCCGAGCTCCAGATCGACAACGTCACCAACCTCGTGCGGCTCGAGACCCGCAACGCGAACGTCGCGGGCACCGGCGAGATCACGATCCGCGACCTGATCCGATCCTCGCTCCGCATGCGGCCCGAGCGGATCGTCGTCGGCGAGGTCCGTGGCGCCGAGGCGCTCGACATGCTCCAGGCGATGAACACGGGTCACGACGGGTCGCTCTCGACCGGCCACGCGAACTCGACCGCCGACATGCTCAGCCGCCTCGAGACGATGGTCCTGCAGGCGTCCGCCACCCTCCCGCTCGAGGCCATCCGCCAGCAGATCGCGTCGGCGCTCGACATCGTGATCCACCTGTCGCGGCTGCGCGACCACTCGCGCCGCACGATGGAGATCAGCGAGGTCCTCGGCTACGAGGACGGGCACGTCGTGCTCAACCCGCTGTTCGAGTTCCGCGAGGACGCCTCCAGCACCCAGCAGAGCGTCTCCGGGCGCCTCGAGCGCACCGACAACGAGTTCCACGGGTCTGCCAAGCTGCGCCTGGCCGGCTTCCAGACGGACATCTGAGACGAGGACCATGGCAACGAAGCAACCCCGCCGGCCGCAGTACCGGCCGTCCCTCATCAACGTGCCCGCGTACGACTACGGCGTCTACCACTTCTCGTTCGTCGAGCGCCTTGCCTACGCGGCGCTCGCCGCGGTGGTCGCGGGCTTCGTGGGCTACCTGTTCTTCGGCGGCCTCGCCCAGGTCGACGGCGAGCCGACGACGGCGACGCACGTCCTCGACGCGATCGTGATCGTGGTGCCCGCGTTCTTCGGCGCGCGGGCGTTCCTCCGTATCCGCGCGGAGCAGCTGCGACGGGCAAAGCTCCAGGTGCTGCAGACCCAGTTCCGGGACATGCTCGACAGCCTGGTCGGCTCGCTCAGCGCGGGCGGCACGGTCATCCAGGGGTTCCAGCTCGCCCGCGACGACCTCGAGCGGCAGCACTCCCCCAACGCGCCGATCGTCCAGGAGCTCAACCTCCTCATCGCGGGGTTCCACAACAACATCCGGATCGAGGACATGCTGCACGACCTCGGCGAGCGCAGCGCGCACCCGGACATCGAGTCGTTCGCGAACGTCTTCAAGATCGCCTACCTCAGGGGTGCGGACATGAAGCTGGCGGTGACGAACTGCCACCAGGTCCTCTCCGAGAAGATGCAGATCGGTGCTGACATCGAAACGGGCCTCGCCGCCAGCAAGAACGAGGCCTTCATCATGGTGGTCATCCCGGTGATCCTCGTCGCGCTCCTCAAGAGCGGCGGTGGCACCTTCGCGGAAGGCCTGCGCTCCCCGGTGGGCGTCCTGTGCACCGCCGTGGCCGTGGCGATGTTCATCGGTGCCTTCGCCCTCGCCCGCCGCATCATGACGATCAGGATCTGAGCCGATGATCCTCACCCCGACCCAGATCGTCGTCATGGGGACCGGCACCGTCCTGCTGGCCCTGTGGATCACGCTGTTCGTCACCGGCCGACGTCATGCCCACCTGTTCGAGGGGCTCGATCCGAAGGCCTACCCGTTCCGCGAGCTCTACCCGATCGGGTACGAGCTCCTCGAGCGCGTCGGCTACGGCTACCGCACGCGACCGGACGTCCAGCTGCGCCAGCTCATGGAGATCATCTTCGGCGCGCGCTATGCGGAGTTCTACCTTCGGACCGTGCGCGCCCAGCAGGTCGTCACGGCCCTCACGGGCACGATCGTCGCGATCGGGATCTACGGCCTGACCAACGACGTCCAGATCCTCGGCCTGCTCCTCGTCTGCGCCTTCCTCGCCGCCTACTACTTCTCGGAGCGGCTCAAGACGCAGGTGCGCGAGCGCAACGCCGAGATGATCCGCGACTTCAGCGAGGTCGTCTCGACGCTCGCCCTCCTGACGAGCGCAGGGCTCATCCTGCGTGAGGCATGGTTCCAGACCAGCCGCGGCGGCGACTCCGCGATCTACGCCGAGATGCGTCGCTCGGTCGAGCAGATGGAGAACGGCGAGTCTGACATCGTCGCGATCCAGGAGTTCGGCGCGCGCAGCACGCTTCCCGAGGTCAAGAAGCTCGCAGCCCTGCTCGTCCAGAGCATCCAGCGCGGCGGCGCCGACCTGCCCGCGATGCTGACCCTGCAGAGCTCGGAGGCGTGGCAGGCCAAGAAGCAGATCGTCCAGCGCCAGTCCAACAAGGCGGGCACGAAGCTGCTCATGCCGATGATGCTGATGTTCGGCGGCATCCTGCTCATGGTCCTCGTCCCGATGTTCACCGGCATCGGGTTCTGACCAGCACCCGCACGACGACCAGCACAGCGCCCGGCGACCAGCCCAGCGGTGAAACGACCACCGGAGGAGAGCGAGACGATGAGCACTGACGACAGCTTCCCGGGAGCGTTGGCTCTCGCGTGCCCGACCTGCGAGTCACAGCAGCGCTACGCACCTGGCACGTCCACGCTGACGTGCACCGCCTCCGGGGCTGGCACCGCGGTCTACGCGCAGAGCAGCGCCGCACTCGTCGAGCATCCGCTTGGGTCACGAGCCACCACCTCAGCATCGACGAGCTCACGACCATCAACGCGGCAGAGTCCTTCACGAGCACGTACCTGCCGCTGTGGAGCTTCTCCGCGACGGCAACCACCACGTACGAGGGACGGCGCGGGGACCGCGAGCCTGTCCTTCTCCCTGGCGACCGCGTCGAGCTGCACACCGAGTGTCAGGCGAGTTCCCGGTTGGCGGCGGCAAGCTCGCACGGCTCCTGCTGACGTGCCTGGGGAAGCTCGCCCTGGTCGTCGTCGGGCTCGCAATCGTCCAGCGCCAGAGCAACAAGGCGGGCGCGAAGCTCCTCATGCCCATGCTGCTGATGTTCGCCGGGATCCTCATCCTCGTGATCGTCCCGATGTTCGTCTCCATGGGAGTCTGAGGACGCCCCCGCCCTCATCCGAAGCGCCAGCCCGTCGGGCGCACCTGTCCGCACAACCTCACCAGGAGCCAGGATCATGACCTCTCACGACGCCAGCCGCGAGCCGACGGGCCACCTCACGACGCGCTGCCCCGCGTGCAGCGCCCAGCTCGCGTACGTCCCCGGAACCGCCTCGATGCGATGCGGAAGCTGCGGCACCGAGGTGACGTTCACCCAGGGCGCCGCGAGCACGGGCACCGGCCAGGCCTACGACAGCTGGGCGACCCAGGATGCCGCCCGTGTGGGGGGCACCTCGGTCACCATGCGGTGCGAGGGGTGCGGGGCCGTCACCGAGAACGACTCGATGTCCACGACGTGCCAGTTCTGCGCATCGCACCTCGTCGCGCTCACCGGCGCCCCCGGCATGGTTGCTCCCGACGCCGTGCTTCCCTTCGCAGTCACCCCTGCGGCTGCACGCGAGAAGTTCCGCGCGTGGATCAACCACCAGTTCTTCGGGGTCAAGGCCCTCAAGAACATCAACGCGGAAGAGTCGCTCGTCGGGACCTACCTCCCCTACTGGAGCGTCAGCGCGACGACCGAGTCGTACTTCGAGGGTCAGCGTGGGGTCGACCACGAGGAGGAACGCTCCAACGGCGTCAAGGAGACCGTCACGCACTGGTACCCGCGGTCAGGCAGCGTGTCGGGAACGTACGAGGACACCTTCGTGCCGGGCAAGGAGGTCGACCTCAACCTCGCCGTGGCGATCGGCGGGCTCAAGATGAAGGACTTCGTCGCGTACCGCCCCGAGTACCTCGCCGGCTTCTCGACGGCACGCTACGACATCGACCCTGCGAACGCGGTCGAGAGCGCCAAGAGCAAGATCGTCAACCAGATCCGCGGCCGCGTCAACAGCGCGATCGGGGGCGACCACCAGAAGATCGAGAACATCCAGACGGCGTACTCCGACGTCTCGTTCCGGCTCGTCCTCGTCCCTGTCTGGATGGCGACGTTCGTCTTCGGCGGGAAGCGGTGGCCCATCCTGATCAGTGGTCGCACGGGTTCCGTCTACGGCAAGGTGCCCGTCAACCGGTTCAAGATGTTCGTCACGACGGCCGCGATGTTCGCCGTCGTCGTCGGCGGCGTCCTGCTCGCCATGAAGCTGTTCTCCTGATGACCGTCACCCCGGGCGGCAGCGACCGCGAGGCCCTCATGCTCGCCTGCCCCGCGTGCGGGTCCCAGCAACGTCACGAGCCGGGCACGAAGTCGCTCGCGTGCACCGCGTGCGGTGCACGCACTGCGATCCTCGAGCGGACCGGCGCCACCCTCGTCGAGCAGCCCTATGACGACTGGGTGCACGGCAACACCGGGCGTCAGGTCGCCAGCCTCGGCGGGGTCGTCATGAGATGCGAGGGCTGCCACGCGACAACCGAGATGGCCGAGCTCGCGAGCGTGTGCCAGTTCTGCCGCGGGCACCTCGTGCAGGTCACGTCGCCCGACGGTGTCGTGCCACCGTCCGGCGTGCTGCCGTTCCTGCTCGACCGGCGCCAGGCGACCGACGCCTTCACCGCCTGGGTCACGAGCCACCGCCTCGGCATCGACGAGCTCACGACGATCAACGCGGCAGAGTCATTCACGAGCACGTACCTGCCGGTGTGGAGCTTCTCCGCGACGGCGACCACCACGTACGAGGGACGGCGTGGGGACCGCAAGCCGGTCAGGCTCCCCGACGACCGCGTGGAGATGCACACCGAGTGGCAGGACGCTGCCGGCACGGTGACGACCCGGATCGACAGCCAGGTCGTCGAGGGTCGCAAGGTCTCCGTGGTCCAAGACCGGCTCGTGCGGAACCTCAGCCTCGAGGGGACCGTCCCGTTCCAGCCCGAGTACCTCGCCGGGCACACGGCGACGCGCTACGACCGCGACCCTGCCTCCGCGTTCGAGGAGGTGCGTCGAGCGGCCGAGAAGAAGCGCATCCCGAAAGACGTCCGCGACCACATCGGCGGTGACCGGACGGAGGTGCGCTCGGCGCTCACCGGCTACTCGGACGTGCGGTTCGCGCTCATCCTCGCTCCCCTGTGGGTCCTCACGTACATCGCTGCGGGCAAGACGTGGCAGGTGCTCGTCGACGGCCGCACGGGCGAGGTGGCGGGCGAGTTCCCGGTCGACGGCGGCAAGCTCGCGCGGCTCCTCCTCACATGGCTGGGAAAGCTCGCCCTGGTCGTCGTCGGGCTCGCAGCGGTCGTGTACTTCTTCAACCGCTGACTCCCGGTCCGCTCCGGCGCCGCTACTTGTCCAGGTCGGTGAAGTACGGGTAGGCGACGAACGTCCAGCTCACGACCGAGTCGTACGTCGACATTGGCATCAGTTCGCGCTCATAGCCGCTCGCGCCACCCCCGGCGAGGGCGAACCAGATGGTCGACTCACCCGGCACCGGGAGCGCCTCCTGCAGGTTGTGGGCCACGGTGATCACGTTGCCCTGCGCGTCGAGTCCGAGCAGTGCGAAACGGTCGTCGCGTGCAGAGAACAACCGATCCGGCATACCAGCCCCAACGCCCGTCGTGGTCACAACGACAGGGACCACAGTCTCGGAACCGACACCGTCGCGCTCCCCGACCTCGAAGGTCAGGTCGTAGTAGTCACCGAAGTAACGCCCGCTGGTGGCCTTCGTCACGGACGGAGCGAGTACCGCGGAGGTGTTCACCACCTCAGCATCGGGGAGCCCGAGCACACCATCGAGGTCGAACATCTGCCCAGAGAAGGACTGTCCCGGCAGCAGCGGGACGGAGAAGCCGTCCGTCGCCCTCCCGCTCTCGCCGTCGACCGCAAGATCTACCGTCAGCCCGAAGACGCATCGAACGTCCATCGTGTTGGTGAACGTGAAGGGCAGGTAGTGCCGCCAGGTGCGGCCCATGTGCTGCGACCACTCGTCCGTCGCAGCTCCCATCTCACCGAATGTCAGCGTGTAGTCGCCCTCTGCGCGCGCGCCAGGGGCGCACCAGCCGCCCGCCTCGCCGTCGTTCGAGGGAGCCGCAGTCGCCTCGACGCTGGACGGCGCTGCCGTCGCGTCACCCTCGCCCGTCGACGTCGCGGACGGCGTCGAGCTGCCACCGCCAGAACAGGCGCCGAGCAGAGCCGCCATCGCCAGCGCCGCAGCAGCGCGCCTCCATCGATAATGATCCACGTGAGCTTCCCTCGTGGTGTTGAGCGCGGCACCCCTGAGCTGCCGCGGATCGCCCCGCGACAATATCGGGGCCTCAGAGGCCCGGCAACCGGGCGGTGGAAGCACAGACACGACGAGGCCCGCACCACCGAAGTGGTGCGGGCCTCGTCAGCGATCAGCCCCGGAGGGCGGGGATCACTTGAGCTCGACGGTCGCGCCAGCGCCCTCGAGGGCAGCCTTGGCGGCCTCAGCCTTGTCCTTCGCGACACCCTCGAGAACCGGCTTCGGGGCGCCGTCAACGAGGTCCTTGGCCTCCTTCAGGCCGAGGCTCGTGAGGGCGCGCACCTCCTTGATGACCTGGATCTTCTTGTCACCGGCAGCGGCGAGGATGACGTCGAACTCGTCCTTCTCATCCTCGGCGTCGGCAGCAGCGCCACCCGCGGCGGGGGCGGCGACGGCAACGGCGGCCGGAGCAGCAGCGGTGACCTCGAAGGTCTCCTCGAAAGCCTTCACGAACTCGGAGAGCTCGATGAGGGAGAGCTCCTTGAAAGCCTCGATGAGCTCGGCGGTGGTGAGCTTCGCCATGATCGGCGTTCCTTCCTGTTGTCCTGCGTGAAGCAGAGAAAATGTTGTGAGTGCTGGTTGCGCGAACGGTTCCCTGAGGAAACGTCAGGCAGCAGCCGAAGCCTGCTTCTCGCGCAGGGCGTCGATGGTGCGCACGGCCTGCGACGCAGGAGCCGTGAACAGGTAGGCCGCCTGGAACAGCTTCGCCTTGAAGGCGCCAGCTGCCTTGGCCAGGAGAACCTCGCGGGACTCGAGGTCCGCGAGCTTCGTGATGTCCTCAGCGGTCAGCGCGCGTCCGTCGAGGACACCCGCCTTGATGACCAGCTGGGGGTTCGCCTTGGCGAAGTCACGCAGACCCTTGGCAGCCTCGACCGGGTCACCGGTCACGAAGGCGACAGCCGAGGGCCCGGCGAGCACGGCGTCGTCGATCTCGACGCCGGCCTCCTTGGCCGCGATAGCGGTCAGCGTGTTCTTCACCACGGCGTAGGTTGCGTTGCCGCTGAGCGACCGACGCAGCTGCTTGAGCTGCGCGACGGTGAGCCCGCGGTACTCGGTCAGCACAACAGCGCTGGACTCGCGGAAGCTGTCCGCAAGCTCTGCAACTGCCGCTGCCTTGTCCGGCCTCGCCATGGCAATCCTTCCGATGGTGGTACCGCTGGCACCCGCCCCGGGAAAGAGAAAAGAGCCCCGCGCAGACGCGAGGCTCTCGGCGGGCTGACGCCCGGACAGTTCGCACCTGCGCCGGCCCCCGTTCTCACGGAGCTTCGGTCATTCGCGCCTGGGCACGACTGACGACCTGCGGTCTTTGGTAACTGGACGAGACTAACTGACCCGACGTCTATACGCCAAATCGCCCCGGCGCCGCATGGCACGGATCACGCGACCGCCGACGTCAGGCACACGAACGGGGACACGTCGTCGCCTGCGGCCGCGAGGGCGAGCGCGCTCGCCGGGTCCTTGCCCGCTCGGACGAGCTCGTGGAGGCGCGGCATGACGGCGCGCGCATGCTCGTCCGCGACTGGCTCGACGGCCGCGACGACGTAGCTGACCCCGAGCCGCAGGAGCACGGCGGCGAGGCCGAGCGACTGCCCGCCGGGCACGGCGGTCGCGCCGCCGACCTCGCACGCGGACAGCACGACGAGCCCTGCCGAGAGCGGCTCGCCGTCGAGCTCGTACGCGAACAGCGGCCCGTCCGCGAGGAGCACCGACGAGAAGAGCGGGTTGTCCGCGACGTGCTTGCCGTGGACAGCGAGGTGCACGACGTCGTCCGAGCGCAGGGCACGCGCCGTCGCCTCGCACGTCGCGGAGGGCCCGGCGAGCGCCACGGCGCCCGGGTAGCTCGCCGCGACCGCGGCGACCTCCTGCGCGGCGAGCGGGACGGCCGGGCCTGCGACCGCCGTCGTGCGCGGCGCCGCCACGGGACTGCCGCGGTCGAGCGCGAGGTCGACGCCCGGACCGGTGGGTGTCGCGAGGCCGCGGCGCGACGGGAGCACGCCCCACGGCATGGTCACGAGCCACGA
Source organism: Flavimobilis soli (assembly GCF_002564025.1). Taxonomy (NCBI): domain Bacteria; kingdom Bacillati; phylum Actinomycetota; class Actinomycetes; order Micrococcales; family Jonesiaceae; genus Flavimobilis; species Flavimobilis soli. The sequence goes on from NZ_PDJH01000001.1 coordinate 1,201,995, forward strand.
GGGACCCACGACGCGCAGCGTGCCGACGTCGCCGAGCGGCGCGAGCAGCCCGGCGTCGAGGAGCGCGGCCTCGCGCTCGAGCGACGCGCGCGCGACGTCGCGCAGCGGCACCGGGACGAGCGTGTTGGAGACCATGCGCAGGTCCGAGCGCAAGCGCCGCGCCGACTCCTCCCAACGGGCGGCGTCGCCCAGGTCGACGAGACGCTCGCTGCCCGCCGAGAGCAGCGCGGCCAGGAGCCTGCCCTGCACGACGACGAACTGGGCGAGGGTGACGTCGCTCGCCTCCCGCAACCGCTCGCGGAGCTCCGCTGCGGTGAACGGCCGCAGGGCACGGCCGCCGCCGCCCTCCTGCCAGGACAGCTCACGCACCTGGTCACGCAGCGCGCGGGCCTGCTCGCGCAGCTCGGCGATCCGCTCGACGGTCGCCGTCGGCTCCTCGGCCCGCAGCTGCTCGCTCACACGCCGCAGCTCGGCGGACAAGCCCGCGAGCGGCCCGTCCGGGTCGCGCGGCCTGACGCGGGCGGGGCCGGCGAAGACGGCGCGGCCGCGGTCGACCGCCTCGAGGACCTCCCCCGCGTCGCCCGTGCGACAGGCCGCCGCGAGGTCGACGTCGGCGAGGCGGCGGCCGTGGACGGCGCTCGCCGTGACCGCCTCGACCGAGCCGAACTGTGCCCGGAACTCGCCGAGGACCGCCTGCGCGCTGCGCACGACCGCCTGGCCCGCGGCGCGGTCGCCCGCGTCGAAGTCGAGGAGGGCCTGCACGACGGCGCCGTGCACCCGCGCCTCGACAGGTCCGTCGCGGCGCGCGGCGGACGCGCCCTCGAGGAGCGCCGCGGCCGCGGCGCGATCCCCGGCGACGGCACGCGCCTCAGCGGCGACGAGGCGGACCCGGGTGCCGACGTCGGCCGTCACGCGGCCGGACTCGTCGCGCTCGGACGCCGCGAGCAGCGTCTCCGCCTCGGCCGCGAGGTCGCGCAGCGCTGCTCGCGGCGCTTCGGCGAGGTCGGTCAGCGCGCCGAGCCGCGCCTGCAGCTCGGCAAGGTGTGCGCGCGCGGACCAGACCGCGTTGCCCCGGTCGCCGAACCGTCGACGCGCCGACGCCGCGAGCCTGGACGCGTCGTCGGGACGCCCGCTGAGCAGGGCGCAGCGGGCACGGAGCACCTCGACCTCGGCGAGGTCCTGCTCGAGCCCGCGCTCCGCGAAGAGAGCGCCGGCGCGAGCGAGCCGCTCGTCGGCCTCCCCCACGAGTCCTGCCTCGAAGAGCACCTGGGCGCGGTCGAGGAGGGCGATCGGCAGGGCGGCGAGGTCGAGCCCGACGTCGCGCAGGTGCGTCTCCGCGGCGCGCTCCATCGCGGCGAGGGCCTGCGGGAGGTCGCCGGTGAGGAACTCGGCATATCCGAGGTTGTGGCTCGACTTGAACAGGAGCATCGCGTCGCCCATCGCCTCCGCGCGCTCGACGCACGCGCCGAGGTCGGCGCGCGCGGCCGCAAGGTCCCCGCGGTCGAGGTGCAGGCTGCCGCGGTTGAGCAGGAGGATGCAGGCGTCGCGCGGCTCGGACTCGTCGATGAGCTCGATCGCTGCGTCGAAGTGGGTGAGCGCCTCGTCGGGGCTCCCGGTGCGCAGCGCGTGCAGCGCGCGCTGGCCGTGCACGGCGACGACGACGGACGCGGCGTCGATCGCGCGCGCGAGATCGAGCGCGTCCGCGAGCCGGGTGTCGCACGCGGCGCCGTCACCGTCGACCTCGAACTGCGGCATCGCGAGCGCGAGCAGGAGGCGGGCGCGCACGAGGGTCACGTCGGCGGACGGGGGTGCGGCGCCGAGCTCGTCGAGGGCGCGGCCGAGCACCTCGGCGGCTTCTCGCGGCAGCCCTCGGTCGGCGAGCGCGAGGCCCTCGCGGAGCGCGGCCCAGGCCCGGTCCGTGGGGGACGCGGTAGCAGCGAGGTGGTCGGCTCCGCCGTCGTGCTTGCGCACCTGCACCCCTGACGTCAGTGCGACGGGTGCACGCTGCCCCGTCGTCGCCCGGTCAGTGTAACGACGCAGGTCGACGACGGGGCAGGGTTCTTGCTAGTCAGCCGCGGGCTGCAGCCCCACGACCGAGCCGACGGCGGTCCACGTGCGGTCCCGCTGCGAGCCGGCGCGCGTGCCCACCTCGCCCGGGTCGCCGGTCACGTCGTCGGGGCGGGCGCCGAGCAGGCTCGCCGCGATCTGGCCGGCGAGCACGGGGCCGGCGAAGGACGTGCCGCTCCAGACGGCGAAGCCGCCCTGGAAGGCGTCGGGGTCGATCGTCGCGCGCGGGTTCGGGTCGTAGAAGCCCGGTGCCTCGCGCGTGGCTTGCCACGTCCCGTCGAGCGTGACGGGGGCCGTGCTCACGAGGCCGGCGCCGGGGCGCAACGTCGTGACCCACGGCCCGTCGTTGCTGAAGAACGCGGTCGTGCCGTCCGGGTTGAGCGCGCCGACGGTCGCCATGGGGGCGAGCGCAGGCGGGACCTCGCGCGGGTCTGCGACGCGCAGACCGCCCGGACCGTGCTCGACGAGCGGGGCGAACGCGGCTGGGAAGGTCGGTCGCGTGACGCCGTCGTTGCCCGACGACGCGACGACCGCGACGCCCCAGCGCCGCAGCGCGCGCAGGCCGCGGGCGAACGGCTCGTCGAACGCCTCGTCCTCGGGGCGCTCGTGGTAGTACCCGAACGACAGCGCGACGACGTCGACGGGCGCGTAGCCCTCGAAGCCGGCGAGGCCGAGGACGTGGAAGCGCAGAAGGTTCCGCAACGACCGCAGGAGTTCCGATTCCGCGACGACGCCAGCTCCGCCGTAGACGCGGCAGGACAGGATCGCTGCGTCGGGCGCGGTCTGGCGCACGAGGCCCGCGATGAACGTGCCGTGCCCTGCGACCGGGTCGAGGGGGCCGGTGAGCGGCGCGAGCGACATGCCACCGATCTCGGAGTCCTCGATCGGGGCCGACGGCGGCGTGAAGCAGCCGACCGGCTGGCCGAGCACGTGCGGGTCGCGCACGACGACATCGTCGCCGAGCCACGGGTGCTCGCCCGTCCCGGTGTCGAGGATCGCGACGACGGGACGGCGGGTGCCGTCCGCGGCGCGGTACGGCGAGTCTCCGTCCGGGAGGAGACGCTGCGGCCCGGGGCCTGCCCACATGACGGGCTGGCGCCCGCCGGCCCCGACCATCGCGTACTCGGCGAGACCGGACGCCGGGTGGGACTGCGTGAAGGGATGGGACTGCGTGAACGGGTGCGACTGCGTGAAGGGGTGCGACTGGGTGAACGGGTGCGACTGCGTGAACGGGTGCGACTGGGTGAACGGGTGCGACTGCGTGAAGGGGTGGGACTGGGTGAACGGGTGCGACTGCGTGAACGGGGTCGCGCTCACAACGTGCTCGAGGCCGTAGACGGTCCTCGACGACCAGCTCTCCGGGTCGCGCGACGGTCGTTCGCTGCCCTCGCGCGCCGCGACCAGGACCTTCTGGAGGATGTCCCACGCCTCAGGCGGGGACTCGACCCGGCCCGGCTCAGGCACGAGCGTCACCGCGTACGTCTCGTCGCCTAGGTCGACGGAGTCGAGCAGCTCCCGAGCGCGCGGGTCGTCGTTCTCGCCGCCGACCACGACCGGGACGTCGGGCACGACGGCGTACCCCTCCTCGGCCGCGACGCGGCGCAGCAGGTCCAGGCCGGGCAGCACTGCCTCGCCGTCCCCGGGCGCGCCGACCTGGCGGGGTCCCGAGACGATGATCCTGTCGTTGACGTACCAGGTGGGCTGGATCCGCATGGCGCCGAGCGCCTGGTCGGCTCCGGACGGGTCGAGGAACCGCGTCCTCCACTGCAGCGGGTCGTTGTCACCGTAAGGGACGGACTGGTCTCTCGGCGGCGGTACGGCCACGAGGCCTCCTTCAGATCTCGATGATGGGAGTCGTCAGGGTCGCGGAGCCGGACCCGACGTCGTGCAGGACAAACCCGACGAGGCCCTTGTCGACGCGCGGGAACGCGAAACGTCCGCCCTCGTCAGCCACGACGGTGCGCGGCTCGCTCCCGGCACGCCGCAGCTCGACCTCGAGCTCGCGCGGCGGGGAGATCCATCCGTCGACGCGGACCGCGCCGTCGTCGGAGGACAACGTGATCATCATGCTCAGCGCGCTCGCGGTGAACGTCACCGTGCGTGCGGCGACGGCGCTGCCGCCGTCGCTGCGCATCGCGCCCTCCCGGGACGCGAGCTCTTGGAGGCTCATCACCTCGGCGTCGAGCGCCGCGAGGGTCATCGCGAAGAGAGAGCGCTCGACGAGGTCGGCCGGGACCGGGTCGCTCGCCTCGAGGGCGCTGCGCAGGCGTCCCAGGATCTGCACGTCCACCTCGTCGACGGGGCCGTCGGCGAGCTCGTCCACGTGTGCTTCTGTCATGACCGAACGCCCCCATCCGATTCAAGCCTGACCCTGAGCTTGGCCAGGCAGCGACCCCGCGTGGGGCCGATGCTCCCGACCGGCATCCCGAGCGCCTCGGAGACCGACGCGTAGTCGGGCCGGTCCACGAACGCCACGAGACGCAACAGCCGTTGACATCTCTCGTCCAGGGAGCCGACGGCGTCCCACAGCGCCCGGTCCCGCTCTGCGCGGATGACCGTCTCGCTCGGGTCGGCCGACGCACCGGGGATCGGCGCGCCCCCGGCACGCGCCGATCCCTCGGTGCAGACGTCACCGTCGAGCTCTGCGAGCTTCCTGCTCCCCCGAACAGTCCGCCACGCTGCACGTCTCGCGGACACGAGGAGCCACTGCAGCACCGCCTGGGGGTCACGGATGCTCGTGGCCTTGCGGACCAGCTGCACCCAGACCCCCTGCACGACGTCCTGCGCCTCCTCGGGTTCCACGCCCTGCCCCCTGACGATGTGCCAGAGCAACGGGGTGACGTCCCGGACGAGCGTCTCGAGCGAGCTGGCGTCGCCGTCGAGGTACGCGGTCAGCGCGGCAGAGGCGCGACCAGCAAGATCGTCGTCACGGGCCCCCACCCGTGCTCGATCGTCCGCGACGGCGTCCATCCCAGCTCCTTCGGTACGTTCGCCTGAACACCGACAGGAGCCCAGGGGGTGAGGCCTGATACATCGACATCGTCACGTTTCGGGAAGAGTCGATGTGGCCTCCATCACACACCGTATCCGCGGCATCCGGCCAGGTGTACCCCTTGCTCACGCACGAAGGCCGGTCCCCGTACGGGGACCGGCCTTCGTGGCGGTGCTGGTGTCGGCGAGGATCAGGCCTCGTCGGACTCCTCGAGGAGCTTCGTGGTGCGCGACTGGTCGAGCGGGATGCCCGGGCCGTTCGTCGTCGTCAGCGTGGCCTTCGTGATGTAGCGGCCCTTCGAGGAGGACGGCTTCAGACGGAGGATCTCCTCGAGCGCTGCGCCGTAGTTCTCGACGAGCTGCGTCTCCGAGAAGGAGGCCTTGCCGATGATGAAGTGGAGGTTCGCGTGCTTGTCGACGCGGAACTCGATCTTTCCACCCTTGATGTCCTCGACGGCCTTGGCGACGTCCATGGTCACCGTGCCCGTCTTCGGGTTCGGCATGAGGCCGCGCGGACCGAGGACCTTACCGAGGCGACCGACCTTGCCCATGAGGTCCGGCGTCGCGACCGCGGCGTCGAAGTCGGTGTAGCCAGCGGCCACCTTCTCGATGAGCTCGTCGCCGCCGACCTCGTCAGCGCCGGCCGCACGGGCCTGCTCTGCCTTCTCACCGTTCGCAAAGACCAGGACCCGAGCGGTCTTTCCGGTGCCGTGAGGAAGGTTGACGGTGCCACGGACCATCTGGTCCGCCTTGCGGGGGTCGACACCGAGGCGGAAGGCCACCTCGACGGTCGAGTCGAACTTCGTCGAGACGTTCTCCTTCGCGAGGCGCACGGCCTCGAGAGGGGCATAGAGACGCTCGCGGTCGATCTTCTCTGCGGCCTTGCGGTAGGCCTTGCTGCGCGTTGCCATCTGCTTCTCCTGTTTCAGCAGTCGTGGTGCGGGTCCGCGCGGACCCTTCCACTGGGGGTTCTGGGGTGCTGCGGCCTCAAGCCGCAGCGGGTGACGCTAGGGCGTTCAGCCCTCGACGGTGATGCCCATGGAGCGGGCGGTGCCGGCGATGATCTTCGACGCGGCGTCGAGGTCGTTCGCATTGAGGTCCTCGAGCTTCGTCGATGCGATCTCGCGGACCTGGGCGGCCGTCAGCTTCGCCACCTTGGCGGTGTGCGGGGTCGCGGAGCCCTTGTCGACGCCGGCGGCCTTCTTGATGAGCTCGGCGGCCGGCGGGGTCTTCGTGATGAACGTGAAGGAACGGTCTTCGTAGACCGTGATCTCCACGGGGATCACGTTGCCACGCTGCGACTCGGTGGCCGCGTTGTAGGCCTTGCAGAACTCCATGATGTTGACGCCGTGCTGACCCAGCGCGGGGCCGATCGGCGGCGCAGGGTTGGCAGCACCAGCCTGGATCTGGAGCTTGATCAGGCCTGCGACCTTCTTCTTGGGAGGCATTCTCGGGTCCTTCTTGTGATGACTGCAGGTTCGGCACCGCCCGTGCGACGGCGCCGGTGGGTTCGACTCAGATCTTGGCGACCTGGTTGAACGAGAGCTCGACCGGAGTCTCCCGGCCGAAGATCGAGACCAGCACCTTGAGCTTCTGGGCCTCGGCGTTGATCTCGGAAATCGTGGCGGGCAGCGTCTCGAACGGACCGTCGGTCACGGTCACGGACTCGCCCACGGTGAAGTCGACGACGATCGCGCCTGCGGCCGGCTTCGAGGTCTTGGCGACCTCGGGCTTCGGCGCGAGCGACGGAGCGAGCATCGAGAAGACCTCGTCGAAGGTCAGCGGGACGGGCTGGTGGGTGTGCCCCACGAAGCCGGTCACGCCGGGCGTGTGGCGCACCGCGCCCCACGACTCGTCGGTGAGGTCCATGCGCACGAGGACGTACCCGGGGATGCGGACGCGACGGACGACCTTCTTCTGCGCGTTCTTGATCTCCGTCACCTCCTCCATGGGCACCTCGACCTGGAAGATGTAGTCCTCCATGTTGAGGGACTGGGTGCGGTTCTCGAGGTTGACCTTCACGCGGTTCTCGTAGCCCGCGTAGGAGTGGATGACGTACCAGTCGCCGGGGAGGCGACGCAGCTCGGCCTTGAACTCCTCGACCGGGTCGACCTCGGCGTCCTCGTCAGCCTCGGGCGCAGCGTCCTGGTCAGCAGCGACGTCCTCGCCCTCGGTGGCCGAGACCTCAGCCTCGACAGCCGTGTCGTTCTCGTCGGCCTCGGCTGCGGGCGCGACGAACTCCTCCGCCGGCTCCAGCGATTCCTGGGACACGTGGGGACCTGCTTTCTGCTGACTACTGACGAACGATGGTGACGTGAGCGCCGGGGCGCTCACCTCGCGGGACGCGCCGTGGTGTTCGGCTCGGTCAGGCGCCGAACAGCCAGAGCATGAACTTGCCGACGCCCATGTCGACGACGGTGATGAAGGCCATCACGACGACGAGGAAGACGAGGACGACGCCCGTGTACTGGAGCAGCTCCGAGCGCGTGGGCGTGGTGACCTTCTTGAGCTCGGCGACGACCTGGCGGACGAACAGCGCGACGCGCGCGAAGAACGACTTCTTCTTCGCCGAGCCCTTGCCCGACTTAGCGCCGCTCACCCGCGCAGCATCGGCGCTCGTCGCCTCAGGGGCAGATTCGCTCACGTTCACGTCCCTACGTCGCCGGCCTCGTCACTGCCTGCACCTACGGGGGATCGATCGACCCCTCCGAACTACTCGACCTGCCAGGCGGCTCGTGATCCGAGCACCTCGCGCAGGGTAGACAGGACTCGAACCTGCAACCTGCGGTTTTGGAGACCGCTGCGCTACCAATTGCGCCACTACCCTTCGGGATCGACCCCGTCTCCGAGCGGTCTGCGGGCGCGGACCATCAGAGTGGATATCAACCACCGACAGGACACTGTACCCGCTGCGCACCACGACACCCAAACCGGGCTGCCCCCCCGCACAGAGGTGTGCTCTGCGACACTGGGCTGATGCGAGACCTCGCGACCTTGCCGAAGGCGCACCTCCACCTGCACTTCACCGGGTCCATGCGTCCGACGACGCTCGTCGACCTGGCGCAGCGCCACGGGATCCGTCTCCCCGCCGCCCTCCTGAGCGGCACCCCGCTCCAGGTCGCCGCGACCGAGCGCGGCTGGTTCCGCTTCCAGCGCCTGTACGACGCGGCCCGCGCGTGCGTCCGCACCGAGGCCGACATGCGGCGCATCGTCCGGGAGGCCGCCGAGGACGACGCGGCCGAGGGCTCGGGCCGGCTCGAGATCCAGGTCGACCCGACGTCGTACGCCCCTCACGTCGGCGGCATCACGCCCGCGCTCGAGATCGTGCTCGACGAGGCGCGCGCGGCGTCCGCCGCCACGGGCACCGAGGTCGCCGTGATCGTGGCGGCGTCGCGGATGCGGCACCCCCTCGAGGCTCGCACGCTCGCCCGGCTCGCCGTGCGGTACGCGGGCACGGGACCAGGCGAGGTCGTCGGCTTCGGTCTCTCGAACGACGAGCGCCGCGGCCGCACGGACGAGTTCGCGCACGCGTTCCGCATCGCCGCTCGCGGGGGCCTCGCGAGCGTGCCGCACGGCGGCGAGCTCCTCGGCCCCGACCATCTCGAGGTGGTTCTCGCCGAGCTCGGGCCCCGCCGCCTCGGGCACGGGGTGAGAGCCGCCGAGGACCCGCGCCTGCTCGAGACGATCGTGCGCGCCGACGTGGCGCTCGAGGTGTGCCCGTCGTCGAACGTGTCGCTCGGCGTCTACGAGAAGGCAGCCGACGTGCCGCTGACCACGCTCCTGGACGCCGGCGCCCAGGTCGCGCTCGGCGCCGACGACCCGCTCCTGTTCGGCAGCCGCCTGACCGCGCAGTACGAGGTCGCCCGCCGCGAGCACGGCCTCGACGACGCCGCCCTCGCCGACCTCGCCCGCGCGTCCGTGCGCGCCTCGCGCGCGAGCGACGCAACGGTCGCCCGGCTGCTCGCAGGGATCGACGAGTGGCTCGCCGCTCCCCCGCCGTCGGCGCCAGCCGGCGACGACGCGCCATGACCCCCACGGGCGACGACGCCGCACGCCGCCGCGGACCGTGGGCACGCCTGCGGACCGCGATCGACCGCACGTCCGTGCGCACGCGCGTCCTCGTCACCGTGCTCACGCTCAGCGCCGTCGGCATGCTCCTCGCCGCCTCGACCGCCCTCGCCCTCCAGACCCGCGCCGCGGACGACCGCATGGACGGCGACCTCCTCCTGCGGCTCGAGGCGTTCACGACCCTCGCCGAGTCCGGGACCGACCCGAGCACCGGGCGCCCGTTCGGGTCCGCGCGCGACCTCGTCTACGCGTCCATGCGTCTGACGGTCCCCGGCCCCAACGAGGGCATGGTCGGACTCGTCGGCGACAAGGTCGCGCTGACCGCGCCGCGCTCCGTCGCGCTGCGCCTCGAGGACGACCCCCAGCTCGTCGCCGCCCTCGCCGGCGCGACGACCGCCCCGTCCGCCTCGCTGCGCACGACCCGCACGGAGCAGCGCACCTACCGCTACGTCGTCGTGCCCGTGCACGTCGTGCCGCCCGCCGGCGTGCCCGCCGAGAGCGTCGCTGCGACGCACGGCGCGCTCGTCGTCGCGTACGACCGCGACGAGGAGCGCTCGCGCTCGACCCAGGTGTTCTCCACGCTCGCCCTCATGAGCGTCGTCGCGCTCGTCGCCGTCGGCGCGATCGGCTGGTTCGTCGCGGGTCGGCTCCTCGCGCCGATCCGGCGGCTCGACGAGACCGCGCGCCGGATCTCCGAGTCCGACCTGACGCTGCGCATCCCTGTCACCGGCGAGGACGACCTCGCCCGCCTCACGGCGACCGTCAACGCGATGCTCGACCGGCTCGAGGGCGTGTTCCGTTCGCAGCGCACGCTGCTGGAGGACGTCGGGCACGAGCTGCGCACGCCGCTGACGATCGTCCGGGGGCACCTCGAGCTCATGGACGCAGCCGACCCGCAGGACGCCGCCGCGACCCGCGAGGTCGCGCTCTCGGAGCTCGCGCGCATGAGCCGCCTCGTCGACGACCTCATGACGCTCGCCCGGATCGACCGCCCCGACTTCGTGCGACCGACCCCGACCGACGTCGGGCGCCTCACCGACGACCTCCTGGACACCCTGCGCCCGCTCGCGGAGCGCCGCTGGCTCGTCGACGCGCGCGCCGACGGCGTCGCCGACCTCGACGAGCAGCGCATCACGCAGGCGGTCGTCCAGCTCGTCGCCAACGCGGTGCGGCACTCACCCGACGGGGCCGTCGTCGCGATCGGCTCCGAGACAGACCCGGACGGCACGTGGCGCATCTGGGTGCGCGACGAGGGCGAGGGCATCGCCCTCGAGGAGCAGCCGCGGATCTTCGACCGCTTCCACCGGGGGGCCGCGCGCGACGACAGCGAGGGGTCCGGGATCGGCCTGTCGATCGTCTCGGCGATCGCCGCCGCGCACGGCGGCTCGGTCACCGTCCGCTCGCAGCCCGGGCACGGAGCGACGTTCACGATCACCGCCCCCGGTCCTGCGGCTCGCCGTCCCGCAGCCGGCGGGCGCGACGAGGTCGACGAGCGCGACAATGAGAGTCCCCGGACGGAAGGAGGCCACGATGGCATCGATCCTCGTCATTGAGGACGAGGCACGCATCGCGTCCTTCGTCGTCAAGGGGCTCACCGCGGCCGGCTTCAGCTGCACCGCCGTCTCGACGGCCGCCGAGGGCTTCGACCACGCCCAGTCCGGCCACTTCGACCTCGTCGTCCTCGACCTGGGCCTGCCCGACGAGGACGGCTTCGCGCTGCTCGACCGCATCCGCGGGACCGGCAACACCGTCCCGGTCATCATCCTGACGGCGCGCGGGTCGGCTGCGGACACGGTCGCCGGGCTCGAGGGTGGCGCCGACGACTACATGACGAAGCCGTTCGGCTTCGACGAGCTGCTCGCGCGCATCCGCCTGCGGCTGCGTACCGAGGCCGGCGGCGCCGAGCCGACGGTGCTGCGGCACGGCGGCCTGTCCCTCGACCTGCGCTCACGACGAGCGTCGCTCGACGGCGTCTCGGTCGATCTCTCGGCGCGCGAGTTCACGCTGCTGGAGACGTTCCTCCGCAACCCCGAGCAGGTGCTCAGCCGAGAGCAGCTGCTGTCGCGCGTGTGGGGCTACGACTTCGACCCGGGGTCCAACGTCGTCGACGTCTACGTGCGGTACCTGCGGCAGAAGCTCGGGGCGACCGTCGTCACGACCGTGCGGGGCATGGGCTACCGGCTCGGCGCCTGAGGCTCTCGCGCCTCGGCCGCGCCCGCGGCCACCGGGACGCCGGCGCCCTGAGGACGACGATGCCCAGGAGCGCCGTCGCGGCGCTCCTGGGCATCGGGGCTGGTGCTCAGTCCGCCGAGCGTGCGCTCGGCGCCGACTTCGCGGAGACCGGACTCTTGGCGGATACCGGGCTCTTGGGCGACACCGGGCTCTTGGCCGAGACCGGGCTCTTCACGGAAACCGGCGACTTCACCGACACCGGGCTGTTCACAGTCTTGGGCGACACGGGCGACTTCGTCGAGACGGGCGACGGCGTCGTGCGCGGGCTCGGGGTGGTGACGGGCGAGACGACCGTCTGCGGGGACGCGGCAGAGACCACCGAGACCGGCGACGTGACCGTGCCCGGGGTGATCACCGTGACCGTCGTCGTCGTGCTGACCGGGTTGACGAGCGTCGCCCGGTCGGCGACGTCCCTCGCGGCGCGCGTGACCGCCGCGACGTCCTGCGCGGCGGCGCTCGCTCCGGCGACCTGGACGGCGGGGGCCACGTCGCGGGCCGGAGCGTCCTGCGCGGCTGCGGCAGCGACCGACGCGCCTCCACCGAGAACACCGATGACTCCCGTGACGATCCACACGCGGGGCTGGCTCATGACTGGCTCCGTTCTCCGGCCGCGGCCGGCTTCGCGTCCCCTTCCGGGGCTTCCTGGATCGATCATGAACGTCTCGTGTGAGGAGACCGGGAGGCCTGGATGAGATCCCTCTCATCTTCTCGCGCCGCCGGCTCGGCACGCACGCCTCGCACGACAGCACAGCGCTTGGTGCGGACATGAGGAGGGCCCGTCGTCCGGGGGAAACGACGGGCCCTCAGAGCCCTCCGGCCAGGGGAAACCGGGGGCTACTTCATCCATCGGCCCATGGCCGAGGCGTCCGTTCGACCGAGGCGCGACAGGGAACGCTGCCGTCGATCTCTTCGGACATTTCTATTCTTACGGCACCTGCCGGGATGTGCGACCTGAGAGCGCATGAGATTGCTCTCATGTTGCCGAGGGCGAACACGCAGCCCTAGTCGCGTACCTCGGCGAGCAGCTGCTCGGCTGTGGCGAGACGTCCGAGAGCATCCGTCCGGGCCGCCTCGCTCGTGTCGTTCGCGGGCATGCTCGCGAGGAGCGACAGGACGACGCCCGCCGCCCGCACGCGCAGGGCACCCGGGTGGACGGCCGTGTCGAAGACCGACATCCACCGGCGCAGGGTCGTCGGCACGTGCGGGTACGTCTCCGGTGCCAGGCACGGGAGCACCGCCATGTGGCCCAAGAGGCACGCGAGGTCGTCGACCCGCTGCCCGGGACCGATCGTGTCCACGTCGAGGAGCGCCGTCACCGCCGCCCCCGTCATGAGGATGTTGGCAGCGTGGAAGTCCCCGTGCGTCGGGACCACGGGGCCGCGCGGGAAGCGCTCGATGAGCGACGCGATCCGCGCCTCGAGGCTGCGGATACGCTCGGCCTGGTCCGGCAGCACGTTGCACGCCGCATCGGCGTAGTGGGCCGAGCGCTCGGCCCACGGCCGCCGCAGCGGGAGCGTCACGGCGTCCGGGTGGATCGCGTCGAGGCACGCGAGCAGGTCGCGCGGATCGACGTTCGCCGCGCCGTCACGCGCGAGCAGCTCCGGGAGCGGCTCACCCTGTGCCTGCGGGAACACGAGGACCGACTCGTCCCACACGTCGAGCACCGGCGGCGCACCTGCCGGCTCGGCATAGCGGTTGCGGGCGAGCAGCCCGTCGAGCTGGTCCGGGCGCACGACCTTGAGGAAGACGCGACGCCGCTGCGACGTCAGGCTCAGCACCGCACGGCGCATGGGCCGGTAGCCGATGAGCTCGAGGACGGCGGTGCCCGGGTCCTCGTCGAGGCGGGTGCGCGCCGCGGCGCGCGTCACGTCCGACGCGATCGGCAGGCCTGGCAGCGCAGGGTCGGCCGGGTGCTTCCACGCGTGCAGCACGCGCTCGCCGTTCTGCAGACGCACGATGCCGCTGCCGGGAGCGATCGGTTCCTCGACCTGGCCCGTCGTCAGGAGGATGTACTCGGCCCGTTCGAGCGGGTCCGCCTCGGTCGCGACGCGCGCGTCGAAACCGACGGTCACCCCGGCTCCAGGACGGTGGTGCACCTCGTGCACGACCGCCGACACGAGCGTCGCGCCCGCGGAGCGAACGACGGCGTCGAGCGCAGCCAGCCCTTCAGGTCCCGTGAGCCAGCCGATGTCGGCCGTCTCCTGCTCGGCCCGCTGCGCCCGCGTGAGCCGCGGCGCAGAGGTCGCGATCGTCGTCATGTCTCCAGTAGACACCGACTCCCCGGCACCGCGCGCGTCAACAACCCACTCACTCACCCCGCCACCGCCCAGGAACACCCCGGGGCGTGGCACCGCCCGTGCTGCTGCTCGTCACAGCGTGACGCCCACCAGGACCGGCTCGGGGACGAGCTCGATGCCGAACGCCTCGCGCACGCCGTCGCGCACCGCGCGCGCGAGCTCGACGACGTCGGCCGCCGTCGCCTCGCCGCGGTTCGTGAGCGCGAGCGTGTGCTTGGTCGACAGGCGCGCGCGGCTGCCCTCCCCGTGGACGCCGAAGCCCTTGCCGAAGCCGGCGCGCTCGATGAGCCACGCCGCGCTCGTCTTGACGAGAGACGCGTCGACCGCGCCGAGCGCGGGGCCAGTCGTGACCTCGGGCAACGAGCTGCGCACCTCGAAGCGCGGCGCGCCCTCGGGCAGCCTCGCGGCCTCGGCGGCAGGCACGACCGGGTTCATGAAGAACGATCCGGCGCTCCACGTGTCGTGGTCGCTCGCCGGGCCGGCGAGCATGCCCTTGCCGGCGCGCAGCTCGAGCACCGCCGCGCGCACGTCCTTGGTCTCGGCGCGGGTGCCGACCTCGACGCCGAGGCGGCGCGCGAGCTCGGGGTACGCGACCTCGGGCGAGAGCGTGCCGAGGCGCGTCTGGAACGCGACCTCGAGGACGATGTAGCGGGGCGACGGCGTCCATACGCGACCGTCGTCGTCGGCCTGGTGCATCGAGCGCTTGAGCAGGGACGTGCGGTAGCCGAGGCCGAGCTCGCCGACGGCGAGCAGGCGCGCGCGGCCGAGCACGCGGTCGTAGACGCGCACGGTCGAGATCGCGCCCGCGACCTCCTGGCCGTACGCGCCGATGTTCTGGACGGGCGCGGCACCGACCGTGCCCGGGATGCCCGAGAGCGCCTCGAGCCCGACGAAGCGCTCCACGACAGCCTGCTCGACGAGGGCGTCCCACGAGTGCCCCGCAGGCACGCGGAAGCTGCCGCCGCCGCACGAGTCGACCATGTCGATCGTCACGCCCGAGCGCGTGTCCTGGACGACGACGCCGTCGAAGCCCTCGTCCGCGACGAGCAGGTTCGAGCCCCCACCGAGGACCAGCACAGGCAGGCCGTCCGCGTCGGCGCCACGGACGGCGTCGATCAGCTCGGCCTCCGTCGTCGCCCGCACGAGCGTGCGCGCGGGGCCGCCGACGCGCAGCGTCGTGAGGTCGGCGAGGCGCGGGGACGCATCCGCGACGGGAGTCGTCGCAGCGGCAGGGTTCGGGGCGTCGAGCGGAGCGGTCATCCGTCCACGGTATCGCGCGGCTGCCGTTCGAGCGGCTTGGCGGCGCCCGCGATGAGCAGGCCGAGCGCGACCGGCACGAGGATCGTCGCGAGCGCGTGGCGGTAGCCGAGGTGCTCGGCGAGCAGGCCGATCAGCGGCGGCCCCATGAAGAACGCGGTGTAGCCGATCGTCGAGACGACGCTCACGCGGGCGGCGGCCCGGCGCGGGTCGTCCGCGGCGGCGCTCATGCCCACGGGGAACCCGAGCGCGGCGCCGAATCCCCACAGGACGACGCCGACGATCGCGAGCCACAGCCACGGGGCGAAGGCGAACAGCGCGAGGCCCGCGAACGCGAGGCCACCGAGAAGCCGCAGCACGGTGACGCGGCCGAGACCGTCGAGCAGGTTCGTGCCGAGCAGGCGCATCCCGGTCATCGCGACGAGGAACACGGTGAGCGCCGTCGCGCCCGTCGCCTCGTCCTTGGCGAAGCCGTCGGCGACCGCGAGCCCGACCCAGTCGTTCGCGGAGCCCTCGGTGAGCGCGGCGGCCAGCACGATGAGCCCGACGAGGATCGTGCGCGGCTCGAGCCAGGCTGCGAAGACGCTCGTGCGCTCCTCGGCGACGGGCGTCTCGCCCTCGTCGGCTGGCGTGTGCTCGTCGAGCTCGCTCCCGGCAGCGGGGAGGAGCGCGCGCACCGCGACGAGGACGAGGACGAGGCTCAGCACGACGGCGAACGGCAGGTGCCACGAGACGGAGACGCCGAGGCGCGCCATGAGGGCGCCGAGCGCGGAACCGACGATCGTGCCGAGCGAGAAGCCCGCGTGGAGGCGCGGCATGATCGTGCGCCCGACCGCCTGCTCGACGATCGCGCCCTCGAGGTTCATCGCCGCGTCCCAGACCGCGGTCCCGATGCCGACGAGGACGAGGGCCACGCGCAGGACGGCGACGTCGCCCTGCGCGATCGCCCAGGCGGCGATCCCGTAGCCGACGACGTTGACGGCCGCGAACACGACGATCGTGCGGCGCGCGCCGAGCCGCTCCATGATCCAGCCGGACAACGGCAGGGCGATGATCGAACCGAACGCCACGAACAGCAGGAGCATGCCCATCTCGGTCTCCTTGAGACCGAGAGAGTTGCGCACGCCGACGAGACGCGACGCCCACGACGCGAAGTTGAAGCCGTTGAGCACGAAGATCGCGAAGACGGCCCAGGCGGCGACGGTCGCCCGGCGCGCGGCGTCGGGTGCGCCTGCCGACAGCTCGGAGGAGGTCACAGGAGCGCACCTTCCGTGTCGCGCACCGTGGCGGTGCCGGCACTCTCGCTCGCCTCGCGCTCCGCGACGCGCGGGTCGCGGGCGGCGTCGTCCGCCCCGCGCTCGTCCCCGGCGTCGTCGCCGGGCAGCGGCGCCAGCGGCGTCGGCACCTCCTGGCGCCGTGCCTGTCCGGAGAGCAGCACGGAGACCACGAGCCCGGCGACGATGAGCGTGAGCGCGTACCGCGTCGTCAGGTGCTCGGCCGCGAAGCCGAGCAGCGGCGGTGCGGCGATCGAGGCGGTCGACGCGAACGCGGACACGACCGACACGCGCGACGGCGCCTTGAGCGGGTCGTCCGAGGCGGCGGCGATACCGATGGGGTACGCGAGCGCAGCACCCGCGCCCCACAGGGCCACCCCGACGACGGCGAGGAGGAACGTCGGCGCGAGCCCGAAGAGGGCGAGGCCCACGATCGACGTCACGCCCGAGATGCGGAGGACGGGCACGCGACCGTGGCGGTCGATGAGGCCGGTGCCGCTGAGCCGCACGATCGTCATGGACCCGACGAAGACGCCGAACACGATCGCGCCGGTGGCCTCGGTGCGACCGAAGTCGTCGACGACGGAGATCGACAGCCAGTCGTTCGCCGCGCCCTCGGAGAGGGAGGCGGCCATGATGACGAGTCCGAGGAGGAGCGTGCGCTTCTCGCGCCACCCGGCGAGCGACGCGCCGAGGCGACGCCGGGGACGGAGGAACTCGACGTCGTCGTCGGTCGGTTCGGGGCGTGCCGGGGCGTGCGCGACGAGCGTGACGTGCGGGACCGCGAGGACGCGCCAGACCAGAAGGATGCCCGCCGAGACGCCGAACTGGACGGGGACGGAGACGCCTCCCCAGGAGGCCGCGGCCCCGAGGAGGGTGCCGAGCAGCGCACCGATCGAGAAGCAGGCGTGGAACTGCGGGATGATCGTGCGCCCGACGGCACGCTCGATCTGCGCGGACTCGACGTTGAACGGCACGTTGTTGAGCGCGAACGACATGCCGTTGAGGAAGATGCCCACGCACACGAGCGGGAGCGACGAGATGGCGACGCCGAGCGCGAGCAGGGTCATCGCGGTGACGAAGCCGCCGGTCGCGACCGCCATCGTGCGGCGCGAGCCGAAGCGCTGGAGGATCGGCCCTGCCGCGGTGACCATGAGGAGCGAGCCGACCGCACCGACGAGCAGCACGACGCCGAGCTCGGACTCGGCGATGTCGAGGCTCTTGCGGATCGACGGCAGGCGGGACAACCAGCTCGACATCATGATGCCGAGGAGCGCGAAGAGGCTCATCAGGCACCAGCGCGCTGTCGCGACGGTGCGTGCGGGGAGGGCGGCAGCGTGGGCTGCGGGCGTGGGCGTGCTCATGCTCAGGCTCTCGGGTCGTGGGGTCCGCCCCCGAACAGCGTCGAATCGTTTCGAGGACACGTCAAGTCTCCTCGTGCAGAGGGAACCGCGTCAATGCAGATCGGCGTAAATTCTTCGCCAAGCGGAGGTAGTCCGGGCGACCTTCGTCACACGGCAGGCGGAGGGGCCGTCGTCGTCCCCACGCGCAGCTCGACAGGGAGCACCACCTCGGTGGCTCCACGCCCCTGGATCAGGGCGTCGACCGCACGGCCGAGCGCCTCCCCCTTCGCCTCGAGCGGCTGCACCACCGTCGTCAGACGGTCGCTCCCGAGCCAGGGCAGGTCCACCCCGTCGAAACCCGCGACAGACACGTCCTCCGGGACGCGCAGCCCCACCTCCCGCGCGCCCAGCACGACGCCGGCGGCGAGGAGGTCCGACTGCGCGACGATCGCCGTCGGCCGCTGCGACGGGTCGGGCCAGCGCGCCGGGTCGAGGATGTGCCGCGCCGCGTCGGCGCCGCTCTCGACGAGCGAGGCGGGCGTCTCGTACGTCGCGACGACGTCGAGCCGGGACTCCTCGAGCGCCTCGAGGCGGTTGCGCGTCGGGGTCCAGTCGATGTCCTCGTCGCGCGGGTTCTCGATCCACCCGGCCTCGCGGCCCATCCGGAACGGCAGCGTGACGTTCGCGACCCGTCGGTGACCGAGCGAGTACAGGTGCTCGGCGAGCTCGGCGACGCCGCGCCGGTCGTCGATCGCGACGAGCGAGCAACCGGGCGAAGGGTTGCCCTCCCCGATCACGACCGGGATGGAGCGGCGGCGCAGGACGTCGAGGCGCGGATCGTCGACGTGCGCACCCCAGATGAGGACGGCGACGTCCATGCCGCTCGTCTCGAGGAGCGGGTCGACCTTCATCGCGCCCGTCTCGTCGACCTCCATGCCGGGGATGAGCATGACGCCGAGGCGCAGCTCGCTCAGCGTCGAGACGAGGCCGTCGAGCATCTGGATCGACACGGGGTCGCGGAAGCTGCGCTTGACCTTGTCCCCGATGACGACACCGACGACGCCGTGCCGCCCTGAGCGGAGCTGGCGGCCGAGTGCGTTGGGGCCTGCGTAGCCGAGCGCGGCGGCGGCGGCGTGGACCCGTTCGCGCGTCTGCTCGGCGATGGGACCTGCCCCGGAGAAGGCGAGCGACGCGGTCGACACCGAGACGCCGGCCTCACGGGCGACGTCCGACAGCGTGGGGCGTCGAGACATCCGGTACTCCTTCGTGCACGCGTCGCGGTAGGACCGCAGGTGCGGTCACCTTATCGCCCGGGTCAGGCCAGGCGGACGACCGCCTGGCACTTGGCGAGGACGCGCGCGCCCTCGAAGGTGACGGTGAGGTCGATGCGTGCGGTGCCCGCCTCGGCGTCGAGGGCGCCGACGACGCCGCTCACCTCGACGGTGCTCGTGCCGGGGTTCGGCACGGTGACGGGGCGGGAGAAGCGCGTCTGGTAGTCGACGACGGCGCCCGGGTCCTGTGCCCAGTCGGTCACGAGGGCGACGACGGAGCCCATGGTCAGCATGCCGTGCGCGATGACGCCGGGGAGGCCGACGGACTGGGCGACGACGTCGTTCCAGTGGATCGGGTTGAAGTCGCCGCTCGCTCCTGCGTAGCGGACGAGGGTGGCGCGGTCGAGGTCGACGGTGCGGGTGCCGATCTCCTGGCCGACCTCGAGGTCGGAGAGCTGCGGGCGGGCGCTCATGCGTCTTCTCCCCTCACGGCGAGGGTCGACCGGACGGTAGCGACGTGGTCGCTCAGGGCGGCGTCGCCGAAGAGCTCGCAGCGGGTCGTGACCATCGCGAGGCCGGCACGCTCGACGACGGCGTCGACGTGCAGGACCGTGGTGATCTCGTCACCGGCGACGATCGGCCGGTGGTGGGTGAACCGCTCGTCCGCGTGGACCACGCGCGAGAAGTCGATCCCGGCGTCCGGGTCCTCGATGAGCTGCGCCTCGGCGCGCTGCGCGATGATCACCGCGAAGGTGACAGGGGCGACGAGGTCCGGATAGCCCAAACCCCGCGCTGCCTCGATGTCGAGGTGCGCGGGGTGGGTGTTGCCTGTTGCTGCAGCGAACTCGCGGATCTTCTCCCGCGCTACCTGGTAGGGCGCGTTCGGAGCGTACTCACGGCCGGCGTACGACGCGTTGATCGACACGAGTGCTGGCAGCGGGCTGACTGACGAAGGTCAGCGGGTCTCGCGGTGCGAGGTCTTCTTGCCGCAGCGCGGGCAGAACTTCGCGAGCTCGAGACGGTCGGGGTCGTTCCGACGGTTCTTCTTGGTGATGTAGTTGCGCTCCTTGCAGTCCACGCACGCGAGCGTGATCTTGGGGCGAACGTCAGTGCTCTTGCTAGCCACGGTCTTGCCACCTCTCGCACCCGCCGGTGGGGTGCAATTGCTCCTGTGTCCGCGCGTCGCCGGCCGACGTGCGGTGTCGTTCTTGGTAGCGGAGGCGGGGCTCGAACCCGCGACCTCACGATTATGAGTCGTGCGCTCTGACCAGCTGAGCTACCCCGCCTCGAACGATGTCGTGTGACACCACGCTGATGCTCGCCGAACAAGGTCCGAGCATCGATCGCGCGGACAATGATCCCACGATCGATGACAAAGCACCAACAGAGCCCCCGATGGGAATCGGACCCATGACCTCAGTCTTACCAAGACTGCGCTCTACCACTGAGCTACGGGGGCAGCGCGGAAAACACTACCTGCTCTGCGGCAGGAAGCGAAATCGGCGAGATGCCGCGGCTCCGGGGCGGTCCTAGGGCCTCAGTCCGCGAGCGCGAGCTCGACGAGGCGCAGGGCGCCCTCCCGGCTCTGCGCCGCGCAGATGAACGCGGCCTTGTGGCAGAACACCGCGTCCTCGACACCTGTGACCTCGGCGAGCGCCTCGCCGTCGAGCCCGCGCCACGCGTCCGGGAACGGCTTGCGCGAGCCGAACTCCGAGCCCACGGGCCGCACCGTCTGCACGGTCCAGGCGCCCGTCGCGCCGGGGAACACCGTGTAGAGCAGCTCGGGCTGCGCGGTCGCGATGCTGCCGTGCGGCATGAAGCGGTCGAGCACGACGACGCGCTTGTCCGACGACGCGCGGTAGGCCGCGAGGAACTCCTCCTCGGCGGCGAAGCCGGCCTCGTACGAGCGCTTGAGCCGGGTGAGGATCTGCGTGGCGAAGCCCACAGCCACCTCGAACTGCGAGTCGAAGTCCTCGTCCTCGCCGATCGGGTTGAACAGCCCGAGGACCGTCGACACGTCGACGGGCGGCGTGCCGAGGTCCGAGACCGTGTAGAGGTCCTGGCCGTTGTCGACCGCGTCGATCGCCGTGACGAGACGGCGGTCGATCTTGCCCCAGACGCGCTCGTCGCCCCCGCAGTACTCGAGGCCGTAGTGCTGCCACAGCAGCCCGAACGCGGAGAACAGGATGCCCGACGGGCGCGCCCCCGACGTGAGCTGGTGGTGGTCGAAGCGGCGCGCCTCGACGTCGTACGTGCCGCCCACGTCCAGGACGATGTCGGCCTGGTCGAGCACCTCCTTGTCGCGCGAGCGCACGACCTGCGCGTCGGGGTAGAGCTGCGTGAGGAGGGCGACGCCGAACACGTCGTCGGCGTGGAACTTCCCGTTGTGGGTGGCGATGATCACCGAGCCACCCTACGTGGACCCGCTGACGCCCGGTCGCGGGCGTCCGCCGTGGACGCGGTCGCCGGGCCGCGCGGGACCCGGGAGAATGGCAGGTGTGACCGACATGCTGCAGGGCTTCACGATCATCGCCGTCGTGATCCTCGTCGGCTTCGTCGTCGGCCGGATCGGCCTCCTCGGGCCTGCTGCCCGGCCGGTCATCGCGCGCCTCACGTTCTTCGTGCTCGCGCCGTCGCTGCTGTTCACGATCATGCTCGAGGCCGACGTCGCGGACCTCGTGTCCCCGCTCGTCGGAGCGTCGGTCGCGGCCGCGCTCGGCGCGTTCGGGCTGTACTCGCTCGTCGCGCGGCTCGTCTGGAGGAGGCGGGTCGCGGACACGGTCGTGGGTGCCCTCGGCGCGGGCTACGTCAACGCGAACAACATCGGCCTCCCGGTCGCCGGGTACGTCCTCGGCGACGCGACGCTCATGGCCCCGGTGATCCTGGTCCAGCTCCTCGTGTTCTCCCCTGTCGCGCTCACGCTGCTCGACGCGTCGACGTCCGGCGTCGTGACGCTGCGGCGCGTCCTCGCGCAGCCGGTGCGCAACCCGATCATCATCGCGTCGGCGGCGGGCCTCGCCCTGTCGGTGCTCGGCGTCGACCTGCCCGACGCCGCGGTCGAGCCGTTCCGGATCGTCGGGGGCGGCGCGGTGCCGCTCATGCTCATCGCCTTCGGCATCTCCCTCGCGGGCCAGCGGATCCTCGAGCCGGGGGCGCAGCGCCGCGACGCGATCCTCGCGTCGTCGATCAAGCTGCTCGTCATGCCCGCGCTCGCCCTGCTCGTCGGGACCGTCCTGGGCCTGCACGGCCACGACCTGTTCGTCGTCGTGACGCTCGCGGCTCTGCCGACGGCGCAGAACGTCTTCAACTACGCGCAGCGCTACGACGCCGCCGAGGTGCTCGCGCGCGACACGATCGCGGTGACGACGCTCGGTGCGCTGCCGGTGCTCATGGTCGTCGCCGCGACCCTGCACTGACGCCCGTCGGAAGGCCAGCACCCGCGCGCCGTCCCTGCCCAGCGGCTACTGTCCGACCATGGCTGACAACGACGTCATCATCATCGGCGCGGGGCTGTCCGGCCTCGTCACCGCCGCCACCCTCACCGCGCGCGGCACGCGCGTCACGCTGCTCGACGCCGAGCCGCTCGCCTCGCTCGGGGGCCAGGCCTACTGGTCGTTCGGCGGGCTGTTCCTCGTCGACTCCCCCGAGCAGCGCCGGCTCGGCGTCAAGGACTCAGCCGAGCTCGCGTTCGACGACTGGCTCGGCTCCGCGCAGTTCGCCCCCGGCGCGGAGCGCGGCGAAGGGCCCGACCGGTACGGCTACGCGTGGGCGCGCCGCTTCGTCGACTTCGCCGCGGGCGAGATGCGCCCGTGGCTGCACGGCATGGGCGTGCGCTGGTTCCCGCTCGTGCAGTGGGCCGAGCGCGGCGGTCACCTCGCGGGCGGCCACGGCAACTCCGTGCCGCGCTTCCACGTCACGTGGGGCACGGGGCCGGGCATCCTCGAGCCGTTCGTGCAGGCGGCCGTCGACGCGCACCGCGCGGGGCTGCTCGAGCTGCGCACGCGCCACCGCGTGACAGGGCTCGTCACGACGGACGGTCGCGTCACCGGCGTGCGCGCGGACGTGCTCGCGCCCGACGGCGCAGGTCGAGGTGAGCCGTCGAACCGTGAGGTCGTGCGCCAGGTCGAGCTGGGCGCGGGCGCCGTCGTCGTCGCGACCGGCGGCATCGGAGCGAACCACGACCTCGTGCGGGCCTCGTGGCCCGCGAGCGCGGGCCATCTGCCCGACGAGATGCTCTCGGGCGTGCCCGACTCGACCGACGGCGAGATGCTCGCACGCGCGACCGAGGCTGGCGCGGCGCTCGTGCACACGGACCGGATGTGGCACTACCCCGAGGGCATCGCGATGCACACTCCGGTCTGGTCGCGGCACGGTATCCGCATCCTGCCCGGGCCGTCGTCGCTGTGGCTCGACGCCGACGGCGGCCGCCTGCCCGCCCCGCTCTTCCCCGGGTTCAACGCGCTCGGTGCGCTGCGGCACCTCACCGGGCGCGGCGACTCCTACTCGTGGTTCGTGCTCAACCGGCAGATCATGGAGACCGAGTTCGCCCTGTCGGGCTCGGACCAGAACCCCGACCTGACGGGGAAGGACCTGCGCCTCCTCGCGGAGCGCGTGCTGCCGGGCGCTGTGACTTCTAGCGGAAGATGGCGGGCTTCTGCCGAAGCTAAGTGGCGGTGCCCGGCCGGGGCGTTCCGTCCGGAAACTGTGGTGATTCTTCGATAGCGCGGGGTCATGACCGCACCGCAGCGGTGCACTGTCGCCCGCGACTCGGACCTGTGGTTGCCGCGGCCAACCTCGGCCCAATGCCGCGGAGCTGAGCAACAGCCCCGGCTTCCGTGCGTCGACGGCTACCGGAGGCCGAGCCCGCTCGGAGCGGCCGTGTCGATCAGGTGAGTTGGAGGGTGGTCACACAGGTCGGGCTGCCCTCGGTCGTGCTGAACGGAACGTTGCCGCTCAGGTCGCCCTGAGTGATCTCGATCGTTCCCTCGACGTCTTCAGGGAGCCAGTAGCCGACGAACCCGTTGGCGTAAGTCGTGGCGCTCTCCTCGACGAGGACCGCGCCGTCGGCGTCGGTGATCCTCACGTCCACCGGCTCGTCGACCAGTTCGCCCTGGCAGGTGGCGAGGCTGTGGAAGTAGCACTCGTGCGTGGTCTCGATGTACGGGGCGATCGACACGTAGAACTGGTTGTCGTCGAGGGGGACGGCGATCTCCGTGGTTCCGTCGCCGACGAGCACCTCGTCCTCGCGCACGGAAGCCGTGAAGTCCAGTGGCCGGCTCTCGGTGGAGGCGTCGAGCTGCGTGACGATCTCCTGACCGGTCAAGCCGTCGAGACCGAGATCGGCGAGTACGTCATCCTCTGACGTCGTGGTGGAGCAGCCGACGAGCAGAGCGGCACTGGCGACGACGAGGGTCGCGAGGTGGAACCGAGAACGCATGTGGAGATCCTCGCTCATGTTTCGTGCAGCACGAGGACGACCGACGGCGTATCCGCGATGAAGGTTCAATGAAGACGGCGCTGGTTCAGGCAGTTGGCACCGCCGTCCGGGAAGGCGGTCCGACGCGCGGGGCCCTGTGGGCTGCGGCTGTCGAGGCCTCCGGGCTCAGGTCGAGGCGACGCAAGAGCTGAGCGTTCGCGGCGACTACCACGGTGGACAATGACATGAGGATCGCGCCGATCTCCATCGGTAGGACGAAGCCGATCGGCGCGAGGACTCCGGCGGCGAGGGGGACGGCAGCGATGTTGTAGCCGGCGGCCCACCACAGGTTTTGCGTCATCTTTCGGTAGCCCTCACGCGAGAGCTGGATGACCGACAGGACGGAGCGAGGGTCGTCGGAGGCGAGGATGACCCCCGCCGACGCGATGGCGACGTCGGTGCCGGCTCCGATGGCGACGCCCACGTCGGCCTGGGCCAGGGCGGGTGCGTCGTTGACGCCGTCGCCGACCATCGCCACGGTCTGCCCGGCACCCTGCAGGGAGGCGACCTTGCTGCTCTTGTCCTCGGGGCGGACGCCCGCGAACACCTGATCGATGCCGAGCTCGGCACCCACGGCCCTGGCGACTGGCTCGGCGTCGCCGGTGATCATCACGACGCGGATGCCGAGTGCGTGGAGGGCGTCGACCGCCTCGCGAGACTCCTGACGTACCTCGTCGGCGAGCCCGAGCGCTCCGGCCACCTGGCCGTCGACCACCACGTGCAGCACGATCTGCCCGCGATCGGACCAGGGCTGGGTCGCCGGTAGGGGAGCGAGCCCGTGCTCCGTCAGGAGGTTCGGCCCGCCGACGGCGACGCGGCGTCCCTCCACGGTGGCGGAGACGCCGACCGCCGTGGAGGCCCGGAAGTCCTCGGCGCGGGGAACGCTGAGCCCCCGGTGGTGTGCAGCGGCGGTGATCGCACGCGCGAGGGGGTGCTCGCTGTCGGCCTCCGCGGCGGCGGCGAGCGCGAGGAGCTCTTCGTCACCGATCCCGGTGGTGGCGATGTCGTGCAGGGCGGGCTCGCCCTTGGTGAGCGTCCCGGTCTTGTCGAACAGGACGGTGTCCACCACGCGCATCCGCTCGAGTGCGGCGCGGTCCTTGATCAGCACGCCGCCGCGGGCAGCGCGCTCGGTGGAGATCGACACCACCAGCGGGATGGCGAGCCCGAGGGCGTGCGGGCAGGCGATGACGAGGACCGTGATGGCGCGGATGATCGCGAAGTCCGGTGTGCCGACGGCGCTCCAGATCGCGACGGTGATGATGGCGGCGACCAGGGCGAACCAGAACAGCCACCCGGCGGCGCGGTCGGCCAGCAGCTGCGCACGCGTCGTGGACGACTGCGCCTGCGCGACCAGACGCTGGATCCCGGCCAGCACGGTCGAGTCACCGACGGCGTCGACCCTCACCCTCAGGGCGCTGTCGGTCGAGACCGTCCCCGCGACGACCTGGTCGCCGACGGTCCGACGTACGGGCCGCGACTCGCCCGTGATCATCGACTCGTCGACGTCGGCGGCGCCGTCGACGACCTGCCCGTCCGCCGGGACCCGAGCACCCGGGCGGACGACGACGACGTCTCCCAGGACGAGCGAGGACGGCGGCACCGCGACGACCGAGTCGCCGTCGACCTTCTCCGCCTCGTCGGGGAGGAGCGCCGCGAGGGAGTCGAGGGCGGAAGAGGTCTGCGCCAGCGACCGCATCTCCAGCCAGTGGCCGAGCAGCATGATCACGACAAGGAGGGCGAGCTCCCACCAGAACTCCAGCTCGTGCGAGAGCACGCCGAGGGTCGCCGCCCAGGAGGCGATGAACGCGACGGTGATCGCCATCCCGACGAGCACCATCATCCCGGGCTTGCGGCCCCGGAGCTCGGCGACGGCCCCCGTGAGGAAGGGCCGTCCACCCCACAGGTAGATGGCCGTGCCGAGGACCGGCGCGACCCAGGCGAGCCCCGGGACGTCAGGGAGGCTGTACCCGAGCAGGTCGGCGAACATCCCGCTGAGCAGCACCGCCGGCACGGCTAGCGCGAGATTGATCCAGAACAGGCGCCGGAACAGCGCCACGTGGTCACCGTGATTTCCGCCGTGCGCACCGTGCCCGCCGTGGCGGTCTTGAGCGCGCAGATCCGTCTCGCCGGCCGTCCGATCATCCCGATGGCCGGCACGGTTGTGACGGCCGCCGTGCATGTCGTGGCTCTGGTGCGCTTCGCTCATGGCTCTTCTCCTCGACCCGTGCTTCGCATCGAGTATACCCCACGGGGGTATGGCGAGGAACTGCGCACGCGCGGCGGCTATTCCCGTCGTCGCACCGCTCGACGACGGATGGGTCAGATCAGGGGGCCGGGCACGAGCGGAGCGCGGTGCCCTCGACGCCCGGTACGGGGCGTGCCTCCGCCTCGGCCGCCGTCGTCGCGATGCCGTTGCGCTCGATGTCCTCGATGAGCCAGTCCATCTCGGCAATCTCCCGCTGCTGGGCTTCGATGATCTCGACGGCGAGCCTGCACACCCGGACGTCGTCGATCTGCGCCCGCTCCGAGCGGGTGATCGCCAGGGAGTGGTGGGGGATCATCGCGCGCATGAACGCGGTGTCGCCGACCGTGGCCTGACTGCGGTCGAGCACGACGCCGCCGACGAGGAGCAGCACGCTGACGGCGACGACCGCGATGTTCGCCTTGGCGTTCTTGTACATGTTCAGCATCCAGGCAAGCATGATCAGGCCCATGGTGCCGCCCATGGTGACCGCCATGAAGACGCGGCTCTGGCTGAACCGGACGTGGTCGAGCTCCCACGAGCCGACGAACATCACGAAGTACATGACCACCATGGCGGTGAGGATCATGGCGGCGAACCGCAGGTACATGCCCTTCATCTGATGGCTTTGCCCACCGCTGTGGTGCTCACCCCGGCGGCTGGCGTCGTCACCGTCGTTGTCCTCCTTCTTCGACTCGCCATCGTGCTCGCTGTGCATAGACATCGCTGCGCCTCCTCGTCTTGCTGCTACGTGCTGGGGTGCCGGGCGGGCTCACGCGGTGCTGCGGGCGCGCTGCCCGTCGGCACCGCGCGACCACGCTCAGCGGATGGCCGCGAGGAGCTCGGCGCAGGCGGCCTCGCAGTCCCGGCACGCCTCGGCGCAGACGCGGCAGTGCTCGTGCATGCCCGCGTGCTGCTCGCACTCATCACCACACGCCCGGCAGGCGGCGATGCAGGCCTCGAGGTGGGCCCGGGTGATGTTGGTGTCGTAACTGGTGTGGCGGGACAGGATCCGCGCCGTGGCCGCGCAGCTGTCGGCGCAGTCGAGGTTGGACCGGATGCACTTGCGCAGGTCCGCGACCATCTCCTCGCTCAGGCACGCGTCCGCGCACGCGGTGCACGCCTGCGAGCAGGCGACGAGGGTCTCGATGACGCGGGCCAGCAACTGTCGGTCGAGGTTGATGGTTGCGGGGTAGGTCTCGAGCATCTCCGTGGTCTTCACGTCGTTCCTCCTCGGTCGAGATGCGGTGCGTTGATCGCGCGCCGCGGGTACCTTTTCGACGCTAAGGAGGCGCCTGCGTGCTCGCGCGGCGAGAGGGCGCGGGTGGCCATGAAGCTTCGATGAAGATGCGCACTGCTCGGGACGACGAGTCGTGCGCACGGCGGGCAGGGCAGCACCTGGGCCTCGTGCTGACGACTACGCCGAAGGGCCCCCGGACACCGCGTCGGACCGCTGGATGACGTTGCTGGCCAGCCCACCCGGCAGTTCCGTAGCGCCCGGGCCACCGGAGCGCAGCCAGTCCGCGAGCTCGGCGGTTGCCTCGTCCCCGGCGAGGCGCTCGAACCACACCGGCCGTGCGCCGGCACCGCGGCTGGCACGGGTCGGACGAGCGACCACGGCGTCGCCGCATTCGCACAAGTCGAGGCACTCGACCGTCGTGAGGCGTGCGACGCCGGATTCGGCGAGGCGCTGCAGCCGCTGCAGCTGGCCACCCGCCTCTGTGTCACTCTCGCCCAGTGTTTCCCCGGCGCAGAGACTGCACGCAGTTAGACCGGGCAGGTCCTTCCAGATCGGACTGGAGTTCGCCATCAGGCGACGATACTTCCGCCCCGATTCCTTCGCCGCAGGGTCGGTGGCAGACGCACACGACAGGAGGCCCCCCTCTCATGCGGGTGGCCTCCTGCCGGTCGTGCTCGGTGCTCAGAGGGACCGCAGCAGGTTCTCCATCTCGGTGATCTCTGTGTTCTGGTCGTCCCTGATCGTCCGGGCGAGCGCCAGGGCGTCGGAGTCTGCGCCCTCGCCGATCTGAGTTTGGGCCATCTCGATGGCTCCGCGGTGGTGGGCGACCATGAGCTCGAGGAACTTCCGGTCGAACTCGACCCCCTCGAGGCCGGCCAGGGTGGTCATCGCCTCCTCCTGGTCCATGCCGTCCATGTCCATTCCGCCGTGGTCCATGCCGCCGTGCTCAGCGCCAGCGGGCAGCTCCTCGTCCCACGTCTGCAGCCAGCCGGACATGAGCTCGATCTCCGGGCCCTGCGCTGCAGCGATTCGCTCTGCGAGGGTGCGCACCTCCTCGGTGGAGGCGCGCTCGACCGCGAGCTCGGCCATCTCGAGCGCTCCCTGGTGGTGGACGATCATCATCTGCGTGAACTCGACGTCCGCGGCGTTGTGCTCGGTCGTCTCCTCGGCTTCCTCGCTGCTCGAGGACTCGGGCGCCGCGGGCGGTTCCGCGGTCGGCTCCTCGCCTGTGGAGCAGGCGGCAAGGGTGGCTGTCAGGGCCAGGATTGCTGTGGTCGCGGCGAGGCGCCGGCGCGTCGCGCTCATCAAGGGGTGGTTCCTTCCCAGGATCGGTGTACTCGGTATCGGTCAGGCTGAGGTGCTGGTCGCGCAGCAGGTGTCCGCGCCCTGAGCGCCCTCGCCGCAGCAGCTGTCGCTGACCGTGGCGGCCGTGCTCGGGGTCGTGGTGGTCGCAGTGGTGGTGTCCTGGCAGCAGCCCATCGGGCTCTCCTTCGTTGTGTCGGTGACGCGCGTCAGGTCGGACGGTGATGGTTATAGGCGGGCGGTCACCTCCTTGAGCAGGTCGGCGGGGGCGAGCCACATGGACGGGTAGTTGCCGTGCCATAGCTGGTTGCCCTCGGCGTCGATCAGGACGAACCCGTGCCCCGGGAGTCCTTCGTGCATGCCCTTGCCGAGGGTGTCGTAGGCAGCGGAGACGGTGCCGTCGTCGAGCAGGAACGGTGCCTGGACGCCGAGGCGTTCGCGGTGGGCGTTGATCTGGTCGGCGGTGTTCATCACGATCGGCAGCACGGTGATGCCAGCTTCGGCGAACGCGGGGTCCTTCTCGATCTCGGCCATCTGCAGCAGGCAGGAGTCGCACCCGGCGCCCTCGTTGAAGTACAGGACGACCGGCTCGCCGCGGAAGTCCGCCAGCGAGACGCTCGAGCCGTCCGAGGCCGGCAGGGTGAAGTCCGGTGCGACACGGACGTCGCTCGAGGTGGTCGGCTGGGAGGTGATCAGCGCGATCGCGACGATGATCCCGATGATCAGCGCGGCCGCGCCCCAGGCGGCCCAGCTCAGGCGCTGGCGGCGCCGTGCAGCACCGGCCTGGGTCTGCTGGATCTCGGCGAGGCCCTGCTGGCGTTCGGCGAGGCGGCGGGTGGCGGTTCCGGAGGTCATCGGGTCACTTCTTCCGTGGTCGGGGTGGCGTGGCAGGACGGGACAGGCGCGGCTGGGCCGTCGCTCGACCCTGCAGCTGCCGTGGCGGTTGCCGGGGCGGTGCTCTTCGGCTGTCCCGGGCGGCGCCGGTCGACGAGCGTCGCCCAGATGAACACGGCGGCGACCGCGAGCAACGCCAACCCCTGCAGGGGTTCAGGCACCGGGGACAGGAACTCCTGGACCGCGGCGAACACGTCGGTCAGGGTGCGGCTGGCGGCGTCCTGGAACGCCGAGCCGCCGGTCATGTCCTTGCTGCCGGCCAGTGCGATGACGAACACGCCCATCACCGCGAACCCGACCGCGACGGCGATGTTCAGGGTGTTGGTGACCAGGGTGCGGCCCGCGACGCACAGCCGGACGGTTCTTGCCTGGAACAGCTTGCGCTCACCGAGGCGCGCCTTGTCCCAGACCATGGCCATCACGAACAGCGGGAAGACCATGCCGAACACGTACGCCAGCCCCAGGGCCAGCCCCCCGATGGGAGACCCAGACAGGATCGACAGAGTCATCACCCCGGCCAGGACCGGTGCGCAGCACGAGGAAGCGATCCCGGAGAACACCCCGAGGGAGAAGAAGCTCGCGGTGTCACCACGGGTGGTGTCCGGGGCGCGCAGGAAGGAGGGCAAGGACCACATCCGACCCGACAGGGCCAGGCCCGCCAGGGCGATCATCAGCAGGCCACCTGCCCAGTACAACGTGGCGTGGTACTGGGCGATCGCGCCGGCGAGCAGGCTCATCCCCAGGGTGATCGGCACCAGCACCACCGCCAGGCCCGCCGCGAAGACGAAGGTCAGCGGCAGCAGCCGCCACCTGGCGTTCTTGACCGCACCGGCGAGGTAGGACGGCGCCAGGAAGACGATGCAGCACGGGGCGAACAGGGCCACCCCGCCGGCGAAGAACGCCGCCAGGATGCTCCCGGTCGTCAGCAGCTCGCTGCCCATCTCAGGCCCCGACCGCTGGGACACGCCGGCTGTGCAGGGCCTTGGTGAGCTTCTTGCGCGGCAGGCGCCCGGCGGAGAAGAACTCCCCGTCCACCAGCACCAACGGGTTCATCGCCGGGCGGTGCTCGGCGACCAGGGCCCGGCCCTCGTCCGTCTGGATGCCGACGCTGCGGACCACCAGCGGGAAGTCGCCGGCCAGGGCCGCCAGGGCCTCCTCGGCGTCATGGCAGAAGTGGCACGCCGGGGCGTGGACGACGGTGACGACGACCGGTGGGTCGGCGGGCTCGGTGGTGGACACGGGTTTCTCCTGCGGGAGGTCGCGGATCGGGACGTGTAAAGCGTCGACGCGTCGCACCGAAGGACCGGTCGCCCTTGGATCAAGGTTCGATGAAGGTCCCCGGCCGGCGTCCGGCCACAGTCCACAATGGCCAGGTGACCCCCATCCCAGACACCACGACCACAGCGCGGCGCGCGGTCGTCATCGATGACGAGCAGGCCCTGGCCCGGCTCGTGGCCGGCTACCTCGAACGGGACGGGTTCGAGGTCAGCGTGACCCATGACGGCGCGCAGGCCGTCGAGGTGCTGCGCGAGGTCGATCCCGACGTCGTCGTGCTGGACCTGGGCCTTCCCGGACTAGATGGGATCGAGGTGTGCCGTCAGCTGCGCACGTTCTCCGACTGCTACGTGATCATGCTGACCGCCCGCGCCGAGGAGGTCGACACCCTCATCGGCCTGTCGGTCGGTGCTGACGACTACATGACCAAGCCCTTCAGTCCGCGCGAGCTCATGGCCCGCGTCGCAGTCCTGCTCCGCCGGCCGCGTCGACCCGCTACCGCGGTCGCAGCGGCGGCGCGCCCCGCTGTGGAGGTCGGTGCGCTACGGCTCGACGTCGACGCCCGCGAGGTGCACCTCGAAGGCCGCTTGGTGCCGTTGACCCGCACCGAGTTCGACGTCCTCGCCGCACTCGCCTCTGGCCCCGGACGGGTGTTCAGCCGCCGGGCTCTGATCGAGGAGGTCTGGGGGGCGAACTGGGTCGGTGACGAGCACCTCGTCGACGTCCACGTGCTGCACGTGCGCCAGAAGCTGGGCGACAGCGCTGAGCGCCAACAGTTCGTGCGCACGGTTCGAGGTGTCGGGTACCGGATCGGCACCGGGGAGTGAAGGCGATCCCGACGGCATCGCGGTGGGGCCTTGCCGGCCGCCTGCTCATCGCGCTCGTCATCGTGCTCGCGACCGCTGCCCTGACAGCGTGGCTGGTGGCCTCCGCCGTGGGTCCAAGCCTGTTCCACGAGCACATGATGCGCGCCGGCCTGGAGGACCACGACGACGCCGTCCTGCACGCCGAGCGGGCCTTCCGCGACGCAAGCACCGTCTCCCTGGCCCTGGCCCTGGGCGCCGCCACCGTTGCCTCCGCCGCCGTGAGTCTCGTGCTCGCGCGCCGTATCGGTCGGTCCCTCGCGGCCGTGGCCACCGCTGCGGCCCGCCTGGGCGCCGGTCGGTACGAGTCCCGCGTCCCAGCTGCAGGCCTGGGCGCGGAGTTCGACGACCTCGCCGAGTCGTTCAACGCCATGGCCGCCCGGTTGCAGGAGGCCGAGCGGCTGCGGGCCCGGCTCCTGGCCGACGTCGCGCACGAGGTCCGCACCCCCGTCGCGACCATCGCCGGATACCTCGAGGCCGTGGAGGACGGTCTGCAGCCGATGGACGAGCCCACGATGGCCGTGCTGCGCGACCAGGCCTCGCGCCTGACCCGGCTGGCGCGCGACCTCGCCGCGGTGACCCACGCTGAGGCCGGTGACCTAGCCCTGACGCTCGAACCGCTGACCCCCGACGAGCTGCTCGTTGCGACCGCCGGCACATGGAGAGAGCGCGTGACCGCCGCCGGGGTCGACCTGCGGGTCCAGGTCGACCCCGAGCTCGGACACGTCCGTGTGGACCGCCAGCGCATGGGCCAGGTCCTGGACAACCTGGTCGCCAACGCACTGCGTCACACCCCGGCCGGGGGCACGATCACCCTCCGCGCGACCGACGATCACCAGCGGGTGGCGCTACACGTGGCCGACACCGGTGCCGGCATCGCGGCGGAGCACCTGCCGCACCTGTTCGAGCGCTTCTACCGTGCCGACACCGCGCGGGACCGCGCCCACGGGGGTTCCGGCATCGGCCTGGCGATCTGCAAGGCGCTCACCGAGGCCCACGGCGGCACCATCACCGCGACGAGCGACGGCCCAGGGGCCGGCGCATCATTCACCGTCACGCTTCCGGTGCCGCCCGCCTGAGCTCAGCGGCCTCCCGGCGCCGCGCCGTGCGACGGCGACGTCATAGGCGCGTCCGTGACGTCGTGCGCGCCATGGTGGTCGTGCCCGGTGTGGCCGCGGCGGTGCATCCACACCATCATGGCGATCATCATCAGCGGGCACGCGAGCGCAGCCGCCAGCGGCAACGCCGCGCCAGGCCGCACACCAGCCGCCAGCGCCACGACCAGCACCGCCGCCGCAGCGACGACCATTCCCTTGAGGTGGCTCTTCATCGCAGTCCTTCCGATCGCGCTGGCACAGGTCCGGCGAGCTCGGCGCGAAGCCTGCGGTAGGTGTCCACATCGATCTGCCCGGCCGCCAGCCGGGCGTCGAGCACGGTCACCGCGTCCGGCTGGGGTGCCGCGGGAAATAGTCGCGTCACCGCCCACACGGCCATGCCCAGTACCGCCAGGCTCGACGCGAGGACCAGCCACCCGCCGACTCCCAGATCCACGCACCACGGCATCGGTCCGCTCCCTCTCGCGCCGGGCGCCGACGGCGCCCACCGCCCCAGGCTGCCCCGGACACCCCCAAGACGCGGTCGAGGTCCGATGAAGGCTCGATGAAAGAGACTCGTCGGGACGCAGACCCACTGGGGCAGTCGATGCCAGGCTGCTCGGGGCGCCGCGACTAGCGGCTCAACCTCAGGCCCCATCGTCGCAGTCGCCGCCATCGCGCCTTGCGCACGTGTGCCAATGGGGGTCCACGCATCCCGGCGTGGTCGCTTGGCACGATCTCGCCGTAGTTTCGGTTGGACGTGACGGAAACGATCGATTCTGGTGGGGACTCGTGAGGTAGCCACTCGAGGCGCCGAAGACTCCCACCGATTGCTGCGGGGTATCGGTTGGTTTTGGTTTAGGTGGCGGGTTTCGGTGGGCGCCTGCTGACGAAGTCGGCTACGGGAGCGTCGCCGGTTAGTGGCCGGCGCCGAGGTTGCCGGCGAGGCGGTCGTGGCGTTCGGTGCTGTCGGGGTTCATCCCGACGATGGTGACGGTCTTGCCCTTGGTCGCGTACTTGTGGCGGATGGCGTCGAGGGTCGCGACGGTGGAGGCGTCCCAGACGTGGGCGTTGGTCATGTCGATGACGACGTCGTCGGGGTCGCCGGCGTAGTCGAACTGGTAGACGAGGTCGTTGGACGAGGCGAAGAACAGCTCGCCCCGGACGGCGTAGACGCGCTGTCCGTCGTCGTCGCTGGCGTCCAGTCGGGTCACGCTGGTGAAGTGGGCGACCCGGCGGGCGAACAGGACCATCGCCACGACGACGCCGACGATGACGCCATAGGCGAGGTTGTGGGTCGCGACGGTGACGGCGACGGTCGCGAGCATCACGGCGGTCTCGGACTTCGGCATCCGGCGCAGGGTCTGCGGGTGGATCGAGTGCCAGTCCAGCGTTCCGACCGACACCATCACCATCACTGCGACGAGCGCCGCCATCGGGATGATCGCCACGATGTCGCCGAGCCCGACGACCAGGACGAGCAGGAAGACGCCGGCGAGGAACGTGGAGATGCGGGTGCGGGCCCCGGAGGCCTTCACGTTGATCATCGTCTGGCCGATCATGGCGCAGCCGCCCATGCCACCGAAGAACCCGGTGATGATGTTGGCGGCACCCTGGCCCCAGGCCTCGCGCGTCTTGTTCGAGTGGGTGTCGGTGACGTCGTCGACGAGCTTGGCGGTCAGCAGCGACTCCAGGATCCCGACTAGGGCCATCGCCAGGGCGAACGGGGCGATGATGCGCAGGGTCTCCAGGTTCAGCGGCACGTCGGGGAACAGCAGCGCCGGCAGGGACTCGGGCAGCTCGCCCTCGTCACCGACCGTGGGGACGTTGATCGCGGCCAGGACCGTCGCGGCGGTCAGCAGGACGATCGCGACCAGGGGTGCGGGCACGACGTTGGTCCAGCGCGGCAGCAGCACCATGATCGCGATGCCGACGGCGACGAGGGGGTAGACGGCCCACGGCACGTCGATCAGGTGCGGCAGCTGCGACAGGAAGATCAGGATCGCCAGGGCGTTGACGAAGCCGACCATCACCGAGCGAGGGATGAAGCGCATGAGCTTGGCGATCCCGAGCACTCCGAGCACAACCTGGATAACCCCGCCGAGGATCACGGTCGCGATGAGGTAGTCGACGCCGTACTCCCGGGCGACCGGGGCGATGACCAGGGCGATCGCTCCGGTCGCTGCCGAGATCATCGCGGGGCGGCCGCCGAGGAACGAGATCGCCACGGCCATCGTGAACGAGGCGAACAGCCCGATACGCGGGTCGACGCCGGCGATGATCGAGAACGCGATCGCCTCCGGGATCAACGCCAGCGCCACGACCAGGCCCGCCAGGACCTCGGTCTTGAGCCGGCGCGGGGAGCGCAGCGCGGCCCGGACGGAGTTGGCCTCGTCAGCCTCGGGAGCGCCGGTGGCGGGCCGCGGCGTCTCGGCCGGGTCAGAGATCCGCACAGGAGTGTTGGTCACAGAGTGTTCCGTTCACGTTCGTGGGTGCGAGCACCCCGGGGAGCAGCCCGGTGTGGGCGGCGGGAGGACGGGGCACGCCACGCTGCGCGCAAGGATGAGGGGCTGGAGCGGGACGAGATCCTGCTCGCGACCGCCGCAACTCTAACCTGACGTGACGGTAGAGTTGCAAGTCGTCATCACCCTGGAGGTTCCCCCACCATGCCTGAGCGCCAGCTGGTCGCCAGCACCATGCACATCGGGGCCGTCGCCGAGCGCACCGGTCTGTCGCTGCGAACGCTGCGCCACTACGACGAGGTCGGCCTGCTGCGCCCCACCGGCCGCACCGACGGCGGCTTCCGCCTCTACACCGACGCCGACGTGGAGCGCCTACTGCTCATCCGCCGCATGAAACCACTCGGCTTCACCCTCGAGGAGATGGCCGAACTCCTCGAGCTGGTCGACGCCCTCGCGGCCGACACCGACGACCCCAACACCCAGAAGCGCCTCGAGGAGTTCGTCGCGCGGGCCCATGAGCAGCGAGCCGACCTCGCCCGGAAGCTCGCGATGGCCGACGAGTTCATCGCACTCCTTGAGGACCGCTGACGGGCCGAGGTGATGGCCGCCTTGTAGGGATCACACAGAACACCGGAACTGATCGTTTTCGGCCGCACCCCGGGCGTCCCTGGCCGGTTGGGCTGTGAGTCGCATCGATTGATGGCGCGGTTCCAGCACGTTTCGGTGGCGGCTCGGTGTGCCGCCGTGTGCGGCGCTGCCACTGTCGGGCCCGGGTAAGCCGTTCGGTTGACCGCGACTGACTTGTGGCCAGCGACGGGCGTCAGAGCGAGGCGCAGATCCAACAACGCGTCAGCGAGGGCTGTATAGTTCAGTCCATGCTGACTATTGCTTCGCGTCTCGACGTCATGAACCGGCTGGGCCGGGCCATGGCGGACCCGACGCGCTCCCGGATCCTGATGACCCTTCTTGATAGCCCGAGTTACCCGGCTGTGCTGTCGCGCGAGCTGGAGCTGACTCGCTCGAACGTGTCGAACCATCTGACGTGCTTGCGAGACTGCGGGATCGTCGTCGCAGAGCCCGAAGGACGGCAGACTCGTTACGAGATCGCCGACCCGCATCTCGCTGCGGCCCTCGTCGCTCTGGTGGACGTGACACTCGCCGTGGACGAGCAGGCTCCCTGCGTGGACTCGACGTGCACGGTGCCGGGCTGCTGCGGGACTGGAGCGGGTGCATGAGCGCGGCGTGTGGGTGCGAGCACGAGAGTGCGACGCCGACAGGTGAGGAGCTCGAGGGCGCGGAGCGGCCGTGGTGGAAGGACCGCAGTGTTCTGGTCCCGATCTTCTCCGGTGTCGCATTTCTCAGTGGTCTGATCTCTGAGCGGTCCGGGGCTGAGACCGTGGCTCTGGTCCTGTTCTGGATCGGCCTGCTGCTGGGCGCGTCGACCTTCACACCTGGCGCGGTCCGGAGGCTCTTCAAGGGCAAGATCGGTATCGGCTTGCTGATGACGATCAGTGCGATCGGCGCGGTCCTTCTCGGTTACGTCGAGGAAGCAGCCGCTCTGGCGTTCCTGTACTCCATCGCCGAGGCGCTGGAAGACAAGGCGATGGATCGCGCCCGCGGTGGTCTGCGGGCGCTGTTGAAGCTCGTGCCGGACACCGCGACCGTGCTGCGCGACGGGGCCTCCATCGAGGTCGCGGCGAAGGAGCTGACTGTCGGCCAGCTCATGGTGGTTCGTCCGGGAGAGCGGATCGCGACCGATGGCATCGTCCGGGCGGGACGCTCCAGCCTGGACACCTCGGCGATCACGGGCGAGTCGATCCCGGTGGAGGTCGAGCCCGGTCACGCGGTCTCGGCTGGCGCGATCAACAGCGCCGGCGCACTGGAGGTCGAGGCGACCGCGGCGGGCACCGACAACTCGCTCACCACGATCGTGGAGCTGGTCGAGAAGGCGCAGACCGAGAAGGGCGAACGTGCCCGCCTAGCCGACAAGATCGCCCGTCCGCTCGTCCCTGGTGTCCTGATTCTTGCTGCGCTGGTCGCAATCATCGGCTCGCTGCTGGGCGATCCAGAGCTGTGGGCAACGCGCGCCCTCGTGGTGCTGGTGGCAGCCTCGCCCTGCGCGCTAGCGATCTCCGTCCCGCTGACAGTCGTCGCCGGCATCGGCGCGGCGAGCGAGTTCGGAGTGATCATCAAGTCTGGAGCGGTCTTCGAGCGCTTCGGCACCGTCCGGCACGTGGCCGTTGACAAGACCGGCACGCTCACCCGCAACCAGCCTGCCGTCGCTGCAGTCCTCACCGTCGACGGCCTCACCGAGGCACAGGTGCTCGCATGGGCCGCTGCACTGGAGCACCACAGCACTCATCCTCTCGCCGCGGCGATCACCGCCGCCGCCCCGGGCGTCACCGCAGCGGCGGATGTGACCGAGCAGGCGGGGCACGGCATCGAAGGCACCGCCGATGGTTCGACGATCACCGTCGGCAGCCCGCGCTGGCTCGACGCCGGTGAGCTCGGCGACCGGGTCGAGGGACTGGAAGAGCAAGGCATGACCGTCGTGATCGTGCACCGCGACGGAGCGCCAGTCGGCGCGATCGGCGTCCGAGACGAACTACGCCCCGAAGTCCCCGAGGTCGTCCGTACCCTCGCAAGCCAGGGGGTCGGCATGACGATGCTCACCGGCGACAACACCCGCACAGCCCAGGCCCTTGCCGCCCAGGCGGGGATCGTCGACGTGCGCGCGGAACTGCGCCCTGAGGACAAGGCCGCCGCGATCGGAGCGTTCTCCGAGGCGGGACCAGTCGCGATGATCGGCGATGGCATCAACGACGCGCCCGCTCTCGCGGCAGCCGACATCGGCATCGCGATGGGCGCGACCGGATCGGACGCCGCGATCGAGTCCGCCGACATCGCGTTCACCGGCCATGACCTGCGTCTCATCCCCAGAGCGTTCGACCACGCCCGTCGGGGCCGCCGCATCATCAACCAGAACATCATCCTGTCCCTGTTGATCATCACCGCGCTGCTCCCGCTCGCCCTCTTCGGTGTCCTGGGGCTCGCTGCCGTGGTCCTGGTCCACGAGGTCGCCGAGGTCATCGTGATCCTGAACGGACTGCGCGCCGCCCGAACCCACACGCCTCAGACGGACGGCCGACGCTCGCTACTCCCAGACAGTGTCTAGTTCCTCCCTCGAGGCCGGCGACAGCCACCAGGCCTGGGGTGTCTCATGGATGACCGTCCATGAGACCGTCGCCCCCATCACGGTGCTGCACCGTGCGTCGTGTCTCATGGGCCGTGTCCGAGACCTATGTACCGCGAGGCACGTTGGCGTTACTTTCAGGTGATGGCTTCGATCGGATACGCGCGCGTCTCCACCCGGGAGCAGAACCCGGACGGTCAGACGGACCTGCTCGCCGCCGCCGGGTGCGAGAAGGTGTTCGTCGAGCACGCCTCAGGTGTGCTCGCCAAGCGGCCGGCACTCGACGACGCTCTGGAGTACCTGCGTTCCGGTGACACGTTGGTGGTGACTAAGTTCGACCGGCTCGGGCGGTCGGTGCGCAACCTCAAGGAAGTCGTCGAGACTCTGCAGCAGCGAGGCATCGGTCTGAAGGCACCGCCTCAGGGCATCGACACCACGACACCGGGTGGCCGCCTGTTCTTCCACATGCTCGCCGCGATCGCCGAGTTCGAGCATGACCTGATCGTCGAGCGCACGCAGGACGGTCTTGCCGCCGCCCGCGCGAGAGGTCGCAAGGGTGGGGGCCGGTTCAAGATGACGGCGACCAAGGCGCGTCGGGCCAGGACAATGTATGACGAGAAGTCCTACACGGTCCAGCAGATCGCTGAGACCTTCGGGGTCTCGCGCGGCACGGCCTACCGCCACCTCGCCCAAGACGCACGGCCGATGTGAGGGGACGTGCCGGCGCGGTGGGAGGTCTCGGACAAGATCGCTCTCCTGCGCCGCCACGACGACGGTGTCCCATGGACGCGGCTGGCAGCCGAGTCGGGGGTCCCGCTGCGCACCCTCTCGCGCTGGGCGCGCGCCTATCGGTCTGACCCCACCTCACACAGCCTCGCTCGGCGCCAACGCAGCGATCATGGCCGGCGTCGAATCCCGGCAGAGCTGATCGAGGTAGTCGAAGCTCTCGCCCTGGCAACGCCGGCTCCGACAGTGGCGTTCATCCACCGCCGCGTGGCCGGCATCGCACACGATCGCGGCCTGTCTGCCCCCAGCTACTCCAGCGTCCGGAGCCTGGTCGCCGGGATCGATCCCGGGCTGCGCGCTCTGGCCGAGCACGGGGACGCGGGATACCGGGACAGGTTCGAGCTGGTGCTGCGGCGCTCGGCCGAGCGCCCCAACGAGCAGTGGCAAGTCGACCACACTCTCCTGGACGTGGCGATCCTCGACGCCAAGGGCACCCAGGTGCGCCCCTGGCTGACGGTGGTCCTGGACGACTACTCCCGCGCCGTGGCCGGCTACACCCTCTTCCTCGGCGCACCTTCGGCCGAGCAGACGGCGCTCGCCCTGCACCAGGCCGTCAACGCCAAGACGAACCGGGGCTGGCCGGTCTGTGGGCTGCCCGAGGTCCTCTACAGCGACCACGGTTCGGACTTCACCTCCGCTCGCCTGGAGCAGGTGTGCCTGGACGCCCACATCCGGCTGATCCACTCCCGGGTCGGGGTGCCTCAAGGGCGGGGGAAGATCGAGCGGTTCTACCGGACCGTCACCACCGAGCTCCTGCCGCACCTGCCCGGGTACATCCCGCACGGCACGAACGGCGCACCGGTCACCTCCCCGTCGCTCTCGCTCGAAGACCTCGACGCCATCCTCGAGCAGTACGTCGTTGCCGAGTACAACGCCCGCCCCCACTCCCAGACCCACCAGGGGCCGACCGTCCGGTGGAGCGCGAGCGGCTTCATCCCGCGCAGCCCCGCCCACCCTGAGGATCTCGACCTGCTCCTGCTCACCGCGGCCACCACCCGCAAGGTCCAGCGCGACGGCATCCAGTTCGCCTCGACCCGCTACCTGTCCACAGTCCTGGCCGCCTACGTCGGGGAGCAGGTCACCGTCCGCTTCAACCCGCGCGACGTCGGGGAGATCCGCGTGTACTTCAACGACGAGTTCTTGTGCCGGGCGATCGCCCCTGAGCTGTCCGCCGAGTCGATCTCCCTCGACCAGCTCCAAGCCGCCCGCCGTCAACGCCGCCGCGACCTCAAGGACCAGCTCCGCCAACACCGCACCCTCGCCAGCGCCCTGCCCAGCGATACCCGATACGCCCCACCAGCAGTCAGCACCGACGACACAGCACCGCCACCGGCTCTTGAGCCCCGACCACGACATGGACTGCGTCTGTATGCCACCGACTAAGAAGCTCTCCGTGCTCGGCAAAGACAACGACGGCCGGCGGTTCCTCACCGGAACCTTCGACGAGGTCAACTCCGCCGCCCCGCACCCTCACCCCGTCCCGTCCTTCTACAGCACCCGCGAGCACCGGCGGTTCACCGAGTTCGCCGACACCGTGCGCACCCACCGCTACATCGGACTGTGCTGGGGCCCGCCCGGGATAGGCAAGACACTCTCAGCCCGCCACTACGCCGGCGTCGACTCCTGGGAGCAATGGCAATACGACGTCGGCGACACGGTCGGACCCGTGCCGCCACGGGTCCTGGAAGTACGCACCGCGTTCTACACCCCCACGGCGGCCGCCACCCTCAAGCAGATCGACCAAGGCCTACCCCGAGCCTGCCAAGCGATCTCCTACGCGATCGACTACGACGAGCTCGGACTCGTCGACCCCTACGTTCACGACGCCTCACGCTCCTCCGGGCGCACCGAGCTGCTCATCATCGACGAAGCCGACAGGCTCAAGAGCACCGGTCTCGAGCAAGCCCGCGACTACTACGACCGCCACCACATGGGCGTCATCCTCATCGGCATGCCAGGCATCGAAAAGCGCCTCGCGCGCTATCCCCAGCTCTACAGCCGCATCGGCTTCGCCCACGAGTACAGACCCCTCGGCCCCGACGAGCTCACCGCTGTCCTCACCACGCGCCTACCCGCCCAGCACACCGACCACGACCCGATCGCGCACGCCACCGCCCTGGCCACCGTCGCTCGCATCACCGCAGGCAACTTCCGGCTCCTGGACCGCCTGGCCACCCAGATCGAACGCATCCAGACCATCAACGACCTCCACACCCTCACCCCAGAGCTCGTCGATGCCGCCAGAGAAGCCCTCCTCATCGGCCACTGACCGCTACCAGAAGCACGCCACCAAGCGATGCGACTCACAGCCGGGCGCCGTCGGACCGGTCGAGCGGTTCGCGCAGGAGTCGGAGGACTTCGTGTGGGCGCCGACCGTCCGCGAGCTCGCCGCCGGGATGAACGCGCTCACGGGTGAGGACCGCATCGACGCCGCTGAGCTCGAGCGGCTCGTGACGCTGCGCGACGCCCAGGTCACCTCGGGCCTCGGCAAGGACCCGCAGGTCGTCGCGACGGCGCGGGCCCGCGAGTTCGTCGTCGACCGCCTGATCCGGGTGGCGCCGCCACGCCCGTTCACCACGCCCGACGACGGTCCCCTCCTCGCCGTGCGGCTGCGCGTCCTGACACGCAAGACGCTCGGCGGCCTGCACACCGACGTCGACGGACGCGTGCTGCGCCCCGACGGCGAGGTGCTGCCGGGGCTGTGGGCGGTCGGCGAGGCCGCCGGGTTCGGCGGAGGCGGGGTCCACGGGGAGCGCGCGCTCGAGGGCACGTTCCTCGGCGGGTGCCTGTTCTCCGGGCGGACCGTCGGCGAGGCGATCGGCTGAGCCCCGCCCGGCCACCGGCGCACCGTCATCGGCCTGGGCACAGAGGAGCGCGGCCCAGGTCGATGGGGACCGGGGCCGCGCTCACGGGCGGTGCGCAGCTCAGCGTCTCGGGGGATGACGCCGAATGTTCGCAGCAAGCGCCAGCAGCACAGTTCCTTGGCAGTCGTCGTGGCCGGCGCGCACCCGTTCACCCTCCCTATCGGCGGGCAGGCTCCTGTGTGAGGGAAAGCCACCTGCCTGTTGCGGGAGATTCTCGAGGCCAGCTCAGCTGGCCGCGGTCGCCGTCGCCGTCGCGACGGTCGACCCGCCCTGCTTCACGGAGTAGGACGCGCCAGCGACCAGGTCCGGAGCAGAGACGACAGCGTCCCCGAACGCCTTGGGCGACGTGAACGTCGCGACGACCGTGCCGGCGTCGTCCACCACCTCGACCGGCACGTCAGCCTCGCCCGCGCCCGTGAGCTGGACCCACGGCTGAGCCGACGCCGCATCGGGAGCCTGCGCCATTCCCGCCGCGCCGAGTGCGACAAGGGTCCCGCCAGTGACCTGGATGCCGCTCTCCGCGTCGAGCGCGCCGTTACCCGCATTCATCGGTCCGTACACAATCGTGGCACCGCCCGAAAGAGAGAGGGAACCGTTCGAGTCGATGCCGTCACCGCCCGCGTCGATCGTCAGGGCGCCACCCGAGATCTCGATGTGCAGGTCGTCGCTGCGCGTGTACGTCGTCGCGCCGCCCATGCCGCCGCGTCCGCCGCCCTGGCCGCCCTGGCCGCCAGCGGGCATGTCACCTGAGGGCCGTTCGCCCGACGGCGCCTCTGCCCCGCCGGGAGCGCCGCCCCCTGCGGGGGCCTCGCCGCGCTCAGGCATGTCGGTCGGCTTCCCGGCGGGCACCTCGACGCCACCGGTTCCGCCGGGGCCCTCCTGCGCCGTCGAGCCGGAGCCGTCCGACGCGTTGAGGCCGTCATCTGACGCGACGAC
This sequence comes from Flavimobilis soli, assembly GCF_002564025.1. Taxonomy (NCBI): domain Bacteria; kingdom Bacillati; phylum Actinomycetota; class Actinomycetes; order Micrococcales; family Jonesiaceae; genus Flavimobilis; species Flavimobilis soli. The sequence goes on from NZ_PDJH01000001.1 coordinate 1,245,422, forward strand.
CGACGTCGTTCCTCCCGATATGGCGATCAGCGCGCCCTCGATGCCCTCCTCGGACTGCGTGACGTTCACTGCCCCACCCGCGACGACAACCGCGACGGCGCCGCGGACCCCGTCGCCCGTCGCCGCGACGGTGACCGCGCCGCCGTCGACGATCACATCGGTCTGCGCCGCGATCCCGTCGTCGCCGGCGGTCACGTCGACCGTGCCGTCGAGCACCTGGATCCACCCCTTGCCAGCGTCCTCGTCCTGGTCCGACTTGAGGCCGTCGCCGCCCGCCTCGACAAGCAGCGTGCCGCCCTCGACGAGGAGGTAGTCCTTGCCTCGCACGCCGTCGTCGAGAGCCGAGACCGAGATGGAGCCCGACTCGATGACGAGCCCGTCCTTGGACGCGATGCCGTCGTTCGACCGGCCTTCGACCGTCAGCTGCCCGGTCCCCGCGATCGTCAGGTCGGCGGTCGAGAACAGGGCAGCGTTCGGCTCGTCCTCCCCCTCGGCGTACTCGTACTGCGCGGCGTCGGACAGCGTGTTGCGCGTGCCGGCCGCGAGGACCACCGCGACGACGCCCGCATCTTCGACGAACAGGGGCGACGAGGTCGAGCTCGCGATCTGGGCGCCGTCGAGGACGACCCGCACGAGGTCCTCGTCCGCCGTCGCGACGACGACCTGACCGTCCGTGAGCGTGCCCGTCAGCCGGTAGGTCCCCGCCCTCGTGACCGTCACGGTCGAGCCGTCGACCGTGACTGCGTCGGGCGCCGCACCTGCGACCGTCGCGGTCGTCCCGCTCAGGGTGACCACCGTCTCGGTCGACGCATCCCACGACGCCGCGTCCCCGGCGTCGTGCACCTCGACGTTGTTCTCGCGCGCCTCCTTCGCGGACGCGACGGCGACGACGGACGCGGTCGACGACGTCGCTGACGTCGACGTGTCCCGCGACGCGGCAGGCGAGCAGCCGACGAGAGCCGCCACGAGGACGACGGAGGCGAACGACGCTGCGTGGCGCGCGCCGCGGTGAGTTCTGGCGGTCATGAAGTCTCCTGAGCTGGTCGTGATGTCCACACCAGTTCTACGGAGGCGCGCTGAGGCGCCGCTTTACCGCGCCTGTGTGCCTCCTGAGAGGCCACGTCTGGCGCAGCTCACGGCGCCAAGGGGACCGTCCAGGTGTCCTCGCCCGCCTCGACCAGCAGATGCGTGCCCGCGGGCAGCTTGTGCGCACGCACGATCCGCTCCACCTCCGCCGCGAGCCCACGCCCATCCTGGCCGTACAGCACGATCTCCGTACCCTCCGGACCACTCATCGTCCCGTCTAGCTCCCCCAGCTCCGAGTCGAGCTCGAGAAGCAGCGCACACTCGATCACGTCCACCGCCGACCTCTTCCGGCCCGGCACCACGATGCACACACGGTCATCCAGATCCTCCCGCGGCGGCGCCATCGGCGCAGCCTCAGGCACCGGCGTCGGATGATCCCACCACCGCTGAGTCCGCAACGGCACAAGAGTTCCGTGAGCGAGGGCTTGCGGGAACCAGTTCTCGACAGAGAGCGGTCCGAGGGACCCTCCCGGCTGTCGTTGCCCGAGCTCACTGAGCGGCACATGAAACGAGTGAACAGTACGCAAGTAGCGGTCGATCACATCGACGCGCACCTCGCGGCCGCGGACGGAGAGTCTTCTGACATCGTTCTCTCCTTCCGGGAGACGCCACACGCTCAGATCTACCGGTCCAGCACCGCCAAGCAATGGCCACCGGCTACCGATGTACAGCCCCGACATCTTGCAGGCCAACAGGGCGTCCCCCGGATCGAGAAGACTGACATCCTTCAATGTCGGAGAGGTCGTCTGCGGAGCGAACAGATATCCCAAGACTCCCTGCTCTCCGTGATGAACTACCACCCGGCCGGGCGCGAAGGACCCATCGGCGAGTGGAACTACAAACCAGTCTCCGGTCCCGTACCCCACGTCCGCCGTGCGACGCACCATTGCCCTGACCTCCCCGGTAACTGACCAGGAGCATGGCACAGACGGTCGGCGCTCGGACGCGCCGATCGCCCGGATGCACCAACGGTGGGTGCATCCGAGCGATCTGTCGGGAGGTGTCAGGCGAGCAGCTCGCGGACATCCTGCGCGCTGAGGCCCGCGCCGCCCGCCGCGCCGCCGTCGAGCACCGACGTGAACAGCGCGGACTTGCCCGCCTTGAGGGCCATGACCTTCTCCTCGATCGTGTCCTGTGCGACCAGCCGGTAGACCATGACCTGCTTGGTCTGACCGATGCGGTGCGCACGGTCGACCGCCTGCGCCTCCGCCGCCGGGTTCCACCACGGGTCGAGCAGGATGCAGTAGTCGGCCGCCGTGAGGTTCAGACCGAACCCGCCCGCCTTGAGCGAGATCAGGAACACCTTCGTCCCGCCCGACGTGAAGCGCTCGATCGTCTCCTGACGGTTGCGCGTGCGGCCGTCGAGGTACGAGTGCTCGACGCCGCGTGCGACCAGCCCGTCACGCACCTTGCCGAGGAACTGCGTGAACTGGCTGAAGATCAGCACCGAGTGCTCCTCAGCGAGGATGTCGTCGAGCATCTCGAACAGCACCTCGAGCTTGGACGACGGCGCGTGGTGGGGCCCCGCCCCGGACCCCGGGCCGTGCACGGCCGGTCCGTCCACCGCTGGCCCGACCGCGGCGTCGTCCCCCGGCTCCGCCGGCGCGATGTGCGGGTCCGCGTCCGCGACGAGCGACACGTCGAGCGCCGCCTGCCTCAGGATCGTCAGCGAGCGCAGCACCTCGAAACGGTGGCCGTCGAGGTCGTCAACGAGCCCGAGGACGCGGGCACGCTCGCGCGCCAGCAGCCGGTCGTACACCTTGCGGTGGCGCGGGTTGAGGTCGACCTCGGTGACCGCCTCGACCTTCGGCGGCAGGTCCGCCGCGACGGCCTCCTTGGTGCGGCGCACCATGAACGGCGCGACCCGACGGCGGAGCTGCGCGAGGCGCACGTTGTCGCCCTTGCGCTCGATCGGACGGGCGAAGTGCTCGGCGAAACGTGTGGGGCTCGGGAACAGGCCGGGGCAGACGATCGACATGATCGACCACAGCTCCATGAGGTTGTTCTCGAGCGGGGTGCCCGTCAGCGCGATCTTCGTGGGCGTGCGCAGCTTGCGCGCGCACTGGTAGCCGACCGACTGGTGGTTCTTGACGAACTGAGCCTCGTCGAGGACGAGCGTCGACCAGTCGAGCGCGTCGTACGACTCGAAGTCCAGACGGAACAGGGCGTACGACGTGACGACGATGTCGGCGTCGCCGATCTCGTCGGCGAGCGTGCGCCCTCGCCGCTTCGCGGCCGTCGTCGAGACCGAGACGGCTGTGAGGTCGGGGACGAAGCGCCGCGCCTCCGCGACCCAGTTCCCGACGACGCTCGTCGGCGCGACCACGAGCACGGGCGGGCGCCGCGTCCCGGGCGCTGCGTCGTCGGGCACGTCCTGCCTGAGCAGGTGCGCGACGAACGCGAGCGTCTGGATCGTCTTGCCGAGTCCCATGTCGTCGGCGAGGACGCCGCCGAGGTGGTGCTCGGCGAGGAACGCGAGCCAGTCGAGGCCGTCGCGCTGGTAGGGCCTCAGCTCGGCATGCATCGTCGCCGGGACGTCGATGCGCGTGGGCGCGCCACCCTGCGCGAGGGCGCCGAGCGCGTCGCGCCACTGCGCCGCCTGGTCGCCGACGACGCCGAGCGACTCGAGCTCCTCGAACAGCGTCGCCTGGAAGCGCGAGACGCGCAGCGGGCCGCCCGTGCCCTCCTGCATCGCGCGGGCCTCGGCGATGATGTCGCGCAGCCGCTCGAAGCGCGGGTCGTCGAGCGCGAAGTACGAGCCGTCCGCGAGGAGGAGGTGGCTCGAGCCCGCGGCGATCGCGCGGAACAGCACCTCGTACGGGACCTCCTGGTCCCCCACGGAGACGCGCACCTGCAGGTCGAACCAGTCGCGGTCGTTCTCGCGCTCGGTCGTGTCGACCGTGACGTCGACGTGCTCGACGAGCCGGTAGTCGACGCCCTCGCCGTGGACGTCGATCTCGAAGCCAGGCGTGGCCGCGGCGGCCGCCTGCAGCTCGGGCAGCTCCTCCGCGAAGAACGTCACCGTGTCGAGGCCGGTGAGCTCTTCCGTGCCGACACCCTGCTCGAAGCCCTGCTCGACGTGTCGCAGGAGGCGCGGCACGGTGTCGAGCACGCGGTCGAGGATCGCGTTCTCCGCGACCTCGTCGCGCATCGCGCCGAGCGCAGGCGTGCCGAGGTCCGCGGTGAGGAGGGCGGGGCCGAGGTCGCGGGGCGCGTCGTCGTCCGGGCCGGTCGGGGCGTACCGCCACTCCCAGCGCAGACGCGTGTCGTGCGACGGGCTGCGCACGACGTCGAGCCACAGCGTCGGCTCGGGCGCCGCGGGCATCGCGACGCCGTCAGCGACGACGACCTGGTCGACGAGGCCGCGCAGCCGCGGCAGGACCTGCGCGAAGAACCGCTCGACGTCGTCCTCCGGGACGAGCAGCGGCGACGGACGGTCGAGCAGGCTGATGACGGACGGGTCGAGCGGGCGCGTGGCTGCGAGCCGCAGCGTCGTCGAGCGGCCAGGCTCGTCCGTGCCACCCCAGCCGAGGATGCCCGCGGCGGGCTCGCCGAGGCGGACGATGTTCGGCGTCTCGCGCCACTTGCGCGGCAGGTCGAAGCCCGCCGAGACGCGCAGGCCGCCCTCCTTGCGGCGGCTGTGCGAGATCTTCAGCACGACGGGCACGGGACGCGGCTCGAACGCGAGCTCGCTGCGGTCAGGGTGCAGGAACGGCACGCCCGTCCGGTACGCCTCGGTGAGCGCAGCCCACAGCGCCGGCCCGGGGAGACGCTCGATGTGGATGCCGAGCACGGACGAGTTCAGGTAGTCGACGTCGCCGAGGGCCGCGAGCGCGCGCAGAGCCGTGAACTGCTCGGGCGGCAGGGAGATGGACGCGTCGGGGTAGCGGAAGTCCTGCCACGAGACGCCCTGACGCACCCACGTGCCCGTGCGGCCCTTCGCGAGCGGGCGGACCGTGACGTTGACGCCGCCGACGCCCGCCACACGCGACGACCGCGTCACAGGCGTCGCCTCGACCATGAGCGCGACCTCGGTCGTCACGCGCGTGCCCCACGGGGTGAGCGCGGGCGGTGCAGGACGCGGAGCCGGGGGCGCGTCGTCGAGCAGGCCCTCGAACGTGCGCTGCCACTCGGGCTTGGACGCGTAGTCACGGGCGGTGCGCTCACCCTCGCGGCCCGTAGCCGCGTTCGAGCCGCGCGGGCTCGCGCTCAGGCCGCGCGGAGCCGCGGCCGCGCCTGCGTCGGGGAGGTCGTCGACGGCGCGCTCGCGCGCCTTGAGCGTCAGGAGCGTCGCGGCGACGTGCTTGCAGTTGAGCCGCACCGGGCAGCTGCACGTACCGTGCCGCGGCCGGGCGGCGTCACCCGTGCCGGCGAAGTTCACGACGGCGACGTACTGCTCGTCGTTCGACCCGGTGACGTGCCCGACGACGGTGCTCCCGTTGCGCGCGACAGACACGACACGCCCCTGCGCCCGCACGTCCTCGCCCCGAGCGAGCACGGTGCGGCCGACGAGCGCTGCGATCTGGGCGTCGGTGAGCATCTGACCAATTCTTCCACCAGTTGGTGAGAGATGCGGCACGGTCCACGTCCCGGCCCGCGCGCCCGGTGGGCGAGCGACGTAGATTCCTCCCGTGGCCACCGTCCCGATCGACCCCGAGACGCTCGGTCGGCTCGTCGCCGGGCCGGGTGTCGTGCTGCTCGACTTCTGGGCGCCGTGGTGCCGGCCGTGCCACTACTTCAAGCCCGTGTTCGAGGCCGCGTCGCAGCGGCACCCCGACCTCGTGTTCGGCAGCGTCAACACGGACGAGCAGCAAGGGCTCGCAGCGCGCTTCCACGTGATGTCGCTGCCGACACTCGTCATCCTGCGCGACGGCGAGATCGTCTTCTCCCGCGCGGGCGTCGCGCGGCTCACCGAGCTCGAGCGGATCATCGACGCGGTGACAGCCGACCGCTGAGTCCGGGGCCGCCGGGTGCGTGCTCCTGTCCGGGTGCGCTGCGTGCCCACGGATCGCCCTGATCCACGCGTGAGGTGTGCACCCGGGCGATCGGCGCCCCGGCCCCCTCGACTGATCGCCCGAATGCACGTGTCAGCTGTGCATTCCGGCGATCGGTGGGCCGGCCGCTCGACTGATCGCCCGGATGCACACGTCACGAGTGCGTCCCAGCGATCCGTCGGCTGATGCACGCCCATCCTCAGCCGCCCGTTGTCCGCGGCCGAGCAGTGCCCACATGATGCCCTTCGACCACGCTGATCCACAGATGCGGGACATATGTGGCGAGCGTCTCAGCGGGTCGCTACCTTGCTCACCATGCCCGCGACCTCCTCGCTCGCCCTGCGCTGCGCCTCCGTCGTCCTCGCGGCGATCCTGCTCACCGGATGCACGAGCGAGGCGGCGCCCTCGCCGACCGCGCCGCCGACGCCCTTGCCCGCGAGCAAGACGCCCTCAGCGACCCCCACCGCGAGCGCGACAGCCGACAAGCCGACGATCGAGAAGATCACGACACCGCCAGCCGTTCCCGTAGACCTCAAGACGCCCGGCAAGGTCGGCTCCAAAGCGGCCGTCGAGTACTTCGTAGCGCTCTACGGATACACGCTGAACACAGGCGACACGTCGCTGCTGCGCAGCATCTCTGCGCCGACATGCGAGTACTGCAGCGCCCTTGCCGAGGGGGCCGAGAAGCTCGCTGACGAGGACCGACTGCTGCTCGGGTCAGCCCTCTCGATCGACCTCGCCAAGCTATATGAGCCCGAGTCGTCGAACGAGCACCACACCTGGTTGATGGACCTAGTCATTGCCCCCGGGATCGAGGTGTCCCCTGAGGGCGAGCGCGTCGATCGGCCACGAGAGACCCACACGACGGCCCTTGTCGCAGCTTGGTCCGACGGCGCATGGAAGATCGAGGCGAAGCGCGGCGTCAACGAGTTACCCGCCCGATGATGGGCGCGAGGCTCGCCTCTGTCGTCGCTCTTGTGGTGATTGCCCTCCCGATCGCAACTGCCGAGGAGTGGGACATCTCAACCGAAGCCACCGACAACGCGATCGACCTGTTCGGCAACTGGCGTAACGAGACACCTTCTCCCTTCGACCCAAGTTCGCGTCCGGTTTCGGGCCTCCCTTTGGTCGAGACGCGTGTGTTCGATACATCACTGTGCGACAGCCGCTCTCTGAAGCGCCCTGGGTCTGATGGAGACTCGCGCTATTTGATTCCGACCAGCAGTTCGCGGTCGGCTTGGACAGCATAGAACGCGTTCTCGAACTCGACGGGCGGGACGTCGCCGAGGTAGCCATGGAGACGTTGCGCATTGTGCCAGTGCACCCACCCGAGCGTCGCGAGCTCGAGGTCCTCGACGGTCTTCCACGGTCGTTGGCGGGCAGGTCCGCGGACGAGTTCGGTCTTGTAATAGCCGTTCACCGTCTCGGCCAGGGCGTTGTCATACGAATCGCCGACGGTTCCGATCGAGGGTGTCGCGCCGATCTCCGCGAGGCGTTCGCCGTAGCGAATCGACGTGAACTGAGAGCCCGCGTCGCTGTGACAGCGCAGATCGGCGTGGCGTGCACCGCGGGACCAGCGGGCCATCTCGATCGCGTCGAGGACCATCTCGGTGCGCATGTGGGACGCGACCCGCCAGCCCACAATCATCCTGCTGAACGCGTCGACGATGAAGCACACGTAAGCGACGCCGGCCCAGGTGGGCACGAACGTCAGGTCCGTCACCCAGAGCCGGTTTGGTGCGGTCGCGGTGAACTCGCGCTTGACGAGGTCCGGGTGCCGCGCCGACGCCGGATCCGGGCGGGTGGTCTTCACCCGCTTCGACCGTCGGGCGCCCTCGATCCCCGCGACCCGCATCAGCCGGGCGGTCTGATCCCGACCGATCACGATCCTCGCTCGTCGGGCCGCCTTCCACAGCTTGCGGACCCCGTAGACGCGGTAGTTCATCTCCCACAGCTCGACCAGCCGCGGGATCAGCTCCTCGTCCCGCAGCGCGCGAGCCGAGGGGGCGCGGGTCTTGGCGGCGTAGTAGCTGCTCGGGGCCACCTGCAGCAGTCTGCAGATGAGCTCGACTCCGAGCCGGCGACCGTCGACCAGGTCGTCCTTGTTCGCGTCGATGAACGCGACTACTTCCGGTAGTGGCGGTCGAGCTCCGCCCCAAAGAAAGACGCCGCACGCTTGAGCACCTCGTTGGCGCGGCGAAGCTCCCGGTTCTCCTGCTCAAGCTCCCGCACCCGCTGCGCTTCGGCGCTGCTCACGCCCGGGGTGACGCCGTCGTCGATGTCGGCCTGCTTGACCCACATCCGCACGGACTCGACCCCGTAACCCAGCTGCGTCGCGACCCGCTGCACCGTCCCCTGCGTGACGCCGAGCTCAGCGCGCAGCGTCCTCACCATCCGCACTGCGGCGGCCTTCTCCTCGCTCGAGTAGCGACGCGTCGTCGGCTTCCCATTCGCCAGTTCCTTCGGCATGACTCCATCCTCGTTTCCAAGGTCAGGAGTCTCCAACAAACTCAGGGCGCTTCAACACCCGCCTCGACACCTACCAAGTCACGCTCACCACCACCTGGCAAGGCCAGTGGCGCCTCGTCGGAGAGACCAGCTGGCGCGACGTCGACGGCACCAACACCACCACCAGCACCTCCGACCCCTTCACCACCCACGAGATCCGCACCCGCCTCGTCACACCACCCCGATAGCACCCACCCGACCGATCGCCCGAAGGCACACTCCACGTGTGCAACCGAGCGATCCGCGGACTGCTCGAGGCCGCTGGGCCCGGCGACGGCGGCGTCGCGGACCACTGTCGGACACGCCTGACAGACTGCCCGCATGCGCATCCTCGACGGGCAGCCCATCATCAGCGCGAGCGACATCACCGTCGCCGCCACGTGCGAGCTCGCGCTGCTCCGCACCCTCGATGCCCGCCTCGGACGCATCCCGAACCCGCCCGTCGACCCCGACGCGATGCTCGAACGCACCGCCGAGCTCGGCGCCGCCCACGAAGCACACCTCCGCGACACGTACCTCGGCCGGTTCGGCCCCTACGACCCGACCACCGGTCGCGGCCTCCTCGAGCTACCCAGCAGCCCGCCGCGCAGCACCCAAGACCTCCACGACCGACGCGATGAAGCGCCCTGAGTTTGTTGGAGACTCCTGACCTTGGAAACGAGGATGGAGTCATGCCGAAGGAACTGGCGAATGGGAAGCCGACGACGCGTCGCTACTCGAGCGAGGAGAAGGCCGCCGCAGTGCGGATGGTGAGGACGCTGCGCGCTGAGCTCGGCGTCACGCAGGGGACGGTGCAGCGGGTCGCGACGCAGCTGGGTTACGGGGTCGAGTCCGTGCGGATGTGGGTCAAGCAGGCCGACATCGACGACGGCGTCACCCCGGGCGTGAGCAGCGCCGAAGCGCAGCGGGTGCGGGAGCTTGAGCAGGAGAACCGGGAGCTTCGCCGCGCCAACGAGGTGCTCAAGCGTGCGGCGTCTTTCTTTGGGGCGGAGCTCGACCGCCACTACCGGAAGTAGTCGCGTTCATCGACGCGAACAAGGACGACCTGGTCGACGGTCGCCGGCTCGGAGTCGAGCTCATCTGCAGACTGCTGCAGGTGGCCCCGAGCAGCTACTACGCCGCCAAGACCCGCGCCCCCTCGGCTCGCGCGCTGCGGGACGAGGAGCTGATCCCGCGGCTGGTCGAGCTGTGGGAGATGAACTACCGCGTCTACGGGGTCCGCAAGCTGTGGAAGGCGGCCCGACGAGCGAGGATCGTGATCGGTCGGGATCAGACCGCCCGGCTGATGCGGGTCGCGGGGATCGAGGGCGCCCGACGGTCGAAGCGGGTGAAGACCACCCGCCCGGATCCGGCGTCGGCGCGGCACCCGGACCTCGTCAAGCGCGAGTTCACCGCGACCGCACCAAACCGGCTCTGGGTGACGGACCTGACGTTCGTGCCCACCTGGGCCGGCGTCGCTTACGTGTGCTTCATCGTCGACGCGTTCAGCAGGATGATTGTGGGCTGGCGGGTCGCGTCCCACATGCGCACCGAGATGGTCCTCGACGCGATCGAGATGGCCCGCTGGTCCCGCGGTGCACGCCACGCCGATCTGCGCTGTCACAGCGACGCGGGCTCTCAGTTCACGTCGATTCGCTACGGCGAACGCCTCGCGGAGATCGGCGCGACACCCTCGATCGGAACCGTCGGCGATTCGTATGACAACGCCCTGGCCGAGACGGTGAACGGCTATTACAAGACCGAACTCGTCCGCGGACCTGCCCGCCAACGACCGTGGAAGACCGTCGAGGACCTCGAGCTCGCGACGCTCGGGTGGGTGCACTGGCACAATGCGCAACGTCTCCATGGCTACCTCGGCGACGTCCCGCCCGTCGAGTTCGAGAACGCGTTCTATGCTGTCCAAGCCGACCGCGAACTGCTGGTCGGAATCAAATAGCGCGAGTCTCCATCAGACCCAGGGCGCTTCACGACCTCACCCTCGACGCCCTGCGCGACGACGTCGACGCGATCTACCAGGCCGAGCTCTTCGACGGCACCTTCTCCGGCCGCGCCGACTTCCTCGTCCGCACCGACGACGGCTACGCCGTCTACGACACCAAGCTCGCCCGGCACGCCAAGGTCACCGCCGTCCTCCAGCTCGCCGCCTACGCCGACCAGCTCCAGCGCGCCGGCATCACCGTCGCCCCCGAAGCCCACCTCGTCCTCGGCGACCGCACCACCTCCACGCACCGCATCGACGACATCGTTCCCCTCCTGCGGTTCCGCCGCTCCCGCGTCGAAGCCCTCGTCGAGCAGCACATGCGCGCGACCGAACCCATCGCCTGGGGCGCCCCCGGGATCACCGCCTGCGGACGGTGCGACACCTGCCAGGAAGAGGTCGCCGCGCACCGCGACGTCCTCCTCGTCGCCAACCTCAGCACCGTCCAGCGCGCCCGTCTCAACGCAGCCGGCATCGAGACGATCGACGACCTCGCCGCGAGCGACGGTCCCGTCCCCGGCATCTCCGGCGGCACCCTCGCCACCCTTCGCGCCCAGGCCAGGCTCCAGGTCATCCAGTCACCGCCCGACGGCGACGCCCCCACCCTCCCCGACGGCCGGCCCCGCATCACCGTCGACGTCTTCGCCCCCGAAGCGCTGCGACGACTCCCCCGGCCCGACGCCGGCGACATCTACTTCGACTTCGAGGGCGACCCGCTCTGGGCCGAGGACGGTTCGGTCGACTGGGGGCTCGAGTACCTCTTCGGCCTCGTCACAGAACCGAGCTCGAAGGACGACGAACCGCCGTTCGTCCCGATCTGGGCGCACGACCGTGCCCAGGAGAAGAAGGCCCTCGAACGCTTCCTCGCGCTCGTCGTCGAGCGCCGCGCGCAGCACCCCGGCATGCACGTCTACCACTACGCCCCTTACGAGACGACGGCGCTCAAGCGGCTCGTCGGCAGGCACGGCATCGGCGAAGACGTGCTCGACGACCTGCTGCGCTCCGGCGTCTTCGTCGACCTGTACGCGATCGTCCGCGCCTCCCTGCGCACCTCGCAGCCGTCCTACTCGATCAAGTACCTCGAGCCGCTCTACACGCCCACCGCCCGTGCGGGCGTCACGAACGCCCAGGACTCCATCACCGAGTACGCCGAGGCATGCCGGCTCCGCGACACCGGCGACACTGACGGCTTCGAGGCCAAGCTCGACGAGATCGGCGCGTACAACCGCGACGACTGCATCTCCACACGCCGCCTGCGCGACTGGCTCCTCGCCCGCGCCGCCGAGCACGGCGTCCACCCCACCGCCGGCAGCGCGTCCGCACCCGACGACGGCGCGACGACCGCGCAGCCCGCACCGTCCGAGCTGGCGCTGCGCATCCAGGCCGCCCAAGCGGCCCTGCTCGCGCACGTTCGCGACGACGTCGCCCGTCCCGACCGCACCCCTGACGAGCAGGCGCTCGCCATGCTCGCGGCAGCGATGGACTACCATCGGCGCGAAGAACGCCCCGCGTGGTGGGAGCACTTCGACCGCCTCGCGACGCCCGTCGACGAGTGGACCTCACGGTCAGCGTTCCGCCCCGCCGAGACCACTCCCGGCGTCCTCGAGGTCCACGCCGCCGACTGGCAGGCGCCGGTCAAGCCGAAGCGCACCTGGTGCCGCACCCTCACCGTCGTCGGGCAGCTCGAACCCGGCACCGACCTGACCGAGGGCACCACCGTCTGGCCCGTCTACCGCGGCCCCGCGGGCGACGGCATGAAGGGCTCCGCGACCGGCGACCTCGTGTGGAACCCCTCGGGCGCGAAGGTCCTCGAGATCCGGTCCGACGGCGAGCAGACGACGCTCGTCCTCGCCGAGAGCTGCCCGGGCGGGCAGAGCGGCTGGACAGCCCTCCCGGTCGCGCTCGCACCCTCGATCACCTCCCTCGGCAAGCCGCTCGCCACAGCGATCACCGACCTCGCCGAGCGCGTCGTGCAGTCACTCGGCTCCCCCGACGCCGGAGGACCCGAGCTCCCGCCGCTCGCGATGCTCGACCTGCTCCGGCGCGTCCCGCCCCGCCTGCGCGAGGGCGCCGCGTGGCCGACCGAGGAGGAGCGCGAGCACGACCCGATCGCTGCGATCACCCGAACCGTCCGCACGCTCGACGGCTCCTACCTCGCCGTCCAGGGCCCGCCCGGGACCGGCAAGACCCACACCGGGTCGCACGTCATCGCGGAGCTCGTCGCCGCTGGCTGGAAGGTCGGCGTCGTCGCCCAGTCGCACGCCGTCGTCGAGAACATGCTCCGCGCCGTCCAGAAGGCTGGGGTCGACCCCGACCAGATCGCGAAGAAGCCACCCACCGACCAGCCCGTCGAGGACGGCGCAGACCACCCCTGGGTGCCGCTCAAGGACGAGAAGACCTTCGCAGGGTTCTTCGCCCGCCACGACGCCACCGGAACCGGGTACGTCGTCGGCGGCACCGCCTGGGACTTCGCGTCCCCGCGCAAGCTGCCGGACGGCGGCTACGACCTCCTCGTCGTCGACGAGGCCGGCCAGTTCGCGCTCGCCAACACCCTCGCCGTCGCGCAGGCCGCCCGCAACGTCATGCTGCTCGGCGACCCGCAGCAGCTCCCGCAGGTGTCGCAGGGCGTGCACCCCGAACCCGTCGAGACGTCGGCGCTCGGCTGGCTCATGGGCGACCACACGACGCTCCCCGACCACCTCGGCTTCTTCCTCGCCGAGTCCTGGCGCATGCACCCCGCGGTGTGCGACGCCGTCTCCCGGCTCTCGTACGACGGTCGCCTCACCTCACGACCCGGCGTCGCAGAGACACGCTCGCTCGACGGCGTCGAACCCGGCGTGCGCACGGTGCTCGTCGAGCACCACGGCAACGCGACCGTCTCCGACGCGGAGGCGGACGAGGTCGTCGCCCAGGTCGCCGCCGTCGTCGGACGTCGCTGGCAGGACCCCGCCGCCAAGACACCGGAGGACCGGCCGCTCGCCGCCGCCGACGTGCTCGTCGTCGCGGCCTACAACGCCCAGGTTGCCGCGATCCGCCACCGCCTCGACAGAGCCGGGTTCCGCGACACCCGGGTCGGCACGGTCGACAAGTTCCAGGGACGAGAAGCCCCCGTCGCGATCGTGTCGTTCGCCGCGTCGAGCGGCGCCGAAGTCCCGCGCGGCATCGGGTTCCTGCTCAACCGCAACCGCGTCAACGTCGCCGTGTCACGCGCCAAGCACCACGCCGTGATCGTCCGCTCCCCCGCGCTCGTCGACCATCTGCCCACGACGCCCGCAGGCGTCGCCGAGCTCGGCGCGTTCCTCGGCCTGAGCCCGCAGGGCTAGCCGCGGTCCCACGGGCGTGCCGCGAGGTGGTGGCGGCAGCGCGCCACGTACGATTCCGCGCCGCCGACCAGCTCAGGACGCGCCTCACGCACCTCGGCGACCCGGTCGCCGGCGACGACCCGCTCGTGGAACGCGGCGTCCGCACCGCACACCGAGCACACCGCCGTCAGCCGCGTCACGGACTCCGCGAGCGCCGCGAGGGACGGCATCGGCTCGAACGGCCGCGCCTCGAACGTCACGTCCAGGCCCGCCACGACCACCACGAGGCCCAGGCCCGCGAAGCGCTGCACCGCGTCCACCAGGTCCGGGCCGAAGAACTGCGCCTCGTCGATCGCCAGCAGGTCCAGACCACCTGGGCGCGTCGCGGCGACGTGCGCCTCGAGCCCTGCGACGTCCGCGACCGGGACGGCAGGAACCTCGAGGCCGCTGTGCGACGACACCGCTCCAGCCCCCCGGCGGGTGTCCACAGCGTGGTGGACCACCTCGACCGAGAGCCCCGCGAAGCCCGCGCGGCGCACCCGACGCAGCAGCTCTTCCGACTTTCCCGCGAACATCGGGCCAGTGATCACCTCGACGCGCCCAGGTCGGGAGGGCGGTCCTGCGCGCACGTCGTCGGTCATGGACCCAGTCAAGCACCCGACCACGGGACATCGCAGGTCACGGTCAGATCGCTAAACCCCCCGATCACCTAGCGTGAAGCGACGCCTTGTGTGATCATCGTGCAACGCAAGATTGCCGACGTATTTCCTGAAAGACACGATGTGGTGTCTTTCGGTCATCAGGGGTTATCAGGACGACCAGGGGAAGGCATGCTTCCGGTGTCCGACCGGACGCCGGGCCGCTGCACCCGTGCTCGCCAAGGCCCCGCGCCCGCCGCCGAACCTCCCGGAGGAAACATGAATCGCAGGCTCTCCACGGCCGTCGCACTGACCGCCGCCGCCGTCCTCACACTGACCGCCTGCTCCGACAAGACTGCCGAGCCCGGCGCGAGCTCGACGACCACAGGCGGAGGAACCACGGCCGCGGCAGACCTCGCGATCGTGCCGCTCATCCAGATCGACAAGGACGGCAAGGAGGTCCCCGCCGCGGGCGGCGGCGACGTCGCAGACCCGGCCGGTGACGGGACCGCCAAGTGCGACCCGGTGACGATCGCGATCGCCGGTGCCTTCACCGGCGCCAACGCGGCCCTCGGACTCAACATCCAGTACGGCGCCAAGGTCGCCGTCGACGCGCACAACGAGGCCAACCCCGACTGCCAGGTCACGCTCAAGCCGTTCGACACCGAGGGTGACCCGCAGAAGGCCACCCAGGTCGCGCCGTCGATCGTCTCCGACGAGAGCGTCATCGGCCTCCTCGGCCCGGCGTTCTCCGGCGAGACCAACGCGACCGGCTCCGTGTTCAACCAGGCAGGCCTGCTCTCGCTCAGCGCGTCCGCCACGAACCCCGACCTGACCGGCAACGGCTGGGACAACTTCTTCCGCGGCCTCGCCAACGACGCCGTCCAGGGCCCTGCCGTCGCGAAGTACCTCGTCGACACGGCCGGCTTCGAGAAGGTCTGCGTCATCCAGGACGACTCCGACTACGGCATCGGCCTCGCCGAGGAGATCACCGCGGGGCTCGGCGACGCCGCGACCTGCTCCGGCTCCGTCAAGACCGGCGACAAGGACTTCTCCGCGACCGTCGAGTCCGTGAAGTCCGCCGCGCCTGACGCGGTCTTCTACGCCGGCTACTACGCCGAGGCCGCACCGCTCGCCTCGCAGCTGCGCGACGGTGGTGTCGAGGCCGTCTTCGTCTCCGCTGACGGCACCAACGACCCGCAGTTCGTCACGCAGGCCGGCGCCGCGTCCGAGGGCGCTCTCCTCTCCTGCCCGTGCGGCCCGGCGCCCGCGGACTTCGAGGCGAAGTACACCGAGGTCAACGGCCAGGCTCCCGGCGTCTACTCGACCGAGGGCTACGACCTCGCGACGATCATCCTCAAGGGCATCGACTCGGGCGTAAAGGACCGCAAGGGTCTCGTCGACTTCGTGGCGAGCTACTCGGGCAGCGGCCTCGCCCGCAGCTACGAGTGGGACGACAAGGGTGAGCTCGCCAACGCGCTCATCTGGATCTACGAGGTGAAGTCCAGCTGACGACCAGAGCGGCCGGCCCTGCACGCAGGGCCGGCCGCTCTCGTCCGTGCAGCTGACCGGCGCCCCTGGCGCCCCACCTCCCCCGAGGACCCGCCCATGAACTTCTCCCCGTCTCTCGACGTGGCCCACGCAAGCAGCGCGGTAGCCGACCTCGCCGGCGCCGCCCCCACCGCACTCATCGACTTCAACGTCGACGGCCTGCTCAGCAGCTTCTGGGCGCTGACCGTCTCCGGGCTGACCTACGGCGCGATCTACGCGCTCGTCGCGGTCGGCTACACGCTCGTCTACGGCGTCCTTCGCCTCATCAACTTCGCCCACTCCGAGGTCTTCATGGTGGGCATGCTCGGCCAGTACGCGATGCTGATGCTGCTGGGCTTCGGCCCGAGCGGCAACGCCTACGACATGGGCATCGCGATGACCGTCGTCTACCTCGGCCTCGCCCTCGTCGGCGGCATGGCCGTCTCGGGCGGCGTCGCCGTCGGCCTCGAGCGCGTCGCCTACCGCCCGCTGCGCAAGCGCGGTGCCACCCCGCTCGTCTTCCTCATCACGGCGATCGGCGCGTCGTTCGTCATCCAGGAGTTCGTGCACTTCGTCCTGCCGAAGCTCACCGGCGGCACGCTCGGAGGCGTCAACGCCCAGCAGCCGATCCGCCTCGTGACCCCCGAGACGCAGTTCTCGTTCCTCGGCGCCGACGTCACCAACGTCACGATCATCATCATCTCGGCGGCACTGATCCTGGCCCTCTGCGCGGACCTCTTCATCAACCGGACGAAGTTCGGCCGAGGCATCCGCGCCGTCGCGCAGGACCCGGTCACCGCGACCCTCATGGGCGTCTCCCGCGAGCGCGTCATCATGCTCACGTTCCTCATCGGCGGCATCCTCGCCGGTGCTGCCGCGCTCCTGTACACGCTCCGCGTGCCCAACGGGATCATCTACTCGGGCGGCTTCATCCTCGGCATCAAGGCGTTCTGCGCCGCCGTCCTCGGCGGCATCGGCAACCTCCGCGGCGCCCTCCTGGGCGGCCTGCTCCTCGGAGTCATGGAGCTGTACGGCCAGACGCTGTTCGGCACGGAGTGGCGCGACGTCGTCGCGTTCGTCCTGCTGATCCTCGTCCTCATGATCCGGCCGACAGGAATCCTGGGCGAGAAGATGGGGAGGGCCCGCGCATGAACGACACGACCATCAACCTCGGCGTGGGCGACCGCATCCGCCTGTGGTGGGACGCCCTCGCGCGGCCCACGCAGTGGGCCATCGGCCTCCCGGCCTTCATCCTCGTGGCGCTCCTGCCCGTCATCCGCCCGGCAGGCATCGCCACGGTCGGCACCGACTTCGGCGGCGTCATGGCGCAGTTCGGCATGTACGCGCTCATCGCGATCGGCCTCAACGTCGTCGTCGGCCAGGCAGGCCTGCTCGACCTCGGCTACATCGGCTTCTACGCGATCGGCGCCTACACCGTCGGCCTGATCACGAGCCCCGCGAGCCCGTGGAACCAGACGGACGACTGGCTCTCGCGCGACTGGGCGTGGCTCGCCGCGCTCCCCGTCGCCGTCGCCGTCACCGCCATCTCGGGCCTCATACTCGGGTCGCCGACGCTGCGCCTGCGCGGCGACTACCTCGCGATCGTCACCCTCGGCTTCGGCGAGATCGTCCGCCTCATGGCAGACAACCTCGGTGAGATCACGAACGGTGGCCGCGGCCTCAACCAGATCGCCTACCCGCTCCTCGGCGTCTCGGAGGACCGCCCCACGGGCGTGTTCTCCGCCGGCAACGTGTCCACGCCGCTCAACTCGGGCACCTGGTGGTTCTGGGTCAGCCTCGTGCTGATCGTCCTGGTGCTCCTCATGGTCGGCAACCTCGAGCGCTCCCGCGTGGGCCGCGCCTGGATCGCCATCCGCGAGGACGAGGACGCCGCCGAGATCATGGGCGTCCCGACGTTCAAGTTCAAGCTCCACGCGTTCATGATCGGCGCCGGCATCGGCGGCCTCTCCGGCGCGCTGTACGCCGGCCAGGTGCAGTTCGTCGTCCCGACGAACTTCAACGTCATCAACTCCGTGCTGTTCCTCTGCGCCGTCGTCCTCGGCGGGCAGGGCAACAAGCTCGGCGTGATCCTCGGGGCGTTCATCATCGTCTACCTGCCGAACTTCTTCCTCGGCCGGGAGAACCTGCTCGGCATCCCGATCGACGGCAACGAGATCGCGAACTACAAGTACCTGTTCTTCGGGATCGCGCTCATGACGCTCATGATCTTCCGGCCGCAGGGGCTCATCCCGGCCCGCCAGAAGCTCCTCGCGTTCTCGCGCGAGCTGTACGTCGCCGCCCGGAGGTTCGCCCTCGGCCACGACGCCGAAGCACGCGCCGAGGGAGGGAGGACGCGATGAGGCTCCCACGCTGGATGCGCTACTTCTCCCCCCGCCGCGGCAGGCTCGTCCCCGGCCCTGAGCTCGGCGCCCGCTCCGGCATCAAGGCCGGCGAGTCTCAGCTCGAGCAGGTCCGCGGCGTCGCCGGCTACCACCAGAGCCAGGCGGACATCCGTGAGGAGGACCTGCCCGACGGCGAGGTCGCCGAGGCCGTCGAGATCGACATCGAGGAGATCGTCCCGAAGCTCGCCGACCCGACCGTGGTCGCCGAGATCGTCGCGCCCGAGCGCGACGTCCACGCCCACGTCGGGGAGCCGCTGCTCTCGATGAACAACGTGACCGTGAAGTTCGGCGGCCTCACCGCGCTCGACGACGTCACGTTCGACATCAAGCGCGGCGAGATCCTCGGGCTCATCGGCCCGAACGGCGCCGGCAAGACGACCGCGTTCAACGCGATGACGGGCGTCTACCGCCCGACGTCGGGCGACGTCGTCCTCGACGGGCGTTCCGTCGTCGGCGCGAAGCGCAACGAGATCACCCGTCGCGGCATCGCGCGCACGTTCCAGAACATCCGTCTGTTCTCCGACATGACGGCGCTCGAGAACGTCGCCGTCGGCACGGACGCGCGCCACAAGACGTCCGTCCCGGGCGCCCTGTTCCGCACGAAGCGGCACCGCGCGGAGGAGCGCGACGCGATCGACCGCGGCATGGCGCTGCTGGAGTTCGTCGGGATCGGCGCGCGTGCGACGCACCAGGCACGCAACCTGCCTTACGGCGACCAGCGCCGCCTGGAGATCGCGCGAGCCCTCGCGACGGAGCCCAAGCTGCTCTGCCTCGACGAGCCCGCCGCGGGCTTCAACCCGGCGGAGAAGGCCGAGCTCATGGGCCTCATCCGCAAGATCCGCGACGACGGCTACACGGTCCTGCTCATCGAGCACGACATGCGCCTGGTGATGGGCGTGTGCGACCGGATCGTCGTGCTCGAGTTCGGCCGCAAGATCGCCGAGGGCACGCCCGCCGAGGTCGCAGCCGACCCGGCGGTCGTGGCCGCCTACCTGGGGGTGCCTGACGATGCCACTTCTTGAGCTGGAGAACGTCTCTGTCGCGTACGGCCGCATCGAGGCCGTGCGGAACGTGTCGCTGACCGTCGAGGAGGGCGAGCTCGTCACGCTGATCGGCGCCAACGGCGCTGGCAAGACGACGACGATGCGCGCCATCTCCGGTGTCCGGCCGCTCGCGGGCGGCGTGGTCCGCTTCAACGGGCAGGACATCACGAAGATGAAGGCGCACGAGCGGGTCAAGGCCGGCGTCATCCAGGCCCCTGAGGGCCGTGGCGTGTTCCCGGGCATGACCGTCGAGGAGAACCTCGAGATGGGTGCGTTCGCCCGCACGTTCGCGACCAAGGCGGAGCGCGAGAGCACGCTCGAGCGCGTGTTCACGCTCTTCCCGCGGCTCGCGGAGCGGCGCAAGCAGCTCGGCGGGACGATGAGCGGCGGCGAGCAGCAGATGGTCGCGATCGGTCGGGCGCTCATGGCCCGTCCGGTGCTGCTGCTGCTCGACGAGCCGTCGATGGGCCTCGCGCCGATGATGATCCAGCAGATCTTCACGACGATCTCGCAGATCAACAAGGAGGGCACGACCGTCCTCCTCGTCGAGCAGAACGCCCGCCAGGCACTCTCCCGGTCCGACCGGGCGTACGTCCTGGAGACGGGCGAGGTCACCCGGGCGGGCGGCGGCCGCGAGCTGCTGAACGACCCGGCGGTGATCGAGGCGTACCTCGGCGTCGCCTGACGCACCACACCGACACGGGAGGCCCCGGACCGACTGGTCCGGGGCCTCCCGTCGTCTGCGCCGCGCGCTACGCCGTCAGGTCCTCCCCTGCGACGACGGCGAGCACGCCCTCGCCGAACTTCTCCAGCTTGCTCGCACCGATGCCGCTGATCTGGCCGAGCTCCGCGAGCGCCGCCGGGCGCGCGACGGCGATCTCGCGGAGGGTCGCGTCGTGGAAGACGACGTACGCGGGGACGCCTGCCTCCTTGGCGGTCGCGGCGCGCCAGGCGCGCAGTCGCTCGAACAGCTCGGTGCCCGCCGTGTCGAGTCCCTCGACGACGCGCGAGCGGCTGCCGCCCGCGCTCCCGGCGCTGCGCCGCGAGCGCGCCGGACGGGGCGCCTCACGCCGCATCGGCACCTCGCGGGCGCCCGACAGGATCTCCGCGGACCCGGCGGTGAGCTCGAGCGTCGAGTAGCCGCGTGCGTCGACGGAGAGCAGCCCCTGGGCGAGGAGCTGGCGCACGACGCCGCGCCACTCGCCGTCGGACAGGTCGTCACCGATGCCGAAGGTGCTCAGGGCTGTGTGCCCGAGCTGGGTGACGCGCGGCGTCTCCTTGCCGCGCAGGATGTCGATGACGTGCCCCGCACCGAAGTGCTGGCCGTGCTCACGTTCGAGGCGCACCACGGTCGACAGGAGCTTCTGCGCGGGGACCGTGCCGTCCCACGTCTCGGGCGGCTGCAGGCACGTGTCGCAGTTGCCGCACGGCTCGGACTCCTGCCCGAAGTACGCAAGGAGACGCTGCCGGCGGCAGCCGACCGTCTCGCACAGCGCGAGCATCGCGTCGAGGTGCGCGGAGAGCTGGCGCTTGTGCGCGGCGTCGCCCTCGGACGTGTCGATCATGCGGCGCTGCTGGACGACGTCGGCCAACCCGTACGCGAGCCACGCGGTCGACGGCTGACCGTCGCGGCCCGCACGCCCGGTCTCCTGGTAGTACCCCTCGACGGACTTAGGCAGGTCGAGGTGCGCGACGAACCGCACGTCGGGCTTGTCGATGCCCATGCCGAACGCGATCGTCGCGACCATGACGAGGCCGTCCTCGCGCAGGAAGCGCGACTGGTTCTCGGCGCGCACCGACGCGTCGAGGCCTGCGTGGTACGGGAGCGCGGGGATGCCCTGCGCGGTCAGGTGCTGCGCCGTCTGCTCGACGCTTGCGCGCGACAGGCAGTAGACGATGCCCGCGTCGCCGGCGTGCTCGGTGCGCAGCAGGTCGAGGAGCTGGGCGCGCGGGTTGTCCTTCGGGACGATCCGGTACTGGATGTTGGGCCGGTCGAAGCTCGCGACGAAGTGGCGCGCGGTCGTCAGCTCGAGGCGCTCGGCGATCTCGGCGCGCGTCGCGGACGTCGCGGTCGCGGTGAGCGCGACGCGCGGGACGTCGGGCCAGCGCTCGTGGAGCACGGACAGCCCGAGGTAGTCAGGGCGGAAGTCGTGGCCCCACTGGGCGACGCAGTGGGCCTCGTCGATCGCGAACAGGGAGATGCCGGGGCCGTCGTGCGCGGCGGAGAGCAGGTCGAGCATCGAGGGGACGCGGAGCCGCTCGGGTGCGAGGTAGAGCAGGTCCAGCTCACCGGTCAGGACAGCCTGCTCGACGGCGCGGCGCTCGTGCGGAGCCTGCGTCGAGTTGAGGAAGCCGGCGCGGACGCCGAGCGCGGAGAGCGCGTCGACCTGGTCCTGCATGAGGGCGATGAGCGGCGAGACGACGACTCCGACGCCGCGTCGCACGAGCGCAGGCACCTGGTAGCAGAGCGACTTGCCGCCGCCGGTCGGCATGAGGACGAGCGCGTCGTCGCCCCGCACGAGCGTGTCGACGATGTCCGCCTGGTCGCCGCGGAACGCGTCGTACCCGAAGACGCGGCGCAAGACGTCGACCGGGGCGGCTCCCTCGGTCTGGTGCGCGGCGGCGCGGCTCGGGTCGTGGGTCGGAAGGCCCGCGGGGTGGGGGTCGCTCGTCGCTGCGGTCACCACCTCACTGTAGGTGGGGCGACGGGCACCGGGCGCGGCTTCCACAGCCCGGGTCCTTGCCCGGGCAGGGGGCTTCCACAAGGATGTGCGCAGGCGACCTAGGGGGACGGGTGCACGACGACGACAGCGACGCGGGTGACGGTCAGCGCAAGGGCGCGGGTGACGGTCAGCGCGACGACGCGTGCCGGGACGCCGCACGGTCGGACGGCGCGCGGCCGGACCGCGCTCGCCCCGACGAGGAGGGGCAGACCCCGCTCAACCTGTGGGCCGGCGTCGCCCGCCGACCCCTCCCGCGCAGCGACGGCCCTGTGCCACCGCGGAGCCACTTCCCCCCGACCCCCGTCGGCCCGCCGGTCGGCCCTCCGCCCCCTCCAGGGTCTGCCGCGCGCCCCTCGGGCCCGCCCGGACGACCCGAGGTACCCGACGCGCCCCACAGGCAGGCGACCTGGGACGCCGCGCACCTCAGCGCACCAGCCGGCCCCACGAGCTCGGGCGCGCCCGCGCCCGCACGACGACGTCGCCGCGTCGTCGCGATCGTGGCTGCCGGCGCGCTCGTGATCGCAGCGGCGCTCGTCGTCCCTGACCTGCTCAACGGCGCGGGCGACCCCGAGAAGACGGCGCCACCCGCGCCCCGGCTCACCGTCCCGCCCGTCACGCCGAGTGCCGACCCGGAGGCCCTGCGGCCCGACTTCCTCGTCGCGAACGACATCGCTGCCGACCTCCCGCTGCCCGAACCCCTCGACGGGGACGTCCCGCCCGCGGCGGCGACGGGCAAGATCTCCTGGAGGCTCACGGAGAAGAAGCTCGCCCGGATCTGGGCGGACGGATGGGGTGACGGATCCCCGTGGGACGGCGTGGCACCGGAGGACATCCGCCGGATCGCCGAGCTCCCTGCGCAGGACGCCGCGCACCAGGCGAACCTCGCCGACGTCGTGCTCATGACGGTGAGCGCGTACGGCCCGGACCTCCAGGTGAACGAGCGGCGCATGCTTCTCGCGGTCGGGGCGCAGGACGGAGAGGTCGCCTGGACGCGGCCCTTCTCGAGCCAGGGGAGGCCCGTGTGCCAGCTCACCGGTCGGGGCGCGAACCTCGTGTGCACGAACCTCACGGACGGGGACGAGCGGTCGGCCAGGATCTACGTCTACGACGGCACGAGCGGCGAGGACGTCGCCAGCGTCACGGTCGACGGCTGCCGCCCCACGCAGTTCCTCCAGGCAGGCACGAGCCTCTACTGGGCGGGGCTCACGTCCGAGGGCGACGCGGCCTGCCTCGGGGGCGGCGAGGCGCTGCTCGCACGCATCCCGCTCTCCGAACGTCTCGAGTCCCTGCCGCCGGACGCGCTCACGCTCAACGTGACCGGGCCGCTCCTGCGGACGCGCGACGGGTCGGTCATGCTCACGCCCGACGGATGGCGCGGCTACACGGGGCGCGTCGAGCCCGGCCCGGGCTCCGTCGTCGTGCGCGAGATCTCGACGAAGGTCCTCGACGCGGTCCAGGAACCGAGCGAGGTCACGACGACGTTCGTCACGACCTACGACGGCGACCCGCTCTGGGACGCGCCCGGCCGCGCATGGCGCCGACTCGACCTCATGCCGGACTCGGCGGTCGACGAGCGCATGATGGACGCCGTCGGTGCGGGCCTCGCCGTGTGCGCGCCCGACGGGACCGTGCTGGCCAGGCTGCAGGACGACGAGGGGCGCGACGTCGCGACGGGCCCCGACCTGATCGACCTCGTCGCGACACCCGACGGACTGTGGGCACGCACGCCGGTCGGCACGCAGGACCTCGACCCGCAGCAGGCGGCTCGGTGGACGTGGGACGGCGTCTTCGACGGGCCCGAGACGGTCGACGTGCCGACCCCCGCGACACCGCGCACGGTCGTCGGCGACGCGACGCTGTTCGAGGACGAGGTGAGCTCGGGCATCGTCTTCGCGGACCGCAGCAGCGAGCGCGTGCTGGCCCGGTCCGGCGCGCTGCGGACCGCGAAGGTCGACATCCCCTACGAGACCGCCCAGGCCACGACTCTCTGGGCCGCCCCGCCCGACGTGACGTCCGGTCCGAGCATCGAGCTGGTCGTCGGCGAGCCCCGGACCGCCGCCCTCGTCGGTCGTGTGCTCGTCGCGCCGGTCGACGGCGGCCTGGTCGGGTACCTGTGATGGCCGCGAGCGCTGACTCCCCCGTCGGGGCGGGTGCGCACCGGAAGGTCGACGCGCGCACAGGCGGAGGGCGACATGGTCGACGGTGACGACGCCGTGGGTCCGCCGGTGGACGATCGTGCCGACGGCACTCCCCCGCAGGGCGGGGACTCTCCGCGGCCGCGGAACCTGTGGGCCGACGTCCCTCGGCGGGCAGCCCCGCCGCGCCTGGCCGCGCCCCGGGGTGCAGCGCCGCTCGCGGCGCCAGGCGCGCCGCCTGCCCTCTCCGCGCCCGGCGCGACCGTGCCCGCCCCCGCCGCGCCCGCCCTGCCCAGCGCAGACCGCGCCGTCGACGACGCCGCGCCCGTCGCGGTCGACGTCGCGCACGAACCATCGCGCACCTCCGCCGCACGGGTGCCCGCGACGCCGCGGGCGCGGCGCCGCCGTCGCCTCCTCGTGCGCGCAGGCGTGCCGGTCGTGGTGGTCGCGCTCGCCGCAGCGATCGCGGTGCCGAAGCTCCTCGGCCCCGACGAACCACGCCTCCTCCGTCCGACGACGCAGTCGCTCCCCGACCCGACTGCGCTTCGCCCCGAGCTGGTCTTCGGCGAGGACCTCGCGGACGAGATGCCGCTCCCTCCTCCGCTCGAAGGCGCTGCCGAAGCACCCACCGGCGTCGAGGAACGCTGGCGGCTGACCGCCGGCGACCTCGCCGCCATCTGGGCCGACGCCGGCGCGGACGCGGAGGGCGCGGACGCGCCACAGCTCGTCACGGCCGCCACCACCTCCCCCGGGGCCGCGCACGAACCGAACCTGTCGGGGGTCGTCCCCTTCCTGCTCACGGGCCACGGCGCTCCCGACACGTGGTCGTCACGGCGTCTCCTCGTGGGGTTCGACGCGCAGGACGGGTCGGTCCGGTGGACGTGGGCGTTCGACGCCGCTCAGGAGGTCCCCTGCCAGGTCGTGGGGCGCGGCGCGCACGTCGCGTGCAGCGACGGTCCCCACGCCCCAGACGACGTGTCGACCAGGGTCACGGTCCTCGACACGAAGACGGGCGAGCAGGTCACCTCGTTCCACACCGAGACGTGCTCGCCGGACACGTTCCTCCAGCACGGCACCCGCCTCTACTGGGCCGGGACGGTCCCGACGGGCATGGACGTCTGCGTCGGCGGAGGGAAGGAGCACTTCGCCACGCTGACCTCGGGCGGCTACCCCGACGACCGGCCGACGATCTTCACGCTGTCGCAGACCGGCCCGATCGCCCGGTCGTCCGGCGCGTCCGTGATGCTCACCGAGGACGGTTGGCATGGCTTCGACGGCTGGGTCGCACCCGGGCCCTCCGGCCTGATCATCCGTCAGATCACGACCGAGGCGACCCTGTCGGAGAACATCGAGGACGTCGGAGCGCCGAACGTGACGACCGTCGTGTCCAAGCTCGACGGCACGACCGTGCTGCGCGCGCAGGGTCCGGCCTGGCACCGCCTCGACCTGCTGCCTGACGCCGAGGGCTCGCCGGAGCTCGCCCAGCTCGTCGGCATCGGCGCCGACCTCTACGACACCTCGGGCGAGCGACGGCTCACGCTGCAGGCCGGCGAGGAGAAGCCGTACGTCGTCCCGGCGTACGTGGCAGCGCCGACCGTGACCGAGACCGGGGTGCACGCGTACGTCACGTACGACGAGACCGAGGGCTGGAACACGACCGCACGCTGGACGCTCGACCAGGTCCTCGCGGGTGAGCCTGGCGAGCAGCACGAGAGCGCTCGCACGTTCATCACCGAGGTCGACGGGGTGAGCGTGTTCCTGGACGGCCAGACCGAGCGTCTCGAGGAGACGCCTCTCGGCGCCCTCGGCTACCTGGAGCGGGGCGTCGTCGTCGAGTCGGACGGCCACGCCGACCGGCTCGCGATCTCCGTCCTGTACAGCCGCCACATGATCGACGACGAGGGCCAGATCGACTACCAGCGCAGCTACGTGCTGATGGGCTGGGGCGCCCAGGCCATGACCGTCGTCGGGTCCACGATCGTCGCGCTGGACGACGGCGGGATCGTCGCCGTGTCCTGACCGGCACGGCCGGCCCGCGTCCCTGCGCGCCGCGCCGGGCGTCGCGGTGGTTGCCCTCACCTGGACGAGCCGGAAGGATGACGCGGGACGCAAAGGGGGCGACATGGCTGACGGCGACCGCGACAAGGACGACGCGACCCAGGAGGGTGCCGACCGACCGGCTGACCAGCCGGGGGAGACGGGACTCCCGGGAGCAGACCCTTCAGCCAGCACCCGGCCGGACGGCCCGACCCCACCGCCGGACGCGGCGCGGCCGCGCGACCTGTGGGCTGGCGTCCCGCGCCGCGAGGTCAGCCGCCCGGACGGGCCGCGCACCGACGAACGCACCGGCGCCCCGCAGGCGGGCGCGGCGCTCTCCGCCAGCTTCCCCGAGCGCGCGGCCGACGAGCCTCGCACCATCACTGAGCCGCCCTCCCCTGCGCTGCACCTCGACACCCCCGACCCGGCAGGCGCCGCGACGCCGTCCGACGGCGCGGACCGCCCCGGCCGCGGCCGGCGCACGCTCCTGCTCGTGGGCGTGCCCGTGGTCGTCGTCGCGCTCGTCGCAGCGTTCGTCCTGCCGAAGGTGCTCGGTGACGACACGCCCCAGGTGCCGCGCCTCGGCCGCCCGACCGCCGCGGCCGACGTCGACGCGTCCGCGCTGCTCCCTGGCCTCGTCTTCGGCGAGGACAAAGCCGCGGACCTGCCGCTGCCGCCCGCCCTCGACGAGCCCGCCGAGGCGCCGAGCGGCGTCGACGAGCGCTGGCGTCTCAGCCCTGAGGATCTCATCGACATCTGGCACGACGCTGGTGCCGCGGGCACCGGGGCGACCAAACCGTCTCTCGTCGTCGCGAGGCCTGCCGTGGCGGGCGCTGCGTACGAGGCGAACGTGTCCGACGTCGTCCCCGTCGTCCTCGAGGCGTACCTCGCCGGGGGCGCGGTGACGCAGACGAACCTCCTCGTGGGCCTCGACGCCGAGGACGGCTCGGTCCTGTGGACGTGGCCCTTCGCGTCGATCATGCCGAACTCGTGCCAGAGCATCGGCCGAGGCGCGAACGTCGCGTGCGTCTCCGCGGGGGACTCCGACGACGAGCCGCAGTTCACGGTGACGGTCCTCGAGGCGGCCGACGGTCGCGAGGCCGCGACCTTCACCACGAGCACGTGCGTGCCGACGTCGTTCCTCCAGCAGGGCACGCGCCTCTACTGGGCGGGCGTCTCCCTCGAGCGCATGGAAGCGTGCCTCGGCGGCGGCACCGAGCACTTCGCGACGCTGACCGACGGCGGCTTCGTCGACAGCTACACGGACTGGCTCACCATGACCCCGACCGGCCCGCTGCTGCGCGTCCCGGGCGCCTCCGTCATGCTCACGGAGGACGGGTGGCGCGGCTACCGCGGCCGGGTCGAGCCCGGGCCGGGTGGGCTGATCGTCCGCGAGATCACCCAGACGGACGCAGACGCCACGCGCTTCGACCCCGAGCAGGGGCCGGGAGTCAGCAGCTACGTCTCGACGATCGACGGCGAGACCGTCATGTGGGCCAAGGGCGCGTCGTGGCGCCGCCTCGACCTCGTGCCCGAGGCCTCCGGGCCGAGCGACTTCACCGACGTCGTCGGTATCGGCGGCAACATCTACGACCCGCTCCTGAGCAGCGCCACCGCCGGTGACCGGCCCGACCACGTCGTCTCGACGATCCCCGGCGTCGACGACCTTTCGATCGAGTACGGCGGCAGCGTCCCGCCCCGGGTGACCCCGGCCGGGGTCGTCACGTTCGCCACGGTCGAGGGCGGGGTCGGCGCCACCACGACGCAGCGATGGACTGCGGAGGCCGTCCGCGAGGGCGTGCCAGCCGAGACGCACGAGCAGGCCCGTTCCTTCGCGACGTTCGTCGGCCGCACGACGCTCTCCTACGAGGGTGGCCGCGAGTCCATCGGCGAGCACACGCTCGGCCAGACGCACCTCGCGGAGCGGACGCTCGTCGTCGAGCAGGAGGACGGCGCGACCGACCGGTTCGACTTCGCCCAGCTCTACGCGCTGACCGTCGAGGACACGGGCGCCGACCTCGACCTGGGTGTCGCGACGTCGCCGCTCGTCGTGGTCGGACCGATGATCGTGCTCTCCGACGACGGCGGGCTCGTGGCCGTGTCCTGAGCGGCCCGCGGGGTCCGTGCACCGTTGCTGTCCGCCGCACGCGGCGGGACGATGGTCGCGAGCACCTTGCGAGGACGACGATGACCGAGCACGAGCCTGGCGGGCCGCCTGACGAGCCCGCCCCCGACGACGAGCACGCCCCCGAGCGGCCGCACAGCCTCTGGGACGACCTCGGCGTGCGCGCGGTGCGGCCCGGGCTCTCCGCTGGTCAGGACGGCACGGGTCCGGACAGGACTGATCGCGGTGCGGCGGGTATCCGCGGCGCGGGGCCCGGCATCTCAGGGTCCGGCATCTCAGGGCATCGCGCGGGCACGGGCGGTCGCGCCCCGCGCGACGACGTTCCCTCCCCTGCTGGCACCGCCCCGCCGCCCGTCGACCTCCCGTCGCTCGACGCCGACCCGCCCGCGCGCACGAGACCGCGCACCGGCTCGCGCCGGCCGAGCAACGCGGCGCTCGTCGCGACCGCCGCCGTCCTCACGCTCGTCGCCGTCACCGTCCCACGCCTCTTCGACAGCGACGACACGACCCCGGCCGCGCCCACACCCCCGGTCCAGACCTCGGCGGCCCGCAGCACCGCGGTGGGCGGGCAGCGGCCCGGCCTCGTCGTCGGACCCGACCTGTCGTCGCCGTCCGACCTGCCGCAGCAGCCGACGCAGGTCCTCAAGCCCTTCTCCGCGAACCCCGTGCGCTCGTGGCGACTCTCCCTCGCCGACGCCGCCGGCCTCACTCTCCGCGAGGCACTCTCCCTGCCCGAGCACGAGCGCCCTGACGCGGGACGGGCATCGATCGCCCTGCCGCTGCCCGCGGCTGCGGGCACGGCGAGCACGGCGGACACGCTCGTCGTCGCCGTGAACCCGGGCACGGAACCCGTGTGGGAGTCGGTGTTCGACGGCGTGAGCGCGGTCGGCGGCGGCCGGTCGGCGGCCCCGGCGACG
Source organism: Flavimobilis soli (assembly GCF_002564025.1). Lineage (NCBI taxonomy): Bacteria > Bacillati > Actinomycetota > Actinomycetes > Micrococcales > Jonesiaceae > Flavimobilis > Flavimobilis soli. The sequence goes on from NZ_PDJH01000001.1 coordinate 1,274,840, forward strand.
ACGCTCCTCCTGGGCGTCGACGCGGAGTCGGGCGAGCGCCGCTGGACGCGCAGCATCGCGGCGACGCGCGCGCAGCCGTGCCAGGTCCTCGCCCGCGGGCAGCTCGTCGCATGCCTGACGGGCCGACGCGAGAGCGTCTCCGTCGTCATCCTCGAGGCGGACACCGGCCGACCGACGTCGTCCTTCTCGACCGGCGCGTGCGTGCCGGACCTGTTCCTGCAGGACGGCGGCCGCCTCTACTGGGCGGGACGCGACACCGACGGCGTGTGCCTGGGCGGCGGCCTCTCGGGAACGCTCGTCGCGAAGATCCCGGGTGTGCGCGAGCTCGCGTGGGACGACCTGACGGTCGGGCCCACGGGACCGCTGCTGCGCACGGCTGGCGGCTCCGTCCTGCGCGACGAGGACCGCGAGTGGCGCGGCTACGACGGTCGCGTCGAACCGGGCCCGGACGGCCTTGTCGTCCAGGAGATCCCTGGGGAGGAGCACGTCTACTCGGACGCGTCGGGCGAGCGGACGACGGCGCGCTCGCGCGCCTCGACCGTCGTCCTGCGACCGGAGGACAACGCGATACTCGCGGTCCTGCCCGGTGCGGCGTGGCGACGTCCGGACCTGGGCGTGGACGCGACGCCGGTCGAGGAGCTCCAGGGTCTCGTCGGGGCCGGGGTGAGCGTGTACGTGCCGTTCGGTGCCGCGACGTCGACGTTGCGCGACGACGACGGCACCCCGCTCCCGGAGCCGGTCGCCGGGGTCGCGGGCCGGATCGTCGCGTCGCACGTCGGGATCCTCGGGACCACGACGATCGACGGGGAGACGACGCAGGCCGAGTGGAGCCTCGACGGGACGCTGCAGAGCCAGGGCGACATGCTGTCGACGGTCGTCGGTGTGCGCGGCGAGACGACGTTCGTGCTGTCAGGCATCGCGGGCCGGGACGACTCGACGTGGCTGCGCGTCCTCGCGGAGCCGGACGCCAACCTGTGGGTCGCCCAGGTACGGGTGGACCCTGCGGCGACGCTCGTCCCGTTCACGGCATCGAGCGCAGGGGCGCCGACCGTCCACGCGGCGCTCGGCCGGATCATCGTCGTGAAAGAGCCGGACGGCCTGGTCGCCTACCGGTGAGGTAGGCGGCCAGGCCGTCCGGGCGGTGTCCCCCAGGGGCGGAGGGTCACCGCTTCTTGCCGCGCACGCTCAGGTAGATCGAGATGAACACGATCGAGAGGACGATCGACACGATCCAGCGGATCCAGTCGATGCCCTTGGTGTCGTCGAGTCCCACAAGACCAGTGATCCAGTAGCCGGCGAGTGCTCCGAGGACGCCGAGGATGATGGTCCACAGGACGCCGATGGGCTGCTCGCCCTTCATGAAGAGGCGCGCGAGAGCGCCGATGATCGCGCCGAAGATGATCAGACCGATGAGCTCACCCATGATGACCCTCCTGATGGATGCCGATGCCGCTGAGTGCGCCTGGCCGCTGGCCGCGGTCGACGCGCTGACCTGTTGATCGTCACCCGGTCAGGCGCGCTCCGCATCCTGGGAGCGGTCTGAATGTTCCCGGATGACGTCAGGGCGCGACGCGGTGGCGCAGCCGAGCAACCGTCGCGGCGTCGCCGGTCCAGCCGCGAGCGCCGGGGAACGTGACCGAGGCGGTCGCGACGTCTGTCGCCGCCCCGAGCGCGTCGAGGAGCCCCTCCCAGGTGCGTGCGCCGCGGTGCGCGACGGCCGCGAGAAGGGCCCCGTGCAGGACGTCGCCCGCGCCGAGGGTGTCGACGACGTCGCTCGGGTCGAGCTGCGCGACGTCCAGGCGGGCGCGGCGCGGGGCCGCGCCGTCGGTCACGTCGCCGGGACGCCACGACGCGACGTCGACAGGGCCCGAGCCGTGCGACTGCGCGACGACAGCCGGGCCGTGACCGTGGACGGCGTCGAGCGTCCCCGCGCCGTCCACGCCCGGGACGTGGAAGTCCGCGGACAGGACGGCGACGTCCACATGCGCGAGCAGGGCGTCGAGCCCGGGCTTCCAGGAGCCGCCGTCGAGCAGGACGACGATCCCGGCTTCCCGCGCCGCCGCGGCGAGCGGGACGGCAAGGTCGAGGTGGTGCCCGTCGACCAGGACGGCCGTGACGCCGTCGAGCACCCCGTCGGGGAGCGTCGCGGGCGCGCCGAGCGTCGTCGCGTTCGTCGAGACGACCGCCCGCTGCCCCGTGCTCGCCGTGACGAGCACGGTCGACAGGGCGAGGCTCCACCCCTCCCCTGCGGCGTCGACCAGCTCGACGTGCTCTGCGGCGAGCTCGGACGCGACCGCGGCGGCGGGCGCGCCCGTCCCCACGCGTGACGCGAGGCGGGCGGTGCAGCCGAGGCGGGCCGCGGTGATCGCGGCGTTGAGGGCGGGGCCGCCCGCGTGCACGTCGAGGGAGCGGGCGACGATCTTCTCGTCCGGCCCGGGCAGCGCGTCGACGACCTGCGTGACGTCGAGCGTCGCGAGCCCGCACGCGAGGACGACGGGCGCGTGCTCGGGCAGGGCGGCGGACGGCGTCGTGGGCATGCCCCTGTTCTATCGCGCACGATGGGGGCATGGTCCCCGACCCGCCGGGCATCGTCCCTGAGCCGCCTCGCCTGCCCCTCGGGGCGGTGGGCGCGGCCGCGTACCTGCCGCACCTTGTGCCTGCGGCGCCGCACGCCGACCCGTCCCGCGCCGCGAGCGCGGCGACGCTCGGCGACGTGGACGCGCTCGTCGCGGGGTGCTTCGCGTGCCCGCGGCTCGTCGCGTGGCGGGAGGACGTCGCCGCGGTGCGGCGCTCGTCCTTCCGGGACCAGACGTACTGGGGCCGCCCGGTCCCGAGCTTCGGCGACGCGGCCGCGCACACGCTGCTCGTGGGTCTCGCGCCCGCGGCGCACGGCGGCAACCGCACGGGCCGCATGTTCACGGGCGACCCGTCCGGCGACTTCCTGTTCGCGGCCCTGCACCGCGCGGGCTACGCGAACCAGCCGACGTCCGCGTCGGCGGACGACGGCCTGGCCCTGACGGGCATGCGCATCTGCGCGCCCGTGCACTGCGCGCCACCGGACAACAAGCCGACGCCCGAGGAGCGCCGCCGGTGCACGCCCTACCTCGCACGCGAGCTCGCGCTGCTCGCGCCGACGCTGCGCTGCGCCGTCGTGCTCGGGGCGTTCGCCTGGCAGGCGCTGCTCGCGACGCTCACGGACAGCGGGTGGCTGGTCCCGCGGCCACGGCCGCGGTTCGCGCACGGCGCGGAGGTCGACGTCGTCGGTCCGGACGGTCGCACGCTCACCCTGCTCGGGACGTACCACGTGAGCGCGCGGAACACGTACACGCGCCTGCTCACGCCCGACATGCTCGACGTCGTGCTCGCGCGGGCCCGGGAGATCGGCGCGGGCTGAACCGCTACGCTCGCCGCATGACCTTCGTCACGGACAACGACGTGTACCTTCCCGGCGAGCTCGGCATCGACGGGGGCAACCCGCTCGACACCGGGATGCCGGACGCGATGCTGGCCGCGATCGTCATCTTCGGGATCCTGTTCGTCGGCGCGATCATCACGATGGTCGCGGTGTCCGTGCACCGGTACCGCAAGGCGCAGAGCCAGGGCATCGACCTGCTCACGGTCGACCAGGACCTCGCGGCGAGGCTCATGCAGTCCGAGATGCTGCGGCCCGCCGACGGCGCGGCGCCTGCAGCTGCGGCTGCGGCAGCCGCGTCGAGGTCCATCGAGGAGCGGCTGCGCGAGCTCGACGACCTGCACGAGCGCGGGCTCATCAGCGCGGACGAGCGGGCTGAGGCGCGCGCCAAGATCCTCGCCGGCTGAGCCCGCCTCCCTGTTCCGAGGCGCGTCGTCCGCTTCGCGGCTCCCGCGCCGCCCTGGGCAGCCCATCGAGGCCCCAGGAACGACGAAGGCCCCGTCCAACGGACGGGGCCTTCGTGCTGTGGCAGCTGAGGGATTCGAACCCCCGAAGCATGACGCGGCTGATTTACAGTCAGCTCCCTTTGGCCACTCGGGCAAGCTGCCATGCTCTCTCGGCTCACGGCACAGGCCGGTCACTTCCAGAGCGCTGTCACCATACTAGGTCATCCGCCTCTGGAGGAAATCGGGAGCCGGACCGGGGTCCATGGTGCGATCCTGATCGTCTCAGCACGTCCGTGACCAGCCGAGGAGCCCACCACGTCCACGAACTCCGCCCCGTCGTCGCTCGACCGCACGGGCCTCGCCCTCGGCCTGGGCTCGTACCTGCTGTGGGGCTTCCTGCCGCTCTACTTCAACCTTCTCGACCGGACGGGCTCGGTCGAGATGATCGCGCAGCGGGCGCTGTGGGGCCTGGTCTTCTGCCTCCTCGTGCTGCCGGTCGTCGGGCAGTGGCGGCAGTTCACGGCGATCTTCCGGTCGCCGCGCACGCTCGCGGTGCTCGCCGCGGCGGCGGCGCTCGTCGGCGTCAACTGGTACCTGTTCGTGTGGGGCGTGACCCACGGCCACGTCGTCGACTCGTCGCTCGGCTACTACATCAACCCGCTCGTCACGGTGCTGCTGGCGGTGCTCGTGCTGCGGGAGCGCCTGCGGCGCGCGCAGCTGTGGGCGCTGGGCATCGGCGCTGTCGCGGTCGTCGTGATCGCGACGGGGTCCGACGGCGCGCTGTGGCTCTCGCTCAGCCTCGCCCTGACGTTCGGTGGCTACGGCCTCGTGAAGAACCGCGTCGGCCGCACGGTCGGCGCACTGCCGGGCCTCGCCGTCGAGACGGCCTTCCTCACGCCGTTCGCGCTCGCGTACCTCGCGTGGCTCGGGTCGGAGGAGTCGCTCCTCGGCAACGGCGTCGGCTACGGGCTGCTCGTCGCGTCGCTCGGCGTCGTCACCGTCGTGCCCCTGCTCCTCTTCTCGGGTGCCGCGCGGCGCCTGCCGCTGTCCGTCGTCGGGCTGCTGCAGTACCTCACACCGTCGATGCAGCTCGTCATCGGCGTGCTGATCCTCGACGAGTCGATGAGCCCGACCCGCTGGGTCGGCTTCTCCCTCGTGTGGGTCGCGCTCGTCGTCCTCGGCGTCGACGGCATCCGCGCGATGCGCGCGGCCACCCCGCTCGACGGCGGCACCGCCACGACCCCGGACCCGTCCCGATAGGCTGGTCCGAGCCCCGTCCACCCGCGCGAGAAGGAGAAGCAGCCGTGGCAGATTCCTCGATGGACATCGTCAGCAAGGTCGACCGCCAGGAGGTCGACAACGCCCTCAACCAGGCGGTCAAGGAGATCAACCAGCGCTACGACTTCAAGAACGTCGGTGCGTCCATCGCGTGGTCCGGCGAGAAGATCGTCATGATCGCCAACTCCGAGGAGCGCGTCCTCGCGATCCTCGACGTCTTCCAGACGAAGCTCATCAAGCGCGGCATCTCGCTCAAGGCGTTCGACACGGGCGACAAGGGCCCGCAGCTCTCCGGCAAGGAGTACCGCCTCGAGGGCGTCCTCAAGGAGGGCCTCGCCGGCGAGAACGCCAAGAAGATCACCAAGCTGATCCGCGACGAGGGCCCCAAGAGCGTCAAGACGCAGATCACCGGTGAGGAGGTCCGCGCCACGTCGAAGTCCCGCGACGACCTGCAGGCCGTCCAGGCGCTCCTCAAGAACGCCGACCTCGACTTCGCGGTGCAGTTCACCAACTACCGCTGAGCGATGAGCACCCCGCGGACGGCCCGGCCGGCGGCGGTCGCGACGGCGACCGCCCTCGGCGGCCTCGCGGCGTTGCACGCCCTGTGGGCGACCGGCTCCACCTTCCCGCTGCGTGACGGCGACGAGTTCGTCGAGACGGTCATCGGGACCGACGGCGGGAGGGTGCCCGGCGCGGGCGCCTGCCTGGCGGTCGCGGGCGCGCTCTCGGCCGCCGCGGGTGCGGCCCTCGTGCGCGGCACCCGCAGCCCCGCCGACGCTGGCTCGACGCTGGCACGCCTCGCCTCGCTGGGCGTGCGCGGCGCCGCCGCGGCGCTCGGCGCGCGCGGCCTCGCCGGGCTCGTCGCCTCGAGCACCGGGCTGCGGCCGGCGTCGGAACGCTTCCGCTCGCTCGACCTCGCCGTCTACTCACCGCTGTGCCTCGCGCTCGCGGGCGGCCTCGTGACGGTCGAGCGCCGGGCCTCGGCCGGCTCGTGAGCATGCCGCCGAAGGTCGTCGCGACGGATCTCGACGGCACCCTCCTGCGCCAGGACGGGACCGTCTCCGACCGCACGCGGCGCGTCCTCCGTCGTCTCGACGACGCCGGGGTGCGCGTCGTGTTCGTCACCGCCCGCCCGCCGCGCTGGCTCGCCGAGCTCGCGGACGTGGCTGGCTCGCACGGCACCGCGATCTGCATGAACGGCGCGGCCGTCTACGACTTCGCGACCGCGACGATGACCGACGTGCGCGGCTTCGCCGTCGACGCGCTCGGAGCGCTCGTCGCGGACCTGCGGGCCGCGATCCCGGGCGTCGCCCTCGCTGTCGAGCGGCTTGACGGGCCCGTCTACGACCCGACGTTCGCGACCGAGCACCCCGTCCCGGCGGACCTGATGCGCCGCTACATCGAGGAGTCGCTGAGCCCCGACCCGGCGCACACGGTCGGCAAGCTGCTCGCGGTGCTCGACGGCGTCGCTCCCGCTGAGTTCTTCGCACGGGTCGAGGCGACGGTCGGGACGCGTGCGGTGCTCGCCTACTCGGGCGCCGTCGGCCTCGCGGAGATGACCGCGCCGTCCGTCACGAAGGCTGCGGCGCTGGCGCGCTGGTGCGAGTCGCACGACGTCGCGCCGCAGGACGTGTGGGCGTTCGGCGACATGCCGAACGACCTGCCGATGCTCGGCTGGGCCGGACGCGGCGTCGCCGTCGCGAACGCCCACCCCGACGTCCTCGCCGCCGCGGACGCGGTCACGGCGTCGAACGTGGACGACGGCGTTGCCGCCCACCTCGAGCGCCTGCTCCCCTGAGTGCGGCTCACACGGTTGTCAGACTCGATGCGCAGTTAAGTGACGCGTCTGGTCTGACTACCGACGCGGCGGCGGGGGCGGACGCCTCGGCGCAGGCCAGCGCGCCAGCGCGCGGCCGCGGGCCGACGTCGTGCATGGCTCAGGTACGGCTAATACGGTTGTCAGACTGGATGCACGGCTAAGTGACGCGTCTGGTCTGACAACCGGCCGCACGAGCGGGCGAGGTCAGAGCTGCGTGAGGATGCGCGGGCCGTCGTCCGTGATGGCGATCGTGTGCTCGACGTGCGCCGCGCGCTGACGCGAGCGCGAGTAGAGCGTCCAGCCGTCGTCGCCGTGGCGGTAGCGGCCCGAGCCGCCGTGGATGAACATCGGCTCGAGCGCGATCACGAGGCCAGCCTTGAGCTCGAGACCCTTGCCTGCACGGCCCTCGTTCGGGATGAACGGCTCGCCGTGCATCTCGCGGCCGACACCGTGGCCGCCGTGGTCCTCGAGGTTGCCGAGCTTCGCCTTGCGGGCGACGCGACCGATCGCGGACGAGATGTCGCCGAGACGGTTGCCGACCTGCGCGGCGGCGATGCCTGCCTCGAGCGCGGCGGTCGTCGTCGCGATGAGGTCCAGGTCCTCCCGGCGAGGCGTGCCGACGACGAACGAGATCGCCGAGTCGGAGGCCCAACCCTTGAGGACGGCGCCGCAGTCGATCGAGACGAGGTCGCCGTCCTCGATGACCTGGTCGGTCGGGATGCCGTGCACGACGGCGTCGTTGATGCTCGCGCAGATCACGCCCGGGAACGGGGTCGGGGCCCAGTCCGGGTGGTAGTTGAGGAAGGGCGACGTCGCGCCCGCACCGAAGATCACGTCGCGGGCGATCTTGTCGAGCTCGAGGAGGGTCGTCCCCACCTTCGCGGCGTCCTTGACGGCGGCGAGCGCCTGGGCGACCACCCGTCCGGACTCTCGCATCTCGTCGATCTCGGAGGGGGTGCGCAGCTCGATCATGAGATCCATACTAGATCCGCGGCGCAGCGCCCCTGTGCGGGGCTGCCGTCAGCGGCCGTACGCCATGCGCTCCAGGCGTGCGACTCGCTCGTCCATCGGCGGGTGCGTCGAGAAGAGTCGGCCCAGGTCCTTGGCCCGGAACGGGTTCGCGATCATGAGGTGCGAGACGTTCTCGAGCGGTTGCGTCACAGGCAGCGGCGCAGCCTGCGTGCCGCGTTCGAGCTTGCGCAGCGCGGAGGCGAGCGCGAGCGGGTCGCGGGTCAGGGCGGCGCCGTCCTCGTCGGCGTCGAACTCGCGCGTGCGGGAGATGCTCATCTGGATGAGCGACGCCGCGAGCGGCGCGAGGATCGCCATGGCGATCGCGGCGAGCGGGTTCGCGTTGCGGCGGTCGCCGCCGCCGAAGAACAGCAGGAACTGCCCGAGCGACGTGACGACACCGGCGATCGCGGCGGCGACGGACGACGTGAGGATGTCGCGGTTGTAGACGTGCATGAGCTCGTGGCCGAGCACGCCGCGCAGCTCGCGCTCGTCGAGCATGGTCAGGATGCCCTCCGTGCAGCAGACGGCGGCGTTGGCGGGGTTGCGGCCCGTCGCGAACGCGTTGGGGGCGGCGGTCGGCGAGACGTACAGGCGCGGCATCGGCTGGCGCGCCTCCGTCGAGAGCTCGCGCACGATCCGGTACATCGCGGGCTGCTCGAGCTCCGTGACGGGGTAGGCGTGCATCGCGCGGATCGCGATCTTGTCGGAGTTCCAGTACGAGTAGAACGTCGACACGAGCCCGAGCCCGACGAAGATCATGAGCATGCCGGAGCTGTTGCGGAAGAACAGCGCCCACAGCCCGAGCAGGACCGCCCACAGGACGCCGAAGAGCGCCGCGGTCTTGAGCCCGTTGTTGTGCCTGTGCATCCTTCTCCCCTCGGGCGACGCCGTCGGGCAGTCGTGCCCCGAGGGGAACCGGCGTCGACCTCACCTGCTTCAACGCGCGACGGCGCCGCGGCGTTCCCGGCCCGGGTGCGGGCGGCGCCGTGATCCCGGCCACGGGTGCCCGGCGCAGGCGGCGGGGCGGGTGGCGGGGCGGGCCCAGGACACCACGAGGGCGCCCCGCCGGTCGGCGGGGCGCCCTCGTGGACGTGCAGGTGGCTCAGGCGGTGGGCGCGCTGACGCCCTTCGCGATCGCGATCATCTCCTCGCGCGGGACGACCTTGATGCGCTCGCGGCCGGCGGCCTGGCCGAGCGCGATCTCGTGCGCCTCGAGGTTCACGAAGTCGTTCCACTCGATGACGTCGACGCCCTTGTCCTTGAGGAACGTCGTGATGTCCTCGGGGTCGCCGTGCGCGGCGCGGGGCAGGGACTCGACGTCCTCGACGAGGTGGCGGATCGTCTCCGACGCGTCGGACTTCGTGTGGCCGATGAGGCCGACGGGGCCGCGCTTGATCCAGCCGGTCGCGTACACGCCGGGGACCTGCTCGCCCGTCGCGTCGACGACGCGACCCTCGCGGTTGGGGATGACGCCCTTGATCGGGTCGAACGGGATGCCGGGCAGCTCGGAGCCGAAGTAGCCGACGGCGCGGTAGACGGCCTCGACGGGCCAGTCGTGGAACTGGCCGGTGCCGGTCACCGTACCGTCGCCCGTCAGGCGCGTGCGCTCGGTGCGCAGACCGACGACCTTGCCGTCCTCACCGAGGATCTCGGCGGGGGCGTGCAGGAAGTGCAGGTGCAGGCGGCGCGACGCCGAGAAGCCGGACGGGTCCGCGAGGGCCCAGTCGGTGAGCGTCTTGACGACCTGCTTGGTCTGGTTGGACGACTCGATCGCGGCCATCGAGCCCTCGTCGAACTCGTAGTCCTCGGGGTAGACGATCACGTCGACGTCGGGCACGTGGCCGAGCTCGCGGAGCTCGAGCGGCGAGAACTTCGCCTGCGCGGGGCCGCGGCGGGCGAACACGTGCACGTCGGTGACGGGCGACTGCTTGAGGATCTCGTAGACGTTGTCCGGGATCTCGGTCGGCAGCAGGTCGTCGGCGTGCTTGGAGAGGATGCGCGCGACGTCGAGCGCGACGTTGCCCGCGCCGAGCACGGCGACGTGCTGGGCGTCGAGCGGCCACGTGCGCGGCACGTCGGGGTGGCCGTCGTACCAGGACACGAAGTCGGCGGCGCCGTACGAACCGTCCAGGTCGGCGCCGGGGATCGCGAGCGGGGCGTCCTTGATGCAGCCGGTCGAGAAGATGACGGCGTCGTAGTGGTCCTGCAGCTCGTCGAGGGTGACGTCGGTGCCGAAGTCGACGTTGGCGAGGAGGCGCACGTCGCCGCGCTCGAGCACCTTGTGCAGCGCCTGGATGATCATCTTGATGCGGGGGTGGTCGGGGGCGACGCCGTAGCGCACGAGCCCGAACGGTGCGGGGAGGCGCTCGATGAGGTCGATCGAGACGTCGACGTCCGCCTTCGACAGGATGTCCGAGGCGTAGATGCCGGCCGGGCCGGCGCCGACGACCGCGACGCGCAGGGGGCGGTTGTTGCTCACGAGTTGGTGCCTTCCGATCAAGGTGGTGTCCGGGCGGTGCTGCGAGTCTCGGTCACCCGGCCCCGCGTGTCACGGTCCGGGATGTGGTGCTCACATCGCGGACATCTCGACGTACCGCCTGTCCCAGCCTAGTCCGCCCGCCCCAACCGGGCCCCGGAGCGCGACCACACGCACACACGATCCCCGCACGACGACGTCGCACGCGCGGGGCGCAGGGCGTGTCAGCCGCGCTTCTGCGCGCGCCGCGTCCGCCACTCGGCGAGCCGCGAACGTCGTGTCTGCACGACCGGCCCGCCCTGGCGCAACAGCTCGGCGCGCAGGAGCGCGTCGCGCTCGCGACGCTCCGCCCGACGCTGCTGGGCGCGCGCACGCAGCGACGCGAGCGAGATCCGCCCCCGGAACCGCTGCCACCTCGTGCCGTGCGCGGCGATGCCGGCGACCACGTCGTCTGCCTGCGCCCACAGCGCCTCGGCGTCGGCCTCCGACGGAAGGCCCGGACCGAACACGGCGGTGTCCGCGGACCGCGCGAGCGGCTGCACGCGCACGCCCGGGAACGAGGCCTCGAGGGCGCGGGCGCTCTCGGCGCGCGTCGCGAACCGCGACACGAGCTCGCGACGGTCGTGCGCGGCGTCGAGCACTTCGTCCCACGCCCCCGTCACACGGTCGAGCGGGGCGGGCGCGGTACGCCGCCGCCGCTGGCGACGCGCCTTCGCCGCGAGGATGAGGAACGGCGGCAGCACGACGACGAGGACGGGCACGGCGATCGACAGCGTGAGCGTCACGATGAGCCGCCAGTCGGTCGGGTCCTCGACGATCTCGTCGTCCGAGTCGACCTCGGGGTTCTCGATGTCCTCCTTGGGCGGCGTGACCGGGTCCTCCGGCGGCGGCGGGGGCTGCACGACCTCGGGCTGCGGCTCGGAGTCCTGCGGCTCCGTCTCCTCGCTCGGCGTGCGGGACTCGTCGGGCGTCGGGAAGTACGGCACCCAGCCGTACCGCTCGTACGCGATCTCGACCCACGCCTGGATCTCGTTGCCGGTGATCTCGGCGTCGCTCGTCGCGCCGTCGGGAGCCCGGAAGCCCATGACGACGCGGGCGGGCAGGCCGAGGTGGCGCGCCATGAGCGCCATCGCGGACGCGTACTGCTCGCCGTCGCCGACCATGAGCTCGCCCGTGAGCAGCTCGTCGATGCGGGCGGCGCCGTGGCCGGACAGCGACGGGTAGTCCCCGGCCGCCTCGATGCCGTGGCTGAACCAGCCCTGCTGCAGGGTCGCCTCGACCGCGCGCGCGACGAGCGCGGGGCTCGCCGCCTCGGACGCGATCGTGGAGGCGCGCTGCGCGACCGAGTCGGGGACGCGCTCGAGCTCCGGCTGCGCGATCGTCGCGGCGACCGCGGACGCGAGCTCCTCGTCGGACGGGACCTCGGGCACGATCGTCTCGGCGCGGTACCGGTCCCCGGCGCGCAGGCCCTCAGGGAGGACGGCGCCGCCGGTCGCGTCGTTGAAGCGGAAGGCGCGCTGCTGCTCGCGGCTGCGCCGGCCTTCGAAGGTCAGGCTCGTCGTCTGGCCGACCATCGGCATCCAGACGCCGTCGAGCGCCTCGATCGTGAACGCGACCTCGGCGCGGGTGCCGGTGACGTTCGTCGGGATCTGCTCGCCGACGCGGCGGAACGCGCCGGTCGAGCTGCTCGCGGACTCGTCCGCGACGTTCCAGACGACGCCGTCGAACGCGTCCATCGTCGCGAGCCGCACGAGCGAGCCCTCGGGCAGGCCCTCGACGCGGAACAGCGGCTTCTCGGGGAAGTCCTTGACGTAGCGGCGCCAGGCGGCGAGCGGGCTCGCGTGGTCGTTCGGGTCGAACGGCGGAACGATCTCGTTGCGGAGCACGGTGCGGGGCGCGTCGCCCGCGACCTGCGGCGTCACGACGAGCCCTGAGGCGACGGCGACGCCCGCCATGAGCACGAGGGTGACGATGCGGCGGGGGTGCCAGCTGCGCAGGCGCCACGCGACCCAGGGCGTGAGGAGCACGGCCATGCCGAGGCCGACGACGGTCGCGTAGGGCGCCTCGACGGTGCCGAGCAGGATCGACACGACGAGGACGATCCCGGGCACGATGCTCGCGGCGATGACGGAGACGGCGGCGGCGCGGCGCGTCGCGCCTTCGCTCGCGAGGGGCCGATGAGCGCCGCGTGCGGCGCCCGGGGAGGCCCACCCGGTCCAGGACGACGCCGCGACGGTGCCGAGCATGCCCGCGACGACCGTCCCGCCAAGCGCGAGGACGAACGGCGCGACCATGAGGTTGTCGACCGGGCCGATCGGCGGTTCGAGGGTGAGCATCTCCTTCCACACGGCGACGAGGCCGCTGACGAGCGACACGAGCGTCTCGAGGGACGGCACGACGCGCGCGACCGTCGTCGACGGCGCGGCGAGCGCCCCGCCGAGGAGGAGGTAGACGCCGAGCGTCAGGCCGACGACGACGAACGACGACCAGCCGCGCTCGCGTGCGACGAGCACGACGAGAGCGCCGAGCAGGACACCGCCGACGATCGGCAGGAGGACCGTCGAGGTGCCGTAGACGGGCAGCAGGACGAGGAGCGCGAGGACGATCGCGAGGCCGAGCACGGTGACGTCGATGACGCGGCGGACGCCGGGAGGCGTCGTGTGGACCCCGGACAGCTCGACGTCGCGGACCTTCTGCTCCGTGGCCCTCACGGTGACACCAGCCTGGAGACGAGGCGCGGCAGGTCGGCGAGGTCGCCGATGTGCGCGACGGACAGGCGGCCGAGCGTCTGCATGCGCAGCTCGTGGCCGAGCGAGACGACGATGATCGCCGTGCGCACGCCTGCAGGGACGTGGAGGGCGGAGCGGCGCAGCTCGGCGGCGTCTGGGACGGAGCCGGTGACGACGATGACCATGGAGGCGTGCGGGACGGACTGCGCGACGGTGCGGGTCACGCCGGGTCCGGTCGGGCCGGGACGGGAGGCGAGGCCGGCGCAGTCGTCGAGGAAGCGCGGCGGCGTGCCGGTGCGCAGCACGTCCTCGCCGGAGAGCGCGGTGATCTCGAGGCCCTCGCGGACGGCCTGCGCGCCGAGCGACGCGAACACCTCGACGGCGGCCTCGTACTCGTCCTCGTCGAGGTAGGCGGCGCGCGAGTCCTCGAGCGCGAGCGCCGTGTGCGTGCGTCGCGTGTCCTCGTACTGGCGGACCATGAGCTTGTTGAGGCGGGCGCTCGTGCGCCAGTGGATGTTGCGGCGGTCGTCGCCGGCGACGTACTCGCGCAGCGCGTGGAAGGACATGTCGTTCTCGGAGACGACGCGGGTCGTCTGTCCTTCGAGGTCGCGCATGACGCCGGTGCGGGCGGAGGCGAGCGACACGATGCGCGGGTGGATGTAGAGCTCTTCGGGCTCGGTCCAGCGCAGCTGGCGCCGCACGAGCCCGAGCGCGTCGCCGCGCACGGACCGCACGGGCCCGACGACGACGACGGCGCGCCGTGCGGTCGGCACGGCGAAGACCTCTTCGTGGACCGCTCCCGCCGCCATGGACGGCATCTCGAAGCTTGCGGCGCCTGCGCCGACGGGCAGCTCGATCTCGGCGGGCAGCATGCGTGAGCGGCCGACGTTGGTGACGGCGATGCGTCCGAGGGCGCGCTGGCCGACGGTGACGCGGCGGTCGGCGAGGTCGAGCTCGACCGAGTAGGTGGAGCGGCCGAGCGTGAGGATGATGCTGATGACGAGCAGGCCGGCGAGGGTGACGCCCCCGGTGACGAGCTCGTCCCAGCCGAGGCGTCGCCCGGCGAGGATGCCGAGGACCGCGAGCGCGAAGACCGTCCAGCCGAGCGGCGTGGCGTGCCCGAGGGCACGCGCGAGCGGACGCCGGACGACGGCGAGCCCGTGGGTCACGGGCGCCGCCGCGCGTCTCAGCGCCGCAGGGGCGACCGGGACGGGAGGCATCGTCAGACGACCCGCTCCACGGGGGGCGCGGTCGTGGCGACGACGTCCTGGAGGACCTCGTCGCTCGTGACGCCGGCGAACTCTGCCTCGACGTCGAGGACGAGGCGGTGCGCGAGCACGGGCTCCGCAAGGTCCTTGATGTCGTCGGGGATGACGAACGGGCGTCCGAGGGACGCCGCCCACACCTTGGCGCTGCGCACGAGGGCGAGGCAACCGCGGACGCTCACGCCGAGGCGGGTGCGCGCGTCCTCGCGGGTGGCCTCGGCGAGGCGCGAGACGTAGTCGAGGACGGCCTCGTCGACGTGGACGGTGGCGGCCATGTCGGCCATCTCGGCGAGCGCCTCGGTCGTGATCTTGGGTGCGAGGCGGGACGCACGGTCGCGGTCTGCGGCCCCGGCGAGGATGCGCACGGTCGACGCGTGGTCGGGGTAGCCGAGCGACGTCTTGATGAGGAAGCGGTCGAGCTGCGCCTCGGGCAGCTTGTAGGTGCCCGCCTGCTCGATCGGGTTCTGGGTCGCGATGACCATGAAGGGCCGCCCGACGTCGTACGGCACGCCGTCGACGGTCACGCGGGCCTCTTCCATGACCTCGAGGAGCGCGGACTGCGTCTTGGGCGAGGCGCGGTTGATCTCGTCGGCGAGCAGGATCGACGTGAAGACGGGCCCACGGTGGAACGTGAAGGAGCCGGTCGACTGGTCATAGACCGAGACGCCCGTGACGTCGGAGGGCAGCAGGTCCGGCGTGAACTGGATGCGGTGGTGCGTGCCCTGCACGGTCGCAGCCATGGCGCGAGCGAGCGACGTCTTGCCGGTGCCCGGTGCGTCCTCGAGGAGCAGGTGCCCCTCGGCGAGCATCGCGGTCATGGCGAGGCGGATCGTGTGCTCCTTGCCGAGGACGGCCTTGCTGACGTTCGCGGTCAGCGCCTCGAAGGTCTCGGCGAACCAGCCGGCCTGCTCGGGTGTCATCAC
This sequence comes from Flavimobilis soli, assembly GCF_002564025.1. Taxonomy (NCBI): domain Bacteria; kingdom Bacillati; phylum Actinomycetota; class Actinomycetes; order Micrococcales; family Jonesiaceae; genus Flavimobilis; species Flavimobilis soli. The sequence goes on from NZ_PDJH01000001.1 coordinate 1,290,199, forward strand.
GGTGCGGTGCCTCCGTGGTCAGGACCCAGGTCGGGTCGGGCTGTGTGCTGCGATGTTCTCCAGGGCGGGCTCACTCTACCGAGCGCCGCCCCGCGGGGCTTGCTACGGGCCGTCCTCCCCGTCGTCGGGCGGCGGGTCGGGCGCGGCCTTCGGCGTCACCGTGACGGTCGTCGTGGCCCAGTCGCTGGCCTTGTCCGCCGAGTTCACCGCGCGCACGCGGATGTCGTACTCCGCGCCGCCGTCAGACTCAGGCACCGTGAACGAGAACGTGCGCTGCGAACTTGCGACAGACCCTTCTGTCCAGAGGAGCGTGCCCTTCTTGCGGTAACCCCAGGTGAACTCCTTGAGCGGTGCGCCCCCGTCGTCCACGTGTGGGGTCCACGTCGCCGTCACACCGAGCTCGACGGGCGAAGAAGCGACGAGATCCGGCGCCTGAGGCGGATCGGGAGTCGTCGTGACGCTCGCGGTGGCGACCTTGCTGTCCCCGACCCCGTTTCTGGCGAACGCGGTGACCGTGATGACGCCGCGGTGCGAGTCCGTGCCGGTGGTGCCCTGCTCGCACCGTTCGGGCTTGCCCTCCTCCAGCACACATACCTTCAGGTCAGCCGGGGACCCGCCGTCGCTTCGCGCCCGGACGCTCCACCTGTAGCTGCGTCCGCCCGTGGCCTCAACCGTGACCTCGGGCGACTGCGGCACGGTCACGACGCGGATGCCCTCGAGGCGGAGAGCCGACTCCGTCGGGGCGCACACGTTGCCGCCGCCCTCGACGATGCACGGGCGCACGGTCACGGCCGGCGAGGTGGCCTCGCTCGACTGGCCGCTCACCGTGACGGAGGTGCCCTCGACGCGCTGGCGCTCGGCGTCGCCGATGCGGACCCAGTAGAAGTCGACGCCCTTGCCGACGCGGCCGGTGTTCGACGGCGGGTTCCACGAGTACCGCACCACGCCACCGCCGAAGTCGGCGCCGGTCGGGTTGGTCTGCACGACGGCGTCGCGCGTCGCGGCGCCCGGCGTCGCCCACGTGCGGGCCGAGATCGTCGCCGGGTCGGACGTCCCGGCACGGTTCGTCGCGACGACGGTGAACGTGTAGTCCTGCCCGTTGTTCACGGAGAAGGTCTCGCTCGACCGCGAGCCGTCACGCGTGCGGGACTCGCCGCCGGACATCGTGATCGTGTAGCCGCTGATCTTCGCGCCGTTCGGGTCGGCCCCGGACCACGAGACCGTGATCGTCCCGTCGCCCTGCTCCGTCTTGAGCGTCGGCGCCCCCGGACGCCCGGCAGGCGTCTCGGACGCGGCGGGGCTCCACGGGCTCCAGTTGCCCATCGAGTTGGTCGCGCGCACCTGGACGGAGTACGACGTGCCGTTGCGCAGGCCGGTGACGTCCCTGCTCGTCGTCGCCGAGGAGATGATCTGGTTCGCGCCCGAGCCGCCGATCACCTGGATCTCGTAGCCGGTGACGGGCAGCCCCTCGGAGCGCGGTTCCTTCCAGCTCACGCCGAGCGCCCCGTCCTTGAACTGGAGGGTGGGCGCGCTCGGCGCCTCGGGAGTGACCTCGAGACGCACCGGGTTCGACACGGGCGACTTCTCGGACCATCCGACGACGTTGCGCGCCCGGACCGTGAACGTGTACTCGCGGTCGTACTCGAGGTTGCGCACCGTCAAGCGCGTGCCGACGGACCTGAGCACGGTGCCGTCGCTCACGGTCACCTCGTACTCGGTCACGGGCGGCGCGGAGAGGGGCGCGTCCCACGACAGGTCGATCGTCGGGCCGTCGCCCGCACGCGCGACGGGGCCCGACGGCGCGTCAGGCACCTCGGCGACCGTCACCGTGACGATGCCCTCGGCCTCACGCGTCGGCAGGTTCGTCACGTCCCGGACGCGGAACCGCACCTTCATCGTCCCGGTGGCCGTCGACGCCGGGGTGATCGAGAGCGAGCCACCCGAGACGGCCACCGTCCCCTGCCCGGCGACGACGTCCGCGCTCACGACGCGCAGCGGCTCGGGGGCGAACGGGTTGAAGGCACCGGTGAGCACGTTGACGGTGCTCGCGACGCCCGGGAGCGCGTCGATCGAGAAGTCCTGGACGCGCGGCGCCTGGCGGTCGCTCTGCGTGACGCGCACGTTCACGGCCTCGTCGAGGATGCCGCGGGCGCCGTAGGAGATCTGGATGCCCACCTTGCCGACCGTCTCGGGCTGCGCGGCCGTGCTCGCCTGGAGCGTGAGCACGGTGCCGTTGAGCGTCGCGGTCACGCCGGCGGGCGGGGGCGTCGTGATCTTGTACCCGTACAACGCCTGGCCGGGCGTCTCGCCCTCGGGCCCGCGCGTGACCGCGTCGAGGTCGAGGGAGATCGGCATGCCGCCCTGCGCGACGTCGAGCGTCGGCACGAGGAACTGCGGCGGGTAGTCCTCGGTCGCGTAGACCGTGATCGGGAGCGTGAGCACCTTGAAGCGCGCGTCGGACGCGCCCTGTGCGGCGTCCGTCACCTCGAAGGTGATCGACGCAGGGCCCGCGTAGGACGGGTCGGAGACGTAGCGCAGGGTGCGCTCGTCGACCGTGAGCGGCGAGCCGTCGGACCGCGTCGCGGAGACGCTGTCGGTGCTCGCCAGGCGCGCGGTGCGCCCCGGCCCCACCTGCACGAACTCGTCGAGGTCGATGAGCAGCTCTGCGCCCGAGGCGACGCGCAGCTCGCGCGCCTTGGGGCGCAGCACCGGCGGGAAGTCACCGAGGGCGGGCACCGTGATGAACGCGTACGACCCGACGCCGTCCGCCTCGGGGCGCGTGTTCGTCAGCAGGTACGGGATGGTCCGGGCCGTGTCGCCGAGAGTCACGACGACCTGGTTCTCGGCGTCGACCCGGGCGATCGCGGCGTGGCTGCTCGGCACCGACACCGCGAGGTCCGTCAGCGGCCCGGACGGGTTCTCCGCGACGGCGAGCACGTCGACCTCGATCGTCGTCTTGCCGATCGTGTCGATCGCCGGGACGACGACGTCGCGCGCGACGGGCGGCTCGATCCGCGCGTCCTTGACGGAACGCACGGTCAGGACGGCGCTCGCACGGCCACCGAGGGCGTTGCCGACGGTGTACGGGATCGCCCAGACACCCTCGTCCTCGGGCGTCTGCACGACGATGCGGCGACCGGCGACGCTCGCCTCGATCCCCTCGGGCGGGGTGAAGGGGTCGACGATCGACAGCTCGCCGCCCGACGGGTCGACGTCGTTGGCGAGGACGCGCACCTCGATGCGCTCGCCGGGACGCACCTGGACCGTCTCGTCGCGCGCGACGATCGGCGGGCGCTCGTCGGTGCGCAGCGCGATGCCGACGCGGATCGTCGCGACGGAGCGCTGACCGACCCAGTCCTCGACCGCGTACGTGAACGTGTCGGTCCCGGACTCTCCCGGGAGCGCCTCGTACTCGAGATAGTCCGCGCCGACCGCGACGATGCGCCCCTTCGTGGGGGCGGACGCCTGGCCGAGCAGCGTGACGCCGTCGCCGTCGCGGTCGATGCCGACGAGCGGCACGGAGATGCGCACGCTCTCGCCCTCGAACACGCGGGCGGTCAGGTCGAGCGGGCGGGCCGGCTCCTTCGTCGCACGGTCGGACGCGTGCACGTTGACCGTGAGCTTCGCCGTCGTGAGGTTGTCGTTCGAGTCGGCGACCTGGAACATCGCCGTCGCCCGGCCCGGGTTGGGGCCGGCCTGGTACCGCAGCACGTCGCCGGAGACGAAGAGCAGGCCCTCGGACGGGGCCTCCGCGAGCTCGCGGACGAGCGTCATGTCGTCGCCGTCCGGGTCGAACGCGTCCTCGAGCACGGGGATCGTGACGACGCCGCCGGTGCGGACCGTGACCTCGACGTCTGGCACGACCGGCGGGCGCTGCGTCGCGCTCGGGTCCGTCGGGATGACGAGGATCTCGCCGCGCGCCGTCTCGGGCCCGTTCGAGACGACGTACTCGATCGTCTCGGGTCCTCCGAGCGAGCGCTCGGCCGAGATCCGGAGCTGGCGGTGGTTGATGACGCCGAGCCGCAGGTCGGAGCCGGAGCCCGCCGTCGCGGACACGAGGACGAGGACCGAGCCGTTCGGGTCGGTGTCGTTCGCGAGCGGGTCGATCGTCACCTCGCCGCCGAGCGGCAGCAGGGCGATGTCGCGCACGGCGACCGGCGGGAGGATCTTCTCGGGGACGGCGACGACGTCGATCCGCGCGAGGCGCGCGGCCTGCTGCGTCCCTGCGGTCACGACGACCGGCACGTAGTACGTGCCCGTCACCGACGAGCGGAAGGTGAACGTCCCTGCTGAGGTGTCGGCGACGACCTCCGTGCCCTCGACGGCCTCGACCGCAGCGAGGCGCGCCGGCTCGCTCGTCACGTTGCGGACCGACGCGAGCACGTCGACCGTGATGAGCTCGCCCTGGCGGGCGGTCGCGTGGATCGGCTCGATGACCGGCGGCACCGTGCCGGGCGCGCGGATATCGACGTAGACCTCACCCTTGACCTGGTCCTCGCCGTCGCTCACGGTCACGCGGACCGTGCGGCGGCCCAGCTCGGCGCCCGTCGCGTCGAAGCGCAGGATGCCGTCGAGCCGCGCCCGCACCGTCCCCGAGCCCGAGACGACCGACGCGCCCACGAGCTGCAGGTCGTCGCCGTCCGGGTCGGTGAAGGACGCGAGCACGTCCGCGCGCAGCGACGCGCCCGCCTCGACGGTGAACGTCGGGCGGCGGTCCTGCACCGGGGCCGAGTTCGTGCCGCTCGGCACGACGGTCAGCGTCACGGTCGTGGTCTGCGGGACGTTGCCCGCGCGGCCGTCCGACACGGAGTACGTGAAGTCGACCGAACCGGTCGCTCCCGGCTGGACGGTGAGCTGCAGGGCCCGCCCGCCGTACACGGGCTCGATCGTGCCGAAGGCTGCGGGGATCTCGTCGATCTCCGTGATCGTCAGGACGCCGCACTCGATCGACACGTCGTTGTTGAGGACCTGCAGGATGGTCGTGCGGCCCGCGCGGACGCCGTACTTGTCCGGCCGCGGCTGCGGCGTCGACGTCTGCTCCTTGCACTCCTCGAGGGTGTCCGTCGTGGACTCGACCTCGTCGGTGGTCTTCTCCTCGTCGCGGGACTCCTCCTCGCGATCGATCGTGTCCCAGTCGGGACGGTGCATCGTCGGGACGTCCGCCGGCAGCCAGACCATGCCCTCGCGCACGTCGTTGAGCGCGATGACGTTCCGGTTGGTACGGAAGCGCAGCTCGGTCGCGCCGTCGACCCCCGTGAGGGCCTCGATCTGCGGCTCGTCGCCGCCGCAGCTGCGCAGGTAGCTGCCCGACGGCGAGGACCACGCGCCGTACTCGCAGCCGCCCAGGAACACGGGCGCGGCCGGGGTGCCCGCCGCGCCTGTCGGCACGTCGCTCACGTCGCCGCCCTCGAGCGAGACGCGCACGAGGCCGCTCGTCGAGCCGAGGAGCACGCGGTCGTGCGCGGGCCCGGGCTGCTGGAGCGTGACCGCGCCCTGCGCCGAGAGGTCCGCGACCCAGCCCTCCGCGTGGAGGCGCCCCGCCGCGAGCACGGCGATCTTGTCGCCGACCGCGGTCGCGGCCTCGGGCACGACGCCCTTGGCGTCCTCGAGCTCCGGCCCCTCGGTGACGACCTTCTGGCCGTCGACGACCTCGACGCGCGTCACCTTGCCTGTCGTCGGGTCGAACGCGAGCACCACGCCCGACTTCGTCACGACCGCGACCGCGCCGGCGCCGAGCGTCGCGTCGGCCGCGCCCGGGTCGAGCGACATGCCGGCGAGCGCCGAGAAGGCGGAGACCCACAGCTCACCGTCCGGCGACGTCACCGCGACAGTCCCGGCGTCCATCGCGACCGTCGCGTCCGCAGGGAGCACGACAGGCGTGCTGAGCGAGACCGTCGCCGGGTCGACGACCGTCGCGGTGCCGGCCTCGACGAGGAGGACGTCAGCGCCGGACTGCAGCACGTCGAACTGGTCGCGGTTGGCGACCACCCCGCCGTTGAGCTCCTTGATCTGGGCGTTGAACCGGCCGAGCTTCTGCGACGTCTTCGCGGTGATCCACACCGAGCCGTCGTGCAGGTCGACCTGCGCGACCTTGACACCAGGGTTGACGAAGGCGAGCACGACGAGGAGCGCTGGCACGACGGCCGCAGCGACCGTCGTCATCCAGCGCCGCCCTGAGCGGTCCGGGCCGCCAGCAGCCTTCTGGAGCGTCGATGCGCGGGTACGACTCATGATTCTTCGCTCATGGGTAGCACGCCCTCGCGGGACGTGTCGACACACGCCCGTCGGTCCTCACGACCGAGACCTCGATGCACACGGAGTCTTCGCCCTCGGGGATCTCCACCGTCGCCGAGCCCGACACCGTCACCTGCCGCTCGTCGCCCCCGTCGATGCCCCACAGGTACCGGTCGCCCTCCTGCGGGTCAGGGTTCACCCACGAGAACAGCACCGTGCGCCCGCCGCTCGACGCCGCGACGACGTTGGTCGGCACGGGCACCACGGAGGAGTCGACGGTCGTCGCCGACGGCGTGGGGGACGACGTCGTCGGGCCCGTGCGCGGCTCCCCCGTGGAGAGCAGCGCCGCTGTCACGAGAACACCCACGACGACGACCGCGGACGCGCCGACGCCGATGCGCCGCCACGTGCGGCTGCGCGCCTCCGCCGAGCCTGCCGCCGTCTCGCCCTGCGCGTCGACGACGCTCGCGCCGAGCGCGTGCCGTCCCGTCGCCGGCTGCCGCGCCCCCTCGGGCAGCGGCGGCGGCGCGAGGTACGTCGGCACGGGAGATGCCAGCACGGGCGGAGCCGTGTCGACCTCGATCGACGACGCCGCCGTCGGCGCGCTCGCCGTGCTCGACACCGTCGGGGGCTGCACCGGGTCGATGCTCGTGATCGGGCGCAGCCGAGTGACCTCGCCCTCGGCGAGCCCCTGGACGGGCGCGCGCACGACCTTGCGCTCGAGGTCCTCCGGGACGTCGATCTGCGTGACGGTCAGACCCATCGACCGCTCGACCTGCTGGAGCGCCTGCGCGACGGCGAACGCCGTCGGGTAGCGGCGCGCGGGGTCCTTGCTCATGGTCCGCGCGAGCAGCGCCTGGAGGCCCGCGGGCACGTCGTCTCGGTCGATGTTCGGCAGCGGGCTGCGCTCGATGCGGTTGATCAGGTCCGCAGGACCGTTGGGCTGGCCCGGAACCTCGAACGGCGACCGGCCCGCGAGCATCGAGTAGATCGTCGCGCCCAGCGAGTAGACGTCGCCGCGCACGTCGCCCTGCGGGTCCTCCGCGAGGAGCTCCGGCGGCGACCACGGGATCGACATGCCCGTGCCGGCGGCGCTGTCGCCGCCCATCGTCGCCGCGATGCCGAAGTCCGTGAGCGCCGGGTAGCCGTAGTCCGTCGTCAGGATGTTCGCCGGCTTGATGTCGCGGTGCAGGATGCCCAGGCGGTGCGCCGCCTCGATCGCAGACGCGAGACGCACGCCCGTGCGCAGCGCCTCCGTGACCGTGATCCGCTCCGAGCGGTAGCGCGAGCCCAGGCCGGGGCGGGAGCAGTACTCCATGACGAGGAAGGGACGCCCGTCGGCCGCGATGTCGGCGTGGTGGATCGTCACGATCGACGGGTGGTGCGAGAGCTGCGCCATGAGGTTCGCCTCGACGAAGAACCGCTCGCGCGTCGCCTCGTCGATCGAGCTCGCGAGCAGCACCTTGACCGCGACCGAGCGCTGCGGCAGGTCCTGGCGGTACTCGAAGACGTCGGCGAAGCCACCGAGCCCGAGCAGGCGGACGTACTCGAAGCCCGGGATCGTGGGCGGCGTCGACGCCTCCCGACGCGCCCGCATCAGGAACGCACCACCCGGAACGTCACTCCGTCGCCGATGTCGACCGTCGCGTCAGGGCCGATCTCGATCGGAACGCCGGGGCGCACGCGCTGCGGCGCCTGGCCCCGCGCGTGCAGCACGACACCGTTCGTCGAGTCGAGGTCCGTGACGAAGACCCGCTGCCCCTCCTGGACGACCTGCGCGTGCGTGCGGGAGATGTCGTGGTGCGGGCTCGACACCGTCACGAGACGCGGCAGGTCCCGGTTCGCGACGCGGCTGACCACCGGCGCGCGCCCGATCAGCACGGCGCGGTCGAGCGTCACGACGAGGCCGCTCGACATGACGAGCTTCGCGGGCGCGAACTCGGTCGGGACCGCGAACGGGCCCGGCACCTGCGGGTGCGCCCAGCTCGACAGCGAGCGGCGGATCTCGACGAGGTCCGAGCTGAGGATCGTCTCGCCGTCGTGGTCCTCGACGGCGCGGACCCGGGAGCCGGCAGGGCGTGTCGCCGGAGCGGGCTGGGCCGAGGGTGCCGTCGGCACGGCCGACGTCGGCTGCTGCGGCGCGGCCGGCGCCGCGAGCCTCGGCTGGGTGTGCTCGGGCGGCGACGTGTGCTCCGGCGGGACGGTCTGCTCGGCCGGCGCCGTGGCCTCCGTCGGCGGGTGCAGGTACTGCGGCTGCGGGGTCGGCGGGGCCGGGACCGGCGGCACGGTCCCCGCAGGGCTGGCCGCGGACGCGCTCGCGCCGGTCGGCTCGGACGCGCGGTCGACGCGCAGGCGCGTGACCTCGACGTCGTCCTCCGCCGGGGGCGCCGCCGAACCCGCGCGCACGCGCGTGAGCTCGACGTCCTCGAACGACGACGCCGCAGCCTCGTCGCGCACGCGCGCGGCGGCGACGTCCTGCCGCACCTGCGCCGAGACCGTGAGGATCGTGTCACCGTACAGCTCCTCCTCGAGCTCCGCGTCCGCGGCAGCCGCCGCCCCGCCGATCGAGCTCGCCGGGAGCGACACCCGCAGGTGCACGGTCACGCACGCAGCCGGCACGACACCCGCGAGCGCCGCGTAGCCGGTCCCGCGCCGAGCGGTCGCGCCCTCGGGCGCGTCAGCGGCTGCACGGACCGTGAACTCGTCGACGTCCGCCCACTCGACGCCGACCCACGGCACGTCCGACGCACCGGCCGCGCGCAGGTGCGAGTCCTCGCCGACGACGGTCGACGAGTCGAGCGCGCGCCCGCCCACGGCCTCGAGCTCGACGGCGCCGCGCAGGTACGCGCGCACGATCGGCCCGGACATCTCGACGAGCCCGAACGCCCCCTGCGAACGGCTGCCCGTGAGCAGCGGCAGGAGCGCGTCCATGCCCTCGCCCGCACGCAGGACGTCCCACACGGCATCGAGGACGGAAGGCAGCGTGCCCTCGGGCAGGAGCGCGACGCAGCCCTCGGCCACGACGGCGACCCCGGGCCCCGGGAGGTAGCGAGGGACGATCATCGCGACCCGCCCTCGTCCCCGCGCGGGACCGTGCTGCCGTGCAGCTCCTCGTCCCACGCCGCGCCGTCGGGCCCGTGCAGCGGCCTCCGGTCGGCGTCCTCGACCCGGCCGCGCGTGATCGTCGCGTCCTCGGCGGGCAGGCCGCCCGCGAGCGCGACGACGTCGACGACGACGACCGTCACGTTGTCCCGGCCGCCGCTCTCGACCGCAGCGCCGACGAGCCAGTCCGCAGCGACCTGCGGGTCGTCGAACGAGCGCAGGCCGTGCTCGATCGTCGCGTCCGTCAGCTCCGTCGTCAGGCCGTCCGAGCACAGCAGGAAACGGTCCGCCGTCGAGACGGGCAGGAGCCAGTAGTCCGGCTCCGGCATGGACCCGGTGCCGACGGCGCGCGTGATGACGTGCCGCTCCGGGTGGTTGCGCGCCGTCTGGCTGTCGATCTCACCCGAGTCGAGCAGCTCCTGCACGACCGAGTGGTCGACCGAGATCTGCTCGAGGCCTCCCTCGCCGAGGCGGTACACGCGCGAGTCGCCGACGTTGAAGACGAGCCAGTACTCGCCGTCGTCGATCACCGTCAGGGCCGCCCCCGCGACGGTCGTCCCGCCCGTGCGGTCGCCGAGCGCCTCACGCATGCGACCCGCCGCACGCATGATCGCCTCGTGGACCTGCTCGGTCGTCGCGTACTCGTGACCGATGAGCGCCGTGAACTCGTCGACCACGACACGGCTCGCGACGTTGCCCGCGTCGTGACCGCCCATGCCGTCAGCGACGAGGAACACCGGCGGGTAGGCCAGCAGCGAGTCCTCGTTGATCGACCGGACGAGCCCTTGGTCGGTCGCGGAGCCCCAGAGTGTGCGCACGGATCCCCCGGCTCAGTCGTTGCGGTGGACGAAGGACGCGGAGTAGTCACCGAACGTCACGGTCGCCCCCTCGGGCAGCCGGACGACCTGGTGCTCCGCGCAGATGATCTGCTGCCCGTCGACGAGCGTCACGACGGTGCCGTTCGTCGACCCGCGGTCGACGACCCACACGCCGTCCGCGTCGACCCCGACGAGCAGGTGGGTCTTGGAGACCGACCGGCCCGGGTCCTGGACGCGGACGAGCTCGCCGATGCTCTCGTCGGACGCGGGCGCAGGGTTGCGACCGATGAGCACCGTGTCGGTGATCGTCAGCTCGGTCCCGTCCGAGATCCGCAGGAGGGCCGACGGCGGGATGTGCGCCGAGGTCTCGCGCTTGCGCGGCGGGTCCGTGCGCAGGCGGGTCATCTCCGTCTCGTCGTCGAGCTCCTCGATCGGCCCCGTCGCGGCGTGCGCGAGGACGGGCGCGACAGGCGCGGGCTGGGCCTGCACCGGCCGGGAGGGCTCGTCAGGCCGGAGCACGAGTGCAGGTGCCGACGGCGCAGGACGCGCCGCTGCCTGCCCGAACTGCGGCACAGCCGTGATGACGCCCGACGCGTCAGCCTGGGGCACGACGGCGGTCGGTGCGGTCGACGCGCTCGCGCCCGAGCCGAGCGGGGCGTTGCCGTACGGGGCGCTCGGCTGCGCCGGCGCGGTCGGAGCGTGGGCGGGCTGGGCCGGGACGGGCGGGGCGGCGGGCACCGGGTGCTGCGCGTGGGCGACGGGCCCCGGGGGCGGGGGCACGACCGGGCTCGGGACCACGGGCACGGGGTTCGACCCTGCGGGAGGCGGCGGCACGGGGCTGGGCTGCTGAGCCAGGCCGGGCTGCGGCACCGGGCTGGGCTGCGGGACGGGGGCAGCCTGCGCGGCGGGGACAGGCGGGGCGACCGGCGGCTGCGGGACGGGCGGCACCGGGTGCGCGGGGACGACGCGCTGCGCCGCCGTCGCGGCGTCCGGCTCGCCGAGGTACGCGGGCAGGGGCGGGACGCCGCTGCGAGCCGCGGGCGGCGCCGGCACCGGGGCCTGCGCCGCCGCCGGCTGGGGCACGGGGGCCGCCGGCACCGGGCCCGGTGCTGCCGGCGACGGGGCGGGAGCGCTCGGTGCGCCCGGCACCGCGAACGGGACCGCGCTCGTCGGGGCCGGGTCGACGGTCCCGCGCGCGACGCGCTCGGCACGTCGGCCCGGCTCGTCCGCAGGGGCCTCGGTCACGGCCGAGCTCGCGGCGCGGTCGTGCCAGCCGCGGAGCCTGCCCGAGGAGTCGAAGAGAGGCGAGAGATAGCCGACGACGACAGCGCCCGTCGCCGCGAGCACGACCTGGCGCAGGAGGTACCGACCCATGCCGATCGGCTGCGCCGTCAGCTCGTCGAGCACCCGGATACCCAGGAGGCGCTTGCCGATCGTGTACCCGCGGGTGCCGGCGAGCCGCCACTGCACAAGGCCGAGCAGGAGCGCGAGGAACAGGCCCAGCCCGACGGTCGCCGGAGGGGCGGGCGGCACGACGCCGACGTCACCCGCAGCGATCCGCCGCGAGGCGTCCAGGACGCCGAGGTACCACGGCACGACGAACGGGACCGTCAGGACCACGGACAGGACGTAGTCGACCAGGAAGGCGGCCACGCGCCGACCGTACGACGCCGTCGTCAGGCTCGGCGCCGAGGGGCCCCGGGATGAGTACCGTGCATTCACCTGTGGAAGTCCTGTCCCTGTTCACCGTCGATGCGACTGACTGCCGGCTGCCGCGCGAGCACCGCACGAGAGCCGGGCACGCCGCGGAATCAGGTTACACGGGCCCCTGTGGATCGCCTCTCGGCGGTCACGGGTCAGGAAGCGCGGTCGACCAGGGCGTCCGCGAACGACTCGAGAGCCGCCCGGACGGGTCCGTCGGGGAGGCCCGCGACCTGCTCCACGGCCTCGCGCGCCCAGCGCGTCGCCTCGGCGCGCGTCTCCTCGACGACGTCGTGCTGCCGCAGCCGGTCCACGACGTCCGCGAGCACCTCGTCCGAGCTCAGGTCGCCGTCGAGCATCGCGACGAGCTCGGCGTCCTCGTCCGTGCTCTCCCCCGACGCGACGCGGGCGCGCAGCAGGAGGGTCGGCATCGTGGGCACGCCCTCGCGGAGGTCCGTGCCCGGCGTCTTGCCCGTCAGCTCGGACGGCGAGGTCAGGTCGATGACGTCGTCGGCGAGCTGGAACGCCACGCCCACGCGCTCGCCGTACTCGGCGACCATGTCGGCGTACTTCTCGTCCGCCCCCGCGAACCACGCGCCGAAGCGCGCGGACGTCGCGAGGAGCGACGCCGTCTTGTCCGCGAGCACCTGGATGTAGTGCTCGACCGGGTCGTCCCCCTCGCCGGGGCCGACCGACTCGCGCAGCTGGCCGAGGCACAGCCGCTCGAACGTGCGCGCCTGCAGCTCGACGGCCTGCGGCCCGAGGGCCGCGACCGTGAGCGACGCCCGCGCGAACAGCAGGTCGCCCGTGAGGATCGCGACGTTGTTGCCCCACAGCTCGTGCGCCGCCGGCGCACCACGACGCAGCGGCGCCGAGTCCATGACGTCGTCGTGGTACAGCGATGCGAGGTGCGTCAGCTCGACCACGACCGCGGCGTCGAGCACCTCGGTCGCGTCCGCCTCCCCCAGCTCGGCGCACAGCAGCGTCAGCAGCGGGCGGAGCCGCTTGCCGCCGGCGCTCATCAGGTGCCGCGACGTGGCGTCGGCGAGCGTGTCGGCGTGGCGGGCAGCGTCGTGCAGGCGCTCCTCGACCGAGGCGAGACGGGTGGCGAGGCGCTGAGCGAGGGCGTCGTCGGGAACGGGGAAGCCGACTGCGCCGCGAGCGTCGTGGGAACGGGTCACGGTATGAACTTAGCCGCCTCGGCGACCAGATCGAGAACCGGGCCCGGGAAGACGCCGAGGACGACCGTCGCGATCGCGCACAGCGCGATCGACACCCGGCTGCCCAGCGAGCCCTTGAGGACCGTGACGCCGCCGCTCGTGCGGACCGGGGCGGTCGCGAGCTGCAGGCCCACGCCCGCCTCGCGGCCCTCGCCCGCGTCGGCCGCGACGGGCTCGGCCGCAGCCGCGCCCTCGACGACGAGCTCCGTCGTCTCGACCGGCGCCGGGTCCACGAAGAACATCAGCACGATGATGCGGACGTAGAAGAACACCGCGATCGCCGAGCACAGGACGCCGATGAGCGCGAGCCACCACAGGCCCGCGTCGACCGCGACCGAGAACGCGGAGAACTTCCCGATGAAGCCGGCCGTGAGCGGGATGCCCGCGAACGACAGGAGGAACAGCAGGAACGAGCCCGCGAGCCACGGGCTGCGCTTGCCGAGGCCCGTCCACTGCGACAGGTGCGTCGCCTCGCCGAGGACGACGACGCCCTCGCCCGCGCCGGAGGCCGGCGCGGTCTCGCGGACGAGGTGCACGACGGCGAACGCGCCGACCGTCGCGAGGCCGTACGCGAAGAGGTAGAAGAGCACCGCGGGCAGCGGAGCCATGTCGAGCTCGGCCATCGGGTCGAGCGCCTGGACCGAACCGACCGCGACGAGGACGAAGCCCGCGTGCGCGATCGACGAGTACGCGAGCACCCGCTTGACGTCGTGCTGGACGACCGCGACGACGGAGCCGACGAGCATCGTGAGGATCGCGACGGTCCACAGGCCGACGAGGAGCGCGTCCTGCGGCTCCGGCAGCATGAGCGGGATCGTCCAGTACGCGACGCGCAGGGCCACACCGAACGCGGCGACCTTGGTGCAGGCCGCCATGAAACCGGTGATCGGGGTGGGCGCGCCCTGGTAGACATCGGGCGTCCACTGGTGGAACGGCGCCGCGCCGACCTTGAACAGCGCACCGACGAGCATCATCAGCACACCGACGACGAGCAGGCTCGTGAGATCCGCGTCGCCCGTGGTGCCGGAAAGCGAGTCCTGCATCGTGGTGAGGCCCGCACCGAGGATGTCGGTCAGGCGGAGCTTGCCGGACCAGCCGTACACGAGGGCGGCACCCATGAGGAAGATCGCCGACGCGAACGAGCCGAGCAGGAAGTACTTGAGCGACGCCTCCTGGCTGAGCAGGCGACGGTGACGTGCCATGCCGACGAGGACGTACAGCGGCAGCGAGAGCACCTCGAGACCGATGAACATCGTGATGAGGTCGCCTGCCGCGGGCAGGACCATCATGCCGCCGACCGCGAACAGGAAGAGCGGGTACACCTCGGTCTGCTCGAGGCCCTTGCGGCGTGCGAGCTCCTCGTAGTCCGAGCCGGGCACGGCCGCCGCCGTCGGGGCGAAGGCCCCGCCGCCCGGCGTACGGTCCGCGACGACGAGCAGCGCGAGCGCGGCGACCACGAGGACGATCACCTGGAGGATCAGCGAGAAGTACGTCAGCACGACCGACCCGCCGAGCACGAGCAGCACCGGCTCCTCGGCCGAGAGCCGGGACCACTGCGCGCCCATCATCACGGCCGCGGCGAGCAGCACCACGAGGCTCAGCGTCAGCTGGACGGGCCTGCGCACGCGCGCCGGCAGCAGCGCCTCGAGGAGCACCCCGAGCACACCCCCGCCGAGCACCAGGATGTACGGGGCAAGGAGGAACCAGTCGACCGTCGGTTCGACGAAGACGGGGCTCATGAGGCACTCCCCTCGGAGATGTGCTGGGTGGACACGGTCACGTCAGCGGGCTGCTCGACGAGGTCGAGCGCCGGACGCGGGTAGAAGCCGAGCACGAGCATCAGCACGATGAGCGGGGCCACGACCCAGCGCTCGCGTCCCGCGATGTCCGGGAGCTCGGTCAGGCCGTCGCGAGGCGGGCCGGTGAAGATGCGCTGGTACGTCAGCAGGATGTAGAGCGCGGCGAGGATGACCGCGGTCGCCGCGACGATCACAGCGGCCGGCGACGCGCTGTACGAGCCGATGAGCACCATGATCTCGGAGACGAACGGCGACAGGCCCGGCAGCGACAGGGCCGAGAGGCCGGCCACGAGGAACACGCCTGCGATCACGGGCACCACGCGCTGCAGGCCGCCGTAGTCGGCGATCCGCTGCGAGCGGCTCGGGTGCCGCGCGACGATCATGCCTGCGACGAGGAACAGCAGCCCCGTCGAGAGCCCGTGGTTGACCATGTAGAACGAGGCGCCGGCGACCGACGTCTGCGTCGTCGCAAAGATGCCGAGGACGATGAAGCCGAAGTGCGACACCGACGTGTACGCGATCAGGCGCATGAGGTCCGTCTGGCCGAGCGCGAGGAGCGCACCGTAGATGATCGACACGACCGCGAGGACGATGACGACCGGCGCGGCCCACGCGGACGCCTCCGGGAAGAGCGGGAGGCACAGCGTGAGCATCCCGAACGTGCCGACCTTGTCGAGGACGCCGACGAGGAGCGCCGACGTACCGGCGGGAGCCTGCTGGGCGGCGTCCGGCAGCCACGTGTGGACGGGGAACATCGGCGCCTTGATCGCGAACGCGAGGAAGAAGCCGAGGAACATCAGACGCTCCGCGGTCTGCGACATCTCGATGCCGACGAGGTTCTCGACGAGGAAGCCCTCCGCGCCGCCCGGTCCCTGGAGGAAGAGCGCGATGACCGCGACCAGCATCACGAGGCCACCGGCGAGCGAGAACAGCAGGAACTTCACCGCGGCGCCGCGGCGCTGGGCGCCGCCGAACGCACCGATCATGAAGTAGATCGGGACGAGCATCGCCTCGAACACGACGTAGAAGAGGAAGACGTCGCGCGCCGCGAAGATGAGCGTCATGAACGCCGCCGTCACGAGCGTCAGCGCGAGATAGTGCCGCAGCTTCTCGGCGTCGTCGCCCTGCTCCCGCCACGCGGCGAGGATGACGAGCGGGACGAGCACGACGCCCAGGGCGACGAGCAGCAGCCCGACTCCGTCGACGCCGACCGCGTAGCTCGTGCCGATCTGCGGGATCCACGAGTGCTGCTCGTAGAGCTGGTGCGAGCCCGCCCTCGACGTGTCGAAGGCGAGGAACGCGCCGACGAGCAGGCCGACGTTGACCAGGGAGAAGACGAGCGCGGTCGTCCGCACGTGCTTGCGCGCCCCGCGGGGCAGCGCCCACACGACGACGGCGCCCACGACGGCCACGAGCACGAGCGCTGTGAGCCAGGGGAAGGAGGCGGTGACGTTCTCGGTCACGAGGTTGTCCATTTCTCTCGTCGTCCCTCTCAGCCCTGCACGGCCAGGACGACGACGGCGATCACGAGGACCCCGGCGAGCATCTCGGCAGCGTAGGAGCGGACATATCCGTTCTGCAGGGCGCGCAGCGCCCGACCCAGACCCGAGGAGCCGCGGCCCAGCCCCGTGAAGGTCGAGTCGACGAGCGTGCGGTCACCGTAGACGAGCGACCGGGTCAGGTACTGGCCGGGGCGCATCACGAGCGACTCGTTGACCGTGTCCTGGTAGAGGTCCTTGCGGGCGGCCCGCGTCAGCAGGGAGCCGCGCGGGGCCACGACCGGCACGGTCGACGCCGCGTACTGGCGCCAGGCGAGGAACGCACCGAGGAGCACGAGCACGAGGGTCGCGGCCATGATCACGGGGATCGGCAGGACCGGCTCGTGGTGCTCGACGTGGCCCGTCACCGGCTCGAGCCAACCGACGAACGCGTCGCCGATCGTGAGCACGCCACCGAGGGCGACCGAGCCGACCGCGAGGAGGATCATCGGCGCCGTCATGAGGGCCGGCGACTCGTGCGGGTGCTGGTCCGGGCCGGTGCCGTCCTTCTCGCTCGTCCAGCGCTTCTTGCCGTGGAACGTCATGAAGAACAGGCGGGACATGTAGAACGCCGTGATGCCAGCACCCAGGAGAGCGATCGTGCCGAAGACCCACGGCTCCCAGCCGTCGCCGACGAACGCCGACTCGATGATCTTGTCCTTGGACCAGAAGCCCGAGAACGGCGGGACGCCGAGGATCGCGAGCCAGCCGAGGCCGAACGTGATCCACGTGATCTTCATGTACGCGGACAGCCCGCCGAAGCGGCGCATGTCGACCTGGTCGTTCATGCCGTGCATGACCGAACCGGCGCCGAGGAACATGCCGGCCTTGAAGAAGCCGTGCGTCAGCAGGTGGAAGATCGCGAACGCGTAGCCGATCGGGCCGAGGCCCGCGGCGAGCATCATGTAGCCGATCTGCGACATCGTCGACGCGGCGAGCGTCTTCTTGATGTCGTCCTTCGCGCAGCCGACGATCGCCCCGAACAGGAGCGTGATCGCACCGATGATCGCGACGACGAGCAGCGCCGTCGGCGCGAGGTTGAACACGGGTGCGGAGCGCACGATCAGGTAGACGCCGGCCGTGACCATGGTCGCGGCGTGGATGAGCGCGGAGACCGGCGTGGGGCCGGCCATCGCGTCACCGAGCCATGCCTGCAGCGGGAACTGCGCCGACTTGCCGCACGCGGCGAGGAGCAGCATGAGGCCGATCGCGGTGAGCTGGCCCTCCGTGGCGCTCGGCGCGCCGTCGAACACCGTCACGAAGTCGACGCCGCCGAAGGTCGCGAACATGAGCATGAGCGCGACGATCATGCCGACGTCGGCGACGCGGTTCATGATGAACGCCTTCTTGGCCGCGGTCGCGTAGGACGGGACGTGGTTCCAGAAGCCGATCAGCAGGTACGACGCGAGACCGACGCCCTCCCAGCCGACGAACAGCAGGAGGTAGGAGTCCGCGAGGACCAGGAGGAGCATCGCCGCGACGAACAGGTTGAGGTACGCGAAGAACCGGCGCCGGTTCTCGTCGTGCTCCATGTACGCCACCGAGTAGAGGTGGATGAGCGAGCCGACGAACGTCACGAGCAGGACGAACGTGAGCGACAGGGGGTCGATCCGCAACCCTGCCGAGAGCGACATGTCGGCAGTCGAGATCCAGTCGAAGAGCTCGAGGTCGCGGACACGGTCCTCGCCGGGGTAGCCGAGCAGGCTGAAGAGCAGCGAGGCGCCCAGCACGAACGTCGCGACCGAGGCGAGCAGGCCGAGCCAGTGACCCCAGCGGTCCGCACGGCGGCCGAGCACGAGGAGGATGCCGGCGCTCAGGAGCGGGATCGCCACGAGCAGCCAGGCGCTCGTCTGGACCATGCCGCTGGCAGCCTGGGCAGAACCCGGGACGAAGTCGGTGGACTGCGCCGGGAACGGGAGCATGTTCAGCATCGTCGCCTCAGCCCTTCAGCAGGTTGACGTCGTCGACCGAGGACGACTTACGGGTGCGGAAGATCGCCACGATGATCGCGAGGCCGACGACGACCTCCGCGGCGGCGACGACCATCACGAAGAAGGCGACGACCTGGCCGGTGAGGTCACCGTGCATGCGCGCGAACGTCACGAACATCAGGTTGGTGGCGTTGAGCATGAGCTCGACACCCATGAACGCGATGATCGCGCTGCGCCGCGTGAGCACCGTGATCGCGCCGATCGCGAACAGCACCGCCGCGAGGTACAGATAGTTGGTGAGCTCCATCAGGCGTCCCCGTCCTGCTCTGCGCCGGGCTCGGCGCTCTCGTTCTCGCCCTGGGCGCCGGACGCGATCGCCGCAGGCAGGTCGCCCGAGTCGATGAGCGTCGTGACCTGGCTCGACAGGCCCTGCTCCTGACCGCGGATGCGCAGGACGCGCGAGACCGAGGCTTCGATCGGGTTGCCGTACGGGTCGAGCGCGGGGACGTCCATCGCGTTGTGCCGCGCGTAGACGCCCGGCGCCGGGAGGTTGACCAGGTGCTGGCCCGCCTTGACGCGGGCCTCGGCGCGCTCGGCCTGCCCGACCTTGCGGGTCAGGCGGCGACGGTGCGTGAGCACGAGCGCGGCGAGCGCAGCCGTGACGAGCAGCGCCGCCACGACCTCGATCGCGAACACGAAGTCGCTCATGAGGACGCGGGCGATGCCGACCGGGTTCGTCGCGCTGTTGGCACCCTCCAGGCCGGACGCCGGAGCGAACGTCGCGCGCGAGATCACCGTGACGAGCAGCGTGCCGAGGCCGATGCCCAGCAGTGCGCCGATCCAGCGCTGGCCGCGGATCGTCTCGACCGCCGACGTCGACGCGTCGACGCCGACGAGCATGAGCACGAAGAGGAACAGCATCATGACCGCGCCCGTGTAGACGACGATCTGCACGATGCCGAGGAACTCCGCCTCGTTCGCGAGGTAGAGGACCGCCAGGCCGATCATCACGAAGATCATCGACAGGGCCGCGTACACGGCCTTGCGGGCGAGCACGAGGCCGAGCGCCGCGATCACCATGAGGGGGCCGAGCACCCAGAAGAGCACTGCCTCCCCGGTCGACGTGGTCATCGTGCTCCTCCGTCCGTGGCGCCGTCGGCCGTCTTCGCGGTCTCGAGCGTCGGCTCGTCGGGACGGTGCTCGCGGACCCACGCGACCTGCGCCGCGGTGGGGGCCGTGACCTCGCCCCGGTAGTAGTTCGTGTCCTCCGTGCCCTCGACCATCGGGTGGGGACCGGCAAGCATGCCCTCGCGCAGCGGGGCGAGCAGGTCCTCCTTCTCGAAGATCATCCCGGCACGGGTCGGGCCCGCGATCTCGTACTCGTTCGTCATCGTCAGTGCGCGCGTCGGGCACGCCTCGATGCACAGGCCGCAGAAGATGCAGCGCAGGTAGTTGATCTGGTAGACGCGGCCGTAGCGCTCGCCGGGCGACACGTGCGCGCCGTCGGGCAAGTCGGCGTTGTCGGCACCCTCGACGTAGATCGCGTCCGCAGGGCAGGCCCACGCGCACAGCTCGCAGCCGATGCACTTCTCGAGCCCGTCCGCGTACCGGTTGAGCTGGTGGCGGCCGTGGAAGCGCGGCTTCGTGGGGACCTTCTCGAACGGGTACTGCTCGGTCACGGTGGGCCGGAACAGGTTCGAGAACGTCACGCCGAAGCCCGCGACCGGGGCGAGCAGCTCGCCCAGCGGGCCCTTGGGCTTGGGGCTGAGATCACTCACCGGGGTCTCCCTCCGTCGTCGTGCTGGTATCGGCAGCGGGCGCAGCCTCGATAACCGTCGTCGCAGCCGCGGTCGCGGCCGCAGCCCGGCGGGCGGCGCGCGGCGACGGAGGCAGCTTCTGGCCGGGTAGCGGCGGGACCGGGAAGCCGTCGGCGAACGCGTCGAACGGCTCAGGGTCCGCAACCGGCTCGGGCGCCGGCTTCTTCTCCGGGATGGCGAAGCCGAGCACGAGCGCGACCACCGCGACGCCGAGGAAGAAGTAGATGAAGGTGCGGTTCGAGATCGACGAGAACTGCGAGAAGCCCTGGTAGATCGCGACGAGCGACGTCCACGCGAGCGCGACCGGGATGAGGACCTTCCAGCCGAACTTCATGAACTGGTCGTAGCGGAATCGCAGCAGCGTGCCGCGCACCCACACGAAGACGAACATGAACAGCCAGACCTTGACGATGAACCACAGCACCGGCCACCAGCCGGTGTTGAACATGCCGTCGTTGATCTCCGTGAGCGGCCACGGCGCCTGCCACCCGCCGAAGAACAGCGTCGTCGCGACGGCGGAGACGTTGAGCATGTTGATGTACTCCGCGAGGAAGAACCACGCGAACTTCATCGACGAGTACTCGGTCATGTAGCCGGACACGAGCTCGCCCTCGGCCTCGGGGAGGTCGAACGGGAGCCGGTTCGTCTCACCGATCATCGAGATGACGTAGAGGATGAACGACGGCAGCAGCGGCAGCGCATACCAGATGCGCTCCTGGTTGGTGACGATCTGCGACGTCGACATCGTGCCGGCGAGCAGGAACACCGAGGAGAGCGCGAGGCCCATCGCGAGCTCGTACGAGATGACCTGGGCCGTGGACCGGACGCCGCCGAGGAGCGGGTACGTCGAGCCGGACGACCAGCCACCGAGGACGATGCCGTACACGCCGATCGCGGCGACCGCGAGGATGTAGAGCACCGCGACCGGGAAGTCGGTCAGCTGCGCGGGCGTCCAGAAGTCGGTGAACGGGATCCGCACCTCAGGGCCGAACGGGATGACCGCGTAGACCATGAGCGAGCAGAACACCGAGATCATCGGCGCGATGAGGTAGACGATCTTGTCCGCGGCGCGGACCGTGATGTCCTCCTTCATGAGGAGCTTCATCGCGTCGGCGAGCGCCTGGAACAGACCGAACGGGCCGTGCACGTTCGGCCCGGGGCGCACCTGCATGCGGCCCACGAGGCGCCGCTCGAACCACAGCGCCATGAGGACGCTGAGCAGCAGGAAGACGATGATGAGCACCGCCTTGACGAGGTACACCCACGGGTTGTCGTTGCTGAAGTCCGCGGCGATCCCCGGGACACCGGGGGTGGCCGTCGGCAGCAGGAGCGCGCTCATCGTGCCTCCACGTCGTCGTGCTGAGGTTCGTCCGCGCCGCCGGCCGCGGGCACCGCGGCGATCGCGACGAGGCTGCCGGAGTCGGCGCCGAGCGCGTCGCGCACGGCGCTCGTGCCGGAGCGGGTGGGCAGCCAGACCACGTGGTCCGGCATGTCTGTCAGGACGACCGGCAGCTCGATCGCGCCGCGGTCGGTCGAGACGCGCACGAGCGCACCCTCGGCGACGCCCGCAGCCGCGGCGGTCGCCGCGGAGAGGCGTGCGACGGCGCGGCGTGCGGTGCCCGCGAGGTACGGCTCGCCGTCCTGCCCGCGACCCGAGTCAAGCTGCAGGCGCCACGTCGACAGGACCGCGGTGCCGGGCGCGACCGCGGGCGGCTCGGCCGTCTCGGCGGCCGGGGCCTCGACGCGGGTGCCGTCCCAGAGGCCGAGCGTGTCGATCTCCTTGCGGACCTGCTCGCCGGTCGCGAGCCCGAGGTCGACGCCCATCTCGCGGGCGAGCGAGTCGAGCACGCGGTGGTCGGGCATGAAGTGGGAGTCGAGCGCCTGGCGGAACACCCGCACGCGTCCCTCCCAGTTCCAGAACGCGCCGGCCTTCTCCTGCGGCGGAGCCACAGGGAGGACGACGTCGGCGAGCTCGGTGACCTCGCTCGCGCGGACCTCGAGGGAGACGACGACGTCCGCCGCCGCGAGCGCGTCGCGCGCGGCCTGCGGGTCGGGCAGGTCGGCGAGCTCGACACCACCGACGACCGCGCCCTTGAGGGTGCCGTCGGCGAGGGCCGCGACGATCTGCTCGGCGTTGCGGCCGGGCGTCTCCGGGAGCTGTGCGACGCCCCAGTGGGCGGCCATGTCGACCCGTGCCGCGGCGTCGGTCACCGGGCGGCCGCCCGGCAGGAGGCTCGGCAGGGTGCCGAGCTCGACGCCCGCACGCTCGCCGATGCGGCGCGGGATCCACGCGAGCCGCGCGCCCGTCGCGGCGGACAGCCGCAGGGCTGCGGACAGCGCGCCCGGGACGGTCGCGAGACGCTCGCCCACGAGGACGATCGCGCCCTCGGTGCGCACGGCCTGCGACGCCGCGACGATCGCCGCGTCCGTGTCGGACGGGACGCCGTCGGCGAGAGCCGCGAGGATCTCGCCCTCGGTGCCGGGCGCGGCCTTGACGAGGCTGCCGTCGAGGCGCTCGACGCCGCGCGTCGCGAACGGCGCGACCGCGTGCACCTGGGTGCGGCCCGCCTGCGTGCCCTTGCGCAGCCGCAGGAAGACGATGCCGCCCTCCTCCTCGGGCTCGAGCCCGACGAGCAGTACCGCCGGCGCCTTCTCGAGGTCGCCGAGCGTCACGTCGATGCCGCGACCGGCGACCGCGTGGGCGAGGAAGCTCTCCTCCTCGTCCGAGGCGGGGCGGGCGCGGTGGTCGACGTCGTTCGTGCCGAGGGCGACGCGCGCGAGCTTGCCGTACGCGTACGCGTCCTCGATCGTCAGGCGGCCGCCGGGCAGGACGCCGACGCCGCCGGCGTCACGCGCCGCCGCGAGGGCCTTGCCCGCGACCTCGAACGCCTCGACCCACGACGCGGGACGCAGCTCCCCGCGCGAGCCGTCCTCGCGGCGGTCGCGCACGAGCGGGGTGGTCAGGCGGTCGGGAGCGGTCTGCCAGCGGAACGCGAAGCGGTCCTTGTCGCTGATCCACTCCTCGTTGACGACCGGGTCGTCCGCCGCGAGGCGCCGCATGACGGTGCCGCGGCGGTGGTCGATGCGGATGGCCGACCCGTTCGCGTCGTGCTCGGCGACCGACTCGGTCGAGACCAGGTCGAACGGGCGCGAGCGGAAGCGGTAGGCCGCGCTCGTGAGGGCGCCGACGGGGCAGATCTGCACCGTGTTGCCCGACCAGTACGACGCGAAGGGGCGACCGGACTCGTCCTCGTGGGCCGCGCCCACGGTCGGGCCGCCCTCGGCGGTGTCGGCCGGCTCGAAACCGAGGATGTTCTCGTCGAACGTGCCGATCTGCTGGCGCGCGCCGCGCTTCTGCAGGTCGATGAACGCGTCGCCCGCGATCTCGCGGGTGAAGCGCGTGCAGCGCTGGCACAGGATGCAGCGCTCCCGGTCGAGCAGGATCTGCGTCGAGATCTTGATCGGCTTCGGGAAGGTGCGCTTGACGTCGATGAAGCGGCTCGTGGGGCGGCCGTTGCTCATCGCCTGGTTCTGCAGGGGGCACTCGCCACCCTTGTCGCAGGTCGGGCAGTCGAGCGGGTGGTTGATGAGCAGGAGCTCCATCACGCCGTGCTGAGCCTTGTCGGCGACGGGCGACGAGTGCTGCGTCCCGACGACCATGCCGGGGGCGACCTCCATCGCGCACGACGGCTGCGGCTTCGGCATCGGGCGGACGTTGCCCTCGCGGTCCGGCATCGCGACGTCGACGAGGCACTGGCGGCACGCGCCGACCGGCTTGAGCAGCGGGTGGTCGCAGAAGCGCGGGATCGCGATCCCGATCTCCTCCGCGGCACGGATGATGAGCGTGCCCTTGGGCACGGACGTCTCGACGCCGTCGATCGTCAGCGTGACGAGGTTCGGGTCGACCGGCACGGCGTCGGTGCCTGCGGTCTTGTCCGTCGTGGTGGTCATGCGTGCACCGCCCCTGCTGCGGCGCCGGAACGGCGCGGGGTGTAGTCGAACAGCGCGGAGCGCTGCGGCGGGAACAGCTCGCTCGCGGGCGACGTCATGCCTGCCTCGAACTCCTCACGGAAGTACTGGATGGCCGAGGTGACGCACGACGTCGCGCCGTCACCGAGCGCGCAGAACGCGCGGCCGAGGATGTTGTCGCACAGGTCGAGCAGCGTCTCGATGTCGCCCTGCTGACCCTTGCCGTCGACGAGGCGCTGCAGGATCTGCTTGAGCCAGTAGGTGCCTTCGCGGCAGGGCGTGCACTTGCCGCACGACTCGTGCGCGTAGAAGTCGATCCAGCGGGACACGGCCCGCACGACCGACGTCGTCTCGTCGAAGATCTGCAGGGCTCGCGTGCCGAGCATCGATCCGGCCGCACCGACCGACTCGTAGTCGAGCGGCACGTCGAGGTGCTCTGCCGTGAAGATCGGCGTGGACGAGCCGCCCGGGGTCCAGAACTTCAGCTCGTGGCCCTTGCGGACGCCGCCCGCCATCTCGAGGAGCTCGCGCAGCGTGATGCCGAGCGGAGCCTCGTACTGGCCGGGACGCTCGACGTGGCCCGAGAGCGAGAAGATGCCGTGCCCGGCGGAGCGCTCGGTGCCCATCGTGCGGAACCAGTCGGAGCCGCCCTTGACGATCGCGGGCACGGACGCGACGGACTCGACGTTGTTGACGACGGTCGGGCGCGCGTACAGGCCGGCGACGGCGGGGAACGGCGGCTTGAGGCGCGGCTGGCCGCGGCGCCCCTCGAGGGAGTCGAGGAGCGCGGTCTCCTCGCCGCAGATGTAGGCGCCGGCGCCCGCGTGCACGGTGACGTCGAGGTCGTAGCCGGAGCCGTGGATGTTCTTGCCGAGGTGGCCCGCGGCGTACGCGTCGGCGACCGCCTTGAGCAGGCGGCGGTAGACGTGCACCACCTCCCCGCGCACGTAGATGAACGCGTGGTGGCAGCCGATCGCGAAGCTCGTGATCGCGACGCCCTCGACGAGGACGTGCGGGTTGGCGAGCATGAGCGGGATGTCCTTGCAGGTGCCCGGCTCGGACTCGTCGGCGTTGACGACGAGGTAGCGCGGACCGCCGTCAGGAGCGGGCAGGAAGCCCCACTTCATGCCGGTCGGGAAGCCTGCGCCGCCTCGTCCGCGCAGGCCCGAGTCCTTGACGAGCTGCACGAGCTCGGCGGGGTCGGTCGTGAGGGCCTTGCGGAGCGCCTCGTAGCCGCCGGAGCGGGTGTAGGAGTCGATCTGCCAGGGCTTGTCGTCGCCCCAGGTCGCCGTGAGGACGGGGGTGAGCGTGGTCATCGCTTCTCCTCGGGCTCGGACTCGGGTCCGCCGGGGGTGACGTCACCCTCGGTGGTCGGCTTGCGCTCGGCGGACGACTGCTCGCCCCCGGTCTGCGGCGCGGGCTCCGCGGGTGCGGCGCCCTGCGTCGTCGTGCCCGCCTCGGCAGCGGCGCGCTCGGCCGCGTCGAAGGACGGTGCGGACCAGCCCTGCTCGCGCGCGACCTCGAGGCCGGCGAGGCTCGCCGGGCCAGCGGCGGGGCCCTCGTCGGCGTGCTCGTCGAGGAAGCCCGCGAGGGTGCGGGAGACGGCCTTGAACGGCTGGACGACGTCGGGGCCGCGCGTGGGCTTCACGTCCTCGCCGGCGAGGATCGCGTCCACGACGGCGGCTGCCGACTCGGGCGTCTGGTTGTCGAAGAACTCCCAGTTGATCATCATCACGGGCGCGTAGTCGCAGGCTGCGTTGCACTCGACGCGCTCGAGCGTGATCTTGCCGTCGACGGTCGTCTCGTCGTGCCCGACGCCGAGGCGCTCGCTCAGCCGCTCGAAGATCTCGTCGCCGCCCATGATCGCGCACAGCGTGTTGGTGCAGACGCCGACCGTGTACTCGCCGTTGGGGCGGCGCTTGTACTGCGTGTAGAACGTCGCGACCGCCGAGACGGACGCCGTCGTCAGGCCGAGGGTCTCGGCGCAGAACTCGATGCCGTGCCGCGACACGTAGCCGTCCTGCGACTGCACCAGGTGGAGCAGCGGCAGGAGCGCCGAGCGCGCCTGCGGGTAGCGGGCGACGATCTGCGCGGCGTCCTCGTCGAGGCGCGCCCGCACGTCGGGTGCGTATCCGGTCTGGATCATCGGTCCACTCCTCCGAGCACCGGGTCGATCGAGGCGACGGCGACGACGACGTCGGCGAGCTGGCCGCCCTCGCACATCATCGAGACGGCCTGCAGGTTGTTGAACGACGGGTCACGGAAGTGCGCGCGGTAGGGGCGCGTGCCGCCGTCGGACACGAGGTGCACGCCGAGCTCGCCGCGGGGCGCCTCGACGGACTGCCACACCTGGCCGGCCGGGACCCGGAACCCTTCCGTGACGATCTTGAAGTGGTGGATCAGGGACTCCATCGAGGTGCCCATGATCTCCTTGATGTGGTCGAGCGAGTTGCCCTGGCCGTCCCCGAGGACCGCGAGCTGGCCGGGCCAGGCGATCTTCTTGTCGGCGACCATGACCGGGCCGGGCCCGAGCTTCTCGAGGCGCTCGAGCGCCTGCTCGACGATCTTGAGAGACTCGTAGCACTCCTTGAAGCGCAGGTCGACGCGGTCATAGGCGTCGGCGCCCGTGCTGGTGGGCACCTCGAAGTCGTACGTCTCGTAGCCGCAGTACGGCTTCGCCTTGCGCACGTCGTACGGCAGGCCGGTCGAGCGGAGCACGGGGCCGGTCATGCCGAGGCCCATGCACGCCGCGAGGTTGAGGTGACCGACGCCGACGAGGCGGCCCTTGAAGATGGGGTTCGCCATCATCAGGTCGCTCAGCTGGCCGAGGTACTTCGCGACCTTCTTGTTTGCCGTGCGGATCTCGGGGATGACGCCCGGGGGAAGGTCGAGCGGCACGCCGCCGGGGCGCACGAACCCGTGGTTCATGCGCAGGCCCGTGATCGCCTCGAAGACCCGGAGGATCTCCTCGCGCGCCGTGAACGCGGTCGTCATGATCGTCGTCGCGCCCATCTCGTTGCCGCCGGTGCCGAGGCAGATGAGGTGGGACGAGATGCGGTTGAGCTCCATGAGGAGGACGCGGATGATCGTCGCGCGCTCGGGGATCTCGTCCGTGATGCCGAGGAGCTTCTCGACACCGAGGCAGAACGCGACCTCCTGGAAGAACGGCGCCAGGTAGTCCATGCGCGTGCAGTACGTCACGCCCTGGGTCCAGGTGCGGTACTCCATGTTCTTCTCGATGCCGGTGTGCAGGTAGCCGATGCCCGCGCGGGCCTCGGTGACCGTCTCACCGTCGATCTCGAGCATGAGGCGCAGCACGCCGTGCGTCGACGGGTGCTGGGGACCCATGTTGACGACGATGCGCTCCTCGCCGAGGCGGACGGCCTCCTCGGCGATGTCGGACCAGTCGCCGTCGCCGTACGCCTCGAAGGAGGGGATGTCGCCGTCGGTCCCGGGCGCACCTGCGTCGCGGGTCGCGTACGGGGCCGCAGAGGGTGCGGTGCTCATGAGTAGGACCTCCTCGTGTCCGGCGACGGGATGGTGGCGCCCTTGTACTCGACCTCGATGCCGCCGAGCGGGTAGTCCTTGCGCTGCGGGTGGCCGGGCCAGTCGTCGGGCATCTCGATGCGGGCGAGCGACGGGTGGCCGTCGAAGATGATCCCGAAGAAGTCCCACGTCTCGCGCTCGTGCCAGTCGTTCGCCGGGTACACGGAGACGGTCGACGGGATGTGCGGGTCGGCGTCGGGTGCCGCGACCTCGAGGCGCAGCGAGCGCGAGTGCGTCACCGACGTCAGGTGGTAGACGGCGCGCAGCTCGCGGCCCGTGGCCTGCGGGTAGTGCACGCCTGAGACGCCGAGGCTGAGCTCGAAGCGCAGGTCCTGGTCGTCGCGCAGCGCCTGGCAGACGGTGACGATGTGCTCGCGGTTGATCTCGAGCGTGAGCTCGTCGCGGTCGACGACGACGGCGGCGAGGGCCTTGGCCGCGAGGCCCGGCTCCTTCTCCTCGAGCACCTCGAGGAGCACGTCGACGACCTCGTCGAACCAGCCGCCGTAGGGGCGGGCGCTCGAGCCGGGCATCGCGACCGGGCGGACGAGGCCGCCGAAGCCGGACGTGTCGCCCGAGCCGTGGATGCCGAACAGGCCGCGGCGCTCCTCGACCACGTCGGCGCCGCGCAGGGTGCCCGGCTGGAGCGGGACCTTCACGTCGCCACCCGGGGTCACGTCCCCGGGCGTGAGGTCGGAGCGCGTCACGTCGTCGCTCATGCCCTTGTCGGAGCGGGTCTCGTCGCTCATCGCAGCAGGCCCTTCATCTGGTGCGTGGGGGTCGCCTCGAGCGCGGCCGCCTCGACGGCCTTGACGATGTCCCGGCGGTGCTTGAACAGCGGCTCGCCCTGGATCTGCTTGTGCAGCTCGAGGATCGCGTTGATCAGCATCTCCGGCCGCGGGGGGCAGCCGGGGAGGTAGATGTCGACCGGGACGACGTGGTCGACGCCCTGGACGATCGCGTAGTTGTTGAACATGCCGCCCGAGGACGCGCACACGCCCATCGAGAGGACCCACTTGGGCTCGGGCATCTGGTCGTAGACCTGCCGCACGACGGGGGCCATCTTCTGGGAGACGCGGCCGGCGACGATCATGAGGTCGGCCTGGCGCGGCGATGCGCGGAAGACCTCCATGCCGAAGCGCGACAGGTCGAAGCGCGAGGTGCCGGCGGCCATCATCTCGATCGCGCAGCACGCGAGGCCGAACGTCACGGGCCACAGCGAGGCCTTGCGCGACCAGCCGGCGAACTCCTCGACGGTCGTCAGCAGGAACCCGGAGGGCGCTGTCTCCTTGCTCATCGTTCTCTCCTCACACGTCCACGTGCGCCGTCACGGCGGCCTGTCCTGGGTCGTCCTGCCACGTCCGTCAGTCCCACTCGAACCCGCCGCGGCGCCACTCGTAGATGAACGGCACGGTGATCATGACGAGGAACGACAGGATCGCCACGAGGCCGAACACCGCGAGCGTCGAGAAGTCGACGGCCCACGGGTAGAGGAAGACGACCTCGATGTCGAAGATGATGAACGTCATCGCGACCAGGTAGTACTTGATCGGGAACCGGCCGCCGCCGACGGCGTGCGGGGTCGGCTCGATGCCGCACTCGTACGCGTCGAGCTTCGCGCGGTTGTACCGCTTGGGGCCGATGAGCGCCGACGCGGCGACACCGCCGATGGTCAGCACGAGCGCGATCCCCATGAGGAACAGCAGGGGGACGTACGGGTTGGTCATCGCGTGCCTCCGGAGGGAGCGGACGTCGTTGTCGGGGTGGCGTTCATGCTGCCGGGACGATCTTCGTGAGGCCGGAGATGACCCGGTCGACCAGGTCTCCTCCGCGCGGCTCGTAGCAGTCCGACAGGAGCTTGACGGTGAACTTCATGAGCAGCGGCCGCGGGAGGCCGTAGCGGGTGCACAGGCGCATGATCTGCGGGTGCTCGATGATCTTCACGAAGTACTTGCCGAGCGTGTAGTAGCCGCCGAGGTCCTGGCGCATGATCTCGGGGTACCGGCGCAGGGCGGCCTCGCGCGACGACGCCGTCGTGCGGGCGCGGGACTGGGCGATCGTGTCGGCAGCGACGCGGGCCGCCTGCATCGCGTAGGCGATGCCCTCGCCGTTGAACGGCGAGACCATGCCCCCGGCGTCGCCGACGAGCATGAGGCCGCGGTCGTAGAGCGGCTTGCGGTTGAAGGCCATGGGGAGAGCCGCGCCGCGGACCTTGCCGCGCTGGTTCTCCTCGGTGAAGCCCCACTCCTCGGGGACGTTGCGCATCCACGTGGCGAAGAGCTGCTTGTAGTCGATCTTGGTCGCGGCGGCGCTCGAGGAGACGGAGCCGAGGCCGACGTTCACGGTGCCGTCGCCGAGGGCGAAGATCCAGCCGTAGCCCGGGAGCAGCGCGGACTCGTTCGGCTTGCCCTCCCACAGCTCGAGGTGCGACTCCATCCAGGAGTCGTCGTGCCGCGGGGACTCGAAGTAGGTGCGGACGGCGACGCCCATGGGGCGGTCGTTGCGCTTCTCGATGCCGAGCGCGGTCGCGAGGCGTGCGGAGACGCCGTCGGCGGCGACGACGACGGGGGCCCGGAACGTCTGCTCCTCGCCAGCACGGCGACCCTGCTCGTCGACGGGCCGGGCGGTCACGCCGACGACGCGGCCCGTGCGCTCGTCGAGCACGGGGCCGGTGACGTTCATGCCCTCGAGGATCTTGGCGCCCGTGGCGCGGGCGTGCTCCGCGAGGATCTGGTCGAACGACGTGCGCGCGCGGGCCATGCCGTAGGACGGGTAGGAGGCGAGCTCGGGCCAGGGAAGCTCGAGGCGGTGGCCGCCGCCGATGACGCGCAGGCCCTGGTTGCGGATCCAGCCGTCCTTCTCGCGGATGGGCACGCCCATCGTGACGAGCTCGGAGACCGCGCGCGGGGTCAGGCCGTCGCCGCAGATCTTGTCGCGGGGGAAGCGGGCCTTCTCGAGGACGATGACGGAGAGGCCGGCCTGAGCGCAGTAGTGGGCGGCGGTGGCCCCGGCGGGACCTGCACCGACGACGATGACGTCCGCGTCGTCGTCACGCCTGTTCACCATTGCTGCGCACCCTCGTCTTCGTGGGACCTAGAACCTTGTGAATGCTCTCACAAGCGACCTGCATCACTGTATCCCGGCCCCATGGCCATGTCTGCCAAGGTAAGCCTCACCGCGTCAGCAAACAGTGGGACCTAGGACCCGCGACGCACGGCCGGAGCCGGGTATATCCGTTCTGCACCCCAGCCTCTACCCCTCAGGGGCGAAATGCACGGTGCAGTGCGGC
The DNA here is from genome assembly GCF_002564025.1 of Flavimobilis soli. Taxonomy (NCBI): domain Bacteria; kingdom Bacillati; phylum Actinomycetota; class Actinomycetes; order Micrococcales; family Jonesiaceae; genus Flavimobilis; species Flavimobilis soli. The sequence continues at coordinate 1,321,160 of NZ_PDJH01000001.1, forward strand.
GATTCCTCCCGTGAGGTTCCGGTAGGACACCGAGCGCCACCCGGCCTCCTGCATGAGCGCCGCGAGGCCACGCTGGTCCGGCCACTCGCGGATCGACTCGGCGAGGTACTCGTACGAGCCGCCGTCCTTCGTCACGGCCGCCGCGATCTTCGGCAGCGCCCGCATGAGGTACTCCTCGTAGACCGTGCGGAACGGCTTCCACGTGGGCGACGAGAACTCGCACACGACGATGCGCCCGCCGGGGCGCACGACGCGGAGCATCTCGCGGAGCGCACCGACCGTGTCGACGACGTTGCGCAGGCCGAAGGAGATCGTCACCGCGTCGAAGCTCTCGTCCGCGAAGGGCAGCTTCGTCGCGTCCCCGGCGGTGAAGGAGAGGTCGGGGCGGCGCTTCTTGCCGACCTGCAGCATCCCGAGCGAGAAGTCGCACGGCACGACCCGCACGCCCTCGTCGGCGAACGGCTCGCTCGACGTGCCGGTCCCCGCCGCGAGGTCGAGCACCCGCTCGCCGGGGAACGCGCCGACCGCCTCGGTCGTGGCGCGCCGCCAGGCGCGGTCCTGCCCGAGCGACAGGATGTCGTTCGTCAGGTCGTAGCGACGGGCGATCCCGTCGAACATCGAGGCGACCTCGTGGGGCTTCTTCTCCAGGCTTGCGCGCGACATGCTCCCACCCTAGGCGTTCGTGACCGCGACCACGTCGCGCCCGGCGCTGCGGCGGCCCCGCGCCACTTAGGCTGGAAGGACCATGACCCAGGCACCCCAGCGTCTCGTCGCGCGGACCACGCCGCTCGACCTGCCGGACGCGACCTCCGACCCCGCCACGCTCCTCGACCTCCTCCCGCGGCACGCGCCGCTGAGCTGGGTCCGGCGCGGCGACGGTCTCGTCGGCTGGGGCGAGGCCGCCCGCATCGAGGTCGCGAGCGCCGCGCAGCTCGACGAGGCGCACGCACGCTGGGCCGAGCAGCTCGGCCGCACGACGACGGACGACGCCGTCCGCGTCCCCGGCACCGGTCCCGTCGCGTTCGGCTCGTTCGCCTTCGACCCCACCTCCCCCGCGGGCGGCGTGCTCGTCGTGCCGTCCGTCGTCGTCGGGCGCCGCGGCGACGTCGCGTGGGTCACGACGATCTCGCCCGAGGGCGAGCAGCCCGCGACCCCGCCGACGCTCACCGAGCTGCTCGCGGCGGCCGCGGAGCCGGTCACCGCTCCCGGGACCGTCACGCTGTCCGACGGCTCGCTCACGCGCGAGGCGTGGTGCGACGTCGTCGCCCGGGCGGTCAAGGAGATCCACGCCGGGACGGTCGACAAGGTCGTCCTCGCGCGCGACGTGCACGCCCGCACCGAGGCTCCCGTCGACCCGCGCTGGCTGCTCGGCCGCCTCGCCGACGAGTACTCGACGTGCTGGACCTTCTCCGTCGACGGCCTCGTCGGCGCGACGCCCGAGCTCCTCGTGCGCTCCGAGCGCGGGCTCGTCATCTCCCGCGTGCTCGCGGGCACCGTGCGCCGCACGGGGCACGACGCCGACGACCTCGCCCGCGCTGCCCAGCTCTCCCACTCGTCGAAGGACCTCGAGGAGCACGAGTACGCGGTCGCGTCGGTCGCCCGCTCGCTCGAGCCGTTCTGTGCCTCGACGAACGTGCCTGAGACGCCGTTCGTGCTGCACCTGCCCAACGTGCTGCACCTCGCGACCGACGTCACGGGCGTCCTCGCCGACGGCGTCTCCTCGCTGACGCTCGCCGGCGCCCTGCACCCGACCGCCGCTGTGTGCGGCACGCCCACCGACGAGGCTCGCGAGCTCATCCGTCACATCGAGCAGCTCGACCGCGCGCGCTACGCGGGCCCGGTCGGCTGGGTCGGCGCCGACGGCGACGGCGAGTGGGGCATCGCGTTGCGCTCCGCCGAGATCGCGCCCGCGACCGGCGACGCCGGTTCCCACGACCTGCGGCTCTTCGCCGGCTGCGGGATCGTCGCCGCGTCCGTGCCGGCCGACGAGCTCGCCGAGACCGAGGCCAAGCTCGAGCCGATGCGGTACGCCCTCGGCGGCTGAGCCGTCCAGCGCCCCGCACGAACGAAGGCGCCCCGTCCTCGGACGGGGCGCCTTCGTCGTCTCCGCGGGCCGGGCCGCGCCCACGTAGGACGCGGCCCGGCCCCGGACAGCACGAAGGGCCGGGACCACCGGGGGGTGACGGTGCCGGCCCTTCGTCGAGGCGCTGGGCGCCTCCGGGTCGAGCGTGCAGCCAGGGGAAACCGCTGCTCGACCCACCTCGTTCGCGTCGACAGGGAACGAGCGAACGAGGAGATCAGATGTCTGGATCGATCTTAACGGCCGTTGCCGTAGAACCACTCCCAGAGCTGGTCAGGGGTCATCCCCTCGGGCGGGGTCTCACCGTCCCGCCCAGGTCCGGACGGCTGCTGGCTCTGCGCCTGCTCGGGCCGTGCGTCGAGCGTCGCGGTGACGTCCTTGGACGCGCCGTCGCGCACGATCGTGAGGGTGGCCTGGTCGCCGGCGACCCGCTCGCGCACCGCGGCGGTGAGGAACTCGTACCCGGAGACGGCCTCGCCGTCGATCGCGATGACGACGTCGTCCTTCTGGATGCCTGCCTTGTCCGCGGCAGACCCGGACGTGACCTCGCGGACGAGCGCGCCGCGGCGCGTGACGCCGTCGACGGTCGCCGTCGCGTCGGAGAGCGTCACGCCGAGGAAGGCGTGCTCCGCGACTCCGTTCGCGATGAGCTGGTCACCGACGGACTTCGCCTGGTTGGACGGGATCGCGAAGCCGAGGCCGATCGAGCCCGACTGCGAGCCCGACGAGAGCGTCGCGATCGACGACGTGATGCCGATGACGTGGCCGTTCGCGTCGAACAGCGGGCCACCCGAGTTGCCGGGGTTGATCGCGGCGTCGATCTGGATCGCGTTCGTCACGACGGGCGAGTCGCTGCTGCCCTCGCCCGCGGTCGTCACGGGCCGCGCGACGGCGGACACGATGCCGGTCGTCACGGTGTGCGCGAGGCCGAGCGGGTTGCCGACCGCCATGACGGCGTTGCCGACGACGACGGCCTCCGAGTCCGCGAAGGTCGCGGCGACGAGGTCGGCGGGCGGGTCGACGATCTTGATGACCCCGAGGTCCGTCGACGCGTCGAGGCCGACGATCTTCGCCTCGTAGAGCCGTCCGTCGGAGAGGGTGACGGTGACCTTGTCGTCGCGCGCGCCGGCGACGACGTGGTTGTTGGTGATGATGTGGCCGCTCGTGTCGTAGATGACGCCCGAGCCCTGGCTGCCGCCCGACGCCGTCTCGACGTCGATCGCCACGACCGTCGGGGCGACCGCCGCGGCGACCGACTCCCACGCGGCGGGCGTGACCGAGTCGACCGTCACCGGGCTGGTCTTGCCGAGCCCGTCGACCGTCGAGGTCGCGCTCGTGCGCGGCGCCGTGTCGTCGAGGAGCGACGTCGTCAGCGCGGCGGTGCCGCCGCCGACGAGGAGCGCGGTCACGGCGGCCGTCGAGACGACGGCGGGCCAGACGCGCTTGGGGCGGGCGGGCTTCTGGGGCGAGAAGGACGCGCCTGGAGCTGCCGGGCCGCCAGGTGCACCGGGACCGCCCGGCGCGGCGCCGGGACGACCGCCGCCGTAAGGCTGCTGCACCTGCGCATAGGCGTGGGGCGCGGACGGCGCGGAGGGGTGCGGGGCCGACTGCGCGTACGGCGCGCTGGCGGTCGCGGCGGGCAGCGCCTGCGTCGGTGCCACACCGCTCGGCGACGCGAACCGGGCGGTCTCCGCCGGCGGGGCGGGGACCTGTCCGGGGGTCGGGGGCTGCGGGGCCGGGGGGACAGGGCCGGCGCTCGGCGCCTCGGCGCGCTCGCCAGGGGTTCCGGGGCCGGGCTGGGGCGCTGCGGGGACGGGCTCGGTGATGTTGTCGTTCATGGTGACCTCCTCGGGTACGACCCATCTCAGCAGAGGCTCCTGGAGCGATCCTCGAACCTTCCTGAGAGTCTGCTGAAACTCTCAGTCGTCCGCGAACGCTGCCCGCACGGCCCGCCCGACGGCCGCGGCGGCGTCGCGCCGCCCCGCCCTGTCGACGACGACCTCGAGGACGCTCGTGCCCGCCGTCGGCGCCGCGAGCGCGGCGCGCACCTCCCCCACCGTCGTCGCGCGCACGTGGGGCACGCGGTAGGCGGCGCACAGCGCGCTCAGGTCGACGTCGTGCGGCGTCGAGAAGACCCGCTCGAACACCTCGGCCCGCCGGGCCGAGACCTCGGCGAGCTCACCGTGCTCGAGCCCCGCGAAGATCGAGCCGCCCGAGTCGTTGACGACGACGACCTGGAGGTCAGGGCGCGGTTCGAGCGGGGCGCCGAGGAGGCCACCGACGTCGTGCAGGAAGGTCACGTCGCCGAGGACCGCGCGCACCGTCCGACCGGAGACCCCGCTGCGCGCGAGCGCGACGCCCGTCGCGGTCGACACGAGACCGTCGATCCCGGCGAGGCCGCGGTTCGCGACGACGGCGGGGGGCTCGGTCCAGCGGTGCACGAGGTCGAGGTCGCGCACGGGGTTCGAGGAGCCGACGACAAGGACGTCGTCGGGTGTGAGCGCGTCGGCGAGCAGGCGCACGGCCTGCGGCGCCGACACGATCGCGTCGTCAGGCAGCGCCGCGAGCGCGGCGGCGTCGTCGACAGCGGTGGCTGCCGTGCGCCCCGCACGGACCCACCGGTCGAGCCACGCCCCGTCCCGAGCCCCCGGCTCGAGCCACGCGGCGGGCACGGCGGACAGCACGAGCGAGGCGTTGCGCGCCGCGTCGGGCCAGGGCCCGCCGTCCGGCGCGACGACGATCACCTCGACGTCGCGCGCGAGCAGCCGCTGCACGGGCCGCGAGAGCGTCGCGCGCCCGACGACGACGACGTGCTCGACGTCGTCGGTGAGACCCGCGTGCGCGAGAACCTGGTTGTGCACGTGCACGAGGGCAGGCCCCCCGACCGCGCCCGAGACGGGCTCGGCGAGCAGGGGCCAGCCGCGCGCCTCCGCGAGAGCGCGGGCGACGGGGCCTGCGCCGTCGCCCGCGACGACGACCGTCCGGCCGGTCGGCGCTGCGACGTCGAGCGTCGGGTCGACGTCGCACCGCGTCGCGGGGCGGACGTCGGGGACTGCCGGTGCGACGTGGCCGGCCGCGAGAGCGCCGTCGGTCAGGGCCTCGTGGCCCAGCGGCTCGCCCAGGTCCACGGGCGGCGCGAGCGGGTCGCGGTAGGCGACGTTGAGGTGCGCGGGCCCCGGTCGGCCGGACCGGCCGCCGCGAGCGGCGTCGACCGCCCGCGCGGTCGCGTGCGCGACGTCGCGCTCCTCGCCCGCGCGCCCGTCCGGGGCGGGCACGTCGACCGTCAGGCGTGCCGTCCCCTCGAGGATGGCGCGCTGGTCGGTCGTCTGGTTCGCGCCCGTGCCGCGCAGCTCGTGCGGCCGGTCGGCGGTGACGAGCAGGAGGGGCACGCCGCCGTGGTCCGCCTCGAGCGCCGCGGGGTGCAGGTTCGCGACCGCGGTGCCCGACGTCGTCACGACCGCGACGGGCGCGGGCGCGACGCGCGGCTCGCGCGGGTCGGCGGGCGCGTCGAGAGCGCGGCCGCGCGCGATGCCGAGAGCGAGGAAGGCCGCGTCCCGCTCGTCGATGCGCACGTGCAGCGTCAGCTCGCCGCGAGCGCTCGCGTCCGCGACCGCGTACGCGAGCGGCGCGGACCGGGAGCCCGGGGCGAGCACGACGTCGCGCACCCCGAGCCGCACGAGGGCCGCGACGAGGGCGCGTGCCGAGGCGAGGGACGGCGGCACGGCCGCCCGGCCCCCGGCGGCGCCCGCGACGCCGCTCACCAGGCCGCCCGCTCGTCGGCGGGGACGTCGAGGACGTCCGCGAGCCGGTCGAGCCGTGCCCGCCAGCGCTGCGCGACGTCGTCGGGCGCCTGGGTGCGCTCGAGCGCCGTCGGGCTCACGACCGGGCGGCGCACGGCGATGCTCCCGCCGACGGGCAGGAGCGGGCGGACGACCGTGTCGTCCGTGAAGAGGTGCGCGGTCGCGAGGCCGCACGCGTACGGCAGCTCCGGGAGCGCGGCCGCGAGCGCGATGCCCTGAGCGAGGCCGACCGAGGTCTCGAGCGCTGAGGACACGACGACGGGCAGACCGATGTCGGCCGCGAGGTCGAGGCACGCGCGCACGCCGCCGAGCGGCTGCACCTTGAGCACGACGACGTCGGCCGCGTCCTGGCGCTTGACCTCGTACGGGTCCTCGGCACGACGGATGGACTCGTCGGCCGCGACGGGGACCGACGTGCGGCGCCGCACCGCCGCGAGGTCCGCGACCGTGGGGCTCGGCTGCTCGACGTACTCGAGGCCGCCCGCGGCGCGGTCGAGCACGGTGAGACGTGCGACGGCGGTCTCGACGTCCCAGCCGCCGTTCGCGTCGATCCGGATGCGGCCGCCCGGGCCGAGCGCGTCGCGCACGGCCTCGAGGCGCTCGACCTCGTCGTCGACGCTCTGGCCGGGCTCGGCGACCTTGACCTTCGCGGTCGTGCATCCGCCCGACGCGAGGACGATCGCGCGGGCGCGCTCGCCGTCGACCGCGGGGACGGTGACGTTGACGGGGATGCGGTCGCGCACGTGCGGCGGGTTCGGCTGGGTCGCCGCCTCCCGGGCCGCGCGCAGCCACGCGGACGACTCGACGTCGTCGTAGTCCCAGAACGGCGACACCTCCGCCCACCCTGCGGGACCGTGGATCAGGACGCCGTCGCGCGCGTCGATGCGGCGGAAGCGCGTGCGCAGGGGGATCGAGTAGACGTGCACGTGCCCAGCGTAGAGGCCTGCGCTGCGCGCCCGCCGTCCGGTCGCGCCCAGCCCCGCGCTCAGCCCGCACCCCGGCGCCCGGCCAGCCCGTCGCCGAGGTAGGGGCGTGCACGCCAGGTAGGCCCCTGCAGCCCCCTACCTCGCGAGGGCACCCCTACCTCGCGAGGGCGCCCCTACCTGGCGACGGCACCCCTACCGCGCGAAGAGGCGGACGAGGAGGGCGGCGACGTACGGGCGCACGGGGCGTCCCTCGGAGAGGGCCGCGACCGCGCCGCCGTCGACGACGGCGAGGACGAGCGCGGGCGGCTCGTCGACGTCGAGCGCGCGCAGCATCTCCGTGATCGCGGCGTCGAAGCGGTGCCGTCCGGACGCGTAGCTGCGCGCGAGCGCGGGGGTGCGCCCCGCGCCGACGAGGTGCTCGTAGTGGTGCCGGACGACGGCGTCGTCCCCCTCAGGCAGGAGCGCGCGCGTGATGAGCTCGGCGCGGCGGATGCCCGTGGTCGCTGCGGCGACGGCCTCGGTGTCGTCGAGGACCTCGCGGATGTTGGTCGCCCAGGACTCGGCGAGGACGGCGCCGCCGACCTCGAGGATCTCCTCGAGCGACGAGAAGTAGTACGTCGTCGCCGCGAGCGGGACGCCCGCCCGCAGGGCGAGGGCGCGGTGCGTCAACGCTCCCGGGCCTTCCTCGCGGATGATCGCGGCGGCAGCAGCGACGAGCGCCTCGCGGCGCGCTTCACCGCGAGCGCGACGGCGCGGGGCGTCTGACGCGTCGGTCGCTGTGGGGTTCGGGGTCAGCACGGGGCGTCCTCAGGGCTGGGCGTCGAGGCTACGACGGCGGGGCTACGACTCGGAGAGGTTCAGCCCGACGATACCGGCCACGATGAGCACGAGGGAGACGATCTTCAGGATGCTCATCGGCTCGTCGAAGAGCGCGACGGCGACGATCGCGGTGAGGGACGCTCCGACGCCGGTCCAGACGGCGTACGCGACGCCGACGGGGAGGCTGCGCAGGGCGATCGCGAGGCCACCCATGCTCAGGGCGAGCAGGACGACGAAGGTGACGCTCGGCCAGAGGCGGGAGAAGCCCTCGGAAGCCTTGAGGCTCAGCGCCCAGCCGGCCTCGAGCATGCCGGAGATGATCAGGATGACCCATGCCATGGTGATGGTCCTCGGGATCGGGTAGCGGGCGTTCCCGCCTAGTTAGTGGTACGAGCGTACCACTTTCACATCGGCCGTCGGCACGCCCGTGCCGACCGATAACCTGGCCGCATGGTCACGCCAATGCCAGCTCAGGTCTCCGAGACGTTCGACCCCGCCCGCTGGCGCACGATCGCCGGCTTCGAGGGACTCACCGACATCACGTACCACCGCGGGGTCGAACGCACCGTCGACGACGACGGCACCGTCACCGCCGAGCGCGACCTGCCCGTCGTGCGCGTCGCGTTCGACCGCCCCGAGGTCCGCAACGCCTTCCGGCCCCACACCGTCGACGAGCTCTACCGCGTGCTCGACCACGCGCGCATGAGCGGCGACGTCGCCGCCGTCATCCTCACGGGCAACGGCCCCTCCCCCAAGGACGGCGGCTGGGCGTTCTGCTCGGGCGGCGACCAGCGCATCCGCGGCCGCGACGGCTACCGCTACGTCACTGACAACGAGGCCGTGACCGCCGACGCGATCGACCCGGCCAAGGCGGGCCGCCTGCACATCCTCGAGGTGCAGCGACTCATGCGGACGATGCCCAAGCCTGTCATCGCCGTCGTCAACGGCTGGGCCGCGGGCGGCGGGCACTCGCTGCACGTCGTCGCCGACCTGAGCATCGCGAGCCGCGAGCACGCCCGCTTCAAGCAGACCGACGCGAACGTCGGCTCGTTCGACGCCGGCTACGGGTCCGCGCTCTTCGCGCGGCAGGTCGGGCAGAAGCGCGCCCGCGAGGTGTTCTTCCTCGCACGCGAGTACTCGGCGCAGGACGCCTACGACTGGGGCGCGGTCAACGAGGTCGCGGACCATGCTGAGGTCGAGAACCTCGCTCTGGAGTACGCGCGCATCATCGCGACCAAGTCCCCGCAGGCCATCCGCATGCTCAAGTTCGCGTTCAACCTCGCCGACGACGGCCTGGCCGGCCAGCAGGTCTTCGCGGGCGAGGTCACGCGTCTCGCCTACATGACCGACGAGGCCGTCGAGGGTCGCGACGCCTTCCTCGAGCGCCGCGACCCGGACTGGTCCGGGTTCCCGTACTACTACTGACGCGCACGCCGGCAGCAGGCGGCCCGGGTCCCCTCGCGGGGCCCGGGCCGCTGCTCGTCGTGGGCGACCCGCGCGTCGCTGGGAGCCGCCCGCGGCGACACGGACGATTCATCCCTCGTATCGATTCGACCGATGGGCGTCCCAGGAGCATCATGGGGAGATGACCAACGCGCAGATCCCCACGATCACCCTCAACAACGGCGTCGAGATCCCGCAGCTCGGCCTCGGCGTCTTCCAGGTGCCCGAGGACGACACGCAGCGCATCGTCGAGGACGCGCTCGCCGCCGGCTACCGCCACATCGACACCGCCGCCGGCTACTACAACGAGGAGGGCGTCGGCGCCGCGCTGCGCGCGACCGACATCCCCCGCGACGAGATCTTCGTGACGACCAAGCTCCGCAACGGCGACCAGGGCTACGACAAGACGCTCGCCGCGTTCGAGGCGAGCCGCGCCGCCCTCGACCTCGAGTACGTCGACCTGTTCCTCGTGCACTGGCCCGTCCCCTCCCTCGACCTCTACGTCGAGACGTGGCGCGCCTTCGAGAAGCTCCAGGCGGACGGCCTCGTCCGCTCGATCGGCGTCTCCAACTTCCTCCCCGAGCACCTCGACCGCCTCGTCGCCGAGACCCAGGTCCTCCCGTCGGTCAACCAGATCGAGGTGCACCCCACCTTCCAGCAGGCCGAGCTCCAGGCCGCGACCCGCGCGCACGGCATCGCCGTGCAGGCCTACTCCCCGCTCGGCCGCGGCACCGACCTCGAGGCTCCCGCCGTCGTCGACGCCGCCCAGCGCCTCGGCGTCACCCCGGCGCAGGTCGTCCTGCGGTGGCACCTGCAGGCCGGGCGCATCGTCATCCCCAAGTCCGTCACGGCGGAGCGCATCCGCTCCAACATCGACGTCCTCGGCTTCGAGCTGACCGACGCCGACGTCGCAGCGATCGACGCGCTCGAGCAGGGGAACCGCCTCGGCGCCGACCCGGCCACCGCGGCGTTCACGCAGTACCGCGACTGACCTCAAGACCCGCGGCGCGTCAGCGGCCGCACCGGACACGCCCTCCCCGTCGCCCCCGAGACGTGGGAGGTCGTGTCATGCTCCGAGGAATGCCGAGGCGAGCGAGACGACCTCGCGCAGCCCCAGCGCGAGCGCCGTCGCGAGCGCCGTGAGCAGCGCGACCGAGACGGCGGTCGGCGCGGTCGACGTCTTCCAGCCGTCAGCGTCGTCGTCGACGTCTGCCGGAGGGAACGACGGGGGCGTGTCGAGCGTGCGGCGCTCGTCGCGAGCGTGCGCGCGGGAGAAGGACGGGAAACCGGGGTGCGGGTGCGTGGTAGCCATGGCTCTACCCTCGTCCGCAGCACCCCCGCGCCACATCGCCCCCGAGGCTCGACATACGACGACGCCGTACCCCGCGCGGGGTACGGCGTCGTCATACCTCGGGTGGACGGGGCGTGCGCCCGCTCCGGGTCAGCTCAGCTCGTACGAGCCCTTGCCCTTGTTCATGAGCTCGACCCACGTGTTGCCCGGGGCCAGGTCGAGCGGCTCGCCGTCCTTCGTCTGGAGCGTCAGCGGCGTGTCCTTGTCCTTCTTGACCCAGGTCGCCTCGATCGTCTTGCCGCCGGTCGCGACGAGGGCCTTGCCCTTGCCCACGAGGATGTTGTCCGGCACCATCGCGCCGCCCTGAGCGTCGAGGCCCGAGTCCTTCTGCTTGACCTCGACGACGACGACGTTGACGGCCTGGAGCTGGTCACCTTTGGCGTTCATCGCCTTGGCGCTGCCCTCCGAGCGCTTCCACGCGCCCTTCGACCACGTCCACGAAGGCTTGGCCGCACCCGACAGGTTGAGGTTGATCGTCTTCGTGTCCTTGCCGGACACCGCGGCGGTCGCCTCGGCCGGGTCGGCCGCGAACGTGAACTGCTGCTCCGGCGCGGACGAGTGCTTCTTGTCCGCGGCCTTCGCGATCGTCTTGAGGTTCGCGTAGACGTTGTGCGGCGCCGAGCGGGCGCTCGAGCGGGACATGCCCGCGACGCCGGCGTCGTGCGACATCGCCTGCACGTCGGACTGCGCGATGCGCGTGACCATGCGCTTCTGCGCACCCGAGAAGACGAACAGCGGGTTGAGCGGCGCGACGACGCGCAGGTCCACCGGACGGGCGGACCGCACGGGGCCCACCTCCTCGGGGAGCTTCGAGTTGTAGACGGCGATGAAGCGCGAGACCTCGAACTCGACGATCGTCTCCCAGACGACGTCGGCGTCCTCGAGGCCGCTCTGGGGACGGGCCGCGGCGGTGTTCTCGACCTTGACCGCGATCGCGGGACGCTCCGGGACCTCGTCGACCGGCACCCCCGTGAGCGGCCAGACGATCGGGGCGGCCGGCTCCGGCGCCGCGTTCTTGTCCGCGTCGACGTTCGGGTCGACCGTCACGGTGGGGGTCGGCACCGGGTCGGAGCCGCCGCACGCGGTGAGACCGAGGGCGAGGGCGGCGGCGGTGACGAACGCCAGGGAACCGCGCACGCTGGCGCGCGCGGCGGGGTGGGCGGTGAGTTGCACGGTCTGGTTCTCCCGGGGAGTTCGGTGCCCGACCGTCGCGGGCCGGGTTCTGCTGCGCCAACCAGCCTACGACCCCGTCTACGGTGAAGGGGTGAACCGTCCGCTGATCCGCGTCCCCTCCTCTCGTCCACTGCGCACGTCCTCCACGTCCGGGGCGACCGTGGCCGAGGCACACGACGACGTCATCGAGCTCGTGCGACTGCTGCGCGACGCGCTCGACGGCTCGGGCCCTGCGGTGCTCGCGGAACCTGCGGGCCCTGAGGACGAGGTGCTCCCGGAGGTCCCGGACGACGTCGCCGTCGTCGTCGGCACGTCCGGCTCGACCGGCCGCCCGCGCCGAGTCATGCTCACCGCGGACGCCCTGCGCGCGTCCGCCGAGGCGACCGCCGAGCGGCTCGGCGGCCACGGCCGCTGGCTCCTCGCGCTGCCGACGACGCACGTCGCGGGCCTGCAGGTCGTGCTGCGCGCCGCGCTCGCGGGCTCGGACGTCACGGCGATCGCGCCCGGCCCCTTCCGCCCCGAGACGTTCGTCGAGGCGGTGCAGCGCATGGACGCCGCCGCCCCGCTCGGCGGGTCGAAGCTCCTCCGGCTGACCTCCCTCGTCCCGACGCAGCTCCACCGCCTCCTCGAGGGCGCAGGGACGCCCGGGGGCGAGGCCGCGGTCGAGGCGCTGCGCTCGTTCGACGCCGTGCTCGTCGGCGGCGCGGCGCTCCACCCCGACCTGCGGGCCCGCGCCGAGGCGGCGGGCGTACGCGTCGTGATGACGTACGGCATGTCGGAGACGTGCGGCGGCTGCGTGTACGACGGCGTCCCCCTGCGCGGGGTGCGCGTGCGCACCGACCCGACGGGCCGCGTCCTGCTCTCGGGTCGCGTGCTCGCGCGCGGCTACCTCGGCGTGGACGACGCCGACAGCCCGTTCATCGACATCCACGGGGGGCGCTGGCTGCGCACCGAGGATCTCGGCGAGCTCGAGCTGTCCGAGGACACGATGCAGATCACGCTCACCGTCCTCGGGCGCGCGGACGATGTCGTCGTCACGGGCGGCGAGAAGGTGTCCGCGAGCGCGGTCGAGGCCGTGCTCAGCGGGTGGGGCGGCCTCGATGAGGTCGCCGTCGTCGGGACGCCGGACGACCAGTGGGGGCAGGTCGTCGTCGCGGTCGCGACCACGTCCGGGGACGTGCTGTCGCTCGACGACCTCCGCGCGCACGTCCGCGACGCGCTCGGCGCGGCTGCGGCGCCGCGCGTGCTGCGCGTCGTCGACGCGCTGCCCCTGCGCGGGCCCGGCAAGCCCGACCGCGCCGAGCTCGCCCGCCTCGCCGCCGAGGCGTGGGCTGCGGCCGCCGGGCCGGACGCCCCGGTGAGCAACTAGGCTCGTACGGTCGTCCCGCCGACCTGAGGAGAACGATGGCCACCCCCCGCCAGTGGATCGCCGGTGCCCGCCCGCGCACGCTGCCCGCCGCCGCCGCGCCGGTCTTCGTCGGCACCGGGGCCGCGGCCCAGCTCGACTCGTTCCACGCGGGCGCTGCGGCGCTCGCGCTCCTCGTCGCCCTCGCGATGCAGGTCGGCGTCAACTACGCGAACGACTACTCGGACGGCATCCGCGGCACGGACGCGGACCGTGTCGGGCCGATGCGCCTGACGGCGTCGCTCGCCGCACGTCCGTCGCAGGTGCGCGCAGCCGCGTTCGGGTCGCTCGCCGTCGGTGCGCTCGCCGGTCTCGGCCTCGTGGCACTGTCCGGCCAGTGGTGGCTGCTCGCGGTCGGTGCGGCGGCGATCGTCGCTGCGTGGTTCTACACGGGCGGCAAGCGACCTTACGGGTACATGGGCCTCGGCGAGGTCTTCGTGTTCGTGTTCTTCGGCCTCGTGGCCGTGCTCGGCACGACCTACACGCAGGCGGGTCGCATCTCCTGGGCGTCGGGCCTCGGGGCGGTCGCGATCGGCCTGATCGCGTGCGCGATCCTCATGGTCAACAACATCCGTGACATCCCGACGGACCACGTCGCGGGCAAGCGGACGCTCGCGGTGCGCCTCGGCGACCACCGGGCGCGGCGCGCGTACTGCGCGATGATCTGGGGCGCGATGCTCCTCGGCGTGCTGTGCGCCCTGACGACGCCGTGGGCGTTGTCGGTCGTGCTGCTCGCCTTCCCGGCGACGCTGCTGACGCTGCCCGTCCTCGCGGGCGCTCGCGGGCGGCTGCTCGTGCCGGTGCTCGGCGGGACGGGCCTGTTCGAGCTCGCGTTCGGGCTGCTCCTGGGCTTCTCGCTCGCCCTCTGAGCTCGGGACACCCGCACGGATCGCTCCCCTCGGCCCCACCGATCGCTCCCCTGCACACCTCACGTGTGCACCGGGGCGATTGGGATGCAGGAGGGGCCGAGCTGGTGCGGGCTCCTGCCTGGGGCTAGCCCTCCGTCAGCCCTCGGCCTCGGCGTCCTCGTCCGCCTCGTCACGTGCCGGCTTGCCCGCCGACGCGCGGCGCGCCTCGGCACGCTCGGCGAGGTAGAGAGCGGCTCGGTCCCGGGGCCCGCGCAGCAGCACGGGCGAGGCGAGCAGCGCGACGACGACGGCCACGAGCAGGAGCAGCCACCCACGGAAGCCCGCGAGGGCGAGCAGGCCCACGCTCGCCGCGAGCAGCAGGAGTCGGTAGACGGAGTACAGGACGACAGGCATGTCACCCAGCCTAGGCGTCTACCCTGGGAGGCATGCCCCGAGTACTTCTGGCACTGCTCGTGATCGCCATGACCGCGTACGCGGCCACGGACGCGTGGAACGCGGAGGACGAGGACCGGCGCGGACTGCCGCGTGGCCTCTGGTTGATCCTGATCCTGCTGCTCCCCGGCTTCGGCGCGATCGCATGGTTCGCGCTGTCGAGCCAGACCCGACGTGCGCGTGCTGGTGCCTCAGGTCGGCGTCGCGCACCCGGCGCGCGTCCCGGCGGCGGGCCCGGTCCCGCGCCTCGCCCCGGGGGTCCGGTCGCGCCCGACGACGACCCCGAGTTCCTGTGGCGCCTCGAGCAGGAGCGACGCCGTGCGGCCCGCGAGCGTCGCCGCGACCACGGGCACGGTCGTGCTGAGCGCCACGACAAGCACGAGCGCCCCGGGCACGAGCCCGAGGCCGACGACGGCGCGACGTCCGCCGACGACGGCAACCCTGCGAGCCCGTAGGGCTCCTGACGAGCCCGAAGACGACGGAGCGCCCGGCCGGACCGTGAGGTCCTGCCGGGCGCTCGTGCGTCGGAGCAGGTCAGATCTGCGAGTAGCTGTGCTTCCCGTTGAACAGGATGTTCACGCCGGTGAAGTTGAAGAGCACGCACGCGAAGCCGACGACGACGAACCACGCTGCGCGCCGCCCCGACCAGCCGCGCGTCGTGCGCGCGTGCAGGTAGGCCGCGTAGACGACCCAGATGACGAAGCTCCAGACCTCCTTGGGGTCCCAGCCCCAGTAGCGGCCCCAGGCGTCCTCGGCCCAGACGGAACCGCCGATGATCGTGAAGGTCCACAGCACGAAGCCGAGGGCGTTGATGCGGAAGCTGAGCATCTCGAGCTGCGCGGGCCTCGGGACGGAGTCGAGCCAGTGCCACGACGCGAGCACCGCGGAGCCGTTCTCGCGGGAGTCCTGCAGGAGCTGCAGCACGGACACGGCGAAGGCGACGCCGAACACCCCGGTCGCGAGGATCGCGATGCCGACGTGGATGACGAGCCAGTACGACTGCAGCGCGGGCTGCACGCCCGCGGCCTCGACGTGGAACGCGTTGAGCGCGACCATGAGCGCCGAGATCGACAGGATCGTCACGAAGATCCCGAGGAAGCGGACCTCGAGGCGCTGCTGGATGACGAGGAACACGAGGACGGTGCAGAAGGCGCCGACGAGCGTGAACTCGTACATGTTGGCCCACGGGGCGCGGCCGGCGGCGACACCGCGGGTGATGATCCCGGCGAGGTTGAAGAAGAACCCGAGCCACAGGGTCGACATCGCGATGCCGAGCGCCTTCGAGCTTCGCCATGCGCCCCACGGGGTGCCCTTGCCGCGCCCGGCGTTCGCGGCCGCGCTCGTGCCGACCGTCGCGTCGGGGCGTGCGGACCAGCCGGGCGTCGTGACCGACGTCGGCGTGCTCGCCGTCGCCGTCACGGGCGTGGCGGTCGCGAGCGCGGGCTGGGGCGCAGCCGCCTGGGCGGGTGCGCCCGCGCGGCGCGCCATGTCGATCGCGAACGCGACCATGGCGATCGTGTACGCGGTCGCGGCGCCCCACACGAGGATGTCGCTGATCTCACCGATGGTCATCGGTCGGCTCCTCCGGAGTCCTTCGTCGTCGCCCGGTCGGGCGTTGTTGCGGCCGACGCCGCGTCGAGCATCGCGTCGACCTCGCCGGGGAGGCCGGCGTCGTCGGTACGGGCGAGGCCCGCTGCGCTCACCACTGTACGTGCCTCGCCCTCGACGGTCTCCGTCCAGGTGCGCAGCCACACACGCCTGCGCGGCGTGAAGAGCGACAGCATGAGGCCGGCGAGGGCGAGGACGGCGAACGTCGCGATCCACAAGAGCGCGGGGTCGTGCCTCAGGTCGAGCGCGACGAAGCGGGGCACGCCCGTCGCGTCCTGGGTCGGGTCGGCGGGCAGGTCGCCGCGGAAGGTGAGCGTGCCGAGGCCCTCGGGCAGGTCGACGGTCTGGCCGGGCGAGATGACGAGCGTCGCCGGCTCGTCGCCGTCGGCCACCTGGATCATCGCGTCGGTGTCGAGCTCGTAGACGTTCTGCGGGACGCCCGAGTCGAGCCCCAGGTTGCCGCGCCACACGGTCAGCACGAGCACGGGGTTTCGCAGGTCAGGGTGGATCGAGCGGACGCCGTTCTCGGTCATCTGCGCGGTTGGCAGGAGGTAGCCGACGAGGCCGATCTGGTCGCCCGAGGTCACATCGGGGACCTTGATGACGCCGCGGGACGTGTAGACGGCGTCCTCAGGGATGAACGGGACCGGCCCCGAGAACGCGACGTTGCCGTCTGCGTCGACGACCTCGACGTCGGGGGCGAAGCCGTTGCCCTGCAGGTAGACCTTGGCGCCGCCGATCTCGAGCGGGTGGTTGACCTTGATCGTCTCGGGGCGGGGCTCCGCGGCGCCGTCGCGCACCGTCACGTGGGCGGTGAAGTCCTTCGCGGCGAGGCTCTCGTCCTCCGTGAACTCGGCGTCGAAGTCGTCGAGCGTGATCGAGAACGGGTGGAGCGACTCGGGGTCGAAGGCCGTGCCCGAGAAGAACGTGTCGTACGCGCTGACCGAGTTGGCGAAGCCGCGGCCCTGCACGACGATCGCCTGGCCGCGGTACTCGAGCGCCTGCCCGACGCCGACGGAGACGAGCAGGCCGAGGAGCGCGAGGTGGAAGAGCAGGTTGCCGGTCTCGCGCAGGTAGCCGCGCTCGGCGGAGACGGTGTGCGCGACGTCGTCCAGCGCGCCTGCGGGCGCGGGCTCGGTGCTCTGCTCGACGCGGAAGCGCGGGAGCCAGCGAGGGCCGCGCAGGTGCGCGGCTGCGGTGTCGGCGACGTCGGCGGGCGACGCGGCGACGACGCGCTCGGCACGTGCGGGGAAGCGGTCGAAGCGGCGCGGCGTGCGCGGCGGCTTCGCGCGCAGGGCGCGCCAGTGGGCGCGCACGCGCGGCGTGATGCACCCGACGAGCGAGACGAACAGCAGGATGTAGATCGCGGAGAACCACACCGACGCGTACACGTCGAACATGCCGAGGCGGTCGAGCCATGGCCCCGCGGTCGCGTGGTCGGCGAGGTACTGCTCGACGGCGGCCGGGTCCTGCGGGCGCTGCGGCAGCGCGGAGCCGGGGACGGCCGCGACGGCGAGCAGCATGAGCAGCAGCAGCGCGACGCGCATGCTCGTGAGCTGGCGCCAGGTCCAGCGGAGCCAGCCGACGACGCCGAGCGCGGGCAGCGGCGCAGAGCCGTTCTCGACGAACGCGTCCTCGATGCCCTCGGGGCGGTAGCCGCTCACAGCGCCGTCTCGAATCCGCCGACGAGCCCCGCGAGGGACTGCGTGATCGAACCCCAGAGCCCTGTGACGAGCGCGAGGCCGACGAGGACGAGGAGGCCGCCGCCGACGCGCATGACGGCGAGACGGTGGCGGCGCAGGAAGCCCGTGAGCCGCACGGAGGACTCGAGGCCGAGCGCGACGGCGAGGAACGGCAGGCCGAGTCCGAGGCAGTATGCGACGGCGAGGACGGCGCCGCGGCCCGCAGTGCCCTGGTCGAGCGCGAGCGCGTTGATCGCGACGAGCGTCGGGCCCATGCAGGGCGTCCAGCCGAGGCCGAAGACGAAGCCGAGGAGGGGTGCGCCCCACAGGCCTGCGCGGGGCGCGAGGTGGAAGCGGCGGTCGGTCTGCAGCGGCGCGAGGAGCCCCACGAACGCGAGGCCCATGAGGATCACGACGACGCCGAGGACGCGCGTGAGTGTTTCCTGGTGCTCGCGCAGCAGCCCGCCGACGGAGCCGAAGAGGATGCCGTAGGCGACGAAGACGACCGTGAACCCGGCGACGAACAGGCCGACGCCTGCGAGGACCCGGCCGCGGCCCGGCGTGCGCTTCTCGGCCGTGACGGTGTCGGTCGCGGCGGGGTCCGCCTGACCGTCGTGGGTCCGGGCGGCTTCGGCGTCGTCGGGGAGCGCGGCTCGGCGCGCGGGCCGGGCGTCGGCCGCCCCAGCCATCCCACCGAGGTAGCCGAGGTAGCCGGGCACGAGCGGCAGGACGCACGGCGACGCGAAGGACAGCAGCCCCGCGAGCACGGCGATCGGGAGGGCGAGGAGGAGGGAGCCGCTGAAGACGGTCGTCCCGGCGTCGGCGAGGAGAGTCACGACTCCGCCAGGACGTCGTCGAGGATCGCGGCGATCGTCGTCGCGTCGAGCAGGCCGAGGACGCGTGCGGCCACGCGGCCCTGACGGTCGAGCACGACCGTCGTCGGGGTCGCGGCGACCGGGACGACGCCCTCGAGGGCCGACGTCGCTGCGCCCGAGCGGTCGTCGATCGACGGGTACGGGATCTCGTAGGTGCGCTCGAAGGCCTGAGCAGCCCCGGCGTCGTCCGTGCGGTTGATGCCGAGGACGTGCACCCCGTCGTCGGCGCGGGACGTCGCGAGGTCGGCGAGGACTGGGGCCTCGACACGGCACGGCGGGCACGCGGCAAACCACGTGTTGAGGACGACGACGTCGCCGCGCCACGCGGAGACGTCGACCGGCTCGCCGTCGTAGTCGGTGCCGGTGAGCTCGAGCGCGGCTCCGCGCTCGGCCGCGGCCCACGTCCGCACGGAGCCGTCGCCGGACTGGTAGCCCTGGTCGGCGACCTGGACCGGGCCGTCGTCCGGGGTCGAGGAGCAGCCGGCGAGCAGCGCGACGGCGGCGACGACGGCGACGGCCGCGCGGGCGGCGTGGTGGCGAGGCTTCACGGCAGGCTCAGGCTCCCGCGACCTTGGAGGCGCCGGGCAGCAGGTCGGCGACGGGCTCGGAGTACTCGAGGCCGACGAAGCGGTCGCCGTCGAAGTGCAGCGACGTCACCGACGCGAGCGAGCACTCACGCTTGCGCGGGTCGTGGAAGTACGGCCGGCCCTCGTACGAGGAGCGCGTGATCCACACGGGCAGCTGGTGGGAGACGAGGACGACCTCGTGGCCCTCGGCGAGCTTGCGGGCGTCCTCGATCGCGGCGCGCATGCGCTCGACCTGCTTCTTGTAGGGCTCGCCCCACGAGGGGCGCCACGGGTTGACGAGGCGGGGCCAGTGGCGCGGGTGGCGCAGGGATCCGTCGCCGACGCCGAAGGTCTTGCCCTCGAAGTAGTTCTCGGCCTCGATGAGGCGCTCGTCGGTGCCGAGCTCGAGGCCGAAGGCGGCCGCGATCGGGGTCGCGGTCTCCTGGGCGCGCTGGAGCGGCGACGCGATGACGTGCGTGATGTCGCGGCGCACGGGGGTGACTCCGGCGGGGGTCGACTCGCTCACCTCGCCGGCGAAGTGCTTGGCCACGCGGGCGGCCATCTCGTGGCCGCGCTCGGAGAGGTGGTACCCGGGCAGGCGCCCGTAGAGGATCCCCTCCGGGTTGTGGACTTCGCCGTGGCGCATCAGGTGGACCGTGGTCTGAGGCATGGGCCTAGTGTCGCAAACTTCGCGAGAGGGCCGGGTGTGGTGCTCGTCTCTCGACGGCGTGGCGGGCCACCACTTGCGCTCCGGGCAGATGTGGTTGAAGATTAACTTGAAGCGGCAATCAATGCAGCCGCATGGACCTAGTCGCACACCCCAGGAGACTCACATGACCGCTCTTCCCGAGGGCCTCGCCCCCGCCACCTACACGATCGACCCGTCGCACACGCAGGCCGGCTTCACCGTCCGCCACGCAGGCATCTCGAAGGTCCGCGGCACCGTGCCGGTCCTCGAGGGCACCATCGTCATCGGTGAGGACATCGAGAGCTCCACCGTCACCGCCGTCCTCGACGCGACGAAGATCAGCACGGGCGACGCGAACCGCGACGCGCACCTGCAGAGCGCCGACTTCTTCTCGACCGACGTCAACCCGACGTGGACGTTCACCTCGACCTCGGTCAAGGCCGACGGCGGCGACTTCGTCGTCACCGGCGACCTCACCATCGCGGGCGTCACCAAGCCCGTCGAGCTCGCCCTCGAGTACACCGGCTCCGCCGTCGACGCCTTCGGCGCCGCCCGCGCCGGTTTCGAGGCGACCGTCACCATCTCCCGCAAGGAGTGGGGCATCACGTGGAACGCGGCCCTCGAGGCCGGCGGCGTCCTCGTGAGCGACAAGGTCGCCATCCTCATCGAGGTCTCGGCCGTCAAGGCCTGATCCTCGCCACAGTCACGAAGGCCCGGTGCACCCCCTGCACCGGGCCTTCGTCATGCCCGCACCCGGACGACGTCAGACGGGCGGCAGGTAGTACGACAGGATCTGCAGCTCGGCCGCGACGTCCACGCTGCGCAGCGCGACGCCGTCGGGCACCGTGAGCGCCCGCGGCGCGAAGCTCAGCACCGAGCGCACGCCGCTCGCCGCGACCGCGTCGAGCGCGTCCTGCGCCGCCGCGCCGGGGACCGTGAGCACCGCGAGCGACACCTCCCGCTCCGCGACGAGCCGCGGCAGGTCCGCGAGGTCCCCCACCTCGACACCCGCGACCGTCGTCCCGACGACCTGCGGGTCGACGTCGACGAGCGCGACGACCTCGAAACCACGCGGGACCAGTCCCGCGTAGCTCGCGACGGCCCGCCCCAGGTTGCCGACCCCCACGACGACGACGCCACGACGGCGCCCCACGCCGAGCGCGCCGCGCAGCTGCGCGCGCAGCTCCGCGACGTCGTACCCCACGCCGCGCTTGCCGTACGAGCCCAGGTGCGACAGGTCCCGGCGCAGCTGCGCCGACTCGACGCCCGCAGCCGCCGCGAGCTCGACCGACGACGCCGTCACGACGCCGCGCCGCACGAGGTCGTCGAGCACCCGCGCATACACCGGGAGGCGGGTCAGGGTCTGCGGCGGGACCGCGGTCGACGTCATCGCGCCGCCCCCGACGGTCGTCCCAGCGCGCGGCGCAGGCGCCGCTCGTCGACACGCCAGAACGCCTGCTGCACGCCGTCGACCAGGACGACGGGGACGTAGTCCGAGTACGTCGCGACGAGCGCCGGGTCGGCATCGACGTCCTGCTCGACCCACCGCTCCCCCAGCTCCGCGCACACGGCCGCGACGACCTCGCGCGCGTCCTCGCACAGGTGGCACGACGCACGCACGAGGAGCTCGACGCGCGGCGCTGCGCCGGCCGACGAGGTGGTCACCGGTTCCATACGGCAACAGTACGGACTGTCTCGATAGAGTGGACGACATGTCGACCGCCCGCGAGCCCTCCGCAGACGAGTCGGTCGAGCCGGCCCCCGAGGAGTCGGCCGAGGCCGCCGCCGACGCGGCTCTCGACCTGGCCAGCCCCGTCGAGAGCACCGCGGTCGACCCCGCACGCATCGCCGCGTTCTTCGACGTCGACAACACGATCATCCGCGGGGCGAGCGCCTTCCACCTCGCGATGGGCCTGTACCGCCGCGACTTCTTCAAGATCCGCGACCTCGTGTTCGCCGGGCTGCAGCAGTGGCGCTTCATCGCGCTCGGCGAGAGCAAGGAGCAGATCAGCTCCGTGCGCGACCGCGCGCTCGGCATCATCAAGGGCCACACGGTCGCCGAGGTCACCGCGATCGGCGAAGAGGTCTGGGACCAGGTGCTGTCGCTGCGGATCTTCCCCGGCACCCGCAAGATCCTCGACGCGCACCTCGCGGCCGGGCACCAGGTGTGGCTCATCACCGCGACGCCCATCGAGATCGGAGAGCTCATCGCGCGCCACCTCGGCGCGACGGGCGCGCTCGCGACGATCGCCGAGCACAAGGACGGCGTCTACACGGGCCGCCTCGTCGGCGAGATGATGCACGGCGAGAGCAAGGAGGCCGGCGCGCGCGAGCTCGCCGAGCGTCTCGGCCTCGACCTCGCGCACTGCTACGCGTACGGCGACTCGGCGAACGACATCCCGATCCTCAGCTCGGTCGGCCACCCGTGCGCGATCAACCCGGAGCCGCGGCTGCGCCGCCACGCGAAGGACGTCGGCTGGCCGGTGCGCGAGTTCCGCGGCAAGCGCCGCCTCGCGAAGCGCGGCGTGAAGACCGCGAGCGCCGCCGGTCTCGTCTGGGTGCTCACGCAGGCCGCCCGCGGGGCGCGTCGCAAGCTCGCCAAGCGCTGAGCCCGGACGGGCGACGCTGCCGCCTGGCGTCGCGCTGCCAGCCACTCGCGCGCTTCCCGCCGCGCCGCCCCCCGTGTATCGACGCCCGGGATACGGCAAGAGCCCCCGTCCCGAGGGACGAGGGCTCTTCGCAGAGAACGCCTGCGGCGTCCTTACTTCTTGTTGCGGCGCTGGTGGCGCGTCTTGCGAAGCAGCTTGCGGTGCTTCTTCTTCGCCATACGCTTGCGACGCTTCTTGATAACGGAGCCCACGGGTCCTCGCAATGTCGATCGGTAGCTTGCACGGCACACCGGGAGGCACCGCGCTCGGAAAGTCCGTCCGCCAGTCTAACCCCTGCCGCAGCATGCCCGCGACACGGGTATCAGGACGGCTCAGGCCAGGTCGTCAGGAGGACTTGAGGTCCCGCACGTCCTGGGCGCCGCCGAGGTACTGGTGCAGCGCCTCGACGGGCACGCGGAACGACTTGCCGACCCGCACCGCCGGGATCTCGCCCGAGTGGACGAGGCGGTAGACGGTCATGCGAGACACCCGCATCTCCTCAGCCACCTCGGCGACGGTGAGGAAACGAGGCCTCGCGGCGGCGTCGGACATGCATGCGCTCCTCGTGTCGGACCAGGTCAGGCGGTCTGCGGGCGCGCGGCGGGACGCCGCGCACGTGCAGCACACTCTAGGGCCTGCTCGGCTCGCGGGGGAAGACGGTTCACCCTCCTGGGAGCTACCGCCCACCTGCCCTCTCAGTACACCTCGGGGTGCAACCCCCGCAGGGGGAAGACGGCGGACCTCGTCGCCATGACCGCGCGGTCGACGTCGTCGGCCGGGTCGTAACGCCCGGACCATGACGGGTCGGCGTGCTGCTCGTCACCGTCCTCGTGGATCACGACGGGCGGCTCGGCCCCGACCTCGCGTCGCACGAGCTCGCGCCACTCCTCCGGGATCGGCGTGTGCGCGGGGACCGGCACGTGCGCGGCCTCGGCGAGGACGCTCGCCCACACGCGCGGCACGACGTCGACGACCGAGTACCCGCCACCGCCGAGCGCGACCCAGCGGCCGTCGCACAGCTGGTGCGCGAGCCCGTGCATGCGCCGCGCCGCCGCGCGCAGCGCGGCCGTGCTCACGCGCAGCGACGACAGCGGGTCGTGCGCGTGGGCGTCGCAGCCGTGCTGCGTCACGAGGACCTGCGGACGGAAGTCCGCGAGGACCTCGGGCACGACGCCGTCGATCGCCCGCAGCCAGCCCTCCGGACGCGTCCGCGCCGGGAGGGCGACGTTGACCGCACCCCCGGGCGCGTGCGGCCCGCCCGTCTCGGTCGGGTAGCCCGTGTGCGGGAACAACGACGCGGGGCTCTCGTGGACCGACACGGTCAGGACACGCGGCTCGTCCCAGAACACCTTCTGGACGCCGTCGCCATGGTGCGCGTCGAGGTCCACGTACGCGACGCGCTCCGCGCCGTCGTCGAGCAGCGCACGGATCGCGACGGCGGCGTCGTTGTAGATGCAGAAGCCCGACGCCGCGTCGGGCATCGCGTGGTGCATCCCGCCCGCGACGCTCACCCCGTGCTGGGCCTCGCCGCGCCAGACGGCGCGGGCCGCGGCGACCGTGCCCGCGACGATGCGGGCGGCGGCGTCGTGCATGTCCTCGAACAGGGGGTCGTCCTGCGTGCCGAGGCCGCGGCGCACGTCGCGCACGCCGCGGGACGCCGCGTGGACCGCAGCGACGTACTCGGGCGTGTGGACAGTCTCGAGGAGGGAGTCGGGAGCGATGCCCGCGTCCGCGACGACGACCCCGTCCGCGTCGAGCACGCCGAGGGCGCGCGCGAGCTCGATCGTCAGGTGCAGGCGCAGGGGCGCCATCGGGTGCTCCGGACCGAAGTCGTAGCCGAGCAGGTCCGCAGCCCACGCCACGTGCGCCGTCGCCGCCATGTCGCCACGCTAGCGCGCCCGCCGCGCGACGGCGCGGCACGTCCGCGTCCCGCACCACGGGGCCTGCGAGGTGGCACCATGGGCCAGTACGCCGTACTCGCTGGGAGGTGACCGATGGCGCCGAAGCTGTCGGCACCGCTGTGGGCCGGACGAGAGCTCGTCGACCGGATCGCCCGCCGCTCCCCGGCCCGCCTCGCGCTCCTCACGTTCGCCGGCGTCATCGCGGTCTTCACGGCGCTGCTCAACCTTCCCGCGGCGACCGCGACCGGTGTGCGCGCCCCGTTCGTCGACGCGTTCTTCACCGCGACGTCGGCCGTCTGCGTCACGGGGCTCGTGACCGTCCCGACGGGCACCTACTGGTCCGGCTTCGGTCAGGCCGTCATCCTCGTCGGCATCCAGGTCGGCGGCCTCGGCGTCATGACCCTCGCGTCGATCCTCGGTGCAGCGGTCTCCCGGCGCATCGGCCTCACCCAGCGCCTGCTGACGGCGTCCGAGACCAAGACGACGCGGCTCGGCGAGGTCGGCTCGCTCATCCGCGTCGTCGTCATCACGTCGCTGAGCCTCGAGGCCTTCATCGCGGCGCTGCTGCTGCCGCGATTCATGACGCTCCACGAGACGTTCCGCGAGGCGCTCTGGCACGCGGTGTTCTACGCCGTCTCCGCGTTCAACAACGCGGGCTTCGTCCCGACCGCCGAGGGGCTCGCGCCCCACGCGGGCGACTGGCTCCTGCTGCTGCCGATCATCCTCGGCGTGTTCATCGGGTCGCTCGGCTTCCCCGTCATCCTCAACATCGCGCGCGTCGGCCGCCGCGCGAGCCGCTGGAACCTGCACACCAAGCTGACGCTCACCGTGTCGGGCGCGCTCGTCGTCGTCGGCGGCCTCCTGTTCGCCGCGTTCGAGTGGCGCAACGAGGAGACGATCGGCCCGCTCGGCTGGCCGGCCAAGCTGCTCTCGGCGCTCTTCGCGGGTGTGATGCCGCGCTCGGGCGGGTTCTCGACGGTCGACGTCAGCTCGATGAAGGAGTCGACCTGGCTCATCAACGACGCCCTCATGTTCGTCGGCGGCGGCTCCGCGTCGACCGCGGGCGGCATCAAGGTCACGACGCTCGCCGTCCTCCTGCTCGCGATCGTCGCGGAGGCCCGCGGTGACCGGGACATCGAGGCGTACGGGCGGCGCATCCCGCGCGACACGCTGCGCCTGTCGATCGCTGTCGCGTTCATCGGCGCGACGGCGGTGCTGGTCTCGACGCTCGTGCTCCTCGAGATCACCGGCTGGTCCCTCGACGTGCTGCTCTTCGAGACGATCTCGGCGTTCGCGACGTGCGGGCTGTCGACCGGGGTGACGCACCTGCTGCCCGAGGAGGGCAAGTACGTGCTCATCGTGTTGATGTTCGTCGGGCGCACCGGCACCATGACTCTTGCTGCAGCCCTCGCCCTGCGCGACCGCCGTCGCGTCATCCGGCTGCCCGAGGAGAGGCCCATCATTGGCTGACAGGAACACACCGGCGAGCGCCCAGGACGCGGGTGTCCTCGTCATCGGGCTCGGGCGCTTCGGCGCCTCCATCGCGACGACGCTCGACCGGCTCGGTCAGGACGTCCTCGCCGTCGAGCGCTCCGCGGACCAGGTCCAGCACTGGACCGGCCGCCTGCCGCTCGTCGAGGCGGACGCGACCAACCCCGAGGCGCTCGAGCAGCTCGGTGCGCGCGACTTCCCGGTCGCGGTCGTCGGCGTCGGCTCGTCGCTCGAGGCGTCCGTGCTCATCACGGGCAACCTCGTCGACATCGGCACGCCGCAGATCTGGGCGAAGGCCGTCTCGGCCGAGCACGGCCGCATCCTGCAGCGCATCGGCGCGCACCACATCGTGTTCCCGGAGGCGGACGCGGGCAACCGCGTGGCGCACCTCGTCTCGGGCAAGCTCATGGACTACATCGAGGTCGAGGACGGCTTCACGATCGTCAAGATGCGCCCGCCGAAGGAGACGCAGGGCTTCACGATCGAGCAGTCGAAGGTGCGTGCCCGCTACGGCGTGACGATCATCGGCGTGAAGCCGCCGGGCCAGGACTTCATCTACGCGACGCCGCAGACGCGCATCTCGGCGAACGACATGCTCGTCGTCTCGGGGCACTCCGAGCTGCTCGAGCGGTTCGCGGCGCGCCCCTGAGGACGCGATCGAGGGTCAGGTCCGGCCTTCGCCACGGCCGGACCTGACCCTCCCGGAGCCACCGGTTCTCCACCCCGGCGACCCCGGTGCGACGGGGTGACACCCGTGCAACCGCCCCGTCGCACCGGCGGCCTCCAAGGAGGCCGCCGGATCTCCTAGCGGCGGACGGTGAGGTTGGTGGTCCTGGTCGACGTGCTCGCGCTGGACGAGCCCTTGAACGTGACCGTGACCTTGTAGGTGCCCTTCGCGAGCCTGGGCAGCGTCACGCTCCCCTTGCCCTTCGCACCCACGTTCACGGTCCGCGTGACCACCGTGCGGTTCTTGCCCTTGACCTTCGAGGTGACCTTCACGCTCACCTTCCCGGCCCTCGACCCCGCACTGATCACGGTCACCGCGACCTTCGCCTTCGAACGCACCGTGACCTTCTTCGGCGTCACCTTCACCGACACCTTCGACGACGCCTTGACCACCGTGACCACGACCATGTCCGACGAACCCGCAAACCTGGAGTCACCGCCGTACGACACCGTCAACGTGCGACGACCCACCGCCAGGTCCTTGACCAGACGCACCGTCGCACCACCGTTCTTCAACGTCGCGGCACCCACCACGCGCGAGCCGTCGAGCACACGCACCTGACCCGACGCCGCCCCGCCAGCCCCAGACACCCTCACCCGCACGCTCGCGACCTTGCCGACCGCCACCTTCGCCGGCGAGACCACCGCCACCGTCGCCGACGGCGCCAGCACCACACCCGCACGCGGCACCACCACCGAACCGACCGGCTCGACGTTCCCCGCACGATCAACCGCGCGGAACTGCACCGTCGTCTCCCCCGAACCCACCTTCACCGGGCCGGTGTAGCGGGTCCACGCGCCGACGGTCGAGCCGACGACGAGGCGGTACTCGACCCGGTCGACGCCCGAGCCGCCGTCGGCGCTGCGCAGCGTGACCGTGCGCGCCTTCGCGTCGACCGTCGCGCTCGTCACGGGCGGCGTCGTGTCGGCCGGGGCCGGGACGACGAGCGTGCCCGACGTCGAGCTGGCCGCGACGACGTCGTAGCCGAGGTACTCGGCCACGACGTCGGCCGTGCCCGCGCGGAGGGTGTCCGGGAGCGAGACGCTCGCCTTGCCGTCGACGAGGCGAGCGGTCGTCGACCACACCTCGTCGACCGTGACGCGGACCGACCCCGCGACCTGCCCCGCGTCGCTCGCCGTGACGGTGACGTCCGCGCGCGAGGCCGTGCCGGCCGGAGCCGGTGCGAGCGTGAGCCGCGTCGTCGACGTGACGGCCGTGGCCGGGTTGCCGCGGACGGCGTCGAGCTCCGCCTTGGTCACGGGCGCGACCGTGCCGTGGCGCGGGCTCGTCGGGAGGGAGTACGGGGTCGGGATGACCCAGTCCGGCTCGTCGAGGCTGTCCGAGTGCATCGGGATGAAGCCGCGGCCGCCGTACTCGTCGACGAACAGGTAGTAGCCGCCGCCGTTGACGTCGCCCTCGTTGGCCTTGAAGATCGTCGGCCCCTCGAGAGCGCCGGTGCGGGCCTTCTGGCCGATGCAGTCGGTGACGTGCTCCCACTGCGACAGCGGCGCGGTCAGCGTGCGTGAGCGCTCCTGGATGATGTCGACGCAGCCGCTCGCGGAGCCCTCGTCCTTGGTGAAGCGGTGGTACCAGCCGTCCTCCTTGATGACGGTCGAGTCGATGAGCGACTTGCCGGAGTCCTGCCAGACCTGCGCCTCGCTGAAGGTCACGAAGTCGCGCGTCGTCGCGTACATCATGCGGTTGTGCTGGTTGCCCGTGTGGTTCGGGTCGTCGTCGGCGAACAGCTTGGACGCCCAGAACACGACGTACGCGCCGAGCTCGTCGTCCCAGTACGCCTCGGGCGCCCACGTGTTGCCCGCGTTGTCCGGCGACACCTTGACGTGGCGCTGCTCCGACCAGGTGACCAGGTCGGTCGACTCCCACACCTCGATGTGCTGGCTGCCGTGACGCTGCGCGGCGTCCCAGTCGCCGTTGCGGCCGATCGAGAGGTCGGTCGCGATGAGGTACCAGCGGTCGCCCTCGGGCGAGCGGATGAGGAACGGGTCGCGCAGGCCGCGCGTGCCCTTGGTGGACTCGAGGACGGGGGTGCCGTCGTTGAGCTCGTCCCAGCGCAGGGCGTCGTTGCCGCGGCTCGCGGCGAGGTAGATCTTCTCGCCGGCGATCGAGTTGCCGGTGAAGTACGAGAACACGTAGCCCTGGGTCGGGACGGCGCGGGGCGCCGCCTTGACGGTCAGGCGGTGCGCGAAGGTCGCGCTCTCGGCGCCGTTGGTGGCGCGCGCGGTGAGCGTGACGACGACGTCGTCCTCGCCGTACGCGGGGCGCGTCACCTCTCCGGTGGTCGTGACGACGTCTGCGTCCGAGCTGGTCCACGTGATCGAGGAGCCGAGCGGGCCGGTCTGCGGGAGCGTGATGTTGCCGCGGACGTCGCCCGGGGCGACGAGCGCGACGTTCTCGGCGTCCCATGCGGCCTTCTCGGCGGGCGTGACGTCGGGCAGGACGGTCGCGGTGAAGGTCCTGGTCTTGGTCGCGGTGCCCTTCGTGAGGGTCGCCGTGAGGACGACGTCGACCGGGTCGTCGGCCGGGTCGGGGCGCGTGACGCGGCCCGTCGGGGAGATGACGTCGGGCTTGTCGGAGGACCACGAGACCGCGACCCCGTCCGCGAGGGTCGGGAGCGTCAGGTCGGTTGCGACGGCGGTCAGGTCGCCGAGGTCGAGGCTCGCCGCGGCATCGTCGAGGACGTCGTCGATGACGCGCTCGGCGAGCTCGGCGACGTCGTCGGCCGGCAGCGCGTGGTCGTAGACGCGGAAGTCGCGCAGGACGCCCTTGAACGAGCCGTCGGCGTCGTACGCCGAGCGTCCGAGGAAGTTGCGCGTCGTCACGCCGCCGCCGATCGAGCCGGGAGTGATCGTGACGTCCGTCTTGCGGGCGACCTCGACACCGTCCTCGTAGAGGATGCCGGTCGTGCCCGTCTGGGTGTACGCGATGTGCTTCCACACGCCCTGGGTGAGCGGCGTGCCCTTGGACGTCACCTGCTCGCCGCCCCAGGCGGCGGGGCTGAGCGCGACGCGGTACGGGAAGGCCGTCGTGAAGAAGTAGCCGTTGCCGCTCTGCGGCGTGCCGACGGCCTCGTTGCCGAAGTTGTAGATGAAGTGGTTGCCCTGGAGGGCAGGATCGACCCAGACGTCGGTCGCGACCGTGACCGAGTCGAGGCCCGCGAGGATGTTGTCCGGCATCTTGATGGCGTTGCCGCCGCTCGACGCACCGCCAGAGAAGGTGAAGCCGTCGCCGCCGGTCCAGGCGGCGGCGCCGGTGACGGTCGCGTCGTTGTCGTTGCCGGACGAGTCGGCGGCGACGGTGCCAGCCGTCTCGTCGAGCTTGTACCAGGCGACCATGCCGTCCGGTACGGGCTCGGGGTCGGCGGCCTGCGCGGGCATGGCCGCGAGGCCGGTGAACGTGAGGGCCGCGATCGCCGACCAGGCGATCGCGCGCCCGGTCCGCGACGGCGGCCGGTTGAGTCGTGCAGTCATGTCACTCCTTCGTGAGGGGGTGGGGTGGGCCCGGACCGGGCCCACCCCGGGGAGGGCACGCGGCGCCCGTGGGGGTGGGCGCCGCGCACCGAGTCCTTCGGGGACGAGCGCCTAGCGGCGGACGGTGAGGTTGGTGGTCTTCGTGGCCTTGCTCGCCGACGACGACCCGCCGAACGTGACCGTCACCTTGTAGGTGCCCTTCTTCAGCTTCGGCAGCCGCACGGACGCCTTGCCGCCCGCACCCACGCTCGCCGACCGCGTCACGACCGTGCGCGTCTTGCCCCGCACCTTCGAGGTGACCTTCACGCTCACCTTCCCAGCCTGCGCACCCGCGCTCTTCACCGTCACCGCCACGGTCGC
Organism: Flavimobilis soli; assembly: GCF_002564025.1. Lineage (NCBI taxonomy): Bacteria > Bacillati > Actinomycetota > Actinomycetes > Micrococcales > Jonesiaceae > Flavimobilis > Flavimobilis soli. Next base: position 1,351,492 of record NZ_PDJH01000001.1, read on the forward strand.
CCTCGACCGCGACGTGACCTTCTTCGGCGCCAACTTCACCGACACCTTCGAAGCCGCCCTGACGACCTTGAGCACGACCGAGTCCGACGACCCCGCAAACCTCGCGTCACCGCCGTAGGACACCGTCAACGACCGACGCCCCACCGCCACGTCCTTGACCAGCCGCACCGTCGCGCCACCCTGCTTGAGCGACGCCGACCCGACCACACGCTTGCCGTCGAGCACACGCACCTGACCCGACGGGACCCCGCCAGCACCAGAGACCCGCACCCGCACGCTCGCAGCCTTGCCGAACACCACCCGCTCCGGAGCAACCACCGCCACCGTCGCCGACGGCGCCAGCACCACACCCGCACGCGGCACCACCACCGAACCGACCGGCTCGACGTTCCCCGCCCGATCAACAGCGCGGAACTGCACCGTCGTCTCCCCCGAACCCACCTTCACCGGGCTCGAGTACGCGGTCCAGGCGCCGTTGCCGACGCGCGTCTCGACGCGGGCCACGCCGGACGTGTCGTCGCCCGCCCGGAGCGTGACCGTGCGCGCCTTCGCGTCGACCGTCGCGCTCGTGACCGGAGCGGCCGTGTCGATGTCGACGTCGATCGCCGCGACGGTCGAGACGTTGCCCGTCTCGTCCGTCGCGCGGGCCCGCACCTGGTGCCGCCCGTCGTCCGTGAGCGAGACCGACGCCGTGGCACCGTCCGTGCGCTGCCAGGCACCGCCGTCGACCGAGACCTCGACGGCCGCGACTCCCGAGTCGTCGCTCCCCGTGGCCGTCACGGTCACGGGGCTCGACGTCCACCAGCCAGCGCTGCCCGTCGGGGCCGCGGGAGAGGCCGCGAGCGCGACCGTCGGGTCGACGGCGTCGCGCACCGTGACCGTCACGACCGCCTCGACGGGCGACCCCGCGACCGGGGCGACCCGGAGCGTGAACGTGCCGCGCTCGGCGTACTGCGCCGGGTCGACGGCCGGCCACGTCACGGGCACGGCCCGGGTCGAGCCGTCGCGGTAGGTGACGGTGGCCGTCGTCGGGAGCGTCGGGGCGACGCCCTCGCGCGTGGTGACCGTCTGCGGCGCGATCGAGTCGACGAGCAGGTCCGGCTGGTACGCGGCGAGCAGATTCTCGTACTCCGTCTGCGTGATCGGCAGGACGGTGCCGTGGCGCGGGCTGAGCGGCAGGTCCGCCTGCTCGGCGACGCTCGTCCACGTACCCGAGGCGAGGTCCGTCGACGAGAACGGCACGTAGCCGCGACCACCGTGGTAGCTCGGCTGGTCCTGGAACAGGAACCACGTGTCCTGGCCGCCGGTGTTGACGTCGCCGTCGTTCGCCTTGAAGACGGTCGGGCCCTCACCGTTGGTGAAGGTGCCGCCCCAGCCGTTCGGCCGGCCGACGCCGACGGCCTCCTTGACGAGCTGCCAGCCGGGGCTGCTCGTCGTCGTCGGGAGCGAGCCCTCGACGCGTGCGTGCAGGTCGGTCGACCTCTCCTGACGGACCGTCATGGATGCCTCGTCCTTCGTGAGGCGGTAGTAGACGCCGTCGTGCTCGACGACGGTCGAGTCGATCATGCCGAGGCCGTTGCCGCGCTTGACGTCGATCCAGGTCTGCGGCTCGGTGAACGTCACGAAGTCACGGGTGCTGACGACCATCATGCGGTTGTAGCTCGTGCTCGCGGACCGTCCGGTCGTGCTCGTCGTGTCGTAGAGGTTGGACGCCCAGTACACGAGGTAGCTGCCCGTCGACTCGTCCCAGTGCGCCTCGGGTGCCCACGTGTTGCCCGCGTAGTCGGACGACACCTTGACGTGCCGCTGGTCCGACCAGGTGACGAGGTCCGTCGACTCCCAGATCTCGAGGTAGAGGCTGCCGCGCTCCTGCGCGACCGTGAAGTTGGACCCTGCCGCGATCTGCAGGTCGGTCGCGAGGAGGAAGAACCGGTCGCCCTCGGGGGAACGGATGATGAACGGGTCGCGCAGACCCTTCTCGCCGTGGTCCGAGGTCAGGACAGCACGACCGTCGTTGAGCTCGTCCCAGTGCAGGGCGTCGTTGCCCTTGCTCGCGCCGAAGAAGATCTTCTCGCCGCCGACCTGCTCACCCGTGAAGTACGGGAAGAAGTACGCGGTCGTCTCCTCGGGCTCGGGAGCCGGGACGACGCGTGCCATGAGCTCGCGCGAGCCGGTCGCGGTACCCGCCGAGGCGCCCACGGAGAGCGTGACCTCGACCGGGTCGTCGCCCGCCGCTGGTCGCGTGACCTCGCCGGTCGCCGTGATGACGTCGGGCCTGTCGGAGGTCCACGCGAGGTCGACGACGCCGACCTGGGCAGGCAGGTTCACGTTGCCGCGGACGTCGCGCAGGTTGGGGATCTCGAGGTCGTCGAGGACGCCGTCGACCACCTGCTGCAGCGAGCGGACCCTCACGAGGAAGTCGCGCGTGACGGAGGCGCCTCCGAGCGTGACGGTCGCGGTGAGCGTGACCTCGACGACGTCGTCCACGGGGACGACCGCGCCCGAGGCCGACACGACCGCGGGGTTGCTCGACTCCCAGGTGATCGCCGACCCGCCTCCTCCGCGGGTCGGCAGCGTCAGGTCGGTCCCGACCGAGCTGAGATCGCCCAGGTCGATCGCCGCAGCGTCCGCGGCGCGCACGGCTGGCGCATCGAGGAGTCCGTCGTAGACCTTGAAGTCGCGGATCTTGCCCTTGAACGAGTTGTCCGGGTACGCGGAGGCGCCGAGGACGTTGCGCGTCGTCGTGCCGTCGGGCTCGCCGAGGTCCTTGGGCGACACCGTCAGGCCGGACGTCGAGGCGACGAGCTGGCCGTCCTCGTAGAGGCGAGCGGCGCCGGGCTCGGCGACGGAACCGCCGTCGACCACGTACGTGAGGTGCTTCCACGTGCCCGTCGCGATGCCGCCGGCCCGCGAGACGGACTGCTCGGTGTGGTAGCCGTCGGAGGCGATCGTCGCGCGCAGCCGTGAACTCGAGTCCTTGCCCGTGACGAACAGGTAGCCGGTCCCGTTCGGGTACACGGCCGGGTTGCCGAAGTTGAAGATGAAGTAGTTGCCGGACAGCGACGCGTCGACCCAGACGTCAAAGTCGATCGTCACGTCGTCGACGCCGGCGAGCATGTCGTCGGGCAGCGTGATCGCGTTTCCCGAGTTGTTCGGGCCCCCCGAGAACGTGAAGCCGTCGCCGTCGTTCCAGGTCGCCGCGCCGGTGACCGTGCCGTCGAGCCCGTTGCCCGAGGAGTCGGCGGCGACGGTGCCGCTCGTCTCGTCGAGCCTGTACCAGGCGATGAGGTCGGGCTCGTCGCCCGCGGCCTGGGCCGGTGCTGCGGTGAGGCCGGTGAGCGCGACGGCGGTCGCCGCGGTCCACGCGGTGCCGTGCGCGAGCCACCGGCCGAGCGCTGTCCTTCGTGTTCTCATGTCACTCCTTCGTCGGGGGTGAGGCAGGTCGGCAGCTCCTCCTCCTTGAGCAGCTGCCGGGCCGTCTCCGGGCGCGCGAGAGCGCACGGTCAGGGCCGACCGATCGGCGAGACCCGTCCCTCCCCCTGCAGGGGAGCCGCTCGGTTCGGACGGGCGAGCGGTGTCGCACGGCGCGAGGCCGGTATGGGCTGCAGCGGGCACCGGGCACGTGCTCCCGGTGCCCGCCGAGCCGGTGCGCGGGGTGGAGTCCCGCGGGCGTGGTCAGGGTGGGCAGGTGGACAGGGCAGGGACGCGGGTGCGTCCGGGGACGTGGGCCTATCTCTTGCGTCGCGTGACGATCACGCGCTGCAGGATGACGAAGCCGAGGAGGACGACGCCGATGAACACCTTCGTCCACCAGGAGTCGAGGCCCTCGCGGGCGATGAGCACCTGGATGAGGCCGTAGACGAGGACGCCGACGCCGGTGCCGAGGACGTAGCCGCCACCACCGGCGAGCAGGGTGCCGCCGATGACGACCGCGGCGATCGCGTCGAGCTCCATGCCGATGCCCGTGAGGTTGAAGCCGGACTTCGTGTAGAACGCGAACAGGATGCCGGCGATGCCGGCGCACGTCCCGGAGATCACGTACACCCAGAGCTTGGTGCGTCCTGCCTTGAGGCCCATGAGCTGGATCGCGTTGCCGTCGTCGCCCACGCCGACGCCGTAGACGGTGCGTCCGAACCGCGTGTAGTGCAGCACGTAGAACGCGAAGGCGAGCACGGCGAGCGCGACGATCATCGACAGGTTGATCTTCCAGATGTCGCGTCCCTCGCCGAACTTGACCGACCACGACGCGAGGGAGGCGAAGCCCTCGTCCTTGATCGCGACGGACTGGACGCTCACGACGTTGCACAGGCCGCGTGCGAGGAACATCGCGGCGAGCGACGCGATGAACGGTTGGATGTTGAAGTACTGGACCAGCACCCCGATGAGCAGGCCGAACGTCGAACCGATGAGCACGCCGATCACGAGCACGACCGGGAGCGGGACGCCCATCGGCAGGAGGGTCGCGATGACGAGGCCGACGAGGGCGACGACGGCGCCGACCGACAGGTCGATCCCGCCGGTGAGGATGACGAACGTCATGCCGATCGCGAGGACGAGCAGGTAGGCGTTGTCCTGCAGGAGGTTGGAGAACAGCTTCATCGAGATGAAGCTGCGCTCCCCGCCGTACCGCGCCTGCCCGACGCCGAGCATGATCACGAACGTGAGGATCGTGCCGGCGATCGGCAGGAACTCCGGGGCCAGGAACCGGCCGAGCCTGCGGCGGACCATGGGCTTCTTCTCCGAGGGGCTGGGGGTGGACGTGCGCGGGGCGGGTGCGGTCGTCGTCATCACCGGGCCTCCTCCTTGGTCGGGGCAGGTGCCGCGACGGCGGCTGCCACGACCGACCTGCGGCGCCTGGGCGCGAGGTACTCGCGAAGCTTCGGCGACTGGGCCACGCACACGAGGATGATGACGAGCGCCTTGAACAGCGGCGTGATCTGCGACGGGATGTGGAAGATGATGACCGCGCGCTCGATCGTCGAGAGGATGAGCGCGCCGACGACCGTCCCGGACAGGTAGAACTTGCCGCCGGAGAGCGCCGTCCCGCCGAGGACGACGCACATGATCGCGTCCATCTCCTTCATGAGGCCGATGTTGTTGGCGTCGGCCGCCATGGTGGGTGCGCCGTAGACGATCCCCGCGAGACCCGCGAGGACGCCGGCGAGGATGTAGACGAACCACGTGATGTTGCGCGACTGGACGCCCGCGAGGCGGCTCGCCTCGCGGTTGATGCCGATCGACTCGAGCAGCATGCCGAGGGCCGTGCGCCGCACGAGGACGGCGACGCCGACGAGCGCGAGCAGCGCGATGACGACCGGCGTCGGGACGCCGAGGACGAAGCCGGACCCGAGGTACTTGAACGGCGGGCTCGTCACGGTCGTGATCTGGCCCTTCGTGATGAGCATGGCGACGCCGCGCCCGGCGACCATGAGGATCATCGTCGCGATGAAGGGTTGGATCCCGAGGACGGAGACCATGAAGCCGTTGAACACGCCGGCGACGAGCGCGACGAGGATGCCGAGGGCGACCGCGACGGCGACCGTGCCGACGCTGCCGGCGCCCGGGTTGCCGTCGAGGTACGAGAGCGAGACGGCGAGCGAGATCGCCATGACCGCACCGACCGAGAGGTCGATGCCGCCGGTCGCGATGACGAGGGCCATGCCGAGCGCGAGCAGGAGCGGCGTCGCCGCGTAGCGCGAGATGTCGACGAGCTGGCCGAAGAGGTGGCCGTCGCGGATCTCGACGTCGAGGAAGACCGGGTTCTTGATGCCGCACGCGATCACGAGGAGGACGAGTGCGACGACCGGCCAGAAGAGCTGGTGGTGGACGACGCGGCTCCAGACGGGGACCGGCGCGGTGCGGTACGACCCCGAGGGCGGTGCGCTCGGGCCGGTCGGTCCGGTCGGGTCGGCGGTGAGGGTCACGGTCGGGCCGCTCATCACGCCACCTCCTTCTTGGCGATGGCCTCGAGGATCGTGTCCTGGTCGACGTCGGGGCCGTTGGTGATCGAGTCGACGAACTTGCGGTCACGCAGGACGTCGATGCGGTGGGAGACGCGCAGGACCTCCTCGAACTCCGAGGAGATGAACAGGACGGACATGCCGTCGGCGGCGAGCTCGGCGACGAGCTTCTGGATGTCCGCCTTGGCGCCGACGTCGATGCCTCGCGTGGGCTCGTCGAGGATGAGGATCGTGGGCGCGGTGGCGAGCCACCGCGCGAGGAGCACCTTCTGCTGGTTGCCGCCCGAGAGGTTCTTCACGAGCATGTTGGGGTTCGCGGGGTGGATGTTGAGCGCGCGGACGTACTTGTCGACGAGCTCGTCGAGCTCGCGCTTGGGGACCTGCTTCCAGACGCCGCGGACGGTCTGCACGGCGAGGGCGATGTTCTCGCGGACGGTGAGGTCCCCGATGATGCCCTCCTTCTTGCGGTCCTCGGACGAGAACGCGATGCCGTGCTTGAGGGCCTGGAGCGGGTCGTTGAGCTTCACGTCCTTGCCCTTGAGCTGGAGCTCGCCCTCGCCGGGCTTGTCGGCACCGCACAGGAGGCGCACGGCCTCCGTGCGGCCGGAGCCGAGCAGACCGGCGAGCCCGACGATCTCGCCAGGGAAGACGTCGAGGTCGTACGGCTCGATCGAGCCGTCGCGCCCGAGCCCGACGGCGCGCAGGGAGGGGGTGCCGTGCTCGTGCTCGGCGTCGAACGCCGCCTGGGCCCCGCGCTCGATCGCGTCGAGCGCCGCCCCCTCGCGGCCGATCATCTTGCCGATGAGCTCGCGGCGCGGCAGGTCGGCGACGAGGTGCTCGCCGACGAGCCTGCCGTTGCGCAGGACGGTGAGCCGGTCGGAGATCTCATAGATCTGGTCGAGGAAGTGGGAGACGAAGAGGATGGCGACGCCTGCGTCGCGCAGCTCGCGGATGACCGCGAAGAGCTCGTCGACCTCGGCCTTCTGCAGGCTCGAGGTGGGCTCGTCGAGGATGAGGACCTTGGCGTCGACGACGGTCGCGCGGGCGATCGCGCAGAGCTGCTGCACGGCGATCGAGTGGGCGGACAGGAGCGACGCCGTGTCGATGTCGAGGTGGAGCCGCTCGAGGTACTCGGCGGCCTGGCGGCGCATCTTGCGCCAGCTGATGAAAGGGCCCGTGCGGGGCTCGTGGCCGAGCATGACGTTCTCGGCGACGGAAAGGTTGGCGCACAGGTTGACCTCTTGGTACACCGTGCTGATCCCGGCGGCCTGGGCCTGGTCGGGGCCGCTGAAGCTGTGCTCGACGCCGTCGACGAGGATCGTGCCGCTCGTCGTCTGGTAGACGCCGGTGAGCGCCTTGATGAGGGTGGACTTCCCGGCACCGTTCTCGCCCATGAGGGCGTGCACCTCGCCCGGGAAGAGACGGAAGTCGACGCCGTCGAGGGCCTTCACGCCGGGGAACTCGATAGTGATCCCGGTCATCTGGACGATCGGAGCTGCGGTGCTCCCCGCCGTCTCGGTCATTGCTGCCTTCTTCCTGGTCACGCTGGCTCGGCGCGCCGTCGCGCCCTGGCGTCCCTGCGTCCTCGCGGTGGGCACCCCCGCCCGGCCCTCCTCGGCCGGGCGGGGGTGTGCCGGTCAGAACGTGCGGGAGTCGACAAACTCCTGGGTGATGGTCTGGTCGAACGCCTCGTCGACGACGATGGTGCTCTTCTCGACCTGCTCGCCGGCGGCGACCTTCTTGATCAGCTCGGCGAGCTGGTCACCGAAGGCGGGGTTGCACTCGACGACATAGTTGAACTTCTTGTCGACGAGGGCCTGCAGACCGTCCTTGACGCCGTCCACGGTGACGATCTTGATGTCAACGCCGGGCTTCTTGCCGGTCGCCTCGATCGCCTCGATCGCGCCCAGGCCCATGTCGTCGTTGTGCGCGAAGATCAGGTCCATGTCGGGGTACGCGGCGAGCGCGGCCTCGGTCGCGGCCTTGCCCTCGGCGCGGGTGAAGTTGCCCGACGCCTCACCGATGACGTTGTCACCGACGACGGAGCGGAAGCCCTCCTGGCGGTTGGTCTGCGCGCCCGAGCCCATCGTGCCCTGGAGCTCGAAGATCTTGGCGTCGGGGTGGTTCTCCTTGACCCACTCGCCGGCGGTCACGCCTTCCTTGGTGAAGTCGGCACCGATCCAGGTGACGAACGGATCGGCGACGGTCGTGTCGACCGTGCGGTCGACGAGCACGACAGGGATGTCGGCATCCTTGATGTCCTGGAGGACCTCGTCCCAGCCGGTCTCGATGACCGGCGAGAACGCGATGACGTCGACGCCCTGGTCGATGAAGTCGCGCAGGGCCTTGATCTGGTTCTCCTGCTTCTGCTGGGCGTCGACGAACGTGAGGTCGAAGCCGTTCTCCTTGGTCAGGTTGGCCTTGACCGACTCGGTGTTGGCGGTGCGCCAGCCGGACTCGGCGCCGAGCTGCGAGAACCCGACCTTGATCGTGTCACCGCCCTGGCTCGACCCGCCGCCGCCACCGGTCGTGGCCGGGTCGTCAGAGCCTCCGCCGCAGGCGGCGAGGGTGAGCATCGAGATCGTGGCCGCCGCGGCGACCATGGTCCGCGTGAACGTGTTGCGTCGCATATCTCCTCCTTGAGACACCGGTCCCCCCTCAGGTCCCGGTACGAGCGCGAGGTCGGCGTCGACCTCGTCACAGTAGTGATGTTAGCGCTAACAAACGCTGGTGCCCAGAAGATCCCGGGTCACCGTTGTGTCACGATTTGCCAGCCTCACAGACCGCCCGGGAATCCCCCGGCGCGACCTGCGCCGAACGTGTCAGCACGTCACAAGCCCTGTGCCAGACGGTAGTAGACCTGGTTCCAACGGACCTGGTCCGCAAACCCCCGACGCGTCGTCGTCTCGTCGATGACGAGCAGCTCCGTCCGGGCGATCTGAGCGAAGACCTCGAAGGCCTCCACCCCTGCTGCGGTCGACAGCACCGTGTGGTGCGCGCCTCCCGCCGTGAGCCACGCCTCCGCCGACGTCGTGAAGTCGGGGCGAGGCTTCCACACCGCTCGCGCGACCGGCAGGTTCGGCAGCGGCGGGTGCTCGACCAGGTCGACCACGTTCGCCGTCATCCGGAACCGGTCCCGCATGTCCGCGAGGGACACCACGACACCCACGCCCGGATCGGTGTCGAACACCATCCGGACCGGGTCCTCCTTGCCGCCGATCCCGAGCGGGTGGATCTCCACCCGCGGGGTCGACGTCGTCAGCGACGGGCAGATCTCCAGCATGTGCGCGCCGAGGATCCGCTCGTCACCCGGGGTCAGGTCGTACGTGTAGTCCTCCATGAGGGAGGCACCACCCGGCAGGCCCGCACCCATGACCTTCGCGGCCCGGACGAGCACCGCCGTCTTCCAGTCGCCCTCCGCACCGAAGCCGTAGCCCTTCGACATGAGCCGCTGCACCGCGATGCCCGGGAGCTGGCGCAGCGCGCCGAGGTCCTCGAAGTTCGTCGTGAAGGCCTTCGCGCCGAGCTCCGTGAGGAAGCCCTCGAGCGCGACCTCCTGCCGCGCCGCGTACCGCAGCGCGTCGTGACGGTCGCCCCCGCGTCGCAGCTCGGGGACGACGTCGTACAGGTCCTCGTACTCGGCGACGACGCCGTCGATCGCGGCCTCCTCCACCGCGTCGACGGCCGCCACCAGGTCGTTCACACCCCACGTGTTGACGGAGACGCCGAAGCGCAGCTCGGCCTCGGTCTTGTCACCCTCGGTCACCGCGACGTTGCGCATGTTGTCGCCGAAGCGCGCGAGACGCAGCTCGTGCGTCGCAGCCCAACCGGCCGCACCACGCACCCACGTGCCGACCCGGCGCGTGACAGCGGGGTTGGACACGTGCCCGACGACGGTCGTGCGCGAGACCCCGAGCCGCGTCTGGATGTACGCGTACTCACGGTCGCCGTGCGCCGCCTGGTTGAGGTTCATGAAGTCCATGTCGATGCTGTCCCACGGCAGGTCCGCGGCCGCCTGCGTGTGCAGGTGCAGCAGCGGCTTGCGCAGGGCGTCGAGCCCGGCGATCCACATCTTCGCGGGGCTGAACGTGTGCATCCACGTGATCACGCCGAGCACCTTGTCGTCAGCGCTCGCGTCGATCATCGCGCGGCGGATCGCGTCCGCGTCCGTCAGGACGGGCTTCCAGACGACCGGGGCGGGGACGTCGTCGGACGCGTCGAGCGCACGGGCGACCTGCTGCGACTGCTCGGCGACCTGCCGGAGCGTCTCCTCGCCGTAGAGGTGCTGGCTCCCCGTGAGGAACCAGATCTCGCGGTCCTGGTACGGCTTGTTCATCGTTGCTCCAAGATCTCTCGTCGTCGAAAGGTCGCGTCGTGGGGGCGGGTCAGCGCTGCGCCGGTGCGGGCTGGCCGTACACGTTCTGGTACCGGGCGTAGAGGCTGTCGATCGCGTTCTGGTCGATCGGCACCGGCTCGCCGAGCTGCCGCGCGACATGGATCGTCCGCGCGACCTCCTCGACCATGACCGCCGCCTTGACCGCCGTCGTCGCGTCCTTGCCGATCGTGAACGGCCCGTGGTTGCGCATGAGCACGGCCGGGCTGCGCGAGCCCGTGAGCGTCTCGACGATCCCACGCCCGATCGAGTCGTCACCGATGAGCGCGAACGGGCCGATCGGGACCGGTCCGCCGAACTCGTCGGCCATCATCGTCAGCACGCACGGGATCTCCTCGCCCCGCGCCGCCCAGGCGGTCGCATAGGTCGAGTGCGTGTGCACCACTCCGCCGACCTCCGGCATGTGCCGGTACACGTACGCGTGCGCCGCGGTGTCCGACGACGGCGCGCGCGTCCCGTCGACGAGCTCGCCGTCGAGCGTGCACACGACCATCGACTCCGGGGTCAGCTCGTCGTACGTCACGCCCGAGGGCTTGATGACGAACAGGTCCTCGCCGTCGTGCACGCGCACGCGCTGCGACACGTTGCCCGCGGTCCACACGACCAGGTCCCAGCGGGGCAGCTCGGCGTGCAGCCGCGCGACCAGGTCGCGGACGCGCGCGACCTCCGCGCGAACCTCGGCGCTCATCTCGTCCAACGTCACCATCGTCCGTCCCTCTGCTCGTCCCGCCCCGGCGCTCACCGGAGCACCTCGGCGGCCGTCCGTACGGCTGCCAGCCCTTGCTCGTAACCCTCGAGGTAGTGCGCGTACCCAGCGACGTCGTCGGCGTCGGGGGTCGCGACCGTGGTCGAGGTCGCACGCACGTGCTCGTCGAGGAAGTCCGCGAGGGTGAGCCCGCGCGGGTCGAGGCGGTAGGAGGCGAGGACCGCCATCCCCCAGGCGCCCCCCTCGCCAGCCGTGTCGCTCACGCTCACAGGGACGCCGACGGCGGCGGCGAGCATCCGCTGCGAGACGCCGGCCGTCCGGAACATGCCGCCGTGCGCCTGGAGCGAGTCGATCGACACGCCCTCGTCCGCGAGGACCCGCAGCCCGAGGCTCAGCGTCGCGAACACGCCGTAGACCTGGGCACGCGCGAGGTTGGCGAGGGTGAGCCGGCTGCCGGGTGTGCGGACGACGAGCGGACGGCCCTCGTCGAGGCCGGCGATCGGCTCGCCGGAGAGCTGGTTGTACGCGTAGACGCCGCCCGCGTCGGCATCGGCGTCGAGCGCGGCGGTCAGGAGCGCGGCGAACACCTCGTCCTGCGACGCGGGCGCGCCGAGCGCGGCGGCGAGCTCGCCGAAGACCTCGGCCCACGCGCCGAGCTCGCTCGCGCCGTTGTTGCAGTGCACCATCGCGACGAGGTCGCCCGCGGGGGTCGTGACGACGTCGAGCTCCTCGTGGACGCTGCGCAGTGGGCCCTCGAGGACGACCATCGCGAAGATCGAGGTGCCCGCGGAGACGTTGCCGGTGCGCGGGCGGACGGCGCCGGTCGCGACCATGCCCGTCCCGGCGTCGCCCTCGGGCGGCGCGACGAGCGCACCAGGGCGGAGCGTGCCCGTGGGGTCGAGGAAGCGGGCCCCCGCCTCGGTGAGGCTGCCGGCGTCGGCGCCGGCAGCCAGCGGGGTGGGCAGCAGGTCGGCGAGCGGCGTGCCGAAGCCGCGCTCGGCGAGCAGCCTGTCGACGACGGCGAGGCGCTCGGCGTCGTACCCGCCGGTCGTCGGGTCGATCGGGAACATGCCGGACGCATCGCCGACGCCGAGGACCCGGCGGCCCGTGAGCCGGTGGTGGACCCAGCCGGCGAGCGTGTTGAGCGACGCGACCTGGGGGACGTGCGGCTCGGCGTCGAGCACGGCCTGGACGAGGTGGCTGACGGACCAGCGCAGCGGCATGTTGAAGTCGATCGCCTCGGTGAGGAGCGCGGAGGCGGCCCCGGTCGAGGTGTTGCGCCACGTGCGGAACGGGACGAGGAGCCGGTCGTCCGCGTCGAGCGCGATGTAGCCGTGCATCATCGCGGAGACGCCGAGGGCGGCGAACATGTCGGGGCGGACCCCATGACGCTGCTCGGCGTCGTCGAGCAGCGCGGCGACGGCGGCCTGGACACCGGTCTCGACGTCCTCGAGGGAGTAGGTCCACACACCATCGACGAGCTGGTTCTCCCAGGCGTGGGCTCCTTGGGCGAGCGGCTCGTGGGCAGGTCCGACCAGGACTGCCTTGATCCGCGTCGAGCCGAGCTCGATGCCGAGCACCGCGCGACCGTCCCGGAGGAGGGTCGCGCCCTGAGCAGCTTCCGCCATCGTCGGCGTCCTCTCGCGTACCTCCCGGGACGGGTTGCGTCCCGGTGCTCGCACCGCCGTTGGTGCGAGGAGCGTCGGCGTCCGGGACGGGGCCCGGGGTGCGACGCAGGATCATGTTAGCGCTAACAATCCGGCGTGAGCAACCCCCTTTGTTCGATCGCGTCCGACTGCCGCGCAGCCGCGCCCTGCCGCGGTTCCCGCCCGCAGGCCCGCCCTCAGGAGCGCGGCGGCGCCGTGCTCGACCGCACCTGAAGCGTCGGCACGAGCGGCGTCACGACCGGCTCCCGACCCGCGAGCATCGTGCGCATCGCGTCGATCGCCAGGCGCCCGAGCGCCTGGAAGTCCTGCCGCACCGTCGTCAGCGGCGGGATGAAGTGCGCCGCACCCGTCGCGTCGTCGAAGCCCGCGACCGACACGTCCTCCGGGACACGGACGCCCGCCTCCCAGAACGCGCGCAGCATCCCGAGCGCCAGCTGGTCGTTCGCCGCGAACACCGCCGTCGGCAGCCCCTCGCGGACCATCCGACGCCCCGCCGAGTACCCGCGCTCCGCCGTCCAGTCGCCCGGCAGCGGGTCCTCCATCGCAAGACCTGCCCGCTCGACAGCGGCCCGCCAGCCCGCGACGCGCGCCCGCGCGTCGAACCAGTCCTGCGGGCCAGCAAGGTGCACGACCTGCTCGTGACCGAGACCGATGAGGTACTCCGTGACCGCCGTCGCGCCCGCGACCTGGTCCACGCTCACGGAACGGATCATCCCGTGCCCGGGCATGCCCTCACGGATGCCCGTCGACGAGATCATCACGACCGGGACGGGAGCCGCGAGGCTCACGACCGCCCGGGTCGCGTCGACCTGCGGGGCGATCATGATGATGCCCTCGACGCCCTGACCGAGGAAGTGGTCCACGACCTGCCGCATCGACGACGGGTCGAAGCGCGTCACGGTCGCGACCGACACGTAGTAGCCCGCCTCGCGCGCCGCGACCTCGATACCGATCGACGTCGACGACGGGCCGTACAGCGCGGAGCCCGTCGAGACGACGCCGAAGATCCCCGACCTGTTCGTCGCGAGCGCGCGCGCCGCGCTGTTGCGGCGGTAACCGAGCTCGTCGATAGCGTCGAGGACGCGCGCCCGGGTCTCCGGGCGCACGTTCGGGTGGTCGTTGAGCACGCGGGAGACCGTCTGGTGGGACACACCGGCGCGCTCGGCGACGTCCGCCATCGAGGGCGCGCGAGACGCACCAGGACGCGCAGCCACCTCGTCCAGCGCCATGTCGTGCTCCCCTGTCGGTCAGCCGCGGCCCCTGGCCGCGCGTGCGACAACTATCTCACCGGGCAAGCCTCACAGCGGGAACGCGCGGAAGAAGTCCTCGATCTCGTCGGCCGGACCCTCCGCGTGCAGCACGACGGTCCCGTTGACCCACGTCGCGGCGCCCGACGCCGAGGGGAGCGTGCGGATCGTCGCCTCGCCCTTCGCCTCGCCGCCGATCGTCACGGGCAGCGTCGTCGTCGTCGCGTCCGGGTTGAGCGCGGCGAACGCGTCCGCGAGGCCCGCGGCGACGGACGCCGCCGCCTCGGCGTCGCGCAGCTGGGTCACGTGCAGCGCGACCTTGCCGCCCGCGCCGTCGACATACGTCACGCGGTACGTCTCGAGAGCGCCGCGCTGACCCTTCTCCTCCTCGATACCGGCGTACGCCCACTGGAGGACCGTGTCCGGGAGGGCTGCGGCGAGCGGGGTCGACTCCTCTCGCTCGACGGGCGTCGCCGCCGGGGTCGGGACGGGGTTGGTGATCGTCACGGCGGGCGGCGTCACGGGCGCCGTCGGCTCCCGCGTCGCGAGGACGGCGGCGGTGACACCGGCGGCCACGAGGACGACCGCGCCGACGATCCCCAGGACGAGCCCGCGGCGCCGCGGGCGCTGCTGGGCATGCTCGGGCGTCGCGCCCTGCGCGCTGCTCCTCGCCTCTGCCGGCTCAGGGGCCCCGGTGGGCTCGGTCTGCTCAGTCATCTCACGTCCTTCCGTCGATCCTCCTAACCTACGGCGACCGTGCGCGGCGCGTCCGCACGTCCACGGACGAGGACGTGTCGGTGGGGCCGGATACCGTGTCGCCCATGACGCCTCCCGCCGCCACCCGCACCTCCGCGCGCCCGTCGCGCCCCGCGTTCGCGTGCAGCGAGTGCGGCTGGACGACGAGCAAGTGGGTCGGCCGGTGCGGCGAGTGCCAGGAGTGGGGCACGGTCTCGGAGAGCGCGGGGCCGACGGCGGGGCCGCGCACGGCGGCGACGTCGCCTGCGCGCACGCCCGCGCGGCCGATCGACCAGATCCCCGTCGACGCGGCGCGCGCGGTGCCGACGGGCGTCGCGGAGCTCGACCGCGTCCTCGGAGGGGGTCTCGTGCCGGGAGCGGTCGTGCTGCTCGCGGGCGAGCCGGGCGTCGGCAAGTCGACCCTGCTGCTCGACGTCGCGTCGATCGCGGCGGCGAGCGGCCGCACCGTCCTGTACGTCACGGGCGAGGAGTCCGCGGGGCAGGTGCGTCTGCGCGCCGAGCGCATCGGCGCGCTCGACCCGAACCTGCTGCTCGCCGCCGAGACGGACCTGGGCACGGTGCTCGGCCACATCGAGGCGACCGACCCGTACCTGCTCGTGCTCGACTCGGTGCAGACGATCGCGTCCGCGCAGGTCGAGGGCGGCCCGGGCGGTGTCGCACAGGTCAAGGAGGTCGCGGGGGCGATCATCGCGGCCGCGAAGGGCCGCGACATGCCGGTCCTCCTGGTGGGCCACGTGACGAAGGACGGCTCCGTCGCGGGTCCTCGCACGCTCGAGCACCTCGTCGACGTCGTCTGCCAGTTCGAGGGCGACCGGCACTCGAGCCTGCGCATGGTCCGGGCGGTCAAGAACCGCTACGGCGCGACGGACGAGGTCGGCTGCTTCGAGCTCACCGAGACGGGCATCGTGGGCCTCGCCGACCCGAGCGGGCTGTTCCTGTCCCACACGGTCGCCGAGACGCCCGGCACGTGCGTGACCGTGACCCTCGAGGGGCGCCGCCCGCTGCCCCTCGAGGTGCAGTCGCTCGCCGTCCCGACGACGCTCGCTAACCCGCGCCGCACGACGAACGGGATCGACTCGAGCCGTGTCGCGATGATCCTCGCGGTCATGCACCGGTTCGCGGGGCTGCGCGCCGAACAGCTCGACATGTACATCTCGACGATCGGCGGCCTGCGCGTCGTCGAGCCGTCCGCGGACCTCGCGATCGCGCTCGCTGCCGCGAGCGCCGTGAGCCACCGCCCGGTCTCCCGCGGCACCGTCGCGATCGGCGAGGTCGGTCTCTCGGGAGACCTGCGGCCCGTGTCCGCGCTCGGGCGGCGTCTCGCCGAGGCCGCGCGCCTCGGGCTGCGGCGGGCGATCGTCCCGCAAGCGTCGTTCGACGCGCTCGACCAGGTACCCGCCGGCATGACGGTCCTGCCCGCCGTGCACGTCGCGCAGGCAGCCGAGCTCGCGCTCGGCCCGGCCGACGAACGCACCGGCGCGGCGAACCGCTGAACGCTGCCGCTGAGAAGCGCCCGACGGCTAGGATCGGCCTCGTGCCTCCGTACTCTGCCCACCTGGACGACCAGCTTCGTGACACCCTTGCGGCCGTCGCGCCCGGCACCGAGCTCCGGGACGGCCTCGAACGCATCCTGCGTGGGCGTACCGGCGCGCTGATCGTCATGGGCATGGACTCCGTCGTCGACGAGATCTGCTCCGGCGGCTTCGAGCTCGACGTCGAGTTCTCCGCGACCCGCCTGCGCGAGCTCGCGAAGATGGACGGCGCGATCGTCCTCGACCGGCACGCCTCGCGCATCGTGCGCGCCGCCGTCCAGCTCCTCCCCGACCCGACGATCTCGACGTCCGAGTCCGGCACGCGTCACCGCACGGCCGAGCGCGTCGCCAAGCAGACCGGCTTCCCGGTGATCTCGGTGAGCCAGTCGATGCGCATCGTCGCCGTCTACTCGGGCGGCTCCCGCCACGTCATCGAGGACACCGAGGCGATCCAGTCCCGTGCGAACCAGGCGCTCGCGACGCTCGAGCGCTACCGCGCCCGCCTCGACGAGGTGTCCGGCACGCTCTCAGCGCTCGAGATCGAGGACCTGGTGACGGTCCGCGACGTGTGCGCGGTCGTCCAGCGTCTCGAGATGGTCGGACGCATCTCCGAGGAGATCGCCGGCTACGTCATCGAGCTCGGCACCGACGGTCGACTGCTCTCCCTGCAGCTCGACGAGCTCATCGGCGGCCTCGGCTCCGACCGGGACGCCGTCATCCGGGACTACGTCGAGCTGTCCCGCAAGGACCGCACGTCGGCCGACGTCCTCGCCGAGCTCGGCGAGCTCGACTCAACCCAGCTGCTGGACCTGTCGCAGATCGGGCGGGTGCTCGGCCTGCCGGGTGGGGGCGAGGCGCTCGACGCCGCAGTCGCCCCGCACGGGTACCGCCTCCTGTCGAAGGTCCCGCGCCTGCCGGGTGCGATCGTCGAGCGGCTCGTCGTGCACTTCGGCGGCCTGCAGCGCATGCTCGCCGCGACGATCGAGGAGCTCATGAGCGTCGAGGGTGTCGGCGAGCAGCGCGCCCGCGCGATCCGTGAGGGCCTGTCGCGTCTCGCCGAGTCGAGCATCCTCGAGCGCTACGTCTGACGCTCCCCGGAGCCGCACCGCTGCGGTCCTCCCGTCCCGCCACGACGGCGTCCCCGCCCACCACGCGGGCCCTCCCCGCCGAGGTCGGGGCCTCATCCTCGCGAAGTAGGGCCGTCCACGCGAAGTAGGGCCCTCCCCGCGAGGTAGGGGTTTCCCCGCGAGGTAGGGGCGTCCACGCGTCGTAGGGCCTTGCACGGCCCTACCTCACGTCCATGGCCCTACCTCGGCGACGGACGCGACCTGCTGCTCGCGCCGCCCGGCTCGCCCCGCGACGTAGAAGTCCTCCCGCGAGGTAGGGGTTTCCCCGCGAGGTAGGGGCGTCCACGCGTCGTAGGCCCGTGCACGGCCCTACCTCGCGTGCAAGGGCCTACCTCGGCGACGAGCGCGAGCTGCTGTTCGCGGTGCGCCCGGCCGTCACGAGAGGACGATCACGAGCTCCTTGGACTTCTTGCCGAGGATGCTCGCCGTCGCGCGGTAGGTGCCGGGCTTCGCCTCGACGCCCTTCGTCGGGCACCCAGGCTCTGAGCGCACCCGCTTCCACGTGAGCGACGACGAGTCCGCCTGACCGGCCGCGAGCAGCAGCATGCGCGGCTCGGGGTCGACGCAGTCGGCGCTGCCCCACACTCGCGCAGGCCCGGAGACGATCACGAGCTCACGCGTCTTGTCGGTGACGTCGATCAGGCAGGACCGGTCGCTCGTGTTGGTGACCTCGAGCGCAAACTTCACGTTGCGGCCCTTGAACGTCTCGCCGTCGGCGGACAGACCGATCGTGACGTCCTCCTTGGCACAGGCGGGGATGTCGCCGGAGCCGGCGGCCGTGGACTCGGCGCCTGCCTCGTCCTTCGTGCCCTCGTTCTTCTGGTCGCCGTCCTTGTCAGCCGCCTTGTCGTCCTTGGACGTGTCCTTGTCGCCCGACCCCTTGCCGTCCTTGCCGTCAGACCCCTTCGGTTCGTCCGCCCCGACGGTCGCGGTCGGCTTCGTGGCGGGCTGCTCACCGGCCCCGGCGACCTTGGAGACGAGGGCCGCGACGAGCGCGACCACGACGACCACGACGCCGATCAGCACGAGGCGGCGCACCCAGTAGACGCGCGGGGGCAGCGGTCCCACGGGCCGGATCACGGAGCTCACGGCACCTCCTTCACTAGCTCGACGTCGTCGGCGGTTCTCCCTCCCACGCTACGAACCGCGGGGCCGCCGCGCCGCGAGGCGCGCCGCACGGCGCGCGAGGTGGGCAACGCGCGCCTCGTCGCGCAGAATCGTCGTCGTGCCTCCGTCCCCCGCCCTGCTCCGCGAGCGCGTCTGCACGTGGTTCGCGGACGCGGCCCGTGACCTGCCGTGGCGTGCGCCGGACCGCACGCCTTGGGGCGTGCTCGTGAGCGAGGTGATGCTCCAGCAGACGCCCGTCGTGCGGGTCGAGCCGGTGTGGCGGGAGTGGATGGACCGGTGGCCGCGTCCGGCGGACCTCGCGGCGGCGGCGACGGCGGACGTGCTGCGCGCATGGGGCCGGCTCGGCTACCCGAGGCGGGCGCTGCGGCTGCAGGACTGCGCGCGGGCGATCACGGACCTGCACGACGGCGAGGTGCCGCAGGGCTTCGACGAGCTGCTCGCGCTGCCTGGCGTGGGCGCGTACACCGCGGGCGCGGTGACGGCGTTCGCGTTCGGGCGTCGCGCCGTCGTGCTCGACACGAACGTGCGGCGCGTGCTCGCGCGCGCCCTCGACGGGGACGCGCTGCCGCACCCGCACCAGACGGTCGGCGAGGTGCGTCGCGCGGAAGCGGTCGTCCCGGGGGACGACGCGGAGGCTGCGGGGTGGGCGGCGGCGTCGATGGAGCTCGGGGCGCTCGTGTGCACGGCTCGCTCGCCGCGGTGCGGCGAGTGCCCGGTCGCGGACCTGTGCGTGTGGCGTCTCGCGGGCTTCCCGGCGGACGAGCATGCTGCCCGACGTCGTACGCAGGCCTGGGCGGGGACGGACCGGCAGTGCCGGGGCCGGGTCATGGCGGCGCTGCGTGCCGCGGACGGGCCGGTGCCGCGGGAGGCGATCGGGTGGCCGGACGCAGCGCAGCTTGACCGGGCCCTCGCTGCTCTCGTCGAGGACCACCTCGCGGAGCAGACGGCCGAGGGTTACGTACTGCCCCGCTGACCCCGCCGGTCGGTGCGCCGCACGTCCGCACGTATAGGACGAGGACCGGGCCGCCGGGTCGGAGCGCGGCACGTCCGCACCGCACGCGACGCGACCGTCGCGGGAGTGCGCCCAGGGCGCCGCCCCCTTCAGAGGTGCAGCAGCATCCTCGTGTTGCCGAGGGTGTTGGGCTTCACGCGGGCGAGGTCGAGGAACTCGGCGACGCCGTCGTCGTGCGAGCGCAGGAGCTCGGCGTACACCTCGGGCGAGACCACGGTGCCCTCGATCTCCTCGAAGCCGTGGCGTGCGAAGAAGTCGACCTCGAAGGTCAGGCAAAAGACGCGCCCGAGCCCGAGGGAGCGGGCGCGGTCGAGGAGGGTGTCGAGGATCGCGTGCCCGACACCGGCGCCGACCCAGCCGGGGTCGACGGCGAGGGTGCGGATCTCGGCGAGGTCGACCCACATGACGTGCAGGGCGCCGCAGCCGACGACCGCGCCGTGGGGGTCGACGGCGACGACGAGCTCCTGGACGGCCTCGTAGTAGGCGACCTGCTCCTTGGCGATGAGGATGCGGCGGTTCGCGTAGGGCTCGACCAGGTCGCGGATGGCTCGGACGTCCGTGGGCAGGGCCGGACGGACGGTGAACTCGCGGGTCGTGTCGGTCACGTCGGGAACGCTACTCCTGGGCGCACGTCCGGGCCGGGGAGGGTCAGAACCCGGACGTTACGCCCCGCTCACGGCGCTGCCGCGCAGCTGGGCGGCACGCTCGGCGGCCGCGCGCTCGGCGTCGTCGAGCTCGAAGAGGCGCAGGGCGGTGAGCTCGTCGATGACGAGGTGGGTGACTGCTCCGGCGAGGAGGGCGGCGCGCAGCGGGACGACCTTGTTGTCGCCTGCGACAGCGCAGACGCGTCGGGGCACGGCACGCAGCTGGGCTGGTGTGGGGCCGGTCGCGCGCGCGTTGAGCTCGATGTCGGAGTAGGTGCCGTCGGCGCGGAGGAAGACGGTGCACACGTCGCCGACGACTCCTTCCGCCTCGAGGGTCTCGACGTCGTCGGGCTCGAGGTAGCCGGCGGAGTAGACGTGGCTCGGCAGCTCGCCCTGCAGGGCGCCGACGGAGAAGAGGGCGATGTCGGCGCGGCGCTGCACCTCGAGGACGCGCTGCACGCTTCGCTCGCGCCACATGGCGTCGCGCGTCTCGGCGTAGTCGAAGAAGGCGGGGACCGGGAAGTAGTGGACGTGCGCGCCGAAGGCGCGCCCGAAGCCGGAGATGAGGTCGCCCGCGTAGTCGACGCCCGAGGTGCGGGTGTTGGCGGCGCCGTTGAGCTGCACGACGGCGGAGCCGCGGGTGGGCTTGGTCGTCAGGTGCCCGGAGATCGCGTTGATGGTCGTGCCCCAGGCGATCGCGAGGACCATCTCGGAGTCGAACCACGACGTGATGAGGCGCGCGGTCGTGCGGGCGACCTGGTCGAGCCGGTCGACCTGGGCCCCCGAGTCGGGGACGGGGACGACGAACGCCTCGATGTCGTAGTCGTCGCGCAGCCGCTGGGTCAGGCCGGGGGCGCGGGAGTGCGTGGGGCGCAGCGTGATCTCGACGATGCCGCTGTCGCGGGCGTCTCGGATCATGCGGGAGACGGTCGAGCGGGACGTCCCGAGGTGCTTCGCGATCGCCTCCATCTTCATGTCCTGGAGGTAGTACATCGACGCCGCGGCGTAGAGGTCACGGTTGTGCCGCGCCGTGCGCTCGTCTGAACGAATTGCCACGTAGACACCTCCATCGAGGTCCCGAGGGGTCCTGGCACCCGGGATCTAGGTCCCAGCCTTGCACATATGTGCAGTCCGGTTGCGCGGATGTTCTACCGATGTTTGGTTGAGACCGGAACAGCACCACTCTCCGGCGAAAGGCCAGAAATGTCAGTCTCCGGCACGTCCACCCGTCTGACCCCCAGCACCCGCGAGGCCTCGCTCGAGGCGCTCCGTCAGAGCGCCACCACCCCGCTCGACGTCCTGGTCATCGGCGGCGGCGTGACCGGCGCCGGCATCGCCCTCGACGCCGTGACCCGCGGCCTGAGCACCGCCATCGTCGAGGCCCAGGACTGGGCCTCCGGCACGTCGAGCCGCTCGTCGAAGCTTGTGCACGGCGGCCTGCGCTACCTGCAGATGCTCGACTTCCACCTCGTGAAGGAGGCGCTCACCGAGCGCGACCTCCTCATCAACAAGCTGGCCCCGCACCTGGTCAAGCCCGTGTCGTTCCTCTACCCGCTCGAGCACAAGGTCTGGGAGCGCGCCTACGTCGGTGCCGGCGTCGCCCTCTACGACGGTCTCGCCACCCTCGCCCCGGGCAAGCGGGCCATGCCGTGGCACCGCCACCTGAGCCGCAAGGGCATGGAGCGTCTCTTCCCCGACCTGCGCCACGACGCCGCCGTCGGCGCGCTGCGGTACTGGGACGCGAGCGTCGACGACGCCCGCCTCGTCTCGACCCTCGTGCGCACCGCCGCGGGCTACGGCGCCCACGCCGCGAGCCGCACCCAGGTCGTCGAGCTCACGAAGAACGCCCGTGGCCGCATCGACGGCGCCGTCCTCCAGGACCTCGAGACCGGCGAGAAGATCACCACGAAGGCGCGCCACGTCATCAACGCGACCGGCGTCTGGACCGAGGACACCGAGGCGCTCGCCGGAGGCTCCGGCGGCCTGCGCGTCCTCGCGTCGAAGGGCATCCACATCGTCGTCCCCCGGGACCGCATCCGCGGCAAGGTCGGCCTGATCCTCCAGACCGAGAAGTCCGTCCTCTTCGTGATCCCGTGGTCGCGCTACTGGGTCATCGGCACGACCGACACCCCGTGGGAGCAGGAGCTCACGCACCCGGTCGCGACCGCCGCTGACATCGACTACGTCCTCGACCACGCGAACGCCGTCCTCGCGGAGCCGCTGACCCGCGACGACATCATCGGCACATGGGCGGGCCTGCGCCCGCTCCTGCAGCCGGGCACCAAGGAGGGCACGTCGTCGGCCAAGGTGTCGCGTGAGCACACCGTCGCCTCACCCGAGCCGGGCCTCACCGTCATCGCGGGCGGCAAGCTCACGACCTACCGGGTCATGGCCGAGGACGCTGTCGACTTCGCGCTCGGCGCGGAGGCGAGCCAGCTCCCGTCGGTGACGTCCAAGACGCCGCTGCTCGGCGCCGTCGGCCTCGAGGCCCAGCGCAACTGGGCGCGCACCCACGCATCCACGTACGGCTGGTCGAACGCGATGCTGGACCATCTCTTCCACCGCTACGGCGCGCTCGTCGCGGACATCGTCGCGCTGTGCGAGGAAGACCCGAGCCTCGCCAAGCCGCTCGAGCACGCACCCGCGTACCTCCGCGCCGAGATCTCCTACGCCGCGAGCCACGAGGGTGTCCTCCACCTCGAGGACGTGATGCTCCACCGCACGCGCCTCGTCTACGAGGAGCGCGACCGTGGCCTGGGTGCCGTCCCCGAGATCGTCGACATCATCGCCCCGATCCTGGGGTGGGACGACGAGCGCAAGGCCGCGGAGATCGCGTCCTACACCGCGCGCGCCGAGGCCGAGGAGGCTGCCTCCCACGACCTCGACGACGCGACCGCTGAGCAGACCCGCCTCAAGGCGGCTGACATCAGCCCGATGACCACGCTCAGCTCTCGCTGAGCGTCCAGGTCGGGGCCGGCGCCCGCCAGCCCCGACCGGCCGCCCTCGGGCGGTCCGGCCCGTCCGCGAGGGGCGGACGGGTTTCCACGACAACGAAGTCAACGAAAGCGGGCACACCATGACACTGACCGACATCTTCGTCTCCGAGGTGATCGGCACTGCGCTCCTGATCCTCCTCGGAGCCGGAGTCGTAGCCAACGTCGTCCTCCCCAAGAACAAGGGCTTCAACGCGGGATGGGTCGTCATCACCTTCGGATGGGGCCTCGCCGTCTACGCCGGCGTGTGGGCCGCATGGAAGTCTGGCGCACACCTCAACCCCGCCGTCACGTTCGGCATCATCGCGAACGGCCAGGACAACTACGTCGACGGCGTTCCCGTCAACCTCACGAGCACCCTCGTCTACCTCGCCGGTGAGATGATCGGCGCCTTCATCGGTGCGGTCCTCGCGTACCTCGCGTACAAGAAGCACTTCGACGACCCGGACGCCGACTCTGGCTCGAAGCTCGCGGTGTTCTCGACCGGCCCGGCGATCCGTTCCCACGGCTGGAACGTCGTCACGGAGGCCCTCGGCACGTTCGTGCTCGTGTTCGTCATCCTCCAGTTCGGCAACTCGCCGCACGAGCTCGGCCCGCTCGCCGTCGCGCTCCTCGTGGTCGGTATCGGCATGAGCCTCGGTGGTCCCACCGGCTACGCCATCAACCCTGCACGTGACCTCGCCCCGCGCATCGCTCACGCCATCCTCCCGATCAAGGGCAAGGGCTCGAGCGACTGGAACTACGCCTGGGTGCCGGTCGTCGGCCCGATCATCGGCGGCGTTCTCGCCGGCCTCCTGGCCACCGCCGTCGCCTGACCCAGCCCTACCACGCCTGACGGGAGGCCGCCGTGAGCGGCGGCCTTCCGTCGGCACACCTGAACTCCCGCACACCACGCGAAGGAAACCTGGACCATGACGAAGAAGTACGTCCTTGCGATCGACCAGGGCACGACGAGCTCCCGGGCGATCCTCTTCACCCACGAGGGCACGATCCACTCGGTCGGCCAGCTCGAGCACGACCAGATCTTCCCGCAGGCCGGCTGGGTCGAGCACAACCCGGAGCAGATCTGGAACAACGTCCGCGAGGCCGTCGGCATCGCGCTGACGCGCGGCAACGCCACCCACGAGGACATCGCCGCCGTCGGCATCACGAACCAGCGCGAGACCGCGGTCGTGTGGGACAAGACGACCGGCAAGCCCGTCTACAACGCGATCGTCTGGCAGGACACCCGCACCCAGAAGATCGTCGACGAGCTGGGCGGTGACGACGGGCCCGAGAAGTACAAGGACATCGTCGGCCTCCCCCTCGCGACCTACTTCTCCGGCCCGAAGGTCAAGTGGATCCTCGACAACGTCGACGGCGCCCGCGAGGCCGCCGAGCGCGGCGACCTGCTGTTCGGCAACACCGACACCTGGGTCCTGTGGAACATGACGGGCGGCCCCGAGGGCGGCGTGCACGTCACCGACGTCACCAACGCGTCGCGCACGATGCTCATGAACATCGACTCGCTCACCTGGAACGAGGACATCGCGAACGACATGGGCATCCCCATGTCGATGCTCCCCGAGATCCGTTCGTCGTCCGAGGTATACGGCCACGGGCGCTCGCGCGGCATGGTCCCCGGCGTGCCGATCGCTGGCATCCTCGGCGACCAGCAGGCGGCGACGTTCGGCCAGGCGTGCTTCGAGGTCGGTACGGCCAAGAACACGTACGGCACGGGCAACTTCATGCTCCTCAACACCGGCACGGAGCCGGTGCGCTCCGAGAACGGCCTGCTGACGACGGTCTGCTACAAGATCGGCGACCAGCCAGCGGTGTACGCGCTCGAGGGTTCGATCGCGGTGACGGGCTCGCTCGTGCAGTGGCTGCGGGACAACCTCGGCATGTTCGACGACGCCCCGGACATCGAGCACCTCGCTCGCAAGGTGGACGACAACGGTGGTGCGTACTTCGTGCCGGCGTTCTCGGGCCTGTTCGCGCCGCACTGGCGCTCGGACGCGCGCGGTGCGCTCGTCGGCCTGACGCGGTACGTCAACAAGAACCACATCGCGCGTGCGGCTCTGGAGGCCACGGCCTTCCAGACGCGCGAGGTCCTCGACGCGATGAACGCCGACTCGGGTGTCCCGCTCAAGGAGCTCAAGGTCGACGGCGGCATGGTGTCCAACGAGCTGCTCATGCAGTTCCAGGCGGACATCCTCGACGTCGAGGTCGTGCGTCCGAAGGTCGCGGAGACGACGGCGCTCGGTGCGGCCTATGCGGCCGGCATCGCCGTCGGGTTCTGGGAGGGCGAGCAGGACGTCCGCGACAACTGGGCCGAGGGCGGCCGCTGGAAGCCGACGATCGAGCCGGAGGAGCGCGACCGTCAGTACCGCCTCTGGAAGAAGGCCGTCACGAAGACCCTCGACTGGGTCGACGACGACGTGAAGTAGTCCGCCTTCACCACGGATCGCCCGTCCGCACACGTCACGTGTGCAGGCGGGCGATCCGTCTGTCCGGGCGTTTTGGCCGATCGCTCGGATGCACGCGTCACGTGGGGATCCGGGCGATCCGTCGGCTGGGGCCAGCCGGCCCGGGGCGGAGCCGTCCGGGTCGGGTGGAGCCGGCCGGGGCGGGCGGCTTCAGAGGGTGGGCTGGCACTCCCCCGAGCCAAGGATGGCAAGACCCGCACGGTCCCCCGGGCCCCAGGTCGTCTGCGACGAGTCGTGGGGGTGCATCAGCGCTGTCGTGTCCTCGACGTGGTCGAGCCCCAGGAGGTGACCGACCTCGTGCCGCAGCACCTGGACGTAGGCAGGCTCGCCCGCGTATCGGGGGTAGGCCAGCATCGTCGTGTCGATCGCGACGGCGCCCGTGACGTACCCGGCTTTGCCGCCCACCTCGAGCGCGGACGCCCCGCCCAGTCCCGCGGTGCGGCCTGCCAGCTCCGGGATCTCGCTCTCGTCGGCGAACCCGACGATCACGGGCGCCCACTGCCCGCCGTAGCGGTCGGGCTGGTACGCCTCGCGCTCGAAGCTCACGCGCTCGGTGGTCGGGCCGTCGAGCACGAACGTGAGCCCCGACAGCTCGCTCGCCTCGGCGAGCACGTGGCTCACCCAGTCGACGAAGTCGTCAGGAGCCTGGGCGGTGTCGACGACGACGTGGATCGGGCGGCAGGGCGACCAGGTCACCGGCGTGTCGTGGTGCGTGTCGAGGAAGGCGTAGGAGCCCTCGAGGCCCGCCGTGCTGACGGCGGGAAGCAGGCGCTCCGGCTGCTCCTCGAACCCGGGGGGCGGGCCCTGCTGAGACGTCACGCGCGGCATCGCCGCGTGGTCCGAGAGCGCGACGGCGAGCGATGGGTCGACCTTTCCCGTCCCCCAGCGGTCGTAGCTGACGATGAGCGCGACGACGACGATCACGATCGTGATGAAGCCGGTGAGCGGGTTGCTGTCCTTCCGTGCACGCACGGGCACCGGCGCCCGCCAGGCCTCCGGCGGGGCCTGCCGCGCGCGCACCCGACCCGCCTTACGGTCGTACCGCGTGAACGCCCGGGCCAGGTCCTCGTCCTGCCGCAGCTGCCGCTCCATCGCGGCCCAGGTCGCGTCGACGTCCTGAGGAGTCCACGACGTCGCGCCAGGCGTGCTGCTCGCGGGGACGCCCGGGTTCGCGGTCGGCTCGGGCTCCGGTGACCACGACAGCGTCTCGTCGCCCCCGGCGGCGTCGTCGCCCCCGGCGGCGTCGTCGCGCCGCGGGTCCCCGGGGGGAGTCGCGGGGTCGCCGGGCGCAGTCACCCCCTCATCGTTGCCTATCGGGCGAGACACGTCACCCACGTCGTTCGTCCCGCCGCTTCCACATCCGCTCCTCTGCCCGGTGTCCCCGCGACAGCGGCGAGTGGCGAGTGGCGAGTGGCGCCAGCCGTGACCATCGCATCTCGTCAGGGTGCGGGTGGGAGCATGGGCTCATGAGCCTTCACCGCCTGCCCGGTATCCGTGCCGTCGACCACGTCGTGACGGTCCCGCTCGTCCACGGCGACGAGTCCGACACGCGCACGATCACGGTGCTCGCGCGCGAGCTCGTCTCGGCGACCCGCGCGGGCGACGACCTGCCTCTCCTCCTCTTCTTGCAGGGCGGACCCGGCGGCAGGTCTCCGCGCCCGCTCGGGAGCGACGGCTGGTGGGCTGCGGCGCTCGACCGGTTCCGTGTCGTGCTGCTCGACCAGCGCGGGACGGGGCGTTCGACACCAGTCACCGCGGCAACCATGGCGGCGCTCGCAGACGGCGCGGGCTCGGACCCGGCTGCCCAGGCCGCGGCGCAGGCGGAGTACCTCGCGCACTTCCGCGCGGACGCGATCGTCGCCGACGCCGAGGCCGTGCGTCGGCAGGTCTACGGCGGGCGCCGGTGGACGACGCTCGGCCAGTCGTACGGCGGCTTCCTCACGCTCACCTACCTGTCCCGGCACCCCGAGGCGCTCGACGCGTGCCTCGTGACGGGTGGCCTCGCGAGCATCCACCCGGACGCGACGGCCCTCTACACGAACACGTGGGCGCGGACGCTGGTGAAGAACGAGGCGATGCGCCGCCGCCACGCGGGCGACGCGGAGATCCTCGCGCGCGTCGCCGACGTGCTCGACGCAGGCGAGACGCGCCTGCCGAACGGCGACGTCGTCTCCGTGCGCCGCCTGCAGTCGCTCGGCATGGACCTCGGCATGAAGGCCGGTGCGGACCGCATCCACTGGCTGCTCGACGACGCGTTCCTGCCCGACGGCGCGCCCGGTTCGGACGAGCGCCTCTCCGACACCTTCCTCGCCGGGCTCGAAGCCGCGACGGGCTTCCGCACGAACCCGCTCTACGCGGTGCTGCACGAGTCCATCTACGCGAGCGGCGACGCCGTCACGCCGTGGGCGGCCTCCGCGACGATGCCGCCCGAGTTCTCACCCGACGCACGGCCGCTCCAGCTCACGGGCGAGATGATCCTGCCCTGGATGTTCGAGGAGATCTCCGAGCTGCGGCCGTTCCGTGCGGCGACCGAGGCGCTCCACGCGCGCTCGTCGTGGCCCGAGCTGTACGACCGCGAGCGCCTCGCCTCGAACGACGTGCCTGTCGTCGCGGCGGTCTACCACGACGACATGTTCGTCCCGGCGGACCTGTCGCTCGCGACGGCGACCGAGGTCGGCAACGTGCGCACGTGGATCACGAACGAGCACGAGCACGACGGTCTGCGCGTGGGCAACGCGCTGCCGCACCTGCTCGGCATGCTCGACGAGGGGCTGTAGCGCCGCGCCGTCAGGCCGGGGCGTGCCGCTCGAGGAAGCGGTACACCTCGCCGTCGTCGACGCCAGAGCCTCAGGGGGTACCTGGACGGCTCCCGGGATCGCCGGCCGCGCCATCGTGGAGCATCGGCGGGGTTGCACGCTCTCGAGTCGCCATTCACGCCGCAGGCACGTTGCCGAAGACACTTCTCCAAGGATCCGAGGACAGAGGGTAGAAGTTCCTCAAGTCCGACGCTAGGTTGATTCCGTGCGCTCCGCAGGGGGAGCGAGCCGACCCTACGAGGGGCGACTTGAGAGAGAGATGACAACCTCTACCCGCACGACAATCACCTTCGCCACAGCTGCGGCGATTCTCATAAGTTCCACTGGCATCGCACAGGCCCACGACCCAAACGCCGCCGCCAATGAAGTCGCCCAGAGCATCGCTACTGTAGCGCCCGAGGTTGGCACATTGATCGATCCGACAGAATTGGGCGATAAGTTCCGCGCGTCCAGCACTCACACCCGCATCACAATCCCCACTGAGGGCGACGGCCAGATCGAGGTCGCATCTGCAGACCCATCAGTTCCTGAGATTGCCGTTGAGCTCCCAGATCTCGTACGATCAAGTTCCGGCAGCCAGGCTGACGACGGAACTGTGGTTCTTGAAAGTGACGACAACGCCTCGATCGCCGTGCAGGGGATCGCTGACGGATCGTTCCGACTTCTTTCAGTGCTGGAGGGGCGAAGCGCAGAAGAACGGTACACATACCGTTTCGTGGGGGCCGATCTCCAATCGCAAGAGGACGGCTCTGTGCTGGTTCTCGGACATGGTGCGACGATTGGAGCAATCGAGGCGCCTTGGGCGCGCGACGCTGACGGACGAGAGGTTCCGACTCGGTACGAAGTGAGCGGTGACAATCTGGTCCAGGTCATAGATCACAGGTCCGGCGATTTCACCTACCCGATCACAGCAGACCCTTACGCATCGATCGGAATTGGCGTCTACATTCATTTCACTCGTGCAGAGACCAAGACCCTTGCCAACTCGGTCGGCGGAGCATCTGGCATTGGCGCGTTCTGCACGGCATGGGCCATCAAGCTGGCGAAGACTCCCGCGAGTGCAGCTGCGGGTGCGGTCCTCTCAGGGGCATGCCTTGTTGGCGGGCTTCGATTGGTATACCACGCCGGCAAGGCGGAGAACTCTAGCCCCAAGAAGTGCCTCTATCTGCGATACATCGGCGTCGGCACGACGGTCGTGCCCCAGTACCTCCACGTCGGCGAGTACCGGGACTCACGATGCAAATGAGCGCCAAGACTCTGACGATCTGCTGGTGGGCGGCCATGGTGACATGCGGCGCGATGGTTGTTGCCACCTTCCTCACCGTGGGATCCCCCGCGAACGGGTACTTCACGGCGGGCGCTCTCATATCGATGCTCATATCGGTCTTCTTTAGTGGAAGGCCGCGGGGGCAGCGAGGTCCCACTCGGAACAAGGGGTCGGACTGACAGCAGCAGAGTCCTCACCACTACATGCCCCACTCGGGCGATTCACCATTGCTGGCGCTGGATCGCCCGGGTGTGAGCATGCCCTCGTGAGTGGGCCGCGGCGACGATGCCGCCAGACCTGTCGCTCGCGACAGCCGTCGAGGTCGGCAACGTGCGCACGTGGATCACCAACGAGCACGAGCACGACGGCCTGCGCGTGGGCGATGCGCTCCAGCACCTGCTCGGCATGCTCGACGAAGGGCTCTAGCTCGGCACGTGCGTCCCGAGCTCCTCAGCCGGGCGCGACGCCCGGCCCCAGAGGCGCACCGCCAGCCCGATGACGATGATCGCGAACCCCAGCGCGAGATGCCCCGTCGAGAGGTTGGCGACGGGTGACGACGCCCGATCGAGGTCGGCCATGACGGCGTCCAGCGCAGAGCCGGCGTCCGTGCCGAGCACCCGGGCCGCGACGTCGGGCAGGACGCTGCTCGTGATCAGCGCAGCCGCGACGGTCGCTGCGACCTGCCACGCACCGACGATGATGAGCGTGCGCGCCGCGACCCGGCGGACGCAACGTCCGCGGGCGATGAGAACGAGCGCGGTCGATGCCGCAACGAGCAGCGCGGCAGGCCACGCGCGCTCGAGCACATCCGCGGTTGCGTGGAGCCGCGACTCCGTGTCGGTGAGTGCCACGTACGACATGCTCACGGTCTCGACGCCGGCGCCGATCGACTCGAGCCAGCCCCGGACCGGGAACGTCAGCGAGGCGTCGCCGGACGCATGGTCGGCCAGGCTGGTGAGGATCTGGAACGTGAGGAGGGCGAGCGCAGCCGCCGCGGTGACGAAGGCGACGCCCATCAGTGCCGCAGGGCGCGCGGGCGATCCGGTCCCGCGGCGTGACGCCGCGCTCTCGTCGATGTCCACGTCTGTGATGCCGCTTGCCTGATGCCTCATCCGTACCCCCTGGGAACGGGGTGCGTCCGCGCTCGTCGCGGTGCCCCCGTGACACGTCACGCTAGCGGGGCGCCGCTCGCGAAGACAAGGAAGGTTGTGCGGAGCCGTCAGGCCGGGGCGTGCCGCTCGAGGAAGCGATACACCTCGCCGTCGTCGACGCCCGGGAACGTGCCCCGGGGCAGGGCAGCGAGGACGTGGCTGTGCATCTTCGCGCTCGGCCACGCGGCGTCGCCCCAGCGCTGTGCGAGCCGCTCGGGCGGGCGCTGGCAGCACGCCGCGTCCGGGCAGGTGGAGGTCATGCGGCGCGTCGTCTCGCGGCCGCGGAACCACTTCACGTCGCTGAACGGCACGCCGACGCTGATCGAGAACTCGCCGCTCTCGGCGGTGC
Source organism: Flavimobilis soli (assembly GCF_002564025.1). Taxonomy (NCBI): domain Bacteria; kingdom Bacillati; phylum Actinomycetota; class Actinomycetes; order Micrococcales; family Jonesiaceae; genus Flavimobilis; species Flavimobilis soli. Next base: position 1,382,708 of record NZ_PDJH01000001.1, read on the forward strand.
CGGTCTGCGTCGAGCACCAGTAGGTGCCGTTGGGCTTGTCCGTGTACTGGTAGTACTCGCTCGCCCTGTCGCGGGACGCGAACGCCTGCCGTGCCGCCCACCTGCGGCAGACCGTCTGACCCTCGATCGCGCCCGTGACGTCGGCCGGGAAGCGCACGCCGTCGTTCTCGTAGCCGCGCATGAGCGTCCCGTCGCCGTCGACGCGGCAGTAGTGCAGGTGGATGCCGAGGTGCGCGGTCGCGAGGTTGGTGAACCGCTGCGCCGCGGCGTCGTGCGCGATGCCGAACGCGTCGCGGAAGTCCGCGACGGCGAGGTCCTTCTCCTTCTTGCGCACGGTGAGCCACTCGACGGCGGTCGAGCGCGGGGCGAGGCACGCGGCGGCGAAGTAGTTGATCTCGAGCCGCTGCCTCAGGAAGTCCGCGTACGACGCGGGACGCTCGTGGCCGAGGACGCGGTGCGCGATCGCCTGCAGCGCGAGGGACCGCAGGCCGTGACCACCCGGGATCGAGGCGGGCGGCAGGTAGATCCGCCCGTTCGCGAGGTCGGTGACGGTGCGGGTCGACGACGGCAGGTCGTCCGTGTGCAGGATCTGGAAGCCGAGCTGCTCGGCGAGGACCGCGACGACGCGGTGCGTGAGCGGGCCTGACGTGTACCCGGCCTTGCGGACGAGCGGCTCGGCGAGCTCCTCGATCTCCGGGAGGTAGTTGTCGACCTCGCGCATCTCGAGGCGCAGCGCGGTGCTCGCGCGGCGCGCTTCCTCGGGCGTCGCGACGGCCTCGGCGTCGCGACGGGCGAGCTCGCGGTGCAGGCCGACCAGCGTCTCGAGGACCGGCAGCGGGAGCTTCTGGCTCGACTTCACCTCGGGGAGGCCGAGCCGGCCGAACGTCGTCGACCGCTGGGCGCGGTCGAGCTCGATCTCGAGCGCGGCACGGTGCGACGGCGGCTCGGTCGACAAGAGCGCCGGCACGTCCACGCCGAGGGCGGCGGCGAGGGTACCGAGCGCGCTGATGCGCGGCTCGCGCTTTCCGTTCTCGATGAGGGAGAGCTGCGACGGCGCGAGGCCGGTCGCGGCGGAGAGGTCGTCGAGCGTGAGACCGGCCTCGGTCCGGAAGTGCCTGATGCGGCGGCCGAGCGTGATGAGGTCCATTCGTTGACGATAACGAAAGATCCGCCGATCTTCACAGGCTCGCGCCCATGAATCGCGTTCGGAAGGCGGCGAAGGTGGAAGCAGGACGGGCTGCCGACGCCCGCCGGACACGACAGGAGCCACCGATGAGCGTCATCGACCGTCCCCGCCTCGACCTGCCGCACGCGCCGGGCACGCTGCCCTCCCCGCGCGACGCGCTCGGCCGCCCGCTCACCGCGGGCGAGTGGGTCGACGCCGTCGCCGCGTTCCTCGAGCCTGACCAGGTCGTGTGGTGCGACGGCTCCGCCGAGGAGCGCACCGCGCTCCTCGAGCACCTCGTCGAGGCGGGCACGCTCCTCCCCCTCGCCCCTGACAAGCGCCCCGGCAGCTACCTCGCCCGCTCCGACCCGTCCGACGTCGCACGCGTCGAGTCGCGCACCTTCATCTGCTCCGAGCGCGAGGAGGACGCCGGTCCCACGAACAACTGGTGCGCACCCGACGAGATGCGCCGTGAGCTGCACACCGTCGCCGCAGGCGCGATGAGGGGCCGCACGATGTTCGTCGTGCCGTTCTCGATGGGACCGGTCGGCGGACCCATCTCCCAGCTCGGCATCCAGCTCACGGACTCGCCCTACGTCGTCGTGTCGATGGGCATCATGACGCGCGTCGGCGCGCAGGTCACCGCCCTCATCGACGCAGGTGCGCCGTTCGTCCCCGCCGTCCACACCGTCGGCACGCCGCTGCGTCCGCTCGTCGACGAGCCGGGCCTCGCGGACCTCTTCCCCGTCCAGCGGGACAGCTCCCGCCCACGCCGCACGACGGCGTCGGGCATCCCCGCGCCGCACCCGGACGACGTGCCGTGGCCGTGCAACGACACGAAGTACATCGTGCACCTGCCCGAGACGCGCGAGATCTGGTCGTACGGCTCCGGCTACGGCGGCAACGCCCTGCTCGGCAAGAAGTGCTTCGCGCTGCGCATCGCGTCCGTCATGGCGCGCGACGACGGCTGGCTCGCCGAGCACATGCTGCTCATCCGGGCGACGTCGCCCGAGGGCCGCGCCTACCACCTCGCCGCCGCGTTCCCGTCGGCGTGCGGCAAGACGAACCTCGCGATGCTCCAGCCGACGATCCCCGGCTGGAAGGTCGAGACGGTCGGTGACGACATCGCCTGGCTGCGCCCCGGACCCGACGGGACGCTGCGCGCGATCAACCCCGAGGCGGGCTTCTTCGGTGTCGCGCCCGGCACCGGCTGGTCGACCAACCCGACCGCGATGCGCACGATCGCTCGGGACACGATCTTCACGAACGTCGCCCTGACCGACGACGGCGACGTGTGGTGGGAGGGCATGACCGACGAGCCGCCCGCGCACCTGACGGACTGGCGCGGCGAGGACTGGACCCCCGGCTGCGGGCGCCCGGCCGCGCACCCGAACGCGCGGTTCACGGTCGCGGCCGCGCAGTGCCCGTCGATGGCGGACACCTGGGAGGACCCGGCCGGCGTCCCGGTCGACGCGATCGTCTTCGGCGGGCGCCGCGCGACCAACGTGCCGCTCGTCGCCGAGGCGTACTCGTGGGAGCACGGCGTCTTCCTCGGCGCGACCATCTCCTCCGAACAGACTGCCGCCGCCGAGGGCACGGTCGGTGAGCTGCGCCGCGACCCGTTCGCGATGCTGCCGTTCTGCGGCTACGACATGGCCGGGCACTGGGCGCACTGGCTGCGCGTCGGCGCGAGCCTCGACCCGTCGAAGCGGCCGCTCGTCTTCCAGGTCAACTGGTTCCGCAAGAGCGCGGACGGGCGCTTCCTGTGGCCGGGATTCGGGGAGAACTCGCGTGTGATCGAGTGGGTCGCGCGGCGCACCGACTCCCGCCGCAGCCCCGACGCCCCGGGCACCGTGCGCGGCACCGTCGGGCTCCTGCCGCGGCTCGACGACCTGAACCTCGACGGCCTGGACGTCTCCGAGCAGGACCTCACGGAGCTGTTCTCGGTCGACCCGAACGCCGGCCTCGTCGAGGCCGCCTCGACCGAGGAGCTGTTCGACCGCTTCGACGGCCGCGTCCCTGCCGAGCTGCGCGGCGAGCTCGAGTCCTTGCGCGAGAGGTTCGTCGCCGACATCCGCGGGGACGTGGACTGACACCCCCGCCCTGCTCAGCGGCGCCGTCGGCATCCGGAACGCATGCCGACGGCGTCGCCGGGCCCGTTTTCGCCCCTGGCAGGTCCACGGACCGCTTGTTAGCCTCGCCGCACCGACCAACGACGATCGGAAGGAACCCTGTGGGCCCCGGTGCGAGGACTGGCGATCACGCGACGCTGCGTCGCGTCGTCGCGGAGTCGTGGCGGCGCTCGCGCGGCTTCGCGCTCGACCCAGACGCCGTGCCCGGCGTCGTCGATGTCGCGGACGACGAGCTGCGCGCCTACCGCGCGGAGCACCCGCTCGTCGCGGCTCGCCCGATCATCGACCGGCTGCTCGTCCAGCACGCGGCGGACGCCGGCCTCATCGTGGCGATCGGCGACCAGTCGGGCAGGCTGCTGTGGGTCGACGGCGACCGCAGGCTGCGTCGCCGCGCGGAGGCGATCGCGTTCCAGGAGGGTGCGGACTGGTCCGAGCGTGCGGCGGGGACGAGCGCGCCGGGGACGGCTCTCGCGCTCGGGCGCGCGGTGCAGATCCGCGGCGAGGAGCACTTCGCGCGGATGGTGCACCCGTGGTCGTGCTCGGCGGTGCCGCTACGCGACAGGGCGACCGGTGCCTTGCTCGGCGTCCTCGACGTGACCGGCGGCGAGGAGGCGGTCGCACCCGTGACGCTGCCGCTGCTCGAGGCGACCGCTGCGGCGGTCGAGGCGGAGCTCGCGCTCGTCGCGCGGGGTCGCGCGTCGATCCCCTCGCTCGTGCCGGCGGCGCCACGGCTGCACGTGGCCGGACCGGCGTCGACGCGCCGGACACCGCAGGCGGCGCCGCCCGTGCTCTCGATCCTCGGCCGGGACGACGGCGTGCTGCGCTCGTCGTCGGGTGAGGTGGTCCTGTCGCAGCGGCACGCGGAGATCCTCACGGTCCTCGCGGACCGGCCCGAGGGCTTGTCCGCGACCGAGCTCGCGGACGCGGTCTACGGCCGCGACGACGCCGTCGTGACCCTGCGTGCGGAGATGGTGCGCCTGCGGCGCGCTCTGCGGAACGTGGCCCCGCAGCTCGGGCCGCTCGCGCGGCCCTACCGGCTCGGTGGGCGTCTCGACGTCGACGCGCACCAGGTCCTGGCGTTCCTCGAGCGTGGGGCGCACCGCATCGCGCTCGCCGCGTACACGGGGCCGGTCCTGCCTGCGTCGGAGGCGCCGGGCCCGGCGCACCTGCGCGACGTCGTGCGGTCACAGCTGCGCGAGTCTCTGCTCGCGGGCGCGAGCGTCGACACGCTCCTCGCGTTCGCGCGCACGAGCGACGGCGCCGACGACGTCGAGGTGTGGCTCGAGTGCTTGCGGCTCCTGCCGCCGCGGTCACCGCGGCGGGCTGCGGTCGTCGCGAGGCTCGAAGAGCTCGACGCAGCGCTCACGACACCGGCGCGTCGAGACGAGCCGAGGCAAGCCCGGCAGACGGGCGCCGGTCAGCCCAGGCGCTTGCGCGGATAGCTGCGCGAGGTGACGTGCCGAGGCTCGCCCATGGCGACCTCGAGGACGCTCGCTGCGTTGAAGAGTGCCGCGTCGGCCGCGATACGCGACCGGCTCAGCGCCGCTGACCGGCGGCGGGAAACGGGACGCCCGGCCCCGTCGGCGCGCCGCGCGAGCGCCTGCTGAAAGGGCACGACGTTGCCCTGGTTCATGATGGATCCCCGATTTCCTTGCATCCCCGATGAGCGCTGACGCGTCGACGCGTCGGCTCCGGATCTCACAGTAGACGTTTCTGGTGTTCTCGGCAGGGGGAAACGTCCCACCAAGGCCGGGTGAACTGCGTAGTGTCGCGATATGCACCACCCCGCCAGGGTGGAATCACCTATCTCGGGATGCGGGCTGCCCCGACCCCGCTGAGACTCGAAGGGACAGTCAGTCCCACGGAACGGAGCAGTCATGGGTATCGGCGGAGGCATCTTCCTCATCGCGGTCGGCGCGGTCCTGGCGTTCGGGCTCAGCCCCGACGCGTGGGAAGTCTTCAACATCAACACCATCGGCTACATCCTCATGGCGGTCGGCGCGCTCGCCCTGATCCTCGCGTTCGCGATGCAGTCGCAGCGCCGTAACACGAGCCACACGGCGTACGTCGAGAAGCACGACGTCGACCACCAGGTCCCGCCGACGAACAACCCGCCCACGGCCTGACCGAGCACGCAGCAGCGAGGCGGCGTCGACCTTCGGGTCGGCGCCGCCTCGCTGCGCAAGAGACCTAGGTCCTGCGATGCAACGTCGCGCAACCTTCGTCGACCTAGCGTCGGTGACGAGCCTCCGCACGAGGCGCTCACAGACAACGACGTCGAAGGAGCCACCATGACCGTGTACGCCGCCCCCGGGACCCCTGACAGCCTGGTCACGTTCAAGTCCCGCTACGAGCACTGGATCGGCGGTGAGTGGGTACGGCCCGTGCAGGGCCAGTACTTCGAGGACATCTCCCCCGTCACCGGCAAGCCGTTCGCCGAGGTCGCGCGCGGCACCGCCGAGGACATCGAGGCCGCGCTCGACGCAGCGCACAAGGCGGCGCCCGCCTGGGGCCGCACGAGCGCGACCGAGCGCGCCGCCATCCTCAACAAGATCGCCGACGTCATCGACGCCAACCGCGAGATGCTCGCCGTCGCCGAGACCTGGGACAACGGGAAGGCCATCCGCGAACCCCTCAACGCGGACCTGCCGCTCGCCGCCGACCACTTCCGCTACTTCGCCTCGGTCATCCGCGCCCAGGAGGGCGAGTTCACCGAGCTCGACGGCGACACCGTCGCCTACCACTACGCCGAGCCGCTCGGCGTCGTCGGGCAGATCATCCCCTGGAACTTCCCGCTGCTCATGGCGACGTGGAAGCTCGCGCCCGCCCTCGCGGCGGGCAACGCCGTCGTGCTCAAGCCTGCTGAGCAGACGCCCGTGTCGATCCTCGTGCTCATCGAGCTCATCGGCGACATCCTGCCGCCGGGCGTCGTGAACATCGTCAACGGCTTCGGTCTCGAGGCCGGCAAGCCGCTCGCGTCCTCCAAGCGCATCCGCAAGATCGCCTTCACCGGCGAGACGACGACCGGCCGGCTCATCCTCCAGTACGCGTCCGCGAACCTCATCCCGTCGACCGTCGAGCTGGGCGGCAAGAGCCCCAACCTGTTCTTCGAGGACGTCGCCGCGCAGAACGACTCGTACTACGACAAGGCGCAGGAAGGGTTCGTGCTCTTCGCGTTCAACCAGGGCGAGGTGTGCACCTGCCCCAGCCGCTCGCTCATCCAGAAGAGCATCTACGACACGTTCCTGTCGGACGCGATCGACCGCACCAAGCGCGTCGTGCAGGGCAACCCGCTCGACACCGACACGCAGGTCGGCGCGCAGGCGTCCAACGACCAGCTCGAGAAGATCCTGTCCTACATCGACATCGGCAAGCAGGAGGGCGCCAAGCTGCTCCTCGGTGGTGAGCGCGTCGACCTCGGCGGTGACCTGACGGACGGCTACTACGTCGCACCGACGATCTTCGAGGGACAGAACAAGATGCGTGTCTTCCAGGAGGAGATCTTCGGGCCCGTCGTCGCGGTGACGAGCTTCGAGGACTTCGACGACGCGATCTCCCTCGCGAACGACACCCTCTACGGCCTCGGTGCCGGCGTGTGGTCGCGCAACGGCAACACCGCCTACCGCGCCGGTCGGGCCATCCAGGCGGGACGGGTCTGGGTGAACAACTACCACGCTTACCCCGCGGGGGCGGCGTTCGGCGGCTACAAGAGCTCGGGCATCGGCCGCGAGAACTCGAAGCTCGCGTTGAGCCACTACCAGCAGACCAAGAACCTGCTGGTGAGCTACTCCGACACCGCGCTCGGCTTCTTCTAGACCGGCCCGCCATGCCGATCGACGCGCAGGTCGTCATCCCCGGGGAGACGCGGTCGCGGGTCGCCCTCACCGACGAGGCGCTCGCCCTCCTGCGGATGCTCTGGGACAAGCACGGACCGCTGATGTTCCACCAGTCGGGAGGCTGCTGCGACGGCAGCTCGCCCATGTGCTACCCGGCGGGCGACTTCCTGACGTCGGACGCTGACGTCCTCCTCGGCACCTTCGACATCGCCGAGGAGGGCGCGGCGCGGCAGGCCGTCGACTTCTGGATGTCTGCCGAGCAGTTCGAGTACTGGAGCCACACCCACCTCACGGTCGACGCCGTCCCCGGGCGCGGCGCCGGGTTCTCCGTCGAGGCGCCCGAGGGCAAGCGGTTCCTCATCAGGTCCCGCCTCATGGACGTGACGGCTGCGGCTCCCGACGTGCGAGGCGCGCCTGGCCAGACCTAGTCTCAGTCATGGAGACCAGCCGCCCGGACGACGCCGCCCCTCGTCTTTGCGTCCTCGCAGCGGAACCGCTGCTCACCGTGACGATCGAGGCGAGCGGGCACGAGGTCGACGTCCCCGACGTGCACGTGCACGCGGGCGGCCAAGGCTTGTGGATCTCGCGCATGGCGGCGTCGCTCGGCGCGACGGTGACCGTGTGCGGGCCTTTCGGCGGGGAGACGGGCTCGGTCCTCGCTCACCTCGCCAAGCAGGAGAGCTTCGACGTGCGCACCACCACGAGCCCCTCGAACGGCGCCTACGTCCACGACCGGCGTGACGGCGAGCGCCGCGAGATCGCCCGCATGCCGTCCCCGCTGCTCGACCGCCACTGCCTCGACGACCTGTACGGCACGGTCCTCGTCGCCTCGCTCGACGCTGACGTGTGCGTCCTCACCGGGACCGAGGAGAGCAGCAACGTCCCGCCGTCGTTCTTCGGGCGGCTCGCCCACGACCTGCGCGCGGCGGGTCGGATCGTCGTCGCCGACCTGTCCCGCGGGCAGGCGAAGGCCGTCATGGACGTCGAGGGTGTCGTCCTCAAGATCAGCCACGAAGAGATGGTCGAGGGCGGCTTCGCTGACGATGACACCCTGGATTCCCTGCGCTCCGCCGCCGAGGACCTCATCGCGGGCGGGCTGGGCGGCGTCGTGCTGTCCCGGGCTCACGACCCCGCCCTCGTCGTCACCGCGAAGACCGTCGCGACCGTGACCACGCCGCCGATCACGACCGTCGACCATCGCGGTGCCGGCGACTCGATGACCGCCGGGATCGCCGTCGGGCTCGGCCGCGGGGAGACCCTCGCGTCGGCCGCTCGGCTCGGCGCGGCCGCAGGCGCGCTCAACGTCACCCGCCGTGGGCTCGGCACAGGCCGCCGCGAGCAGATCGAGCGGTACGCCCAGCAGGTGCGGGTCGACCTGCTCGACTGACCCGCCCGGGTGCGGCGTGCCCGCGAGCGCGGCAGGGTGGAAGGACGACGACGCGAGGAGGCTGGCGTGCGCGCCCTCATCACGAACGACGACGGGATCGACTCCCCGGGCCTGACCGTGCTCGCGGAGCGCGCGGCCGCCGAGGGGTACGAGGTCGTCGTCGCCGCGCCGCGCCGCGAGTCGTCAGGCGCGAGCGCGGCCCTCATGGGCACGGAGGACGACGGCCGCCTCATCGTCGAGCGCCGCTCCCCTCCGGGACTGTCCGACGACGTCCCCTCCTTCGGCGTCCGCGCCACCCCCGCGCTCATCACGCTCGTCGCCGCCCACGGCGGCTTCGGCCCGCCACCCGACCTCGTGCTGTCCGGCATCAACCGCGGCGCCAACACGGGGCACGCGACGCTGCACTCCGGCACGGTCGGCGCTGCCCTGTCCGCGTCGACGCACGGGATGCTCGCGATGGCGGTGTCGCTCAACTCGTCCGACCCGACGCACTGGGGCACGGCGGGCTACGTCGTCGAGCACGCGCTGCGCTGGCTCCTCGAGAACCCCGACCCGACGCGGGTCCTCAACGTCAACGTGCCCGACCGCCCGGTCGACCAGGTGCTCGGCATCCGCCAGGCGCCGCTCGCGAGCTTCGGCATGGTGCACGCCCGCATCAAGGAGGCTGCCCACGGCCACCTCACGCTCACCTACACGGGCACCGACATGTCGAAGGAGCCGCAGAGCGACGCGGGTCTCGTCGCGCGCGGCTGGGCGACGCTCTCGCTGTTGCGGGCCCCGGTCGCGGACGACGACGTCGAGCTGTTCCGCATCGAGCACGAAGGTGCGCGGGTGCGCCGGCCGGGCCCCCGCGGCGAGCGCGTCGACACGATCGACGCGGGAGTCATGACCGGCCAGGACCTGCCCGTCGACCGCGGCGAGGGCTGACCGCGACCGGCCAGGAAGGTCCTGCGTAGGACCGCGACCACGCCACGACAGCCGAGACGACCACCAGGGCCTCGTCCGGGCCCCGGCGGTCGACAGGTCGAGCGGTCGCGCAGGTCAGTAGGTCGTGCCCATGAGACGGCGGACGTCGGCGAGGGTCGCGTCGGCGAGCTCGTTCGCGCGCTCGTTGCCACGGGCGAGCATCTCGAGCACGTCGTCGCCGTGCGCCGCGAGCTCGGCGCGGCGTTCGCGGATCGGGCGCAGGTACTCGACGAGCGCCTCGGTGACCTCGCGCTTGAGCGTGCCCGCGCCGCCGTCGCCGATGCGCGCGGCCGCGACCTCAGGTGCCTCGCCCGTCGTGAGGGACAGCAGCCCGAGCAGGTTCGCGACCTCCGGGCGGCCCTCCGGGTCGTACGTGATCGTGCGCTCGGCGTCGGTCTTCGCGCGCTTGACCCACTTCGCGGTCTCGTCAGCGGTCGCCGAGAGCATGAGCGTGTTGCCGCGCGACTTGCTCATCTTCGTGCCGTCGGTCCCGAGGATCGTCGGCGTCGGCGCGAGCAGCGCCTCGGGCTCGCGGAAGTACTGCTCGCCGCCAGCGAAGCGCTGGTTGAAGCGGCGCGCGATCGTGCGCGTCATCTCGAGGTGCGGCAGCTGGTCCTGGCCGACGGGGACGAGGTTGCCGTGGCAGAACAGGATGTCCGCAGCCTGGTGCACGGGGTACGTGAGCATGAGGCCGCTCATCGCGCGCCCGCCCGTCGCGGCCGTCTCAGCCTTGACCGTGGGGTTCCGCTCGAGCTCGGAGACCGACACGAGCGACAGGAACGGCAGCATGAGCTGGTTGAGCGCGGGCACCGCGGAGTGCGTGAAGATCGTCGTCTTCTCGGGGTCGATGCCGCTCGCGAGGTAGTCGAGCATGATCTCACGGACCGTCCCGCGCAGGTCGCCCATGACGTCGCGGTCGGTGATGACCTGGTAGTCCGCGAGGATCAGGATCGTCTCGACGCCCGCCGTCTGGAGGCGCACGCGGTTGGCGATCGTCCCGAAGTAGTGGCCGATGTGCAGCGACCCGGTAGGACGCTCACCCGTGAGCACGCGGAACTGCGAGGGGTCCTTGGCGATCTGCTCCTCGACCTGGGCGCTGCGCGCGCGTGCGGCCTCGAGGGTCGAGATGGGTGCTTCACTCATGTGCGGGCTCCTGGGATCGGGCGCCGCCCCCGCGGCCGAGGCGCGGACCCGGCTGCGGCGAGCAGCTCGGGGACACGGACGGTCACGGCTGCGTAGGCAGCCACCACCATGCGTGCGTCTTCATGCGTCCCAGGCTACCGCGTCCGCCGCAGGACCCGGGCTCACGCGAACGCCTCCGGCGGCGGGCACGCGCACACGAGGTTCCGGTCGCCGTACGCCTGGTCGACGCGGCGCACGGGCGGCCAGTACTTGCGGCCCCGCTGCCCCAGCGCGGGGAAGACGGCGACGTCGCGCGGGTACGGGTGCGTCCAGTCGGTGACGACGCTCGAGGCGGTGTGCGGCGCGTTCACGAGCGGGTTGTCGTCGGAGGGCCAGCGCCCCTCGGCGACGGCATCAGCCTCGGCACGGATCGCGATCATCGCGTCGACGAAGCGGTCGAGCTCGGCGAGGTCCTCGCTCTCGGTCGGCTCCACCATGAGCGTGCCCGCCACCGGGAACGACACGGTCGGGGCGTGGAAGCCGTAGTCGATGAGCCGCTTCGCGACGTCGTCGACCGTGATGCCCGTCGCGGCCCGCAGGGGCCGCAGGTCGAGGATGCACTCGTGCGCGACGAGACCTCCCTCGCCCGTGTAGAGCACGGGGTAGTGGTCGCGCAGCCGCGCGGCGAGGTAGTTCGCGCCGAGCACCGCTGACACGGTCGCGTGCCGCAGCCCGTCGAGGCCCATCATCCGCAGGTAGGCCCACGTGATCGGCAGGACGAGCGGGCTGCCGAGCGGCGCGGCGGACACGATGCGGCGGTGCGCCGGCCCGCCGTCGTCCGTCGGCGCGGCGCCCGCGAGCGCGTCCGCACGCGGGTCGAACGGGTGGCCAGGGAGGAACGGGGCGAGGTGCTCGCGCACCGCGACGGGCCCGACGCCGGGGCCGCCCCCGCCGTGCGGGATGCAGAAGGTCTTGTGCAGGTTGAGGTGCGAGACGTCGCCCAGGTCGCCGAGCCGGACGTGGCCGAGCAGCGCGTTGAGGTTCGCGCCGTCGACGTACACCTGCCCACCCGCGGCGTGCACGAGGTCGCGGACCTCGGCGATCGTGTCCTCGTAGACGCCGTGCGTCGACGGGTAGGTGACCATGATCGCGGCGAGGTCGTCGGCGTGCTCCGCGACCTTGGCGCGCAGGTCGTCGAGGTCGATGGAGCCGGTCTCGTCGCACGCGACGACGACGACGCGCAGCCCCGCGAGGACGGCGCTCGCGGCGTTCGTGCCGTGGGCGGACGACGGGATGAGGCACACGGTGCGCCCCGCGTCGCCGCGGGAGCGGTGGAACTCGCGCACCGCGAGCAGCCCGGCGAGCTCGCCCTGGCTGCCCGCGTTGGGCTGCAGGCTCACGGCGGCGTAGCCGGTCAGGTCGGCGAGCCAGCGCTCGAGGTCGGCGACGAGGGCGAGCGTCCCGGCGGCGTCCTGCGGCGGAGCGAACGGGTGCAGGTCGCCGAACGCGGGCCACGTCACGGGAGTCATCTCGATCGCCGAGTTGAGCTTCATCGTGCAGGAGCCGAGCGGGATCATGCCGCGGTCGAGCGCGTAGTCCTTGTCCTCGAGCGTGCGCATGTACCGCACCAGGCTCGTCTCGGAGCGGTGCGTGCGGAAGACGGGGTGGGTGAGGAAGTCGCTCGTGCGGCGCAGGGCGTCGGGGATGCCGACGTCGGGCGTCCCGTCCGCCGCGGGCGCGGCGCCGTGGGCGGTGAGGATCTCGGCGAGGAGGTCGACCTCGGCGTCGGTCGTCGTCTCGTCGAGCGTGACCTGGAGGGTGTCGTCGTCGACGAGCCACAGCAGGAGGTCGCGCTCGGCGGCCGCGGCGCCGGCCGCGGCCGCACGGCCGGGCAGGCGCACGGCGAGCGTGTCGAAGACGGAGCGGTGCACCACGGCGTCGCCGAGGGCGCGCGCGAGCCGCACCGTGCGGTCGTGGACGGCGCACGCGATGCGGGCGAGCCCGTCGGGGCCGTGGTAGACGGCGTACATCGACGCGACGACCGCGAGGAGGACCTGCGCGGTGCAGATGTTGCTCGTCGCCTTCTCGCGGCGGATGTGCTGCTCGCGGGTCTGGAGGCTGAGGCGGTAGGCAGGGTCGCCGTCGGCGTCCTTCGAGACGCCGACGAGGCGGCCGGGGAGCTGCCGCTCGAGGCCGGCGCGCACGGACATGTACCCGGCGTGCGGACCGCCGTAGCCGAGCGGCACGCCGAAGCGCTGGGTCGTGCCGACGGCGACGTCGGCACCGAGCTCTCCGGGCGCGCGCACGATCGTGAGCGCGAGCAGGTCCGCGGCGACGACGACGAGACCGCCGCGCGCGTGCACGGCGTCGGCGACGGCGGACGGGTCCCACAGCCGGCCCGACGCGCCGGGCTGCTGCACGAGCACGCCGAACGCGGGCGGCAGGTCCTCGGGGACGGTGTCGGCGAGCGGGAGCTCGACGACCTCGATACCGACGGCCTCCGCGCGGTGCGCGAGCAGCGCGCGCGTCTGCGGCAGGGCGTCGGCGTCGACGAGGAAGACGTCGGTCGGCTCGGACGGGCGCGCGGCGCGGCGGGCGAGGAGCATGCCCTCGACGACGGCGGTGCCCTCGTCGAGCATCGACGCGTTCGCCGTCGCGAGGCCGGTCAGGTCGGCGACCATCGTCTGGAAGTTGAGCAGCGCCTCGAGTCGGCCCTGCGAGATCTCCGGCTGGTAGGGCGTGTACGCGGTGTACCAGCCGGGCGCCTCGAGGATGCCGCGGCGGATCGCCGCGGGCGTGATCGTGCCGTGGTACCCCATGCCGAGGAAGGACCGGCGGACGCGGTTCGCGCCCGCGAGCGCGGCCAGCTCGGCGAGGGTCTCGCGCTCGTCGACCGGCGCGGGCAGGACGGACGCGAGCGGGTCGGCGTCGGCGTGCAGGACGGCGGCCGGGACGGCACGCTCGACGAGCGCGTCGAGCGACGCGAGCCCGGGGTCGACGGCGGCGAGCATGCTGCGCTGGTCCGTCGCGTCGGTCCCGACGTGACGGTCGACGAAACCTGTCATCGCGGGCGCCGCCTCAGGCGCCGACGAGCGACGCGTACGCGGCGGCGTCGAGCAGCGTGTCGATCGTCGCCGGGTCGTCGGGCGCGACGACGTAGAGCCAGGCAGTGTACGGGTCGGCGTTGACGAGCGCCGGGTCGTCGACGACCGCGGTGTTGACCTCGACGATCTCGCCGTCGATCGGGGCGAACAGCTCGGAAACAGACTTGGTCGACTCGATCTCCCCCGCCACGTGACCGGCGACGACCCGCGTGCCCGGCTCAGGCAGCTCGACGAAGACGATGTCGCCGAGCTCGGTCGCGGCGTGCGCCGTGACCCCCACGCGCACCTGCCCGTCGACGACGGCGACCCACTCGTGCTCGGCCGTGTACCTCAGGTCTGCGGGGATGGTCATCAGGATTCCTTCCGGGAGTAGAACGGGAGCGTGCTGACGGTGACGGGGACGCGCGTGCCGCGCACGTCTGCCTCGAGCGGGAGACCCGGGTCGGTGAGAGCCGGGTCGACGAACGCGAGCGCGACGGGGTGGCCGAGCGTCGGCGAGAGCGCACCGGACGTGACCTCGCCGACGATCGTGTCGCCGTCGAGCAGGGGGGTGCCTGCGCGCGGGGCGCGGCGCCCCTCGCCGACGAGGCCGACGAGCTGGCGGGCGCCGGCCGGCGGGCCTGTGAGGACCGCCTCGCGGCCGACGAACTCGCCCTTGCGGGCGACCGGGACCGACCGGGAGAGGCCGACCTGCGCGGGGTGCACCGTCGCGGTGAGCTCGTTGCCGTAGAGCGGCATGCCCGCCTCGAGGCGAAGGGTGTCGCGTGCGGCGAGCCCGGCCGGCACTGCCCCCAGGTCGGCGCCTGCCGCGAGCACGGCGTCCCACAGCGCGGGGGCCGCCGACGCCTCGAGGTAGAGCTCGAAGCCGTCCTCACCTGTGTACCCCGTCCGCGCGACGAGGCCGTCAGACCCGGCGAACCGCATGGGCAGCGCGCGGTAGTAGCGCAGCGTGTCGAGGCCGTCGACCTCGAGGTCCGCGGTCCGCTCGAGGATCTCGCGCGAGCGCGGGCCCTGGACGGCGACGAGCGCGAGCTCGTCGGTGACGTCGTCGACCTCGCAGTCCGCGCCGTGGCACCGCGCCCTGAGCTCCTCGCGGACGAGCTCGCGGTTGGCCGCGTTCGCGACGACGAGGAAGCGGTCGGGCGCCGTGCGGTAGACGATCAGGTCGTCGAGGATCCCGCCGTCCGGGGCGAGCAGCAGGCTGTACCGCGCCTGCCCGTCGACGAGCGGGGAGAACAGCCCTGCGAGCGCGTGGTCCATCGCCGCCGCGGCGTGCGGGCCCGTCACGAGGATCTCCGCCATGTGGCTGAGGTCGAACACTCCTGCTGCCTCGCGCACCGCCTTGTGCTCCGCGAGCTCCGACGTGAACCGCAGCGGCATCCGCCAGCCTGCGAAGTCGGTGAAGCGGGCGCCGGCTGCCTCCAGCCGGTCGTCGAGAGGGCTCAGGACCAGGCTCATCGCGCTCCTCCGCGCCGCTGCCGTACGGGCCCCGCGCGGGTTGGGGACCCGCAGGTGACAGGACGATCCGGGACGCAGCGCACCTCTCCGGCGAGCGTAGCAAAGGGGTGTTTCGGGCACGTTGCACCCGTGGGCGCCGTCGGGCGCGCGACGCGGGAGGATGAGGGCGTGCACATCGTGGTCGAGCAGGCGGGGACGCCCGACGGCGCCCCGGTCGTCCTGACGACGGTGACCGCCGACGGCGAGGTCGTCGCGCGGCGGGACGTCGCCGCTCGCGACCTGCCCGACGTCGTGCGCACGGAAGCCGCGGACGTGCGGTGGACGTGGACGGACACGTCGCTCGTCCTGCCTCCCCTGCTCGCCGCAGGCGTCCACGTCGCGCGCAGCCACGACCTGCGCCTGTGCCACCGCATCCTGCGCGAAGCGCTCGTGACGGCGTCGAGCAGGCTCGCGCACCGGCCGCGCGACGGGTGGGACGAGCCTGCGCCGCTCGCGCCGCCCGCGCGTCAGGACGCGCTCTTCGACGCGGCCGACCTCGGACCCGCCGTCGCACCGCTCGACCCGGTCGCCGAGCTGCGCGACCAGCTCGACGCCGTCGACTCCGCAGGCGACCGCGCGGGACGGCTGCGGCTGCTGCTCGCGGCGGAGTCCGCGGGCGCCCTCGCCGCCGCCGAGATGACGTACGCGGGGCTGCCCTGGCGGCCCGACGTCCACGACGCCCTCCTCGCCGACCTGCTCGGCCCGCGCCCGCCCGAGGGCTTCCGCCCCGCCCGGCTCGAGGCGCTCGCCGAGGTGCTGCGCCGCGAGCTCGACGACCCGTCGCTCAACCCTGACTCCCCCGTCGACGTGCTGCGCTCCCTGCGCCGTGCGGGCCTGCCCGCGACCTCGACGCGCTCGTGGGAGCTGAAGCAGATCGACCACCCCGCGGTCGCGCCGCTGCTCGAGTACAAGAAGCTCGCGCGGCTGTGGACCGCGAACGGGTGGCACTGGCTCGACTCGTGGGTCCGCGACGGCCGGTTCCGTCCCGTCTACGTCGTCGGCGGGGTCGTCACGGGGCGGTGGGCGTCCGACGGTGGCGGCGCCCTGCAGCTCCCCCGCCAGGTGCGCGACGCGGTGCGACCCGACCCGGGCTGGCGGTTCGTCGTCGCCGACGCCGCACAGCTCGAGCCGCGCATCCTCGCCGCCGTGTCCGGCGACGAGGCGATGGCCGTCGCCGGGCGCGCCGCCGACATGTACGAGGGGATCGTCGCGACGGGCGCCGTCGAGACCCGCACGCACGCGAAGTACGGGATGCTCGGCGCGATGTACGGCGGGACGCAGGGCGTGTCCGGGCAGGTGCTGCCTCAGCTGCGTCGCGCGTTCCCGGCGGCGATCGGGCTCGTCGAGCGCGCCGCCGAGGTCGGCGAGCGCGGCGGCCAGGTCACGACCTGGCTCGGCCGCACGTCCCCGCGGCCCGACGGCGCAGGCGCGGCGCCGCTCCGGGAGGGCGAGGAGCGCGAGCGTCCCGCCGACGCGGGCTCCGAGGCCGCGCGGGCCCGCGCGTTCGGACGCTTCACGCGCAACTTCGTCGTGCAGGGCACCGCGGCCGAGTGGGCGCTGTGCTGGCTCGCGCTGCTGCGCGAGCGCCTGCACGCCCTGCGGCCGGGCGCGCCGCTCGTCGAGCGGCCGCACCTCGTGTTCTTCCTGCACGACGAGGTCATCGTGCACGCACCCGCGGAGCTGGCCGACGACGTCGCGCACGCCCTGCGCGAGTGCGCCGCCGAGGCGGGGCGCCTGCTCTTCCCCGCGTCGCCCGACGACGTCGAGTTCGCGCTCTCGGTCGCCGTCGTCGACTCGTACGCCGACGCGAAGGACTGAGCGCTCGGGGCGGGGCACTGTTATCTTCCTCGGGACCGCACCGATCCTGGGAGCCTCGCATGCACGCCCGTCGCCTCGTTCGCCCTGTCGGCGGGTTCGCCGCCCTCGCTCTCGTGCTCGCCGCCTGCACGTCGTCGGCCACCCCCGAGCCCGAGGTGACGTCGACACCTGGTGCCCCCGTCGAGATCGACCTGAGCGGGCAGTTCCCGGACGCGATCGCCGAGGGTGTCGTCACGCCGCTGAGCCTCGACGTCGACGCCGGCACGGGCACCGTCCAGGAGGACGGCACGGTCCTCGTCACCGGCACGAGCGACGGCGAGACCGACGACTCGATCGGCCTCCTCGACCTGGCGACGGGCGACGTGGACTGGCTCGTCGAGGAGAAGCTGCCCGACAGCGCGACGATCATCGCCGGCCAGCTCACCCCTGACGTCCTCACCTGGTCCGTCGAGGTCGAGGCCGACGACGCGGACGAGCTCACGAGCACCCTCGAGGACCTGGGCGGCTACGTGTTCGCGCTCGACCGCGAGAGCGGGGAGCGCACCGTCCTCGCCGACGCCTCGGGCGACGGGGGCACACCGCCCGGCACGTACACGCCTGCCGTCGCCGTCCAGGAGGGCGTCGCGTACTGGGAGGGTCTCGGCGACGACGAGCTGCCGACGATCTACTCCCGCCCGCTCGACGGCTCGGGCAAGCCGACCGTCGTCGCGACCGACGCCTGGGGCGTCGCGATCGACCGTTGCATCTCCGACAAGCCGTCGTTCTACACGTTCGTCGAGGACGACGTGACGCTCAACGTCCTCGAGGCCGACGGCACGGTCGGCGCGCCCGTCGCGACACCGGCTCCCACCGCGGAGGGGCGCATCGTCGAGCTCCAGTGCGGCACCGCCTTCGTCCAGAGCCCCTACTCGGACGACGGCGGCGTCGGCCCCGACGACCTCGACCTCGGCGACGAGGAGCTCGGTGAGCAGGGCTTCGGTGAGGAGGGCTTCGAGGACGAGGCCTTCGGCGAGGACGACGAGATCGTTCTCGAGGACGGTGACGTCGTGCTCGACGAGGGGGACATCGTCCTGGACGACGAGCCGGCCGAGGGTGAGGGCGCCGCCGACGGCGAGAACCTCGCGACCGAGGGCGACGTCGCGACCGGTGACGGTTCGGGGGACCTCATCGAGCTCGTGGACGGCGAGACCGTCGTGCGCTTCCGCACGAACGGCGTCGGCACCATCTCTGCCGTCGCGCTCGACGAGACGTGGCTCGCGATCGGTGTCGCGCTCGACGACGACGACACCGAGTCCCGCCAGCTGCTGTTCCACCGTGCGTCGGGCAAGGTCTTCGAGCTCCCGAAGACGACCATGACGATGATCGACCTGCACAGCGGCTACGTCACGTTCGGCTCCGAGCCGTCCGACGAGAGCGACGCGATCACGCTCGTCGGGAAGCTCACCGCTCCCTGACGGTCGGGCCGTCGGGCCCGGGCCTGCTCAGGGCAGCGAGCGTTCGACCTCGAGCAGGTGCGCCTGCATGAGCGTTCGCGCCTCGTCCTGACGGCCGTCCTCGATCGCCGCGAGGATCTGGCTGTGCCACTCGTGCGCGCGGGCATCCGCGTCGGGCAGCGTCGTCGCACGCCACCTGCGGTGCGACGTCGTGCGGCCCGCGAGGGCGTCGACGAGCGCGGCGAGCACGGGGTTGCCGGCCCAGCCGGCGAGAGCGGCGTGGAAGGCGACGTCGGCCTCGAGGAACGCCTCGTGCCCCTCGTCCTGCGGGTCGCCGAGCGCCGCAGCGGCACGGTCGAGGGCCGCGCGGGCGGCCTCCCGGTGCGTCGCGTCGTCCGGACGGCGCGCGGCGGCTGCGGCCGCCTCGGCCTCGAGCATGCGGCGCACGGCGTGCGTGTGCCGCGCCTGGCCGGAGCCCTGCAGCTCGACGAGCAGCCCGACCGGGCGCAGCAGGAGGCTCGGCGCGAGGCTCGTGACGTACGTGCCGTCCCCCTGCCGGGACTCGAGGATGCCGAGCACCGCGAGCGCGCGCACACCCTCGCGGAGCGACCCGCGCGACACCTCGAGACGCTCAGCGAGCTCCGCCTCGACGGGGAGGCGGTCGCCGGGGGCGAGCTCGCCGTCGAGGATCATCTGCGTGACGGCGTCGACGACGCGATCGGTGCGGGACATGGGGCGAGTATCCACGCTGGGGCTCCTCGGTGGGCCCGGCGGCGCGCGGCAAGGGGCGCACGCCGCCGGGGGTCGGTGACGGTCGGTCGGCTGGTCAGTCGGCCAGACGCTCGGCGACCGTCGCGGCCGCCGTGCCGGCCGCGACCGCGGCACGGGCCGCGTCCTCGTGCCGCTCGCGCCAGTAGGCGCCGTCCGGGAACCGGTAGTCCGCGATGGACCCGGGGAACATCTCGGTCGAGTAGCCAGGCTTGCTCGGTAGGCGGTAGCGGGCGTCGCGCACGACGACCGGGTCGGTGAAGTGCTCGTGCAGGTGGTCGACGAACTCGGTCACGCGGCCCTCCATCGAGCCGGAGATCGCGACGTAGTCGAGCATCGACGCGTGCTGGACCATCTCGCACAGCCCGACGCCGCCCGCGTGCGGGCACACGGGCTTGCCGAACTTCGCCGCGAGCAGCATGACGGCGACGATCTCGTTCATCGAGGCGAGGCGGCCGGCGTCGAGCTGGACGAAGTCGATCGCGTCGGCCTGGAAGAGCTGCTTGAACATGACGCGGTTGTGGCAGTGCTCGCCCGTCGCGACCCCGACCGGCGCGACGCCGCGCTTGACGGCGGCGTGCCCGAGGATGTCGTCGGGGCTCGTGGGCTCCTCGATCCAGAGCAGGTCGAAGTCCTTCATCGCGTTCACCCAGTCGATCGCCTCCTCGACGTCCCACACCTGGTTGGCGTCGATCATGAGGGCGCGGTCGGGGCCGATCACCTCGCGGGCGATGCGGGCGCGCCGGATGTCGTGCTCGAGGTCGAGGCCGCACTTGAGCTTGATGTGCTGGTAGCCCTCGGCGACGGCCTCCTCGCACAGGCGGCGCATCTTCTCGTCGGAGTAGCCGAGCCAGCCGGCCGACGTCGTGTAGCAGGGGTAGCCGACCTCCTCGAGGTGGGCGATGCGCTCGGCCTTGCCTGCTTCCTGGGCGCGCAGGAGGGCGATCGCCTCGTCGCGGGTGAGCGCGTCGGACAGGTAGCGCAGGTCGGCGATGTCGACGAGCTCCTCGGGTGTCATGTCGGCGAGCAGGCGCCAGACGGGCTTGCCGGCGAGGCGCCCGGCGAGGTCCCAGACGGCGTTCATGACGGCGGAGAGCGACAGGTGGACGACGCCCTTCTCGGGGCCGAGCCAGCGCATCTGCGCGTCGGAGGTCAGGTAGCGGTAGGTGCCGCCGAGGTCGGCAGCGATCTCGGCGACGTCGCGCCCGACGAGGTGCTGGGCCTGCTGGCGGGCGGCTGCGGCGACGATGTCGTTGCCACGACCGGTGGTGAACGTGAGGCCGTGGCCCGCGAGGGGCGCGCCTGACGCGTCGACGCCGTCGGTGCGCAGGACGACGTAGGCGGCGGAGTAGTCGCCGTCCTTGTTCATGGCGTCCGAGCCGTCTGCGGTGAGCGAGGTCGGGAAGCGCACGTCCTCGATCTCGATGCTGGTGATGCGTGCCATGGGAGGCCTCTCGTCGTTGAGGGGGCGGTGTGGGCAACACGCTAGCAGTCATCTGATGAATTTGGCTAGAGGCTCCGCTAGTAGCGCTCCGCTGGCTCCCGCCGGGCCAGATAGGTCAGATGATTCGATGCCCTACGCTGGAACCGTTCCGCTGCCCGGAGCGCCCGTTCCGCTCGCGGGGAGGGCGCGGCCCCACGAAGGAGTGCCATGGACCAGCCGCACCGCCCCTACGTCGTCGGGCTCACCTCCGACAACGTCGCGCCCGACGGCACGACCGTCTTCGGGGACATCGGCCTCGAGCGGCTCGAGGCCGCCGGCCTCACGTGGCGCACGATGCGCCCTATCGAGGGCCACGCCCCGACACCCGAGGACCTCGACGGCTTCGACGCGATCCTGTCGTTCGGCCACTGGCCGTTCTCCCGCGAGCTCGTCGCCGCGTGCCCGCGGCTCAAGCACGTCGCCCGCTTCGGCGCCGGCTACGACGGCATCGACCCCGACGACCTCGCCGCCGAGGGCGTCGTGCTGACCAACGCGCCCGACGGCGTCCGGCGCCCCCTCGCCCTGTCCGCGCTCACGCTCGTGCTCGCGCTGAGCCACGAGCTCGTCGCGAACCGACGGCTCGCGACGAGCGGCCGCTGGGAGGACCGCGGGCGGCACATCGGTCCGGGCATGGCGGGCCGGACGGTCGGCATCGTCGGTTTCGGGAGCGTGGGCCAGGACCTCGCCGAGCTCCTCGCGCCGCTCGGGGCGCGCGTCGCGACCGTCGACCGCGTCAGCGCGCGTGAGCCCGCCGCGCGGCTCGGCGTCGACCTCCTGCCGCTCGACCGCCTCGCCGCGGAGTCCGACTACGTCGTGCTGACGGCGTCGCTCAACCCCGGGTCGTACCACCTCGTCGACGCGACGTTCCTCGACCGCATGCGCCCGACGTCGTACCTCGTCAACGTGGGCCGCGGGCCGCTCGTCGACCAGGCGGCACTCACCGCCGCGCTCGAGGCCGGGCAGATCGCGGGCGCCGCGCTCGACGTCCTCGAGCAGGAGCCCCCGGCCCCGGACGACCCGCTGCTGTCGATGCCGCAGGTGATCGTCACGCCGCACGCGCTGTGCTGGACCGAGGACTTCGTCCGGGGCGTGACGGACTCGGCGTTCGAGTCGTTGATCGACGTCGCCCACGGGCGCCGCCCCCGCAACCTGCTCAACCCCGCCGCCTACGACGCCGACCGCGGCGTCGGCACGTTCACCCCGCTGACGGAGGACGCCCGATGACCGCTCCCGGGACCCAGCCCGCGTCGTCGCCCGTCGAGGCGATCGACCGCGCCCTCCTCGTCCTCGAGGCGCTCGCCCGCGCGGGAGCGCAGGGCGCGCAGCTCGCGGACCTCGCGAACGAGCTCGGGCTCAACAAGACGACCGTGCACCGCTCCCTCGCGGCGCTGCGGTTCCGCGACTTCGCGAGCCAGGACCCGGTCACGGGGGCCTACCTGCTGGGCGCGGCCGCCGTCGCGCTCGGGGACCGGCTCCTCGCGGAGGACAACCTCCCGGCGCTCCTGCACCCCGCGCTGCTCGCACTGTCGGGGGCGAGCGGGGAGCTCGTGCACCTGGGCGTCCTGAGCGGGAAGCACATCGTGTACCTCGACAAGGTCGAGCCCGAGCGCTCGGTGCGCGTCTACTCCGCCGTGGGGCGCCGCAACCCTGCCGCGACGACCGCGCTCGGCCGAGCCCTGCTCGCGGCGCGCGGGACGGACCGCGCGTCGCTGCGCGGCTACACCGCGGACCTCGCGGACGACGGCGTCGAGGAGAGGGCGTGGCGCGCGCTCGAGGCGGCCCGCGAGAGGGGGTACGCGGTCGAGGAGCGGGAGAACGAGCCCGACATCTCGTGCGTCGCGGTCGCGCTCGTGCGCGGCGCGCACCCCGTCGCGGCCGTGAGCATCACGGCGCCGGCGGAGCGGATGTCACCTGAGCGGGTCGCGGAGCTGCACGGCCTCATGCGGTCGACGCTGCCCGGTCGGCTGCCGGGCGGGCTCACGCTCGCCACGGCGTAGCGGAGGCCGGCGCCGTCCGGGTGGGCCGCGTCGCCGCGGCGGTCAGGGCGCACCCGGCGCCCGGACAGCCGCGCACCCTGCACGGTTGTGCGGGCGAGCACGGCCGTGCGATGCTAGTTCCGTTCAGCGATACCAGTGTTTCGGGTAGCGAAACGAGCCGCAACGAGGCGGCCCGCACCGAGACCGACAGGACGGACCCGTCATGAGCCCTCAGCCGCAGCACACCCTCGACCAGCTCGCCGCCGCGCGCCTCGTCCCCGTCGTCGTGCTCGATGACGCCGCGCACGCCGACCCGCTCGCCGCGGCCCTCGCCGCCGGCGGCCTCCCCGTCGCCGAGGTCACCTTCCGCACCGCCGCCGCCGCCGACTCCATCCGCGCGATGGCCGCGCGCGGCGACATGGTCCTCGGCGCAGGCACCGTCCTCACCGTCGACCAGGTCGACCTCGCCGTCGCCGCGGGCGCGAGCTACGTCGTCTCCCCCGGCCTCTCCCGCGCCGTCGTCGAGCGTTGCCAGGAGCACGGCATCCTCGTCCTGCCCGGAGCCGTCACCGCGACCGAGATCCAGGCGGCCCTCGAGCTCGGCCTGACCACCGTGAAGTTCTTCCCCGCCGGCACCTCCGGCGGCGCCCCCGCGATCAAGGCGCTCGCCGCGCCCTTCGGCGGCGTCTCCTTCGTCCCCACCGGCGGCGTCGGCCCCGCCAACCTCCACGAGTACCTCGCGATCCCCGCTGTCGCCGCCGTCGGCGGCTCCTGGATGGTCCCCAAGGACCGGGTGAACGCCGGAGACTTCGACGAGATCACGCGGCTGACCGCCGAGGCCGTCGCCCTCGCCGCCCGCTGAGCCCCCCCTCCCCCGAGCCACCGCCCCACACCCCTGGAGAAGACGACGATGTCCCAGATCCCCGCCGAGGTCGCCGCCCTGAACCTGCGCCCCGCCTCCGAGTGCCGCTACGACGCCGTCTCCCTCGGCGAGGTCATGCTCCGCCTCGACCCGGGCGAGGGCCGCATCCGCACCGCCCGCTCCTTCCGCGCCTGGGAGGGCGGCGGCGAGTACAACGTCACCCGCGGCCTGCGTCGTGCCTTCGGCCTGCGCGGCGCCGTCGTCACGGCGCTCGCCGACAACGAGATCGGGCGCCTCGTCGAGGACTTCATCCTCCAGGGCGGGCTCGACACCGAGTTCGTCCGGTGGGTGCCCTACGACGGGATCGGTCGCGGCGTGCGCAACGGCCTCAACTTCACCGAGCGCGGCTTCGGCGTGCGCGGCGCCGTCGGCGTCTCCGACCGCGGCAACACCGCCGCCTCCCAGCTCCGCGCCGAGGACGTCGACTGGGACAAGCTCTTCGGCGACCACGGCGTGCGCTGGCTGCACACCGGAGGCATCTACGCCGCGCTCTCCGAGACGTCCGCCGAGACCGTCATCGCCGCCGTCACCGCCGCGAAGAAGCACGGCACCGTCGTCTCCTACGACCTGAACTACCGCCCCAGCCTGTGGAAGGCGATCGGGGGGCAGGCCAAGGCGCAGGAGGTCAACCGAGAGATCGCCCAGCACATCGACGTCATGATCGGCAACGAGGAGGACTTCACCGCCTCGCTCGGCTTCGAGGTCGAGGGCGTCGACGAGAACCTGTCGTCGCTCGAGGTCGACAAGTTCGCCGCCATGATCGAGCAGGCCGCCGCGGCCTTCCCGAACTTCAAGGTCATCGGCACCACCATGCGGACCGTGCACACCGCCTCGATCAACGACTGGGGTGCGATCGCCTGGTCACGCGCGACCGGCGTCGTGCAGGCCACCCACCGCGAGCGCCTCGAGATCCTCGACCGCGTCGGCGGCGGCGACTCGTTCGCGTCCGGCCTCATCTACGGGCTGCTCGACGGGCAGCCGCTGCAGACCGCCGTCGAGTACGGCGCCGCGCACGGAGCCCTCGCGATGACCACCCCGGGCGACACGACGATGGTCACCAAGGCCGAGGTCCTCAAGCTCGCCGGCGGCGGCGGGGCGCGCGTCGACCGTTGATCTTCACCCCGGTCGACGCGTCTGACCTGCGCAGACGCGTCGACCACGGGGTTCGCTGAACTTCTTCCGTCCCAGGTGCATCCGCGAGGGCACTCCCGCCAGAAGCAGTGGGTGTCAATCACACCCGACGGGTCGACCACGACTCGGCCTCGCACCTCAGGAGCAGTCATGCGAACCACCAAGCGCGCAGCATTCCTCGCGACCGGCGCAGCCGCAGCCCTGGTCACCCTCGGCGCCCTCCCCGCCCAGGCCGCCGACGGCGACGCCACCCTGTCCGTCCTGCACGGCGTCCCGGACCTCACGGTCGACGTCTGGGTCGACGGCGAGCTCACCCTCGACGACTTCAAGCCCGGCGACCTCGCCGGCCCGCTCGAGCTCCCGGCCGGCACCTACTCCGTCGCGATCACCGCCGCGGACGCGACCGACGCGAGCGACGCAGCGATCGGCCCCGTCGACCTCACGCTCGACAGCGGCAAGAGCTACACCGCGGCCGCGCACCTCGACGCCGACGGCAACCCGACCGCGTCGCTCTTCACGAACGACACCTCCAAGACCGAGGCCGGCGAGGGCCGCCTCACCGTCCGCCACGTCGCCGCCGCACCGGCCGTCGACGTCCTCGCGGGTGGCGACGCCGTCATCTCCGACCTCGCGGCCGAGAGCGACCAGGGCGTCAGCCCGCTCGCGATCGGCGGCGGCCTGCTCCTCCTCGCCGCCGGTGGCGCCGCGCTCGCGCGTCGCTCCTCCGCCGCGACCGCCCGCGCCCAGCGCTGACGGGACGGTCGACCGTGCACCCGACCGGACGAGCTCTCCTCTCGCTCCCGGCCCACGGTGCACCCCGGCCGGCGTCCCGCCCGCTCCTCGGAGCGGCGCGGGGCGCCGGACCCGCGGGGGCCCGGGGCCGCACGCCCCGGGCTGCCGCAGCTCTCGTCGTCGCGGCGGGGCTCGCGCTCGCCGCATGCTCGGACGGCACGACGCCGGACGCCGGTCCCACCCAGGTGCCCACCGCCGTCGCCACGACGGCTCCCGCGACGCCTGCGCCATCGCGCGCTCCCGCCGTGCCGGACATCCCGGTGGCCTCGGCGACCGGCGTCCCCGACGCCCCCGCTCCCGCTCCGCAGTCCCTGAAGATCAAGGACCTCGACATCTCGATGGCCGTCGACGCCGTCGGCGTCGAGCCCGACGGGACCATGACCATCCCCGAGGACGGCGACCGGGCCGGCTGGTACCGGTACGGCCCCGCCCCCGCGGACGGTCGAGGCGAAGGTCAAGGAGGTCGACGGGCACCGCCAGGTCGTGATCGACCTCGACGCGCCGACGAGCGCGGACGGCTACCGCGAGGTGTGGCTCATCGCGTCCGACCTGTCGGGCCTCGTGAGCCTCGGCGTGCTCCAGGGGCAGGAGGGCCGCTTCGACATCCCGGCAGGCCTCGACCTCGAGAAGTTCTCGCTCGTCGACGTCTCGGAGGAGCACTTCGACGGCGACCCGGCGCACTCGGGTGACTCGATCGTCCGCGGCCCACTGCAGCCCAACCAGGCCTGAGCCCGGCGCACTCGCGGCGCTCCACGCTTGCTTGCCCAGGTAGGCCCTTGTTCTCGACGTAGGGCTCGCCACCCGACGTAGGGCCGTGCACGGCCCTACCTCGCACGCATCCCCCTACCTCGCGGGGAACGGCCGGCGCGGAACGGCCAGCACCCCGTGCTCGCGGCGGGCGGTCGGCACGGAACGGCCAGCACCCCGTGCTCGCGGCGGGCGGTCGGGACGGAACGGTCGTCACCCCGTGCTCGCGGCGGGCGGTCGGGACGGAACGGTCGTCACCCCGTGCTGGCGGCGGGCGGCCCGCACGGAACGGTCGGCCCCGCACGGATGACGCCGATGTAGCCCTTCCCACGCGAGGTAGGGCCGTCCACGCCGAACAGGGCCTTGCAAGGCCCTACCTCAGATGCACGCCCCTACCTCGCGGGGAACGGGCCTACCTCGGGTTCGCCGCGGGGTGGCGCTGCCAGGTGCGGAGGTTGCGGGGCCGAGGCGCGGGCGGGTGCCCCCCGCCGGCGCCGCGGCGTGCGTCAGGCCGGGAGCGGGACGTTGTACGAGTCGAGCGCTGCCGCGCCGTCGCCAGCGAGGTCGACCGTCGTGACGGTCGCGTTGCGCAGGTTCGGGAAGACCTGCCGGTAGGTCTCGGGGTCGATCCCGAGCAGGGCGCACAGCACGAGCCGCAGCAGCGTGGAGTGCGCGACGACGAGCACCCGTCCGTCGGGCTGCTCCGCGCAGATCTCGCGGAAGGCCGCGGCGGCACGGGCGATCGCGTCGTAGCCGCGCTCTCCGCCGGGCAGCGGCACGGACGCGGGCGAGCGCAGGAACGCGTCGACCGCGTCGGGGAAGACGACGCCCATCTCGCTGCGCGTGAGCCCTTCGCCCTTGCCGAACGCGACCTCGACGAGTCGCGCGTCGGTACGCAGCTCGAGTCCCGCGGCCTCGGCTGCGGGCGCGGCGGTGTCGACGGCGCGCTGCAGCGTCGACGACCACACGGCGTCGAGCCGGGCCGTCGCCGCCCACCGGGCGAGGGCTTGCGCCTGCTCGTGCCCGACGTCGGTCAGCGGCACGTCCGACGAGCCCGCATAGCGGTTGCCCTCGTGCCACACGGTCTGGCCGTGCCGCACGAGCAGGAGGGTCGTCATCACTCGCCCCCGGGGAAGCCGGCCTGGCGCCACGCCTCGTAGATCGCGATGGACGCCGAGCTCGTGAGGTTGAGCGAGCGACGCTGCGGGAGCATCGGGATGCGCAGCTGCGCGCTGATCGCGGGGTGCGCGAGCACCTCGTCGGGCAGCCCGGTGGGCTCGGGGCCGAAGAGGAGGACGTCGTCGTCCCGGTACTCGACATCCGTGAAGCGCTGCGTCGCGTGCGTCGTGAAGGCGAGGACCCGCGCGTCGCCCCACGCGGCGACGGCCGCGTCGAGGTCCGGGTGGACGACGACGTTCGCGAGGTCGTGGTAGTCGAGCCCGGCGCGGCGCAGCTTGGGCTCCGAGAGGTCGAAGCCGAGCGGCTCGATCAGGTGGAGCGGCGCTCCGGTCACCGCGGACAGGCGGATCGCGTTGCCGGTGTTCTGCGGGATGCGGGGCTCGAAGAAGGCGATGACAGGCACGCCTTCCATGGTCCCACGGTGTGACGCAACCGGTCCCCGAGGGCGGGTTCCCGTGTGATAGAAAATCATGTGACGTCTGCCCTCGCCTCCTCGGTCATCGAGCCTTCCGAGACCCCCGCGACGGCAGTCCTCCTCCCCTCCCGCGGCGCCGCGATCCTCGCGCGGCTGGCCGAGGTCGGCCGCTTCGGCGCGGTCGGGACGATCGCCTTCTTCGTGGACCTCGGCGTCTACAACCTCCTGCGCTTCGGGCCCGGCGGCTCCCCGCACGTGTCCGCCCTGTGGGCGAAGGTCATCGCCGTCGTGCTCGCGACGGCCGTCTCGTGGCTCGGGTCGCGGCACTGGACGTTCGCGGACCGCCGCACCGACCAGCCGGCGCGCGAGGCGTTCAGCTTCCTCGTCGTCAACGGCCTCGGCATGGCGATCTCCCTGCTGTGCCTCGTCGTGACGACCGACGTCCTCGGGCTGACGTCCCCGCTCGCGGAGAACGTCGCGGCGAACGTCGTCGGGCTCGCGCTCGCGAACGTGTTCCGCTACTTCGCGTACCGGCACCTCGTCTTCGCGGCGCCGCGCTGACGGCGACGGCCCGCAGGGGCCGTAGCCTGGGCGGATGACGACGCTGTCCTACACGCCAGACCCCTCGCGCTACGCGAACGCCACCTTCCGCCGCTGCGGCCGCTCCGGGCTCGACCTGCCCGCGCTGTCGCTCGGGCTGTGGCACAACTTCGGTGACACCAAGCCGTTCGACGAGCAGCGCGCGATCCTGCGCCGCGCGTTCGACCTCGGCATCACGCACTTCGACCTCGCGAACAACTACGGCCCGCCGTACGGCTCCGCCGAGGAGAACTTCGGCCGGCACCTCACAGCCGACCTGCGCCCGTTCCGCGACGAGATCGTCATCTCCTCGAAGGCCGGCTACGACATGTGGCCCGGCCCGTACGGCGACGGCGGCAGCCGCAAGTACCTGCTGTCCTCGCTCGACCAGTCGCTCAAGCGCATGGGACTCGACTACGTCGACATCTTCTACTCGCACCGCCCCGACCCGTCGGTGCCGATCGAGGAGACGATGGGCGCCCTGCACACGGCCGTGACGAGCGGACGCGCGCTGTACGCGGGCATCTCGAGCTACACGCCCGCGCAGACCCGCGAGGCGCAGCGCGTCCTCGCTGACCTGGGCACGCCCCTGCTCATCCACCAGCCGAGCTACTCGATGTTCAACCGGCACGTCGAGCTGCCCGACGCCGGTTCCACGGCCGACGCGGACGCCGTCGCCTCGGGTGCGGTGTTCGCGCCCGAGCCGACGGGCGAGTCGCTGCTCGACACGGTCGGCGACCTCGGCCTCGGGATGATCGTCTTCTCGCCGCTGCACCAGGGCCTGCTGACCGACCGCTACCTCTCGGGCGAGGTGCCCGCGGGCTCGCGTGCGTCCGTCGGGCACTTCCTCAAGCCTGAGCGCATCTCGCCGACGTACCTCGAGCGGGCGCGGGCGCTCGCCGAGATCGCGGCGGGGCGCGGTCAGAGCCTCGCGCAGCTCGCGCTGAGCTGGGTGCTGCGCGACGAGCGCGTGACGTCCGCGC
Source organism: Flavimobilis soli (assembly GCF_002564025.1). NCBI lineage: Bacteria > Bacillati > Actinomycetota > Actinomycetes > Micrococcales > Jonesiaceae > Flavimobilis > Flavimobilis soli. The sequence continues at coordinate 1,412,143 of NZ_PDJH01000001.1, forward strand.
TGATCGGCGCGAGCAGCGTCGCACAGCTCGAGGACAACGTCGCGGCGCTCGAGGCGCCGCCGCTGACCGCGGACGAGCTCGCGGCGATCGAGCCGCTCGCGGTGCACGGCACGGTCTGAACCGACCCGCAGACGAGAAGAGGCCCTGCACACCGCGGTGTGCAGGGCCTCTTCTCGTCGTGCTAGCGGGCCATCCAGCCGCCGTCGACGGCGATGACCTGGCCGTGCACGTACTGCGCGGCGGGGCTCGCGAGGAAGACGACGACGCCGCCCATGTCCTCGGGCGTGCCCCACCGTCCGGCGGGGATGCGCACGGAGAGCTGCTCGAGGCGGACCGGGTCGGCGAGGAGCGCCTCGTTCATGTCGGTCGCCATGTAGCCAGGGGCGACCGCGTTGACGTTGACGCCCTTGCCCGACCACTCGTTGCACAGCGCCTTCGTCAGCTGGCCGACCGCGCCCTTCGACGCCGCGTAGGCGGCGACGTTGAGGCCGCCCTGGAAGGTGAGCAGGGAGGCCGTGTTGATGATCTTCCCGTCGCCGCGCTCGAGCATGGGCCGGCCGAAGAGCTGGCAGAGCTGGAAGACGGCGCGCAGGTTGACGTCGATGACGGCGTCCCACGCGTCGAGCGGGAAGTCTGCCGCCGGGTAGCGGTCCTGCGTGCCGGCGTTGTTGACGAGGATGTCGACAGTGTGCGCGGCGAGCACCTCGGCGGCGACCGCGTCGATCGACGCGGGGTCTGCGAGGTCGACGCGGAAGAACGAGACGGTGCGGCCGCGCTCGGCCGCGTACGCCTCGAGCTCGGTGGGGACCCCGCCGCGGGCGAGGACGACGACGTCGGCCCCCGCGTCGAGGAGCGCCTTCGACATGCCGAGGCCCAGGCCGCGGCCGCCGCCGGTCACGACGGCGGTGCGTCCCGTGAGGTCGAAGGCGGGGTTGGGGGTGCTCATGCGTCGGCTCCGTCCGTCAGGGGGGTCACGAGGACCTTGAGGGCGTCGGCGCCCGTGGTCGCGGCGTCGAACGCCTCGTTGACCTGGTCGAGCGGATAGGCGCGCGTCGGGAAGCGCTCGAGCCCGAGCTCGCCGGACGCTATGAGCTCGATCGCGCGGACGACGTCGGCCGTCGTGTAGACGCGCACGCCCTGGAGGGACTGCTCCTTGAAGCAGACGGCCTGCAGGTCGAGCGGCGTCGGCTGCTTGTAGACGCCGACGATGACGATTCGGCCGAGGACGCGCGTCGCGGCGGTGAGCTCCGCGGCGACGGACGGGTGCGCGGCGGAGTCGAACGTCGTGTCCGCGCCCTCGCCGCCCGTGAGCTGCGCGAGGTGCTCGGTCATCGTCGTGCCCTCGGGGACGACGTCGAAGCCCATGCCGGCGGCGACCTCGCGGCGCCACGCGCTCGGCTCGGTCACGACGACGCGGCCCGCGCCCTCGTGGCGCGCGACGAGCGCCGTGAGCAGGCCGATCGGCCCGGCGCCGAACACGGCGACCGTATCGCCGCGCTCCATCCCGGACAGGTCGACGGCGTGCACGGCGACGGCGAGCGGCTCCGCGAGCGCGGCCGTGCGCGGGTCGACGCTCGCGGGGACCGCGTGCAGGACGCGCGGCGGGAGCGCGACGTAGGGAGCCATGCCGCCGGGCGCGTCGATGCCGTAGAGGCCGAGGGCGTTGCAGACGTGCGCGCTGCCGGTCGTGCAGGCGCGGCACTCGCCGCACGAGATGAGCGGCTCGACCACGACGAGCTGACCGACGTCGAGCCCGCTGTCGCCTGGCTGCTCGATCCAGCCGGACATCTCGTGACCGGGGACGAGCCCGTGCTGCGCGCGCGGGTGCTTGCCGTGGTAGATCGACAGGTCGGTCCCGCAGATGCCGTTGTACGCGACGCGGACGAGCGCCCAGCCGTCGGGGACCTCGGGGAGCGGGAGATCCTGGACCTCTGCCGTGTCCGTGGCGGTCCAGACTGCTGCCTTCATGGTGGTCATCGCTGCGCTCCTTCGCGTGCAGGGGCGCACGTGGCGTTGCGCCCGGGTGCCCCGAGGACCTCGGGGTTGACGATGTTGCGCGGCGCACGGTCCGAGCAGACGTCGACGACGTTCTCGATCGTGCGGCGCTTGAGCTCGTCGTACGACTCCTCGGTGTACCAGGCGAGGTGCGGCGTGAGGACGACGTTGTCGAACGTGGTGAGCGGGTGGTCGGCGGGCAGCGGCTCGGTCTCGTGGCAGTCGATGCCGGCGCCGCCGAGCGCGCCGGCGCGCAGCGCGTCGACGAGGGCGTCCGTGTCGATCACGCCGCCGCGGGCGGTGTTGACGACGATCGCGTCGTCGCGCATCCGCGCGAGCTCGGCAGCGCCGATCATGCCGCGCGTCTCGTCGGTCAGCGGCGTGTGGACCGACAGCACCTGCGAGCGCTCGAGCAGCTCGTCGAGGCTCACGTGCGTCACGCCGCGGAACTCGGTCGCGCCGTCGGGCGCCGCGGCGTCGTACCCGATGACCTCGTAGCCGAGGCCGGCCGCCTTGCGGGCGGTCGCCGTGCCGATGAGGCCGAGGCCGAGCACGCCGAAGACGCGGGCGCGCGTCTGGTAGAGCGGGCGGACGGCAGGCAGGTCGAACGCTCCGGCGCGCAGGCCGCGGTCGAGCCGCGGGATGCCGCGCGCGACGGCGAGCGTGAGCCCGATCGCATGGTCGGAGACGGACTCGGTCCCGTAGTCGGGCACGTTGCACACCGCGATGCCGCGCTCGGTCGCCGCGGGGATGTCGACCGAGTCGACTCCGACCCCGTACCGCCCGACGACCCGCAGCCGCGGCAGCCGGTCCATGAGCTCACCCGTGATGCGCGCGTACTGGACGAGGATCCCGTCGGCGTCGGCGCACGCCTCGACGATCGCGTCGTCGTCGAACGCCTGGCGGACCGTCAAGGTCGCACCTGCGGCGTCGGCGACGGCCTGCTCGGGCGCGAACGAGTCGTGGTCGCACTCGGTGGTGGTGATCTGCACGGTGTCTCCCGGTGCGTCGGTGCTGGGGCGGGCGGGTGCGGCGGTCAGCGGGCGAGCCAGCCGCCGTCGACGGGGACGATCGCCCCGTTGACGTACGACGCCGCGCGCGACGCGAGGAACAGGACGGCCCCCGCGATGTCGTCGGGCTCCGCCCAGCGACCGGCCGGGATGCGGGCGAGGATCTCCTCAGAGCGGCCCGCGTCGTCGCGCAGCTGCTGCGTGTTCGCGGTCGCGACGTACCCGGGGGCGACGGCGTTGACGTTGAGGCCCTTGCTCGCCCACTCGTTCGCGAGCGCCTTCGTCAGGCCCGCGATCGCAGACTTCGACGACGTGTACCCGGGGACGTTGATGCCGCCCTGGAACGAGAGCATCGACGCGGTGTTGATGATCTTGCCGCTGCCGCGCTCGATCATCGCGCGGCCGACCTCGCGGGAGAGCACCCATGCCGAGCGCAGGTTGACGTCGACGACGTGGTCGAAGTCCTCGTCCGGGTGCTCGGCGGCGGGAGCACGGCGGATCGTGCCGCCGTTGTTCACGAGGATGTCCACGGGCAGCCCGGCGAGCTGGTCTGCGAGCGCCGCGACGGCGCCGCGGTCGGAGAAGTCGGCGGCGAGGGGCGTGAACTCACGCCCCGCCGCCTCGACGGCGGTGCGGACCTCGGAGTCGCCGAGCGGCATCGAGTGGGAGATGCCGACGACGTCGGCACCTGCCCTCGCGAGGGTCGTCGCGATCGCGAGCCCGATCCCCTGGCTCGCGCCGGTCACGACGGCGAGCTGCCCCTCCAGGGAGAAGAGGTCGGTGAGGTAGGCGGGGACGGTGCTGGTGCTCATGGGGGTATCTCTCGTTCGGGCGGTGCGCCACGGCGGGGGCCGCGGCAGCCGGACGGTTCAGCGGGGGCGGTAGCCGAGCGCGGCGGAGATGGCGTCGGCGGCCGCGACGGCCCTGGGCGCCATCGCCTCCATCTGCGCCTCGTCGTGCTCGACGGCGATCGAGGAGATCGACAGGCCGTACTTGACGCGGCCTGTGTGGTCGCGGATCGGGGCGGCGACGCACACGACGCCGGGCACGTTCTCCTCGCGGTCGCGGGCGTAGCCCTTGGCCCTGACGTCCGCGATCTCGGCCTTGAGACCGTCGAGCGTCGTGATCGTGCGGTCGGTGCGGCGCACGAGGCCGGCGCGCGCGACGAACCGCTCGACCTCCTCGTCCGTCCAGTCCGCCAGCACGGCCTTGCCGATGCCGGACGAGTGCATCGGGATCGCGTGCCCGACCCGCGAGGGCATCTGGTAGGGCTTGTCCGAGTCGGTGCGCACCAGGTAGACGATCTCGTCGCTCGCCGCGACGCCGACGTGCACAGTGCAGTGCACGTCCGCGACGAGCGCCTCGACGTGCGGGCGCGCGATCGAGGAGATGTCGATGTTCTCGAGGGCGCGGCCCGCGAGCGTGAGGATCTTCGGGCCGGGCTGGAAGCGCCCCTCCCGGTCGACCAGGATGAACTGGTGGTCCTGCAAGGTCGCGAGGATGCGGTGCGCTGTCGCCTTGGCCAGACCGGTCGCCTCGACGATGTCGGTGAAGCGGTCGTGGCGCAGCGCGGCCTCGAGGACGAGAAGGGTCTTCTCGCTCGCGTTCGCGCTCGCGGGGCGCGCCGTCGTCTCGGTCATGTCGTCGTCCTGTCTTCTCGCTGATCAGCGCATGTCGGCGACGGCGAAGCCGTCCATGTCGTCGAAGGACTGATTCTCGCCCGCCATGCCCCACACGAAGGAGTACGACGCCGTCCCGACGCCGGAGTGGACGGACCAGCTCGGGGCGATGATCGCCTCGCGGTTCGCGACGACGAGGTGGCGTGTCTCGGTCGGCTCGCCGAGGAGGTGGATGACGCGCGCGTCCTCGGGGAGGTCGAAGTAGAGGTAGGCCTCCATGCGACGGTCGTGCGTGTGCGCCGGCATGGTGTTCCACATGCTGCCGGGGTGCAGCGTGGTGACGCCCATGACGATCTGGCAGGACTTCACGCCGTTCTCGTGGATGTACTGGTTGAGCGTGCGACGGTTGGACGTGAGCTGGTCGCCGAGCTCGCGGACGTTGCCCTGGCCGGCCTCGACGAGCGTCGTCGGGTAGGCCGTGTGGGCGGGCGCGCTCATGACGTAGAACGCGGCGGGGTCGGCGCCGTCCTCGGACGCGAAGGTCACGCCCTGGACGCCGCGGCCGACGTAGAGGCACGAGCCCTTCGTGAGGGTGTACGTCGCGCCGTCGGCCGTGACCGTGCCGGTCCCGCCGACGTTGATGACGCCGGCCTCGCGGTGCTCGAGGAAGAACTCCGAGCGAATCTCGGGGAACGTCGGCAGGTCGAGCGGCCTGCTGACAGGGGTGACGCCGAGCAGCACGACGCGGTCGTGGTGCGTGTAGACGGCACCGACCTCGTCGGGTCGGAAGAGGTCCTGCACGAGGTAGCGGCGTCGCAGCTCTGCGGTGTCCATGCCGGGGACGTGCTCGGGGCTGGTGGCGTAACGCTGTTCCATGACTGTTCCTTCTGCGCCTGTGAGCGACTAGATCAGGCCGGTGAGGCGGGGCAGCCAGAGCGAGAGCTCGGGCACGAACACGACGAGGAAGAGGACGGCGATCAGCACGAGGAAGAACGGCATCAGCCGGGCGATGACCGCCTCGAGCCGTGCTCCGGCGACCTGCGCCCCGACGAAGAGCACGGGGGCTGACGGCGGCGAGATCACCGCGATCGACAGGTTGAAGACCATCATGATGCCGAAGTGCACCGGGTGGATCCCGAAGTCGATCGCGATCGGCAGGAAGATCGGCGTGAAGATGAGGATCGCCGGGGTCGGGTCGAGCGGGATGCCGATGATGAGCAGCAGGACCATCATGATCAGCAGCACGACGACCTTGGAGTCGGTCCAGCCGAAGAGGGACTCTGCCATGAGCTGCGGGATCTTGGTGAAGCTCATGACCCAGCTCATGATCGACGAGACGCCGATGAGGAAGATGACGACGGAGCTCGTGCGGCACGCGGTGTACAGGATGTGCGGCAGGTCGGAGACCTTGATCGCCCGGTAGAGGAACGACAGCAGCAGGGCGTAGACGACGGCGACCGCGGAGCCCTCGGTCGGCGTGAACTTCCCGGCGACGATGCCGCCGATGACGATGACGACGAGCGTGAGCGACGGGAGCGCCTGGAGGAACGTCTTGACGACGACGGGGAACGGCGTCCAGGACGTCGCGTTGAGCTCGGGGCGCTTGCGGGCGTACCACCACACGACGACGGCGCACGACAGGGCCCAGAGGATGCCCGGGATGTAGCCGGCCATGAACAGCGCACCGATCGACGTGCCGCCCGAGGCGAGCGCGAAGACGATGAGCGTGTTGCTCGGGGGGATGAGCATGCCTGCGGGGGCGGACGCGACGTTCGCGGCGGCAGAGAAGGCCTTGTCGTAGCCCTCCTTCTTCTGCATCGGCGACATGGTCGTGCCGACAGCGGCCGCGGCGGCGACCGCGGAGCCAGAGATCGCCCCGAAGAGCATGTTCGCCATGACGTTCGTCTGCGTGAGGGGGCCGGGCGTCTTGCCGACCATGACCTTCGCGAGGTTGATGAGCCTGGCGGCGATGCCGCCGTTGTTCATGATCTGACCGGCCAGGACGAAGAACGGGATGGCGAGCAGGGGGAAGGAGTCGACGCCCTTGAACATGCGCTGGGCCGACGTGAGGATCCCGTTGTCCCAGCCGAGGACGAGGACCATGCAGACCGCCGACGGGAGGGCGATCGAGATGGAGACCGGCGCGCCGATCGCCAGGAGGAGGGCCATGCCGCCCAGGAGCACGAACCCGATCGTTGCTGCGTCGGTCACAGTTCCACCTCGTCCTCGGGTGCGATCTCCTCGACCCCGGTGTAGCTCGGCGAGAGCGTACGGACCAGGTGGAAGAGGAGGTAGAGGGTGAGCAGCGCGCCGGAGACGGGCACCGCCAGGTACAGGACGCCTGCGTTGAGCGGCAGGACGGGGTTCTTCTGGTCCCACGTGAGCATCGCGTTGTCCCAGCCGCCCCAGACCATGACGATCGTGGCGAAGGACAGGGTGCACAGGTAGGCGAGGACCTCGACCCAGCGCTGCCAGAAGACGGGCACCTTCCGGACGAGGAAGTCGATGCAGACGTCGGCCTTCTCCCCGGTCGCGATAGAGATGCCGATGAGGCTGAGCCAGATGAAGACGTAGCGGGCTGCCTCCTCGGTCCAGACGCTCGGGTTGTTGAGCACGAGGCGGGTGATGACCTGCCAGCTCACGAGGATCACCAGCAGCGCGAACAGGCTCACGCAGATCGTCTTGAGGACGACGTCGAGGTATCTCTTGACTCTCGTCATGGGGTGGGTGCTTCCTTCCGGCGGCCCGTGCCGCCGCCGGGGGACGGCGGCACGGGCCTTTCAGCGGGTCCGGTCAGCGCGCGGCTTCGATCTTGTCGTAGATCGCCTTGGTCACGTCCGTCGTCAGGCGCTCCTCGTGGAGGGGCAGGACGGCGGTGCGGAAGGCCTCGACGTCGGCGTCGTTGAACTTGGCGCCGGCAGCCTCTGCCTTGGCCTTCGCAGCCTCGACGCCCTCCTGGAAGAGGGAGAGCTCGGTGTCGACCGACGCGGCGACGGCGTCGGTCAGGACCTTGCGGGACTCCTCGTCCATGTCGGCGAGGACCTTGGGGTTGATGATGAGCGTGTCGGGCATCATCAGGTGCTTCGTGTAGGAGTAGAAGCCCGCGATCTCGGCGTGCGCGAGGTCGGAGTAGATGAGCTCGTTGTTCTCGGCACCGTCGAGCACGCCCGACTGGATGGCGGTGTAGACCTCGCCCTGGGCCATCGGGGTGCCGACGCCGCCCATGAGCTCCATCATCCGGACGTTGGTGTCGGATCCGATGACGCGGATCTTCTGCCCCTTGAGGTCGGCCGGCGTCGTGACGGGGCCCTTGGTCGTGTACACGTTGCGGATGCCGCCGTGGTACGAGGCGAGGACGTGGATGTTCTTGTCGTCCATCGACGAGTAGAGGTCGCCGACGATCTCCGGGTCGTTGAGGACCTTCATCTGGTGCTCGGCCGACTCGTACAGGTAGGGCAGGTTGACGACGGCGAAGTCGGGGTTGAAGTTCTCGAGGAGCGAGCCACCGACGATGGCCATCTCGACGGAACCGGACTGGACCATCTCGATGGTCTCGGCCTGGGCGCCGAGGAGCTCGTCCGGGAACAGCTCGAGGGCGTACTTGCCGCCCGTCTGCTCCTTGAGCTTCTCGCCGATCTCGGCGATCGCCTTGGCCTGCGGGTGTGCGGAGTTCTGGTTGAACGCGACCTTGAAGGTCTTCGTCGAGCCGGAGTCGGACGACGAGTCGTCCGAGCTGGAGCAAGCGGTGAGGCCGAGGGTCGCGATGCCTGCGGCAGCGATCAGCGAGACGACTTTGTTCCGTCGCATGGGGGTTTCTCCTCGTTCGGCTCATCGGGGGGAGATGAGCGGGTGTGATGCCCGGGGGAGGCTGTGCGGGAGCGGGGGCTCCGATGTCCGTACTTCGTCGTGCGGAAGATCGACGTCGGTGTCGATCTGTTTCTTTCGGTGGAACTCAGTTCCGGGGGGTGGAACAAGTAAAGACAGACGGATCACGCCGCGTCAACACGTCACCTCCATCGAGATCAGTTCGAGACCTGAGATCGTTGAAGCGGTGAGGACATCCGATCTCTCGGGCCCACCGCGTGACCTGCGACGATGGAGGAACCTTGCCGACCGACCCGCCCATGCCTGCACTGACCCTCGGTGCGTACGCGATCGCTCCGCCCCCTGAGACGGACGGCGGGCGCGCCGAGCGCGAGCTCTACGACGCGCTCGGTGACGTCCCGTTCGACGCGTACGAGCTGCCGCTCGTCGCCGAGGGCCTGCCCGGCCTCGAGCTCGACTGGGTCCGTGCCCGGGTGCCGGAGGACCGTGACCTCGTGGTCACGGCGATCCCCCGCACGATGGTGCGTCTCGGCCGCGACGCGTCGTACGGGCTCGCGTCGAGCGACGAGGACGGTCGCCAGGCGGCGCTCGCGGACCTCGCGGTCGTGCGCGACTTCGCGTTGCGGCTCGCCGACGCGTCGGGTCGGCGCCGCGTGCTTGCGATCGAGGTGCACTCTGCACCGGGGCCCGACGGGATGAACGGGCGCGGTGGTGCACCCGGTTCGTCGGAGGCGTTCGCGCGGTCGCTCGTGGAGATCGCTTCCTGGGGCTTGGGCGCGCGGGTCGTCGTCGAGCATTGCGACCGGCTCGTCGAGGGGCAGGTGCCGGAGAAGGGCTTCTTCCCGGTGGTCGACGAGATCGCGGCGGCGCGCCGCGCGGACGAACTGGGCGCGATGCCGCTCGACGACGGGTCGGCGGCGCTCGGGCTGTCGCTCAACTGGGGCCGGTCGGCACTGGAGGACCGCAGCGGTCAGGCGCCGGTCGAGCATGCGCGCGCGGCCGCGGAGGCGGGGCTGCTGCGCGGCGTCATCCTGTCGGGCGCGACGCCTGAGGCAACCGCGTGGGGCGCGCCGTGGTCGGACGGGCACATCCCGCCCCGCGGTGAGGCTCCGGCGCTCGCCGGGTCGACGGCGTCGGCGCTCGACCTCGACGCGGCGCGCGCGACGTTCGCCGCGGCCGGGGACGGGCTGGACTACGTCGGCGCGAAGGTGTCGGTGCGCCCGCTCGACGCGAGCGTCGCCGAACGGGTCGCCCTGGCCGAGGCGTCGCTCGACCTCGTGCGCCGCGCGTTCGCCGGCTGAGCGGCGCACGTTCTCCGGCTGAGCGGCGCCGTCCTGCGACCGCCGCCCGGTTGCTGGCCGAGCACCGCGCCTTCGTCCTGAGCGCCGCCCGTTCGGCTACCACCGCCCGCTCGGCAACCGTCGCCCGGCTGCTGAGCGACGCCCCTCCTGCGACCGCTGGGCCGCCCCGTCAGCCGGCTGCCGTGCCCGCGAGCTCAGGAGCCGGGTCGCGCAGGCGCTGCGCGAGCCACCGGAGCGACTCGCCGACGGCCTGGCGTCGATCCGCGTCGGCGTAGCTGTCGAGCATGGAGACCCCGACGGCGCACGGTCGCGCCCCTCGCGCGCCCGGCACCGCGACGGCGATGCCGACGACGTGGTCGAAGGTCCGTCCGTCGTCGACACCGTAGCCGCGCTCACGGGTGCGTTCGAGCTCTTCCTCGAGGATCCGCTCGACGACCGACCCGCCCGACGCCTCGGCGACGGCACGGACCGCGGCGGCCCGTCCGGCGTCGTCGAGCGAGGCGAGCATGACCTGCCCGACGGCGGTCGTCGTCGCGGGGAGGCGGTCGCCGACGGAGGCGGAGACACGCAGCGGCGCGGTCCCCTCGTGCCGTGCGACGTACAGCACGGCGGGGACGCGCCGCCCTGCCGTGATCATCTCGTCGAGGACGGCGAGCTGGACCACCTCCTCGCGAAGGACAGGGTCGCGCCGACAGGCGGCGGCGAACTCGCGCGCGGGCTCGAACTGGCGGACGTACGCCCCGCCGAGCGCGACGGTGGCCCGGCCGAGACGCATGCCGCCGTCGACCTTCTCGACGTAGCCGGCCGCCTCGAGCTCCGCGCACAGCGCGGAGGTCGACGACTTGGGCGCGTCGAGCGCGCGGGACAGCTCGCTCAGCGTGCGCGGCTCGCCGGGCTGGGCGGCGAGGAGCTCGAGCAGCGCGACCGCGCGCGCGACGGCAGGGACGCTCACGCGAGGTCCTCCGGTCGGACTCGGTTGCGCAGCGGCTCGCCTGCGAGCAGTCGCCGCGCGTTGTCCGCGGCGAGCCGCGCGATGCGCGCGTCCTCGGCGTCGGTCAGGGCGGCCGTGTGGGGACTGAGCAACACCCGGGGGTGCGTCCACAGCGGGCTCGACCGGTCGAGCGGCTCGTGCGCGACGACGTCGAGGGCCGCGAAGCCGACCTGACCTGATCCGAGCGCCCGGGCGAGCGCCTCCTCGTCGATCACGGTCCCGCGGCCGACGTTGACGACCGTGACTCCCGGGCGCGCGGCGCCGAGCACCGCGTCGTCGACGAGGCCGTTCGTCCCCGGGGCGCCCGGCAGGGTGACGACGATCGCGTCGACCTGCCCCACGGCGTCGGGCAGCTCGTCGAGCCCGACGACGCGCGAGACTCCCGGGACGTCGACCTCGGATCGGTTCGCGCCGACCACCGTCGCCCCCACGGCGCTGAAGAGTCGAACGCAGTCGCGTCCGATGCTCCCGAGCCCGACGACGAGGATCGTCTGCTCGTGCACCTGCCCCATCGCCCAACGCGGCGCCCACTCGCCTGCCCGCTGGTGCTCCTGCAGCTTCGGAAGGTCCTTCGCGCCCGCAAGCACGCCGAGCAGCGCGAACTCGGCGAGCGTCCCGCCGTGCACCCCGGCCGAGGTCGTGAACGCGATCCGGTCGAGCGTCCCCTCGGGCAGTCCTGCGGCCGCGACCTGGGCCGCGCCGCCTGCCGCCATCGTCTGGACCCAGCGCAGCCGCGGGTTCGCCGCGACGGTCCGGGCAAGCGCTGCCGGCGACACGTCCGGGATGCCGTAGAGCGCCTCGGCGGAGTCGACGAGCGCGTCGAAGGCTGCCTGCTGCTCAGGCGTCCTGCGGAACGCCGGGTCGCCGTCGTGGTCCCCCGGGTGTCGCATGGGAGGGAGCAGCGAGTGGTCCCGCACGAGATCGAGGCCCGGCACGTCGCGCTCGAGCTGGACGCACAGGTCCTCCGGCAGCGGGGTGGCCAGGACCATGCGGAGCGCGTTCGACATGTCGAACAGTATTCACCATGCCGGACGGACGCGCTAGGGTGGCCGCATGAACACGCGCGGACACGTCGGCTTCATCGGCCTCGGCACGATGGGCGCCCCCATGGCCGGCCACCTGCTCGACGCGCTGGGGCCCGGGCGGCTGCACATCACTGCCCGCAGGCCCGCTGCCGCCGAGCCGCTCGTCGCGCGCGGGGCCGTCTGGCACGGGTCGGCTCGCGAGCTCGCGGCGGCCTGCGACACCGTCGTCCTCATGGTCCCCGACCTCCCCCAGGTCCGGGACCTCCTCGAGGGCGCGGAGGGCCTGCTCGCCGGCGCGGGCGACGACCTGCTCGTCGTCGTCAGCTCGACGTCGTCCCCGCAGGGCGTGCGCGAGCTCGACTCGGAGCTGCGCGACCGGACGGGGGGCGCGGTCCGCGTCGTCGACGCCCCGGTATCCGGCGGCGAGGAGGGGGCGCGCGCCGGCACGCTCGCGATCATGGTCGGCGGCCCTGACGACGACGCCGCGCGGGCGTGCGCGGCGCTCGCTCCGTGCGGACGGCCGGAGCACCTCGGCCCGCTCGGCGCGGGCCAGGTCGCCAAGGCCTGCAACCAGATGATCGTCGCCGCGACCGTCGCCGCGCTCGGCGAGGCGAGCGTGCTCGCGGAGCGTGCGGGGCTCGACGTCGGGCGCCTGCTCGCGCTGCTCGGCACGGGGTACGCCGGGTCGCGCATCCTCGACGTCAAGGCGCGGCGCTTCGCGGAGCACGACCACTCGCCGTCCGGCGCCGCGAGGTTCATGGTCAAGGACCTCACGTTCGCGACCGAGGAGGCGGTGCGTACCGGCACCGGCACCCCGCAGCTCGACACCCTGCGGACGCTCTTCACCGACCTGACCGACGCAGGCCTGGGCGACCAGGACACCGCCGTCGTCCAGGCCTGGGTCGAACGACTCGAACGGCCCGACAGCGGCAGGTGATCTGCGTCACTCCACTGCCCCCGCGTGACACGAGCTGTCGAGTGCGCGTGCGCGCACGCGTAGCACGCCCCGCCCCTCCGCCACCAGAGCGCGGAGGCCGCGAGCGCGGCGGTCCGGCGCTGTCGGCGGCGTTATCGTTCCCGTGGACCGTGCCCGACGACGAGGACCCCACATGACTGACAAGAACCCGATCCTCGGATCGCTCACCCCGGGTTCCCGGCGGAACTTCCTCGACACGCTGCGCGCCGAGAACACGGGCGCGATCCTCCTGCTCGCCGGCGCCGTCGTCGCGCTCCTCTGGGCAAACTCGCCGTGGGGCGACAGCTACCGGGACCTCTCCGCGTCCCGGGTCGGCCCCTCGGGCCTGCACCTCGACCTCACGCTCGCGCAGTGGGCGACCGACGGGCTCCTCGCGATCTTCTTCTTCGTCGTCGGCGTCGAGCTCAAGCGCGAGATCGTCGACGGCCAGCTGCGCCGCCCGTCGACCGCGATCGTGCCGATCGTCGCCGCCGTCGGCGGCATGGCCGTCCCGGCCCTCCTCTACGCGGCCGTCAACGTGGTCGGCGACGGCGCCATGCACGGCTGGGCCGTCCCGGTCGCGACCGACATCGCATTCGCCGTCGCCGTCCTCGCGATCGCCGGCAAGGGCCTGCCCACCGCACTGCGGGCCTTCCTGCTCACGCTCGCCGTCGTCGACGACCTGCTCGGCATCATCGTCATCGCGGCGTTCTACACCGCCTCCCTCGACTTCGTCATGATGGGCGGCGCCGCCCTCGTGATCGCCGCCTTCGGGGTGCTCGTCCGCAAGCGCGGCGGCGCCTCGCCGTGGCTGCTCGTCCCCCTCGCCGTCCTCGCGTGGGCACTCATGCACGCGTCGGGCATCCACGCGACGATCGCCGGCGTGCTGCTCGGCTTCACGGTGCCCGCGCTCGCCCGCGAGGGCGAGAACCACAGCCTCGCCGAGCACTACGAGCACCGCTGGCGCCCGATCTCCGCAGGCTTCGCGGTCCCCGTGTTCGCGCTCTTCGCCGCTGGCGTCACCATGACGCCCGACGCCCTGCGCGACGCGCTCGGCAACCCCGTCGCGATCGGCGTCGTCCTCGGCCTCGTCGTCGGCAAGCCGCTCGGCATCACCGCCGCCACCTGGCTCCTCGTGCGGCTCACGCGCGCGACCCTCGACCCTGCTCTGCGCTGGCTGGACGTCGTGGCCGTCGCGTGCGTCGGCGGCATCGGCTTCACCGTCGCCCTGCTCATCGGCGAGCTCTCCTTCCCGCCCGGCTCCGCCGACAGCGAGGCGGGCAAGGCCGCGATCCTCGTCGGCTCGCTGCTGTCCGCCCTGCTCGGCGGCCTGCTCCTCGCCTGGCGCTCGCGCGTCCACCGCACCGCCCCCGTCCGCACCGACGACGTGCAGGTACGCCCCCAGGAGGAACCGCCGCACAACGGCTAGGATCGTCCAGGCCGAGCGGGAGCACCGAGGCGAGGACAGAGGCGACGAGCGACGTGAGCGACCACAGCTACGGGGTCATCGAGGCAGGCTCAGGCCACCTCGGTCACGTCACGTGGGCAGCTTTCGGCCCCACCGACTCCCCGCTCCCCCCGGCCGTGCTGGTCCACGGCCTGGGCGACTCCGCCGCCTGCTGGCCCGGCGTCGTCGAGCACCTCGCCGAGAGCCGGCTCGTCATCGTCTCCGACCTGCGCGGCCATGGAGACTCCCCGCTCCCGGACGGTCCCGTCACGGTGCGCGCCCTCGCCGACGACCTCGCCGTCGTCGTCCACCGCGTGGCCCAGCGACCGGCGGCCCTGATCGGCCACTCGCTCGGCGGGCTCGTCGCGCAGGACCTCGCCCTGCGCGGTCCCGCGCTCGTCTCGGCCCTCGTGCTCGAAGACCCTGCCTGGACGGCGAGCGACACCACCTTCCCCGACGTCGCGCGCACCTTGCGCGAGCTGAACACCACACCGTACGCACGGCTCCTCGCGTCCGTCACCCGCGACCACCCGACGTGGCCCGCTGCCGAGGCCGCGCCGTGGGCGGCGTCGAAGCGCCAGCTCGACCCGCGCTTCCTCGACCGCGCGGCCGGCTTCTCGCAGGACTGGCTGTCACCGCTGGCGCGGCTCGCGCCCGACGGCGAGTTCACGACGACGGTCCTGCTCGGGCAGGAGGAGCTCGGCGGGATCATCCCCGCAGAGATGGCCGAGCGGGCCGAAGAGCTGCTCGACGGCAAGGGTGAGGTGCTCGTCCTCGCTGCGGGCCACGACGTCCGACGTGAGCAGCGCGCGACCTACCTGCACCTCCTCGACGAGGCGCTCGTCCCCCGCACCGCGGGCTGAACGGACCGCCAGGCCGTCACGCCAGCGGCGACACACCCCGAGGTAGGCCCTCCCACGCGAGACAGGGCTCTGGATCGCCCTACGTCGCGGGCGACGCCCTACCTCGCGCGAGGCGCCCACCACGCCCCCGGCGCCCCGCGCGCTCGGCGCCCCACCTCGCACCCGGCGCCCCACGCGCTCGGCGCGTTGCGCGCACGGCGCGTTGCGCGCACGGCGCTCGCCTCGGCCGAGGGCGATCGGGGATGCGGCAGCGCTCGTCAGTCTGGGGAGGGCGCGTTCGACGACTCCGGCTCGAGCAGGAGGATCGCGTCATGGTGCGTGCGCAGGGCCGTCGACGGGACGGCGGGGCCGACGGGCGCGGAGAGCGTCGCGGCGATCGCCGCGGCCTTGCGACGCTCCGGCACGTTGACGATGATCTTCTCGCCCGCGAGCAGCCCGGGCACGGTCACGGAGATCGCCCGGGCGGGCACGTCGTCGATGACGGCAAAGTGCCCCTCGCCGACCTCCTGCTGCCGAGACGCCTCCGCGAGCGCGACGACGCGCACCCAGCGCGGGTCCTCGAACCATGCGGCGTGCGGCTCGTTGAGGCCGATGTGCGCGTTCTCCCCGATGCCGAGGAGGACGATGTCGATCGGGTCCTCGCGCAGGAGCGCCTCGTAGCGCTCGGCCTCGGCGAGCGGCGACTCCGCGTCGCCGTCCAGGCGGTGGACGATCCCCGGCTGGAACGGCTCGACCAGGTGCTCCTGGATCCACGTGCCATAGGTCGCGGGGTGGTCGAGCGGCAGCCCGACGTACTCGGCGATCTGGAACAGCGTGACGGCCGCCCACGGGATGTCCTTGGTCGCGAGCGCTCTCACGAACGGGAGCTGGGCGTTGCCCGTACCGATCAGGACGCGCGCCTCCCCGTGCTCGTCGACGACCGCGCGAACCGCGTCGGTGAACAGGGTCGCGGCGCGGTCCCCGAGCCCCTCAGCGCGCTCGTGGATCTCGACCGTGAGACCGTCGACGGCGAATGTCATAGGGGATTACCTATCAGCCGTACGCCACGCCGTCGAGGTTATGGTTGACCTTGCCATCGCATCGGGTGTATTTATCCCCATTCGCCCCGCGTGGCGTGAGACAGACGACGAAGGCCCCCGGTGCTCTCGCACCGGGGGCCTTCGTCGTCGTGCTGGGGCTCAGGCGCCTGCGCTGAGCTGACCCTCGCCACCGCTCGAGCTGCCCGACGGGCCGCTCGACGCGGGAACTGCGAGCGAGTCGATCTCGGGCACCTCGCTCGACGGCGCCCCCGCCTTCCGGGGCTCGCCGCGGAAGGTGAACGTCCCGAGCGGGGCCTCGCCCTCGGCGTCGACGACGATGTTCTCGCCGGACTTCAGGTCGCCGAAGAGGATCTTCTCGGAGAGCACGTCCTCGATGTCGCGCTGGATGGCGCGGCGGAGCGGACGGGCACCCAGGACCGGGTCGTAGCCCTTGTCCGCGAGGAGGTTCTTCGCGGCGGGCGTGAGCTCGATGCTCATGTCCTTGTCGCGCAGACGCTTGTCGAGGCGAGCGATCATCAGGTCGACGATCTGGACGATCTCGTCGTGCGTGAGCTGCGGGAAGACCACGACGTCGTCGACACGGTTGAGGAACTCAGGCCGGAAGTGCTGCTTGAGCTCGTCGTTGACCTTGCCCTTCATCCGCTCGTAGTCGGTCGAGAGCTCGCCGGACGCGGCGAAACCGGTCATCACACCCTTGGCGATGTCCCTCGTGCCGAGGTTCGTCGTCATGATGATGATCGTGTTCTTGAAGTCCACGACGCGGCCCTGCGAGTCGGTCAGGCGGCCGTCCTCGAGGATCTGCAGGAGCGAGTTGAAGATGTCGGCGTGGGCCTTCTCCACCTCGTCGAACAGCACGACGGAGAACGGGCGACGACGCACCTTCTCGGTGAGCTGGCCACCCTCGTCGTAACCGACGTAGCCGGGAGGCGAGCCGAACAGCCGCGAGACGGTGTGCTTCTCGGAGAACTCCGACATGTCGAGCTGGATGAGCGCGTCCTCGTCGCCGAAGAGGAACTCGGCGAGCGCCTTGGCGAGCTCGGTCTTACCGACACCGGTCGGACCCGCGAAGATGAACGAGCCGCCGGGACGCTTCGGGTCCTTGAGCCCGGCGCGCGTACGGCGGATCGCCTGCGAGATCGACTTGATGGCGGCCTCCTGGCCGATGACCCGCTTGTGCAGCTCGGTCTCCATCTTGAGCAGTCGCGACGACTCCTCCTCGGTCAGCTTGAAGACCGGGATGCCGGTCGACTGCGCGAGCACCTCGGCGATCAGGTCCTCGTCCACCTCGGCGACCGAGTCGAGGTCGCCGGACTTCCAGGCCTTCTCGCGGTCGGCGCGCTGGGCGGTGAGCTGCTTCTCCTTGTCGCGCAGGCCAGCGGCCTTCTCGAAGTCCTGCTCGTCGATCGCGGACTCCTTGTCGCGGCGCGCCTCGGCGATGGCCTCGTCGAGCTCGCGCAGCTCCGGTGGCGCGGTCATGCGGCGGATGCGCAGGCGCGCGCCCGCCTCGTCGACCAGGTCGATCGCCTTGTCCGGGAGGAAGCGGTCGTTGATGTAGCGGTCCGCGAGGGTCGCGGCAGCGACCAGAGCGCTGTCGGTGATGGACACGCGGTGGTGCGCCTCGTAGCGGTCGCGCAGTCCCTTGAGGATCTCGATCGCGTGCTCGAGGTTCGGCTCCGCGACCTGGATCGGCTGGAAGCGGCGCTCGAGGGCGGCGTCCTTCTCGATGTGCTTGCGGTACTCGTCGAGCGTCGTCGCACCGATCGTCTGCAGCTCGCCGCGGGCGAGCATCGGCTTGAGGATCGACGCCGCGTCGATCGCGCCCTCGGCAGCACCGGCACCGACGAGCGTGTGGATCTCGTCGATGAACAGGATGATGTCGCCGCGGGTGCGGATCTCCTTGAGGACCTTCTTCAGGCGCTCCTCGAAGTCACCGCGGTAGCGCGAGCCGGCGACGAGCGCGCCGAGGTCGAGAGTGTAGAGCTGCTTGTCCTTGAGGGTCTCGGGGACGTCGCCACGGACGATGTCCTGGGCGAGGCCCTCGACGACCGCCGTCTTGCCGACGCCCGGCTCACCGATGAGGACAGGGTTGTTCTTGGTGCGGCGCGACAGGACCTGCATGACGCGCTCGATCTCCTTGGACCGACCGATCACGGGGTCGAGCTTGCCCTCGCGGGCCGCCTGCGTGAGGTTGCGCCCGAACTGGTCGAGCACGGCCGAGCCGGCGGGCTGACCCTCGTTCGGGGCGCCTGCGGCGACGGGCTCCTTGCCCTGGTAGCCGGACAGCAGCTGGATGACCTGCTGACGGACGCGGTTGAGGTCGGCGCCGAGCTTCGTCAGCACCTGGGCGGCGACGCCCTCGCCTTCACGGATGAGGCCGAGCAGGATGTGCTCGGTGCCGATGTAGTTGTGGCCGAGCTGCAGGGCCTCGCGCAGCGAGAGCTCGAGCACCTTCTTGGCGCGCGGCGTGAACGGGATGTGGCCCGACGGCGCCTGCTGGCCCTCGCCGATGATCTCCGTGACCTGCTGACGCACGGCGTCCAGCGAGATGTTGAGGGACTCGAGCGCCTTGGCGGCGACCCCCTCCCCCTCGTGGATCAGGCCGAGCAGGATGTGCTCGGTGCCGATGTAGTTGTGATTGAGCATCCGTGCCTCTTCTTGGGCAAGGACGACCACCCGACGCGCTCTGTCGGTGAATCTCTCGAACATCTGCTGCTCCTCACGAGCGGCGTTCACCCGCGCCGGATAGCGCACAGGTCTGACCGCTTCGACTCTAACCAAGCGAGGGGGCCCGTGATGCCCGTGTTCGCCATCGGCGTGACACCTCGCGGGCAGGGCTGCGCCGGGCCCGGCGACCACCCGTCGGGACCTCCGTCACGTTCTGCGTCCGCCTCGCCTGGCGTCAGGTACGCTCCCAGCGTGAACATCCGGCAGAGCGCTCTCCAGCCCGCTTCGACGTCCTCGTCGACGCGCTGTTGCTGCCTGCCCGCAGCCGTCGTCGGCTGTACCTGCCAGCGCTGAGACGCTGCCCCCGCACCCCGCTCGGGTGCCCGACGTCGTCGCGACACGTTTCGCCGTCGTCCCCTCCCCGTCGCTGACGTGAGCCTCCCCGCACCGGCCTGACCGCCGTCGCGGCGAGCGCCGTCCGACACCTCCCCGGCGCACGCCCAACCTCGGGCTGCGCCTCCCGAACGACAGGGACATCCTGGACCTTGCGGACACGTGTCCGCCGGCCGCGTCGCTGTCACCACCCCTCAGGAGAACCATGAAGATCCGTAGGTCCGCCGCTGCCGCCGCCACCGCCGTCGTCCTGTCCGCGCTCGCGCTCGGCGCGTGCTCGTCCGACGGCGACGACAAGGCCGCAGCCGACCCGGTCGCTGCGCTCAAGGAGTCGGGCGTCCTCAAGGTCGGCACCGAGGGCACGTACTCGCCCTTCACCTTCCACGACGCGTCGTCCGGCGAGCTGACCGGCTACGACATCGACGTCATCACGGCGGTCGCCGAGAAGCTCGGCGTCAAGCCGGAGTTCTCCGAGACCAAGTGGGACTCGATCTTCGCGGGCCTCGAGGCCAAGCGCTACGACGTCATCGCGAACGAGGTGACGATCAACGACGAGCGCGCCGCGAAGTACGACCTGTCCGACCCGTACTCGGTCTCCGTCCCCGTCGTCATCGTCCGCGCCGACGACACCGAGCTGACCAGCATCGCCGGCTTCGACGGCCGCACCGCGGCCCAGACGGCGACGTCGAACTGGGGCGAGATCGCCCGCTCGAACGGCGCGAAGGTCGAGCCGGTCGAGGGCTTCACGGAGGCCGTCGCCGCCGTCCGCGACGGTCGCGTCGACTTCACGGTCAACGACAACCTCGCCGCCCTCGAGTACCTCGAGTCGACCGGCGACACGACAGTGAAGATCGCGTTCGACATCCCTGAGGAGAAGGTCGTCCAGGCGTTCGCCCTGCGCAAGGACTCCGGCCTCGTCGCCGAGATCAACAAGGCGCTCGGCGAGCTCGCCGCCGACGGCACGCTCGCCACGATCGGCGAGAAGTACTTCGGCACCGACATCTCGAAGTGACGGCCACGGCCCTGACGAGCGGAGGTCTCACGTTGTTCGGCATCGACGAACAGCTCCAGCAGCTGCTCCTCGACTCGCTCGTGCCCCTGCTCGTCGGGGCCGTGCGCGGCACGATCCCGCTGACGCTCGTCTCGTTCACGATCGGTCTCGTCATCGCGCTCGTCGTCGCGCTCGCCCGCATCTCGCGGTGGCGCGTCCTGCGCTGGGTCGCGCGGGCGTACGTGTCGCTCATCCGCGGCACGCCCCTGCTCGTGCAGCTGTTCATCATCTTCTACGCGCTGCCGTCGCTCGGCGTCGTGATCGACCCGTTCCCGTCGGCGATCGTGGCGTTCTCGCTCAACGTCGGCGGCTACGCGGCCGAGGCGATCCGCGCGGCGATCCTGTCGGTCCCGCGCGGCCAGTGGGAGGCGGCGCAGACGATCGGCATGACCTACCCGACGACGCTGCGGCGCGTGATCCTGCCCCAGGCCCTGCGCGTCGCGGTCCCTCCGCTGTCCAACACGTTCATCTCGCTCGTGAAGGACACCTCGCTCGCGTCGTCGATCATGGTGACCGAGCTGCTGCGCAAGGCGCAGGAGATCGCGGCGCCGTCGTACGAGTTCCTCGCGCTGTACTCGCTCGCCGCCGTCTACTACTGGCTGATCTGCACGGTGCTCTCGGCAGGGCAGTCGAGGCTCGAGTCCCGCCTGGAGAGGTACGTGACCGTATGACCGCCCCCGCTCTTCTCGAGGTCCGGGACCTGCACAAGTCCTTCGGCGACAACGACGTGCTGCGCGGCATCGACCTGCGCGTCGAGCGCGGGTCGGTCACCGTGCTGATCGGGCCGTCAGGCTCCGGCAAGACGACGCTGCTGCGTTGCCTCAACGCGCTCGAGACGCCGCAGCGCGGCGTCGTGCAGGTGGACGACGCCGCGGTGGACTTCGCCGCGTCGCCCTCGCCCGCGGACGTGCGCCGTCTGCGGGCCGGCTCCGGCATGGTGTTCCAGGCGCACCACCTGTTCCCGCACCGCACAGCGCTGCAGAACGTGACCGAGGGGCCGATCTACGCCCAGAAGGTCCCGCGGGCGCAGGCGGAGGCGCAGGCGCGCGAGCTGCTCGCGAAGGTCGGGCTGGCGGGCAAGGAGGACGCGCTGCCGGCACAGCTCTCGGGCGGCCAGCAGCAGCGCGTCGGCATCGCCCGGGCGCTCGCGCTGCGGCCCGCGCTGCTCCTGTTCGACGAGCCGACGTCGGCCCTCGACCCGGAGATCGTCGGCGAGGTGCTCGCGGTCATGCGCGACCTGGCGGCCGAGGGTTGGACGATGGTCGTCGTGACGCACGAGATCCGGTTCGCGCAGCAGGTCGCGGACCACGTGGTGTTCCTCGACGGCGGGGTCGTCGTCGAGGAGGGACCGCCGTCGGACGTGCTCGTCGCGCCGAAGCAGGAGCGCACGCAGCGCTTCCTCAAGCGCGTGCTGGACCCGCTCGGCGAGTAGGGCGCCCCTCCTCCTCGACGGATCGCTCCCCTGCACACTCCGAGTGTGCATCCGGGCGATCTGTGAGACCGGTACGGGACGCGCGCACCCTCCAATCCACAGGTTCGGGACATATGTGGCGGCCTGAGCGGTGGATCGCTACGTTGCTCACCATGCCCGCAATCCGCTCGTCCGCCCTGCGCTGCGCCTCCGTCGCTCTCGCGGCGATCCTCCTGACCGGGTGCACGAGCGAGGCAGCGCCCGCGCCGACCGCACCGGCGACGACTGCCGCGACCCCGGCGGTGAGTCCGTCGCCGTCGCCTGCTGTCGCCGCGCCCTCCGAGCTGGCGATCGAGAAGATCACGACACCGCCGCGCGTGCCCGCGGACCTCACGACCCCCGGCAAGGTCGGGTCGAAGGCAGCGGTCGAGTACTTCGTCGCGCTGTACGGGTACACGCTCAACACCGGCGACACGTCGCTGCTGCGAGGCATCTCGACACCGACGTGTGAGTACTGCCTTGAACTCGCTGAGGGCATCGAGGAGGGCCACGAGTCAGACTGGTCATACGCTGGAGAGCAGACTCAGATCGAACGCATCGAGCTGCACGAGGCCGAGTCCTCCGAGAACCGACACACTTGGATCGTTGCAACCAACACGGATCCGTCCCTGAGGACCTCCCCGAGCGGCGAACAGTCCACTCAGCCGAAGGAGTCCCACACCACGGCTCTTATTGCTGTTTGGACAGGCGACGAGTGGAAGGTGGGTGACCGCCGCGGCGTCAGGTTCGCGGATGGGGCGGGGTCATGAACCAGCTCATCGCCGTCACCCTGGCCATCGCCATCGCAGTTCCGGCTCCCTCGCCCCCACGTACGACACCCGCTGCACTCGGCGACGATCCCGCGTCAAGGTGGAAAGCCGATGCTACCGACAGGCGCGTCGACATCGGGGCCTGGTGGCTCGGGAAGGACCCAAAGTCGAGCACGCCTCGCCCTAGACCAGTCTCCGGCCCGCCTCTCGTCGAGTCGCGGGTGATCGACCCGGCGATGTGCCAGCCTGGCTCGTCGGTCACCTATGAACCGGCCTACTCCTACCGGTGTGACGGGTTCGACCTCGAGTGCGCCGAAGGGGAGATCCTCCAGCCGCCACGTGAGACCCGCAGCCGCCTCAGCGGCACCGCGGAATGGGGGCCGTGGACCGCACTTTCCTCCTGGCAGTGCGTCACCCCCGAAGAAGGCAGCCTCATCGACGACGTGCGCCGCGCCTTCGCCGAGATGACCATCACAGCGCCCCCGGTGACCGTGATCGACGGGCGCGGGTGGACCTTCGTACAGATCGACACCATCGTCTACTCCGACGATGAACCCCAGACCCTCACCACGACCGTCGGCGGCACCCCGGTCGAGCTGCGAGCCACCCCCATCGAGTGGCGCTGGGACTTCGGCGACAAGACCAAGCCGCTGACCACCACCAAGCCCGGCGGCCCCTACCCCGACAAGACCGTCACCCACGTCTACACCCGCCTCGGCACCTACACCGTCACCCTGACCGCCACCTGGCAAGGCCAATGGCGCCTCGTCGGCGAGACCAGCTGGCGCGACGTCGACGGACAGAACACCACCACCAGCACCTCCGAACCCTTCACCACCCACGAGATCCGCACCCGCCTCGTCACACCACCCAGCTGAGCGGCCCCTAGGCAGTGCGCCGGCAGACGGCATCTGAGCGGCCCCTATGCAGTGCGGCATCGAGCCCCAACCGCCCGTCCACAGGTAGCACGGATGCACGCATGACGTGTGTACACGGGCGATCAGTGGGCTGACGTACCGGAGCGGTCCGCGGGGAGAGTCGTCGAAACGTTACGATGCTGAGGCGGGCGCGCGTCGCGCCGCATCCCCCCGAGCACGGAGCCCGACCCCCATGGCGAGGAACCTCACCACCGGCACGCCCTGGCGCGTCATCGGCATCTTCATGGTGCCCCTGCTCGTCGGCAACGTCGTCCAGCAGCTCTACCAGATCACCGACGCGATGGTCGTCGGGCGCACGCTCGGCGTCGACGCGCTCGCCGCCGTCGGCGCGACCGGCGGGCTCATGTTCCTGCTCCTCGGCTTCGCCTTCGGCATGACGTCGGGCTTCGCGATCCCGACCGCGCAGGCGTTCGGCGCAGGTGACCTCGCCGCCGTCCGCCGCTCCGTCGCCGCAGGAACCCTGCTCACCGGGGCCGCGAGCATCCTCGTCACAGTCGGCGGCACGCTCTTCGCAGGCACGGCCCTGCGCCTGCTCGGCACCCCCGAGGAGCTCGTCCCGGAGGCGACGACGTTCGCGGTCGTCACCTTCGCCGGCGCCGCCACGACGATGTACTTCAACTTCCTCTCCGCCGTCATCCGAGCGATCGGCGACTCCCGCACTCCCCTGCTCTTCCTCATCGTGTCGTGCCTGCTCAACATCGGCCTCGTCCTCGCGATCGTGCGCGGCGCGGGCTACGGCGTCGGCGGTGCGGCGCTCGCGACCGTGGTCGCGCAGCTCGTCTCGGTCGTCCTGTGCCTCCTCTACGTCCGCAGCCGCGTGCCCGTCCTGCACGTGCGCCGCGACGACTGGCGCGTCCCGCGCGCCGAGCTCCGCGAGCACCTGCGCATCGGCCTGCCGATGGGCTTCCAGATGTCGATCATCGCGATCGGCGCGGTCGCCGTGCAGGTGCGCCTCAACACGCTCGGCGCAGACGCCGTCGCGGCCTACACGACGGCGCTGCGCGTCGACGGCATCTCGATGGCCGTCATGTCCTCGCTCGGCATCGCCGCATCGACCTACACGGCCCAGAACTACGGGGCCGGCCGTTACGACCGCATCCGCAGCGGCATCCGGCAGGCGATCATCATGGCCGTCGTCGCGGCGGTCACGATCGGCGCGTCCCTCGCCCTGTGGGGCAGCGCGATCGTCCGGCTCTTCGTCGGTGCGGGCGAGGAAGAGGTGGTCGACATGGCCGCGCTGTTCCTCCTCGTCAACGGCTCCCTCTACTGGGTGCTCGCCGTCCTGTTCGTCGTGCGCGGTGCGCTCCAGGCGCTCGGCCGCACGTTCACGCCGACGGCGAGCGGCGTCGTCGAGCTCGGCATGCGCATCGGGGCGGCCATGATCCTCGGCGCGGCGTTCGGGTTCTCGGGCGTCGTGTGGGCCAACCCCCTCGCATGGGCCGGCGCCGTCGCGGTGCTCCTGCCCGGGTACGTCCGCGCCTGGCGCACGCTGCAGCACGGCAACCCGGGGCGTCCCGTGACCGCGGCCGCCCCGGCCGCCCCCGACGAGACCGGGGCCGCTGCCCTCGCCGAGGCCGCGGCCGCAGGCACGACCCCCGACGCACGCCCCGCCTCGGTGCCGCCCGGGCAGTGAGACGGTCCGCCGTCGCACCGCCACGGGCAGCCGCCGTCGCACCGCCGCGGGCAGCCGCACGAGCGCGCACGACGCCACCCGGGAGCGATCCGGGACCCTCGTCCGTTAGAGGTACCGGCACCTGATGGAGCACGATAGATCTTGTGCCCGGCGACCCCGCCGGGCACAGGCACGAGGAGAGAACCACACGATGGCCGGTCCCAAGTCCGTGAAGTCGCTGCACGCCCAGGACCTGTGGGCGGGCTACCCGGGGGTCGAGCCGCTGCGCGGCGTGACCCTCGACGTCGTCCCGGGCGAGGCGCCGATCGGCGTCGTCGGCGAGTCCGGCGTCGGCAAGTCGACGCTGCTGCGCGCGCTCGCCGGCAAGATCAAGCCGCTCTCCGGCTCCGTCACGTGGGGCAAGCGCCCCGTGCACCGCATCGGCCCGCGCGACAAGCGCGAGTTCCGTGCCGCCGTCAGCCACGTCGGCCAGCAGGAGCTCGTCAACAACGTCGACCAGCGCAAGACGGTCGACGCCGTCGTCAGGGCCGGCCTCGCCGAGGCCCGCAAGGCGGGCCGCACCGTCAGCCTGACGGTGGGCGACCTGCTCGAGTCCCTCGCGCTGCCCGCGTCCTTCGGCACCCGGCAGATGTACACGATCTCGGGCGGCGAGCGTCAGCGCGTCGCGCTCGCCCGCGCGATCGCGTCACGCCCGGACATCCTGCTGCTCGACGAGCCGCTCACCGCGCTCGACCCGGCGACCCGCCTCGAGGTCGCGACGGCGATCAAGGACGTCCTCGAGACGCTCGGTACGGGCATGCTGCTCGTCACGCACGACCTCGAGCTCATGGCGCGCATGACGCAGACCGTGCACTTCCTGGCCGACGGCGTCTTCGTCGCCGAGGGCCCGCTCGACCGCGTGCTCGCCGAGAGCGAGCACCCGTCGGTGCGCGGCCTCGCCGAGGCCGCGCCGCTCGCCGTCCAGCGCATGCGCTGAGACGCCCGGCCCTAGCCAGGGCTGGCGTCGCGGCTTCGAGGCGTGCGTGGCCGGGGCTGCACAGGGCGAGCCGGGCAGGGCCGCAGCCGCAGCGCGGCTGCCACACAGGCACCGCGAAGAGCTATGCCGCAGAAGTCTCGTAGACGATCGTCACGGGGCCGTCGTTGACGAGCTCGACCGCCATGTCAGCGCCGAAACGCCCCGCCCCGACCCGGAGCCCCATCCCACGCAGGGCGTCGACGACCGCGTCGACGAGCGGTTCCGCGACCGCGCCCGGCGCAGCGGCGTTCCACGTCGGGCGACGGCCCTTGCGCACGTCGCCGTAGAGCGTGAACTGGCTGATGACGAGCACGGGCGCTCCGGCGTCGAGCGCCGAGCGCTCGTCGCGGAGGATGCGCAGGTTCGCGATCTTGCTCGCGACAGTCGCGACCTGGTCTCGGCCGTCGTCGTGCGTCACGCCGAGCAGGACGACGAGGCACGGCTCGTCGAAGGACGACAGCACCTCGCCAGCGACGGTCACCGAGGCGCGCGAGGCGCGCTGGACGACGACGCGCACGTCACCACCCGCCGCGGTTGCCGGTGCCCCGCGAGCCGCCTTTGCCCTTGCCGTAGGGGGCGATCGCGGGCTTCACGTCGACGAAGTAGACGATCGGCGGGACCGCGGAGATCACGACGAGGAACGACAGCCCGCCGATGCCGATCGGGTACGGCAGGCTGATGAAGCCGAAGAGCGCGCAGACGCCGAGGATCAGCAGCCACTTGGTCTTGGTGAGCTTGCCTTCCGCCGTGAAGCCGCGCGCGGCGCGCGGGGCGGCGTCGACGAACGCCCACACCTGGCTCGCGAAGACGGCGACGCACAGGACGAAGACGATGGACAGCTGCGCAAGGGTGAACACCCGCCGATGCTAACCCGCCTCCCTGACCAGCACCCGGACGTCAGATCGCGGGAAGCGCGGCTCGCGCCTCCCCGGGGCTCGCGCCGGTCGCCTCCAGGAGGTCGACGATCGGGCTGCGCATGAGCACGACGAGCGACTGCACGTACCAGTCGGTCTCGCCGAGCTGCCCCGGGTCCGCGAGCGCGGCCGCCGCCTCGAGGGCACGGCGCGCGCCCGAGAGGTCGCTCCCGTTGAGCAGGGCACCCGAGAGCTCCTGCACCGCCTGCGCGGTCTCGCCGACGACGGGCGCGACGATCGACAGGTCCCGCCCGGAGTCGGGGCCGAGGCCCTCGACCCTGCGGGCGAGGACGCGCACCGACCGCACGGCCCGGTCGAGCAGCACGGCCTGCCGCTCGAGCAGGACGAAGTCGTCGCGGTACTTGCGGGTGCTCGCGTCGATGCGGGTGTTCTCGTAGCCGGCCCGCGCGGAGGCGAGCCACTCCTCGAGAAGCGGCTGGGTCGTGCGTCCTCTCGCGAGGGCGTCGCGCAGGTCCTCGTGCTCGCCCGTGCGCAGGCCGCGCGCGAGGACGCGCATGGCCTCGGCGAGGACGCTCGTCGCCTCCCCCGCAAGCCTGCGGGCGTACCGGCGCGGGTCGCCGGGCGTGAGGACGGCGACGAGGAGCGCCATCGCGCCGCCGATGAGGGCGTCGGTCCACCGGCCGACGGGCCCGGCGCTGATCTGCGGCATGCCGATGATGACGATCGACTGGACGCCCGCCTGCGTCGTGAGCATCTGGCCGCGGTCGAGGAACCGGGCGAGGAGCGCGGCGGCGACGAGCGTCAGGCCGATCTGCCAGGGGCCGGAGCCGATGAAGTGGGCGACGAGGTCGCCGAAGCCCACGCCGACCGCGACGCCGACGGCGAGCTCCGCGACGCGGCGCAGCTCGCGCTCGTGCCGGAACCCGAGGCACACCCACGCAGCGATCGGCGCGAAGACGGGCATCTCGTGGCCCAGGCCGTACCGGGCGATCGCGTACGCGCTGCCGGCGGCGACGGCCGCGACGAGGACGGGGACGGCGGCGTTGCGGACGCGGTCGCGTCCCTGCCGCAGGCGGATGCTCACGAGCCGACGGCGCGCGACGGCGTCCCCCAACGTGTCAGCCTCGCGGGGCGCGGGGCGCGAGGCCCCGGGCGACGGGCCCGCGCGGTGCGGGCCGGTCGGTCGAGAAGCCCTCGGCGCTCACGACGACCTCCTGCCCGGCCGCTACGGCACCGCCGTCGCAGTCGACGAGGAGGTCGGCCTCCGGATCGACCGACCGCTTGAGGACGACGAGCGCGACGGGACCGTACTCGTGGTGCCGCGCGACGGACGTCGCGCGTCCGACCTCGCGATCGTCGAGCCGGACGGCCGCACCCGGCTCGGGGAGCAGGTGGCCGGAGCCGTCGAGGTGCGCGAGCGCGAGCCTGCGCGGCGGGCGGCCGAGGTTGTGCACGCGCGCGATCGTCTCCTGGCCGCGGTAGCAGCCCTTGGCGAGGTGGACGGCGGTGCGCAGCCAGTCGAGCTCGTGCGGGATCGTGCGGTCGTCGACCTCCCGGTCGAGGCGCGGGCGCAGGGCCTCGACGCGCATCGCCTCGGTCGCCCACGTCCCGGCGAGGCGCCATCCGGCAGCCTCGCGGGCGCGGACGGCGTCGACGAGCTCGGCGCGGGGCACGAGCACGAGGCGCCACGGCCGGTCCTGGCCGGGGTGCGCGTCGTCGGCCGGGCCGTAGCGCGTCGAGCCGGGTGCGGTGCGCGGCCACGGGTCGACCCACGTGACGGGCTCGTCGGGCGCGCCCTCGGCGCGGACGGCCTCGCCGATCGCGGCCCACTGCTCGGTCACGTCGGCGACCTCGACGCGCAGCATGAAGCGCATGCGGTCGAGCCACGCGGCGAGCGGTGCGGCGTGGTCGCCCTCGGTGAGCAGCCACGTCGTCGTGCCGTCGTCGACGACGCCGAGCGCGTGCTCGACGTGACCGTGCGGGTCGAGGACGAGCGTCTCGGTCGAGGTGCGCGGCGGGAGCGCCGCGACGTCCTGCGACGTGATCGAGTGCAGCCAGGTCAGGCGGTCGGGTCCGGTGATCGTGACGACGCCCGTGTGGGACATGTCCACGACCGCCGCACCGCGGGCGAGGGCGCGCTGCTCGGCGACGGGGTCGCCGTAGTGCCAGGCGACGCCCGCGTCCGGGCCGGACGCGGCGACCGCGCCGTGCCGCTGCAGGAGCGGGCTCGGGCGCACCGCGCGCTCCTCCTTCGCGTTCGCGTCGTCGGGCACCGCGGTGTCCATGTCAGGACTCCTGGCGGAAGAGCTGGGCGGAGGCGTAGGACTGCAGGGGCTTGCCGAACGCGGCGAGGTCCCACGCCCACATGAGGCTGCCCTCGACGAGGCCGTACATGCGCTTGGACGCCGAGACGTCCGCGCCGGTCGACGTGCGGGCGATCAGGTCCGAGACGAGGTCGATGCGACCGTTGCCGGCGACGCCGAGGTAGACGCTCACGCGGCCGGCCGGGTCGGCGAGGAGCACCTCGAGCGACGCCTGGTCCTCGCGTGCTCCCTCGTGCGGCTCGGGCGAGACGCGCCAGTAGCCGGTCTCGGTCGACCAGACCGTCTCCTCGCCGTCAGGTCCGTCAGCACCGGGCTCGACGGCGGGCAGACGCGTCGTCGCCTCGTAGCGCAGGTACGGGCCGCCGTCGTGGTCGAAGACGACGTCCTGGACGAACGTCGTCTCGGGGATGTCCGGGTACGAGATGACTCCCTCGCCGCGCCAGTGGCCGACGAGCCAGGCCAGGGGGTACGCCTCGGGGGCGAGTCCTTCGGGGAAGGTGAAGGGCATGGGAAGCTCCGCTCGGGGGTGGTGCTGGTGGACGCGGGCGCGTCAGGCCCACGCAAGAACGCCGCGCGCGGTCGAGATCGTCCGTGACCCCGACCGCGTCCGCGTCAGCGCTGCGCCTGACCCCGGAACAGCTTCACGACGACGAGACCTGCGAACCAGGTGATCGTCACCGTCGCTGCGACGAGCAGGCCGATGAATACTGCCTCGAGTGCTTCGATTCCCATGGCTCGATCCTAACGTCGGGCGGGCTCGGCCACGCGTGACGCGGGTCTCGTCCCGGGCAGGGCGCCGGTGCGGGGTCAGTAGACGAGCGAGCGAGCCCCGGGGGCCATGACCTCTTCGACGAAGGCGGGGGCTCCCGCGATGCGGATGCCGCGCAGGAGGTCGGCGGGGGTGAGGTCGCGGCGGGCGGCGCACTGCGTGCACACGGTCACGGTGCCGGCCTCGAGGACGGTCTCGAGGAGCGCGTCGAGCGGGGCGGCATGCTCGAGCTCGAACGCGGAAGCGTGGCCCGGGACGGCGAACCATGCGGCCTCGCCCGTGAGCCACAGGCTCACGCGGACCCCGGCGGCGACCGCGGCCGCTGCGACGGTGAAGGCCTGGTTGCAGGCCTCGGCGCGCTCGGCTCCAGCGGTCACCTTGACGACGAGCGAGGGTGTGGCGGGCTCTTCGGTGGGCATGGCGCCACCCTAGCCGTGCCGGCCACGTCCCTCCGGGGACGTGGGACCTGTCTCAGACGACGATCGACGCGACCACGTGGACGAGCATGCCGCCGACGAGCACCGGGACGAGCGCGGCGGACAGGCCGCCCGTGCGGGTGCGCGCGCTCGGCAGGCGCTCGAACATCACGTGCAGGGACGCGGTCACCACGCCCGCGGTCGCACCGAGCCACAGCCCCTGCGCGAGGTCGACCTGCGGCAGGACACCACCGATGGCCGAGCCGACGCCGACCGCGGCACCCACCGTGAGCCCGACGTTCGCCCAGCCGCGCCACGGGAGCGCGGCTGCGACAGCCGACGCGACCGCGAGCGTCGCGGCGGCGCACACGACGACGCCCTCGCCCGAGTAGACGGCGACCCACCCCGACACGCACATCACGATGAAGACGCCGCCCGCCGTGCCGCACAGCGACTCGACGAGGTGGGCGCGACCGTCGCGGCGCAGCATCTCGCGGACGAAGGACAGGATGAGGCCCCCGGCGGCGACGAACGGGAGGAAGGCGAGGCCGTCGTCTCCCAGGACGGCCGCGACGGCGCCAAGACCGACGACGGCGAGCACGACGGCCGCACCAGCAGGCCAGGGCAGCTCGACGAGGGAGGGCCACCCGGCGGCGAAGACGAGGACGAGGACGGCCGAGACGGCGACCAGCGGCACCTCGCCGAGGTACGCCGCCACCGCGACGAGTGCGGCCAGCGCGGCCGTCACGACGGCGCGGGTCGATCTGCTCACTGTGTACGCACGTCCAGGGCGTCGTAGGGCTGGGAGTCAGTGCGATTCTCCCAGATGTTG